>CAWIVJ010000033.1:0-13843 GCA_963839525.1 uncultured bacterium | reverse complement strand
GGGTTCGCTGCATGGCGGTAGATCGAGTGGACGACGTTGGCCAGTGGGAGAGGGAAGCGCTTCAGGAGGCGGTGGAAGCGGCCCAGGCCAGGCTCCGGCGCCGCGAGCGCCGCCGCCCACGCTTCGCCGCTTCGGTTACCCCCACGGCGCAAGACTCGCTTCCGGCTGGCGGCCACCGCAAGGCCTGACGGGACTTCAACCCGCTGGGTCCATTCAGGAGGTTTCAGAAGCTCCGCTCGTCATCTCTGACCCACGTCATCTCTTCCCCCTTCCCCACGCTTGGCCTGGCGCACGCCTGACACCTTTATGTGCGGAGTGCGAAGCAAAACGGCCGGGGACCTAGCCTTCAGGTCTGGAAGAACCCTAGCCCGGGTTCAGACAACGTCCCAACCACCAGCCCCCGATCCAACAGGCGGTTCTGCTCCTCGCAACAGGTCTCCGGGAGCAAGGCGCAGGAGTGGCAAGCGGCGAGGTTGCAGCTGTCGGGGCCCTGACCCTGACTCTCGATGCAGACCGGATCCGAAGAGCACCAGCGGGCCTTCTCCAGGGCCCGTAGAATGACCCCCTCAAGTCTGCCCGGCTGCCCCATTCTGACCAGTCCCCCCATCGTCCCCTCGGAGTCCCCTGCAGCCGTGTAGATGAGGATGGCAGCCATGGGATGCTGCTGATCGTCCGAGCAGTAAATGCGCTCCCTCAACGAGGCCGAACCATATCCGGAATCGAAGATCAGCTGGTTGATCAGTATGTGAGCCAGGGTGTGAAGAAGGACGAACCGGGGTGAAATCCGACGGGTATCCTGCCGACGACGTGCTCGCAGCCGATTCAGGGTGCTCTGCATGGTGCTGACGCGGTTTGACAGGGCTTTAGCGTGCTCCATGTGCCACGCATTGATGCGATCCTCCCGAAGGGCCAGAAACAGGCCTTCTCCTCTGACGATTACAGCGGGCAACCAGACCTTCGGCGTCCGCGACAGCTCTGCCTCGCCCATTCCGCTTCCCGAGAAGACTCGCGAGTAGCCCACAAAAGCGCGTGTCTCCCGGAGTTTGTGGACGAGTGACACGAGGCCGAAGTGATCCCGCACGATTTTCTCGTACCGGGTCAGGTCTGCCGTTCTCGTCAGCAGGTTCGTCTTCGGGTATCCCTCTTGAGTATCCCTGCAGAAGAGCTGAAACTCCTGCCGCCTGAACCGCTGCTCATCCGAGTCAGTCGGCACCTCCTGCAAGCCCGGGGATTCACCCCCCTTCAGCCGCCTGTTGGCCGCTTCCGCCAGCTCTGCTGGATCGATATCTCGATCGGAGTAGTAGGTCTGAAGAACCACGCCCACAGTTTCCGCGTTGACCTCGCCACCCTGGGCCTGCGACATCATCTTGACGAACTGCCACACCATCCGGTCCTCCAGCACTTCCAGGACCTCCTCTCGCGCCGAGTCATCGACCGGCGGGAGGTAGATGGAGCTAACGACGTGGGGAAAATAGACGTTGGAGCCGCCCCTGAGCAACGGGTGCAACTCCTCACCACATCCGGGAGGGTCAATCACTGACGACGGTATCCCGAGCGCGGGGTTCTCGCCCCTGCAAGTAACACCCATTCTCGTGAGAGCCGAGCCGGCGGCGAGATCGTGAGCGAAGGCGCCCGCCAGTGTTCTTGCTGCAACGACCTTGATCTGCGGCCTGTCTTCCTCGCAGATGATTCTGACCCCGGCCAGCGAGGCGCTCCCGCTCGTGTTCATTCTCAGACGCAGGCCCCCTGGGCTGGGTGCCGGGCTTCTGAACACCCACTCCCACCAGGGGAAATCCTGCAGGTGACCTTTCTCACAGGCAGCGACGAATCTCACCTGAACCGTCCGACGCCGCGGATGCGATGACCCGGCATCGGACCCGGTGGCAATCGGGCCCTGACACATCGGCGGAGACGCGTCGTGCAACGCTGATTCGTACATCCGGCCGCATCTTGGGCAGACGTGCCACTTCGGGAACCTCAGGAAGGGGAGGCGCAGGTTCAGGTTCGCCTGGCCTTGGGCCTCACCCCGTGACGGACGCCTGAAGTCGGGGGGCTGGACGAAGTACTCGACTTTCAAACGACTGGCGAGCCGTACCTCATCGTCAATTCGGAACTCCCTATGCTCGGGGTCGTTCTCGTTGAATGGCCACGCATCGAGGCCGCAGTGGATCAGCGAGACCGGCCCGGGGAAGTCGATCATCGCCCCGACGCCGAACGGGACGATCGCCTGAGTTCTGCGGAGCGGTCTGGGGCTCATGCGTCATTCTCCATTGCGTCGCGCTCGAGGTAGTAGGTCGTGATCTCGGCCTCGCAACTAGCATCCACATCTCTGAGAGAGGTCAGGGTCGGCCAGCTGTGGCCGTTCCATTGAACCGGTTCCGTCGATCCGGCCGGGTACGTCAGTGGCGCATCCTCGGGTTGTGAGCCGAAACGCCCATAGTCGCGCGGGTTCCAGGCTCGCCATTCCCTCAATCTGCGCGCCAGGGTGGCGGCGACGGATGCCCGCTCGGAGGGGTCGACGATCTGGACCCGTTCGTCGAACATCCGCTCCACCAAGGTCCGAATCCCGCTCCCGGGCACAACGGGGCAGGGCCTTGGCGATTCGGCTGCTGACTGCCCCCCAAGCTGGCGGACTGCACTCACAAGCACACCGTGTAGCGCGCGATCCACCGCAGGAGGGCTGAACGGAGTAACGCTCGTGGGCTCCACCTGGGCGTACAGCCTGTTGTGGAACGAGCGGAATCTCTCGTAGTGGCTTCGATCCCTGGGCTTGCTCTGGCTGTAGGTGATGACGACCAGTCCGGGCGCATCGTGTCTCCGGCCAATACGGCTGGAGACCTGGATGTACTGCGACGTTGTCTTCGGCTGTCCGACGATCGTCATCAAGCTCAGCCTGTCGATGTCGATGCCCACCTCGATGATGTTCGAGGCCAGGCAAGCATCCACCGCTTCCGTGACATACCCCTTGCTGTTTCTCTCGAAAGGCTTCTCGAGCTTCTGGATGGCCAGTGGAACCTGATCGCTTCTCTTTCTGCTGGTCAGCTCCTCGACGTGCATGAGCTGTCTTATCACCATGTACGGTAGGCCGTGGCGATCAATGATGACCCTGAGGTAGTCACGGGTGTCGGCGACAAGGAGTGTAGCTGCCCCCCCCAGTTCGCGCAGGGAGTTGAAGAATGACAGGAGAGTCCACCACGGATCACGGGTGTCAGCTTCATTCTGACCGGCTGGCATGATTGCCGGATACTGGAGCAAGACCGCAAAGACCCTTGCCTGCGTTGTCTGCTGCGAGCCGTGGCCCGGTGCCATCACCCCTGCGTAGAGTCTCCCGGGTTCGAGCCTCCCGTTGTCATCCCGCGCCTCGCGTGCGAAGAACGAATCGCCAGCCTCCAGACCGGGCGGAGGGAAAAGGTTGACGTCGGGTCGAGCGTACAGACTGCTGACCTGTTCTTCCGCCCTGCTGATCGTGGCGGTCGAGGCCACGATCTTGGGCGTTTGGACCGGCCCGTCGTCCTCCCGCGTGGTGCACAGCTCGTCGATGACCGTCTCGTATGCACCAACCATGGAACCGAGTGGACCAGAGATCAGGTGAAGCTCGTCCTGGATGATCAGAGATGGAGGGTGATTGATGTGACCACCACTCTCGTCGATCCCGAGAAGCCGGCGGATCTCGGGCTTCCACGCCAGCATCGCGAACTTGTCGACTGTCGCAATTACGAGACTGGGAGGTGCGGCGTAGATGTCCTCGTCGATCACCAGGATGGGAAGAGGCCTGCCGCTGTAGGCGCATGCGGGGTCGTCGCATTGAAAGACGACCGTCTCGGCCCGGCTTCCAGACAGGTAGCGGGTGCTGTAGCCGAAGACGCTCTTGGGTGCTCGCCGGCCTTCCCTCCGGCCACCTCGCCTCGTTCCGGGAGCAGGCAGCACAGGTCCAAACCGGGCGTTGCACCAGGGGCACTTCAGGAGAACAAATGGGTTCTCGGCGTTTTGTGGGTCCTTCTGGAGACGTCGGAGCGCTCTGACCGCATCTGATCGCCTGTTCGGTGTCGCTGCGCCCCCCACCCACATCCCTATGTTGAAGTCGTCTCCCTCCAGCTGCTTGTGACTCGCCTGATGCCGCCTCCTGACATCTTCCAGGGCACAGAACAGGAGGCCCGCTCGCTGAAACTGCTGGGCCGTGAGTAGGCGCAGGGTGTAACGCATGAGGACGTCCACCCCGCCCGGCTTGCGGCCCGAAAGGCGGTTGAAGAGGAGGGTGAACGCCGTGAGGCCGAGGTATGCCTCCGTCTTGCCGCCACCGGTCGGGAACCAAATGAGGTCTACCTGTCGTCTCTCCTGATGCTCGGGGTCACAGATCGCCGGGACGGACATCAGGATGAACGCTATCTGGAACGGACGCCAGTAGCCCTTTGTCGGATGTCGGGCCGCGTGATCCGGGTTGTCAATTGTTCTGTCCCAGACAAACCTGCCCGAGTCCTCGTCCCAGCTGGGGGTCCTGGTTTCCCGGCTCGACCTGAGCTGGCCAAGCAGCATGGCCTCGTTCATGAGCCTGAATGCAGTGATGGCTGTCTGTGCCAGCTCACTATTGCCACGAAGGAACGCCAGCCCCGCCTCGAGACGTCGCAGGCAGCGCTGACATCTCGCAAGCAGCTCCTGTGCGGTTGCCCGAAGGTCGGATGGGATCGGTGGTCGCGGAACACCTGGCACAACCTCCCGGGGTGCGTCGAGATTGCCCAGATCGCGAAGCCAGGCCTCGTACGCGCCAACCAGGCGGTCCAGGTCTGCCAGGCCATCGTCGGAGGAGTCCAGCCCGGCGAGGCTGAGCATGCTCACGCGAAGATCCTTGCCAGTCCCGTCTTTCACCTCGGCGCTTGTTGCTGGTGTTTCAAACTCCGGAAGACAGTCAGTACGTACACTCGAAACCCGGCTGTCGGGGCCTTCAACCTGCCGGTCAGGTCTCCAGTCGGCGGCACAGCCATGACCTATTGCATAGGTCTGACGGTCCCGGTAGAGCAACCTGGTGATGTTCTCGTCAGCCGCCGGGTCGGGTGACCCGGCCGAGGGCTCTGGATACGGGAGTATCCACCTACGTTCCGTTGATCCTGACACTTGCAGACCGCTCTGAAAGTAGCAGCGCTCGTCGAGTCGCCCTGCATCGGGATCTTCCCGGTTGACGAGGCACACTGTGAGCAACCTTGAACTCTCACCGCCTGCGTGCGGCCTGGAAACAACCACGACGCGCAGGTTCCTCTCCTCGTTGCCTGGCACGGGTTGCTCGATTCTCGTCTCCCTGAGGAGGTCCTCACGAGGAATGCGGAGGACCGGGTTGGCGCCATCCGCGGTCTTCCCCGGGGATCTGAGCCACATCTCCCGCTCAATCGGGTCGTCGTCGTCGGGTCGCCGCATCACCCTTGCCGTCTGCCTGACATATCTGGCAAACGACACCTCGATCAGAATCGCCTCCTCTTCGACATCAAGATCTCCCAGGAAGCTCAATCCCAGAGCAGATGGGCGGTAGGCGTTTGCGAGGGTCACCTCGTGGCTGTCCGAGTCGTCATCAAGCGACGATGCGCCGGCTCGTCGCTGGATATCCTCTTCCAGCGAGTCAAATGCTCCAGTATCTGGAAGGGCCTCTTCCTCCTGGATCTCTTCCGGTGTCGATGCGGCGTCTTCCGCCAGTTGTCGTTGCTCGGTGATGCCCACAGGGAACAACACCCCTGCTCCATAGCGCTTGATCGGCGGATCCTGCCACAGTATCTCCTCCCCGTCGGGCTGGATCTTCGGTATCCGCCAGGCGGGCCAGGACTCGAAGGTCATTTCAGCGCCAGCCGCGATCTGGACCGGCGCATCGCACGCGGTCGGGTCCGGGCCAATCACCTCTGCCCGTAGTCGATCAAGAAGCCATCTCCTGTTGCTGAGGTTCTCGGCTTGTGGGCACATTCAGATACTCCTTTCCCTGGCCGTGACCTTGAGGCCTTCGCGGACGAGGCTGATCCAGTCAGGGCGGCAGGACTCGGTCAGGTGCAGCGACAGCTCAACCCTGGCACGGCTCATGCCCACGTAGAGAAGAGCCCGGGCCTCCGGACTCTTGAGGTCGCACACGTCGGTGATGACGACTGCCGATGCCTCCAGGCCCTTGAAAGCGTGGATCGTCGTGAAGCCGACCTTGCCGCGCACCGATCTTCCGCTCCTGAGGGCGCCGAGCCCCACCTCACGTGAGGCCGACGCCAGGGCGTGTGCCGTCGATGAGTCGTCCTCTCGTGTCGACAGAACCACAATCTCCTGCGGTACATGCTGCTCAAGCAGCCGCCAGAGAGTCTGCCGCAGAGTTGCCACCCTGCCCTCTCGAGTCCGTGTGAATCTGACATCGACGTCAGGGCCGTTCGCCGAGTGCAGTACCCGCGCGTATCCCGGGCTGAGACCACTTGCAAGCTCGATCCCTGCTGCGATTTGCGGTGTGTTGCGGCAGTTGGTTCTCAGCGGAACTGCAAAGTGGTCCGGCAGACCGCTTCGCACTGCTGCCAGGACATCTATCTGACCATTGTTGATCGAGGAGTAGATGGCCTGGTTCTCGAAATCGCCAAACATCGCCCAGCGCCCGTCAGCCAGACCGCCGTCGAGCAACAGGTCCATCACGTCGAGGTACTTCGGGCGAGTCAGATCCTGCGCCTCGTCAATGCAGAGAAGGGAGAACAAGGGCGTGGCAATGTCCCCATCCAGAGCCCGATTGACCACTGCATCAGGAAGCGTGTCGGCCCAGAACTGACTGCCTCCCGTGTCGGGGATCTGGAGGCCGGAGAGTCGAAGCAGTAGTGAATGGAAGGTCCCGACGTACGAGTGCGACGCTGGCTCCTTCAACGGGATCTGACAGTTCTCGCCAAGCCACTGACCAAGAAGCCGGTTAAAACATGTCATCAGTACGGGCATTCCGGAGAGGCAGGCACGACGAGCGGCCTCCAGGGCAAGGAAGGTCTTCCCCGTCCCGGCGGGCCCGACGAATAGCACTCGAGGATTGAGCTCGAGGACATCAATCGCTCCGAACTGCTCATGCGTGAAGCGGAGCAGCTCCTTATCGGCTGTTTCAGCTTGCACGCGCTTCACGATGGGATACTCGAAGTCCGGCCGGAGCACGTTGACAATCCGTTCAACCTGCGATGCGTCAGGCCTGCTTGTCACACTCCTGTACCATCTTGCAGAAGGCGTCGAGGCGACATGACGATGAGCCTCTTCAAGGATTCTCCTGCAGATCCTCGATACTGGTCGGCTGTCGAGTTCGGATCGACCGGCGTGCTGCCACGAGTGCCACTCCGAGGAATCCTGATCGAAGTCAATATCAGTGAAGAAGACACCGGAAAAAACCAGAAGCCTGCCGAGCTTGGGGTCCTTCCGCACCAGAAACCGTCGCAACGAGTGCATGCCCTCGGCGGCCTGCTGAAAAGGTCCGACGGCTGACCTCCGTCGCGACGCACCGCTACCAAAGACCCACTCTCCGGCTTCCCGGGCAACTCTCCCCGCCTTTACCTCCAGGCAGAGAATTCCCGATCCTGGCATCACCACGACGAAGTCGATCTCTCCTGACAGCCGGGACCTGTGCTTTGCGACGCCGAGAGAATGGAACACAACCCAATCCAGGGTCTCAGGGTCACACTTGAACCCGGTGAAGATGAGATGCTCACCAGGGGAGGGGTTCTCGGGCGCAATGTACGGAGGAATCATCCTGGCCATCGGGGGTCACTCGTACAGAGAGAACAGGGTCCCGATTCGCTGATGAGGCACCTCGACCACCTGTGGATCGACCGCTGCGACCCGCAGCACGGACAGCTCCCCCGAGTCGACGCCAGGAAGGGTCAGAGCGAGGCAGTCGTCGATTCGTTCACCTGCCTGCACGAGCTTGCGAAGCCGACGGAGAAGCGAGTTTCTGATCTGCACCCCTGCTCGATGATGGTACGCGATGATCTCTTTCATGAGAGCCCAGCGGCTCTCGGCGGTCTCCAGGGCCTCCGATTCGATGTATCCGATGTCATTCAGAATCGCCAGTATTTCGTAGAACAGCCCTTCGGACCTGGGCTTGATCACATCGTGCGTCGTCCAAGCCCAGATATACCTGTGGTTCCGGACGCCGTGGTTCTTGCTTTCAAGGAGGGCTGCGATGACGCGGGACCCGAGATCCTCAAGGGCCTTCCGCAGTGCGACCTTCCAGTCGAGTGCCCTTTCCCGAAGGTCACCGTTACCCTCCTTCGCCATCAGGGCATCGGCGACACTGATCAGGTAGTCGCCGCTGCCGCCTGTTCTGAGCACAATGAGATCACCGGCCCGGAGTTCTCTCACAGGCACGCGCGGGAACCTCTTCCAGTCCCCGGCATCCTCTTCCCCCTCCACAAGCGCCGAAACCTCGATGACCTTGCTTTCCTCGTTGAGGAACACCTTCTTCTCGTTGGCCAGCAGGACCAGCCTCGCCCTGACAATGAACTCATGGTCGTTCTGTTCTTCAGACAAGTTCTGGGCGGGTGGTGCCTTCCTGAGCGCGGCCCAGAAGTCTGCCCTCTTCCAGTCTGGTTCCCCGTGGTCCTCCTCGACCTCTGCCCCCTGGGGATGCTCCCGCCCTGGCTTCTGTATGGGGATCGGTGCCCCCCTGGGCAGTAGCATCTGGCCGGGTCGGGCCACACGCTCACAGTCATAGACAAAGGTGTCAACCTCCGGGCTGCCAAAAGAGTGAAACAGTTCGTACAGGAACGGGCACCCTCGGCCGCCCCACGGCAAGACGATGTTGCAGTAGCCATTCGTCAGCAGTCGTTTGCGGGAGGTTAGCACCTCGACATGGCCGCATCTTTCGGCGACAAGGGCCCTCAGCTCGAGGCCCCATCCGGGGATGGGGAGTCTGGTGCGTGGCGACACCATCCCGGCAGGCAGACGCTTGCTGGTCTTCAGGCCAGCCAGATGACCGAAGACGAGTCTGCCCTTTGGATTCTCAGGGCTCTCAAGCAGAAACCTCACCAGAATCTCAATGCGCCCCATCCGATCGGAAAGGAACGGGTACTGCCGGGAAACGGACATCGCCTCACCGAGCTGCGCCTCCAGCTGCAAGCCGGCATCATCAAAGGGAAGAAGCCCGAACACGACGGAGCCGCGAATCCGGGCGAGCCTTGCTCGCACCTCGGCCAGCCTGTGGTCTTCCTCTACGGATTGCGCGGCCGCAAACCACTCTGATATCTCGGCGGACAGCTCATCGACCGGCGGGTACCTCTCAAGCCTGTGCACCCTGATCTGAAGCACTCTGGCGTTCCTGAACGCACGCCCGGTGAGTTCGAAGGAGCTGGTCATCGGTTCTTTCCCGGGACGGCGAACAGAATAAGGTCGACACCGGCAGGTAATGGACACGGGAACCCACCCATGGGTGGTACCAGAGAGTCCTCCCGCCGGCAGGTCATCTCGACGATTTGACCAGAGACCTGTTCGTCGTACTCGGCCTGATCAACAAGTACCAGCACATTGCGAGCATCGACCCACCGGATCGAGGATAGTGCCTTCGGTCCATCCGCCAGAGCAACCGGAAACCTGCCACCGGGCGGAGAGAAACCGCCAGGGGACGCAAGCAGCGTCTTGATGCCGGGCTTGGTTGGGTCCGTATCCACCATCAGGATGTCCCTCAAGGAGTGAGGGCGGGCAGAATCGGACCCCGGAAATGATGCTCTCACGCAGACGTCCTCGAGATCATGGGACCACTGGGCGGCATTGGCCAGCACTAGACAGATGGAGGAGGCAGAAACGAGCCAGTGATTCCTAAATCCCGGCACGAGGGTCTCGTAGAACGGTCGGTGCTTTGCAATTCTGCCGAGCCGGTGCTCGGTTGGATACGGAGGCACTCTGAAGTGCCGCTTCGCGAAAACGTCTCTGCTGTGAATCCAGATCCTGACGCCTTCCTCCTCGAGCTTTACCTCCCTCGGTACGCTGCCTGCAGAATCCATCAGGACACCCTTGAACGGCCGGTCCGTGCCATTCCTGTTCATCAGGAAGTGGACCACGGAGTCCTGGGGGAGAAGGGCGAACTCCTCCCATGAGAGATCCGGCACCTCGCCCATGGCAGAGGCGAGTAGTGTGCCCAGAGCGACGAGAGGTGAGCAACACCTTCTACGGGGAACGATGACGACCGTGTACAGGGTGGCGTCTGGTGCGTTCAGGCGAGAGAACCACGAACCGAGGAAGACCATGAAGGCCGCCCATTCGGGGGCTGGAGCCTCCGCCTCAATCGCCCTTTTGGGGCCTATCTGGAGTCGCTCTTGAAGACCAAGGGCCTCCTCCCAGGGTGTCACTGTGGGATCCTCGGACTGCTATGCGGATCCCCTGATGTACCCGGGTGACCACACGCGGCTTTGATCACGCACGAGGCACAGACAGGGCGATTCGCGCGACATACAGCCCTCCCGTGGGCCACGAGACCGACGTGGAGCCCATACCTGAGATCCGGCGGTACCAGCTGCCTCAGCGCCCTTTGCCGTTGCTTTTGGCTCATTCGCGCAAGGGCGACTCCGGCCCGATCAAAGACCCCCACGCGCGCCAGGACCCTGCCAACATGAGCATCCACCGGGAAGGTAGCTCTGCCGAAGCTGTAGAGCATGATGCACAGAGCGCTCTTTGGCCCCACCTCGGGCAGGGAGACCAAGAAGGCGTAGAGGTCATCGTCATCGAGATGCTCTGCCCTTGAAAGGTCAGGCGCACCGAATCGCTGGTCGATGATCTTGAGGCCCTGCAGGATTGCGGTCGCCTTCTTGCTCTCGAGGCCGCCCCCTCGGATCGTCTTCTCGATCAGCTTCCTGTCGACATGCCGAATCTCGACCCAGGGCCCGAGTGTCTTCAAGGCTTTGAAAGTTCTCGTGTAGGCCCGCTCGGGCGTCTTCCTGGACAGCACGATGTATGCAAACTCGTCAGTCGGGTCAGTGAGATTGCCGAGGTCAGGCGAGCCATACTCCACATGGAGCCAACCACTGATCTCCCTCAGCGTCTTCTCGACCTCTCTGACCACGACGCGGGCATCGTGGTCGGCGATCTGTCGCGCGAAGGCCTCCGCCGTCGCGGTTCGCCAGGTCGAGATCGCGTCCGGCCTTACGGCCGCGTTGTCTGTTCCTCGATGCATTGCGCGGTTGCATGCCCTCCCATGCTCGGCCGTTCCTGAACCTCGAGGAGCTGCCTCATGACCGAATTGCCGATTGCCTTGGCCAGAAGGGGTGGGACCGCATTGCCCACCTGCCTGAAGAAGTCCCCGGTATTACCATCGAAGACAAAGGCGTCAGGAAACGACTGTAGCCGTGCCGCCTCGCGAGGGGTGATTGATCTTGCCTGAGCACTGTCTGGGTGAATGTGGGAGTAGCCGTCACGGCTGAGATGAGCCGTGATCGTCCAGGAGGGGGAGTACCAGTCAAGCTTCTTCCACTTCTCCTCGAAGGTCGACAGCTCGTACGGTGGCACATAGTCCGCCCTGCTCGGGAGCGATCTGCCCTCTTGCCGGTAAAGCTCAAGCGCCTCGCGATAGCGGCCCTCGGCGATCCCCACGGCTTGTGGGTAGCGGTCGCCGGGCTTATTCTGGCAAAGGTCTCGAAGTCTCTTGGTGTCCAGCGGCAGAAGTGGTCTGTCACGACAGCGCTGGCAAGGCCCGCCCAGTTGCGCATTCTCTGGCAGAACTCGTTCCTCGGCTCGTGACGATAGGAAACCGGGGGGAAGCGTTCCCTCAAAGCCTTGTAACGCTGGCCTGTCCTCAAGGCCTCGAGGTGATACACAAACTCGGGGAGATCATCGACGGCGTCCGCAACCGACACGGCAGGAGGGAGACAATCTGCCCCGTCCGTCGCTAGCCGCGGCACGAAGTAGCCGCCGTTTCTCCAGTTTTCCGGGGCAAGAGCAGCGTTTGCCAAGTGGCCTCTCGAGAGCTGCGCCGAGTTCTGTGGCTTCGGGAACCTGGGATCGATTGACAGGTCCTCCCGGGCGGCCATCACCACAATTCGTTCTCTGGTCTGCGGCACCTGGTACCAGGCTGCATTGAGGATTGCACATCGGGGCGTGTATCCCACGGAGACGAGGGCGTCACACACATCCTCCGCGACGTTTCGCCCACGGAGGTGCATAATGCCGGGGACGTTTTCGAAAACGAAGAAGCGGGGCCGTAGTTCGTTCAGAATGTCAATCGCACGGTTGTACAGGCCGTTCCGGAGATCGCGGGCAAAAGCACCCCTTCGAAACGCCAGAGAGTCCAGCTTGCCCCTGCCTACCCTCGAGAAACCCTGGCACGGCGGGCTGGCAACAAGCAGGTCGGGAGAGACGTCACCCCCGACCGAAGGAGCTTCCGCCCATGCTGGCCGGACTGATCTCACAAATATCCCCGCCCCTGGAACCGAGGAACGAGGCGGGCAACCATCCGAAGTTCGCCAGGTAGCTCCCCGCCGCGACGTCATCTACCTCGATAGCGCCGACAGATCGGAACCCCGCCGCTTCGAGACCGAGAGTAAAGCCACCTGCCCCAGCGAAGAGGTCAAGGCAAGTAAGCCGTTCACAGCGCATCTGTTGCATCGGAACCCATCTTCGCACATCCAGGAACAGCAGCCTGGGATCCAGCACCGCAAAATTTAGCAAGTGGTGCCAAAGAGGTGGGCACGTCATGTGACTTTCCGACGCGGGGCAGCACCAATGGTGCACCCGTCCCCGAAGCCGTTGACACTACTCCGAGACTCACCGCTCCTCATCCTGTGAAGTGCCGGCTTGATAGTCGGCCAGAACTCCTCCGAACGCCTTCTCTAGGGCGGGCACCGTCTGCACGAGCCAGTGGTACGCCGCCTCTTGGCCACCACCGTCAGGGCACTCAAGTGTGACGTAGCCCAACTCATCCTCGGGTGTCCACCGCAGCGTCGTCGGAAACGCCTTGGCAATCTCGAGTTTCCCTGCTTATGGGCGAACTCGAACCACTCTCTGGCTTCTTCGGTCTTCTTCCCTAGCGCATTCCGGAAGAGCACGTAGATTCGTGTCGCCTGTTCCTTGAGTGCATGAGATATGACGAGGCGAATACAGGGTGGAGTGCCAGCAACCGAAGACCAGGATCCGCTCTTGGGTACGTCATAGAGCAAGCGAAACGGCCAGTCGGCGGCCTCGAAGGTACTGCAGCAGCCCCGCCCACCACTGCTGATACTCGCGGCTCCTTGCCGCGTGCTCCGCAGTCCCTGCCCGAGCGCCCGCCTTGACTTGCTTGGCCCACTCGTTGGGTTTGACGACCAAGTTGAATCGAGGAGCCATCGGCGAGTCGCCGATCCGCCACAGCTCAATCTGCACGCCGAAGAAGAGAAACTCCTCGGATGAAATCCGGTTGAGCCAGTCCAAGGCTGCGCGGTGCTCCTCCGTGAGTCGAGGGAGACCCACACGACCTTGACGGCGTCGAGACCTGCCGCGTAGGTGAGGATCTGGCCGAGGTGGCGGTGGTCCGTGCGCTCAAGCTGGTTTTCGATCAGAACATATCCGTCAGAGTCGGGCTCGGAGCACAGGATGTCGGCACGGAACGGACCCACCGTGGCCTCTGTCTCTTCGACCTGAAGTGCCGGCAGACCGAGCGCCTCGGCCAACAGCTGGATGTTCTCAGGCTCCGCAAGCCACGGCGTGAAGTCCGAGGCCTCACTCTGCCAGCACGCTCGCAGTTCAGCAGGTTCAAGCCGGCCGAAGCTCGGCTTTCGCTTCATCCGAGACCCCCGCCAGGATCGATGCCCGGATTCCAAGAGCATGGTGAAGACCACAGCAAGTCAGCAACTTCCCGCCGGGGACCAATCCTGTTCAAATTCATCGCACCCACACGATAGCGCCCTTCCTGCGC
>CAWIVJ010000032.1:0-21700 GCA_963839525.1 uncultured bacterium | reverse complement strand
GGATATGAACTCTCACTCGTCCAAACGTCTCAAGAAGCTATACGGTCTGGTGTTGCGGCGGATGCATTGGCTGAAGGTCGCCGCCGAGATGGGGCTCGGTTGTTTTCGCCATACCGGTGATGGCGTGCGCTCCGTTTGCCGGAGCGCGGCCCGTCTGGGACGGGTGGCGATCGAAAGGGCGAGGTGGGCGCTGAGCCGACCGGGCCAAGAGGTCCTGCCGGCGATGGACAACCTCGAGCCTCGCCTGCTGTTGAATGCCGACCTGTCGATATCGGCGTTCTATGCCAATGGCGAACTGAAGGTCGATTACGACATCGCCGGGCAGGACGCCCAGGCGTTTGACCTTTCGGTGTACCGCTCCAGCGACGGCGTGTCGCTCGATGCGCCCATCGCGACCCAACGCGTCGACCTCCTGGCGGACCTGGCAGTGGGCAGCCACACCAGCACGCTGACGGCCGATTTCGTGGATATTCAGGAGGATTACCAACTTATAGCGGTAATCGATGTCGCCGACGAAAACGCTGAGATTGACGAGTCAAACAACGTCGCCAGTTTTGCCGGCGGCGTGTTTGTGTCCGCGGACGACACGGTGCATGTGCACGGCGACTCGGGCATCGACACGGTGGACGTGAGCGAGCCGGCGGATGTGAAGGTGACGTTCAACGGCACGCTCTACCAGTACGCGTCGGGCGACGTGAGTGCAGGTGCACATCCGTACGCATGACGGAGACGACGTGGTGGACGCCGGCACGGCGGTGACGAAGGTGATCTGGGAGTTCGGCGGGCTCGGTGCGGACGACCTGACGGGTGGGGCCAGGGACGATTACCTCGACGGCGGTGAGGGCAACGATGCCCTCAAGGGCCGGGTGGGCAACGACATCCTGGAAGGTCGAGCGGGCAACGACTCCCTTGTCGGCGACGCGGGTGATGACATTCTGCGCGGCGCGGAGGGCGATGACTTCCTCGATGGCCAGGAGGACAACGACTTGCTGGATGGCGGCGACGGCGCAGACGAATTCTCGGCGGCTACGGAGATGACACGATCTTTGGCGGTGAGGGCGACGACGACATTGAAGGCAACCAGCAGGCCGACTATATCGACGCCGGAGCAGGTGACGACACGATCGACGGCGGCAGCGGTGCCGATGAGATTCATGGCGGCGACGGCAACGATGTGATCGCCGGAAGCGCAGATCCGGACTTGATCTTCGGTGATGGCGGCAACGACACGATCGATGCTGGCTATGGCAACGATGTGGTGTACGGGGGCGAGGGTGACGATTACATCGAGGGCAAGGTTGGCGGCGATTTCCTCCACGGCGGGCCGGGCAATGACATCCTGGAAGGTGGCGTCGGAACAGACACCCTTTACGGCGATAGTGGTATTGACACGCTCGATGGTGTCACCGAGTTGAACACCGCACCGACGACCAGCGGCATCGCCAACCAGAACGAGGACGCAGACTTCGGATTTCTCACGATCGATCTCAATGCATCTTTCGAGGATGCCGAGCATCTGGACAATGAACTGACCTATACGGTCACCAGCAACACCAACCCGACGCTGATCACGTCGGCAATGATCGACCCCGCCGGCGTGTTGACGTTGATATCCGGCGCCGATCAATCCGGCGCGGCCGACCTGACGATCCGTGCGACCGACCCGGAGGGATTGTTTGTCGAGACGGCCTTTCTGATCGCAGTGGCGGCAGTGAACGACGCACCGATCGCGGCTGCGGCGCTGACGCTGGTTGCCGATGAGGACGACCCGGACGAAACGGTTGACCTGAACGAGTTGTTCGAGGATGTCGACGACGACGCCACGTCGTTGACCTACGAGATTGTCAACGTCACGAACTTGTCGCTGTTCAAATCCTTCATCTTCTACCTTGGTGTCGGCCAGCTTTCGATCGGCTATGCCAGCAATCAGAGCGGTGCGAGCGACGTGACGATTCGCGCGACTGACCCCGGCGGGTTATGGGCCGAGAATACGGTGACGGTCAACGTGGCGCCGGTGAACGATGCCCCGACCTCCAGCGGGATCGCGGACTTTAGCGTTCTGGAAGATTCCGAGGTGCTGAGCTTCAACCTGGGCGATTACTTCGATGACGTTCGAGGACGGCGCGGAGGGCCTGACCTATCAGGTGATCGAAAACTCGCGTCAAGATATTGTCGCGACAGACATCCTGATCACGGAAGACCCTGAGGCTCCGGCGACAGAGGCTCCGCAGCTTCTGGTCGGGGTCCTTCCGGATGGCTGGGGCACGGTGAGGCTGGTGATCCGCGCAACCGACAGCGAGGGGGCATATGTTGACGAGACGGTGGTGGTCGAGGTCCGCCCGGTCGAAGACGCCCCCGTGCTGGAGGGGCTGGATGATGGCCCGGACCCGACAATCGTCGGCGCCGACCTGAACCTACAGGTCGGATATCTCTGGGACGACTCAAGTCAGGTGAAAGTTGACTTTTACTGTGACGCGAACGACGATGGTCTGCTGGACACGGCGGTCGATCAACTCCTGGCAACGGATGTTGACGCCGAGGGTGGGTGGTCCGTCACGGTGCCGACGACCGGTTTCGAGCTTGGCGGGCACACCTACTTCGCGATCGCGACTGACTCCGAAGGCCTGACCAGCAACGTTGTCGCCACGACAGGTACCGTGGGCATTGTTGGCGTTCTGGATAATGCCCAACCGGGGTATACGGAAGTTGGCTCTGGGTGGGTTGACGCATCATCGGCTGACAGCTTCAACGGTACGCACCGCGAAGCGGTCGCGGGCACGGGCGCGAACACGGCGACGTGGTCCTTTACCGGTCTGCTCGACGATGCGCCACACCGCGTCTTTGTGACTTGGTCGGCTGATGTGGCCAATGCGACCAACGCGACCTACACGGTCTCCGATGGCAGCGGCATTGTTGGCACCTACTCGGTGGACCAGACCGTTGCGCCCGACTCATTCTTTGATGGTAACCAGTGGTGGCAGGAACTGGTCGAGCTGAGTAGTGTGGTCGATGGCCAGCTCACGGTAGAGTTGTCAGACGACGCGGATGGCACGGTGGTCTCCGATGCCGTGCGGGTGCTCGACCCGCCGCCGACGATCGAGTACCTCTCCGGCGACCGTTCCCAGGTCATTGCGGGCGTGCCGCTCGTGCTGACGGCATATGAGGTCAATGACACTGAGGGCCCGGTGCAGTATGTCGAGTTTTTCCGTGACGGCGACTCATCGCCGTTCTATACCGATGACAACGGAAGCGACGGGTGGTCGGGCGTCTATGACACTTCGGACCTTCCTTCTGGCACTCAGTCGTTCTACGCGATCGCTACCGACAACGCACTGCCTCCCGACGGCCCGCTCTCCAGTGCCCGCGCCTATTTCGACGTTGAGGTGCTGAATGGCGTGACTGACGGCCTGACTACGCATTTGAAGTTCGACGACGCAACAAGTCCTGTTGCGATTGACTCGGCCACTTACACTGATCCCGCGCAGGACGGTACCTTCGTTGGTGGCATGGACCGTGTCGAAGGCTATTTCGGCGGCGGCGTGCAATTCAATGGCGTCTCTCAGGACATCGAACTTACGGGATACAAGGGCATTCTGAGCACCAACTCACGCTCGGTGACGGTCTGGATCAATACCACTGTCGGCGGCGCGGTCACGCATTGGGGCGCAGGTGCGACCGGTGCTCGGTGGACCCTGCGGATCGGAGACGCTCAGGGCGGTGGCAACGGCGCCCTGAGGCTCGAGGTCGGCGGCGGACAGGTCGTCGGCACCACCGACCTGCGCGACGGCCAATGGCATCATATCGCCGTGGTCTACGACAGCAGTGACGCCGCGGATGTTGAGAACGTCAAGCTCTATATCGACGGCAACCTGGAGCAGGTCGACACACTCGCTTCGCAGTCACAGGCCTTCAACACCATCGCCGGCCTGGATGTGCGCATCGGCCACAGCCACTACGGAAAGCGGTTCAAGGGCGTGATCGATGACTATCGGCTCTACAACCGTGCGCTCACGCAGGCAGAAATCCAGTCGATGGCCCCCACCCAACCGAATACCGCACCGACGGTCGATGACGCGACGTTCGGTATCTTCGACGACGGCGAGATCGGAGCGGTGCTCGGCACTGTGATCGCCGGCGATCCAGACACCACCGACACACTGACCTACTCGATCGTCGGTGGTAACGAAGGCGGCGTGTTCGACATCAACCCATCGAACGGCCAGATTACCCAGATCGCCTCACCCGACTTCGCCGCCCAGCCAAACAATCAGTACGTTCTTACCGTCAAGGTTACCGACGATGGGTCGCCGGCCCTGTACCGCCTGGCCGAGGTCACGGTCAACCAGGTGACCCCTGACTCCGGACTGCTCGTGCACCTGACCTATGACGATGCCGATAGCGACAGCGACGGCTATACAGTTGATGAGGCGGGGCCGGACTTGCAGAACGGCTTGCTGGTCGGTGGTCCGGTCTTTGCCGACGATAGTTTCGGCCAGTGGTCCATCTCCCTGAATGGGGCAACCCAGGATGTCGAACTCGCAGGCTACAAGGGCATTACCGGTACCCAGTCCCGCACCGTCGCCACATGGGTCAAGACCACCCGCGACGGCGCCGTTGCGCACTGGGGACAGGCGTCCACTGGCACACGGTGGACCATTCGCATCGGCGCGGCCCAGAGCGACGGGCTGACCGACGGGCTGCTGCGCCTGGAAACCGGCGGTGGTCTGATCGTCGGCTCAACCGATCTTCGCGACAATGAATGGCACCACATTGCCGTGGTTTTCGATAATGACGGCACACCCGATGTCTCGGACGTCAAGCTCTATGTCGATGGTGTCGAAGAAACCTACACCCAGGTCACTGCCCAGGCCTTCAACACCGTCGCCGGCGTCGACGTTCGCATCGGACACAGCAACTTCGGCACCCGCTTCAAGGGCCTGATGGACGATTTCCGCCTCTACGATCGCGCCGTCAGCCAGGGCGAGATCATCGAACTGGTCCAGCAGAGCGGCATGAACTCGGGCATCGAGACGACTGTCATGAGCACCACCGAGGGCCAGGCCGCCATCGGAACCCTCACGCCTACCAGTCCCGATCCCGACGCCATCTTCACCTTCGTCATCACCGCGGGGGACAACAACAACCTCTTCGGCATCGACAGCGAGGGCAACCTGACCGTCAACGACACCGCTACCTTCGATTACGCCGCCACCTACCGGATCACCGTGCAGGTCGCCGAGGTCGGCGTGGCCAACAGTCTGACCGTCATCAATATCCTGCCCAACGAACTGGTCGACGGTTTGGTCGGCCTCTGGCAATTCAACGAGGGCATCGGAGACGCCACCGAGGACCTCGCCTCGGGCAACACCGGCACCCTCAATGGCACGCTGACCTGGATGACCAGCGATGTCGGCTCCTCGTCCCTGGCATTCAACGGCGTCAACACCTCCGTCTCCATCGACGGCTACGCGGGCATCGGCGGCTCGAACCCACGCACCGTCTCCGCATGGATCAAGACCAGCGCCACGGGCAGTCTCGTGTCCTGGGGGACTCAAAGCAACGGCCAGGGCTTCGACCTCCGTGTCAACAACGGTGGTGACGGCACCTGGCCCAACACCCTGCGCCTCGATGTCGGCGGCGGTTATATCGTCGGCACCACGGACATCCGCGATGGCCTTTGGCATCATGTGGCCGTGGTCTTCGACGACACCGTGGGTGCCGACGTAGTCGACGCCCGCCTTTACCTAGATGGCGTGCTGGAAGCAATCAGCGACAGCCAGTCCCAGACCATCAACACCGCCATTGATGGCCAGGATGTGACCTTCGGCAATGACCAGGCCGGCCGACGCTACAACGGTCTGCTCGACGAAGTGCGCCTCTACGACCGTGCCCTGAGCGCCGAAGAAATCGCCATCCTCACCAGCGTGCCACACTCGGTTCCAAGATTGGCCGCAGTTCGTCCTCGGTCGCCTTTTGTCGAAGGCAGCACAATGGGTGTCGAGGTCGATGTGGTGGACCTGGGGGCGACCGATATCACCGATGTGCGCGCGTTTGTCGACCTGGACGGCATGGGTGACCTCGATGCGGAAGACCCAACGACAACGGTGGCCGCGCAACCCGGCACCGTCTTTGCCGAACTGGATACCTCCGCTCTTGAGTCCGACGAGTACACACTTGTTGTCCAGGCCCTCGATGCCAATGGCTCCGTTCTCTCGTCCCTGTCTGACACGATCTTCATTGCGGAAGCGCCTTTCGTTTCTGCTGAAGGCATTGATGTTGTCCAAGTCTCGCCGAACAATGACGTTGACTTTGACCTGCTTCGCCAGCATGAGATCGACAACCCTGACCTTACACTGTCCGTCGGCACATACAGCCAGCCGACGCGGGGCACCCTCACGCTCAACGTTGACGGCACGTTCAATTACGACCCGAATACCGATGTCGGGCTGACCGCGGGCGAGCACGACAGCTTCAGCTACACTGTCGTTGACAGCCAGAACAACATCGTGGCCACCTCCACCGCCCACCTGCTCATAGGCGATACGCAGGCTCCCGCCACGTTTACCGCTTCAGGAGTCGTGGAAGAGCCCACGTCGGGCGAGTTCCAGTACAGCCTCACGATCACACCCGGCACAGGCGTCGATCCGACAGCCGCAGGAGCCGGCCTCATCATTGATTGGGGTGATGGCACGGTCTCGCAAGGCGCCAACATCACCGACAACGGGGACGGCACCTTCACCGCGGTTCATGCGTTGGATCAGGACTTCGAAGTCTTCCCGGTGCGGGTCTTCGCTTATGATTCCGACACGGGCGGTGTTGGCGGCGCGATCTATCAGGGACAGGTCGCCCTCGAGCAGACGCCGGTTCCATATGTCGACGCGGACCAACTCAGTTCCACCGAGGTCCGTCTGCGCTGGGGCGATCTGATGATTGGCGAAGCCGGCTTCAATATCAATGCCTCGACGGACGGTGGCCAGACCTTCTTCTTGTGGGACAGCGCCCCGACGGACGCAACCGCTGCGCTGATCACCGGTCTTGACCCGAACCTTAGCTACTATTTCACCGTTACGCCGTTTACGGACAGCTACCTGGCGTTCACCGGCATCGAGCAGGTTGTGTCCGATGTAGTCGACGCCCAGCAGACTTTGAGCTTGTCTTTGGAGCCAGATTCGGGGCACAGTTGCCCCGAGCACTTGGAAACCTGGTATCGAGTGGCTTTGGACGACATGGTCCTGCAACATGGCGAGGCCGGATACACGAAAAAGAAGAACTCGATCTCGCTGGTGGGCACAAATAGGATCACCTTGACTGAAAATGGCGAAACACGCACGTGGGTACTGGTTCAGGCCGACAGCCCCCAGGCTGCAATATATAAGGCCATCAATGCAAGTGCCGTTATCAAAGATTACCGCGACGTAACGACAACGTACGATTTCCAGAGCGGTGAGGCCTTTGACGTTGATACTGCAACCATCCTTCGCGAGAAGTGGATAGGACACGATCTGCCTCGGGGGGATCAGTACCGCATCGTTCTTGAGGACACGACCCACCCGAAGCTTAAGCCGTTCTTCGATCAAGACTTCGATGACTGGTATTGGAACGTATCTGTTAAGGAGGTCTCGCTCAAGGTCAACTCGACCAGTGACAACGAGGACGCGAACCTTGCCGACCTCGTTCCGCTGACTGGCCAGTTGAATTGGAAGGGCAAGCCTGAGGTCACGCTGCGATCCGCGATCCAGCAGGCCAACGCGAACCCAGGCCCGGACATCATTCTCTTCGACATTCCACCCGAGGATCCTGGTTATAACGGGCGTTACTGGGAGATCATGCCCGCATCCGATCTTCCGCACGTCACTCAAACCCTTCACATCCGCGCCGACTCGCAGCCCGGCTTCTCCGTCCCGGCCGGCCCCCCCGTGATCGTCCTTTGCGACACCGGGATCGTCTTCGACTACGCCGACAACTCGTGCGTCAACTCAATGTCGATAGTCGGCTACACATCCGCTGGGCTGGAGTTCAATCACTCGAACAACGCCTACACGACCAACGACTACCTGGGTGTGTACCCGGATGGCACCGGGCTCGGCGGTCCCGTCGGACTGTATTTGAATAACTCAGAAGAAGGTATTCACGATAATCTGGTGGTGGGCAACAACATCGGAGCAGGCATCAGGATTAAGGGTGCCCTCTCTCGGAAGAATCAGGTCAAAGGTTCCAAGATCGGCGTCTTCAAGGACGGCGTAACCCCCATTCCCAACAACATTGGTGCGGACATCCTGGGCTTGGCCTCCTCGAACACGATCGGTGTTGCCGGGCTTACCGATGGTGGCAATATCATCTCCGGAAACGATCAAGACGGCGTCCACATCTCCGGCACTGGCACGACCCAGAACACAGTCAGCGGTAATCTCATCGGCCTGAAGGCCGGCGGCCAGGAGCCTTTGCCCAACAAGGGGAAGGGTGTCGTGATTGCCGCAAAGGCATCCAACAACACAATCGGAATATTTGGCTCCGACGGCGGAAGGAACATTATCTCCGGCAATGACGGCGGTGGAATATATCTAACAAACGCAGACACGAACCACATTGGTGGCAATTACATCGGGCTTAACAGCGATGGCACGAACGGGGTACCCAATAAAGGAGACGGTGTACTCGTCGATGACTGGGCGACCGGCAACTTGATAGGCACTGATGGCAACGATGTGGGCGACGTTGCTGAACGTAATATCATGTCAGGAAACATAGGCAACGGCGTGAGGATCACAGGCGAAGGGACAACGAAGAACACGGTCGCGGGCAACTACATCGGCCTGAAAGCCGACGGCGCTATGAAACTCGCCAACGAGCAGAACGGGGTTCTAGTCGACGGCCAAGCGTGGGAAAGCATCATTGGCACCAACGGCGACGATCAGGGCGATGCAGTTGAGCGCAATATCATATCGGGGAACAAGGTTAACGGCGTGAGGATCAGCGGTCAAGGCACGCTGGATACCAGGGTCGCCGGGAACTACATTGGCCTTCAGGCAGACGGCAAGACCGCAGTTGGCAACGAACACAATGGCGTGCTGATCGATGGCATGGCTATCGGTAGTTTCATTGGCACCAACGACGACGACCAAGGCTATGTGGCAGAGCGAAATCTCATATCCGGCAACAAGCTCAACGGCGTAAGAATCACTGGCAAGGACACGCTCGCGAACGTTGTTGCAGGGAACTACATCGGGTTGCAAGTCGATGGCAAAACCGCTTGTCCGAATCAGGAGGACGGCGTCCTGATCGACGGTCAGGCGACCGATAACATCATCGGAATCGAAGGAAGTGATGATGTGTACAACGTCAACGAAAGAAACATCATTTCCGGCAATACGAAGAGCGGCGTGAGAATTACAGGTGAGGGAACGGATGAGAACCAAGTCGCAGGCAACTATATCGGCCTGGCGGCTGACGGAAAGACCGCCTGCCCCAATACCGACGGAGTGCGGATTGAAGCCTGGGCTAAGGAGAACATGATCGGCACGGAGGGCGATGGTAAGGGCGACAGCGACGAACGCAATATCATTTCCGGCAACACCGTCAACGGCGTGCAAATCAGCGGAGCCGACACGAAAAGCAACACCGTTGCCGGCAATTGGATTGGCCTGCAGGCCGACGGTACGGCGGCCCAAGGGAATAAGAACGGAGTCGTAATCGACGATGGCGCGAATCATAATATTGTCGGAACGGACGGAAGCAATGATGATCGCAACGAAGACGAGCGCAATATCATTTCCGGCAACGCCGTCAACGGCGTGCAAATCAGCGGAGCCGACACGAAAAGCAACACCGTTGCCGGCAATTGGATTGGCCTGCAGGCCGACGGTACGGCGGCCCAAGGGAATAAGAACGGAGTCGTAATCGACGATGGCGCGAATCATAATATTGTCGGAACGGACGGAAGCAATGATGATCGCAACGAAGACGAGCGCAATATCATTTCCGGCAACGCCGGCAACGGCGTGCAAATCAGCGGAGCCGACACGAAAAGCAACACCGTTGCCGGCAATTGGATTGGCCTGCAGGCCAACGGTACGGCGGCCCAAGGGAATGAGAACGGAGTCGTAATCGACGATGGCGCGAATCTTAATATTGTCGGAACGGACGGAAGCAATGATGATCGCAACGAAGACGAGCGTAATATCATTTCCGGCAACGCCGGCAACGGCGTGCAAATGAGCGGAGCCGACACGAAAAGCAACACCGTTGCCGGCAATTGGATTGGCCTGCAGGCCAACGGTACGGCGGCCCAAGGGAATGAGAACGGGGTGGTAATCCGTTACGGGGCGAATTGGAACATTATCGGCACTGATCAGGGCGAGGTTGCTGGCGATTGGGTGGAGGGTAATATCATTGCCCAGAACTCTGCGGCCGGGGTGAAAATACTTGGAGACGGTAGCGACAACAATCGCATCGCCGGCAACCTGATCGGAACGAACTGGCAGGCAGCTAATCTGGGAAACGAAGAAGATGGAATCCTCATCGACACGGGCTCATTTTCAAAGGTTTTATGGAACGTGATATCCTTTAATCACGGAAGCGGGGTTCGAGTTGAGAGTGGCACGGACAATGCGATTCGCAAGAACAGCATCAGCCACAATGACGGCCTCGGAATCGATCTGATTGATGGCTTGGGCGGAGAAGGTCCAACGCCGAATGACCCTTCTGACTCCGATGAAGCGCGGACCAGCTTCAGAATTATCCGCTCATTGGCTATATTGAGGCCGGCAGCATCGTCACAATCGAGTGGGTGCTCAACAGCACACCCAATAAGCAGTTTCTGATCGACATCTATGGAAATACGGACGACAGCCATGACCCGTCAGGGTTTGGCGAAGGATTGCGATCTCTGGACACAATTGTCCTGTCGACGGATAAGTTCGGCAATGGACATAAGATCTGGAAGTCTTCCGGCGAATTCAGCTACTTCTCCGCGACTGCTACCCCTATCAAGGGTGACTGGAATATTGGTCTGGTTGTCGGTGGCACGTCCGAGTTCTCCCCGTTCCCTGGAACCCTGGGGTACGGAAGCGTCGATCTGGATATAGATTCTGACAATCCTTACTCACCTGACCCTATAACTTCGATGCTCCGACCCGAAGCCTTGCGGAGGACCTGATCGAAGACAACCCCGATCCGCCGGGAAAGAGGATCGACGTAACCTGGCACGATTCCGACAGCGACGATATTCCGGATTTTGCGGACGGCTACGATTTACGGGGAAGCGAGACGGAAGATGATGATCTGGCCACTGGCCTTCAGTTTGTTCCCATTGTTCTGGAATGGTCGGGCTCAACGAGCCCTGCGGATGCCATTTTTACGATCAGCTACAGCAGTTCCGATCCTCTTGATGTGATATCTGACGGAGTGTACTCTCCGGCGCCGGGAGTGATGCGGCTATGGCGAGAAGATGGGGGCGTGGCACGGTCGGTTGCGAGCGACTATATCGCTCCTGGAGTCTACTACGGATGGGAATTGGGCTTCAGCCCGACATGACTGAGCAGACGTGGTACGTCGAAGGAGTGAACGCCACTGAATTTAACGAACAGAGGCGAATCAGCGTAGTGGCCATGTCCATGGATGGCTCCGCGGTTGCGTCGATAAGCAGAGACGATGTCTTCATCACGAACGAGGAGCCGGAGGAGGAGACGTTCATCGCTGGCAGCGTCTTCTACGATCGTAACGCAAACGCCCTGTGGGACAAGCTTGATGTCGGGCGCGATGAGGCGGGCGTTGTCTTTGTAATCGATGTGTCCGGAAGCACTTCCGCTGATTTTAGCCTGGAACACCGTCTCTCGGAACGGTTCTCGAGGGAGAAGTTGCCGCCTTGGCGTCGTTCAATGATTACCTGATCAATCTCGGAGCCAATCCGTCTGTCGGCCTTGTGGCCTTCTCGTCGAATGCGATCGCCGTAGACGTCGCCCTCTGATCCAAGGAATCATACTACGCTGCCTTCCCGGGCATGGACGAGGATGGTGACGGTGTCGCTGATATTGTGCAGGCGGCCGGAGAGTTGATCTCCGTAGGTGGAACTGATTTCAATCGGGCGATTGATGAGGCCGTGAATCGCTTGAATGCCATGGGAATTGAGGCCGGATGCGGCTCAATCATCTTCCTCTCGGATGGCCAGCCTAACTCGCCAGTGTCCGAAGGGACCCTTGAGAAGCTGGAAGCGAATGGGGTGCACGTGTGTGCCTACGGGATCGGCACGAACGCCAGCATGCCACAGCTGTGGAAGCTGGATCCTCAGGCCATGAGAGACACAGCCCTGCGAGCTTCAAGCCGTCTGGTATGGCCTTGGGGCTGGTGAATGGCCTGAGCTGGGAGTGGCGGGTGTGCAAGTCTACATTGACACAAATGATACCGGCCAATGGGACAGTGCGACTGAACCCTCCCGCTTCACCGGCGAAAACGGAGCGTTTTCTTTCACCAACCTGGTCGATGGAGACTACCGCATTCGTGTCAATCGCGACGACCAAAGACCGAACGCGCCCATCAACGGGTGGCTGGTTACGGTGCCTACCGAAGAAGAGTACTACTTCGAGGGGTTTGTTGAAGGCGACCAAGAGACATGTCTGTTCGGCTTGCGGCCTGATTCGGCATTGGTCGACGATCCGGAGGCATCGCTGATCGGGCCGACAGGGCCTGTTGACGAAGGCAGTGTCATTACGATAAGTGTCGACCTTGATGACCCCGCCTATTACTGCTATTCCGGATCCGCCCCGTATGAGTACGGCCCTCGCTACAGCTTCGACCTCAACAATGACGGCGACTTCGGAGATCCTGGCGATGCGATCTCGCTCATCGGAGCCTACCGTGAATCTCGCAGTGGGCGATGGATACACAGGCGCCGAGCAAACGGTGCGGGTCGTGATGGAGGACGCCATTGGCCAGGTGTGGACTGATACTGTAGTGGTGGAGAGAAGCAACCGAGCGCCGCGGTGAGCCTGGCTGTTGTGCCGCCGCTGTCGATATAACTGACGAGGACGTGACCATATCGTTTGCCGGCCTCGCGATAGACTTTAGTAGCGATGACGAAGCCAACCTTGCGTACTCATGGCTGGTGGACGGGATTGAGGTCTCTGGTGCCACCGGGCTTATCCACGACGTCGAATTCTCGCAGCTCGGCGGGCATGGCGTCGGCGAACACACGATCACCTTCCGGGCGGTGGACAAGGAAGGAGGGTGGGACGAGGCCACGACCACCGTCTTCGCGTACACGAGCAGTCCGTACATCGCCACATTGCCGTCGGCGAGCCCGTTGACCGTCAATGTACTCGGCCACGCTGACGGTGAGTGCGGATAACCGTAAGCAGGCCGAGCTTGCCCCGAACGATTTCAACCACTCGGAAGCCGGCATGTCATACTATTGGGAAGTCACATCGGCCCCGCCCGGCGCCACGGTGGTGTTATCGGAGAACGACTCTCACGCCGCAGGCACAACGATCGCCACATTCGATACTGTTGGTGAATACGTCTTTTCCGTTACAGTCACAAACAGAGCTGGCCTTTGGACTACTGTTCCTGGCCTTTCGGTGTCGGTCCAGCAGGCGACGGGCTCGATTGACGCCTTCCTCCACGGCTTGACCGCCCGGCACGTCGCCGTTGTGGGCGAGCAGTTGACGGGGGCGGTCGCCGCGTTCACGGATGATGATCCCAATAGCGTTGCGGGCGACTTCAGCGCGGAAATCGCCTGCGACGGCACCAGCCGGAGCGGTTACGTGGAACGACACGACGCACCGATATGAAGTCTCGGATGACGATCAGCACGTCTATGCCGACACGGGCGAGTACGCGGCTGTCATAAGCATAACGCATAACAGCGAGATTGCCCTCGAGATCGACGTGCGCGTGACGGCATCAGCACGTGAAGTCGCTGTCCCCACAGGTGTCGAAGCGACGGCTGTATCCTCCACACAAATGCAGGCGCGGTGGCTCCCTGTCAGCGGCGCGGTCGGGTACATTGTCTGGGCGACGGACGTCGATACCGGCGCGGAATGGCGGTGCCGAGCGATCTGTCGGATTATGTTGTGCCTCAAACATACGAGGACAACACGACGTATTGCCGGACATGGGATCAAGGTCTGGCGCCTGGGACAAAGGTTTCTTACCGCGTTCAGACTGTCTTGTCCGACGGGTCGGTATCAGCTCTTTCTGCCTCTTCCAATGGTGTCCAGGCCACAGGGGGCACTGGTGTGCCCACGCCGGTCGGTCTTGAGGGCGTGAACAAATCGCTTCTCAATCTGGCCACCGGCAAGACCGAATCGGGCGTGGAACTCATCTGGCTTGCCGCGGACGGTTGCAGGTATCTGGTGTCCCGGTTGGATACTGAGACGTCGACCTGGGTCCCGCTGTGGAGTGGCGAGGATGTGTACCTGACCGCAGCCCCAGGCTCCGCGACGATAAGTTATTTGACAACGGGGGCCCGGACTCGGGCGGCACTCGGTACAAAGTGGAGGCATTCCATTCTGCTCGATCCCGCATCCGACCCCGCCTGATTACGATTGAGCCGGCGGCCGGCCACGATCTTTCGATGCCGGACGGATTGATCGCAAGGCCAATGGCCAGATGACGAGCTACGCCTGAATGGACCGCTGTCGCGCCTTTGCTGTTCGCATCGGGGACGACGGTTGCATGGCGAGGGTACAACGTCTATCGATGCGAGCACAACGGACAATACGGCGAGGATCCGATCAACAGCTCGATTTTGACCGGGACGCAGTTCAATGACACCGATTCGCTCCAGAGCCAATACGCTGTACGATTACAAGCTCACCGTGGTGGACCTTGCGGGCAACGAATACGCCGTGGACGAAGCGAGGTCTCGAAAAGTACGCCCCCGGCGTTCCGAGTGTTATCACTATCGGTTACCCGAATCGAACAGCATAGAACTTCGAATACGCGCCGGCGAGGGCGGATCAACCACAGTCAGTTCCGAATCTACCGCTCACTCGAGCCCATTGACGGGATTCAGCTGTATCGGCGAGAGTCAATGTCAACACGCCTGACTTTCACCGACACGGTCGTGATTGCGGGACACACGTACTTCTACCGCGTCTATGCGGTGGATTCCAATGGCAATCTGTCGGCGGCCGCGTCCCTTATCGCTACTACCGATGCTGTTCACGATGTGACCCTCGTGGCGATCACCGGTCCAAGCGTCTCAGCAAACCCCCAGATCGTTCTCACCGGCGACATGGAAGTCTTCGGGATTGTCAATAGCCCGATCTGAGCAGTTGGCAGTTGATTCTCAAGCCCGTGGCGGGCTGCTCCTCGCTCTCGCCGGTGCTCGTGGCGTCGGGAGGAACCGATCAGCAAGGTCAACCGGGCGGCAAGTCGTTCTGGGTACACTCAGCCCGACCTTGATCCCCAACGGTATGTATCGGCTGAAGCTGGTCGCGGATGATGGTTCGGGGCCGATCAGGTCCGTTTATGGATCTTCGGTGTTGGTCTGGAACCGGCGAAGACCGGCGCCCTCACTCTGCCGTTTGTCGATCTCGCTGTGGCCGTGCCGGGAAGCACCCCCGTGCAGTTCACCCGCGTCTACGACTCTTCCAGGGCTGACGAGCTCGGCGATTTCGGCTATGGCTGGTTCCTGCCCAGGCGGACACCCATCTGTTCACGACCACGCTGGAGGTCGGCAAATACGGCACGACGGAGTATCCGTCGCTGAAGAGCGGCGACCTTGTCTTCCTCGAGATCCCCGGCCGTGGCAGGCTCGCGTTCGAGTTCATGCCGGCGCCGACCACGTACAGCAGCTCCCTGCCGTTCAGCTTCTTCATGACGGACGCAACTACTCCTACAGGCCCCAGTTTGTCTGTGTCGATGGCAGCGGCGCCAAGCTTATTTTCAAGACTACCTGGATACCCAACTCACGCTGAAGAATGGCGAGCTTGTCAATGAGGACGGCGTGGGCTTCAACCCCGCCAATCCGGTATACGGCGGCGGGTATGAGGTGAAATTGCCCGACGGCAGCCGGTACGTCATCGACGGGGCGACGGGCCTGCTGACCGCTTCCTATGACGCCAACGGCAACGAGATCCGCTATGTTGACGGCGTCGTGGAGGAGGTCCCGGGCGGGCCCATGGTCCAGAGGGATTCGGCAGGTCGGATCAAGTCCATCAGCGACGGGAGGGGCCGGACGGTATCGTATTCCTACCATCCAGCGGCGATCTGGAGACCGTCACGGACCCGATGGGCCAGGTGACCACGTACGGGTATCTGGCGAGCGGCCCCATTACCTTGAGACGGTGACCGATCCGCGAGACCTCGTGGTGCTCACTGTCGAGTACGACGAATCGGGCAGGGTCGAGCACATAACCGACGCTACCCAAACAGGCCAACCGGTGCGGGCTACGGCGGTTTCACAGGGCTGCAAGGCGGCGGAACCGTCACCGACGCGTCCGGCAACACCACGGAGGCACTCTACGACAGCCATGGCAACGTCATTCGCACGATCCAAGCCACCATAGAAGGCGAGGGCGAGCAACAGCACGTCGTCTACATCGTGACGGTGAGCAGTTATACATATGTGGAAGAGTACCCCGTGAAGGAAGGAGAGGATGAGGAGGATCCGAAAGCGGAGCGGATCGATCCGCTGGCGTTCGGCGTCAGCCCGAGCGAGTTCAGTTATGGCCTGTCATGCCTCAACCAGTTAAAGGAAGCGATTCAGTATCAACCGTTTAAGATCCTAGGGGAGGATCCGGACGGTGTGCGATACACGGCCGGGCCGAACGACGCCGCATGGGAGTCGGCGATCGCGCTGGCGAGCCGAACAACGTATTACGTCAAGCCCGGCACCCCCATAACGGCAACATAGAGAGCGTGACGGTGCTCGCCACTGACGGCCAGACGGAACGAACCACGACATACAGCGGCTACAGGCTGGGCGGCCCGAGCAAGGTTGTCGATCCTTTCGGCGCGATCACTACGTACGAGTATGATGCGGCAGGGAACGTCCGCTGCGTGACGAATGCCGTCGGCGAGAAAACCTACTACAGCTACACCAACGGTCATGATTACACATACGGCGACCGGACGCGAGGGCTCTACACGTCCACGGCCAAGGGCCTGCTGCTCGAGACGTGGACCTATCGGCCGAGCGACGCATATCAATGGACCAAGGTGGTCATCCAGAAGAACGTGTACTATGACGACGGGGCTTCGCCATGGCGGATGAATCTGCTGAAGGAGACAACGGACGCGGCCGGCATGACGATCCGCTACGAGTATTCTGCCGACATGCTGACTCAGAGTGTGTATCGCGAGTGGACCGACCATGCCGACGAGGAGCAGAGCCTTCGTGTGAGCACCACGGAGTACGATGCCCTTGGCCGTGCCAAGCCGACCACGGACGCGTACGGGCGGCAGGTGCGGTACTTCTACGACCTTGCCGGCCAGACGTCGGCGGTCATCGACCAATTCGGCGGCGTGACGGTGAACTCATACGACGTCCGCGGCAACCTGGTCAGGACCATCGGCCCCGACGGCGTCGAGTACCGGTGGGAATACGACGAACTGGGGCGCATCACGGCCTCCTCATGGGGCTTCGCCGGCGATTCCGACGTTCACGTTTGACGACGAGACCGGCGAGATCACCTGGAACGCCAACGACAACGCCAGCACCTATGTAGTTGAGCAGTACGTCTACGACGAACTAGGCCGGTTAGTGGGAACGGAAACCTATACGGAGCAACCATTACCTTGCATCACCGCATCGACCGCGGGTGCATTCGATACGGCTTCTTCCGTGGACCAAGAGGATTCTCCTCTTCGCTATACTCAGACGTTCTACGATGCGGCTGGGCGAGTCGTGGCCACCAGAGAAGTCGCCGGCGAGGTGCGGGAGAGGAGCCGCCACGGCAAATATCTGGACGGGTTACGTCTACTACGCCAACGGCCAGTTGCACTACAGCGGCCCACTCGCGGATGGTGCGGTGGCGGCACTCGTCACCTATGGAACCATACCTTCTTGCACGAGCGACTTCGTCCGCAGCCACTGCTGGACATACAACTACAACGTTGAGAACGAGGACTTCGAGCAGAACGGCCTGCCTCGCTGGTATGATGAGCGGACCGATCCCCTAAGCCATACCACGCAGTTCTACAAGGATGATCTGGGCTCGGTGGTCTGCACCCTCTACCCCGACGATACGCATACGCGGACGATCTACGGCAATTTCGACGAGTTCGCCGAGACGCTTACGGAAGCAGGCATTGGCGCGCTGGACGACTTCCCGGAGGCCCCCTTCGACGGCTGGATGACCGTCGAATTCGCCCAGCACGACACAAGGAGAGGGCCCGGCCGCGACCGTGTACCTCTACGACCTTGCGGGCAATCTGGTGGACGTCTGGATGCCCGCCGTCGTGGATGATTCCGATCCCCAGGCCCCGACAGTCCGGCCGCACTGGCACTACGACTACGACGTCATGGGCAACCGCACGTCGCAGGTCGATCCGTACGGCAACACCACGGCATTCGCCTTCGACGACTTCGGCCGGCAGATCAGCCGCACGCTGCCTATTGGTGTCGAGAGCACCGAAGACCCCGACGACTTCATCGAGACCCGCGTCTACAGTCAGACCGCCCTGCCTGACTGGCCGAGCCAGGACCCCGAGCGTTCCGCCGTGGTCGGCCAGCTCCGTACGCGGTGGACTTCGAAGGCCGGGTCACGGCCTACCTGTACGACAACACGGCCGTCGGCGGCGGCGGCTCGTCGAGAAGCAATACTTCGCCGACCTGACTGCGTACGATGACGGGCAAGGCACGACCGGCGAGTACGTCACGTACGCATTACGACGATCTAGGCCGCAATGACGTAATCGTGCAGCACCATGCCGCCGCGACCGACACGACCACCTACACGTACGACGATGAACTGGGCGATCTGATCCGCGTTAGAACCCGCAGGGCGCGATCAACTACGAGTACGACCCGGCCGGTCGGCTGACACGGACGTACACCGGCGACAATGACCCCAACCCATCGGGCAACCGCACAGGCGTGTCCGACGACGACATCGCCGTGACCGACACGTCCTACGAGTACGATTCGACTTGGGCAGGCTGGCGAGGTGTCGAGCTTTACGCCCACGATGACGATGCCCTGGCCTGCCCGAGGTCACGACGTACGCCTATGACGACGCCGGGTATGTTCGACACCATCACCCAGGCCAACGGCGTGGTGTTCGACTACGCCTTCGACAATCTCGGCCGGCTGGACCTGCTGGAGCACATCGACCCCGACCGACAGCCACGTCATCGCGTCTTTCGACTACGAGTACGACTCGGCCGGGCGGTGCATCTCCGTCCTGGAACAGTTCGACACGAACGACACGGCCCGGGTTCGAGCTTGAGCAGTCCTTCGCCTGGGCATATGATGATCTGGACCGCCTGACGGCCGAGACGTTCGACCTGGGCGACGATGGAACCGCTCAGCCGGCGATTACGTGACGGTGTACGAGTTCGACCTGAACGGCAACCGGCTGGCCAAGGACACGGACCACGACTACAGCGGCCCGGTGAGCGGCATGACCGACGACGAGACAATCGCCTACACCTACGATGACAACGGGCGGCTGCTGACGGAGACCAAGGACGCCGCCGGCACGGCCGACGACCGCCACACGGTGTACCAGTACGGCCCCAGCGACGAGCTGACGGAGCAGACGGGCAAGACGTTGTATCAGGGCCTGACGGCCGGGACGGAGCAGGACAAACGGGAAGTCGTCGCCAACAGTACGACCATGCCGGCCGGCTGGCCAGCGTGACGATCGACCGCACGGGCGGTGGCGGCGGCGTGACGGCCACGACGTTCGCCTACGACGACGCCGGCAACCGCGTCAGCCAGACGGCCGGGACGGGCGAGGAGGCCGTGACGACGACGTACCTGATCGACGACAACAACTTGACCGGCTACAGCCAGACGCTGGAGCAGACGGACCGGGACTATTCCGACGCGGTCGTCAAGAAGACGACGTATGTCGTCGGCCCGGACGTGATCGGCCAGTACGTCACGGAAGGCCAGACGACGACGGGGGCGATTTACCTCCAGGACGCCCACGGCTCGACCCGCGGGCTGTACGACGCGGCCTCGGCCGGCCTGTGCGACGCCGCCTCTATCGCGGCCGGCGGCAGCACTGACCAAGACCCTGACCTACGACGCCTACGGCAACGCCCTGGGCTTCGACCCGGCCACGGCCCTCGACCGAGATGCTGTACAACGGCGAGAGCTTCAACGCCGCACCGGCCAGCAGTACCTCCGGGCCCGGTGGTACGACCCCGCCGCCGGGCGGTTCGGAAGCCTCGACCCGTGGGCGGGGGACACTAAGACGCCCGTCACATTGCACAAGTATCTCTATTGTGGCGCCAATCCTGTAGACTTGGTCGACCCCAGCGGAATGGCTGGATTCGGGGGGAGTACTTATTGGGGTGATCTTCTTGGGAAGACTTGATTAACACCAGGACGGGGAAATTCAAAGACTTGGCTATCATTCTTTTTGGGTATAGTTGTTGGGGAGTTCACCGGTGCGGCAGTTCGAGTCTATACCGAATCCGGTTGGCTCCCAGTTGGGCTTGAAGTAGGCGCGGTGGCTGCGCACTTCTTGGAATTGGTGGGGGTACGTTATCTTATGGTGCCCTGTCGAGGACTTGGCTCAAAGGGATAAGTCGCATGGCCGGTTTTCAGGGGGCTGCCTTCTGTGCTGGCTTCGCCTTGGGGCTGCCTGATGGATGGGTGCGAGTTCATATGGCGATTTCACTTCTCAAGCACGATGGCGAATAAAGTATTTACTCATAAGATAGCCGCGGAATGAAATATGGAAAACAAGTTAGAAGTTGGAGAGAGTCAATTGCAGAGGATAGGTTGGCTTTCATACGCGGGCGGAACAGGGTACCCGACGAAAAGTTTCTTCAAGAGATCGGCTTACCTCCAAGATATTCTTGGGCTGCATGACAGGACGGACGGTTGTTGCCCGTGCGTGCGGTGTTGAACCTGAGATGATTCATACGGATGACAGTCCAGATATTCTTGTCAATCTTATGCTATGGGATGACAATCCTACGTTTTGGACAAGTGATTTCACAATCGCAACCTTCGATGCAGGCGAGTTCGTTGTAGCATTTTCCGACTATTGCCAGGAGTCCCTAGGGGTCGCGATCCCGAAACTTGTACCACGTATCTTGATCCCGTGCCCCTTCACATTAGTCGGGTACAACAGAATTGGCCGGTGGTTGCTGCGTCATAAGTCTGTGCCGGAGACTTTCGGTGAATGGACACGCGAAGCAGCGAAGGTAATCTGCGACGCCCAGCCTGAGGGCTGGGAGCTCCAGTCGAGGAAGAATGTGAGGTGACCCCTTCCCCGTGAATTGATCCAGTTGTTGTGGGAGAATCCCTTCGGCCTTGGGCCGGGAAGGATTCTCAGGATGAAGAAGCGACACAGTGCAGAGCAGATCGTGGCGATGCTACGTCAGGCGGATGTTGGGCTGGGCAAGGGGCTGAAGGTTCGGAGGGTTGTAAGTAGCTCGGCATCAGCGAGCAGACCTACTACCGTTGGCGTCAGAAGTATGGCGGGATGGCTCCCGAGGTGGCCCAGCAGCTCAAGGCGTTGGAGAAGGAGAACGCCCGCCTGAAGCGAGTGGTGGCCGACCAGGCGTTGGACATTCG
>CAWIVJ010000031.1:0-49101 GCA_963839525.1 uncultured bacterium | reverse complement strand
ATAACGGGAAAAAATCTATTCCTGCTCTTGGTTCTTTAGATACAGGATGCATGAACAAATAACATTGTATCTTCACATTTAATTGTTACTGAACTGGTTGCAGAATTTGCATACTTCCCTGTTTCAATTTCAACAATTTTTCCGCCAATTTCGACTTGTGTTTTTTTTGAATCTACCATTTTTTCTTCTTCTTTCTAACGCACTCTGTGCGTTTTTTTTGTTATACACTTCTATTTACAACAAAATTATACAACAAACATGCAAAAGTGAACAGGAAAAAGCAAAAACAGGTTTAGACTTGCTAACTTAACAGTAATAGTTATTTCTCCTTTTTTTTTAAAATCTCAAATCAGAGCATGTTGATATATAATTTATCGGTTTAAATGACATTAGTAATAAAAGCATTTTTGAAGAGCAGGCAAAAGAAGCTTTACTGTATAGATTTTATTTAGAAAAATTTCTTGACATGTAGTTATTCTTTGGTTATATTGAATAGTACGGAAGGTTTTACACAAGCCCCCATCGTCTAGAGGCCTAGGACACACCCTTTCACGGTGCAGACAGGGATTCGAATTCCCTTGGGGGTACCATTTTAAAGGACACTTGCGTGTCCTTTTTTAGTGTGTTTTGTCTTTGCATATTTTAATAAAAAATAAAATTGTTGCAATTTTGTTGCAATTGAAAATAAATATTCATTCAGAAAATTCTATGGTTTGAATATTATTTTATTACCTTAATCCAAAATATAATTTTATTAAACAGATTGTAACGTTTTTTTATCTATTAGCCTGTAGCTAATGCGAGAGCATGAATCAAATTATTTTTAGGTATCCTTTGTCCGACAAGTTTCGCATGGCTTAAATGGGTTGCTACGAGCTGTGTTAATACAAATCCAATACTATATTACATTTCTGCCTTCTGTTAAGTTAATGAGTTTTGCAAAGGCATACATTGCAGGTCTGCTTCCGGCTGCTTCTTTTAATAGTTTTAAAACATCGTGTTCTACAAGTTTTTGCAGAATAGCATTTGCAGTTGCTTTTCTTCCAATTTTTGTTTGTACCCAAAAATCTGTTGAATTAATTATCGGCTTAGTAAATATTGTATCTAATATTAACTGTGAGTATTGAGATTTTGTAATTTCTTGAATCTTATGTTTCTTTGTTTCGTAAAGCCCTATAACTTCTTTGACTTTTTCGGAATTATTTTCTGCTTGAATTATAATCGCAGTCAAGAAAAATTCAATCCAACCTTGCCAGTCGTTATTTTGTGATATATTGTTTAATCTCGCATAATATTCATCCTTATGTTGTTCAAAATATTCGCTTAAATAAAAAACAGGCTCTATTAAATATTTTTTCTGGAATAAAAATAGTGGTATTAGGATTCTGCCTAACCTACCATTACCATCTAAAAATGGGTGAATAATTTCAAATTGAGCGTGTATTAGTCCTAATTGGATTAATATGTCAGGGTAGCCTGAATTTATAAATTTTTCCCAATTATCCAAAGCCATTAACATATCAGAAGGAGTTGGGGGAATATAAGTTGCTGTCTCTTGGGTACAATTAAAAGTACCAATCCAATTTTGTGTTTTTCTAAATTCTCCACGAGCTCTATTTTCACCCCTGACGCCAAGTAATAGTATTTTATGAATATTTTTGAGCATATTAAGGTGTATAAAAGGTCTATCTTGAAGCATTTTAACTGATGAGAGCAATGCTTTTTTATAGTTAAAAATCTCATTAATATCTTTTAATTTTTCGTCAAAATAACTTTCACCAGCACCGTGTTTTAAAACCTCAGTCAAAGTAGCTTGTGTCCCTTCAATTTTTGATGATAAAGTAGCCTCTTTAAATGTCATAGGTGCAAGCAGCACATTAGGATTTATCAAATGCCTTAAAGCACCGTTATAATTAGATAATGAGGCATTAGACCTTGAAATTAGTGGAATTAATGTTAAAAAATCTAAATTTATATCTTCTAATTTTTGAGGTTTAAAAGGTCGTTTCATATTCTCTCCATTCTTAAAACAGTATAACATAAAAATAAATTTGTGAACTATTTTTTAATATTTTTCGATAACAAATACTTTTATACTACAAAGAGCGTTAACAAAAATAGTTGTGAACTATTTTTATCACTTTACCGTCAACAAAATAATTTGTTGACTCTCAATGTAAAAAAATAATTTTATAATTTTAATTAAAGAGCAATAAAAAACCCGACTAGGTCGGGCTGTTGGGATTGTATTATGCTTTTTTACTTTTATAAATATCTATTATGTATGCCTGTTTGTCTATAATGTCTTTTAGGTGTTACTTGATGTTTTAGAAATATATCCGTTCCTTCTTCACCATAGACCCTAGACAATTTTTGCTATAGAATTTACGCATGAAGTAAATGAATTTTCATATGAGGATATTAATAGAACCAGAAATATTTGTACTCAATTAGGGATTGCTTTGTATCAAGCTGAATTATACCAAAAAGCTCAGGAAACAATACAAACAAAAGAAGATTTTCTAAAAAACATAGTTAATGAAACCATGAAAATGTTAGAAAATATAATGGAACTTTCTGAGGCTATGTCTAAAACAGAGGAACAATGCGAAAACCATATTAAATGTTTAAATCATATATCTAAAATTGCTAATAATTTTTTAGATTTTGTTAATAAGATTAAAAAAAATATGTTTTTACCAAAATATGAAGAATAAATTGATAGTTAGTCAGTGAAGCAGATTTTTGAAAAAACTGCACCTAGTTGATGAAATCCTAACTAATTATTATGAAAATATTTTAGACTTCAAACCGCTTATTCCGACTTTGAAGCAGATTATAAAATATTAGAAGGAGAAAATACTTGAAAGAACTCATTTATTCTAATACTTTTAATGAGCTTAAATATTCTCTAAGAGTTTCTATTATTTGTTTGTGCATTTCTTTAAGTTGTGGAGCTCTTTTGGCACCTTCACAATCCAAATTAACTAAAGTTTTTCCATGTTTTTTATTAGGGTCTAAATAAATCATATAATAAGAAACAAATTGTAATCTTGATTCTTCTCTTAAGTTGTTAAATAAATCATAAATTTCTTTTGTAATAAAGGGTGCTACTTCAAAAAGTTTATTCTGGAATTTGTAAAGTTCATCATTTGCTCTGTCATATCTTTCTTTACGTATTTTATGTTGCTCTTTTTCTTTTAGTTGACTAATCGTATCTAAGTTCATAGGAAATAAATCTGCTACTGCTAACAGCATAGAAAAACTTGTCCTTGATAATTCTTGATAAATTTTAAATTCTGCATCAAATTGAGTTTTTGTAATATAGCTTGTTTTCTCTGTTTTTGCTTTGAGAATTTCTAACCGCTTTGAAAAATGCCAGTTTAAAAATGCAAGACTTATTGTCCCAATTCCTCCTACATAAGCACTTATTTTTTCAATTAAACCCCATATATTTTCCATTTTAACCTCAAATGTATAATAAATTTTATAAATCGTCTTCGGGTATAAATTCAAAAAGCTCTTGTGTATTGCAATTTAAAGCAATACATAACAAATTGATGGTTTTAAAATTAATTTGAACAGCTTTGTTGTGATATAAGTTAAATATCGTGCTTTTACTTAGCCCAGTTATTCGGCTAAGTTCCGTCATGTTAGTTCTTCTATTTCCAATTAATGTTGATAAATTATTTTTAATCATAAGTTTATTTTAGCAAATTTTATGAGATTATTGACTTATGTTATGAGATGTAGTAATATAATTACTACATCTCAGTTAATTATTTTAACTTTTGTAAATAAAGGAGCTATAAATGACCGAACTTAAAACATTTAAAATTGAAGAAAAATTTAGCGGTACAAAGGATTTGTACAAGTATTTGCTTAAGAATGTTGAATTTATAGGTAAATCTATGGGAGTTCAAATTCAAAAGCCATTAAAAGATAGACCTTTTTGTATTACAGGTAAAGAAAAAATTACAGAGCGGAATATTTTATTTTTTGCAACAAAAAGCGAGTTTCCCGAGAACTTAGGGGAATTAATTGCACTGGCGGGTGCGTTTAATGTCGATATTATTGTTTATTTTGCACCCAAACTAAACCCCTCTCAGCTCGATTCGTTAAACTGGCTTAAAAAGATTTGCAATGATGATACTCAATTCATTGTCAGTGAAGCAGATTTTTAAGCAGATAAAAACCTCGAGGAATTTAAAGAACTCTTTAATCTTTAAAACAAAAAGGGTTTACATTATGTAGTACGTACTATATTATAAAAAATAAAAGGATAATAAAAATGACTAAATATATTGAATTAACAACTGTTGGCGAAATGTTAAAAGAAGAATTTATAGAGCCTTTTGGGTTATCACAAAATGCCCTTGCAAATGCTCTTTTCGTTCCGCCTAACAGGATACATCAAATAATTAAAGGTGATAGAAGAGTAACCGCCGACACTGATTTAAGATTGACAAAATATTTTGGTTTAAGCCAAGGTTTTTTCTTGCGTTATCAAGAAGATTATGAATTGAGAATTACCAGACGCAAAATTGCTAGTGAAATTAATTCGATTAAACCAATTAAACAACAAGCTTAAAATCACATTCCCGAGCTTTGAAAACATAAGCTGTATAATAAAATAGACCGTTTAAAACGGTCTATCTCATAGAACTGCACCTAGTTGACGAAATCCTAACTAATTATTATGAAAATATTTTAGACTTCAGAAAATTTATGCCAACTTTAAAACAATTTATAGGATAAAATAACTGTTTTCAGGGATTAGGATTTTTTCATAAAATATTGCTTTATTTTGTAGTATAATATTAGTTGAATATTTTATTTTTTATTTAGAATAGTGGGAAGTTTTGAATTTATTCAAGAGTTTAAAAAGTAAGTTTTATATTTTATTTGCAATTTTTATTATTGCATTAGTAAGTTGCAATTCTGCATTTGCAGAATATAATCCGCCACGGCCTGTTGGATATATAAATGATTTTGCACATGTTTTATCTCAAACAAATACTGCAAAATTAAACGGTTTGCTTAAAGAATTAAAAACAAAAACAGGTTCTGAAATTGCAGTTGTAACATTAAAATCACTTGACGGATATCCAATAGAAGATGTTGCTTTAACTATCGGGCGGGAATGGAAAATAGGCGAAAAATCAAAAAATAATGGAGTTGTTATTGTTGTTTCACCCAAAAATAGAAAAGCAAGAATTGAAGTTGGTTACGGAATAGAAGGAATTATCACTGACGCAAAAGCAGGAAGAATTCTTAGAGGATATATGATTCCTGAGTTTAAAAAAGGAGATTATAATACTGGAATATTATACGGAACAGTTGCAACAGCAGAAACCATAGCAAAATACTATAATATTCAACTTAGCGGGAATTATTCATTACCTGCACCTCAACAATCTTCAGGAAATTCGTCTTTATTGAATTTGATATTTTTCTTGTTTTTCATGTTCTTATTTATAAAAAACCCGTCTTTGATGACTGCTTTTCTTTTAGGAAGCGTATTAGGCGGAGGTAGAAGTAATTATACAAGAGGTGGCTTTGGCGGAAGTAGTTTCGGTGGTTTCGGCGGTGGCGGAGGCTTCGGCGGCGGAGGCAGCTCAGGAGGATGGTAATTTATGGATAAAACTTTAAATATTTTCATTGAAAAATTAAAAGAGACATTTGAAAAAAGACTTTCATCAATTTTTCTATACGGTTCAAGTGCTACAGAAGAGGTTAGCAAAAGCTCCGACTTAAACTTAATTGTAATCATTGAGAATTTACAAGCTGAAGATTTAAAAAAAGCACACAAAGCTATTGCGGATTTAAGTAAAAAGACAAAATCCTTACCTTTATTAATGGATAAAGATGAATGGTTTAACTCCTCTGATGTTTACGCAATAGAATACTCTGACATCAAAGAAAGACATAAAATACTTTACGGTGAAGACTTAATAAACTCTATAAATTATGAAAAATCACACTTAAGATTTCAATGTGAACAAGAGACAAAAAATCTTTTAATAAGACTAAGGCAAACATACCTTGCAAATACAAATAATAACCGTGTACTGCAAGAGCTTATAAAAGCATCATCAAAAACAATTATGGTTATTCTAAGAACAATTTTAAGATTAAAAGATTTAGAAGTTCCAAAATTACATAAAGATGTTGTTCTTTCAATTTCTGAAAGAGTAACGGATTTAAATTTTGATAAAGAACAATTTTTAAACATATTAGAATTTAGAACTAACAAGAAAGCTATATCAGGGGAGGATTTTGAAGATGTTACACAAAAATTGATAAACACGACAAGCTCTGTATTAAAATACGTAGATAAATTATAAAGAATAAAAAGGAGAGATATTATGAAAAAAGGATTATTAATAACATTAGGGGTTATTGCTGTAATTATTATGTTTTTTGGAAGTATTATAGGAACATATAATAAACTTCAAAAACTTGATGAAACCGTAAATTCTCAATGGGCACAAGTTGAAAACCAGCTTCAAAGAAGAAGTGATTTAATTCCAAACCTTGTAAGCACTGTAAAAGGTTATGCATCACACGAAAAATCAATATTTATGGGAGTAGCGGAAGCAAGAGCTCAACTTTCCGGTGCTGTTAAAAAAGGCGATATGAAGAGCATTAATAAGGCAAATGGTGCAACTAACCGGCGCTTTATCAAGATTACTAGCTATTGCGGAAAACTATCCTCAATTGAAAGCTAATCAAAACTTCCTTGCACTTCAAGATGAATTAACCGGAACAGAAAACAGATTAGCTGTTGCAAGAAGAGATTACAACGAGTCAGTTAAATCAATTAATGCAATAATAAGAACATTCCCGACAAATATCATCGCAGGAATGGCAAATGTAAAATCAAGAGAATATTTTCAAGTTGAAGAAACAAAAACAGCACTTCCAAGCGTAAGTTTTGAATAGACTATGTCAATAATTATAATAAAACTTAAAAGCCCACTTTAATAGTGGGCTTTTTGCTGGAATATTCTGTCGCTAGTTGATGAAATCCTAACTAAATATTATGAAAATATTTTAGAATTCAAACCACTTATTCCAATTTTAAAAGCTTTAATTGCTTAATTTTAAAATAGCACTTGAATTAGTTACGTAATCATGTTATAATATACAAATAAGGAAGTAAAATGAAAAAGTTTACAGCAGAATACACAGATGAAGCTTTAGTACAACTTCAAAAACTAGAAAAGCTTAATAAAAAGAAAATTATTAAAGCTATTGCAATTTTTGAACAAGTGGGAACTGAATATAAAAATATAAATGATTTAGGTAACGGTTTGTTTGAACTTAAGCCGGATAACATAAGGGCATATTTTAAATATCACGAAAATAAAATAATTATAATAGGTTTTATAACAATCAAAAAGACCCCAAAAGCACCCAAAAGATATATTGAACAAGCTTTAAAGAATATAGAAAATTATCTAAAATAAAGGAAAGAATTATGAAAAATAAAGTTACAACAGAAAAATTAATACAACAATATTTCACTCCCGAAGAAGCTCAAGAACTTCAAAAAGAAATCAAAGAAGAAGTTGAAAAAATAAAGTGGGGCGGAAAACGTAAAAATGCAGGCAGAAAAACAAAAACAGGTGTAGTTTTGGAGTTCACAGCCCGTTTAACAGCTGAAGAAAAAGAATTTATAGAATATTCAAGAAAAAATAAATTACATTTGCGTGAACTTATGCAAGGGTAAAAATAAAGGTTAGAACTTCTAAAGCTTAATTATATTGATAAGAAAGATACTTCTAAATTTCTGTCGCTAGTTGATGAAATCCTAACTAAGTATTATGAAAATATTTTGGAATTCAAACCGCTTATGCCGAATTTGAAGCAGATTATAAATAATTTGATATTAATATAGCTTTATTATAAAATAAATTTTATCAGGAGATAAAAATGAAAATAAATTATTATCAGGTAGATTCTTTTACAAAAGAACCATATTTTGGTAATCCTGCGGGAGTTATTATTTTAGATAAAGAAGCTGATGAATATTGGATGGCAAAAATTGCAGAAGAAATGAATCTTTCTGAAACTTCTTTCCTTTATTATGTCTCACAAAATAAATATAATTTGAGATGGTTTACACCAACAAATGAGGTCGATTTATGTGGTCATGCCACATTAGCAGCAGCACATATATTATGGGAAAAATTTATAGAAAAAAACCAAAATATTATTTTTGAAACTAATAGTGGAGAATTAATCTGCAAAAATGATAATGATTTAATACAAATGAATTTTCCAAAAGAGGAAGCTTTTGATACAGATCCTCCCAAAGAATTATTAAAAAGCTTAGATGTAAATATTTTATATTGTGGAAAAAACCGTTTTGATTATTTAGTTGAATTAGAATCCGAAGATATTTTAAAGAAGATAAATCCTGATTTTAATTTATTAAAAAAAATAAATGCAAGAGGAATAATAATAACAAGTAAACCTTCTAACAATGAATATGACTTTGTTTCAAGGTTTTTTGCTCCAAATGTTGGAGTAAATGAAGACCCTGTAACAGGCTCAGCTCATTGTTGTTTAGCTCCATATTGGGCAAAAAAATTGGAAAAAAATAAACTTAAAGCATTACAAGTATCAGCAAGAAGAGGGATTCTTTTTTTAGAGCTTTTTAAGGATAGAGTAAATATTAGCGGTAACGCTATAACTGTATTTGAAGGTAAAATTTTAATGTAAACAAAATTAGTACGTAGGGTGGGTTAGGGAACCCACCGTCTTTTGTATTTTCCTCTCCAAAAGATATTTAATCGTTTTGTCGGCAGAGTGGCTAAAGCCTCGCAATGACAATATTTTATATCTTAATCGGGGATATGTTCAAAAAGTTCTTGCGTATTACATTCAAGAGCATTACAAATTTTGTTCATTGTTTCAAAATTTACACTTTTAGTTTTATTGTAATAAAGATTTATTATTGCAGTCTGACTCAAGCCCGTCATTTTCTGTAACTCTGACATTCTTATTCTTTTTCTGCCTAAAATCTCTGAAAGTTTGTTGTTTATCATGCTCTATATAATAGCATTTATTTTTTATACTTGACTTTTACTATTTTATAGACTAGTATAACAATTGTACAAAATAGTAAAATCTTAGCAATTTTTAAGAAAGGTATAAAAAATGAGTAATTTAAAAACATTTAAAATTGAAGAAAAGTTTAGCGGAACAGGAGATTTGTACAAGTATTTGCTTAAGAATGTTGATTTTATTGGTAAGTCTATGGGAGTTCAAATTCAAAAGCCTTTAAAGAATAATCCATTTTGTATCATAGGTAAAGAAAAAATTACTGAACGGAATATTTTATTTTTCGCATCAAAAAGTGAGTTCCCTGAAAACTTAAGCGAATTAATTGTGCTTGCAGGTGCGTTTGATATTGATATTATTGTATATTTTTTACCGAAAGTAAACGTAACCCAACTTGAGTCATTGAACTGGCTTCAAAAAATTTGTAATGATGATACTCAATTCATTGTTAGCGAAGCAGATTTTTAGACTTTTTAAGGTTATAAAATTTATAATGTATCCTGTAAGTAGGGTGCAATTTTTTGCACCGAATATTTAACTGGGGGTTGGGGCGAAAGGCAGGCACGCAGATTTTCTACGTACTGCGTCCTTAAAATCTAGCTGACTTATTCGCCAAACTACGGTTCTGCTTGTGCTAAAACTTCGCACAACCTTGTTTGTCGTAGAGCCCTCACCTCAACATCGCTTGGTGATGTGAGGTTCTCTAATCATCTCATCTCAAAACACAAAAGGGAGATAGATTTTTCTATCTCCACTTTTTTAATCTTCTGCACCTAGTTGATGAAATCCGAACTATTAGTGATGAAGATAAATGTGAAATAATAGAATTGTTGCCGATTATTAAGGGGTTAATTGGATAACTAGCAATTTTTTCTATGTTGTGGTTTTATACAAATAGTTTATTTAACCTTTGAGGTAAAAATGATAGTATCAAGTGTTCAAAATTTTTCAACAAAAAATAATATTCCTAACCGTTCAAAGGGCAGTGTTTCAACTGGAAATATACAAATATTAATTAAGGATGAAGTTAGCTTTGGAAGCAAGAGAAAAAAATCTAATGAGCAAAAAATTAAAAAACTTGAAGAAGAAATATCTAATATTAATAAGGATGAACTTAATGCTAATGATGGTATAAATGATATTGATAATAATAGCTTAAAAACATCGAAATCTGATTTAAATACAGCTAAAGATGGACTTTCAATGCAAGAATTTGATATATTAGAACAAAATGAAGCATTAAAAAAACAAGACTTAGACTCAAAACTTTTAAAAGAACTTGATAATATTGATATTCCTAAGATAGATATTCCTGATTTAGAACTTGAAAATTTAGATAAGGATATTGGAAAAATATCTGAAGATATTGATAAATCGTTTAAATCATCAATGTTTAAATCAATTTTTGCTGAGGTTGGTATAGGTGTAGTTGTCATTGGGGCAATCTATTACTTTTTGAAAAAAAACAAAAAACAGAATAAAAACTTAGACAAACACGTATAGAGCACTCTAACTTCTAAAATTTAATTATAATAACAAAAAAGACACTTTTAATGATCTGGCTTTAATCTACGACTTCAGAACTTGGTTGTTAGAAAATGTTGCGTAAAATATTAGTATGTTTTTGCATAAATACAAACCTTAACCGCTTTAAGCACAAAAAGATATCCCATTTTAGTTAATATTAAATTTTTACTTTAATTTCAATAAAACTAAATTCTTGATATTTTCATCTTTTGATTTTTTAGCGTATTTAATAGCTTCTTCGTCAATCTTTGCACCTGCACCTAAAAGGTATTGCACTGTTTTTAATTGTTTTTTCTTTATTGCATAAGCAAGAGAAGATATTTTCCCTGAAATCTCATTTACTTCTGCTTTTTTATCTATTAATAATTTAGCCATTTCAGGATGTTTTTTTCTTATGCTCCAATGTAATAAAGTTCGTCCTTTTGCAATAGTATTAGGATTTGCCCCTGCATCAAGTAACAATTCAAGAACTTCAGGTTGGTCATATATTATAGCTTGGTACGCAGGATAATATCCTAAACACTTTTGATTTGGGTTAGCACCTGCGTTCAATACCATTTCCGTTATTTTAGGCACTCCTGCAGTCATTGCATGAAACAATACATATTTATCATCAACAGTTACTCCTGTATTCAAATAAGCCTCTACCATTAATACATTTTTATTGTCAATATGACTAGTTAACCCATAAGAATCATGTGAGTAATTCTGTGATGCAACAAGATTATCATAATATTTTTGATCTTTAACTATAGACTCGTGTTCCAAAATTATATTTGATATATTATTGTTAATCATAAATTGAAATTCAATATCTGGTGTTTTATTTTTTTTCCCAAATATTAAAACTCTTACAGTATCATTAGATTGTATTGTATAATTATACGGTAATGGTCTCGTGAATTTTAGTGATTCAAGTTGACTTTTTATAGTCCTAACGTCACCCACCCCAGGTATATTATCTAACTCATCAGTTGTTCCCGCATCACCCAACCACGAAATTTTTGCAAATTTTCTATTAACTTCATCCCTATACACTATATCAGGAGACATCATTTTTTTTAAAGTTATAGGTAAATTAGTTTTATTTTCAATAAAATATTCATAGCCATCCAAATATTTATTCAAACGAACATCTATTTTATATTTATTTCGACTTATTTTTATATTGCTGTTTTCAAATTCAATTGCAGTACTTCCCACTTGAACATTTGACAAAGGCTCAGTGTAAGGCTTAAATTCAGTTTTAGCAAAAACAGGATTAGCTGTAAATAAAACGGCTACAAAAATTAATAATATTTTTCTCATTTTACATCTCCACTATTCAATAATCTTGTAAATAATTTTATCATAACTATATTAAATTAAAAAGTTGAATTTTTTTGCATATTAACAAACTTCAGAACTTTTTAAAGTCCGTAAAAGTACTTACATTACTGACGTTACGCATTTTTACTAATATTAATTTTAAAAAACTTAAAATCACTAAAAAGCCCACTAATAGTGGTCTTTTAAAGAATATTCTGCACCTGGTTGATGAAATCCTAACTAAATATTATGAAAATATTTTAGACTTCAAACTGTTTATCCCGACCTTAAAGCAAATTATAAAATATTAAAATCCGTAAAAATACCGACTGTTGGAACTCTCAAAAAATTGTTATCATTATAAAATAACAACTGGGGAGAAATAATGCCAAAAAATTTACAGTCACAAATTAATTCAATAAAAAAATCAATAGCAAATAAGCAATTTCCAAACGATTCTATTAATACCTATAATAAATTAAAAGAAATTGAACATTCTTTGTATAGATATGACCAACTTTCAAAAGCAGGATTAAAAAAAGACGCTAAAACTGAAAATACAAAGGCAAATAATTTAATTAATAATTTTAATGCCACAGAAGAAGGAACCGTATTAAAAGGAAGAATAAGCAATACAATCTACGTTTGGGTAGCTGAAGATGGAGCTTGTGAGGATTGTCAAGCTATGGAAGGTACCAAATTTAGCAATCCTGAAGATGCACCTTTACCGCTTCATCCTAACTGTAAATGTCATCTTGAAGAAATTGTAGAAGAAGAATCAAACGATGACGGTGATGAACCTTGCGATTGCGTTGAAAGACTTGATGCAGTAATTGCAGAACTTGAAGGTGCTGTAGGTGAAGCAGAAAGTCTTGAAGGCGAGTTTCAAACAGAAGTTGATTCTTTAGAGACAATGGCATCTAAAGCAGAAAGTTTATTAGCAGATATGGATGAAACTTTATCAATCATTGAAGATGAATATGGTCAACACCTTCCTGATTGTGAAAATAATATAGATGCAATTTATGATGAAATATCTAGAAAAGTAGAAGAAGTTAATAATTTACTACAAGAAATCTTGAACCTATTAGAAACAGCTGCTGCATATTTAAGAGTTACTGCCATCTTTGTTTCTAATTATATAGAACTTTTATACCATGCGTACGTATTAAAAGAAGAAGGAATGGATAAATATTACCATTCGGTAGCTAACTGTCAAAGTGCTCAATTCGGAGAACTTGAAGAAGCAGCGGCAACAGCACTTAGTGATTTAAAAGAACAGTACGACCAATATACCTATGTGCATACTCATAAAGTAACGGTAGAAAAAGCTTTGGAGGATTCTGAAAGAGACCAAGTTGCAAATAGATTAGGCAGAGAACGAGGGCGTAACAACCCTACTTGCGATTGCCGAGTTTTAATGCAAGATCTATTACCTGAGCACAGAAGGTAGATTATATACATTATAAACAGATTAAGTTATAATTATTTTATGAATATAACTATAAAAACTTTTTCAATAATTATTTTAAAAATTTTGTATAGCGTTTTTTGTACAATTTGTACACTATTTATTGCGTATAACATTTTTATTGTTTTTGCACATTCTTTTTTTAATGATAATGGTTTTGACTTTCAAATAATATTGTATACAATATTATCAATGATGCTTATTTTAGGTTTTTGGTCATTGATTTTCCTAAAAATAAAGCCTATCTTTCAGGTTCTTATTTTTTTATTATTGTTAGGCATACAAATAAATTATTTAAAGTTAGTCTTACTTTTACCATCTGTTAATAAAATATTTAGCATGGAGTTATGTATTGATATGGGGATATGCCCTGAGGGAATAAAAATGAAAAATGACGAAGGTGTTTTGTTTGAAATTAACAAAGAAAATTGCTCAAAATATGGTTATAAGTGGAACGATGAGAGAAGAGACTGTAATTTAAGATGAAGAAGTTTTTAAAAATTGACACACCTTTAGGAAGATGGGACTACGCTTTTGTTAGTATAGGTGTCTTTTTGTTTGTGAATTTTATATTCGAAATTATAAAAATCTTGACTCCGTTCATTTTTTATAAATTAAGTTTTTTGATTTACGTATCATATAGAACATTAAGCTTTTTTCTTCATTTATTCATTTTTTACATTTTTTCTGTTGCAAGTATAAGAAGGTTTTTCGACATTTCAGACTCAAAAAAGAAAGCTTTTGTCTTTTTTGTTCTGTTTCTTACTATTTTTCCACTATCATTGATTTTTCAAAAACTTGCAGATTTACTTTTTTACGGCGTCCTCATTTTCTTAATCAGCAAAAAAGGTAAATTAATCCAAAGTAAAGACTTTAAGTGGGATAAAATAAAAACTTTCCAAGCAGTTGCAATAAGCGTTTATATATTATCATCATTATTTTTTAATTTTAATTTCACAAAATTTATCGCCAAAGGAAACGGAATGGCTCCGATTATCAAACGGGGAGATGAATTTTTAGTTAAAAAATTAAAAGGATATGAGTTAAAAAGAGGAGATCTTGTTGTTTATAAATTGGGGATAAGAGAAACTTATTATCAAAGAATAGTGGGTCTACCGGGAGAAACAATTGATATTAAAAGAAATTCAGAGAATATAGCAAATATTTACATAAACGATAAGGTTCTAAATGAACCTTATAAAAAATTAAAAGAATATTCGCCACATCCTAAAGCCATAAATTATGAAAAGACTCTAATCCCTGAAAACAGTTATTTTATTCTTGGTGATAATAGGGATATGAGTTATGACAGCAGATTTTTAGGTCCTATTAATAAAAATAAAATTATTGGAAAAATAATTTACATATATTATCCAATAAAACGAATTAAATTTTTTAAATAATATTGCATAAAAGAAGGTAAAAAAATGGGATGGTAAAAGAAAAGTATGTGACATGCGAAGCAAAACCCGAACATCTGAAAAATAATTATAATACCAAAAACAACCGTTTTAAACGGTTGTTTCTACAAAACTGGGGCGGAAGGATTCGAACCTCCGAATGCCTGGACCAAAACCAGGTGCCTTACCACTTGGCGACGCCCCATTAACGTCATAACCTTATTTTATCTTCTAAACAAACATTGTCAAGAGAAAAGCCCTGCAAATAAGTGTTTATTTGCAGGGCTTTTCTCTTTTTATAAATTATTTAAATTGCTCTTCTTAACATTAATCGAGGATCTGCTACTTCTGTTGTATATATTGTAAAATCATTTTCGGGAGAAAAATATTTTCTTAAATATACCTTATTAGTTATTTTTTCACTGCAACTATAAGACCTTATATTTTCCTTTAGTACACTTGCAAATATTTTTTGCTGTGTTGTCAATTTATAATCTTTTAAATTTTTAATAATATCCATATTCTTATTTTAACGCTTTTTTCAATTTTTTTAAGGATTATTAAGCTTTCCCACTTAATAATTCTTAATTATTAGAAGTTTTAGTTTAAATATTTAAGTCAAAAAAAAACCCGATTTAAAATTATCGGGTTATAGCTGAATCGTGTTAAGTATAAAGTCTTAGAGTTTAACACTCTATATTACTTTTATACCCCAATATAGCTATTTTGAATATTAGACAGGTGGCTATAAATTTATGTTCTAATTGAAATATTTTTTTCCTGTAAGCCTTTTTTTAATGTTTTAACGGGTAAAGTATTATAATGAAAAATCGATGCAGCAAGTGCTGCATCTGCATTTGCGCAATCAAAAACATCAACAAAATGTTCAATATAAGCACCCGCTCCTCCGGAGGCTATTAGGGGGATATTTATATTATCTGATACAAGTTTCGTCATATTTAAATCAAAACCGTTTTGGGTTCCGTCTGCATCCATTGATGTTAACAAAATTTCACCTGCGCCAAGTTGTTCAATTTTTTTTATCCAATCAAAAAGCTTCATACCGGTATTTTTTTGCCCTGCATTAATAAATACATAAAAATCATCATCAACAAATTTTGCATCAATAGCCACCACAATACATTGTGAACCAAAATATGTCGAAGCTTCTTTAATTAGTCCAGGGTTTTTAACGGCTGCCGAGTTTATTGCTATTTTATCGGCGCCTGCTGAAAGCAGGCGCCTCATATCTTCAATCGAAGATATACCACCTCCAACCGTAAAGGGAATAAAAACTTGCTTTGCTACTTTTTCAACCATTTTGGTTGTTGTTTTTCTTCCTTCATTTGTTGCGGTAATATCCAGAAAAACAAGTTCGTCAGCTCCGTCATCAGAGTATTTTTTTGCCAATTCAATGGGATCTCCTGCGTATTGCAAATTTTCAAAATTAATCCCTTTGACAGTTTCACCGTTTTTTACATCCAGACATGGAATTATTCGCTTAGCAAGCATTTTTTATTCTCCTAATTTTATCTTTACAAGTTCTCTAACGCTGCAATTTTCATTTTGTTAACATCAGGGAATTTTCCTGTCCAAATTTCTTGTGCTTTTGCTGCCTGATTAATAAGCATGTCAAGCCCGTTAATTGTTTCAAGTCCAAACTCTTTTGCTTTTTCAAGTAAAAGGGTTTTGGTCGGGTTATAAATAATATCATAAATTACTGTGTTAATGGGTAAATCTTTAATTACTTCTAATTTAAGCGGCATTTCATCTGCTGAATTCCCTTTCATGCCTATTGGAGTCGTATTTACTATCATTGCAGAATTAAACAGTTCACCTGTACTTGAATTCTGGTATAATTTAAACGTAACTTCAGGAAAGGTCTCTCTTAAATAATTAACCATGTTTGATGAATTAATTATGTTTCGGGAATAGAAGTTAATTTGCTTAACTCCAAGTTCAATTAAACCTACTGCCGCTGCGCGAGAAGCTCCGCCTGTCCCCAGTATACTGACATTTGAACCTTTTAAATCCTTTTGAATTGGAGGTAGAATTGCTTTTTGAAACCCGTAAATATCTGTATTAAAGCCATAAAAAGTTTTATCAGGAAGAATTTTTATTGTATTTACGCACCCGGAAATATCAGCAGATTTATCTACATGGTCTAAAAATAAAGCCATAGGGACTTTTAAGGGAATGGTTACATTAAAACCGTTATAATTGTTAGCTTTTAAGAATTTTATACATGAAATTAACTCTTCAGGCGGAGTTTCAAGCACTTCATAAGTTCCTTTAATACCCAAGCTTTCAAGCCCTGCCCTGTGTATGACAGGAGAAATTGAATGTGATAAATGATAACCGATTAAACCGAATTTATACTCCATTTCAAAATTCCTTTATTATATTTCTTTAAGTTATTTTATCATACTTGGTTTACGTTATAAAGTATATTTTTTAAATCTGCTTCCGGAGTTGTATAATCTTTTAGTTCATAATATTCTCTTATAAATGTTATTAAAGCGGGATTAAATAAGGCTGGTGAACAGTTCGCAAAATAAATATTTTTTACGCCAATTTGCTTAACATAAGCTAAATTTGAAATAGTAAATATTTCGCATTTTGTGAAAAAGATAATTGGGTTTAAATTTTCCATGCTTATTTTTCTTGTCAAAATTTCAAAAATTTTATTTAATAAAGTAAAATTATACCCTATTTCCACATGTAAAACATTGTCTTTATAATTAGTATATGAAAAAGAAAGAACAAAACAATCATCATTCAATAGTTTAAAAAAGTTTGAAAAATATTCTTTTTGAGATTCGGTGTGGTTTGAATTTCCTATTACAAAAAAATGTTTAATTTCTCCTGCTTCTATTTTTTCTGCAACTTGAACAATTTCACTCAAAATTTTGCTTTCAGAATAATTAAATTTAATTGAAGGTCTTTCTGTTAACTTTGTAAAACCTTCTGATCTAAAAGCAGCTTGAATTAAAGGATTAAAATCATAGTCTTTAATTGTAGCAACACCCATTGGAGCAACCTCATCCAGGGAATAGATACTGCTCCTAAAAATATTTTCCACATTAAGAAATGAATGTTTTGTTAAAAGAACAGGACCCGGAAATTCAGAAAAATCAATCCTGTATCTTTCTATTTCTCTTCCATAATGTCCTACAAGATGAGGATAAGATTTTAATTTAGGATAGAAATGAGCATAAATCATATCTCCATGAGTATAAACATCAATACTTTTATTTTTTGTTGCTTCTAAAAGCAGCTCTAATTCTCTCATTTTTGAGCCGGTGACTAAGATTGATTTATTAGGTTTTGTAGAGAAAGAAACCAGTGCTGACTCCATTTCACCGTATTTTTCCTTTTTTGCTTCATATATTCTCCTTGCAAGTATATTGCCAATTTCAGCAAGGGATTTAATTAAATCGGGTATATTTTTTAAAAAATCAGGTGTAAATTTATTGTCTGTATTAAGTAAAAAAAACAAAATATTTTTGCCTTCTTTAATCTCAACATTCAATTCTTTTCCTTCCAATAAATAATTGAAGATAGATTTTATAATATTTAAGTATAAATCAATCATCCCCATCTGTTTTGAAGTAAGTTTTTTATATTTTTTATTAAAACTCTTTTGTCCTTCTTTTATTGCTTCGGGAAAACTGTATTTTCTGGGATCTTTTAAAAGTTTTGGAGGAATTTTAAGTTTTACATCATTTTTTTCGCTTACAATATCACATAGCGCTCTTGCTTCCACAGTATCGTCGTAAAGTTTTGTAAGAAATTTAAAGAATTGTTCTTCACTAAATTCTACGTTGATCGTTCCTGCAGAGATTATATTTATAATATCTTGTTCTATTAATTCATTTGTTATGCCAAATTTTTTTAGTTGGGCAAGATGTGAAAACAAGTTCATTGAATACATAATTAGCATTTCAACCATAAAAATTAAAGACGGGCTTTGATATATTGGTGCTTCTGTACCAAGTTCAGTATTTTTAGTTCCTTTCAGGTATGTTTGGTAATGACTTGCAATATAATCCATTTTTTCTCACATCAAATTTCAGTTATTTTTAATTTTTAAAAACAACATATTTAGTTGCATTGATAAAAATATAGGAAACTTTAATATGATACAAAAATTTTATTTAAAATAAATCACTCTAGTTGTTAATTTTTTGAGTATTTAAATATATTTATAATCTTATAGAAATTATTAAACTTCTTCTGCTGTTCTTGAATAATCGCACTCTTTTTTTGAGCATTGAATTGTTGTACCTTTTTTTAAAACTTTTTTTACTAAAAGCGAATTACATTTAGGGCAAGTTTCACCTGTTGGTTCATTCCAGAGGACAAAATCGCAATCAGGATATTTGTTACAGCCGTAAAATATCTTACCGTATTTTGATTTTCTCTGGACAATTTCACCTTCGCAGCCTTCTTTAGGGCACTTTACACCGGTTGTTATAACAATACGTTTTCTATTTTTGCAATCTGTATTTGTACATTCTAAATATTTACCGTAAGGCCCGACTTTTACTACCATATCTGAATTGCATTTTTCACATTTCTCTTCAGTTGTCTCAGGTTCTTGTATTTCACCGCTTTTGTTTAACGGCATCATTGTTTTACACTCGGGATAACCGGAACAGCCTAAAAACTGGGTTCCAAAACGACTATTTCTTATTATCATTTTCTTCCCGCAATTAGGACAGACAACATCGCTTTCAATATTTATCTTTTCCATGTTTTCTCTTGCACTATTAACAGTTTCAAGGAATGGATCGTAAAAATCTCTTATTACTTTATTCCAAACAGCTTTTTTCTCGGCAACATCATCAAGCTTTGTTTCCATGCCTGCCGTAAATTTATAATTCATAATATCTGTGAAATGTTTAACTAATTGTTTTGAGACAGTTTTCCCCAAAAGTGTTGGAGCGAGTGCTTTTTCAATTTTTTCAACATAACCTTTTGTTTGAATTTTGGTAATAATAGGCGCATAAGTTGAAGGACGCCCTATGCCGTGCTCTTCAAGTGCTTTAACCAGAGAAGCTTCGGAAAATCTTGGGGGAGGCTGAGTAAAATGCTGTTTTGGATTAACTTTTTTACATTTTAAAATATCACCTTTTTCAAAATCAGGTATAGTTTTTTTATTTAAATCTTCTTCGTCTTCGCAATAAACTTTTAAAAATCCGTCAAAAATAATTTTGCTGGCACCTACTTTAAGTGTGTAGTCGCCGGCTTGAATATCTACAGAAGTATTTGCAACAGTTGCATTAGCCATTTGAGAAGACATAAACCTAGCCCAAATGAGTTTGTAAAGTTTATACTGTTCGTTTGTTAAATATTCTTTAATTTTTTCCGGTGTTTTTTCAGGGTAAGATGGGCGAATTGCTTCGTGAGCATCTTGAACGTTCTTTTTTCCGCTTTTTACATAATTATTTGGCTCGGCAGGATAATATTTTTCACCGTAATTGTTCAAAATGAACTCTTTTGAAGCTTCAGTAGCATCATCTGAAATTCTGACAGAATCAGTTCTCATATAAGTTATAAGCCCTACCGCACCCTCTGCTCCAAGTTCAATTCCTTCATAAAGCTTTTGTGCAACCTGCATTGTTTTTGAAACACCGTAACCAAGCTTTGAGCTGGCTTCTCTTTGCATTGTTGATGTTATAAACGGTGCAGAAGGTTTTCTTGTGCTTTCACGTTTTGTGATTTTTAAAACTTCATATTTTGTATTTTTGTCGCGCAAAAAATCTGTGATTTTTTGCGCTTCTTCTTCATTATTTATTTCAATTTTTTTATCTTTATATTTTGATAATTCAGCTTCAACTATTGTTCCTTTTTGATCCAATTCAGCAGTAATTGACCAGTATTCAACAGGCACAAATGCCTCAATTTCCTCTTCGCGTTCGCAAATCATGCGAAGAGCGACAGATTGAACACGTCCTGCGGAAAGTCTTCTGTTCCTGAGCTTTTCCCATAAAACAGGGCTGATTTTGTATCCTACAAGCCTGTCTAGAATTTGTCTGGTTTGCTGAGCTTTAACTCTGTCCATATCAATAGGTCTTGAATGCTCGACTGCATATTTTACTGCTTTTGGAGTAATTTCATTAAATTCAATTCTTAAAATTTTATTTTCGGGTACTTCCAGAATCTGACGTACATGCCATGCAATAGCTTCCCCCTCACGGTCAGGATCGGATGCGAGATAAATTTTATCACATTTTTTTGCAACTTCATTTAATTTAGAAACAACTTTTTGCTTTTCGGGAATTACAACAAAACTCGGTTCAAAGTCTTTTTGCACGTCAAAACCAAGCACGTTTTTAGGAAAATCTCTGATATGTCCAAAACTTGCTTCTATTTGAAACTTATCACCCAAAATCTTTTTAATAGTTTTAGATTTTGCAGGAGATTCTACAATCACCAGAGATTTTTCTCCTTTTGGTGATTTTTTGGCAGTTTTCATTTTAATTTCTTTTGTTTCAGCTTTTTTTGTGGTTTTTGTCGCCATGTCTTTAAATTTTTATTGAAGTACCTGCTTTCAAATTATATCACGCATAATATTTCGTGCAAGTTTTTCAAACGGTAACCAGAAAGATATTAAATCTTTTACATTTACTCCATGTTTATTAGCTAAGAAAGAAGTAATTGAATGATTATTGATGCTATTGCTGTTTGAATTTAATACATGTGTTAATTCATGTGATATTGTATCTAAAGTTTCTGCAAGATCACCATTGTCGTCATACTGTATTTTATTTTCTAAAGGAAGTGGCAAATCATATCTAGTTATAAAACGTTGTAAATCTGTATAGGATCTATGTAAAGCAAAGCCTTCACAATTGGCTAATTTTCTTTTTTTTATTGAAATACATAATTGTGGAAATAAATCATTTATTTCCTTTGCAATCTTTTTATTTGAAAATATACGGTATTTTATCATGTTGATACATTTATCGACAAAATTTAAAGCTAAGGTTTCAATACAATCTTCTTGTATGATAATTGATTTATTTAGTGTATCATTTATGTTTTTTCCAAGATAATCATTTTTAACCACCAAAGATTCTAAAAAACTCGAGCCGTCATCTTTAATTGAATGGTTAAATGCATGACCAAAGATATTAATACCTGCTTGTCTAAATATTTTACCTGTTTTTGAAGTAAAATTTATAACTCCGTAAGATTTTTGGCTAGTTGTATTTTTTTTAGGTTTTAATAGTGATAAATTTTTATTATTAAATGATGCTTGATTTATTTTTATTTCTAATTTTCCTTTTTGATTTTTAATTGAATATTTTATTTACTAAATTTTGTGATTTACTCGTAAAAACATTTTTTCCTTAGCAATCTTAGTTCTTTAAGTAGGAAAACACAAATATAATAAAAATTGCCGGCTGAACAAAATTAGAAGGGTGTGTATTTACAAATATTTACAATTTTTGTAGGTGCAAGTTCAACTAATCTTATACTTTTCGCCTTCGATTTGTTTTATTTTTCCCTTGATTTCCAAATTTGTCAAGCATACAAGCAAATTATTCAAGTCAATACCTGTTTCTGCCGAAATTAAATCAAATCCTTTCGGCTCAATCTCAATGGAACTTAAAACCTTTTTTTCATCTTCTGAAAATTCTGCAAAGTTCATCTTTAGCTGTTTTTGAGGTTTTATTTCCCAATTCAGAGCGTTTAAAATATCTTCCGCACAGGTAACCATAGATGCTCCCTGCTTTAAAAGCTTATAAATCCCCTCAGTATTTGGATTTGAAACAAGTCCGGGGATGCACATAAGCTCTCTGCCCTGTTCCAGACAAAGATTTGCAGTTATTAAGGCTCCGCTTTTTATTGCAGCTTCAGCTACAAGAGTTCCGTATGAAAGTCCCGAAACAATTCTGTTTCTTTGCGGAAATCTGAAATGAAGTGGTTGAAAAGTTGGAAAATATTCACTTAAAATAGCACCGTTGCCGTTTTCTATTTTTTTATAAAGCTCTCTGTTTGAAGCCGGATAAACAAAATCAAATCCGCTTGCAATTACGCCAATGGTTTTTAAATTGTTATTTAAGGCTTCTTGATGTGCTGTTGTGTCAATTCCGGATGCAAGACCTGAAACAATGCAAATATCAGTATTTTTAAGTCCGAATAAGATTTTTGCTAAAATATCTTTAGTGTTTGAGCTTGCTCTGCGTGAACCTACAACAGCAAGAGTTTTCTCCATGTTGCAGATTTCTAAGTTCCCTTTTAAATATAAAACCACCGGCGGGTCTGAAATATTTTTAAGCATATAAGGATAAATTTCATCATCAAAAGTTATAAATGATAGATTCCTTTTTGTTACTTCATTCAAAGTTTTATCCGGATTTGTTTTATCACGTTCGCGTAAAAAAGTTTCAGCCTTTTTAATGTTAAGTCCGTCAATTTGCGACAAATCTTTTAAAGAAGTATTATAAGCTTTTTCAATATCACCGAAATAATTATAAAGTCTTTGTGTAAAGCCGCTGTTAATTGGTTCTATTGATGAAAAAGCTATCCAAAATTTTTTTTGATAAGATAAATTATTATTTGAAACGCTATTTAATTCTTCTTGAACGGTCACTCTTCATCCTTTTAATTTTTTAATTCTTTCAATTGTTTTTTTAATATTATTTATTTCTTCTTCAGAAACATTAAATTTTATGTAATCTTCAAAGTATTCAATGGCATCATTATAATCTTCTCTTGCAAGAAAAAGAATTCCTGCTTTCTTATATGCCGGATAAAATTTATCATTAGTTGCAATAGCTTTTAAATAATTTGAAATTGCTTTGTCTCTTTCATCATTAGCTTCATAAGATTGTCCCAGATAATAAAAAACCCATTCATTATCACTTTTGTATTTAAGAACATTTTCGAAATTTTCTATTGCTAGATCGTAATTTCCCAGTTCAAAATAAATTCTAGCTAAATCGTAGTAAGCATCATAGTTTTCAGCCTGTTCTTCAAGAATTTTATCCAGTTCGTCAATTGCTAAGTCAAGTCTGGCATCTTCCATGTAAATTCTTGCAAGATAATGTTTTAAAATAAGATTTTCAGGTAATTCTTGAGTGCCAATTTGTAAAAGATCAACAGCATCCGCAAAATTTCTTTGCTTAAAATATAAATCGGATAAGTTTATATAAACTTCCGCTAATTTAGGATTGAGTCCTAAGGCTTTTAAAAAGAATTTTTCCGCTTGTTCAATTTCTCCGATATAATAATATGAAAGAGCCAAATTATTATATAATTCTGCGTTTTTAGTCTCTTTTTCTAAAATCCTGCTGAAAGCATCAATAGCTTTCTCCCATTCTTTGTTTTTAAATAACTCCAGTGCTTTTTGAATTTTTTTATCCATTTTTTACTTTCTTATGATGAAACACAGCAGTTTCAACTTAATCCGTCTACGCCACTCTTTTTATGCTCTATTAAAACAAACTATTTTCTTTATCTTGTGTTTTGTTAATATCCCTTATAACGGTTTTAGTATTCCCTTCTGCATAGAAATTTTTGGGTTTTAGAACAAGTTTTATTTTGTCTGCAAAAATAGTTTTTACATCTTGGGTTATACTTGAGCGTCCGATAAAATAAATTTCGTTAGGTTTATTGGTTTTTTTATCAGGATAAAAAGTAACTTTCGGACCTTGAGCATAGTAATCTTTAAACCAGATTTTGACATTTCCGCTGCCTAAGAAGGTATTGGTATTTTTATTATATTGTTGATAATTGGCTTTTAAAATAAGTCTGGAACCGTCATCTAAAACAGCATTTGAAGTAGTATTTCCAATAGAAATTAATTCATCTGTTAAAGGACTATAAATAAAATGGTCTGCTGTTGCAAGATGTTTTGTTTCTTTAATTCTTGCTGTTCCGATTAAATCAATTCTTTGTAAATCTCCGTTTTTATTTGTTTTTATAATTGCTTTACTGGAAAAAGTTTCTATTTCTTTGTAGTGAATAATAACACTGCCGTTTGCTTTCATTATGTTAGATTTTGTATCATATTCCTGATTATCTGCCGTAATAATAACAACTGGTTCTTTTCCGTCGAAAACGGTTGTTTGAGTCATCCCTTCAGCTTTTATGACTTTGTTAATTAAAGACGCTCTTAGAATATTTGCTTTAACTTCACGTTTTTTATTACCTTTTAGTTCATAAGCATATGGCTTATCATAAAAAGTTGCTATATCAAGTTTATTATCTTTGGTCACAGTAACATCCGCTTTGTCTCCTATAACTTTTGCATCGCCTACTGTTACCTGAACGTCACCTTCTGCTTTTATTTTATTATCTTTTTCTGAATAAGTTTGAGTTTTGGATTGGATTACTAGATCTTCTGCGGTGGAAGAAAGTCCAAACAGCATAGCTACTATTATTGTTAGTATTATTAAACTCTTTTTCATTTTTCCTCCTTTAGTTTATATAATTTTGTGACGGTTTTACCGTTTATTTTAAATTTTGAATAATCAGGATTTATAACGGCTTTATCTGCTGTAGCAATAAGCTCATTATTTCTGTTTATTTTTATATTGCCCTGAGCAATAATGTCTTTATCTGAGCCTGACCAGGTAAGCCTGTCACAATAAAGCGATGTACCGTCTTTTATTACAATATGGGTGTTATTGTACAATATGATTTGTTTTTTAATTTCATTATAAGTTCCTTTTGAAGATTCAAAGCTCATAGACACTTCGTTGTCTTTATAGAAATTTCCTATAACATTTTCAAGCAAGGCAACTTTATTATCACTTTTATAATAGCCGTTTTCTCCATAAATTTCCCAAAACTTTTTGTCCCCTTTTGTTTCTGTCAGAATTAAGCCTGATATTTCAAGTTCTTGACGGTTTTCTGTTCCAATAAGCTGTTCCCTGTTGAAATTACGAGTAATTATTCCTGCAGCAATAAATGCCCAGACAAAAATGACGGCTATTATCAAAAATAAAATAACATAGATTGTTTTTTTCCTACCCAATTTGTTAAATTTTAATTTACTAAAATCTATTTTCTTAAAGTCCATATTTTTAGTTTAGCATAAATGGGTTTAAATAATAAATAATTTACGTATTTTAAAGTTTTAGCATGAAGCATAAATTTTGTTGTAAAATATACTTAATTTAAAAAGGTTATATTGTCATTGCAAGGAGAGGCGAAGTCTCAATGCGGCAATACAAAAAATATTGGAAGTAATAAATGGAAAAACAAAAAACTTTAATTTTAATAGACGGACATGCGCTTGCATTCAGGCAATTTTTTGCGCTTGAGAGAACCGGCATGAAAACAACGGATAATCAGCCGACTTGGGCAGTATTCGGTTTTTTTAAGGCTGTTTTCGATTTGCTTAAAAATCAAGAGATTAAGCCTGATGCGATTACTGTTGCTTTTGATGTGGGAAGACAAACTTTCAGAGTCGAAAAATATGACCAATATAAAGCAAATAGAGAAACTATGCCCGATACTCTGAGAAGCCAGATGAAACTTATATTTGAAGGATTAAGAGCTTTTAATATACCGATTTATACCAAAGAAGGCTTTGAAGCAGATGATGTTATAGGCACAATTGCTTATAAAGCCACAAAATTAGGTCATAAAACACTTATTCTTACAGGAGATCAGGATTCGTTCCAGTTAATTGACAAAGAAGGGCATGTAAAAGTTCTGATTCCCTCAAAAGGAGAACTTATTGAATATAACTGGGATAAAGTTTACGAAAAACTAGGTGTTTATCCTAATCAGGTTACAGATTATAAAGGTTTACGCGGAGATTCCTCCGATAATATTCCGGGGATTCGGGGAATAGGAGAAAAAACTGCTCAGAAACTTCTTTCCCGTTATCCGGATATGGAAGAAATGTTTGCTCATTGCGAAGAAATACCCGAAAACGCAGTGCGCCAGAAAATTTGTGAAGGTAAAGATATCGGTATTTTAAGCAAAGAACTTGCGACAATTGTCAAGGATGTTAATATCAACTTTGATTTTGAAGGTACTCACATAGATTTGCCTAATATTGATGAAGTTACAGAATTCCTTAAAAAACTTCAATTTTATAGTTTTATTAGAGGCATTGACACTATTTTAAGCTCTTTTGATAAAAATAAAGTGCAGGATAAAAAAATACAGGAACAGACTCAGCTTGAAACAACTGTAGAGCCGCAAGCTGTTCAGCCGGCAACGATTCAAGCTTCTGCTCAAATGCAGCTTGGATTATTTTCTCAAGAAGTTAAAAGTAGAATAAATAAAGATGATATATCCTTTGATATGAAAGTAGTTACAACTAAAGAAGATTTACGCGAACTTATTGAAAATCTGAAAAAACAAAATATATTTGCTCTTGATACTGAAACAACTTCTGTAAAAATACAAGAAGCTGAGATTGTCGGGGTTTCAGTTGCATATGAAGCAAAAGAGAACATGAAACAAAAAACTGATGCTCTTCTCACCTCTCACCTCTCACCTCTCACCTTTTACATTCCCTTATCTCATCAGATTGGTGACCAGTTGGAGTTAAAAGAAGTTCTTGAAGTTCTAAAACCTGTTCTTGAAGATGAAAATATCAAAAAAACACTGCAAAATGCTAAATTTGATTATAATATTTTCCAAAATTACGGAATAAAAATTAAGGGAATCACTTTTGATACAATGCTTGCAAGTTATATTAAAGATCCTGCCAGAAAACACGGGCTTAAAATCCAATCTCTGGAGCATTTAAATCATGTTATGCAGGAAATCACCGAGCTTATAGGAAGCGGTAAAAACTGCCTGAGTATGGAGTGTGTTTCTATTGAAGCTGCTGCTCACTACGCTTGTGATGATGCCTATGCAACACTTGCGCTAACAAAATTTTGGCAAAATAAATTAGATGAAAGAGAACTAAAGCTTCTATATGATGTTGAAGTTCCGCTTTCACTTGTTCTTGCCCAGATGGAATATGACGGTGTTTCGATTGATGTTGAATATTTAAATAATTTAACAAAAGAATTTAGTACAAAAATTGCAGAACTTGAAACTAAAATTTTTGATATAGCAGGAGTGCCGTTTAATGTAAATTCTCCAAAACAAGTGGGAGAAATCCTTTTTAATAGGTTACAAATTCCGGTAAGGAAAAAAAGGGGGAAATCAGTTTACTCAACAAGTGCCGAAGTTTTAGAAGAACTTGCCAAAGAAAATAAAATTTGTGAGCATTTGCTTTTGCATCGCAAGTTTTCCAAGCTTAAATCAACGTATACCGATGCTCTTCCTCAATTAATAAGCAGAAAAGACGGGCGTATTCATACAAATTACAATCAAACTATTACAACTACCGGACGTTTATCATCTTCTAATCCGAACTTGCAAAATATTCCAATAAGAACCGAAGAAGGAAATAAAATCAGGCATGCTTTTGTGGCAAAAGACAGAGAAAACGGACTTTTACTATCTGCAGACTATTCTCAAATAGAGCTTCGTTTGCTTGCTCATGTTTCAAGGGATGATAATTTAATTGAGGCATTTTGTTCAGGTGAGGACATTCATACAAAAACGGCAGCGAACGTGTTTGAAGTACCTGTTGAAGGGGTTACAAAAGATATGCGTTATAAAGCAAAAGCTGTAAATTTTGGTATTATTTACGGACAAAGCAAATACGGGCTTGCAAAATCTTTAAATATTGCACCTTTTGCGGCAGAAATGTTTATTGAAAAATATTTTGCAACTTATCCTAAAGTTCGCGAATATATGCAGAGTACAATCCGCTTTGCTCATGAAAACGGTTATGTTGAAACTATTTTTGGTCGTAAACGTTATTTGGCAAATGATTTATTAAGTCCAAATAATGCAATAAGAGAGGCTGCAGAGCGTGCCGCAATTAACCAACCTCTACAAGGAACAGCTGCTGATTTAATTAAAATGGCTATGATTGATTTACAAAAAAAATTGTTAGAAAATAATTTAAAATCAAAAATGATTATGCAGGTTCATGACGAACTGGTTTTGGAAGTTGAATCAGGAGAATTTGAACAGATTAAAAAATTTACAATTGAAGCAATGGAGCTTAATCAGCCGCTTTTAGTTCCTTTAGTTGTAGATGTCGGTTACGGGAAATCTTGGCTGGAGAATTAGTGAGAGGTGAGGAGTGAGAGGTGAGAAGAAGCAAATTATTAACAGGACGTCATGCTGAACTTGTTTCAGCATCTCATATACTTAGTAACTTGTATGGATTCAGAAATAAATTCAAGGTGACTTTTTTGTCCTTGTTTGTTCTTTGTTCATTAGGGCGTGTAAGCGCACAAAGCGCTTACACGCCCGTACAAAATATTTCTCAAACCTCCGCAGTACAGCCTCAACCCGTTGATTTTACAGTTTGCAATAAATTTTTTAAAATAAACAGCCAAAAATTATTTTATCTTACTCTTGCAAGTGTAAATGCAAATCGATTTGAAATAATTGAAATTCAAAGCAAAAGTAATTACATTCTTTTTTCAGTTGTAAAAAGATATTTTTTAGCTAGAGTGATAAATATTGATACTAAAAATTCTATGTTAAAAATCACACCATGTGATAACATTTATTTTTTTCCTGTCGGAATTGTTCAAAATATATTTAAATACATTGAACTAAATATAAATACTCCAATTCAACAACTTAGTGTTTCATAACTTAAATTATTATGTTAAAGATATGTAAATATAAATTTAATATCTAGTTGTAATAATAAAGACAGTAATATAAGATAAAAAATACACTAGCGAAGAAATTTTTATTATTTTTAAATATATTAGAAAAAGGAGAATAAAGTATGATAACAAAAATTAATGCTGCTACTTCAATAAATAATAACCGTAGAATCGTTGTTAAAACTCAAAAATCACCTGCCTTTGGATGTATTAGCAGTTTTTTAAAAATACCTGTTGAAAAATGGGAAAATGCTGTTTTTACAAACTCTTTTTCCAAACTTTTAAAAAAACTTCAACAGCTAGGGATGTTATTTAGCCAGACATTAAGAACATCATCTGAAAGCTTAATATTTAAATCTTCAGTTCCATCGGGAGAAAAAGCAGAAAATACAATAAAAGCAATACTTAAAAAGTTCGCTAAAAACAACAGCCTAGAATTTAAATTTTTCTTGCAAACCTGAAAATTTAAATAAAGCAGGATAGACTTAATTTAAATTGTTAAATACTTAAATAAAATTCTTTTAAAAGCTTACAATCTTCTTCAATATTTGGGCTTTCACATACTAAAGCTCCTTTTACGTTGAATTCTTTTAAGGCTTTGAGCAAGTCTTTATAATTCATGTCAGCATCAACAAGATTTAAATGATTCTTTTCACCCTTATTTGAATAAGCAATGCCTGCCAAATGCCCGTGAAAATTCTCAAGTGCATATTGTCCGAGTTCAGTTCCGATTTTTTCTAAAATCATGCAAAATTCTTTATAAGTATTGTATTTACCTCCTGAGCGGGCATGAAGGTGTGAAAAATCGATGCATGGCAAAACTTGCTTAAATTCCTTGGACATATTTATGACTTCATCTAAATCACCCCACTGAGTACCTTTTCCCGTTGTTTCGGGACGAATCCAAACTTTTATATTTTCTTTTTCAATAGTTTCGATTATTTTTTCGGTTTGTTTTTTTATTCTGTCAAAAACGGTTTTTTCATCATTACCCATATAAAAAGCAGCATGGTAAGTTATACTCCATGCTCCGGCTTTTTGCCCCATTAAGGCGGTATTAATAATTCTTAAAACACTTGCTTCGACTTTTTCTTCTTCTTTTGAATTTAAATTTATATAGTAAGGACCATGAGCAGTTATTACAAAGTTTTTAGAAGCTTCTTTTACTGTTTTTTGTGAATTTTCGGACATTCTGACACCATGTACAAATTCAAGCTCAATGCCATCAAGCTGCATTTCTTTTAAGACTCTAAAAGCGTTTTTATAATCTTTAGGTTTAGTCCTCAACGGAATTCCGGCAGTTATAAAATTTAATTTCTCCATCATGAAAATTTTTCTCCAATTCTTGGATTCAATATTCTAATAAACTCTTTGGAGGTTCCTGCAAAAAAACTTCCAAATTGCATAGATGTAGGCGCAATAAGTCCTTTACCGGTTGCAACATAAAATCTATTGTTTTCTACTTTAACGATTCCTCCAGGTAAATTTCTTAAAGGAAAATCTTCTTTAATAGTTTCTGCAGATAAAATTTTCACTAAAGTTCCTCTAAAATTTGTCCTTGCAAGAAGAAAAGGATTTAGTGCCCTTATAAAACGGTTTATTTCGTGTGCTGTTTTTTCATAATTTATAAAAAATGCAGATTCAGAAAGGACTTTTCCAATTTCAAAATTGCCTTCAGGCTGTTTTTCACAATTTAATTTACTGGTTTCATATTTTTTTAATACTTCTAAAATCATTTCTAAAGCAAGAATATTTGTTCTATTAAAAAGCGTTCCCATTGTTTCTAATTCTGATATCCCAACTTTTTTTTGAACAATTATATCACCTGTGTCAAAATTTTCATCCATAAAATGCAGAGTAACACCGGTTTCTTTTTCACCGTTAATAATCACTGCAGAGTAAGGGTTAGGTCCCCTGTATTTAGGTAAAAGAGAAGGATGAACATTTATAAAACCATCTTTAACGGAATCCAATAGAACTTTAGGAACTTTGTAATTAAAAGAACAAACTACAGCGATGTCAGCTTTTAAATTTTTAATTTTATCAATCAAAAAAACATCATCTAACTTGTCGTATTCAATAAAATTTAGTTTACGATGATTGACAAAGTTTTTAAAACCCAAGTATGTAGGGTGATTTTTTTTGGACCCCATTACACCTACGATGTTAACTCCTGCTCTAATTAATCCATCAAGGCAAATATACGCCATGTCAGGAATTCCGACAAATAAAACTCTTCTTTTAAACGTTTTTTTATTATTATTAAACATATCGTGATAAAAAGGCTCCTAAACTTATTGCCAGAATACAAATTAATACACTTATAATTGTATAAATAATTGCTAACAATATTTCCCCGTTTTTTATTAAGTCAAAAGTTTCCCATGAAAAAGTGCTGAAAGTTGTAAGTCCGCCGCAAAAACCTACTACGAGAGCAAGTTTTAAAGAATGATGTAGTGATTCATTTTTCCAAAACAAAGCTGCAGCAAATCCTAAAATTAAGCTGCCTATAATATTCACACTTAAAGTAGCAAAAGGAAAGCTAAGATTATGAGTTTTCATTGAAATACTCACATAATAACGGCTTATTGCTCCAAGCCCTCCTCCGATAAATATTGCTAAAGCGTTAATCATTTTATACCTTAATTTTTGTTAAACTTCCTAAAATTTCAGTACATTCTTCTACTAAAGAAGCACAATTTTGTTTACGTTCAACAGAACCAAAATCTAAACCTGCAGTTAAAGCTTTACAACAAGTTGCTTTTCTCTTTTTCTTAAATTCGTCGATAAATTCTTTTGCTTTTGCTCTTGCTGTTTCTTCATTTCCTTTGAAATTATTTTTACCGAAATTAGCTCCTAAAACCATTTGCGCACCGGCAACAGCTCCGCACAAGCATCCCGATGACATTCCGCCTGAAAATGCGGTTGCCGCAGATAATAAATTTTTATCGCATAAACCCTCGTCAATGGCTGCCTGCACAACACTTTCAGAACAAGAATAGCCTTGTTTATAATAATTAACGGCTTTTTCTTTCATAAATACCCCCTCAATTAATTTCTATGAAAATTATAGCATGAAATTTAACCTGATAATGGATATTACAAAATTTGAAAAATTGTCATAAAAATTTACAACTTTTTAAAAGTAATCATATTGCCCTCTACAGAAGGGTGGTACAGCATTAGATAAGATAAATTCTTATTTTGGGGGTAAATTATTTTTTCACGGTTCTTTAATCAAAGGAAAGGAATTAAAATATCATGAAAATACAAAATATTAGTACTAATAATTACCGGCAAAAGATTAACTTTGGTACTGCAACAAGGTGTTGGGTTAAGACATTATTATCACCTAAATTGCCTGAAAACCAAACCTAAAGGAGCCAAAGAATCTTCTAAGTGAAATTTTTAAAAAATTTAAGCATCCCTGCTTAAACGTCAAATAGAATATATCAACGCAAGAATAAAGGGCGTTCCAAAATTTCCGAAAGTATATATTAGCGACAACTATAAAAAAAATTTGTTTGAATTATATAACAAAGTAGAACAAGCAATCGAACAGAAACAGAAACCGAAAAAAATAAAAAAAGCAAAAACATCATTATTGAGGGAGATTGACAAATATATTAGGGAAGCAGATAAAGAAATTAAGGGTATTTTTGAAAACAGAGTAAAGCGCGCAAGATCTTTTACTGGAGCAAAAATCTCCGAATCTTACCTAGAACTGCTACCAGTTTACATTGTTAGGCTGGTAGCCCCGGCCGAATTTTCAAAATAAATTTAATACTTAAACAAACAGGCGCAAATGTTAAAAACATTTGCGCCTTTTGTTTAAGTTATCAATATTTTTAACTAGCAGCAACATCCGCAGTCGGTAGAAGATTGTTTTTTTAAGTCTTCTGCTTTGTCTGTTTTTTCCCACGGAACTTCAAAATCAGTTCTGCCCATATGCCCGTAAGCAGCCAGACGTTGATAGAATTTACCGCCATTTTTCGCAGGCAATTCTCTTAAATTGAACTGATTAATTATTGCGGCAGGTCTTAAGTCAAAGTTTTGTTTAACAAGGCAACAAATTTCATCGTCTGAAATTTTACCTGTTCCAAAAGTTTCAACCATCACAGAAACCGGCTCGGCAACACCTATTGCATAAGCTAATTCAAGTTCGCATTTTTCTGCCAAACCTGCTGCTACAATGTTTTTAGCAACCCATCTTGAAGCATAAGCGGCAGAACGGTCAACTTTTGTGGGATCTTTTCCTGAAAAAGCACCGCCTCCGTGTCTTGAATAACCACCGTAAGTATCAACAATTATTTTTCTTCCCGTTAATCCTGCATCACCTTGAGGACCTCCGATAACAAAACGTCCTGAAGGGTTAATTAAATATTTTGTTGTTGAATCAGGTTTTAGCGGTTCATTTTCAAAAACATTATTCACAACCAATTCAATTAAGTCTTTTTTAATAATAGCTTGAATTTCTTTATTGTCAGTTTTTCCGTTTATTTCAGGATCATGTTGAGTTGATATTAATATAGTATCAATCCTTGAAGGTTTACCATCAACATATTCAACAGTCACCTGTGATTTGCCATCAGGTCTTAAATAAGAAACAAGTCCTTGTTTTCTTACTTCAGCAAGCCTAAAAGCTAACCTGTGAGCCAGGCTTATCGGTAAAGGCATTAATTCCGGAGTTTCATTGCAAGCATAGCCAAACATTATACCCTGATCTCCTGCTCCTAAGTTTTCAGTTTCATAAGTTGAAGTGTTTGAATTATCTTCACGTGTTTCTAAGGCTTTGTTAACTCCGCCTGCAATATCAGAAGATTGCTCATCTATACTTGTTAAAACAGCACAGGTTTTAGAATCAAATCCGCCACCTTCTTCTCCATGATAACCTATATTTTTTATAGTATTTCTAACTACTTGCGGAATATCCACATAACAATCAGATGTTATTTCTCCACAAACAAGTGCCATACCTGTTGTTACAGTAGTTTCTGCTGCTACTCTTGATTTTGAATCCTTTGTTAAAAATTCATCCAAAATTGCATCAGATATTTGGTCACAAACTTTATCTGGGTGACCTTCCGTTACTGATTCCGAGGTGAATAAAAAGTTTTTCGATGCCATTTCTCACTTCCCCCTTCTTTATTGTAAAACAATTTTTTTTAAGTTGAACCTTTCAACCTATTACATAATATCTTAAAAAAAAATAAAATCAAGAAAAACTATAATAAAAAAGGAGGCTTGTGCCTCCTGAAAGTACAACTATAATCAAATCATTACGGCAAATTTAAATTTGCCATCCTCTCTCATATATTATTGCGGCTGATTCCACAATGAATCTCTAAATTTATTTGTTGTAGCAGTTGAATCAACGGATAAAGTAATATTACTTGGTGTAAATACAAAAACCATATCTCCAACTTTTTGTGGTTTTCCGTTTAAAGCATGCGCTGCACCACAAACAAAATCAATTGTTCTTTGGGATTGTTCTTTATCTAAAAGATGAAGATTTAAAACAATTGTTTTTCTTTCCTTCAGATTTATAACAATTTGTCCCGCTTCCCCAAAAGATCTTGGTTCTACGACCATTACTTCATAGCCTTTATAATTAGGATGTGCTACTACTTTTAGATCTCTATCGCTTTTATAAGAATTTGAAAAAGAAGGGGCGAGAGCAAGATTATCTTGAATAGGGTAATCCATTTCTAACTCTTCTGCCATATCTTCAAATACATTTTCTCTGTTTTCAAACCCTGATGTCAAAAAACCGACTAATGATTTAATTTTTTCTGAAACTGCCACTAATTTTTCCTCCAAATTTATTTTACTAACTAAATAATTTTCTTCCTATTCTTATCATTGTAGCTCCCGCTACAACAGCCTCCTTATAATCACCGCTCATTCCCATTGAAATTTCTTTCAATTTACAGTCGAATTTTTTTTCTAACTTATTTTTAATTTTAACGATATCCTCAAATAGCTTACTTAATTCTTCTGATTCTAAGCCTAAAGGAGCCATATTCATTAAACCAACAATTTCAAGTCCTTCTAAAGATTGAACTTCAGCAAAATTTTCAAAAATTTCTTTTTGCGAAAATCCAAATTTTTGGTCTTCGTTTGCATTATTAATTTGTAACAAAATCTTTTGCTTAATTTTCTTTTTTAAGGCTTCTTGCGAAATCATCCGGGCTAACTTTAAAGAATCTACTGATTGAATGTAATCAAAATTTCCAACTGCTTTTTGAACTTTATTTGTTTGCAAATGACCGATTAAATGAAATTTTGAATTTTCTCTTATTTCTTGAGGTAATTTTTGGATTTTCTCCATTGCCTCAATTGCTCTCGACTCTCCAAAATCTCGTAAACCCGCTTCATAAGCTTCTATGATTTTGTTTTCGTCAAAATATTTTGTGACTGCAATGATATTTGGTGTATAAGGTACAATGTCTTTTTGTATTTGTAAGAGTTTTTCTTTAATTTTGTTCATCTTCGCTTCCTGAATTACAAACTCAACGGCTTTAACTAATGCCAAAGTTCCTTTATACCCACCCTTACAATGTCTCGTCCCAAGCAAAAGAACATAAATTAATTATATTCTAACTATCATGCTAGGACAAATATTTGTTTATTTGCTTCTCTGCCTCCTTTCTTTTTATCCTCAAACCCATGACGAACATGCATTTTAAGGTGTTTAATATTTCTTAATTTTTCGTAATATATCTTAACGCTCTGATATCTCCTACTTATTTGAGCCATGCTCGGGCATGCCCGAGCATGGAAAATTCAAATAATATTAATTATTTAACCATTAACGTCCCATTTGAGTAATAGTATCCATAACGTTAGTTGTTGTTGTGAAAACTCTGGAGTTTGCCTGAATAGCACGTTGTGCCAGAATCATATTTGATAATTCTGATGATAGGTTAACGTTGGATGCTTCTAAGCCGCCAGATTCTATATACCCGGCACCCATTTCTCCAGCTACGGTATAAACAATGTCACCTGAATTTGGGCCTGCTTCAAATAGGTTACTTCCTTTAGACATCAAACCGTTTGTGTTTGTAATAGTTCCCAATTGAATTACAAAATTCGCAGGTTCTGCAACATCGCTTTCAACGTTACATTTTGTTCCTGTTATCTTAACATTGTCAGCTGTTGTATATATAAATTCGTATGTAGTATTATCTTCTCCAAGTTGTACTGATAAGATACTTCCATCATTATATGTAACTTGAACTGAACCATCCGAATTAATTGTTTCAGAAGTTTCTGAAATAGCTTCACTTGCACTTGATAATTGAGAAATATTAGCGGTATAATCTAAATTTTTACTTGAATAAACTCCACCGTTTGGAGCAGAGCCTTTAAGTTCAGTTTGAGTTACAAAGTTAGAAGCATCTACTGTTGGAGTATTAAATTCAAGTGATGTTGCATTTCCTCCATCAATCGTAAATGTTATTTGACCATCACTGCATTCAACCGTAATTCCTGTTGCAACTTCATCTCCTATATCATTTTGAATGGCAGCAACAAGTTCATTTACATCTCCGTCTAAATCTGTTGCATCAAGAGATATGGTATAAGTAGCTCCTGCTGCTCCGGTTGATGTAATTGTGAAATCACCCGCTGTAAAATTATTATCCAAGTTGTTCAAATTATTAACGCCTATTGTTCCTATACTTGCATTTCCTTCAACATCCGCACAAATTGAAAGAGGAACAGATACAGTATTTTGGGAAGTTGTTGTAGACATTATTGAATTTGTACCAAGCACCTTATAACCATCGGAGGTTACAAGGTTCCCGTCTTCATCAAAAGAAAAATCCCCTGCTCTTGTGTAAAAGACTGAAGTACCATCTGTTACTGTGAAGAAACCTGAACCTTCAATCATAAGATCCGTATCTTGTCCTGTTGAAACCCAGCTTCCTGTAGAAAAATCTTTAGAAACGGCACTTACTTGTACGCCAACACCTATTTGAACAGGGTTTGTACCCCCGTTACTATCAGTGGCTACGGAACCTGATGACAATGTTCTTGAAAATACATCAGAAAATGTTACTGATGATGATTTAAATGCTGTTGTGTTAATGTTTGCAACGTTATTTGAAACAACTTGTAATTGTGTCGTTGCTGCGGATATACCACCCATTGCAGTATAAAGTGATTGTGACATTTTTTCCTCCTTTTGTCTTTTATATTACTTTTATATGTTTATTTCCTAACTTGTAGTTGTTTCTTTTGGAGTTGTAGAAGCTTCTCTTACAGTTTTTATAAGAGATATAGGATATTCTTTATCATTTACAACAATAGTTGCCCCCTTACTGGTAAATTTAGCTTCTTTTATCACTCCTGTAATCGTATTCTCAGGATTATTAGGGTCTATTAAATCTACTTCTTTACCGACAAGAGAAAGGGTTTGAGATATTGAATTGTTCATAGTAATATTCTCGTTCATTTCTTGAGTTGCCTGCAATTGTGCAAATTGACATTGCTGAGATACAAATTCCGCATTCCCTTGAGGTTCCATAGGATCTTGAAACTGTAATTGTTTTAGCATTAAGTTTAAAAATTCTGATACACTTAAATTTGCTGATGCTGCACCCGTTACTTTTGGCTGTTTAGCTTGTTCTTGTGTTGTGTAATTAGTTGAATCTATAATATCGCCTACTACTGACATAATTGTTGCCCTCCCGTTCTTTATTAAACTTTATAATCTACTTGTCCTGAATGTGAGCTAATTGAAGCTAAATTTTGAACTTCAATATCCGCTGTTGTATTTTCTGAAGCAAAATTATCGGTTTCATCTTCAAAAGAAAATTCATTTTCTTTTGTCTGTCTTGTATCATACGATGTTTGTCGATTATTTTGCCCTGTTTGACTATCAAAAGAAAAAGTACTGTCGTTAGTCTGCTTTTGAACTTCATTTACTTTTACGCTTACATTATTAACATTTATGCCTTGATGCCCTAGAGTATCTTTTAATCCATCCAAATTTTTGTCTAAAATTTCTTTAACTTGAGCATTATCCGTTGTCATGCGAGCAATTAAACCTTCTTTTGAATTTATTAATTCCAGATTAATTTTGCCCAAATGTTCAGGTTTCAAAACTATATTAACTTTTGTAGTTTCTTCATTTTTAAAATTATTTAATTTATTATTAATTTGAGATAAAATCTCTGTATTGCTAATTTCTTTAGATGTTTGAGTTGATGTTTGAACAGGTGTTTGAATATTATCAATTGTTTTTGTGAAATTTGATTGAGGTAATGTATCTGCTGTAATTATTGAACCGGTATTTTGAGAAGAATTTTGACTCATGCTATTGCTTTCAATTTTAAATTTTACTGCCTGCTCCTGTGCATTTTGTTGATTTGCTAATTGATTATTCAATTTATTATTTGAAGTTTCAACTTTTACAATTTTTGCGTTTGTCTTATCAAAATCTTCTTGCGTTAAAGATGGTTTAGTAAAAATATCATTAACATTTTGTTTTACATTTGTGTCAGCTTTGTTAATGCTTATATCAGAAGCGGTAGCTTCTGCAGCAGTTTTAAGAACAGGTGATTGAGCACTTGTTTCTTGAACAGCTTTTTCTGAAGGTGCTTGTTGAGTATAATTTGTTTGGTTATTATTCTTTAAATTAGTTGTTGGTTGCTGTGTTTGGGTTTTTATATTAACTTCATCGACATTTGAGATATGGTTTGAGTTATTTACTTTTGTTGGATTATTATTTAATTCAGGCTTAAGATCTTTGTTGACAATTTTAATTTCAGTTTGTGAATTTTCTGCTGGAATGTTGTGAGGAGTATTTTTGATTTTATTTGTCAATTCAGGTATTTCAGTTTTATCAGAAGATGCTGATTTTAAAATAATATCTTCTGTTTTTTGATTAACAGATTTTTCTTTCGTTTCCGCTGGTCCCATAGGGATTACTTCTTCTTGTAAAACAGTTTCATGATTTTTTTTAACTTCTTTTGTTTTAACCTCATCTTGAGGTATATCTTCAGCTTGAATCTCAGCTTTTTTTTCTGTTTTAGGATTTCCCTCCGATTTTTCTTTAGATTCAATTTGTTCGTCGGTTTCTTTCAGGCTCTGTTCGTTATTTATTGGCGGTGCGACTAAATCCTGAGTTTCTTTACTATTTTTTAGGTTCTCAACGTTTATGTTTTCGGCTTCTCCTGTTACCTTTGTTTCTTTGCTTGCATCACATAATTCATCCAAAGGTTTTTCTTCTTCTTCTTCATTAGTTATTGTTTCATTTTGGAGATTAGAATTTTCAATAGACCCTTCTTTATTTACTACATAATTAGATTCTTGAGAACCTTGAGAAGAGGCATTATTTGTAACATCCGGGGCACTCGAAGTATTTTTTAAAGAATCATTATTTAAAGAATATGTTTTGTTTACGTCCTGAAAAATATTTTCAAAATCATCAGAATTTTCAGCACATTTTTTTGTACTGCTACTTGAATCAACATTACTTGCTGTATATGAAATTAAATCTATTGTTGCAGCCTCTGCCACTTCCCCCGCCCTCTTTTTAACTCGCTTTTTTGTATCTTGTTGAGGCTATATCATCGATTTCTTTTGCTTGAATATAGTCGTAGTGCCGGTAAAATTTTTTCTCTTGAGTTTCTTTTAATTTTTCAAGAACCTTAACTTCTTTAAGTGCTTCAGTTACTTCTAATTGTTTGAACTTAAGCAGGTTCCTTGTTTGTTCTATAGCTTTTTCTTGCTTTTTTGTATCGACAAGTATTTTACCAAAATAATCTTTGTAGTTAATAACTTTTGTAATATCAAGTTCTTCACCACTTTGGTACATGGATTCAAGATTATCTACAATATTTTTTTGATTTAATGCAAGTTTTTGTAGGTATTCATTCTGTTCATTAAGCTTGGCAATAACAACTGCCATTTCGCATCTTTTGTCTTCAAGTTTTTTTTCCCGCATTTCAAGTACGGTTTGCAGTCTGAATGAATATTTTTTCAATTTAACCTCTTGCCCATATTAATTAGATACTTAATCAGGATACAACATGCTTTGAAGACACAACATCCTCTAATGCATGTATCTTTAAAGGGCAAATCATCTTTTTGAGGGAGCAGAGAAGATTGAGAAGGATTTTGTTGCTTTAATTTGTTTGTTTTATTTCTGTTTTATATTTTTGATATCTCATATATGATGATTCCGGCAGAAACACTTAAATTCAAAGACTCTACATCCCTATTCATTTCAATGGTTACCTTTTGAGTTGAAAAATCAATCAAATTTCGGCTTAATCCTTCAGCTTCTGAGCCGAACATTATTAAATAAGGCAGCTTTACATTGAATTTTTTTAAAAGAATTGTATCTTGAGCTTTTGGCAAAGTCGCCACTCTTTCAAAAGAGGCAAATGCAGATTGAATTATTTTAAAATCTTTAATTTGAACAACAGGGATTTTCCATAAATTTCCTACAGCAGAACGGACACATTTAGGATTGTACAAATCAACTGTATCACCGAACAGTATTACAGCATCTTGATTAAAGGCTTTTGCAGTTCTTAAAATTGTTCCTAAATTACCTAAATCTTTTATGTTTTCAAGCAAAATAACTTTCTTAGCTGATTTTATATCCTCAAGGGTAAATATTTTTTGCTTTGCAACAGCAATAGCCTCGGGCGGTGTTTCAGTTGTTGAAATCTTTTTTAAAACAGCTTCGGTTGTTAAAATTAATGTGCAAAATGTCCGGTTTTCGACTTTGTCGAAAGCCCGTTCGCTTATAAGATGCTGAAACAAGTTCAGCATGACGGTATTTTCTTTATTTACAAAAATCTGCTCAATTTCAATTTTTGCTTTAAAAGCTTCTTCAATAGCTTTAAATCCTTCAATCAAAAATTTTTTTTCTTCGTCACGGTATTTTTTTTGCTGAAGCTTTGCGGTCTTTTTTACCAATTCGTTATTTACGCTTGTAATTTCTATATTTTTCATAAGATTTATTTTAACTCAAAATCTTTCAGTTGTTTTTTTTCAATTCGCGTAAGCATATCAAAATCTATTAATTTTTTTTCAAAACACAGGTTTGAAAATGATTTTATGATGAAATTATCTTTTTCTTTTGTTAAATAACAAGAATTTTCCAATCGTATTCCAAAATGTTCAGGGTTGTAAAGACCGGGCTCAATCGTAAAACACATATTTGGTTTTAGCGGCGTTTTCGCCTGTGGTGAAAACGCAAGAATTGGAGGTGATTCATTAACACTTATGCCGATTCCATGTCCGAGAGCATGAGAAAATTCAAACCCTTTGGGAGCATTTTCAGATAAAATTTTTCTCGCAGCTTTATCCAAAGCGAAGCCCGTTGTTTTGGATGTAATTTTTTTGTTAAAAGCTTTAAGAAAACCTTTTAAAACCGAGGTATAAACGTTTTTTTGCAATTTTGACGGATTGCCTTTGACAAAAACTCTTGTACAGTCAGTTGCATAGCCCCCTTCGTAATAAGCCCCACAGTCGATTAAAACAAGAGAACCGTTTGTTAAAATTTCTGTTTTTGAGTTTTTTGAATAATGTGCAAGTGCAGAATTTTTGTCTCTTGCTACAATTGACTTAAAGCTTAAAGATTTTGCTCCGAATTTATAAAAATTTTCTTCTAAATTTTTAGCAATGTCGTATTCTGAAATATTGTCGGTTTTTTCAATAAATTTCCTTGTTGCAAAAAGAGCTTTATCTGTGCGTTCAAAACATTTTTTATAATGCTCTATTTCAGAATTTGTTTTTACACTTTTCACTTCTTTTATGTAGTTTTCTTTTAAGTTTTCTGCCTTTTTGCCCAAAAGATTATAATCATATGCCGTTATTGAAGCTTTATCAACATAGACTTTATTAATGCTATTTTTAATATTGATTTTATCTGAAATTTCCGTTTTATTTTTAGTGATTAGACATTTGGTATATATTACAGAAGAATAATTTTTGGAAAAATCTCTTAAGTTAAGGATATAAGAAACTTCTTCCGGATTTGTAACAAGAATAGCCTCTTCTTTTTTAAGATTTTGAGCAATTTTTTTAATCTTTTCCTCTGTTGACAATCCGGCTATTTTTATATCAACTTTTTTAATAGATTCCTTTGCTTTTTGCTCTTTGTTTTTTGCTTCTTGTTTTTCTATTGGATCAAAATCAAGTAATTTTATTTTAATATTTTTCTTTTTCAAAGCCTTTTGTAAAATTTCCAGACGTCTTTGTGAAACTTTTTTTGAAACTATAGCAAGAGTTTTATTAAGTATGAGTTTTGTTTCCAGACAGGAAGAAAAACTCTCACCCATCTTCATTTTAATAACTTTTACAACATTCTTATCTACTTCAGAATCAGCTTGTTCATGATATCTCCCATCAACAAAAAGGGAAATATCTTTTTGTGAAATTAAAGCATCTCCGGTTGAACCTGAAAAATTTGTAAGTAAATATCTTGAATTTTCCATTAAATCGGGATATTCCGCCAAAAATTCATTTGTTGAATTCACTAAAAGATAATCAATTTTGTTATCTTTTAAAAATTTTCTTACTCTTTCAATTAAGTTCATTTATTTTTTATCTGTTACTAAAATTAAATGCCAACCAAAGTTTGTATTTATAGGATTTGACACTTCACCAACATTCAAATCAAATGCGGCATGTTCAAATTCAATAACCATAACTCCGCGTCCGAAATACCCTAAATCACCGCCTTTTGCGCCTGAAGGGCAAAGGGAATGCTCTGCGGCTACTTCTTCAAACGGCTTACCTGCTAAGATTTCTTCTCTTAATTTATCCGCTTCTTCTTTTGTTTTAACCAAAATGTGGCTTGCTTTGACTTCTTCTGACATATTAAACTCCTTTTATGATTTTTCAAAGAAGATTGTATCAGAAAAATATTTATTTTTATATTAAAATCTATTTATGAAGAAAATAGCAATAATGGGTTCCGGCAATGGCAGTAATTTTGAAGCTATTGCAAAATATTTTCAGGCAAGAAAAGATGTTGAAATCACTTGCTTAAGTAATATCGAAGATGCTTATATTTTAAAAAGAGCTGAAAGTTTAGGAATAAAAAAACAAGTTTTGCCGTTCAAAGGTAATTTTGAATATTTTTCAAAAAATAAATTTGATTTAGTTATTCTTGCAGGTTATATGAGAATTTTACCCGAAGATGTTTTAAATGTGATGAATAAAGTAATAAATATTCATCCTTCACTTCTCCCCGCTTTTAAAGGAAGTATAAATGCAATTAAGGAAGCTTTTTTATCGGGAGTTAAAGTCAGCGGAGTAACAATTCATGAAGTAACATCAGATGTCGACGGTGGAAAAATTATCGCACAATATCCTGTATTTATTAATAACGAAACTCATTTTGATGAATTTGAAAAGGAAATACACGAGATAGAACATAAGCTTTACCCTGTTGTTATAGAAAAAATCCTTGAAGATAAAATTTTTGAGTTTCAGGACTTAATGAAAAATTCTTGCTCAGGAGATATTTGCAATACTTGCAGAAATTCTAAGTAGGAATTATTTCCCTGCGCTTGCAAGAGGGGTGTTTACAAGTAAAAAGTAGAAAAATGCTGATAAAAACATACATATAGGAATTGTACAAACCCATGCCACAACTATATTTTTAAAAATCCCCCATTTTACGGCAGAAAATTTTACCATACTGCCAACACCTACAATTGCAGTTGAAATAATATGGGTTGTGCTCACCGGAAAACCAAAATGAGATGCAGTTATGATTATGCTTGCAGAAGCCAATTCAGCCGAAAAGCCGTGAATAGGTTTCATTTTTATAACTTTTGAACTCATTGTTCTTATAATTTTCCATCCGCCTGTCATTGTTCCTAAAGATAATGTAATCGCACAGGCACAAATTACCCAAACGGGAATATGAAAAGTTTTATCTTGAATTACACCAAAGGTCATTAAAGATAAGGTTATAATCCCCATTGTTTTTTGGGCATCATTGGAGCCGTGACTGAAGGCTAAAAATCCTGATGAGAATAATTGTAATTTTCTAAATACTCTGTTTAATATATCCGGCTGAACTTTATAAAGAACTCTTAAAAGAATAAGAATAATTAAAAATCCTATTAAAAAGCCTAAAAGCGGGGAAGCAACCATTGGTATAAGAACTTTAAACAGAACATTATGTCCGTTTACAACATCCAGAGAAGGATGTTCTAACCTAAAAGAAGGAAATCTTAATATTAAATCATAAGCCTTGTCCAAGTTGAAATAAGCATGAGCTATAGCTGCACCTAAAAGACCTCCTATCAGTGCATGAGAAGAACTGGAAGGGAGCCCCAAATACCAGGTTAACAGGTTCCAAAAGATAGCTCCAAGCAAAGCACATAAAATAACAAGTTGAGTAACAGATTCAGGCGATACCATGCCGGCACCGATTGTTTGAGCAACATGAGTCCCAAAAAAAGCACCTACAAAATCTAGTGATGCTGCATAAAGTATTGCTCTTCTGGGGCTTAAAGCTTTTGTCGAAACTACTGTTGATATTGCATTCGCAGAGTCATGAAACCCGTTCACATATTCAAATGTGAAAGCCACTATCATAACTAAAGTAAGTAATATTATTGCTATTTCCATGATTTTTAACTATTTTTAAGCGCAATATTTAAAATTATGTCTGAAACGCTAAAGCATTTATCCATTGCACTCTCCAAAACCTTATATACATCTCTTAACTTTATAACTTCGATTGCTTCAAATTCTCCTGAAAATAATTTATCCATTCCTCGATGGAGAATGTCATCTCCTATTGTTTCAATTTCTTTCATTGATTCTCTACTTGCAGTTATTTCTTTTATTTTAGAAATCGTTTTCAACAAACTGACACTTCTCATTAATTCATCTGTTGCTTTAAGAATAGTTTTGGCTTGTTGTAACATTTCTTCGGTGTAGCTGGTCATTCTATAAACTTTTAAGTTCATGAATGCTTGAGCAATATTTTTTGTAATTTTGTTTAACACTGTTGCCAGAAGTTGAATATCTTCTCTGTCAATCGGTGTAACAAAAGTAGAATTTAATTTTCTAATAGTTTCTCTTTCTAAACCTGAACCCCTATGTTTTAAATTTTTTACTTTTACTATTCTCTCATCATTTATTCCGTGTAAAAGAGCGTCATTAAATAACATTGCTATATCATAGCAATTTTTCGCCGCATCTTCAAAACAATCATAAAATACATTATTTTTAGGCGGTAATAACTTTTCAAATAAATTAAATTTCACTGTGTACACTCCAATCTCTGTTATACAATTATAGTACGCTAAAAAAAGGTTATTTGAAACATATTTTTATAATTTGTAACATGTTATTTATTTTTTATTTTTAGCTTCTTTATAGGCATTTAAACTTTCAACCCAGGGTTCATTAAATTGAGAATACTTAACCGCAATTTTTTGAGGCAAACCGGCATGATGTATTTTCGGAAGCAAATAATCTTCCGGATATAAGACTGGTGCGGATTTATCATCATCAGTATCATTACATATGAATATTAATTTTCCGTTTTTATCTTTTGCTGCTCCTATAATCGTAATTTCATGACCGGTAAGAATTTCTTCATCCGGTTTTTTATTTGGATCCGGAGTAGGAAGCTCACTGTTTTTTAGGGTATAAGTGTATCCGATAATGACACTTTCTCCTATTGAAAGAGAATCTAAGATTTGTTTTTTCATTGTTTCAAAATCTGTATTGTAGCCTGTTATCTTCCCATTTTCATCAAGGATTTGATATACCATAGAAATTTTATTTTTGTCCTGAACTACTGATTCAGCAAAAGTTTTTTCAAACTCTACTAAGCCTGTATTTTGCATGCTGAAATCCCCTCCTCTGATATCTGTTAGAGAATCATATGTTTGTTGGGAGCCGATATTCATAAACGTTGATTGCATTAGAACATCGACAAGGGAACGTTCCAGATAATCTTTATCAAAGTTTTGAATTTGAGCTCTTATGGTTGCATTTTTGTCTGGAGCCAAAGTTAATTTAGCAGTATTAAAATCACTCATTTTATAAGGGATTTCAAATATATTTAACAGGTAAACCGAATCCAGTAAGTTATCTGCAAGATTGTTTAAGTTTATTTTTTTATCAACAGCCATTCTTGGTGAAGTTAATCCTTCGGCAAATCTTGCAAATTCTGCAGGTGTTTGGCTTGCCAGATTAAATTCGATACTGGCAGCTACACAATTACTTGAATTGACTTTAATTGTTTGTTCATTGATTACATCGTTCGGTGTTTTTGGGTTTGGACGTGCCTTTTGAGAAATTTCACTTAAATAAGATTTTGGGATATTACCAAATTTTTGTGTTATAGTAAAAGGATTTGCTATAGTATTAACCGTCTCTTTTAATATTGTTGCGGGTGTTAATCCTGCAGCTCGGGGAGTTGTTAATATTTTATGCAAATTGTCTAAAGTAGTTGATTTATCATTAGAATTATTATTAAGTAAAATACCGCTTTTTAAAAGCAGTTCTAAATTTTTCCGACTTTCTCTGTCAATATTTGAAATAATAGACATATACTTAGCTTGTTCTTCTTTTGTCGTTAATTCTGTTCTTACATTTAAAGCAGGAACATTTTGTCCGGCTCCAAATGAAGGTATTTGTGCCGGTTTTCTTTCAGAAGATATTGGCGGAATGACATTATTTCTTTCTATAGGCTTTGTAGCCATAGAATTAATATTATTATTATAAATTCTGTTTTGGTTAATGCTTGATAATGACACAATTTTTCCCACACTTTGACCTATACTTTAATAAAGAATAAAATCTTTTAAAAATTGCGTTTTTATTGTACTCTATATAAAAAAGTTTACAATTGGTGAAGAAGTTGAAAGAAACGCTTAAAATTAAACCGCTTGTTAAAGAGCAAATAATAATTTCTTTAGATAGATTAACCCGCTTTAAGCAGACAGAAGAGAAGTATTTAAGGGTGTTTAAAGATATTATAGTATCTAATTTAATTTATCCTAAATATAAAAAAAAAGAACTTAATTTAATGAATTATGAAAAACTAACAGGTTTAACAGAGTTTATTTTTGAAGTTTCTTTGAAAAATTTAAATATAAAAAATACCGAAGATTTTACAATTAATAAAAAACTTTTAGAATACGAAAAATCTGTATTCAAATTTGATGAAAACGTTGAAAAACTGATTGATAATAAAATTGATTATAGGGCAGCTATAGAGCTTTTTGATGACATGTTTTCACAAACAGTACCGCATAACTTAAAATGGCTTAAGTCTTTAGCAAAGGAAGGCAAGCAAAAGCAAAACAGGGCGAATTTCGGACTAAAATTTCCATTGGAAAAAATAGTTATTGTTGAAGGGATTACTGAAGAAATTTTACTTCCAAAATTCGCCCAAATATATGGACTTGATTTTGATAAGGCAGGAATAAATTTAATTTCGGCGGGAGGAAAGAAGCAAGTAGTGAAACTTTTTTATGAACTTGCGGATATTTTAAAATTGCCTATATTTGTTTTATTGGATAATGATGCAAAGCAAAATTTTAAAGAAATTTCTCCAAAATTAAGAAATAACGATAAAGTTCATATACTTAAAAACGGTGAATTTGAAGACATTTTACCTTTAAATTTAATTAAAAGAACACTTAATCGTCATTTTAAAAATTACTTTTCAGTTTCATTAGCTGATTTAAGAAAAGATTTGCCAATGACAAAAATATTGGAAGAACTTTTCAAAAATTATGGACTTGAGTTTAAAAAAGCAGAATTTGCGTTTCTCGTAAGTGAAAATATAACGGATATAAAAGATATTTCACAAGAAATTAAAGACATTTTATCAGAAATTATAAAATAATTTTTATATTGGTATTTTGATGCAAAATTCCGTATTTATATTTTCTTCGCTTTTTACTATAATTTCTCCGTCATGAGCTTTGATGATTTGTTGTGAAAGGTAAAGTCCCAGACCGGTGCCTATTTTTCTGAATTTTTTTGCGGTTGAGTAATATTTGTTGAAAATTTTTTCAATATCATCTTTAGAAATTCCTTTTCCATAATCAATAATTTTTATATTGATAAAATCTTGCTCCTGCTCGATTCTGATATCGATATCTTTATTTGAATCGCTGTGTGATATTGCGTTTTGGATAAGATTTTTAATAACCCTTTTTAACTGAGTGCTGTCTGCGGAGATTTTTATATCATTTTGAATTTGAAAATTAATTTTAAAGCCTGATTTCTCAGCAAAAGGCTGCATGTCATCAATAATATTTTTTATAAATTGAGTTAAATTAATCTCTTTTTTTTTCTAAATCTATTCCCGTTTCATTAATTTTATATGTATCAAGCAAGATTTGGACAAGTTCTAAAAGTTCCTGATTGCAATCTTTCATGTTCGTAATTGCTTCAAACTGTTTATCGTTAATTTCGCCGAATTTTCCTTTAACTAAAAACTCCAGAATATTAGATTCTGCAATAATAGGAACCTTAAGGTCATGCGTGAGCGTCGCGATAAAATCTTCTCTGAGCTTTTCAAGTTCTTTTTGATTGGTTACCTCTTTTATTATTACAATAAACAGCTTTTTGTTATCCTTAAGAAAAATTTCCATTGTTGTAGCTTCAAAACTTGAAAAAGTATTATTTTTTATGAAAA
>CAWIVJ010000030.1:0-3758 GCA_963839525.1 uncultured bacterium | reverse complement strand
GTAGTAATCCCGGACCCGTTAAGCCTGATTTCCGCGCTGCTGCTTCCAAGCAGAGCAGTAAGTTCATCATGAATAATCTTAGTGATTAACTGTCCCGGGGTAATGGAATTGATGACTTCCTTACCAAGCGCTTTTTGAGAAACATTCTCAATGAATTCTTTTGCAACGCGGTAATTAACGTCAGCATCGAGCAGAACTCGGCGCACTTCCCTCAGTGTATCTGAGATATTCTTTTCAGTTAACTTTCCTTGTCCCTTTATCTTTTTAAGGGAAGTTTCTAACTTTTGCTGAAGGTCTTCAAACATAGTGTCTCAGTATTTAGTAACTCTTTCGCTCTCTTACTCTGACTAAGAATGACTTTCTTTTAATGCATTTGCTCCGGAGACGATTTCAAGGATCTCTTTCGTGATGGCTGCCTGTCTTTCTTTGTTATATTTAACCTGAAGTGTTCTGATAAGCTCTTTAGCGTTAGTCGTTGCATTATCCATTGCGGTCATCTTTGCACCTAACTCGGCAGCATTCGATTCAAGGAGGATACGCCACATCTGGGCTTTTAAGTGTTTAGGAAGAAGATAATTGAAGATTCCTTTCTGATCAGGTTCAAAAATATAATTGGGCTGATTTTTCCTTTCTTCTTCAGAATCCTTTGCGATGGGGATCGGCAGAAATTGTTCGGTAACAATCCTCTGCTGAATTATTGATTTAAACTCGTTATAAACTATTATTATTTTATCAAAAGTGCCGTTGAGGAAAACCTCGATAAGTTCACTTGTAATATCAAGAGCATCCTGGTATGATAATGAAGAGAAAAGGCCGATTTTCTTTCCGGCTACATCGTAATCTCTTTTAGAAAAGAATTCAAAACCTTTTTTGCCGATACAGAAAAGATGTGTGTTTATCGGACTGACCGCATATTCTTCATTAATAATTCTGGAAGTTTCCCTGATAATATTAGTATTAAAAGCGCCGCATAAACCTCTATCGGCCGTAACTATAACAATACCAATATTCTTAATTTCTCTCTGCTGGATAAAAGGATTATTGGCTATATCCTCATCAGTGACAAGATGAGAGAGCATCCCGGCAATTTTCCTTGCATAGGGTCTGGCGTTTATAATATTTTCCTGTGCCCTCCTGAGCTTGGCAGCAGCAACCATTTTCATTGCTTTGGTAATCTGCTGTGTATTCTGGACGCCTTTTATCCTATTTTTTATGTCGCGTAATGTAGCCATTATTAAACGTTTGTTTTAAATACTGCCTTAAATTCATCAGCAGCTTTTTTAAGATTCTCCGTAGTTGAATCAGAAAGCTGTTTTTCTTTCTTTATGGCTTCAAAAACAGAGTTATATTTAACCTCAATAAATTCAAGTATTTCTTTCTCAAATCTCTTGATATCGGAAACCGGTATATCATCAAGGTAACCGTTTGTGCCGAGGAAGATACTTACAACCTGGCGCTCAATCGGAACCGGTGAATACTGTCCCTGTTTCAAAAGTTCTACAAGACGTGATCCGCGGGAAAGAGTTCTCTGTGTAGCTTTATCGAGATCTGACCCAAACTTTGCAAATGCTTCGAGTTCGCGGTACTGTGCAAGTTCAAGTTTTAACGTACCTGCAACCTTTTTCATTGCCTTTATCTGTGCGTTACCGCCCACACGTGAAACTGATATACCTACGTTAATAGCTGGTCTTACACCTGCATTAAATAAATTTGACTCGAGGTATATCTGTCCGTCAGTAATCGAAATTACGTTAGTAGGGATATATGCAGAAACGTCGCCCTGCTGTGTTTCAATAATAGGAAGAGCTGTAAGACTTCCACCGCCGAGGTCATCATTCAATTTTGATGCTCTCTCAAGCAGTCTTGAGTGAAGGTAGAAAACATCTCCGGGATATGCTTCACGTCCCGGGGGTCTTCTCAACAGCAAAGAAAGTTCACGATACGCAGCCGCTTGTTTCGAAAGATCATCATAAATGACAAGTGCATGACGGCCATTATCCCTGAAGTACTCTCCAAGAGATGCACCTGCATATGGAGCAATAAACTGAAGAGGTGCCGGTTCAGAAGCTGCAGCAGAGATGACTGTTGTATAATCCATAGCACCCTGTTCATTTAGCTTGGCAACAACCTGTGCGATAGTCGAACTCTTCTGCCCAATAGCGACGTATATACAATAGACAGGTTTAATCCCAAGGTTTTTTGCTTCTTCTGAATGAGTATACTTCTGATTTATAATAGCATCCACGGCAACAGCTGTTTTTCCTGTCTGACGGTCACCGATTATCAATTCCCTCTGGCCACGTCCGATAGGGATCATTGCATCAATAGCCGCAATACCTGTCTGCAGCGGTTCTTTTACAGGCTGACGCTGGATTACACCAAGGGCTTTTCTTTCAATAGGCAGATAATCTTTGGTGTTAATAGGTCCCTTGCCGTCAACAGGAACTCCCAGAGGTGTGATTACTCTTCCGAGCATTGCATCACCTACCGGTAAAGAAGCAACCCGTTTGGTTCTTTTGACTGTATCACCTTCTTTTACCAGGGTCGATTCGCCGAAAAGAACGCATCCGACGCTGTCCTCCTCCAGGTTAAGTACCATTCCAAAAACATCATTTGGGAACTCTACAAGTTCACTCGCCATAACATTAGTCAGGCCGTATACCCTCGCAATACCATCGCCAACCTGTAGTACCGTACCTACATCATAGATATCGATTTCACTCTCAAAACCTGTTAATTGTTTTCTTAATATGGCAGATATTTCATCTGGTCTTACTTCAGCCATTTTAATTGTTCCTTTTAAAATTCCTACATTAATTTAATGCAGCAGAGTCGCTTTTCAGAAGCTGCTGCTTTAAAATTTCCAATTGGTGTTTAACAGATGCATCAAATACCGTATCGTTAACCTGGGCCACAAATCCTCCGACCACTTCGGGATCTATTTGAATTTTCAGCCGTGCTTTTTTATTCAGCATTTTTTCTATTTTGTTCTTAATCTCATTTGTCTGGACATCAGTTAACTCGAATGCTGTTCTAATATTAACATTAACAATTCCAGCTCTCTCATCTCTTAGTTCCAGAAACTTTTCTGCTATTTCCTGCAAAAGATCTTCTCTTCCTTTTTTAACCAGGAACCTGATAAAATGCATCGTTTCAGCATTTACCTTTGATTTAAAGATTTCATCAAGTATGCTGATTTTTACTTCTGGCTTGATAACCGGATTTTCCAGTGCCCTGGCAAGTTCCCGGCTTTTTTCCATCGCAGATAAAATAAGCTCTATATCGGAGGATATTATCTCCAGCATATTTTTCTCCACTGCTAAGTCCAGCAGTGAAGTAGCATATCTCTTCGAAACCTTGTATTCAGCCATTCTAATTCCTGGATATATCGCTTATATATTTATCGACGATTTTTTTGTTTGATTCCTTATTGAGACTTTCCCTGAGAATTTTTTCAGCAGCGTTAATAGCAATCTCAGCAACCTGATTCTTGAGCTCATTAAAGGCCGCTTCTTGCTTTCTCTCTATTTCAGAAGCTGCATCATCAACAATCTTTTTTGCCTGTTCTTTGCTTTCACGTATCATCTGATCCTTCAGCTTCTCAGCGTATGCACGACTCTGATCAATTATTTTCTTCGATTCCTCTTCGGCTTTTGCTATGTTAGCCTCATTTTTATCCAGAACCTTCTGAGCTTCTTCCCTGGCCTTCTCTGCTTTTTCCAGAGATTCTTTAATTGCCGCCTCTCTTTGATCAAGTG
>CAWIVJ010000029.1:0-20140 GCA_963839525.1 uncultured bacterium | reverse complement strand
GAGAAGAGGCTGTGTCATATACATCACTCTCTGCATAAACTGATAATGCGAGACTTTTTTGATTAATTCCTTTTGGGGAAGTTAATTGATTAGCAAGCATATTATGGCTATCAGATAATGGACTTGCCTTAGTTGTTACTACTGCGAATGTTGTTTCAGTATTGTTTGTTGGAATATTTCCAATAAAACAATTTGAGGTTGAAAGACTACTAATTTGCGAAATTAAATAATCTCTAATTTTGGTTTCTATCATTTATTCTCCTTTCTTTTTAAAAATTAAAAAAAAACAGCCCCAATGGGCTGTTTTAAAATTAAAATATTCTGAGTTCATTTTAAACTAAAATAGGTGCACTTCACCCAATTCTTTTTTGCAAATAACTTTACCATCAAGGGTGTGAATCTACACAAAAAATATCTTAACATTTTTATTATAACTAATTTTAAATAAAATAAAAGTCTGCAGTTTTACTTGCGTAAAATTACGTAATTATTTCCCTGCTAATTCCCTGTTAAATTTGTGGGAATTTATTTCCGAAATGCGGGCTACGCCTTAATAAAAAATGGTTAAATTTGCAAAATTTTAAAAATCTCCCTGTAAATTTCCCATTAACAGGGAATTTTTTTCGAGACTTTTGCTGTCGAAACTACAATATCCTTTCTTGAGTTCTCAAACAGAGAGCTAGTCCGATTCAAAACTAGAAAAGTCCCACTGTTGGCGGGACTTTTCTGTTATCAGAAATAAAAGAGAATTTATTTTTCTATTTTTTCAACAAATTTCATCAAAGTTTAATGCAAATTCTCTTTTTCTTTTTTTGCTAGTCCGTTTTGTAAAAAATATTTATTTACTCAAACGCTTTTCCAAAATTTTGTTTAATTGATATTTACGAGCTTTTTTTGAAGAATCTATCGTAATTAAAAAACCTTCTTCCACCCAATCTTGAGCGAGTTGTCTTGCAGTTCTTGGTGCAAAATTGAAAAATGCGGCAATATCATTTGAGGTTATTGTTTTTTGTTTTTCAAAAAGTTCTAAGATTTTTCGCTGTTTTAAATCAAGCTCTCTTAAAATAGGTAATAAATCTTTTTGGCTACTTTGCGAAACAGCTTTATTGTAAACATTTTCAAAAGCTTCTTTCATCCCTAAAATAAAATACTCTACCCATTTTGTAATATCGGCCTCGGCTCTTCCCATATAATAATTATGGGATGGTCCTATCGTTATTGCATTATAATATCCTTTTAAATCTTTTGCGTAATATTCTTCTAATGAATAAATCCCTTTTAGATCATAACCGTTTTTATGCAAAATTAGAGTTGTCAAAAGCCTTGCACTCCTACCGTTGCCATCATAGTAAGGGTGAATAGTTACAAATTGGTAATGGGCAATAGCAGCTTTTATAGGGATTGGAGTTTCATTGTCATAATTTATCCAGTCGATAAAATCCTTCATTAGTTTTTCTACATCACTTACTTCAGGGGGCATGTAAACTATATTACCAGCTAAGCTGTCCTTAATAACATTTTGTCCATCTCTGTAAGGAGTTGGCCTACTGTTATTTTCTATAAGAGAATGAATAGTCTGAATTTCATTTTCTGTTATGAATGCCTTTTTTTGAGCCAATTTTTCAACATATTCAATTGCTTTATAATACCCCTTTATTTCTTTTTCGTCTCTGTGTCTTTGGGGAATGACTTTGTTGTGTTTTATAACTTCAACTACCTGTTCTTGAGTTAACCTATTTCCTTCAATTTGAGTAGAATAATGTGTTGTCATTAATTTGGCACTTTCTCTTAAAGATGCCATTAATTGGGGCGTCACTGGTAAACTCTTAATCTGTTCTTTAATCTGCTCTATCTTTAAGATATTATTTGCAATATTTTTTGTAATAACATAATTAGGATTGAATTTAATTTGTTTGTCTGTCATTTCCGCTCCATTATTTAGTCATTAATATACCATTATTATGCCATTAAATTGCCAATAAGTCAAGTTTTTACTGCGTCAAAAAGATGCTAAAATCAAGATAGGGCTTGACTTTTCCCTCAAGTAGAGCGATCCTTGACTTGGGATGATAAAATGGGTAACGTATCTCGGTTGTGAATTCTATCTCCTCCTGTTTTAAGTCCACCATTCAGAGAATGGTGGACTTTTTAAATGCAAAAAGTCCGCAAACAGCGGGACTTTGCCGAAGATAAAATAAAAAGAGAATTTATATATTTAAAATTCTCTTTTTGTTTGGCCAATTTTTATAAAAATTCTCTTTCTCGATTTTTCGTGGTGGCTGTTTGGGTAAAAAAACAAATTAATAGTTTTAAAAACTAACGTCATCCTGAACTTGTTTCAGGATCCTACAAGCGAAGATGCCAGCTTTGATTGCAAAAAGAATTAATAATAATCTTAAAAATTTAAGAGCTCCATTTGTTTATTCCAATCAAGCGTTTTTATATTAAATAATTGCTGTACTGTTAAGCCTCTAGGTTGAGTACCATTAAGGATAGATTCTATTATCGTTAGGGATAAAAATCTCAAATTTATAACCTTTTTAATATAGCTGTTTCTTGAAAAATATTTTTCGGTATCTCCTGATAAAATCTGTTTGTTCCATAAGTAACTTTTGGCTATTGCTTTTACAAGTGTTGGATTTATCTCAGGCTGCTGTATCTCAGAATTAGTCAGTATCAAAACACTTCCGTTTCTTGAGGTTGCAGTGATTTTGATATTTTTTGTTAAAATAATAGGTGTTTTAGTTTCAACTTTTAGTTCTTCAGGTAAATCTGTTTTGTTATAAATAGCTTCAAATGTTTTTAATAGTTGATTTTTACAAATTGTAATTTTAAATTTTTTTTTATAAATAACGACTTTGCCTAAAACTGTTGCTCTTATAAAACTGACCGTCAATTTTATCTGTGAGGTTGTTCGATGAAAAAATTTTTTGCTTATGAATATTGTTGGAATTGTAGAAATAGAGGTTGGATATTATTTGGGTTTAATACAAAATCCTTAATTTCTCCTGTAACGACTTTTTCAACTTCACCTGCGGGGATTTTTGAAATTGTACCAGCGCCTTGTGTTCTATGTTGAATTATTGCTTGGCTTATATAGTATACTAGCCTTTTTTATTGCTATGGCTTAGGGGACATGTAGTTATTTTTATCATCAAAAAGTTTTCCGGCTAAAAGTGAAGGATTTTTTCTATCAATAGGGCTATGCTGCATAGTTTTGTTGTTTGCAGAAAGAATTTTTTGAGTCTCATCAAAAATAGCTGTTTCAATTATTGGTTAATCCAAACCTTCATAAACCTTGTCTTTATGGAGTGATTTTTCCAATATACGTCCGTTTGAATTTGAAAGGATTCTGTATAAATGTCCTTTGTAAAATCCTTTGCCAGATTGGTTTTAATATTGTTTGTTCTTAAATCGGTTTTAGTTTGATTGTATATTTTTAAACCCCAGGAAAACTTCTCAAAAATTAATTTTATTTTTTCTGCATTTTCTTCATCGATTTTAAGAGTCCTATTTTCATTGACATAACCAATCAGTCCGGTTGCCGTTCATCCACATTCCTTTTTTCTTTGAAGCTGCCATTTTGTCTCGGATTCGCTCCCCTGTGACTGGAGATGCAATGTTTGGCAACCATAAACTCAATATAAATAAAGAATCACAAATATCTTTTACTGAATATTGCTTAAAAATTTTGGTTATTTCTGCTTTTGATTTTTTTAAAAAATCTGCCATGAGTAAATTATACTCAAAAATACTTTAAATAAATATTGCTAATCGTTTTATTACAATTTTCAAACTTGTGACCTTTAAACTTTAATAATAATAAACATTAATCTAAGCGATACATATAGATAGAATGTATGTGCGCTTCCAAAAGTTTTTGTTTTTAAAAATGTTTTGGAAGTATACTTGCAAAAGTATTGACTTTTTATAAAAGCAAGTTATAATCATAATAGCTAAAGAGGTTAATATGATTGAACGAAATATATATCTAGAAAACTCAAAAGTTTTAAGGATAAGAAATTAATAAAAGTTGTTACAGGCATCAAAGAGAGTGCGGGAAATCAACTCTGCTAAAATCTTTCAAGATTATTTATTACAAATGGCGTTAATAAAAACCAAATCATTTCAATTAAGTTTGAAAATCCTGATTATGAAGATTTAAAAGAGTATAAAGCTCTTTATAAATATATTGAAAAACATTTAATCCCAAATAAAAAAAATTATGTATTTTTAGACGAAATTCAAAACGTTTCTGACTATCAAAAAGCAGTTGACGGGTTGTACATTAAAGAAAATGTTGATTTATCATTTAACAGGTTCAAATGCATATTTTTTATCAGGAGAGCTTGCAACGCTTTTATCCGGAAGATATGTCGAAATTGAAATGATGCCGCTATCTTTTAAAGAATATTTATCCGCACTCTCTGAAAAGACAGATTTGCCTGCAAAGTACAGAGGTTATCTCTGAAAAAGCTCTTTCCCCTACACCTTGGAGTTGGATGATGAAAATCAAATTAGAACGTATTTAGATGAAATTTACAATACTGTAATCTTAAAAGATGTTGTTGCACGCAAAAACATTTCTGATGTAAATATTTTGCAAAGTGTTGTCAGGTATATGTTTGATAATATAGGAAATATTCTTGGATTAAAAAAATAAGTGATGCTTTGACTTCAGCGGAAAAGAAAAATTTCCAATCATACGGTAGAAAATTATTTTCAGCTTTAACAGATTCATTTATTTTATACAAAGTCAGTCGATATGATGTTAAAGGAAAACAATATTTACAGACAAACGAAAAATATTACCTTGTCGATATTGGGTTAAGATATTTTTTACTTGGCAGCAAAAAAGTTGATATGGGAAGAATTTTAGAAAATGTAGTTTATTTAGAACTTTTAAGACGCGGATATGAAGTTTATGTAGGAAAAGTCGGAACTTTGGAAGTGGATTTTGTCGCCGTGAAAAATGGCGATGTTGAATATTATCAAATTGCTCAAACTGTTATGCACCCTGAAAATTTGGAAAGAGAATTGAAGCCGCTGGACAGTATCAAAGACCATAATCCCAAGTATTTATTGACATTGGATGTTGAACCGCCGACTTCACATAAGGGAATAAAGCAAATTTATGCACTTGATTGGTTGGTCTTGAAAAAATATAATAAATCTCCTCTATATAATATTCTTAAACCCTAGCTCCCTTGTTTATTTTTCAAAGCTTCTGCTACTGCTCTTTATTGATGATAATTTTTTAATTCTTTTTGGTTGTGTCAAGTTCTTGGATTATGTATTTAAATACGCTTCTAAATTTTCAATTGTCTTTCTTGCACCTTGGTCTTTTGTCTGAGCTACAATCTCATTTATACCATCTTGAGAAAATTCTACTTGTGAGTTCGTCATTTTAAAATTATTCATCATTTTTTGTATTGTGGATTTACAAATATTTGTTTTTTCCTTTACGCCATAAGCAGGAATGTGGATTACCTCTAACCGGTCTTTTAAAACTTTTGGTATATTGCTTAAATCATTAGATGTTATTATAAATGTTACATTTGAAAGATCATAAGGTAATTCAATATTTTCATCAGTAAAATTCTTGCATTGTTTAGGCTCAAGCGCATCAAGAAGTGCCGCAGCAGGATCCCCGTGTTCTATACTGCGCCCCATTTTATCTATTTCATCAAGTAAGATTACAGGATTACCCGTTTTTGCATTTTGTAGGGATTTTATTATTTTACCCGGTTCCGCACTTTTAAATATTCTTTCAGCACCTTTTACAAATTGTTTGTTATTTACTCCGCCTAAGCTTATTCTCTCAAACGGCAAATTCATTGCTTTTGCAGTAGCTCCGGCAATCGAAGTTTTTCCGACGCCCGGAGGTCCGTCCAAGCATAAAATAAGAGGTTCTTTTACCTGAATATTATGTTTCAAAATATAGTTTTGCATTTTACAAAAGGCTATTATTTCATTTTTTGCCCCATCAAGCCCTATAAGTTCTTCATCTAAAATTTTTCTTGCTTTATCTATATCTATAGGTTTTTGTGATGGTTTTTCCCAGTTTAATCTTAAAACATTTTTTATATAATTTTGTACGCCCTCTGTATCTACAACTGATTGCTTAAGCTTGTTATACTCAATCAATAATTTTTTTCTTACATTGTCAGGAATAGCTGCTTTTTTAATTTCTTTCAGTAATTCTCTGTTTTTGCCAAAAGCAGACAAATTTTTTGTAAAATAAGCTATAAGCAATGAAGAAGCTAAAGTTCCTGCTATTAAAGACGCTACTTGTAATTTGTTTATGGGTTGATTAGATTTGTTGGATTTTTTAAAAGTAATAATATCATTTTTAGGTTGTGCGGAAATATTTTGTTGAGAATAATTTTTGGCAGGCCTTTTCGTAAGTTCAGAAAAACCTGATTGAGGGGTATTTATGCTTATTCCATCTACCATTTATATTACCTATTTTTATTTATTATCCTATTAGATTAAAAATGAATATAATATTTTTTGCTAGTTCCTGTAAAATTTGAAGAAAAATGTAACATTTAGTCACAAGAAATTTGAAGATGAAAAGAAAAAATTTAATGATAATTCAAGGTAATTACTGAGGGGTAACAGGTCAGCAGAAAATTAATAAACAAATCCTGCATATTTTCGATTAATGCAAGTTTACTTTTTCTTATGTTGCGGGATGACAATAAGGATGCTGACTTGTTGTACTGAGAATTTTTATGTAAATTTATGTAAAAAAAATTCTATAACTAGCAAATTCTATTTTTAGCGTTATTATAATTTTAATTATTAAAATCGAAATATTTATAGAATAGGAGTCGAAGTATGTTAGTAAATTCAGTTAGTTCATTCAATCCAAACAGAGTAGTAGGTTTAGTACCAAAAAGAAATGAAAATAGTTTGGGAGATACCGCATTTGCAGGTCTTTCGACAAGTACTACGCAAGCTAAAAAAGTGAGTGTTCCTGTTCTTGTAATATTAGCTTCAATGTTTTTGGGAATATTGGCACTGGTTAATTGTAAACCAATCGATTCCGAACCGATACCAACACCGACACCGATAGAAACTTTTGTACCGACAAAAACTCCGGAACCAACACAAACAACTACAGCAACAACAGCTACGCCTACAGTCGCTCCGACAGCAACCCAAACCCCAATTCCAACTGTAACCCAACCTTCAGTTCAAACAGGAATGTCGAATATAGGAACAATACTCGGTCTTAATCTCCCATCAAACGAAATTACCAACATTAGTTATTATGACGGAAATGAGGATACTGTTAACACATTAGCTTTAAATACAAGTGAATCTTTAATCAATGAGCAAATTTATGATGGAACATCTGTTAATCAAGGAATGGGAACTATGAGTTATGTACGTTATAAAATTACAAATCCTTCAGGTGATGGTATTGTAGTTAAGGAATATAAAACATCTGATGGTAACCCGCCTTCAGGAACAACTGCTTGGCTTCCTGGCAAGAAAGTCAAATATATTCCAAATGCAGATGCAAGCGGAGTAGAAAAATACTCTTTAAATCCAGATGGTTCGATAAAAGAATTACTGGCGACTATATCTTCTGATACTGAGTCATCTTTAATCGCAGTTACATCTGCTGGTGATGTTTACCCAATTATTGATATAGTTTTAAACTAAAACAATAGACTTAATCTATTGCTGAAAAAGGAATTTAACACCCTAATCGGCTCAAGCGATGACTTCATTGACGGCGGAACAGGAGCCAACACCCTCAACGGCGGAACCGGCAACGACACAATCTACGGAAACTCATCAACACCCTCAACAGGCGACGGAAAAAATAACCTCGACGGAGATGAAGGCAACGACTACATTACCGGCGGAAATTCCAACGACTTCATCAATGGCGGAGAGGATAACGACGTTCTCGACGGCGGAGACGGAAACGACGTTCTTATGGGCGGAGGGGTTATAAAATTAAACAACTATGGATTTTTGAAATGCGCTTGAGGCGAGGGTTTGCGAAATAATCTATTGCCCGAGTGGGTTATTTACATTTGGTGTTTTTGGGGTAAGCTAAACAAAAATAGTTGGGGTTAAGCATGCTGGAGGGTTTTATGAAGAAGATATTTTTAAATAAAAGGATAAAGAATATTTTAGTTATACTAATTGTAGCTTTAACAATATTTTTTATCTTTAATTTTATTGTTTTCTATGGAGTAGTTAAAAGCACTAAAAACAAACCTTTTGCTTCAGCAAGAGCTTATATGCTTTCTGCTGAAAAAATTAATAATCTTTACATTTTCCCATTATCCCATATGACGCACTGGGAACATCCTATTACAAAACCTTTTTATGCCATAAGAGATAAACTTTATTATACAGGGCTTTCAAAATTCCCTAAAAACGAGGGTGAAAAAGAAATTTGGTGGTATAAAATACGATATGTTGAATATCGAGAATTAGTTGAAGATAATTTTGTTGCTTATCAACTTAAAAAAGACTATGCTATTCCAAAATTTGTATATTCAAAGGTTAATCGCTTCCATGACTGGGATAATGAATTATATAGCCATATTCAGCCTATTGCAAATGCCAAAATAACAGATAAAAATTTCGCAAAGTTCAAACTAGATATGTTTGTCCAGCTATCCAGGTTGTATGTTTCGATGAATAATTTGTTGGTTCAAGAACCTTCTGCAATTTCTAAAAAAAGAACTGGTTCGGGTAAGCCTCTAATCCACTGGGTAAGTGACAAAGAAGTTGAAAAATATGATAAGATTTATCAAACATACCTTAGTTTGTTGGAATATTCAAGAAAATATGAAAAGGCTTCATATGATTATTTTTACAACGATATCGACAGAAGAATTTGGGAGTGGTTTTTAGCTCATGAAGTGAGTAAAAATATTATGATGTCAAGATTTTATAACAACAAACTCACTTGCGGTGATTTTTACCTTAAACTTTATTCTGATAATCAAAAATTGATGAGGGATTCTTATGAGAAGAACGGGAAAAAACTTTCCTATGGTATAAGGGCTAGAATGAGTTTAAATTCATCCACTGTAATACCTATTGTTGCTTGTAGATTTCATGATTGTCCAAGTTTTAAAAATTATTCTGAATACGTTATAAAGGATATTAGGAAAAGAAAACCTACTTGTACTTGGGGAAGCATAGAGAATAGTGCCTATAGTCGTCTAGAAAAGGAAAAACGATACGACGAACTTAAAAGAGTAAAAAAGATATTTGATAAGAATTAATAAAAAAGGAGGCTAAAAATGATCAATATTACGGATAACAACAGTACTATTATTACAGATGAACTTAATCAAGGTGATGACAATAATTATTCTTCAGTCCCTTGCGACGTAAGCATAATCGAAAAATATGATTCTACATTTATGGATTTACTTGTAACCTGGTTGAGTCCTCTGGTTCCTGCAGAAATAGGTGCAATAATTCAATGCCAATATAAACTGTATAAATTTAATTTTACTAAAATGGATACTAACCAGATGAAATTAGAATGTTTCGATATCGCAACAGGACTGCCTGTAAACCTTCTTTCAGCATTGCCTAAAATTCTCGTATATCCTGAAACAACCATATTGCAATATATTGCAACAATTGCACAAGTTAATGCTTCTGCTGAATATAAAGAAACTCTTATAATAGAAGAATATGAAGATAAATATGGGGAACAATATAACACTGATAATTTAGTAATTAATATTGATTCAACTAATGCAGTAGATGATATCAAAAGATATATTGCCTCAAGCGGGATTTTGGAAAAAGAAAGAATTCAGCACATTTACGTAAACAATGCATCTGGACAATATGAATTGGTTTCGGTAAATGAAATATACAATGAAATGGTTGATAGAGGATTTTTAATAAATAATGGTAATGCAACAATAGTTAATAAATGGTACTGGGTTAGAGATATTCTGGAAGATGCAAATAATTGGTTTAATGGTGATGAAAGATATATTGATGAAACATATGGCAAAAATCTGGAAACAATTGATAGTATATATATTTTACTAAAAGAAGGCGAAAATTTACTTTTTCCGACAGAATATACAGGCGATAACAATGTAGAAATGTACGCAAAAGATTCTGTGGGAACAGAATTAATAAGTGGCTCAGGTAACGATACTTTATATGGCGGAGCTTTAAATGACAATATCACCGCCGGCTCCGGCAACGACACAATCTACGGCGGTCACGGAGCAGACGAAATCCACGGCGGAAACAACAACGACCTAATCTACGGAGGCTCCGGCAACGACACAATCTACGGAAACTCAGCAACACCCTCTACGGCGACGGAAAAAATAACCTCGACGGGAGACGAAGGCAACGACTACATTACCGGCGGAACTGCAAACGACTACCTCGATGGCGGAGAGGATAACGACGTTATTATGGGCGGAGGGGTTATAAAATTAAACAACTATGGATTTTTGAAATGCGCTTGAGGCGAGGGTTTGCGAAATAGTCAATTGCCTTGATGGGTTATTTACATTTGGTGTTTTTGGGGTAAGCTAAACAAAAATAGTTGGGGTTAAGCATGCTGGAGGTTTTTATGAAGAAGAGTACAAAAATTTTATTAATAAGCATAATTATTATTTTAGTTGCTTTTGGAACATATTTAACTATTCCCAAGCATAATGTGTTTGTTAAGGGACCGGATATGAGCATTCCAATGGAAGATCACCATGGTGTTCTCCTTAATGATGGAAATGTTTTATTGATTGGAAATTATAAAATGGGGGAACTTTTTGTACCATCAAGACGGAAAATTTATACTGTAGGAGAAATGCGAGAGTCGAAATTGCATTATTCAGCAACATTACTTAATGATGGAAAAGTATTGATAGCTGGTGGTAGTGGAAACAAAAACAAGCCTTTTAAGCAAACTGAATTTTATAATCCCAAAACATATCTTTTTGAAAAAGGTCCTGATTTAAATTTTGCACGCGAAAAACATACTGCAACATTATTAAAAGACGGACGGGTTTTGATAGTGGGTGGAAGTTTTTTTGATTATCAAAAGGGAAAAAGTTATTTTGTGAAAAATGTAGAAATATATAATCCAAAAACAAATAAATTTGAAATTGGTCCCAAAATGTTATACCCAAGAACAGAGCACAGAGCTATTTTATTAAAAGACGGCTGTGTTTTAGTAATAGGAGGTAAGCCGCATGTTGCAGAATTATATGATCCTAAAATTAATAAATTTGTAAAGATTAAAAATATGAATTATCCTGCATATTTTTTGCAAACAGCTACACTCAATGATGGTAGAGTCTTAATAGTAACAGGAAGCAAACATGGCGAAGTCATTGAAGTTTTTGACCCGGATAAAAGAGAATTTAGTGTGTTATTAGATAAAATACCGGATAAAAGCCCTTCAAGCACAATGACCGTATTAAAAAACGGGAATGTATTGTTTACAGGTGGATATAAAAAAGAAAATTGGTATGTTATTGAAACAAAAGAAAGTCTTATCTTTAATTCAATAAATAAACAATTTATAAAAGGACCCAATTTAAAAATTAAACGAGGGGGGCATGTAGCAACATTATTAAATGATGGAACGATATTTATAACTGGTGGTAATTCAGCAAGTCCAGGAACAAAAATTGAGCTAAGAACGGAATTATATATTCCGTAAAATTAATTAAGAAATAAAGGAGAATAAAAATGGCAGACAGAATAACTTGTGCGGCTTTGGCAGATGCAGTTTATGGGGACCACGAATCAGACAATATAAACCATGAATTGAGTATTCCTAGTGATTGGACACAAATACAAGATGATTGGGATAATAATGGGACTACGGATGATAAATATTATGAAACCAATTCAGGATTTGCTGGAGCAGCATATAAAAATGGTAATGAAATAGTAATCTCTTTCAGAGGCACGGAACCAACAACGGCAGAAGATCTTTGGGCTGATTTACAAATAGGATTAGGTCAAGTTCCCGACCAATTCTATGACGCATTGGATTTCTATTATAAAGTTAAAGCAGCTAACCCAACAGCAAATATAACAATAACGGGTCATTCTCTCGGTGGAGCTTTAGCCCAACTTGTTGGTGCAATTGCAGAAGATATGAATAATTCTAACTTTGAAATTACACATTATATTGAAACTTATGCCTTTAATCCTCCTGCAGTAAGCCATTTACTTTCTTCCATAAGAAATATCGCTTATAACTATCTGGCTATGGTATACCCCGAAAGACTTGACGAAATACTACAGCTGACAGCTCAGACAATAATTATTCAACAATTCATAATTACATAAACATGAGTGATTTTATTGGTAATTTGTCCAATGTTTCACTTGCTAATTTATCAGTAGGAGATTATTTAGGTGATGCTTTTTTCTTAAACCCTACATCACAAATTAATCCGACGAATCAAATTGCAGAGATTCTAAGATCCCATGGGATTTATAATACTGAACCTATTTCTAATCCTCCTAGTTGGACAGGTATAGATGGTCTTTCGCTTTGGCTTTATGATAATGCAAATAATATTAATACATTTAAAACCCTCTTTTCATCACAAGTTAATGAAACAACTTTTAAAACAGCTTTTGAAAAATTATTGGCAATGGGTTCTCCAACGGAAATTTTAAGTTATTCTCTAGAAGATGGCGATTACATATTAGGCACAGAAGGAAATAATACCTTAAACGGTGGGTTAGACACCTCAGAAAATTTCAAACGACAAAATCTGGGCAAACGAAGGCAATGATACTGTAAATGGATTGGACGGCAACGACACAATCTACGGAGGTCACGGAGCAGACGAAATCCACGGCGGAACCGGCAACGACGAAATCCACGGAGGCTCCGGCAACGACACAATCTACGGAAACTCATCAACACCCTCAACAGGCGACGGAAAAAATAACCTCGACGGAGATGAAGGCAACGACTACATTACCGGCGGAAATTCCAACGACTTCATCAATGGCGGAGAGGATAACGACGTTCTCGACGGCGGAGACGGAAACGACGTTCTTATGGGCGGAGGGGTTATAAAATTAAACAACTATGGATTTTTGAAATGCGCTTGAGGCGAGGGTTTGCGAAATAGTCAATTGCCTTGATGGGTTATTTACATTTGGTGTTTTTGGGGTAAGCTAAACAAAAATAGTTGGGGTTAAGCATGCTGGAGGGTTTTATGAAGAAGAGTACAAAAATTTTATTAATAAGCATAATTATTATTTTAGTTGCTTTTGGAACATATTTTGTTATTCCTAAGCATAATGTGTTTGTAAGAGTTGGGGATATGAATATTCCAAGGGTAGGGCATAAGGCTGTTTTACTAAAAGATGGTCGAGTTTTAATATTAGGTGGAGATAGTAAGAATACAGTTGAAATCTATAATCCCAAAAATAAAAAATTCAAATTAGTTGAAGAAATGCTTTCGGGAGATGTTGATACGGCAACATTGTTGAATGATGGCAAGGTATTGATAACGGGTATTAATGCTAATGCTGAATTATTTGATCCAAGAACCGAAAAATTCAAATTAACAAATGATATGAATTACTCTAGATCTGGAGCAACTGCAACATTATTAAAAAATGGTAGAACTCTAATTATCGGCGGTAAAACATTTACATCCCAGAATGGAAAACCAGATTTAAGTAAACTTGTTCCTGTTTCAGAAATTTATAATCCTAAAACAGAAAAATTTGAAATAGTTCCTAAATTAAATACTCCAAGAAGTGAACACTTTTCTATTTTATTGAAGGATGGAAATGTTCTCATTTTAGGAGGAAATAGTATAAACAACATTGCTTTAAATATTCCTGAGTTATATATTGTAAAAATGAATAAATTTATTAAACTAAAAGAAACTTCTTGTTCAATAATAACATTTGGCAATCCTTTGCCTGTTGTTTTAAAAAATGGTTACATTTTAATTCCTTATTGCAAAATATTTAAAAAAAGGGTTAATATGAAAATACTTAATCCTAATTCATTGTTGATTGAAGATACTTCAGTTTCATTAAATCATAAATTTATAGGAAATAAAAGTATTTTACTAAAGGATGGAAATGTTTTATTTTTTGGCGGAGCAAAAGAACAACCTTGGTATTATTCAGGAATTAAGAATAGTTTTGTTTACAATCCACATTTAAACAAATTAATTGATGGACCTAGTTTAAACTTTGCTCGAGCCTCTTCAACTGCAACGTTATTAAATAATGGTAATGTCTTAATAACTGGAGGAAAGGGAGACACAGCTGATAATATACTTAAAAGTGCCGAATTATACTTACCTTAAGTATTACAAGATAAAACAAAGGAGATAAATATGACAGATTACAGAAATATATGTTCAGCGTTAGCAGAAGCTGTATACAATGGTGAAAAAACATTAAGTGAAATTCTAGTTGAACATGACTTGTCTGGAAATAGTTGGATACAAATGGATCTTGATAGTGATCCTTTAACCACTACTTATTATTATGAATCTGCTAACGGATTTGCATCTGCAGCATATACCAATGGTGATGGTAGTGAAATTATAATATCTTATCGAGGAACAGAAGATACAGTTGAAGATTGGTTGGCAAATGGACAAATAGCAATCGGGCAAATTCCAAATCAATTTGCTGATGCACTTAGTTTTTATTTGCAAATTAAAGAAGCAAATCCTGATGCAAATATAATAATTACGGGGCATTCTCTTGGTGGAGCATTAGCAGAACTTATTGGTGCTATCGCTGAAGATTTAAGTAATAAAAGTATTGATTCTTCAAATTATGTTGCAACTTATGCTTTCAATCCTCCTGGAATAAGTCACTTAATTTCCGAAATACGAAACATTGCATATAATTACTTTAGTACCTTATATCCCGAACGATTAGAAGAAATAATTCAATTAATCTCTCAAGATAATAATTATTCAACAATAAATGATTATGTAAATATGAGTGATATAGTTGGTAATCTTACAGATGTCTATGTAGGTGGAAACTACATAGGAGACCACTTAGGAACTACATATTTTTTAAAAGCAAATTCCCAAACAGATGAATCTACAGGAACTAACTATAATTTTAGAGCCCATAAAATTTATGATACATTGCCAATATTTACATCTCCTGATTGGTCTGGTATAGATGGACTTTCACTTTGGTGGTACGATGTTGCAGAAGATGATGCTACCGCAACAGCGGCAAAACTTGCCATAGACAATCAAGTTACAGAAGAGACATTTATAACTGCTTTTAATAAATTAAAGGATTTAGGTACTCCACAGGAAGATTTGCATTTTTCATTAAGCACAGGGGATTATATTTGGGGAGCCGCCACAGGTTCTGAAACCTTATCCCTAACAGGTTCGTCCAATAACGACAAAATCTGGGCAAACGAAGGCAATGATACTGTAAATGGATTGGACGGCAACGACACAATCTACGGAGGTCACGGAGCAGACGAAATCCACGGCGGAACCGGCAACGACGAAATCCACGGAGGCTCCGGCAACGACACAATCTACGGAAACTCATCAACACCCTCAACAGGCGACGGAAAAAATAACCTCGACGGAGATGAAGGCAACGACTACATTACCGGCGGAAATTCCAACGACTTCATCAATGGCGGAGAGGATAACGACGTTCTCGACGGCGGAGACGGAAACGACGTTCTTATGGGCGGAGACGGCGACGACTATCTCTTTGACGGCGCAGGCAAAGACTTGCTCGTGGGCGGGGATGGAAACGACGTTTATTACATGGATTTAGGAAACTCTACCAGCACTGATTATGCAGGGATGATTTATAACTTTATGACATTAGCAAAAGATACAATCCTTGACTCCGACGGAGTTGGAAGTGTTATTGCCGGCGGAATAGGTATAGCGGGCGGAACGAGCATCAACGGCTCTGAAACGAATTTTGAAGACAATTTCGGGTTTACATATACGCTTTCGGGAACCACCTTAAACATAGCAAACAGCACGGGCTCTTTCCAGATAAGGGATTTTTATAATGGGGCGCTGGGAATACACCTCAAAGACGCAGAAGGAGAGGATTTGCCGATTAATCCGCCGGTAAACAGCGGCGGGATTGATAATTTAAATGATTACAGATTGAGAAGGGCGGCATAGTGTCAATAGCCCGAGTGGGCTAGTTGATTTTTAAGGTTTAAGTAGTAAAGTAAGCAATAAGTATGTTTTTAGATGTAGTTGGGGTTTAAGTGATGGAAGATAAAGAAAATATTAATAAAGAAGGAAAGAAAGTAACATTTTTCTCCCTTTTATTTGAAACAATTATGGGCATTTTTGTAGTCGGTACTTCTTCATCAGAGGAAGAAAGAGAGTATAATACTAAAGAAAAATGGAAATTTTGGTTTAAAAATACTTTTAATTTTGATAATTTTAAAAATATATCTAAAAAATTATTCAAAGGATTTGCTTATTTTATCGTTATTTTTTCTATAATAAATCTTTTGATTTTTACGCCTATGGTTGTGAATCAATTAAAAAGCCCTAGATATTCCGTCGCAAGGACATATTTAAAATCTGCATTTATGATAAATCAGATATATATTATTCCTTTATCTAAAATGTTTGGATATGGAAACCCTTTGACTTGGGGCTTTTATCCGATAAAAGGCGGGTTGTATAAAATAGGTATGTCGAAACTGCCAAAAGATGAAGGCGAAAGAGAGATTTGGTGGTTTAATATAAGATTTGTTGAGTATAAAACTATTGTTCAGCCTACTTTGAGTGATTCATACACTTATAACAATAAAACATACAAACGGTTGCCGAGATGGCAAGTTAAGAGTTTTGAAAAATGGAATGATGAATTGTATTCTCATATTTTATCTTGGCCAAATGCTAAAATATCCAATCCAATATTAAAGAAAGAAAAATTAATGCGGTTTGTTGATTTAGCTGAGGCATATATAAGTTCAACAAATATTTTAAGTACAAAACTGCAAATATCTGAACAAAGTCATACTACCGATGATTTTCCTGACCATCTGCCTTATGCAAAACCGGGAGATGTTAAAAATTATATGAACATAATAAATATATTTGAAAAATTAAAAGCAGATTCAGCTAAAAGTGACAAAGAAAGCTATGACTATTTTGAAAAAAACAAAAGATACTATGAAGATAAATTTTTGTATAAAACAGCCTTAAATTTAATAGGCTCAAAATCTGATTGGGGTCCTCCTATTACTTGTGATTCTCAAGAAGTAACAATTCTTGGTCAGACACATAAAAATATGATGGATTATTATACTAAAAATTATAATTCATTAAAGCCCGGTGAAAAAATAACAATTCAAATATTGACATCAGTTGGCATTTCAGGCTTTACATTTGAAAAATGTTCCAACACAACGATATTGGATGAATATAATAAATATTTTACAGAAAAATCAAAAAGATTTGCAAAATTAAAAAAAGGAGAAAATAGATGACTACAGATTTAGAAACAAGCGTTTATATTAACCGTACAATAGATTATGATGGTTTTGATCCTCCAATTGTTCTTGACCCAAAATATATTAACTCATCTGAAAATAATAATTTTGTAGCTGCTTTAGGAGTCTTAGCTTCTACAGTAGTCAGTAAATTGGCTCCAATAGACGAATTAGGGACTCTATTTGCTCAACTTTCTTTTGGATCTGCACCTAGCATCTTTGAACTAAGAGTAGCCTCCGAGCAAGGTGATCCAACAAAGGGAACAATAGCATTTTGTAATATGCTTACAGGCATTACACTTATTTCTTTACCTGTTGTATTTGATAGTATTAATGGATTAAAAGTTCTTGCTACATTGTCAAAATCAAACTTTTTAACTGCTGCTGCATCAGTTGTACTAGATGATGTGATTACTTATGAAATAATTGCTAGTGCTTATAGAGAATTATACAAAACTGAATATGATACAGCTAAACAATCAAAGGACATAATCGTTAATGCAACCGGATATTCTTTTGATACAATCAAAAAGTTTCTTTATTATAGTGACGTCTTAAAACAAACTGAAGATGTATATGTTCAAGTTGGTGACGATACTTATAAAGTTGTCCGGGGAGAAGAATACCAAGATATAGTTGATGAATTAAGCAGACGTGGTTATTATGGTGGTAATGATATCACTGACCCAACTAACGATATAGATGAATTAAGTGAATTTTATATTAATAGCAGCACTTACAGGCAGAATATCGACGAATTAACAAATGATGATATACAAATTTCACATCTTTACAAAGATGAAAAATTCATACTAATCAAATCAAATGGTACCACTTTCCCTTTTCAGGGTAATAGTTATGATAATATAATTTATCTTGATAACGAAGGTGAAACTTCATATGGTGACGCTGGCAATGATTTTATAAAAGGTGGTACAGGCAACGATTTAATATACGGGGATAAATCAGCTTATCTAAACCCCGATGGCAATGGAAATGACACATTATTAGGTGGTAATGGAGCAGACGAAATCCACGGCGGAAACAACAACGACCTAATCTACGGCTACGATAACTCCGGCGGTTCAGAAACCCTCTCCGGTACAACCGGCAACCAACTCTACGGCGACTCCGGAGACGATACAATCTACGGCGGCGGCACTGGAAACGACTACCTCGACGGCGGTGAAGGAGACGACATACTCCACGCTACAGGCTCCGCAAACTCAACCCTAAACGGTGCAGAAAATAACGATGTACTCTACGGCAATACAGGCAACGACAGCCTGCTAGGCGGAACCGGCAACGACGAAATCCACGGAGGCTCCGGCAACGACACAATCTACGGAAACTCATCAACACCCTCAACAGGCGACGGAAAAAATAACCTCGACGGAGATGAAGGCAACGACTACATTACCGGCGGAAATTCCAACGACTTCATCAATGGCGGAGAGGATAACGACGTTCTCGACGGCGGAGACGGAAACGACGTTCTTATGGGCGGAGACGGCGACGACTATCTCTTTGACGGCGCAGGCAAAGACTTGCTCGTGGGCGGGGATGGAAACGACGTTTATTACATGGATTTAGGAAACTCTACCAGCACTGATTATGCAGGGATGATTTATAACTTTATGACATTAGCAAAAGATACAATCCTTGACTCCGACGGAGTTGGAAGTGTTATTGCCGGCGGAATAGGTATAGCGGGCGGAACGAGCATCAACGGCTCTGAAACGAATTTTGAAGACAATTTCGGGTTTACATATACGCTTTCGGGAACCACCTTAAACATAGCAAACAGCACGGGCTCTTTCCAGATAAGAGAGTTTTACAACGGGGCGTTGGGAATACATCTCAAAGACGATGAGGGAGAGGATTTACCGATTAATCCGCCGGTGAGCAGCGGCGGGATTGATAATCATATCGATGGCAAATACCTCAGAGATGCTAACGGGGATTATGTTATTGACGGTAGCGGAAACAGGATTCCTCTGAATGAGTTCTTGACTGGAACAGGGTTGAATGATGATATAAGCGGCAATGGCGGAAGTGATTATATGGTCGGCGGAGCCGGTGATGATTATATTATTAATAACAGTTCGGGGAATGTTATGTATGGCGGAAATGGGAATGATAGATTAACTATTTATGATGGCGGTGATAATAATATAATTGACGGTGGAGAAGGTAATGATATTGTAACTATTCATAGCGGGAATAATAATTTTGCTAATTATAATTTAATAAATTTAGGCAATGGCAATAATAATTTTGATGGCTATGGGGCAGGTAGTCATAATGCAGTCTATGGGGGCGACGGAGATGATACGATTAATGCCTGGGATGACGGGAGTTATAATTTTATTGATGCCGGAGAAGGAAATAATTATATAGAAGATAATGCAGGTGATGTTTACGATACTATTTATGCAGGTTCAGGAGATGATACGATTATAGGCACAGGGGTATGGAGGAATGAAGGGCAGTGCTTTATAAATGCAGGTTCAGGAAATAATTATATTAGGGAGGTTAATTATAGTACTATAACAACAGGTTCCGGAGACGATACAATCTATGGCGGTTGGAATTGGAGTAATGATGGATATAATCTAATAAATGCCGGCGAAGGAAATAATTATATTA
>CAWIVJ010000028.1:0-12293 GCA_963839525.1 uncultured bacterium | reverse complement strand
TAAAAATCTTGTAAAAAAAATTTCCAACAGAAAAAAATTAAAGGTACGCGTTCTGATACAAAAAGAAGAAAACATTCAGCTTTTTAAAAATATTGCCAACACAACTGTCTTCAAGGGGACTCTTTTTCGTATCGAAACATTGGAAAAATTGCTCATACCCGGATGCACAGTTGTTAATCTTGCTTACATGGACAATGAATCCCAGGCAAACAATTTGCTGGCGATTAAAAACCTTTCGGATATCTGTAAGCATAAAAAAATTAAAAGACTTGTTCATTGCAGTACTGCCACAGTCGTTGGCCATACCAATAGTAAAATTATCATGGAAGGCACGCTTGGCGTGGCTAGAACAGATTACGATATAACCAAATTAAAGATTGAAAAACATTTGACCAATGCCGCGCATAACAATTTTGAACTGGCAATATTGCGACCAACAGCAGTATTTGGACCTGGTGGTAAAAATTTGATTAAGCTTGCAGATAGTCTAATGAATGGCCATATGTTTTTTAATTATATTAGAGCCTGTTTGTCCGGGAAAAGAAGGATGAACCTGGTTTGTCTTGATAATGTAATCAGCGCCATAATGTTCCTTTGTGAGAGACATACTGATATGAATCATGAAATATTTATTATTTCAGATGATAACAACCCTCATAATAACTATATCGACATAGAAACGGTTTTGTTACAAAAATTGAACAAAAAAAAGTACCCTGCTTTCCGAATCCCGTTCCCTGCGTTTTTGCTAGGCATGCTTTTAAAGATATTGAGAAGGCCTATGACCCAAACGCAACGCTATTATAGTTGCGATAAACTATTAAGAATGGGTTTTGAAAAGACTATTACAATCGAAAGAGAATTGGGAAAGTTTACTGAGTGGTATTTAACGAATTATCAAAAAGATCGTAATCCAAATCTGTCTTACTAAAAGAACACTTGATAGAGCTAAGAAGCCCAAGGAAAAGGACTCAGAAAATTCATTAAGATGACTTTGATGAAGATTTTTTTAACTACCTAATAGATTTGGCTGTCAAATATGGAGACAATATAGATTGTATAAAATTATTAAAGAAAAGAGTATTAAGTTGATTAGGAAAAGTATTAATGCTTGTGGTTTTGATATTGTACGCTTAAACAACAGCCCTATGCGGACATTTATAGGTATAGGTTCTCTTCCTATTAAAACTATTCTCGATATAGGTGCGAATACTGGCCAATTCGCCCGGTATGTTTCGAGTATATTTCCTGAAGCACAACTTATATGTTTTGAACCGCTTCCCGATCAATTCAAACAATTAGAAGCGTGGGCAGGAAAAATTGAAAAAAAAAGACCTCTGGTTTTTAATATTGCTATTGGAGATAAAAAAGGCGAGGAAAAAATTTATTTACATTTGGACCATAACCCCTCATCGTCAATCTTACCGGCAACCAAATTATTAAGGGAAGCCTATCCGAATACTCGGGCAAAAAAGCAAATCCCTATTAAGATAAATACGCTGGATAACATAATGAGTGATCTGGCAGATAAAGCGCAGCCGGACATTTTCATTAAAATTGACGTGCAGGGATATGAAGATAGGGTAATCCGTGGTGGTGAAAAGATACTTAATAAGGCAAGCGCTTTGATGATTGAAGTGAATTTGGATTCGTTTTATCACGACCAGACATCTTTTGATGAACTAATACAATTGCTTATAAAAAGCAATTTTCATTACTCCGGCAATTTGGAACAGAGTTACAACAATGAAGGCTATGTTTCCTATTTCGATGCAGTTTTTATAAAGAAATCTGTTTAATGTTGACCGCGAACGATCATCAGTATTCAGCTGACCGCAAGCACACCTGTCGGTAAAAAAAAATATGCTTAATAAAAAAGCTGTTGTGGAGATTTTATGAGTAGTAGACCTTTAATTACTGTAGTAACCGTATGTTACAAAAGTGTAGAATACATAGAATGTTGCATGAAAAGTGTCATGAGTCAGGATTTTACGGATTTCGAGTATGTAGTGATTGACGGAGGGTCTGATGACGGAACCGTCGACATCATTAAAAAACATCAAAACCGGATTTCCTACTGGCACTCCCGGGTTGACAATGGACTTGCAGACGCCTTTAATATGGGCATCGAAAACAGTTGTGGTAAGTGGCTACTTTTCCTGAATTCCGATGATTTTCTGGCCGGTTCGACAGTACTAAGCCGAATGTCCCACTTTTTAAAGACCTGGCCCACTGCCGATGTGGTCATGGGGCAGATCATGTTAATGACGAGAGAACGCAACCCGCGATTCAAAAGTGGTCCTCACGGCAAGCCTTTTACATGGAACGAACTGAGGTTTAAAGCAATCATTCCGCATCAAGCCGCTTTTACAAATAGAAATTATTTCAAAAAAGTCGGTCTTTTTAACCTTGGGTATCACACGATTATGGATTATGAACACTTCCTCAGGGGGGGACCGCGAATCGACTTACAATTTGTCCCGGTCGTGGTTAGCTGTATGCGCGACGGCGGCCAATCAAAAAATGACATAAAAAAGGGTTTGATTGATTTAAAGCGGGCTCAAATTGAAACACGAGCATTACCGACGGCTGTGGCAGAGATCAATCGGATCTATCTTTTTGTCCGCAATCTTTTCAGCAGGACGTTCCTCGGAAAGCCATGGCGCGCCATGCGGAATCGACGTTTGCAGCGCTCACATTCTTTTCTTGGTGGGACATTCTATAAAAGTAAATAAAGAGAGTTATTAGCATCGCTTTTGCCAGTGTACTTAGCCTGCTGTTCTCTGCATTCTCAAAACCTAACAAAACGCAATCTCTCCTTATAATATTAATTGCCCTAAGGAGCAAGAATTCCAAATGAAATTATTATTTACCTTGATACGGTCCGTTTATCTGAGTAAGCATTTTTTCGCTAAGGAGAGGTTAAAAACTTTTCTGCTCAAGCTATACAGAAATGCGAAACCGCATTCGCATGACTTGATTTCTGCAGCCTATGACGCAAGGAAATTTCATATTGATTTGTACGATCGAACCTATGACCGCCTGTATTTTACCGGATATTTTGAAAAAAATGAGTCCCTGTTTATAGAGCGAATTGTCAAGCCGGGTTGTGCCGTTCTTGATATTGGTGCAAATTTTGGCTGGTACACCACGCTTTGTTCAAGACTGTGCGGCTCAAATGGCGAAGTGCATGCCTTTGAACCGGTTCCCTCAATTTTGGAAGAATTGCGATATAACATCCGTTTAAACCAGTTAGAGAGTAACATAATTGTTAATAATTTTGCCCTTGGACATGAAGAAACAACTGCTCAAATTTATCTTTTTGAAGGCCTCCCCCACAGTCATGCATCTCTTTCGAACCTGGGAAGGAGTGATGGGTGCCCATTTTCGATTCAGGTGAAAACACTTGACGAATATGCTCGCAACTATCTTCGGGGAAAGCAAGTTCGTTTTGTCAAATTGGATGTGGAAGGGGCGGAATTGAACGTGCTTGAAGGTGGGATAAACTTTTTTCGTACCCAGAAAGATCTCTGGATGTTATTTGAAATCAACATCGAAACTTCAAATGCGTTTGGATACGACCAGCAGTCTCTCATAGGAGCTTTGGAGTCGATCGGCTTCAGGCGTTTTTTTCAAACCGGCAATGGTGGAGAGCCGGAGCAAATTAGAGATTTCGACACACTCGCACACGGTGCCAATGTTTTTTGCCACAAACAAGCATGATGCCTTGATACCTGGACCAGTAAAGAACATCAAACATTTTCTGCATTGTTTTGGATTTAATTTTCGCCAATCAGGGCCTTTACCACAACCCTTTTCACGTTTAACGGCACAGGTGCAATTTAAAACAGCCAGCAATCGAGTTGATTAACTCCATGTGATCGACGCAGATTTATTGAAATTATTAAACCGGCAATTAAATATAAGACAATATTTTTCTTCATGTCGCTACGGCCGGAATGACGGTTTATTAATTGCCGGGTTAATACCGAAAAATTTAAGGAGCAGTTAAACATAGCAATGCGGCCTGTAATAAGAAATGCACTATTTTCAGTTTTTCAAGTTGCTGTCAGCGCGACAGTTCTTTTCTTCCTCTACCGTTTTCTCGTCAGGTCCATTGGCATCGAACAGTTTGGAATATGGTCCGTAGTTCTATCCGCAGCCTCTGCTAATAAAATTGGAGAAATTGGTCTTAGCGGGGGAATGGTGAAATTTGTTTCTAAATACCTGAGTTTGTCCGATACGCATGCTGTCAGTGAAGTAATCCAAACAGGCGCCTTAACCATTGCTTGTTCTGTAGGCATCTTCCTTTTCGTTACGTATCCCGCTATCATACTGCTTTTGAATTATATTCTTCCAGAAACAGCGATCGGCATGGCTACAGGTATCATTCCTATTGCGATGGCATCCTTATGGAGCAACTCTGTTTCAGGGATATTTCTTTCATCCCTGGAGGGATGCCAGCGATACGATCGTAGAAGTGTGCTGGTGATATCAAGTAATATTGTGCTATTACTGAGCGCATATTTTTGGGTTCCGCGGCTGGGGCTGGCCGGTGTGGCGTGGGCTTACCTGATTCAATCGATTTTCAATCTTGTAGTTTCCTGGATGTTTCTCAAAATTGAGTTCGAGTTTCTGCCGAATATTCCAATACACTGGCGACTTTCTCGGTTTAAAGAAATGCTGACCTACGGGGCAAATGTCCAGACCGCCATGATTGTCGGAATGCTATACGAACCAACGACCAAGATAATCCTAAGTAAATTCGGCGGTCTGGCCATGACGGGATATTACGAAATGGCCAACCGGATGATCCTTCAATGCAGAGGTCTGCTCGTGTCTGCGAACCAAGTCGTCGTACCGGTAATTGCAGATTTGAAGGAAAAAGCACCGCGCAGGATATTTGGATATTTTGCAGATACCTATGAGATTTTCTTGTTCCTGGGCATTCCGCTTTATATGACCGTTATCCTGATGGTTCCGGCGATTTCAGACATCTGGCTGGGAAGAGTTGAGCCGGCTTTTGTTCTGTTTGCAATCATGCTCTCTGTCGGATGGCTAATCAATACACTCAATACGCCGGCATATTTTATTTTTTTGGGGATTGGTCGTTTAAGGTGGAATACGATCAGTCACATTACTATCGGCAGCATGAACATCGCCCTGAACCTATTGTTGGGTTACCTTTTCGGAGCATACGGTGTCGTTGCCGGGTGGGTTTTTTCCCTTTCTGCGGGCAGTATGATCATCACAATTGCCTACCTGCTGGAAAATCAGCGGCCCCTGTCGTTCTTATTCCCCCCCAGCAGTCGGATGCTCATAACGGCAAGCATACTATGCACGGTTTTTAATTTTATGATATTTAACCGAATCTATTCTGTCGGGGGATCTGTGATATCGGGAGTATTGAGCGTGACCGGATTTGCAGTTATTATAGTATGGATATTCTGGTTTCACCCAGTTCGCAAAAAGCTTTTTGCAGCATTAAGGAAAGAGAGTATATAGTTAATATATGCTTCAAGAATTGTTTGATGTATCTGTAAAGGGGAAAGTATTATCCAACTGTTTTAGGGACATTCATCTTTTAATGCTAAACAGCGCAGTTCCTGAATAATTCTGATGACTTTTTGAGCGGATTGCGCAAAGGCCTCGAATAATGACAGCTACAATAATTAATGGTATTATCGCACTTCTTCTTGGGACGTATGCAGTTAAATACAAGAACACATCATATGTAATTTTTATCCTTTTTGTCTATATCAGCTTGCATTACGCTTATTCTGCAATACCAATCTTCGGGAGTTCCAAATACGTAATGTTCTACCGCTATTTACGCGGTAATACCCAGGTCGGGGCAAAAATCATAGGGCTGGGTTTTTTGTTGTTTACAGCCGGGTTACTGTTTTTCACAAATCGAAAAGATATTTCTTCAGCGATTCAATTAAAACCAACCAACCGTATCTATTCTATAGCTATGATTTGGATTGTAGCTGTAGGTATTACGTGGGTTTTTAACATCTCGCAAGGAGAATATCCTTCATTTCTTGCGATTCAAGATGTTGTTTCCAGTTTCATTATGCTAATTTTGGCATTTATCATCGCAGCGGCGCTGCCTGGTTTAAATAAAAAAGCCACCGGCAATTTGGAAAAGATGCTGCAAGTTCTGTTATTTTTGGTCATTACTATGGATATCGTTGCATTGTATCAAATTGTAGCTTTTAAAACATTCGCTGGAACTGCAAATAAGAATGGCGAATATGCAAACCGCGCCTGCGCACTATTATTTAATCCAAATCTTCTCGGATTATGGTGTGCTTTTGTTGCTTCGGTAACCGCTTATGCGTTTCACACTAAAAGGTATTCCCAAAGAGAAACCTCCCTGATGCTTGTCCTGACTGCTTTAGGCATTTTTCTATCCGGCTCCCGCAGTGGTTTGCTTATTTGTCTGTTTATGCTGGGACTCATCACTTTTCTTCAATTAAAATATAGACGCGGGTTTGAAGTTAAGTTTTCTTTCTATCCGTTTTTTGTATTTATTGCAAGCCTGACAGGCATGGGTATATTTTTCAAAATCCTTGATTCATTTTCAAAAAGTTCTTTCAAATGGCTGCATGGGTTGTCTGTACTGGTTGACCGATTTGCCAATATGCCCGAAGAAATTGCTACCTATGCTGTTTTCAAACTCAATGGTTATATGATTTTGGCAGCTAAAAAACTTTATGAATACACAGGTTCTTCTATAGCTGTGCGTTGTGATGATTATTTTACAGGTATTTCGAATACGCTATCCACGTCTTCTGTCTTTATAAACATTGATGGTCGACTGAATCCTGCCCTGCCCATACCTGATAATGGATATCTTGCAATGTATCATGATAACGGCTGGCCTGGATTACTTGCATGGTTGATATTATGGATGGTTATTGTATGGATGGGTGTGAAGGCTTTTCGTATAAATTCCGGGATTAACAGTGTTTATGCTCTATCAGCCGTATTCACTTGCTTATTTGCAGCAATATTTATCAGGTCGTTTCAGGTATATCCGGTATGGATCATGGTATCCATTGTGCTGGGTATCAGTTTAGCATGGTTTCAAACTGTAATGTCCTCTGAGGGCTTTCGTGAACATTCTTAATGTAAACATGTCCATTGATCCGGTTACTGGAGGCGGTACTGCTGAACGAACCGTTCAATTGGCAAAGCATTTGGCAATAGCGGGTATTTATTCGTCGATCTTGACATCTGATGTGGGTATGCGTCCTGAAATTCTCAAAGGGCTTGCCGGAGTTGATGTTCAGGTATTGCCATGCTTGTTGTCCCGTTTCTATATCCCCCGATTTAGTTACCGTAAACTAAAACGGATAGTATCGAACACAGATATTGTGCACCTGATGAATCACTGGACCCTTCTCAATGCCATTATTTACAGCATATGTAAAGAACTGGGCAAACCGTATGTGGTCTGTCCGGCTGGGGCGCTTCCTGTCTATGGGCGTTCCGGGCTACTTAAAAAAATATATAATCTGCTGATAGGGAAAAAAATAATTCAAAATGCCTCACGACATATCGCTATTCCGAGTGAAGAAGCAAATCAATACCGGGAATATGGCATTGATCCTCAAAAGGTGGATGTGATACCCAATGGCATCAACCCAGAGGACTTCAATGCAGAAGATGACGGCAGGTTCAGAAAAAAGCATGGTCTCGGCGATAGGCCGTTTATCCTTTTCATGGGACGCTTAAACATCATCAAAGGCCCAGATCTGTTGCTCCATGCCTTTGCGGGAATGAAAACGAAATTCACGGACCATCAGCTCGTATTTGCCGGTCCGGATGGCGGCATGCTTCAAAAACTTAAGGGAATTGTCCGGGAAAAAAGTCTCGCAGATTCGGTGCACTTTATCGGATATATCGGCAGGGAAGAGAAATCATGGGCCTATCATGCGGCCGAATTACTGGTGATACCTTCCCGGCAGGAAGCTATGTCGATTGTGGCTATTGAAGCAGGTATTACAGGAACTCCTGTTTTAATGACGGATGTATGCGGTTTCAACCAGGTAAGCGATATTGGCGCGGGAATCATTGTAAAGCCGACAATTGCTGGTATTCAACAGGGATTGTTGGCCCTGGCAGACTCGGCGAATTTAGGGGCGATGGGAAATATCTTGAAACAGTTTGTCCTTGACCATTATACTTGGGATTCAGTTATCAAGAAATACCTCCATCTTTTTGAAGATATTCTGAGCGCGGCATAACCTTTTAATCGTTTCTCAGTATTTTTAGCCTGAAGGTTTTAGTATGGTCAGCAGCAAAGGTATTCAACAATGATATTTTTTATAAAAAAACTTATTTCTTTTTTATTATTACCACTACCTTTCTGTTTATTAATTCTTCTAATAGGCTGTATTTTATTATTGATGAAAAATAAAATTATAATCGGTAGAGCATTTATCATTACCGGCTTTTTTTTATTGAGTGCCTTTGGATATTCTACGATTCCAGCTGAAACCCTTATTAAACGTTTTGAAGATAAGTATCCCCCGGTTATTAATTATCGGGACAATTCAGATGTAAAGTGGATTGTTGTTCTGGGAGGTGGATATCTCTGGGCTCCTATGTTTCCGGTTACTGAACAATTATCGTTCTCATCGCTCGTACGCCTTTCGGAGGGGATTCGAATTCATAATCAATTACCCAATAGTAAAATAATATTATCAAGTGGCAAAATATTGGGCTCATCGGTATCCGGTTCCAGGTTAATGGCGGATCTTGCTGCTGAGTTTGGTCTGAAAGAGAATGAATTGGTTTTGGAATCTGAATCAAAGGATACCCATGATCAAGCCTTGAATATTAAAAAAACTGTTGATAAAGACAGGTTCATTTTAGTAACTTCAGCTTTTCATATGCCACGTGCCATGGCTATGTTTAATAAACTTGGAATGAACCCTGTTCCCGCTCCAGTTAATTTTATAGTCAAAGGACGAAGAAAATTAACACCAAATCTATTTTTCCCGACAGTAGAAGGTCTTGAAAAATCAGGTATAGTCATTCATGAATACTTGGGCTTAGCCTGGGCAAGAATTAGGGGACAAATATAATTATTGCCGCAGCAAAAAGCTACACCTAAAGAATAAATATGATTATTAGATTGGATTAAATATTTTTTCACCGGATTGGGTTGGCGGTATGTTCTTGCTATTTACACACAAGGTTGTTAAATAAAATCGGCGGGTTTGATGAAAAATATATCTAAAGAGCGCACTTGATTTATTGAGAAAGATCGGTATGCAGTGAAATTATTAATTGTTACCCAATATTTCTGGCCTGAAAATTTTCGAATCAATGATCTGGCCTTAGGTTTGCAGGAAAGGAGGCACAAGGTTGAAGTTCTTACCGGTTTTCCAAACTATCCTACGGGCCACCTGTTTCGTGGATACGGATTCTTAAAACAAGTAAAAGATAATTATCAAAACATACCTATTTATCGTGTACCATTAATACTCCGAGGTAGTGGAACAGGTTTCCGCCTTGCGTTAAATTTCATATCCTTTGCCCTGGCAGCTAGTCTATTAGCTCCGTTATATTGTCGAGGAAAGTATGATGTGATATTGGTATATGAACCCTCACCAATTAGTGTGGGGATGCCGGCCATGGTAATGAAGTGGTTAAAAAAGATTCCTGTAATGTTTTGGGTGCAGGACCTTTGGCCTGAAAGTCTCTCTGCCACCGGAGCCATAAAAAGCGAATTTATCCTGAACCAAGTAAAAAAACTCGTGCGTTTCATATACAGAAACTGCGACCGAATCCTTATACAGTCCCTGGCATTCAGAAAATCCGTGGTGTCTCATGGTGGAGTCGATGAAAAAATTAATTATTTCCCCAACAGCGCCGAAGCCCTTTACAAACCTGTGGAACTCGAAGACGAAGCGCCTGAACGAAAAATGATACCCGAAGGTTTCTGTGTAATGTTTGCAGGAAATATCGGAGTTGCCCAGGATTTCCCGACTATTCTTGGAGCTGCAGAAAAGCTTCGATCATACAAAGATATACACTGGGTTATCATCGGCGACGGGCGGATGCGCGTTTGGGTTGCCGAACAGATACAAAAGCGAGGTTTGACTCGAAACTTCCATCTTCTAGGACGGCATCCCGTAGAAACGATGCCGAGGTTTTTCTCTCTATCGGACGTTTTACTGGTTACGCTCAGAAAAGAACCAATATTTTCCCTGACTATACCGGCAAAAATACAATCCTACATGGCATGTGCGAAGCCTGTCATTGCAGCAATAGATGGTGAAGGGGCACGAATTATAAAGGTTGCAGATGCGGGTCTCGGTTGCTCGGCGGAAAATCCTGAAGCTTTGGCTGAAACGGTCCTTGATATTTACCGCAAGAATCCTGCGGAACGAAATCGTATTGGACAAAACGGTCTGGCCTACTTTAGGCGTCAGTTCGAGCGCGAGATTCTGTTGTCTCGTCTCGATTCTTGGATTCGGATACTCAAGGAGAAAAGATAACATTGCGAATTGTCATCCTTGGCGGGAGCGGTATGCTCGGTCATCAGCTCTGGCGGCACTTATCAGTAGAATATGATCAAGTCTACACCACGATACGAAAAAGCAAGGGAGACTATCATGCGGGACGGCTCTTCGATAGCCCCCGAGTTATCGAGCATGTGGACGCAACAGAATTTCAGCAGATCAAGACTACTTTGACAAAAATCCGGCCGGATTTCGTAATCAACTGCATTGGGGTAACCAAGAGAATTGAAAATTCAGGCAGAACAGTTCCCAGCCTTTATCTGAATGCCCTTCTGCCTCACCTGCTGATCGAGTGGGCTTCCAAAAGAAGCACGAAGATTATCACTTTCAGTACAGATTGTGTGTTCGATGGTAAAACAGGCAATTATAATGAGAAAAGCACATTTACCGCGGATGATCTTTACGGGCTCACGAAAAAGCTTGGTGAGATCCATGGGCCCTTTGGGCTAACACTGAGATCGTCCTTTATCGGACCCGAATTGATTCACAAAACCGAGTTGTTGGAGTGGTTCCTTGGTCAAACAGATACAGTCCATGGATTCACGCAAGCGATTTATTCGGGCTCTGACCACTTTCGAACTTAGCCGAGTTGTCAAAATGATTCTCGATCGGCGTCCCGATGCCGTTGGTCTCTATCATATTTCAAGTGAACCTATCAGCAAATTTGAACTTCTGAAGATGATTCGCGATCAAATGGCTCTGAATATCCGTATTATCCCCGATGATCATTTCAGATGCGACAGGAGCCTGAATTCAGACAAGTTCAGACGCGAATTCGGCTATTCGCCACCAACCTGGAGGAAGATGATCGAAGAACTTTGCCTATACTTGAAAAAGGAGACATTATGATTTTCCAAGGAAAAACGATACTGGTCACCGGAGGTACTGGATCCCTTGGCAAAACGCTGATTCGAAGAACACTTTCGGATGAATTGGGAGCCCCTAAAAAAGTAATTGTATTTTCAAGAGATGAAGCGAAACAGCATGAGATGCGGATGTCTTACTTACATAAACTCGTTGCAACCGATGAGGTTATTTACCGTAATTTCATGAGCGTTCTTGAATTTAGAATCGGGGACGTAAGAAATTATGCAGATGTCTGTTCCGTGGTAAGAGAGGCAGATATTATCATTAATGCGGCAGCGCTTAAACAGGTGCCGACCTGCGAATATTTTCCGAACCAGGCGGTTCTCACGAATTGTATGGGAGCTTCGAATATCGTCAGAGCCATAGAAGAGAACAATTATCCAGTAGAAACTGTAGTTGCAGTGAGCACCGACAAAGCCTGCAAACCCGTGAATGTCATGGGAATGACCAAGTCCATTCAAGAGCGAATCTTCACGGCTGCAAACATTCTGAATCCGAATACTCGTTTTATTTGTGTGCGCTATGGTAATGTGCTAGCTTCAAGAGGGTCAGTGATTCCACTTTTTATAAATCAAATTAAAAACAATGGGCCTGTATCGATTACAGTACCTGAAATGACAAGGTTTCTCTTAAGTTTAAATGAGGCAGTGGACACCGTCTTTGCCTCGATCAGAGATGCAAAACAAGGGGACACCTATGTGCCCATAGCATCTTCTGCAACAGTGATGAACATCGTTAAGGCGTTGATCGGAAACCGTCCAATAGACATCGAGATTATTGGAATTCGGCCCGGTGAAAAGATGCATGAAATATTGATCTCTGAGGAAGAAGCTAATCGGTGCATAAGAAATGGGAATTATTACGCAATCAAGTCTATGCTTCCGG
>CAWIVJ010000027.1:0-5250 GCA_963839525.1 uncultured bacterium | reverse complement strand
AAAGTTTTTATTGTCGGCGCTTCAGGCGGTGTTGGTTCGGCTGCGGTTCAAATTGCAAAACACTTTGGGGCAAACGTTACTGGTGTTTGCAGTACTTCAAGTAAAGATTTGGTGAAGTCAATTGGTGCCGACAAAGTAATTGATTATAAAAAAGAAGATTTTACAAAATGCGGTGATACCCATGATATTGTTTTTGATTTAGTTGGAAAGACAACTTTTTCGAAGTGCAAAAATTCACTAAATAAAAATGGAAAATTTCTTCAGGCAGCAATTACACTCAAAATATTTCCTTCCGTTTTATTGACTTCAATCTTCAGCAATAAAAAAGCATTGATAATGGCAACAGGTTTAAGACCGCCTATAGAAAGAACTAAAGATTTGAACTTCATAGGTGAACTTCTTGAACAAGGGAAAATAAAATCCATTATTGATCGAAAATATCCATTTGAACAAATTACCGAAGCACACAGGTATGTGGATGCAGGACATAAGAAGGGAAATGTGGTCGTAACCATGACTCATCACAATTAAATTTCAAAAACCAGGAGAAAATTAATGACGAATAATTTTAAAGAGATGACACAAAACAAGGCTGCTAAAATTGCAGGCATAGGTTACTTAATTATTTTTATTCTTGGCATCATCACTAATTTTTTTGTATTTAATAGTATGCTTGTACCGGGAGACGCACAGGCAACTGTAAACAATATACTGTCAAATGAAATATTGTTCCGCAGCGGAATAGTAAGCTGGCTGGTTGTCCTGATAATTGACATTATTATTGCCTGGGCGCTTTTTGTTCTGCTTAAACCTGTAAATAAAAGTATTTCTTTACTCGCTGCGTGGTTCAGGTTGGTATATGTTGCAATCTTTGGTATTACCCAGCTTAATTTATTATTTGTTATCATAGTTTTAAGCGGTGCTGACTTTCTTAATGTTTTTACCACTAATCAACTTAACGCACTTGCACTGTTATTTCTCAATGGTCATAATTATGGCTTTCTGATTGCGCTTGTATTTTTCGGTGTACATCTTTACTTCATCAGTTACCTTATTCTTAAATCTAAATTTGTACCCAAATATCTTGGTGTTTTACTACTACTGGCAGCGTCGGGCTATTTGATTGACAGCTTTGCGAATTTTCTTTTGCCAAACTATTCAGACTACAAAATGATATTCATGATAATTGTAGCAGTACCCGGTATTGTGGGTGAATTGGTGTTTACACTCTGGCTTTTGTTCCGGGGAACAAAGGTTGAACCCGGTACAGCCTGAATCTAAATTTATTTTATTATTGCCTATTTAACCGGAATGAATTAATTTAGCTAAAGAAAAAACAGACTAAACTTTCACGGGGTGATGTTTAGGATTTGCAACTATAAGGGACCCGCGAAGAAATGGCTATTAACCACAGATTATAGCAGGTGATTATTCAAAGATGATAGATGAGAATTTTTTTCGGTAATATCTTCTTCGAAATACTGTGTAATTTTACAATAACTATAAGTAAATAAAAAAATTAGCGACATAATTAGCAAATTAGCCAGGATGATAGTTGAGAATAATATTCCGATCTATCATCCAAAACACAATTAAATAATTCTACATAAGTGATAGTTATGCATCAAATATTATGGGACCAATAATAATATTAGATAAGTCTAGCTTACAAGCACTTTCAAAAAAGGAATTGGTGCTTTTAAACAAATTATATTTTGTGAACATTCCACCAGTGTTGACAATAGAAATTCTTGCTGATTTAAAAAGAAAACAAAGATGGGGCTTTAAATGAGGAACAAGTCATAATATTAGCTAATAAGCTTATTCAAAAAGATAATGCTGTAAATGTTCATTATTTGGATCCACTATTCTCCTCGCTTATGGGAATTGACTATCTTAACGAAAGAAGACCTTTGGTTGGAGGTGGCAAAAAAGTAAAGACAAAAGATGGAAAAACTGGAGTTCAAATTGTCAACCCAAAAGAACTTATGGCAATTAAAGAATGGCAAAAAGGTAATTTCTCTGAGGCTGAGAATATATTAGCTGAACATTGGAGAAATCTTATAAGGGATATCAATTTAGATGAAGTTAAAAGACAATGGAAAAATGTAAAAAGAATTTTCCCAACTTGCACTAATTTGCAAACAGTTTCACAAATTTCTGAATATTGGCTTAATGTCGAAGGAATGCAAACTGATTTATTGAGAAATATTATTACTGAAATGCAGATTGAGCAAGAATTTGCGACACAAATATTTTATAGGTGGGAAGGACAAAATAACAAAACACTTAAAGAATTTGCACCTTATGCATATTATTGTACCAAAGTAGAATTATGTTTTAATCTTGGTCTAGTTTATGACTTGGTTACGACACGAGCGACAAATAGAATCGATTCTGAATATTATTACTATCTCCCGTTTTGCAATATTTTTTCCTCGCGCGACAATTTTCATAAAGACTTTACTTCAATAGTATTAAGTGATGATCAAACATTTGTTGATGGAGATGTTTTAAAAGCTGATCTGAAATCAATAATTGATAAACTTGAAGAGGATGATTCTGAAATTGAAATTGATTGGAATTCACAATTTTCCATCGAACCACCTGATGATTCAGAAAGCTTTACTTACCAGATGTGGAAAAAATATTTACCGAATTGGAGTCCTGGTTGGTTTTATAAAAAAAAGACTGAACCTCAAATAGATGAGGAACTTTCAAAAGAGATTAAAGAGAAAATTAAATCATTTGAGCCACAAGATGTAGATCCATTCGAACAAATTAAGGACAAAGATATTGATTTTATTTCTATTGAATATCAAATAACTAAGAATGATCAATGCCCTTGTGGTAGTGGTAAAAAATTTGGAGAATGTTGTTATCAAGAAGGAATGGAATCTGATGCATAACCGCTTAAAAAAGTAGAAAGTCAATAGGGCATAGAAATTTAAAAAAGATCAAATCTCCAATAAATTCTTTGAAATAATAACTGATAGCCAATTCTATATCATAAAGGTTGACCGGAATGGCAACCAAACCGCTTATGGGGCTTAAAATATCCCAGATATATTTTAGGCTGACGCATCACTTCCCAATCCAGCACGCAGAGTCTTGGAGCGACTAGTTAGACGTCGGGGCTTGTGATGCGTGGCCATTGAACAGACTTTTTATGTTCTAATTGTTTGCCTTTAAAATGGTTATTAAAATTAGATTTATCCTTAAGCACGTGATAAACAATTCTGGCAATTTCTTTTGAGATAATTGCTTTTGCAACTTGCTTGTTTTTCTTTCTGAGTTTTGAGCTATGGTAATTTTTAATAACAGGATAATAATGCAAAGCGTGCACTGCGGCATCCGAAAAGACTATTTTAAGATATCTGTTGCCATCTTTTGAAGAGCGTTGTTTTGTTTTACCAGCAGAGTTTCGAGCCGAAGGAACCAGCCTGGAATAAGAGAAGAAATTTTTCTCAGTTGGAAAACGGTTGATATCTCCAACTTCAAGCAGAATTGTAAAAGCATTCATTTTACCAATTCCTGGTATCCACAGCAATCGTTGGATATCATCGTTAGGAATCAATGATGGATAAATAGATTTCTCGAGTGTAAGCATTTGTTCTTTGAGTAATTTTGACTGAATATCGAACTGTTGATACTGAAGTTTGTAGAAGTTATTAAGTAGTAAGAGATCAGATATATTAAATTCCTCTAACATTCTGTGCATAAAGTTAAGGCAACTGGTTCTCTTTACGGAAAGTCTGACCTGGCTCTTAAAGTATCACGAAGAGTGCGAATATCATCGGATATTTTATAGGCCTCAGGAATAAAATCAAGTCGGAGAAGTTGGGCAAGGATATTAGAATCAACTTTATCGGTTTTAACTTTAGCATAAGAAATGGCTTTAAGGTATTTAGCGTGTGCAAGTTTTAAGGGAATACCCAGAGAGCTGAGTAGATCGTTCATCCAGTACCAGCCACCGGTTGTCTCTACAGTGGCAATATGCTCTTTACCTATTGAATTGAAATAGTTAAGAATTTCAAAGTTGTTATTGTTTAATTTTTCTTCTTTAATGATTTTGCCCTCACTATCAACTGTAGTGATGTAAGAAAATAGTTTATGCTGATCGATACCGGAGTAATACATAGGATACCTCCAAAAGTTAAAGTTGCAAATGAGTATAAAATAAACTTTTTACTTTTTGGAAATATCCTGCCAATCAAGCGGACGCTCCGCCAAAGGCGGACAGGCTGTTTTCGCATTTGGCATACCGACACAGGCAGGAAGAAACAGGCACTTTAAAATAATTGATAATAAATTTTATAAATAAATTATTATACTTGTAAGTACAATACCCTATTCATTTAAGGATAGCAGGAATATGACTGATTCGAATAATTTAACCGACAGCTTAACCGAAAGCAGAATGTTTATTCAGCATCTTGAAAATTATAAGGTGCCTAAGAGAATTATTAAAATCGCTGAGAAAATTGATTTCACAGGGATATTAATTTTATTTAAAAATAATTTTGAAGTCCTTTGGGAAGAAATTGTTAAATCCAGGAAAGACAAAAATATAAACTATATCAAAAAGGAATTAAAGGATAAAATTCTTTTATTACTAAGACCTTCTATTTTTAATGTTCTTCACCTCGGGATAAAAGATCTGGAACCAAAAAAAGTCAACATTGATGAATTGAACGAAGGAATACTCCGTGATTTTGAAAAGATAATGCAGAATTTACTTTGCGCATTTGAGCTTCAGTATCAATTGACATTAATACAGACAAAAATTTCTAAAAAAGAAGTAGACAAAGTTGAAGAGAAGCAAGAAAAAGTTGAAAAAACAGAAGAAGAAAAAGTAAAAGAATACACACCCATTAAAAAAACAGTAGATAAATCATTTAACCCGGATGATATTCCGTATTATGAAAAAGTACTGGAAGCACTTGAAGAAATAAAGAAAAAGGGGGAGCATTCATCAATGAGGCAAGTTGCGATAAGAGTTGCAAAAGAAGATATGAGTTTGACACAGAAAAATGAAATACAGGATTTTTATAATCGATTTGTTACCTATAATATCAAGAAGAAAAAAAGCTGATTCATAAGAGTTAGATTTAAGACAACTATAAGTATAATGGGATGATTAGAAAAAAAATATTTCATTTTGTTTTTTATCAGAAGTTAAATGATAATTTGAAGATCAGCTTATAAACTCATTGTGGCTTTTTGCAATTGCTGGTTTCTTTTTTTAAC
>CAWIVJ010000026.1:0-5980 GCA_963839525.1 uncultured bacterium | reverse complement strand
CTAAACTAGGGAGTTTATAAACACATTTTTGTTAAAATAACGACTATTTTAATTAGTGAAGCAAAGGGTATGTATGAAAATATCAGTCATCGGCACCGGCTACGTCGGATTAGTAAGCGGCACCTGTTTTGCACAGATGGGCAACAAGGTGACCTGCGTCGACATCGATGCAAACAAGATCGCGAAACTCAAAGAGGGCATCATCCCTATCTACGAGCCGGGTCTTGAAGAGATGGTCCTTGAGAACTATGAAAAAGGGACACTTTCTTTTACCACCGATGTTGACAATGCTATCGCCAATTCTCTGATCACCTTTATCGCCGTAGGCACCCCGATGGGCGAAGACGGCTCTGCCGACCTGCAGTACGTCCTTGCCGTTGCCAAAAGCATCGGTCAGTCCATGCAGAACTATATCGTCGTCGTCGACAAGTCGACCGTTCCGGTCGGAACAGCAGACAAGGTCAAAGCGACCATCCAGGCAGAACTTGACAAACGGGCGGAAGCCGCAACCGACGATAATTCAAAATTAATAATTCAAAATTTAACATTTGACGTAGTCTCCAACCCGGAGTTCCTCAAAGAGGGCGCCGCCATCCATGACTTCATGCACCCTGACCGTGTCGTCATCGGCGCGGACTCCGACAAGGCGATGAAGGTCATGCATGACCTCTACGCCCCGTTCATGAAGAACCATGACCGCTTCATCGGCATGGACATCAAATCGGCCGAGATGACCAAATACGCCGCCAACGCGATGCTCGCAACGAAGATCTCGTTTATGAACGAGATCTCCAACATCTGCGAAAGCGTCGGGGCCGATGTCAACAAGGTGCGCAACGGTATCGGTTCCGACAGCCGCATCGGCTACAGCTTCATCTACCCGGGCTGCGGCTACGGCGGCAGCTGTTTCCCCAAAGATGTCCAGGCCCTGGCCAAGACCGCCAAAGACTTCGGCTACACCCCGCGCATCCTCGACGCGGTCGAAGCGGTCAACTACGACCAGAAGACCGTTATGAGCGACAAAGTCATCAAACGTTTTACGGACAGTCAAAACCCAATTCCTAATACGAATCACGAATCACGAATCACGAATCACGAACGCCCACTCGAAGGTCTCACCTTCGCAGTCTGGGGTTTATCTTTCAAACCGGAGACGGACGATATGCGCGAAGCCTCATCGATCACGATCATCAACGAACTTGTCAAAAGAGGGGCGAAGATCAGAGCCTACGATCCAAAAGCGATGCACGAAGCTTCATTTCACTACTTAAACGCTATTCCTTCTCTTGATCTTACCAATCACGAATTACCGATCACGAATCACGGTGATGTCATTACCTACGTCGATAGTAAGTACTCTGTACTTAACGATGCAGATGCGGTCATTCTCATCACCGAGTGGCAGGAGTTCAGAAGCCCGGACTTCGACGAGATGAAGAAACTGCTCAAAAACCCGGTCTTCTTCGACGGCCGTAACCAGTTCGACAGAGAGCGCATGAATGAGATGGGCTTTGAGTATTTTCAGATCGGTGTATAAATCTTATAGTGAGTGTGGTAGATAAAGTTGAAGCAGCTGATTTGAAGAAGTGTTGGGCATGAATATTTTAGTGGTGCGTACCGATAAACTTGGTGATTTTGTCACAGCCCTTCCAACGCTCTATGTACTGAAGCAGCACGCCCCCCAAAACAAGATAATAGCCTGTGTCGCGCCTTTAAACAGAGGGCTGGCCCTGGCCTGTCCTTTTATTGACGAGGTGATCGTGGACGAGGGCAGATCGATCTGGCCGCTTGTCTCGGCATTGCGAAAAGCGAAGATCGACGTCTCCCTTACTCTTTTTTCAAATACCAGAGTGGCTGTTGCCCAGTTTCTTGCCGGGATTGCCGTGCGTATCGCCCCGGCGACCAAGCTGGCACAGCTCTTTTACAACCGCCGCATCAAACAGCGCCGCTCCAAAGTCGAGATGGCGGAATTCGAGTATAACCTGCAGCTGGCCAGGGCACTTTTTCCGGAGATCGACCTGCGTTTTCCAAAACCGCTCTGCCCATTTTCTCAGGAGGCGATCGACGCGGCCTATCAAAAGTTCTGCAGCCGGTATGCCGTTACGAGGCCCGTCATCGCCTTTCACCCCGGTTTTGGCGGATCGTCCGATGCGAACTGGACGTTACAAGAGTATGCGCAGCTTGTCAGGATCGTTTCCGACAATCCGCATCTGCAGGCGGTGATGACCTTCGGGCCGGGAGAGGATGAACTCTACCTCCGGAGTATAGAGCTGTGCGAAGGGATGGATGTCATCTTCTACAACTCCAGAGAGGGGATCGTCGAGTTCACTAAGCTGCTCGCTTCGTTCAAACTCTTTGTAAGCACATCGACCGGCACCTACCATCTGGCCGCCCTTGTCAACACGCCGACGATGACCTTTTTCGGCGATTCGCTTTTTGCTTCCAGCAAACGTTGGAAAGCAATAGGCGATAAAAATTTACAACACCCCTATATGATTCCATTGGACCAAGAAGAAAGAGATGCACTATTTCAGCAGGTCAAAGCAGACTTACTAAAACTTTGCTAGTTTATTTGTATTGGCAGATGTCAGATGAAGAGTGTTTAAAAATAGCCCCCAAATACAGGTCGGCGTATTCCCGCGTATAATGGACCGAGTCTTCAAATAGATCTTTATTGTGTGTATACTGATTGTCTGTCATTGCATCACAGTAGGGCGTGATTGCCGAGGCTTTAATTTGAATATTTTTACTTTTTCGAGTAGCTTCGGATTATTTTGTATCAAATTTAATTGATAGCTATATACCGGTGAAAGCGTGACATTTAAAAGAATATTATTTTTTTTGCAAAGCTCAATAATACGTTTCAAGTACTCTATTTTAGATTCTGAAAATTCTATGTTTCCATCTGCGTAGGCAAGCTTATAGTACTTGTGCGCCAACTCTTCTATTTTTTGATCTTTATTATTCTTCTTACCTCTATCTTTTGTATTGACCATTAAGCCGTTTTCACTGAAATAACTGCCGGGAACAGTTCCTTTGATATGAGCTTTTAGTGTCTTGAAAGATGCACGTATCGCATCAATAGAAAGAAACTTTACGAGTTGATTTGAAGCTTTGGTACTTTGATTTAAGAAGTTTAGCTCAGGACTTTTTAAAAAAGAGGGGTGATATCCTTCTCCTGAAAATGAAGAGAGGTCTAAAACCAAAAGAATATTTTTCGGGAGTTTTTTTTGTGATTGTAAATATAGCAGCAAACCAAGAGCCTCAGCTGTTGTTCCTTCGCCAACACCGAAATTATAGGTGTATCCTCCGTAGAGATCGCTCATATATTGCGGGTCAAGGTGCTGCGCGCGGCTGCTTCCTAGAATCAGGTTTTGGATATAGGGAATTTTTTTCACTCTTTCTATTTTTTCTGTTCGGTCGTCTCGCGCATACTTATATTTAATGTCAAGAAGATTCATGTTTGTGATATTAAAAGGGTCAACAAGCAGATTAAGAAAAAAAATACTTCCTGTTAGTACTATTGGAAAAAGTAAAAATAAAACTATAAAACGTTTACTGCTCATCTTGTAACCTAAAAATTAAAATATAAAAATTCACTGACTCTGTTGAACATCAGGATACTTATTGTCAATGTGAATGCACTGAATACAATTAGTTTTTTTGACGGGACAAAGTTGTTGGTATAAAAAGAAGAATTTTTTAATAACAAGACCGTTAAAAATGCGATAAGCAAGAATATAAAGGTAAAATGGTCGCCAGAAATATTCCCAAGACTGCTGCCAAATGTAATACTGAAAGCGGAAAGGAAATCGAGTCTTTCTTCGAGCTTCAATGGCAAGACAATTATCCCGCCGAACATGCCGCTCAACACCTTAACCGCATCTTCCCACTCTTTAGCCCTAAAAAAGACCCATGCGATATTGATAAAGTTAAAAGTGATAAACCAGGCAAGTGTCTTCGGCATCGTAAAACCAAGTGTCTTCCATCCTCTGTGAACGACCAAAGCCATCCCATGCATAAATCCCCAGAAGACAAATGTCCAACCCGCACCATGCCAGATACCGCCAAGAATAAAGGTGGCCATAATATTGTTGTAGGTACGAAATGAACCTTTGCGGTTTCCGCCCAGAGGAATATAGATGTAGTCTCGCAAAAAGCGCGAGAGGGTGATGTGCCAGCGCCGCCAGAAGTCCTGAATGTCGAGGGCTTTGTAGGGCGAGTTGAAGTTGATAGGCAGCTTGATGTTAAAGAGCAGAGCCGCTCCGATGGCCATGTCGGTATAACCGCTGAAATCAAAATAGAGCTGAAAAGTGTAGGACAAAGAAGTCGCCCAGGCTTCAAGGAAGTTGAGGACTTCAGCATTGTCAAAACCTGGCGTAGCCCACTTGGCAAAAGCATCGGCGATGACGACCTTTTTAAAGAGACCGATGGAGAAGATAAAGAGCCCTGTTGCGATGTTTCTATAGTTCTTGACCAGGTTCCACTTGGAGGCGAACTGCGGCATCATCTCGCCGTGGTGCACGATAGGCCCCGCGATAAGCTGGGGGAAGAAGGTGACAAAGAGGGCGTAGTTCAAAAAGTCGTACTCCGCCGTTTCGCCGCGGTAGGAGTCGACCAGGTAGGCGATCTGCTGGAAGGTAAAGAAAGAGATCGCCAAAGGGAGTGCCAGATGCAGCAGCGGTACGGAGCCGTCAAAAGCAAGGTTGAAGTTCTCAAGAAAAAAGTCGGAGTATTTAAAATACCCAAGCAGCGCAATATTGGCAATGATACCGAAGGTCAGAAGAGAGCCTTTATGGACACGGACCTTTTTAAAGTTCTCATTTAGAGAGTTGCCGATGACATAGTTGAAGAGCATTGACGTTAAAATGATCGGCAGGTAGGCGATGTTCCACCATGAATAGAAGAAGAGGGAGACAAAGACCAGAAAGCCTTTCGCCCCTGTCACCAGCCGCTTCTGCAAGAGATAGAAGTAGATGAAAAAGCTTAACGGCAGAAAGAGAAAGATGAACTCGTAGCTATTGAATAACAATTATTTACTGCCCTTGAAAAATGCTTTTATTCTGCGTCTTCGAAGGACATGAGCTTTTAATTTTGCGTCATGTTCCAAGATCTCTTTGACCGCACGCTTCTCATCCAGACCGGCCAGTTTTGCATACGCTTTTGCTATGACGCTCAGCGCTTCTTCGTCGAACCACATCTTGTTGAAATTTTCCAGCCCTTCGTAGGCGCTGACCGTGCGAAACTCCATGCGGTTGATATCGACGAGGGAGAACTCGTAGCCGTTTTCAACCGGGTTGATCAGGATATTCCCGCCGGAGTAGTCCACGTGCCAGACCCCTTTTTGGTGGATCGCGTAGGTGAAGGCGGCGAAAGCTTCTAAAATCGCTTTTTTATCCGATGGATTGTCATCGCGGACATGCGCCATCGTAAAATCGTAGGCGTAGTGTTTTGAGATAAAATAACTCTCCTGAAGCAGTCCGTTCTTATAAAATTCGATGTAGCCGATGGGCTCAGGGGTGTTGACGTCGAGCTTCATCAGTTTCAAGGCATTGTGAAATGATTTATAGGCTTTTGACCTGCGGATGTAGGCATAGGCAAACCGGTTGATGAGGTTGGGAACCCTGAAGGCTTTGACCACACACTTCACCCCTTCGAGTTCGATGACCTTCAGTTCGTTCCTTGCCTTATGGATTGTCTCGCCGTTGCTGTTGAAGAGGGCTTTGATATTGAGCAGAACATTTTTAAATAAAGGATAGGCGGGATTGATCTCGATCTTGGACGGCATAGAACCTCTTTATAGCTTGGGAAAGTGCATCTGTGTTAAAATAAAAAAAAATAAAGTCGCTAAATGCAAAAAAAAATTACGGCCACGATTATAACATTAAACGAAGAGAAACATATTAGAGAGGTCATTGAGAACATTCAAACAGTTTGTGATGAAGTGGTTGTCGTTGATTCATTCAGCAGGGACAGAACT
>CAWIVJ010000025.1:0-31785 GCA_963839525.1 uncultured bacterium | reverse complement strand
CCCGCGGATCCTCGAAGAGCGCGTCCCTCGGCGCCGTTTCGGCGATGCGCCCCAGGTACATGACGGCCACCCTGTCCGAGAGGTGCCGCACCACGGCCAGGTTGTGCGAGATCAGGAGGATGGCGAGTCCCAGCCGCTCGCGCAGCTCGTCGAACAGCGCCAGAATCGTCGCCTGGACGGAGACATCGAGAGCGGACACCGGCTCGTCGGCGACGAGCATGCGCGGCTCCACCGCCAGGGCCCGCGCGATGGCGATGCGCTGACGCTGTCCGCCCGAGAACTGATGCGGATAGCCGTCGAGGGCCCGCTCCGGGAGGCCGACGTACCCCAGAAGCTCGCGGCAGCGCTGTTCGACCTGGTCGCCGGGCACGAGGTGATGCACCCGCAGCAGCTCGGCCAGCACCTGGCGCACGGATAGGCGCGGATTCAGGGACGTGGCGGGATCCTGGTAGACCATCTGGATCGAGCGGCGCACGGCGGACTGACGCCGTCGCCCGACGACGGTCCCGTCGAGGAGGACCTCACCCTGCGTCGCGGCGAGCTCGCCGGTGATGCAGCGGCCGATGGTCGTCTTGCCGCAGCCGGACTCTCCGACCAGACCGACGATCTCGGCCGGCGCCACGCTCAGCGACACGCCGTCGACGGCGCGCACGATGCCGTAGCCTTTGACCGGGAAGTGGATGTGCAGGTCGCGGACCTCTATCAGCGGCTCAGGAGGCACCCGCCTCCACGTCCGCCCTTCATGAGCTCGGCGACGTACAGACAGGCGCTGGCGCGACCCTCTCCGGCCGGCGCCAGCGAGAGTCGGCGGTCTCGCAGGGATCTGTGGCCAGGAAGCAGCGCGGATGGAACGCGCACCCGGCGGGTCGGTTGAGTGGGTCAGGCAGGCTGCCGGGAATGGGCACGGGTGCGCCAAGGTCGACGTCCAGGTCCACCGCCGACCGCAGCAGCCCGATGGTGTAGGGATGCAGGGTCTGGGCGAGCACGCTCGGCAGTGGGCCCCGTCTCCACGAGGCGACCGGCATACATGACGCAGACGTCCTTGCAAGCTCGCCGACGAGCGCCAGCTCATGGGTGACGAAGACGATGGACAGCCCCATCTCGCTCCGCAGATCGACGAGCAGGCGCAGGATCTGCGCCTGGATCGTCACGTCGAGCGCCGTCGTCGGCTCGTCGCACAGGAGCACACTTTGGGCTCCGACGACAGCGCGATGGCGATCATCACGCGCTGCCGGGTGCCGCCCGAGAGCTCGTGCGGATAGCTGCGCATGCGGCGCTCGGCGTCGGGTATGCCGACCAGGCGGAGCAACTCGAGGGCGCGCGCATCGGCCTGGCGCGCGACATGCCGAGCACGCGCCGGGGCGCCTCCGCGATCTGGTAGCCGCACGTCATCACGGGATCGAGCGCCGTGCCCGGGTCCTGGAAGATCATCCCCAGCCGGCCGCGGCGCGCGGCTGCGACCCCCTTGCCGGCGAGAGGCAGTTCGACTCCGGCCGCCGGTCACCCGGCCCGCGCGAGCAACGCGGCGCGCTCCGGCAACAGCCCCATGATCGCGCGCAGCGTGAGGCTCTTGCCGCAGCCGGACTCGCCGACCAGTCCGATCGACTGCCCGAGCTCCACCGACAGCGACACGCCGTCGACGGCGCGGAATCGCTCTCGATCCCGCGTGACATCGACGACCAGGTCGTCCACCTGGAGGGCGGGATCGGTCATTCGGGACGCAACACGTCGGCCAGCCCGTCGCCGAGCAGCGACAGGCCGATGCCGGTGACGACGACGCACAGCCCGGGAATGGTGGCCAGCCACCACCTCGTCGTCATGAAGGCCTGACCGTCGAAGATCATGGAACCCCAGTCGGGCTGCGGCGCCTGGATGCCCAGGCCGAGATACCCGAGCGTGACCACAGCGAGGATGACGTACACGATGTCCGAGGTGGCGTACACGATGGCCTGCGTGATCGTGTTGGGCAGCACGTGCCGGGTGAGGATGCGCGCGTCGGACAGGCCGCCGCCCTTGGCCGCCGCCGACCAGCCGAGCCGGCCGACGACCAGGTCGAGCTGCGCACCGTCCGCGCGTAGGTGACCCAGTCGGTCAGGGCGAAGGCGATGAAGATGCCCTGGATGCCTTTGCCCACCGCGAACACCAGCGTGATGATCAGCACGTAGTAGGGGAAGGCCATCACGACGTCGATGATGCGGCTGAGTACGGTGTCCGGCCAGCCCTTGAAGTAGCCGGCCAGCGTCCCGATGAGTCGTGCCGAAGGTGATGGGGATGAGCACGACGAAGAAGCCGGTGGCCAGGTCGAAACGCCCCGCCCAGAGGAGCCGCGACCAGACGTCCCGCCCGAGCTGGTCGGTCCCCAGCCAGTGCTCCCAGGAGGGCAGTTCTGCAGAGTCTCCGTGAGGTTCTGCTGCAGGGAGGTGTAGCGTGCGATCCACGGGGGCCAGCATGGCCAGAGCATGAGGGTGCCGATGACGGCCGCGCCGGTGATCAGGGAGCGGTTGTGACGGCCTTGCGCAACATGGGATGCGAACGGACGACCAACCCCTTCGAGCGCGATCGCCTGGTCGCCGCCGCTCGTGGCTGCTGACGTCCGTCGAGCTCACGACAGTCGTGATGCGGGGGTCGAGCCTCGCCGCGGCGAGATCGGTCATGATGTTGATGACTACGACCGAGAGCGAACACGAAGGTGACACCCTGGACCACGGGGAAGTCCCTGTTGCTGATCGAAGTGAGCATCAGGCTCCCGAGTCCGTTGAGCTGGAACACCCGCTCGACCACGACCGTCGCGCCGATGAGGAAGGCGATGTTGATGCCGAGCAGCGTCAGCGTCGGCATGATGGCGTTGCGGGCGACGTGCACGAAGCAGCACCCGGTGCTCGCGCAGACCCTTGGACCGCGCACCGCCACGTAGTCGGCCTGGAGCACCTCGAGCATGCCCGCCCGAAGGCTGCGGACCAGCAGCGGGACGATGCCGAGTGCCGACGTGAGCGCGGGCAGGATGAGTCCGTAGATCTGTCTCCGGGATGGTGTCTCCCCAGCCGCCGACCGGGAACCAGCCGAGATTCACGGCGAAGATGAGGATCAGGACCAGCCCGACCCAGAACGAAGGCATGCCGAGGCCGACGAGCGGGACCAGCCCGGATCACGTGGTCCGTGGGCCGGTCCTTGCGGATCGGCCGCGATCGTCGCGAGCGGCACGGCGATCAGCACGCTGAAGAGCGTCGCGAACGCCACGAGCGACATCGTGACGCCGATGCGGCTGGCGATGAGCGTGCGGGTCGGCATCTCATAGAACAGCGAAGCGCCGGTGTCGCCGTGGGCGAGCTGCTTGAGGAACAGCCAGAACTGGGTCCAGATCGGGTCGTCCAGGCCCCAGCGTGTGCGCAGCGCAGCGAATCTGCTCCGGGCTCCGTGATTGCCGAGCAGTGTCGCCGCGGGGTCGCCCGGGATCAGGCGCAGCAGGAAGAACGTCACAATCGTGATGCCGAGCACGACCGGGATGGCCTGGAGCGAGGCGGCGCAACTACGTACATCGCGCTCGGCCTCAGGCCATCCCGGCGTACGACAGCCGCTGCGTCACGCCAGCCAAACGCTCTCAAGGGAATAGGCCCCAGCCGGGTTGACCGCGAAACCGTTCACCGAAGTGCTGTTCGCATAGATCGAGGGCGGGTACGTCAGGGCACGTACGGGGCATCCTGAGCGACCATGGCCTGGATCTGCGGTACATCTCGCCGCGTTTGGGAGTCCATTTCCGCCGCCGGCTCGCGGACGAGCTTGACGACCTCGGGATTGTTGTAGCCGGTCCAGAACGAGTCAGAACCGCCGTTCTCGGCGTCGCACTGGAAGGACGCCATCTCGTCTGGGTCGCTGATATCGTTGATGGCGTTGTTGATCATATGTCATATTCGAAGGCGCGGAAGTCGTTCTCGTAGGCCGCGTGTCATTTGAGTCGATCGTGTCACGTCGATGCCGATTGCTTCATCCCGGCCTGGAGGATCTGCGCCGTCTGGGCCCAGACCTGGTTGCCGCTCGGGATGAGGATTTCGCTCTTGAACCCATTCGGGTAAGCGGACTTGGCCAAGTCCGCCTTGGCGGCCGCGATGTCGTACCCGAGAACAGCGGCGTAGTCGGGATCGTAGTACTCCAAGCTCGGCGGGAAGAACGAGCCGCCGGCCGGGACGTATCGTATGTCGTGGCCGCGACGATGCCCTTGCCGTGTCGATCGTCTGGGCGATGGCGCGGCGGACGTTGCGGTCAGCGAACTGCTTGACCTTCTCGTTGAAGAAGAAGAGGTCGACCGACCACGCCGGATAGATCCCCGACCTACAGTTGCTGTCGCCCTTCAGGGCTTCGACCTGCGCCGGTGGCACGCCGTCGATGATCTGCACCTCGCCGCTCTGCAGTTGCAGCATGCGCTGATTGTCGTCCGGATGAGCTTGAAGACGACCTCATCCAAGTACGGTTTGCCGCTCTGCCAGTAGTTGGGGTTGCGGGTCAGCGTGATGACGGCGCCTTCCTGCTCCCAGCTTCGAGCATGAAGGGCCGGTTCCTATGGGGTTCGTGAAGAACTCTTCTTCGGACATGCCGCGCAGATCCTTCGGCAGGATCGCGTCGGAGTAGATCGAGAGATCTGAGAGCAGTGGCGCCCACGGCTGCGAGAGCGTGATCTTGACCGTCGAGCATCCGCGCCTCACGTCCTTGATGGCGAAGTTCAGGAAGCTCATGGAGCCGGTCTCGCTGGCACGCGCGCGATTCAGCGACCACGCCACGTCCTTGGCCGTCATGGGCTTTCCGTCGCTGAACACCACGTCCGGCTTCAGCGCGAGCGTGTAGGTCATGCCGTCGGCGCTCACCTCTGCGATCGACGAGCAAGGCAGCAGCTCACCGCTCGCGTCCGTGATGTAGAGCGTCTCGTAGATCTTGTCGAGTGTGTAGACGTTACCGCTGCTGACGGCGACGTTGTGGGGATCGAGCCCCACCGCTGCACGGTCGGCTGGAACTGCGCGCCCGATTATCAACTGGCCGCCCGGCTTGGCCGTGCCGGCGCCGAGGCGAGGCCGTTGACGATGGGTCTCGCCGCTACCGCACGCGAGCGACCAGCGGACCGAGTGCCACCAACCCGACACCAGCCGCCCCCATCTTGAGTACGTCCCTGCGGGTGAATCCCTTCTCCCAAGACATCGCGTCCCCCCGGCCTCGTTTGATGAGCACCTTGGGAGTCCGCCGACGCACGTGCGTCTCGACACCCCCACGCACCTTACCACTCTTCTCGTCAGGAGGTCAATGACTCTACAGGTACGTCCTACCCGTCATATCGAGGTTGGGACAGGCGCGAGAGAGTCAGGAGAAAGGCAAGCCCAACTCCGGCCAGCGCGAGATCACCTCGCCACCACGCCGGGGTCCATCGCCAGCGCATCGGGCCACTCACGCAAGTGACCCTCCTCGGGCCAGGTCCGCGTCGCGTCGATGCCCATGCGTGCGCCGAAGCCGGCAACAGGGCCCGCGTGCTCGAGAGCATCCTGCGGACCGGGCACGGTGAGGCAGTCCCGCTCGGGACTTACGTTGTTGAAGACCCGCCACGTCACGTCGCCGGCATCGTGGACGTCGACGTCCTCGTCGACGACGACGATGAACTTCGTCAGCCTCGTCTGCTTCATGCCCCAGAGGGCGTTCATCACCGAGAAGGCGTGCCCGGCGTAGGCCTTGCGGATGGAGACGATCGCGCAGCGGCTGAACACGCCTTCGAGCGGAAGCTCCATATCGACGATCTCGGGCAGGCGTCGACTGGAGGAGCGGGAGGAAGAGCCGCTCGGTGGCCTTGCCTAGATAGCAGTCCTCCATCGGCGGCCGGCCGACTATGGTCGCCGGGTAGACCGCGTCACGTCGCATCCGCATCGCGGTCACGTGGAAGACGGGATGGCGCTCGCACTTCCGAGTAGTAGCCGGTGTGGTCGCCGCAGGGGCCCTCGTCCCGCTCCTCGCCCCGTTGCACGTACCCCTCGAGGACGATCTCGGCGTCGGCCGGCACCTCCAGGTCGACGGTCTCACACGGCGCGAGCTCGACCGGCTCGCCGCGCAGGAAGCCGGCGAAGGCGAACTCGTCGATCCCCGGAGGCAGCGGCGCGGTGGCGGCGTAGGTCACGAGAGGGTCAGTAGCCGATGGCTACGGCGACCTCCAGCCGCCCTTCGGGTCCCTGAAGTTGCCGGCTCCATCGTGGTGCACGTGCCAGTGCATCCCGGTGGTCTCCGCATCGAACACCTGGAGACGGTAGACCCCGGCGTTGCGGCGACCGTCGCGCGACTTGGTCACGACCACGGGCAGCGTGATGAACGGGCCGCCGTCGCCGGGCCATGTCGTGAGCACCGGCAAGCGGCCGAGATCCGGGCGCGCCGAGCACCACATCCGCCAGTACTCGGTCGACCCTCCGGGGAGCGAACGCGGCGAGTTCCTCAGACGGGCTGACCCCGCCCACCCTGCCCGCAAGACCGGCCGGAAGCCGCAGATCGATCAACCTCCCCACGCGTCGCGCCACCGTGTCGAGCGGCGCGTCGAAGAGCAGCTCGAGCCGGCGAACCGAGCCGAACTGGTTCGTGAGCACCGGCAACGCCGACCCCTTGACCGAGCGGAAGAGGAGCGCCGGACCGTGGGCCTTACTCGCGCGGTCTGTGATTTCAGCCATCTCCAGGTAGGGGTCGACCTCCGCATCGACCACGGCCAGCTCGCCCTCACGACGCAGGAGTTCGATGAAGCCACGCAAGTCCATGCTTCCTCCCCAGGCCAGTCGCTCAGTGACCGGCCCGGCCGTCAGCCGTCGTCGGTCACCGGTCAGCGACACCTCGAAGAAGTCGCGCGGCGTGCGGAAGCACACCTGGTCGATCGTCTCCTTGTCGAGTCCGAACAGCTTCATCGCCAGCTGCACGCGCGGCACCATGAAGTAGTCGTTCCCCATCGCCGCCGAGTTCGGAGTTGATGATGATGCGGTCGCGCCACTCCGGGTTGTCGATGACGATGCGCGCGCGCGGCCTCCGGCGGCATCTTGTCCCAGCAGATGGAGAGGCCGACCATGCCGCCGGTGCTCATGCGGAACTCCATCGTCTCCTCGCCGGCGTGGTCGAAGACGCATCGCTCCACCGGGAATCCCTCCTCCTTGATGATCTCGAACACGCGCGGCGTGACGGTGTGGCCCTGCGGAGCCAGGCGGATGGGCGTGTGCAGGATCACCGGCAGGTCGTGCTCCTTCGGCCAGCCGCAGGTGCTCGCGGAACAGCCATCCTCGAACTCGGTGCCCGTGTCCAGGCCGATCTCACCCATGGCCACGACCCGCTCGTGCGCGAGGAACTCGGGCATGCGCTCCAGGCACGTCTCGGCGTCGGCGCGGTTCACCCCGAAGAACGGGACCGAAATCGACGTGAAGGCTCGTAGCCCAGAGTCTTCGCGGTCGTCGTCTCCATGCCCAGGAAGCGCTCCCACAGGAGCAGGACGGCGTCCGCATCGTGCGTGCCGAGGAACATGTGCGGGCTGGGAACGATGGCCGCCTCCATGCCCATCATCACCAGCTTCTGGAGCTGCTTGTCCTCGATCATGTCGGTGTGGAGGTGGGCATCGATGAAGCTCATGCTTGTCCCCTCCCCGGGCGGATGGATGGAATGGTCAGAGTGGCGGTTATACAGCGACATACGGCTCGCGTTCGCGCCAGCGGCAGCAGGAGGATCAAGCCTGCCGCGTACCCCACCTGGGCGGCGGTGACGATGAGCCCGGCCACCCCCTCCGAGACGCCGAACAGGCCGCGCAGCGTCTCGAGCAGCGGCTGCGCCAGGTAGTTGCTGGCCACCGCCTGTCCGGTCGCGATGGCGAAGAGCAGGACCATGCCGCCGCTGATGCCGCGGCCGGCGATGGATCGGGGGGTGCGCTGAGGATCTGTCACAGGCTCTGCCTACAGGCCGCGGCCCGCCGTGTCAAGGAAGTCGTTCCGTACCGCGGTCCGCGCGTCCGCATCGCGGAAGGACCAGATGGTCTGTTTGCCCGCCCTGGCCTTGTCCCTTCGACCCGGCCCTGCGCCGGCTCGACTCCGTTCTGCCGCGTCGCCCACACTCTCTCGCTGGCCGGATCACAGCTTGTAGTGCTCCTGACCCACGTACGCTCGGACGTACGCTCTTCTCCGAGTGACGTACGTTCAAGCGTACGCAGGGCCACCGCGATACATCGTGTCTGGAGGGCGCTGCCCCGGCGTGCCGCCTGCGGGAACTGCCCGGCGCGCCGCCTGCCGGAGCCGCCCGTATACACCTCTGCGGAAGGCACCCGTGCGCGCCGCCCGAGCTCTCTCGCTGGCCGGGACCATCGGTGCGGGGTAGGGTCGGGAGGCCTTGGATCACCCGCAGACCCTCAACGACTTCGACCCAGGCCGCCGGACGGTGATCATCCTCCTCTTCGGCGGCCTCTGGACTCTGGGGTCGTTCGCCACCGACCTCTTCCTGCCGGCGATGCCCGCGGCGGCCGACGCGCTCGGCGCCTCGGAGTCCGGGGTGGCCCTCAGCGTCACCACCTTCCTCATCGGCCTGGGCCTGGGCCAGCTGATCGCCGGACCCGTCAGTGACGGGCGCGGCCGGCGCCCCACCCTGCTCGCCGGGCTGGTGGTCTTCGTCGCCACGGCGCTGGCCTGCATCGTCGCTCCTTCAGTGGAACTGCTCATCGCGCTGCGCCTGGTGCAGGGCATGGCCGCGGCGTTCGGGCTCGCGATCCCGAACGCGATGGTCACCGACTACGCCCGGGGGCGCGAGGCTGCCCGGCTCTTCTCCTGGATCGTGATCATCGGGGGAGTGGCGCCGCTGGTGGCTTCGCTGGCCGGCGCCCAGATGCTCCGCCTGCTCGGCTGGCGCGGGCCGTTCGTCGCGCTCACCGCGATCGGCGTCGTGGCCCTCGTGGGCGTCGCCCTCTGGCTGCCCGAGAGCCTCCCACGGGAGAGGCGGCTGACCGGCGGGCTGCGCGCCGCGCTCCATACGATGGCCGGACTGAGCCGGGACGGGCGCTTCATGGGCTACACGTTCACCGGCGCCTTCGTCTACATGGGGTTCTTCGCCTACCTGGGCGGCTCGTCGTTCGTCCTCCAGCAGCAGTACGGCGTCTCGCCGACGGCCTACAGCGTCCTGTTCGCCGTCAACGCGCTGGGGATGCTGGCGGCGGGCCAGGCGAACCACCGCCTCCTGGCCCGCTTCTCGCCGCGAGGCCTGCTCTTCGCCGCCCTCGTCGCCTTCGCGCTCGCCGGCACGGCGGTCCTGGCCTCGGCCCTGACCGGCGCGTTCGGCATCTGGGGCCTTGCGGCGCCCTTCTTCGTGGTCGTCGCCGGCATGGGGGTCATCCTGCCCGACCTGACCGCGTTGGCGCTCTCGCTCCATCCCGAAGTGGCCGGCACCGCGTCCGCCTACTTCGGCGGCCTCCGGCTCGGGATCGGCGCGCTGGCGATGCCGCTGATCGGCATCGGCGGCACGGTCACGGCGACGTCCGTGGGGCTCCTGCTCGCCGCGTCTGCGCTCGCCGCTCTCGGCCTCTTCGTGGTCACCGCGCGGCGCACCCGGGACCAGCGGATCCTGCTCGACCTGCCCGAGGAGAAGTCGTCGGACGTGCCGGTGGCGTGAGCTGGGGGCACCGCGGCTGTGGCGCGGCCTTTGGCCGACGCACGGTACACTCTTGCCAACGGCGGACGTCCAAGGAGCACACCATGTTCTGTGAGATCGCGCGGAAGCTCGACGACCAGGAACTCGGCAAGATCAAGGCCCTGGAGCACGACCTCGGCCTCACACTCGTCGCGTTCTCGTGCCGCTCGCTGGACGCGGCCCGGGAGGAGCGGCTGCAGAAGATCATGGAAGAGCTCGGCCCGCAGCTGCAGGCGCCGCCGGCCGAGCCGGACGACGCGCAGCTCGGCCGGATCAAGGCGCTGGAGGACGAGCTCGGCGTCGCGCTCGTCGCGGTCGACGCCGCGTGAGGCGAGGCGGGCAGAGTCAGCGGCGCGCCAGATCGACGACCTTGGCGAGCATCGCCGGGCGCAGGTCCCAGAGCCAGGACAGCTCGATGACGTCCGGGTTGTTGCACTTGGTGCAGCTCGCGGCCTCGGCGCCCATGCGGCTCCACGCGGGCGTGGAGAACAGCGAGGCCAGCCGCAGCCCGTCCGCCCAGAGATCCTGCACGTTCGCCAGCGGACGCTCGGCGTGCAGGCAGTCACGGACGGAGCCGTCGGCGCCGACGGTCAGCCGCGCCCGCGGGGCGCGGCAGGTGTAGGCGCTCAGGAGCGGGTCTGCGGCGAGCAGTCGCAGATAGGCCCGGGAGTCCAGGATCGGATAGCCCGCCGCTTTGAGCTCGAGCGCCAGTTCGGCGGCGCGCCGCAGCTCCTGCGGCGAGAGGCCGAGACGGGCGAGGCGGTCGCCGGCCTCGCCGGCGCTGAGCTCGCCGGTCTCCATGGGGCAGAAGTAGAGGCCGGCCTCCCAGCGGCGCGCCACGGCGGCCACGCGCCGCAGCGCTCCCGCGTTCTGCTGCGAGAGGACGGTGTTGAGCAGCAGCGTCGGGCGCAGCGGGTCGGCGCGGACAGTCGCGACGAACGCCTCGAGGCGGCCGAACAGGCCGGGGAGCCCGCGCATGCGGTCGTGCGCCTCGCCGACGTCGTCCAGGCTCAGGATGAGCGCGTCGACGGCGCCGCGCAGCTCGGCCCAGCGTGCGGCGGCCAGCCAGCCGTTGGTGATGAGCGTGACGAAGAGCCCGGCGCGGCGGGCGGCGAGCAGGAGATCCGCCAGGTCCCGCCGGAGCAGCGGCTCGCCGCCCCACACCACCACCTGCGCGATCCCGGCGCGCCCGGCCTCTCCGTACAAGCGGCGGACCGCCCCGGTGTCGAGTTCGCCGCGGCGCGCGTCACCGCGCGGCGCCCGGGCGCGGCCGCCGCGGTCACGCCCTCTGCCCCGGCGCGCCAGAGGCAGGTGGCGCAGCTGCCGTTGCAGCGAGCCGTGACCAGATGGCTGAGCGTGTGCGGACGGCCACGGGCGCGGGAGACGACCATCCTGGCCGTGAGTCGCGCCCGCGCCCCTGCCCTCATGAGCGGAGCGGTGACGCCCACGTGCGAGCGTTCGTGCATGCCTCAGTGGTACCACACCGTCGCCCCGCCGACTCGCCGAGCCGTCGGCCCGCTCAACCGCGTTTGCTCCGCGGCGGCCGGGGAAGGCCAAACATGGGACAGAAAGCATCCGAAAGGAGACGCGACTCCATGTCAGCCGATCTCACAGGCAAGAGGATCGCCGTCCTCGCCACCGACGGCGTAGAGGGAGTAGAACTCACGAGCCCGCGCGAGGCCCTCGAGCAGGCCGGCGCAACGGTGGATCTCCTTGCGCCACAAGATGGGTCCATCCAGCTCTGGGACCACGCCGACAAGGGCGGCACGCTGCCCGTCGACCGCGCCGTGTCCGACGCCGACCCCGAAGAGTACGACGGGCTCGTCCTCCCCGGCGGCGTGCGCAATGCCGATCACCTGCGCATGGACACGTCCTCGGTCCAGTTTGTCACCGCCGTCGTCCGCCGGGGGATCCCCGTCGGCGTCATCTGCCACGGTGCCTGGACCCTGATCGAGGCGGGAGCCGTGGACGGCCGCAGACTGACGTCCTATCCGTCACTGAGGACCGACCTGCAGAACGCCGGCGCGCACTGGGTGGACCAGGAGGTCGTCAGCGACGGCGGGCTCGTCTCGAGCCGGGGTCCGGACGACCTGCCGGCGTTCAACGCCAAGATCGTCGAGGTGTTCGCCGAAGGCGTACGCGAGCGCAGAGGCGGCCTGACGCAGCCGCGGCGCCGCGAGCGGGCCGTCCACGCGGCGCGACCTACGTGGTCACGCCGCACCAGCGCAGCAGCACGAGGGCCACGGCGCAGGCGTGATCGACGAGGTCCCGGACGGGGACCGATTCGTCGATGGTGTGCGCCTGGGAGAGGTCGCCGGGACCGAACGACACCGTCGGCGTCCCGGCGACCCGGGTGAACGTGGCTGCGTCGTGCCACGAGTCGAGCCCGCCGACGCGGCCGGGCCGTCCGACGTCGGCCCCGGCGGTCAGGGCGCTGGTCACGATCGGGTCGTCGTCCGGCACCTCCGCCGGCACGATGTCGCACGGCCACTGCCACTCCGGCGGGTGCTCGGCCAGCCAGTCGTCCCGGTCGGCCGCCTTCTTGACCCAGGCCTCGACCTCGTCGAACACGTCCTGCCCCCCGCGCTCGCCGTCCACCTGGCACGGCATGTACACCACCGAGAGCGTCGCCTCGCACGACGACGGGTAGGTGACCATCCACTCCCCGCCCTTGATGACCGTCGGCAGCACGTGCGGCTTGTGCAGGTACGGGTGCTCGAACTCGGGGCGGCTCGCCCAGTCTTCGCGCAGCGCGCGCAGGGCGGCGAGCACCACCTCCATCTTGTCGATGGCGTTGACCGGGCCGCCGTCGCGCCAGTGCGGGTGGTGCATCTCGGCGTGGCCCGTGCGCCCGAGGGTGCGGACCACCGGGTTGACCCCGCCGCGGCAGGCCACCCAGACGTCGAACGCGGTGGGCTCGGCGCAGAGGCCGGCGTCGGCGCGCACGCCGCGCGCGGCGCAGGCGTAGGAGCCGGCGCCACTCGACTCCTCGTCGGTGTTGGTGCAGAAGACCACGTCGCCGGCGAGCCCGGCGCCCAGCCGCTTGACGGTCTCGAGCGCGAACAGCATGCCGGCGATGCCGCCCTTCATGTCGCAGCTGCCGCGGCCGTAGAGCAGGCCGTCGCGCACCTCGGGCTCGAGCGGGTGGCTGGTCCAGCGCTCGAGCGGCTCGGCCGAGACGGCGTCGATGTGACCGTTGAGGAGGAGCGAGCGGCCGCCGCCCGCGCCGCGCAGCCGCGCGGCGAGTTGCGGCCGCCCGGCGAAGTCCAGGCCGTCCGGCACCACCCGGTTGCCGGAGACGGTGGGCTCCGGCTCCCAGACGTCGACCTCCGCGCCGAGGGCGGCGAGGCGGCGGCGGAGGTACTCCTGGAGCTCGGCCTCCTGCCGCGGCGGGTCGCCGACGTTACGGGCCGTGGTGTCGAACCGCACCAGGTCCTCGACGAGCGCCACGAGCTCCGGCTCACCCTCCCGGACGGCGGCCACCACCTGCTCCTCGAACGCCGATCGAAGGGTCTCGTTCATGGTCCTCCTCAAGATGAGGCGGCCGGGCGGGCCCGAAGGCCCGCCCGGCCGCGGTTCTCAGCGACAGGTAGAGCTCAGGGCAGGCTCACTCCGGCGGCAGCTCGCCGAAGGTCACGCTGACGTCGATGCCCTGCTTCTTGCTGCGGGCTCGCCAGAAGAAGTACCAGAGGAGGCCGGCGATCCACGCCGCCGCGAAGACGAACAGGTTCTTGCCCGTCACGTCCCGGGAGGTGGGGTCGATGAACGAGAAGTAGAGGAAGGCGAAGATGAACAGCAGGTAGAGCACCGCGCCGATGCTCACGAGCGGGATCCCCGCGATCTTCCACGTCCGGTAGGGCGAGGCCTCCCAGATGCCCCGGACGTTCTTGCGGTACGGGAACAGGAGCGCCGAGATGCCGGTGACCATGAACACGGAGATGAACTGCATGCCGCCGCCGATGAGGCCGCTGAGGTCGCTCTGCAGCCACAGGACGTACACGACGACGCCCACGGCGAACACCACGAGCGCGAAGGTGAGGTTCTTGAGGGGCTGCGCGTACCGCGGGCTCACATCGGTGAACCACTTGGGACCCATGCGGTCGAGACCCCAGGCGAGGAACGCGCGTCCGATGATCAGGATGGCGATGGTGATCTCCAGCCAGATGACGGCGATGAAGCCCAGCAGGATCGCCCAGGCCACCCAGCCGCTCTGGCCGCTGGCGATCCACGAGAGCGTGAGGTAGTCGGGAGAGTACGGGGCCGTGTAGCCCTCGACCCCGGCCCCGAAGCTCGCCTGAGCCGTGGCGCTGATGAAGTTGAACGCCGCGACGCGGTACAGGCCGAGCACGGTGAACACGCCCAGCACGATGGGCACCCACACGGCGAGGATGTTGCCGCCCAGCAGGCTCTTGTCGGGACGCTTGACCTCGCCGCTCAGGTAGGCGATGGCGTAGTTGTAGACGAACAGCGCGTAGACGCCGCTGAGGGCGCCGAGGGTGCCGTGCCAGTCCCACGTGTCGGGGAGCGGCCCGGCCGCCTGGATGAAGGCTTGGTAGTCGAGGGAGCCGAATTCCGCGGCGATGGCGTTCCAGTTGCCGATGAACTCGGCCTTGCTCGAGAGGAACAGGGCGATGATGAGCACGATCGGTCCGCCGATGGCGGGGATCAGCAGGATCTTCTGGATGCGCGCGTAGATCTTCATGCCGAAGGCCACGGAGAGGTAGCCGATGACGACGGCGAGAATGCCGAGGATGAAGAGGCCGGTGGTGGAAGCGGCCCAATCCGCGAACCCGTTCCAGCCCATGTACTGCCCGAAGAGCTGCAGCGCGGGCACGCCGAGCCAGGTGGCGATGAACCAGTTCCAGTAGAAGATGGCGAGGATGTTGGCGAACACCGCGCCGAGCGCGATGGCCGGGTGCAGGATCCGCGAGTTGTAGACGTACTCGCCGCCGGCGCGCGGCATGGAGCCGCTCAGGATGCCCCAGACGAGAGGCGCTCCGATGCCGGCGGTGACGGCGCCCAGCCCGATCGCGAGCAACAGGTTGCCGGTCGGGAAGAGCGAGAGAGCGATGCCCACCATGAGCCAGAGCGTGGCGATGGGCTGGCAGGTCATGAGTCCGGCGCCGAACGCGTCCCACATGTCGAGACCGCGCACGAGGCCGCTGGCTTTACGTGCGAAGACGAGATCTTCAGCCATACGTCCCCCTGGATGACGTACGTTGGACGGTGCTACGAGCCGGCGCGGCTGCCCCACTCACGCGCCGTCCCTCGGCTCACGTCATCGACCACCTCCCCCTTGCAGCCCGGCGTGACATCCAGGTGCATAAGATGCGGAAGATCTTCCTAGCCGAATGCTATGGCCACACGGGGATGTGTCAAGGCTCGTACCCCGGCGTTCAGCGCACGCGGAAGCTCGCCCAGGCGGACCGGGCGCCGGCGGAGGAGGCTCGCGCCCGGAACGCGCCGGCGGAGCGCGGCCGGTACGACCACGCGTAGGCGCCGTTGGCGCCGGCCACGCGGAGGGAGGCGCCCGCGGCCTTCCACACGCCGCGGGCGCGGCGCTGCACCACGACCCGCACCTGCGGCGCGGCTCCGGGCGGCGTCAGGCGGCCGCTGAGCTGGACGCGACGGCCCCGCCTGAGCACGCTCCTGGACGCGGCGAGCGTGACGGCCGGAGGCCGCGGAGGTTCCGGCCGGAGAACGAGGAAGCCGGCGGCGCTCGTCGCCGCTCCGCCGGCGCTGACCACCGTGATCGGGGCGGAGACGGCTGTCCCCGGCACGGTCGTCACCATCACCGTGTCGGACAGGACGGTGAAGGCGGCGTTGAGGTCGCCGAAGCGGACGAGGACGGCCCAGGTGAACTTCGCACCCGTGAGCGTCACGCCGGCCCCCGGCGGCGCGGACGACGGTGTCACCGCGTCCACGCGCGGCGCCGGCACGGTGTGGTGCGCGCTTCCGGCCGACTCCGCGGCGGACTGCGTGACGGAGTGGCAGGTGGTGCAGGCGGACGACCCGCCGGCGTGCGTGGTGTGCCGGGACTCGGCGCCGCCGAGCAGGTGACACGTCGAGAGGCAGGAGGCGTCTGTGCGCGCCCGGCCCATGTCTTGACCGGGCGCGTGGCACGTCCAGCAGACCTCGCCGGTCCGGACGATCTGGTAGCCGAAGTGGCAGGTGAGGCAGGCTTCGCTGGTCGGTGTACGCTCGGTGTGGGCGTTCTCGTGGCACGTCTCACAGTCGTCGATGCCGCCGTGACGGTAGCCGTCGTAGGCGGCGGCCGGGGCCGCAAGCAGCGCAAGAGCGAGCAGGACGAGGGCCGCGGCGGCCGCGGTGGGCGGGTACAGGTGTGCCGGGCGTCGCGCTGCGTGTCTCACGGGTGCCTCTCTTACCGCGGTGCTCGAAGGGTCGGGCGGCGATGCGTGGTCGCGAAGGAGGGGCCGCGGCGGACGTCGTGTCCACCGCGGCCCCGGTCTTGCCGGCCGGCATCATGTTGCCGGCCGCGTCTGCATCAGTTCAGCGCACGCACCTGATCGTGCGGGCCCTGGTGGTCAGGTTGGTGGCGTTGGAGCCGGAACGGACCCACTTGACCTTGTAGTTCTTGAAGGTCCTCTTGACCTTGAACGTGAAGGCGAAGTGACCGTCCTCGTCCGCCTTGGTGCTCTTGAGCACCCTGCTGCCGCGCACGAGCTTGACCGTGCCGGAGGCGGCGGGGGTGCCGTTGCCGTTGCGGATGACACCGGCGACGTGAGCCTTGCGGTTCTTACGCACCGCCTTGCTGGTGGCGAGGTAGGCGAACCTGCCGCCGACCGAGAGGCCTCCTGCTCGGCCTTCTGGAGGCCGGCCAGGATGTAGCGCGGGTTGTGGACGCCGGTGGAGGCATCGTTGACGAACGCCTTGTAGTTCCACGTCGCGCGGCCACGAGCTTGTAGCCGGGCTTGGTGGCGGTCGGTGGCGAGTACTCGGCCGGGTCGAGCGCCTGGCGGCGGTGATCGCCGCGGCGCCTCGTCGGCCTGTGCTCCGCGTCTCGCCTGCCACTCGTCGATGTTCGCCTGGAGCTGGTCACGCGTCCTGCTGGGATGGCAGGTGGAGCACGAGTCCTGCCCGGCTTGTACCCGGCGGCTCGCTTGCCACTCTTCGGCGTCGCCCGGCAGCATCGGCTTCATGCCGTGGGAGATGCGGGTGTCGGCCTTGTTGGTCTTCGGCATGTGGCAGTCTTCGCACGCGGCGCCGGGCATGTACTCGCCGGCCTCGGCGACGTCGATCATGACGCTAGCCGTGCAGGGTCTCCCTCTGCGGGTGGCTCGCGCCGCCGCGGATGCGAGGTCGGCCTGCGGCTTGTAGTCGGGCTGGTGCCGAGCACTTCGTACTGCCAGTTGTGGCAGTCTTCGCAGATGCTCGGCGTTGTCGACGGTGAGGCCCTTGGCGCTGCGCTCGCCGGCCTGGTCGGGCTCGCGGACGACGTCTTCGGCGCCGATCGCGGACGGATGCCCGTTGTGGCAGGTGACGCACTCCTGGCCCATCTAGCCGACGTTGTCCTTGGTCGGCGTGAAGTCCTGGCGATCTGGTCACCCTTGCTACTGCAGGTAGTTCTCGCCGGTGTGGCACTTGGAGCAGCCGATATGCCGGCGTCGCTGGCGTTGAAGTGACCGTTGCCGGCCGCCTGGAACGCCATGGCGTCCGGATCCTCGGCCGTCAGGGCGCCGCGGTAGGAGTGCCCGGAGGCGGCCCACTCGTTGTAGTAGTAGTGGTTGCCGCTGGCGTTGCTGCCGTTGGGGAACATGTAGTAGGCAGTCGGGCTGAGGGGAATTCTTCTTCGCTCGGGATCTTGGTGTACGACTGGCCGCCGCTCACCCCGTTGATGTCGACGAAGTCGCGCATCGGGAGGTTGGTGGTGTAGCCGTAGATGCCGAGCGTGCTGTCCAGGTTGGTGTAGCTGCCGTGGCACTGGCCGCAGACCTGGGACTGACCCAGGACCTCGAGGCCTTTGGAGACGACGACGCCGGTCATGGCGCGATCGTGCACCGTGTCGGCCTGCGCCGGTGCCGTGGCACTGCTCACACTGGATGCCGAGTCCGGCGTACGAGACGGTCGGGTCCTTCATGAAGTCCTGGACCGTCGTGGACTCGTCGCGCGCCCACTGCACTGCGGTCTCCGGCGTCGCCTCGATCGAGGCGGCGGGGTTCGGGACCGACTTGCCCGGCGCGCCCTTCATGGTCGTGCCGAGCATGTGGCAGCGCTGGCAGCTGTAGCTCGTGTCCCAGAGGCCATCGTCGCCGTCGCCGACCATCCACTCGCCGCTGGTCTCCCAGACGAGACCCTCCACGATGTTCCAGGGCATGACGGTCGGGTCCTCGGACCCCTGGAAGAACAGGTACTCGGTGGCGGAATTGAGATCGGCCGCGCCGAGGGTGACCCAGTCGAGGCCGGTGATGCTGTACGAGCCGCCCGCGGCGTACCGCTGCTGGCCGGTGCCCGGCTCGGGCGTGATGTCGCCGGCGGCGCGGAAGTTGTTCCACGTCTCGGGGGCACCCGGGCTGACGCCGGCGGTCGCGAACGCGCCGTGCAGGGCGCCGGACGTGACCTTGAGGTCGCCATCGGCATCTTGCTGTGGCAGCCGAGGCACGTGCCTTGCCCGGCGAAGTGCATGCCGTATTCATTGACGAGAGTCGCGGACGCCAGAGCTGGCAGCAGGAGCATGCCGATCAGGGCGACCACGAGCAGAACGAATATCTTCTTCCCCATGGCTCCTCTTTAATGGTGAGGCTGACGAGTGGTCGGGCTGGCGGCACCTCCTTGGATCGGCTCTCTGGACGAGTGCCGCCGGAAGGCGGGCGGGAGGCGTCACAAGGAGGGCACGCCGATGGACGGCCACGCGGTGCGCGGCCACGGCGTTGTCTGTCGAAACGGCTCCTCCGAGTGAGGCCGGTCCCCATCGATCCCTGCCGGCGTCGCTCGCTCCGTATCCTAGGGTGAAAGCCCTAGTGACGCAAGACACAAGACCGGAGAATGGACTCAGGTGTCCACCTGATGGAAAGGCACGAGTCGCAGGGGGTCGGGCCGGCGTAGGGGCCGGGCGGGATCCCGCGCCGCTTCAGCTCGATGCGCGACGCCCACGGTCCGCCCGCGTTTGCCCTCGCGACGCCGGAGCCGCTTGGCGGCCTCGCGAGCAGGGTAGTACGACAGTCGAGACGGTCGGCAGCGAGGAGGGCACACAATGGCGGGTGAGGAGCGGCTGCGCGACGCCTCCTACGGGGCCGCGGACGTCGACCCAGGCGCCGCCGCTGCGGGACCGCCCGCGCGTGCTCGGGCGGTCGTCGTCGGCGGCGGCATCATCGGCGCGTCGGTGGCGCTCCACCTCGCGCGGCTGGGCTGGACCGACACCGTGCTGCTCGAGCGCAGCCGCGTGGGCAGCGGCACCAGCTGGCACGCCGCCGGCCTCATGACGCGCACACGCGGCAGTCACGTGCAGACGGAGCTGGCGAGCTACAGCCGCGACTTCTACCGCGACCTCGCGGCGCTCTCCGGGGTTGACGTCGGCTACTACCCCAACGGCTCCCTCACCCTCGCCCGCACGGCCGAACGCCTGACCGAGTTGCGCTACGCGCTGACGCTCGCGCGCCACCACGGCCTGCCGGCGCGCGAGCTCTCGCTCGACGAGATCGCCGGCGTCTCGCCGCTGCTCAGCCTGGACGGGCTGGCCGGCGGCGTGCTCTTCGAGGAGGACGCGACGGTGAATCCCGGCTGGGCGGCCTGGGCGACGGCCAAGGCCGCCGCCGGCCTCGGGGTGCGGGTGCTCGAGGGCGTCCGGGTGACGGGACTCCGGCTGCAGCCCACGCCCGCCGGCCCCGCGCGCGTGACCGCGGTCGAGACCGAGCACGGCGACGTGGAGTGCGAGGTCGTGGTCCTCGCCGCCGGGCTGTGGACGCGCGAGCTCGCGCTGCTCGCCGGCGCGCGCGTCCCCCTGCACCCGGCGGAGCACTACTGGGCGCAGACGGACCCGGTCGACGGAGCCGGCCGCGACCTGCCCATCATCCGCGACCTGGACGGCTCCGTCTACGTGCGCCACTATCGCGGCGGCCTGCTCGTCGGCGCGTTCGAGCCCGACGGGCGCCCTCGCCCCGCCGCGTCGATACCCGACGACTTCTCGTTCGGCGAGTTCGAGCCGGACCTGCAGCACTTCGGCCGTCCGCTGGCCGCCGCCACGGAGCGCGTCCCCGTGCTCGCCGAGGCGCGCTTCGCGCACTACCTGTGCGCGCCGGAGAGCTTCACGCCGGACGGCAACTTCGTCCTCGGTGAGACGGGCGAGGTGAGCGGGCTCTTCGTCGCGGCCGGCATGAACTCGCAGGGCATCATCCTCGGCCCGGGGGTCGGCCTCGCCCTCGCGCGCTGGATCGACGAAGGCGCGCCGTCCATCGACGCCGCGGAGGTCGACATCCGCCGCTTCTCCCCAACGCAGGCCAATGCGGCCTATCTCTACGCGCGCACGCGCGAGTCGCTCGGTCGGCTCTACGCCATGCACTGGCCGTTCCGTCAGCCGGAGACGGCGAGAGGGCTGCGCCGGGTTCCGCTGTACGACCGCCTCGCCGCGGCCGGCGCCGTGTTCGGCGAGACGGCGGGCTGGGAGCGCGCCGACTGGTATGCGCGCCCGGGCGACCGGCGGGAGTACGAGTACTCCTACGGCCGCCAGAACTGGTTCCCCGCGGTGGCCGAGGAGCACCGCGCCGCGCGCGAGGGTGTGGCGCTCTTCGACCTCTCCTCGTTCGCCAAGCTGCGCGTCGAGGGACCCGCCGCGCTGGTCTCCCTGCAGCGCGTCTGCACCGCGGACCTGGACCGGCCGCCCGGGTCCGTGATGTACACGTCCCTGCTCAACGCGCGCGGCGGCGTGGAGCTGGACGCGACCGTCACGCGACTGGACGAAGGCGCGTTCCTCCTGATCGCGTCGGCGGCGGCGCAGGCCAAGGTGTTCCACTGGCTGCGCCGCTACGCCGGGCCGGCGGTCGTCACCGACGTCACCTCCGGCCTGGCCGTGCTCTCGGTGGCCGGCCCGCGCTCGCGCGAGCTGCTCGCGGGCCTCACCGACGCTTCGCTCGCCGACGAAGACTTCCCCTTCGCCCGGGCCCGCACGATCGACGTCGGCTGGGCCACGGTGCTCGCGCTCCGCGTGTCCTTCACCGGCGAGCTGGGCTGGGAACTGTACGCTCCGGTGGAGTCGGCGCCCGTCCTCTACGACCAGCTGGTCGAGGCCGGACGGGCACAGGGACTGCGTCACGCGGGGTACCTCGCCCTCGACGGCCTGCGCGCGGAGAAGGGCTTCATCCACTGGGGCACAGACGCCGGGCCCGCCGACAGGCCCGACGAGGCCGGCCTCTCGGCGACGGTCGCGCGGGACAAGCCCGGGGGGTTCATCGGCCGAGAGGCGCTGGCCGCGGCCGGCCCGCCGCGCCGCCGGCTCGTGCCGGCGCTGCTCGAAGAGCCCGAGCCGCTCCTCCACCACGGCGAGACCGTGCTGCAGGGTGGCCGCGTGGTCGGCCGCGTGACCTCGGGGGCCTACGGCCACACGCTCGGCGCCGCCGTCGGGCTCGCGGCCCTCGACGGCGAACCGGCCGCCGTGGACGAGGTCGTGGCCGGCGGCGCGGTCGAGGTCGAGATCGCCGCCCGCCGCTACCCTGCCCGCCTGAGCAGCCGGCCCTTCTACGATCCGGACGGCCGCCGCCTCCGGGGCACCTGACCGCCGGCCCCTGCGCCTCCTCCCATCGCTCCCGCCCTGCACCAGTTTCGGAGCGGGAACGTAGTCTCTGGAAGGAAGAGCGACGGCGAGGGGGACACGATGACCGACCCGGACGTGCAGATCTACAGCCTCGAGTGGTGCCCTTACTGCATCAAGTCGAAGGCGCTGCTGCAGGCCAAGGACATCCCCTATCGCGAGACCGACGTGACCTACGACCGGGATCTCGCACTCGAGATGGTCGAGCGCACGGGCCGCAACAGCGTGCCGCAGATCTTCGTCAACGGCGAGCACGTCGGCGGGTACGGCGAGCTCGCGCACTTCGCCGCCACCGGCCTGCTGGACCAGGCGTTCGGCCGCGAGCCGGTCGAACTCAAGTCCGTGTACGACGTGGCGGTGATCGGCGGCGGCGCGGCAGGCCTCTCCGCCGCGCTCTACGCCTCACGCAAGGGCCTCACCACCGTGCTCATCTCCGAGGACGTCGGCGGCCAGGTGGGCGTCACCCGCGACATCTTCAACTACCCCGGCTACGACTACGTCACCGGTCCCGACCTCAGCGAGCGCATGATCGCGCAGATCGCTCAGAACCCCGTGGAACAGCTCCTCGGGGAGTACGTCGTGGGCCTGAGCATCGAGGGGCGCTGCAAGGTGGTGGAGCTCGAGTCCGGCCGCCAGGTGCGCGCCGATGCGGTGATCATCGCCAGCGGCGTGACCAAGCGCAGGCTGGAGATCCCGGGCGAAGAGGAGTTCGAGGGGTTCGGCGTGGTGTACTGCTCCACCTGTGACGGACCGCTGTACAAGGACAAGACGATCGCCGTGGTCGGCGCCGGCAACGCGGCGTTCGAGGCGGCGCTCGAGATGAACGGCATGGCGAGCAAGGTCTACCTGGTCACGCGCGGCGAGCTGAGCGCCGACCAGGTGCTGCGGGACAAGGTGGCGACCGCACAGCGCGTGGAACACCTGCAGGGGCAGATCACCGTCGAGATCCACGGCGGCGAAGAGGTCGAGGGCCTGACCATCGCCGACCGGCGCAGTGGTGAGATGAGACGCCTCGACGTGGAGGCCGTGTTCGTCGAGGCGGGCCTGCTGCCGAACACCAGCTTCGCGCTCGACCTGGTCGAGACCAACGAGACCGGCGAGATCCTGGTGGACGAGCGCGGCCGCACCGGCGTGCGCGGTGTGTTCGCCGCCGGCGACTGCACCATCGTGCCCGATAAGCAGATCGTGGTGGCGGCCGGCGACGGCGCCAAGGCCGCGCTCTCGGCGTTCGAGTACCTCGTCAGCCAGCGCTGACCGCGCCCGCCCAGCTGCGGGTTCGAGCCAGCGGGAAGAGAGCGCCGGGTCGATGCTGGTCGCGCGCTGGGGGCGGCGATCCTGTCACGGTGGGGGTCTGGCCGCGAGGCCGTTCTGAGGCCTTGAGGCCGGCGCGCTCAGGCGGCGAGGCCGCGTCCGCCGTCGCGTTCGCCAGTGCGCTCACCGTCGCGCTAGGCTCCTATCGCGAAGACCGTCAACCGAAGTCGTGAGGGTCACAGCTGGCCGCCGAGCAGACCGCGTTCCGCTTCGCTCAGGCGCTCCGGCGCGCCGCCCGCGCCGCCCGCGCCGCCATGTAGAACCACAGTCCCATCGCCAGGAAGAGGACCTCGAGGTTCGCCTCGCGCAGCTCGCCCACCGGGTCCTGCATCACATAGGGCGCCTGCCGCTTGATGACCTCGAACGTGACCAGTACGACGACCGTGACGACGCAGAGCACCGGCGGCGGCAGCGGCAGGTTCAGTGCGTCGATGAAGCGGCGCACCCGCCCGCTGAGCCAGTAGGCCAACGGGATCACGCCGCAATACAGGAAGACCAGGCCCAGGAAACTCAGGTTGAACGTCTTCTTGAACATCCCCGACCCCGCCCTGGAAGTACTTGAGGTTGTGGATGTTCAGCTCGCCCTGTGTGTTGAGCGCCTGCAGCGCATGCGGTGTCTCGGCCTGGAAGATGCGCTGGCCCCAGCTGATCTCTTCGCCGCCGACGAACAGCAGACCCAGGGCGAACAGCAGGAAGAACAGATTGCGCTTGGTGTGCCACGAGAAGATGTGGTTTCCCGAGGGGCACTTCATGTACGTGAGCAGGAAGACGACGAAGGCGACGAGGCAGGCGATCGAACCCAGGTCTTCGAAGAAGCGGTCCTCGTCGCAGAGGCTCGCGATCTGCTTCCACGGCAACAGGAAGACGAGGTACGTGAGCGCGATGTAGACGACAGTGACGCCGACGATGATGCGGCCGGCCCTGGAGTCGCGTTGGCCGGTCCAGACGCCCTGCCACTCGGCCTGTCCTGCAGCGTCCGGGGACGCAGCCGAACTCGAGCTGCCCTGCGCAACAACATCCGTCACGGAAGATCCCCCTACCCCTCGCGCTCCAGCCCGCGTGCGGAGCGCGTAACGACTTAGTATACCCCGGCAGTGCGGACAACAGCGACGCAGGCGTAGGCGCGGCGGCAACAGGATCCTCTGCGTCGGCGCCGTGTTCGGGAAGCCGGGCAGGGATGCGCGCACTGGCTGCCAGGCTTTCGCGAGGGGCGCGCCGTCGACTTCGTGGGCGCCAACGGCAAGAACGCGGCCAACGGCGCCGGCATAACGAGCAAGATCGCGCTCAAGCTGCTCGGCGCCGGCGTGGATGTGCTCATCACCGGCAACCACCTGCGGCGCCAGCGCGAGGTGTACGGCTTCCTGGCGAGCGACGAGCGCGTCGTGCGGCCCGCAAACGACCCCGCCGGGTCCACGGGCCGCACCGGGCTGGCGCCCTTCCGCGTCGTCGACCGGCTGGTCGAGCAGGCAACCCGCCCTGGCGCCCACCGTGATTGTCGACATCCACGCCGAGGCCAGCCGGGCGGGCAGCGGAAGCGCGAGTGCAGGGGCGGACCGGAGGGCGGCGGCGGGCGGAGCCACACCGGAGCGCCACGACGAGGGACCGACCCCGACGAATGTTCCGGGTCGGATAACCATCCGGCTGCCGACACTGTGAGTGACGAGAGCAGTTCGGCGTAAGGGACCCGCTGGTGCGGATGGGAGAGGGCGAATGGACGCGGACCGACAGACCTACAGCAGGTATCAGGTCCTCTGCGCCGATCGGGAGGCGTGGAACGACGGCGAGGCCGACAGCGAGGCCTACTACTACGACGGCATGAGCTTCTGGCGCCGTGACGCCAAGGGCAAGGAGCGCTTGCTGCCCTCGTGGCGCACCCCCGCGCACGGCTGGCGCCATGGCGAGCAGTGCGACTGCGACCTCTGCACGGCGCACCGCCCGGCCCAGCCGCGGCCACTCTCGGCGGCCTGAGAGGCAGGCGGCAGGGACGACCTCGTACTGCCGGCTACTCGAGCCGGACGCCGGCGCGCAGGCCGCTCTCCGCGGCCCACGCGCCGGCGTCCGTCTTCTTGCCTCCGGCCGGCTTGACCCGGGTCACGCGCAGGCGGCCGTCGGCGCAGGCCACGCTGAACCCCACGGTCGCCGGCCTCCACTACCTCGCCCATCGCGCCGCCGATCCCGGCGGCGTCGCGCGCGGGCAGCGGCTCCGCGGCGAAGACCTGCAGGGTCTGGCCGCCGTACGTCGTCCAGGCGCCCGGAGCGGGGTCGCAGCCGCGCACCAGATCGTGGAGCTGCCGGCACGGCTTGCCCCAGTCCAGCCGCGCGCTCGCCTTGCCGCACGGCGCCTCGTACGTGGCCTGCGCCTCGTCCTGCGGCAGACGCGGCGCCGTTCCGGCCCTGACCAGGTCGACCGCCTCGACGAGCGCGTCCACGCCCATCGGGAACAGGTGGTCGAAGTACACGGAGCCGAGGGTGTCGCTCGGGCTGATCGGTGTGCGCTTCTGCAGCAGGACGTCGCCGGTGTCGATGCCGCCGTCCGGCCAGAAGACGGTGAGGCCGGTCTCCGTCTCGCCCATGATGACCGGCCAGTTGATCGCGCTGCGTCCCCGGTGGCGGGGCAGGAGCGACGGGTGGTACTGGATGGTCCCGTGCGTGGGCACCGCGAGAAGACCGGCCGGGACGATGAGCGTGACGAACGCCATCACCTGCAGGTCGGGCGCGAAGCCGCGGAACTCCTCGAGCACCGCGGGGTCCCGGAACGAGGCCGGGCGGACGAGCGGGAGCCCGGCCTCCGCGGCCGCCTCGGCCAGCGGGTCCGGCCGCCCACTCTCCGGCGGGGCGTACACCGCCACCACGTCCTCGCCCCGCCCGAGCAGGGCCTCGAGCACGGCCCTTCCGAAGGCCTGCTGGCCGTGCACCACGATCCGCATGCGTCCCTCCTCGCCGGTCGCCTCGGCCGCAGGAGCGGCGCCCGGCGGCAGCCAGCATGCTACCGCATCGCCTCCACGCCTCGCCCACTTCTTCCTCACGCACAGGCGCTTCCGCCGCTCCCGTTCACCTCGTCCGAGTGAGCCAGGCGACGATGTCGGTGACGGGCTCGTCGCGGTCGCCGTGCACACCCTCCCGTCGCTCCAGCCTCAGCACCTCGAGCCCCGGGAACGCCCCCTGCAGCATGTCTTCGGTGTACAGGCGTTCCGCGCTCGGCGGCCCGGCCTTGCCGAGCGAGTCCACGTGATGGCCGACGAGGAAGAGGTGGCCGCCCGGCGCCACGGCGGCGGCAGAGCGAGAGAGCAACTCAGCGCGTGCGGCGGGGTCCGGATGGAGGTTCGCGAGCACCAGCAGGTCGAACCGCTCACCGCGGGCGAGGAACTCGTTCATGTCCGCGACCTCGGTCGTGATCTCGAGACCCTGCGCAGCCGCCTGATCGGCGAGGCGGCTCAGGGCGACGTCCGAGAGGTCGACGGCGGTCACACGCCAGCCCCAGCCGGCGAGCCGGAGGCCGTTGCGGCCCTCGCCGGCGCCGAGGTCGAGGGCCCGGCCGGGAGGCAGAGCGACGGCCAGCTCCTCGAGCGTCTCGTCAGGCTTTGCGCTGAAGAGCCTGTCGGCGGAGGCGTAGCGTTCGTTCCAGTCGGTGTCGCTCATCGCTCATCCCTTTCGTGTCCGATGAAGCCGGCGCGCGCGCTTCGCGGAAGGGCCTTGGCCTTCCAGGACGCCCGCTCCTCTCCGGCTGTGCAACGAGGCGTCGGGGTCCGAGGAGGTATGTCCTGCCCGCCTGCGTACGTCTGGAGGTACTTCCAACCACCCATGGGGCGTCCGGACGTACGCCTGGAAGTGCGTCGTCCGACGAGGACCATGCTGCGGGCCGGCGGCGCGAGGCGCCGGCGGCGGGCGGCGGCGAACGCTCTAGAAGCGGCCGCCGATCCAGGCGCCGCTGATGGAGCCGTAGCTGACGACGGCGCCCGTGTGCGGGGCGTGGATCATGCTGCCGCCGCCGACGTAGATGCCGACGTGGTGGCTGTAGCTGGCGCTGCCGAAGAACACGAGGTCGCCGGGCTGCAGCGCGCTCAGCGGCACGGGCGTGCTGGCGCGCTGCTGGTCGGTGGCGCCGTGCGAGAGGCCGATGCCGACCTGCGCGTAGCAGTACATGGTGAGGCCGCTGCAGTCGAACCCGCTCGGGCTGGCGCCGGCCCAGACGTAGGGCACGCCGCAGGTAGCGCTGCGCGATGGCCGACGACGGCCGAGCGGCCGGAGCCGCCGGGGTCGACGACCGGCCGCCGCCCCCGCCGCAGCTCGAGCCGGAGGAGCTGACGACGAGGACGAGCCGCCGCCGAGGCGACTGGCCGCGGCCGCAGCCTGCGCCGGCGCGCGCGCGGCCTTGGCGGCCTCCTCGGCCGCGGCCTTGGCGGCGGCGGCCGCCTTGGCCTCGAGGTCGGCGATCTCGGTCTTGAGGCCGCCGACGGCGCCTCGAGCTGGGCCTGCAGCGCGAGCACCTGGTCCTTGCTCTCCTCGCGCTGCGCCACCAGCTTGGTCGCCGACTTGCGGTCGGCCTCGAGGGCGATGCGCCGGTCGGCGATCTCCTGGCGCTACGCCTTGGCGTCGCGCGCCGTCTTGGCGTCGCTCTCCGCCATGCGCTGCATCACGTCGAGCTGGGTGAGCAGGTCGTCGAACGTGCTGCGACGCGAACACCACGTCGATGATGCCGGCGTCGTCGGCCTTGTAGACCTGGCTGGCGCGCGCCGTGAGGTGGTCGTTGGCGACGCCGAGCTTGTACTCGGCGACCTTGAGCAGGTGGCTGGTTGCGGGCGATGCGCTCCTGCACCTCGCCGAGCCGCGAGGCGGCCTCGTCTGTAGCGCTCCACGGCCATGTCCGACTGCGCGTAGACCTTGCTCAGCTGTGCCTGGACGGCCGCCAGCCTGGCCTTCTTCGCGGTTATCGGGCCCGCCGACGCGGCGGCGGAGAACACCAGGAGCAGCGCGAGCGCGATCAGTAGGGCGGAGGTCGCCTTGCGGATGGGGGTCAAGCGGATCGCCTCCTTCGCGCCGAGTGACCAGGTCCCTGGCCAGACGCCGGGCTTGAGCTTGGGACGGTAGCACCCGCATGCCCGGCCCGCAAACCGCTGAGCGTTCGCTCGCGGCGCGCCTTGCGTGAGCGGACCGGCATCGGCGTCGTCAGACCCTGTTGTAGAAGCCGGGTGCGCGGATGGCGCTGGCCTCGTCGCCGGAGACGGCGAGGCGCTTCGGCGCCACGAGCAGGCATTCGTGGCCGACGTCCTGCAGCGAGCCCTCCAGCGCGTAGACCAGACCGCTCGCGAAGTCCGTCAGGCGTCCGGTGAGCGCGGGGTGCAGGCGTGGAAGTCGATCAGCACCGGGACGCCGGCGCGCAGCGTGTCGGCGATGTGCTGCGTGGCCTCGAAGTCCTCGGGAGCGATCAGCTCGAAGTTCGAGCGCACCGGGCCGACGAGGTGCGAGCGGATCGAGGACCTCCTCTTCGTACCGCCGCGCCTTCGGGCTGGCTGGACCGTCTCGTTCAGTCGTCCTGGTACCAATCGTTGTAGCGTCGCGCCTTCGAGAATCATGTCCCTCCGGGCGCTCGATCGATCCCGTCGCTTTCTGCTCGCACGCCGTACATCCCCATGCCTCTCGCCGACGTTGCATGGCACGGCACCAGGGTCCCGCCGGGACATGGGCGGCAAGAGGCTCACCGCCTGACCGCCGCCCGGCCTCCCTTACGTCACCGGGCCTGGACATGTCCCGCGTGCGGTCGCCCGCGGTGAGGCCGACCGGGCCAGCCAATCCAGCCCCGCAGTCGTCGCCGGAGAGCGTCACGTCCCGCCGCGGCGACGATTCTGCTCGAGGTCATCCGAGTGCTTCGTTGGGATGGGCACATGTTGCCTCCCCGTGACAGACTCCCGCCGAGACCAGCTGCGCAGATCACCCACGCTCTTGTCCCGCCGCGATCTCCTCGACGGCGGACTGAACCGATCTCCCGCAGAGAGTTGTCTGCGCGAGTTCTGCCCGGATGCTGCGGATGCTCCGGCTGCGAGAGCGTCCTGCGCCTCTCCTCTCCTCCTGAGAGCGGAACGCCCGGTCAGGAACCCGCGGCCCAGCGGGCTGTCAGGCGACGGGACCGATGCCGAGTTCCCGGCAACGGTCGAGGAGATTGGGCCTCCGGCTCGCGGCGGAGCAGAGCGAGATGCTCGGTCTCCAGCGCGCTCGGATCAGATGGACCGCGTTCGCGGCGGCCAATGCTCCAGGCTTCGCCTCGGAGAGCCCCAGGTAGCGCACCTTGCCCTCGCGGACCAGCTCGGCCATGGCCCGACCGTCTCCTCGATCGGGACGTCCTGTCCACACGGTGCTGGTAGTACAGGTCGATGTGTCCACCCGAGCTGCTTCGAGCGAGCGTCGCAGGCGGCACGGACGTACTCCGGCTTGGCCGTTGATGCCGACCCAGCTGCCGTCCGGGCGCCGTTGTTGCCGAATTTGGTGGCCAGCACCACCTTCTCCCGGCGGCCGGGATGGCCCTCCCACCAGCCCTTCGTTGGTGAACGGACCGTACATGTCGGCGGTGTCGAGCAGCGTGACGCCCAGCTCGAGCGCGCGTGGATGGTCGCGATCGCCTCGTTCTCGTCGGCCTCCCCGTAGCAACTCGGACATCCCCATGCACCCGAGGCCTTCTGCCGACACCACGAGGCCCTGCCGACCGAGTGAGCGTGTGTCCATGCTGGGTCCTTCCTCCCGCGGCCGTGCCACGAGCCGCAGTCGTCGTTTCCTGGACCCTCCGCCACAGGAGCTACCCGGTCGCCGGCACACTGCGCGGCGAGCGTTCCGTCGCAACGGCCACGCAACATCCTTTCATGTTCCGGAGGCACGGCGACGGGTAGGCTGCAGCCACACACGGACGAGGAGACAGATGATGACCGCCATCCCGCAGGAACTGCACGACCTCCTGGCCGGAGGCCACAACGTCTGGGTCGCCACCGTAGGGCCGGACGGCATGCCCAACGTCTCGATCAAGGGCAGCGGCGCCCTGCTCGACGACGAGCACCTCTACTTCGCCGACATGTTCAGCCACAAGACGCGCGAGAACCTCGAGCACGACGCGCGCGTCGCGGTCGGCATCCACGACCCCGAGCGCAAGCTGGCGATGCAGGTCAAGGGCACGCGCCGAGCTGATCGACCACGGCGACGTGTTCGACCAGGTCAACGAGAAGCTCAAGGCGATCAGCGAGCAGCTCCACCTGCCGCCCATGAAGTACGTGGTGAGCATCACCGTCGAGTCGGTGTGGGACATGGGCCCCGGCCCGAACGCGGGCGACCAGCTGAAGTAGCGGCCGGTACGCATCGTCCCGGCAGCTCTCGGGGACTCTACACCGTTCTCAGGAGCGGCGGCTACGATGCGTCATGACGGCCTCCGCCCCCACATCCAGCGGCGCCTCCGGCGGACCCGACGCCGGCCGGTCACGACTCTGGTCCAGGTACCGGTTGCGGACGATCTCGAAGGCGGTCTGGATCGAGATCGGCGTCGCCCTCATCTGCTTCGCCGTGCTGAGCGGCGCGGCGCTCACGCGGTCCGTCTCCCTCCTGGAGCCGGACGACTACGCCTACCGAGCCTCCATCGTGGCGCTCACCGAAGGTCACGTGCTCCTCAGCGACGCGCAGTGCACCGGGACCTCGCCGAGCGCCTGCAGCGGCAGGACTCGGCCGACGGACTGGACGGCAGCCGGAGGATCGCGCAGTGGACGCGACGGGAAGACGGGGGCTGGGTGAGCAAGAACCCCGGCTACCCGTTCCTGGCCGCTCCGTTCGCGCTCGTCGGACTGGAGCGGCTGGCGCCGCTGTTCTACGGCGGCCTCGGATGCCTCGCGCTCTTCTTCGGAGGGCGGCGCTGGCTGGGCGCCTGGGGCGGCACGTTCGCCGTCGGGCTGTTCTGCTCGTCGGGTGCGGCCCTCGCGTTCGCCATGGCGCGCCTGGATGCCCACCTTCACGGGCCGCGCTCGTCGCGGCCGGCGCCGGCGCACTGCTCTGGGCGTTGCTGGCCGTGGACCGGCGGCAGCGGCTGCGCACGGCCGCCGGCCTGCAGATTCCTCGCCCTCGAGGGAGCGATGCTCGTCCGCTACACGGACGCGATCGCGCTCGCCGTCGCCGTCGTGACCGTGCTGGCCGTGCGCGACGCTTCGTCCCCGGCCGCTTGCCCCACCTGGCGCTGGTCTGGTGGTCTCGGGTCGGCCGTGCTCGCCGGCGCGCTGGTGCTCGGCTGGAATCGCGCTCGTCTACGGCTCCGCCACGGCGACCGGCTACGCGGACGGCCTGGTGACGTTCGGCCTGAGCGCGATCGGAGGCAACCTCGACCACATGCCCTGTGGCTGCTCGTGCAGACCACGCCGGCGTGCCTGCTCGCTCGCCGGGCTCGTCTGGCTCATCGGGTGCAGTTCCGGCTGTGGCGCCCGGCGCCCAAGGCCGAGGTGCGCCCCTCCCGCGCCGCGGCTCACCGCGACCTCGCCGTGGCGGCGGCGCTCACCACCGCGTGGTGGGGCACGTGGGCGCTCTACTTCACCTACTCCTGGACGGCGCAGATGAGCGCCGGCGGGCCTGGCGCGGCGGTGCCGACAACGCCATCCACCTCGTCAGGTTCTTCGTCCCCGGCGCTGGCGCCGATCGCCCTGCTGGGCGCCTGGGCGCTCGTCCGGGTGCCGCGCTGGGTGGCGCTCGCCGCCGTCGCCGGCCTGTTCGGCCTCGGGTTTTGGTGCCTACGCGGACATGGCCTCGGCCGACCCTCGCGGCGGCATCATGGGCGGCAGGCCGGGCGGCGCACCCGGCTCGGGCGGCCTGCCCGCCGGGGGCGCCCGGCGACGCTCCTCCCGCCGCTTGCCGGTCCCGGAGGGCATGCCGACACCAGCCAGCGAGTGTGTGTGTGTGTGTGTGTGGACCAACAACAACAAACAACAACAACAACAGACGATGGACGACAACAGACAACAACAGGACGACAAGGAGGACAACGAGAACAACGAGGAACGACAACAACGACAAGGCAAGCAACAACAAACAACGAACGACAACGA
>CAWIVJ010000024.1:0-9444 GCA_963839525.1 uncultured bacterium | reverse complement strand
AGGCAGGCAGTCTATAATGATTATCCCAAGCCTAACATCCGGAGGCTCTGAAAAACTCAAAGATACTGGATGTATTCTTGAGAATTGATCGCCTCAAGTATCACTATCCTATTCGCGAATTGCCCCAGGCCTGTATTTGAAAGGAGACTTAGTGACCTCCGCTTTCTGTCGGATATCCTTTGTCTTTCCAGTTGAAAAACCCTTCGTTCAGAACGCCCACCTTGTCAAAGCCGGCTGCCTTTAACGTATCGGCGGCTTTTCCGGACATTTCGCGGGGGCAGGCACAATAGGTAATGATCCATAGGGTTTTGGGCAATTTTTCGATCTCTTTTTTCACATCATAGAAAGGAATCGATACGGCACCCGTAATATGGTCCCTGAAATAGTCGTTTCGGGGGCGAGCGTCGATGATCATAAAGGATTTTCCGGCGGCATAGGCTTTGTAAACCTCATTTACCGACACATAGCGATTCTTGGAGAGCGAGAAGGCGGCCGGTTCTCTTCCCGGGTTGACCACACGTAAATTCGCTTTTGAGAACACGATATTTTTTTCATCCTCCCCGGCTTCTTTAGGAGCACTTCCGGCTTTCAGGGTCCGGATATAAACGATGACGTCGCTTATATCCTGATTCTTAAGCCGACTCTTAAAAGACGGCATGGGGGTTCCGGGACGACCGTTTAAAACGGCGTATTGAATAAATCCATCACTTGCGGTCTCCTGAAATACCGCATTGTCAAGTGCGACAGCCGTGCCTTTGCTTCCTTTTCTCCCGTGGCAGGAGGCGCAGTATTCCTGATAATTTCCGGTGCCGTTTTTCGCATTCCCGGATACCTTGATACCGCCGAGATCCACCGACTTTTCTGTCTGCCATTTCCGAATATAGGAAACAATCTCCTCCGTTTCTTTGTTTGTAAGAATGCCGCCATAGGCGGTTCCCCAGGCGGACATGGACGTCCCGGGTCGCCCCTGGATAATGGCCTGGGTGATATAGCCATTATCGGCGCTTTTAAGAAAATTCGGATTACCAAGGGCCGGCGCCTGATCAGCGAGGTAGCCTTGGCCCTTTTGGCCGTGGCAAAATGAACAATAGGTATTATATAACAGGGCACCTTTGTCGGGTGATGTCCGTGTCCCGGTTTTTTGAGATGTGTTTTTCGATGCTGCAGATATAAGTGGCGCCATGCCCAGAATTATTGCCGCAATCACTAATTCCATCATGACAGATCGCAAGATGTATTTTCGCATGCCCGTTTCCTCCCGGATTCTTCTTTGATGTTCTGATGATGGGGTACAGTCGGGGTACTTGCCCCTGCAAGGTGAATTATGTTTACTCATTTGAATTCTATATTAACAAAAATAATGACATCAGGATAGCAATCAAGTTCTTTTCAGGAAGAGAGGAACAGCATTTTTCTGTCAAATAAAAAAGGTGTCCCCTCTTTTCATAAGCCTCAAAACGCGCGATACAAGCCGATATAATAGGAGAACCTGTTGACTGAGCTATTTGTCAACCCACGACCGGCTGACAACAAAAGCTGGAAATTACCAGCCAACGGAACGCTGCCTCCGATATTGAAGCCGCTGCTGTCTTTTCCATCTACCGTGTCGGCGGTCTGGTGGAAGATCTCCCCTCCCAGGTAAAAGGTGTCAGAAAAAGAGTATTGCAATAAGATGCCTGAGAACCAATAGTTCTTGTTTCCTGAACCGGGATTGATCCAATAGCCTCCGCCGCCATAAGTTGTCCATTTACCGAAGTCTTTCTGCATCCAGAGCGGGAGGAAATACTGAGCCTGCCCATTGCCCAGAGCTTTGTCCTGGTCCCCTGTGGGAATTTCCACGAGCGGGAATATTCCAATCGCCGGTAGGAAATCGGTTTGATGGACAAGACGGCATTTTATCCCGATTTCCGTGTCGCCGTAACCGAAATGGGAATCTTCACCTCGAGGCGCATCGTAGGCCATGGGGGTGATGAGATGAAACTGCGTATCAGGCAGGATGCCGTAGTTAAATTCCACTGCCGGTCCCAACCCGCTCGTTCCCCCTTCATCGCGGGTGCCCGTCGAAAAAAGGTAGATTTCACCGTGGTAGTGGTCGACCGGAATGGGATCATCGGTGAGAAAAGGCGGCCCGCAAAGAGCACTTGCCGTCGGAATAAGCCACAGGATTGCTACTAAGACGACTTTTCTCAAAATGTCCTCCATCACTTCAGGATAACGCTCTTGGTCTATCTCACGAATCATTACATGGTGTAGAAAACCACGAGCATCCTGTTGTGTTCTTCTTGGAATATTATAAGATTAATATAAATTGGATATAATGTAAATTACAATAATAGAAAGTGCCCAGGTTCCCAGCTAGATGTTTTTTGGCACTCCGGAATGAAACCAAAGTCAGGCAGTTAACCGAGGTCAGCGGTCCGGAGCAAAACGTCCCCATCCCTTCTTACGACAGAGACGGACAAATCCGCCGTCACAGCACCGCGCATCAGTGATAAAACCTTGCTTTTCTTGGGGAAGAAGCGTAGAGAAAGTGCCCTTGTGAGTCAAGAAAAAAAGCGGCACAATATATGGTGGTCTCATGTTTCTTGTGGGTTCTTTCTGCAACAGTGCCCCCTTCGCTGATGGCATCTCGCGTATCCATCCATTCCAGATAGAGCGCGGCCCGTTTGGCAAAATAACAAGGTTCAATTCCCGGGTCGTCTTTTGTTCCATGGGAAGCTGCCCGCACCCTCGATCCGGTAAGGCCTGAATGGTACTCGTAGGTTATTACACGGGTGAATAGGGCTGAATTCTCTGTGAATGTACCATTTTCACAGATCAGTCTAATTCCAACAACCCTCCCGCAGCTTGCCGCGGGATATCAGGTTGATCTGCTCGGCAGATCCGATAAGAAGGATTCCTGCTAAGCCTTGATATCATCCGTGCTGCTTGCAGCAGGGAATTCTAATTCAAAATGGTGAACTCATTTCTTGACAATCTCTGCATTTAAGTATTACAATATTTGAAAATCAATAAAGATGGGAAGGGGAAAACCATGCGAACTACCATTGAGATCTTATCTGAGCATCGAGGAGCCCTGCTGTCTCTCGCAGCTAAAAATGGAATGCAGAGGGTATTCAAAAATCATTGAAGAAGCTCTGGACCTCTCACATTGAATATCAGGGAGGGTGTCTGGTATAAAAGCAATGTCTTAAGAATGAAAGGGAGCTGGAAGAAAGAGGAAACCAAAGAACCAAATCCAGCATTGCAAGTTGAGGGAAAATTGGAAAGAATTGGAATTTGGCATATATCATGTAATTATTGTGCTCCTTCTCGGGCACAGAACTCATTGCTTCCACAGCACAAACCTCATAAACAGGACAGGCTGGCTTTAACTTCCGTGTCTGTTTTTGAGCTTTACGCAGGCATAACCGGCAAGAAGAGAGGTCAAAACAGATTGTACGATCTGATTTGGGCAATCCCTGTTCTCCCACTGAAGAAAGAAGATGCCAACTGGTTTCCCAGGTTTACACCGATCTAGAAAAGGGCGGAAAACTAATAGGAACCAGGACATCCTTATAGCCGGCATTCTTATAAATCATGATACACCTTTGCTTACGCGGAATATTAAGTTTTCTCAATAATTCCACGCCTTAAAATCTATGAAGTCGGCATACACGCTTGATTCTTTGAGACTCATCTTTTCCCGTCAATCTTGTCTCGGAAGACACCTGAGCACTTGAAGATCACAACTTTTCTGGATTCCACGGTCACGTGCCCCCCGTTTGGGGATTTCTACCCCGCGACCCCCCCGGAATGGCTTCTGGTCATGTTATGTGCAACGGGAAGACATTTGGCTATCGTGAACGAAAAAACACGATGGTCACTCTTCCTTATCTGAACGTGCCGAACCGCGAAGTGGATAGTGTCGAAAAACGCGAGACGACTTTGTGGATAACGGTCCATTCCACGACGAGCGCCGGTCGCTGTCCAACCTGCGGAGTTGTTTCGTCAAGCGTTCATAGTACTTATGAGCGACGCTTGAGGGATTGACCTGTCAGCGAATGGGCAGTGACGCTGCGCCTGAAAATCAAGCGCTTTCGCTGCCGGAATCCGAATTGTCCTAAGCGTTACATTTGTGGAAACCATTTCTGAGCTGTTTCTGCCGCGTGCTCAGCGATCGCGGCGTTTGACCGCCGGCCTTTGGCACATTGGACAAGTCGCTGGTGGACAAAACGGCGCGAGACTTGCGCGACGCCTGCAAATGCGGGTGAGCCGCTGCACGCTCTTGTGCATCGCGTTCGGCACCGCTTCCAGTCGCGCCTTATCACGGTGATTGGTGCACCGACTGGCGAAACGCAAAGGACAAACCTATGGCACACTGGTCTTCGACCTAGAAAACCCATCGTGTACTTGATTTACTCCCAGATCGCGACTGAGACTCGCCAAATGGTTGAAGGGTATCCGACTATTCGGTCGCGCTCGTGACCGCTCGCTTCAGTACGCTCAGGGCGTCACGCAAGGCGCACCCAAGCCATCCAAGTGGCAGATCGCTGGCATTTACTGAGAACCTCAGCGAAATGCTGGACGCGCTCTACGATAACTCCTGCTGAAGTTGAAAAAACGGATGCGGATATCCGGTTACACCGCTGCTCCTCGCGAGAAATTTCCGCGCTCGACGCATGACCAGGAAAAGCCGGGCGATGGCCGACCCCTCCGGAGTAACCTTTTTGTCGTAGATTAATTGGATTAGGGTGTAATGATGCAGCCGTTGAGCACGAACATCGACCTGCTTTTCTTGGTCATGCGTCGAGCGCGGAAATTTCTCGCGAGGAGCCGCGTTGTAAGCGGATATCCACATCCGTTTTTTCAACTTGGGCAAGAGTTCTCGTAAAGCGCGTTCCAGCATTTCGGTGAGGTTCTTGAGTAAATGCCAGCGATCTGCGACTTGGAGGGCTTGGGGTGCGCCTTGCGTGATGCCCTGAGCGTACTGAAGCGAGCGGTCACGAGCGACAACCTGAATGTTCGGATGTGCCCTCAACCAACTGGCTATTTTTAGCATCGCGATCGGGCAGAAAATCAAGCACACGATGGGTTTCTAGATCGACGACCACTGTGCCATAGGTTTGTCCTTTGCGTTTCGCCCAGTCGTCGACACCAATCACGTGTGGTGAGGCGCGTTCTGGAAGCAGGTGCCGAACGCAGAATGCGGATGGAGCGTACAGCGGCTGACCGGCATGTGCAGGCGTCGCGCAAGGCGCGCGCCGTTTTGTCCACCGGCGACCTTGTCCAATATGCCAAAGGCTGGCGGTCAAACGCTGCGACCGCTGAGCACGCGGCAGAAACAGCTCAGAAATGGTTTCCACAAATGTAATTCTTGGGACAATCCGGATTTCGGCAGCGAAAGCGCTTGATTTTTAGGCACAAAGTCACTGCCCATTCGCTGACTGGCAGATCCCTCAAGCGTCGCTCATAGGTACTATGAATACTTGACGAAACAACTCCGCAGGTTGGACAGCGACCGGCAGTCGTCGTGGAATGGACCGTTACCCACAAAGTCGTCTCGCGTCTCTCGACACTATCTACTTGGCAGTTCGGCACGTTCAGATAAGGAAGAGTGACCATCGTGTTTTTCGTTCACGATAGCCGAATTCTCTTCCCGTTGCACATAACATGACCAAGAGCCAATTCCGGGGGGCTCGCAGGGGTAGAAATCCCCAAACGGGGAATGACATGACCGTGGAATCCAGAAAAGTTGTGATCTTCAAGTGCTCAGGTGTCTTACGAGACAAGATTGACGGGAAAAGATGAGTCTCAAAGAATCAAGCGTGTATGCCGACTTCATAGATTTTAAGGCGTGGAATTATTGAGAAAAGCTTAATATTCCGCGTAAGCAAAGGTGTATCATGATTTATACAGATGCCGGCTATAAGGATGTCCTGGTTCCCTATTAGTTTTCCGCCCTTTTCTAGATCGGTGTAAACCTGGGAAGCTATCTTGGCATCTTCTTTCTTCAGTGGGAGAACAGGGATTGCCGAAATCAGATCGTCAATCTGTTTGAGCCTCTTCTTGCCGGTTATGCCTGCGTAAAGCTCAAAAACAGACACGGAAGTTAAAGCCAGCCTGTCCTGTTTTATGAGGTTTGCTGCTGTGGAAGCAATGGGTTCTATACCGGAAAAGAAGTCAATGATTACGTCTGTGTCCAAAATTACAATTGTTTCCAATTTTCCCTCAACTCTGCAATGCTGGATTTGGTTTTTTCGGTTTCCTCTTTCTTCCAGCTCCCTTTCATTCTTAAGACATTGCTTTTTATCCCAGACGCCCTTCCCTGATGTTCGATGTAGAGGTCCAGAGCTTCTTCAATGATTGTTGAATACCCTCTCAGTCCTTTTTTAGCTGCGAGAGACAGCAGGGCTCCTCGATGCTCGGCTGAGATCTCAATGGTAGTTCGCATAGAATTTGCCTCCATCTTTATTGATTTTCAAATATTGTAATACTTAAATGCAGAGATTGTCAAGAGATGACCCACCATTTTGAATTAGAATTCCCTGCTGCAAGCAGCACGGATGATATCAAGGCTTAGCAGGAATCCTTCTTATCGGATCTGCCGAGCAGATCCGACCTGATATCCCGCGGCAAGCTGCGGGGAGGGTTCATTGGAATTGACCTGATCTGTGAAAATGGTACATTCACAGAGAATTCAGCCCTATTCACCCGTGTAATAACCTTAGGATCATTCCGGCCTTACCGGATCAAGATATGAGCGTTTCCCATGGAACAAAAGACGACCCGGGAATTGAACCTTGTTATTTTGCCAAACGGCACGCTGTATCTGGAATGGATGGATACGCGAGATGCCATCACCGAAAGCAGCCGACTGTTGCAGAAAGAACCCACAAGAAACATGAGACCACCATATATTGTGCCGCCTTTTTTCTTGGCTCACAAGGGCACTTTCTCTATACTTCTTCCCCAAGAAAAGCAAGGTCTTATCACTGATGCGCGGTGCTGTGACGGCGGATTTGTCCGGCTCTGTCGTAAGAAGGGATGGGGACGTTTTGCTCCGGACCCCTAAACCCACTCGGTTAACTGCCTGACTTGGTTTCATTCCGGAGTGCCAAAAAACATCTGGCTGGGAACCTGGGCACTTTCTATTATTGTAATTTACATTATATCCAATTTATATTAATCTTATAATATTCCAAGAAGAACACAACAGGATGCTCCTGGTTTTCTACACCATGTAATGATTCGTGAGATAGAGCGAGAGCGTTATCCTGAAGTGATGGAGGACATTTTGAGAAAAGTCGTCTTAGTAGCAATCCTGTGGCTTATTCCGACGGCAAGTGCTCTTGCAGGGCCGCCTTTTCTCACCGATGATCCCATTCCGGTCGACCACTACCACGGTGAAATCTACCTTTTTTCGACCGGCACCCACGATGAAGGGGGAACGAGCGGGTTGGGACCGGCAGTGGAATTTAACTACGGCATCCTGCCTGATACGCAGTTTCATCTCATCACCCCCATGGCCTACGATGCGCCTCGAGGTGAAGATTCCCATTTCGGTTACGGCGACACGGAAATCGGGATAAAATGCCGTCTTGTCCATCAAACCGATTTCCTACCGGCGATTGGAATATTCCCGCTCGTGGAAATTCCCACAGGGGACCAGGACAAAGCTCTGGGCAATGGGCAGGCTCAGTATTTCCTCCCGCTCTGGATGCAGAAAGACTTCGGTAAATGGACAACTTATGGCGGCGGAGGCTATTGGATCAATCCCGGTTCAGGAAACAAGAACTATTGGTTCTCAGGCATCTTATTGCAATACTCTTTTTCTGACACCTTTTACCTGGGAGGGGAGATCTTCCACCAGACCGCCGACACGGTAGATGGAAAAGACAGCAGCGGCTTCAATATCGGAGGCAGCGTTCCGTTGGCTGGTAATTTCCAGCTTTTGTTGTCAGCCGGTCGTGGGTTGACAAATAGCTCAGTCAACAGGTTCTCCTATTATATCGGCTTGTATCGCGCGTTTTGAGGCTTATGAAAGAGGGGACACCTTTTTTATTTGACAGAAAAATGCTGTTCCTCTCTTCCTGAAAAGAACTTGATTGCTATCCTGATGTCATTATTTTTGTTAATATAGAATTCAAATGAGTAAACATAATTCACCTTGCAGGGGCAAGTACCCCGACTGTACCCCATCATCAGAACATCAAAGAAGAATCCGGGAGGAAACGGGCATGCGAAAATACATCTTGCGATCTGTCATGATGGAATTAGTGATTGCGGCAATAATTCTGGGCATGGCGCCACTTATATCTGCAGCATCGAAAAACACATCTCAAAAAACCGGGACACGGACATCACCCGACAAAGGTGCCCTGTTATATAATACCTATTGTTCATTTTGCCACGGCCAAAAGGGCCAAGGCTACCTCGCTGATCAGGCGCCGGCCCTTGGTAATCCGAATTTTCTTAAAAGCGCCGATAATGGCTATATCACCCAGGCCATTATCCAGGGGCGACCCGGGACGTCCATGTCCGCCTGGGGAACCGCCTATGGTGGCATTCTTACAAACAAAGAAACGGAGGAGATTGTTTCCTATATTCGGAAATGGCAGACAGAAAAGTCGGTGGATCTGGGTGGTATCAAGGTATCCGGGAATGCGAAAAACGGCACCGGAATTTATCAGGAATACTGCGCCTCCTGCCACGGAAGAAAAGGAAGCAAAGGCACGGCTGTCGCACTTGACAATGCGGTATTTCAAGAGACCGCAAGTGATGGATTTATTCAATACGCCGTTTTATACGGTCGTCCCGGAACCCCCATGCCGTCTTTTAAGAGTCGGCTTAAGAATCAGGATATAAGCGACGTCATCGTTTATATCCGGACCCTGAAAGCCGGAAGTGCTCCTAAAGAAGCCGGGGAGGATGAAAAAAATATCGTGTTCTCAAAAGCGAATTTACGTGTGGTCAACCCGGGAAAAGAACCGGCCGCCTTCTCGCTCTCCAAGAATCGCTATGTGTCGGTAAATGAGGTTTACAAAGCCTATGCCGCCGGAAAATCCTTTATGATCATCGACGCTCGCCCCCGAAACGACTATTTCAGGGACCATATTACGGGTGCCGTATCGATTCCTTTCTATGATGTGAAAAAAGAGATCGAAAAATTGCCCAAAACCCTATGGATCATTACCTATTGTGCCTGCCCCCACGAAATGTCCGGAAAAGCCGCCGATACGTTAAAGGCAGCCGGCTTTGACAAGGTGGGCGTTCTGAACGAAGGGTTTTTCAACTGGAAAGACAAAGGATATCCGACAGAAAGCGGAGGTCACTAAGTCTCCTTTCAAATACAGGCCTGGGGCAATTCGCGAATAGGATAGTGATACTTGAGGCGATCAATTCTCAAGAATACATCCAGTATCTTTGAGTTTTTCAGAGCCTCCGGATGTTAGGCTTGGGATA
>CAWIVJ010000023.1:0-171085 GCA_963839525.1 uncultured bacterium | reverse complement strand
TTGATCTGAGACCCAAAAACTGGACAAGTAAAAAAAGTCCATTTTGGGTCTTTTGCGTATAATTAAAAAGAAAGGATAAAACAATGAAACGCAAAAATTTTTCAGATCAAGAAAAAATCGTACTTTTAGAATGTCCTCACATACTTAAAGTTTTAGATTGTAATGTCGAATTCACGTCAGAATTTAAAATCTTCGCCGTTGAACAATACTATCTCGGCAAATCTCCTATACAAATCTTCTTAGATTCCAACATTAATTTGAATCTTTTAGGACGTACCAATGCTAAACGATGCCTGCGTCGTTGGCTTAATAAAACCAAAAACTTCGGCAAAGAGTCTTTACTTGAAAATTGGACAGGCAGAACTAAAAGTCACAGACGATCCCGTTCACGATTCAACTCGGTAGAAGATGAAATCAAGTTTTTGAAAGCACAAGTTGAATACCTAAAAGAGGAAAATGATTTTTTAAAAAAGCTCGAAGCTCTCGAAAGAGAGGTGATGTAGCCGTGCGTGAAAAATTTAAAATAATCAGCAGCGCTAAAAAGAAAAATATTTCTGTTTCTCAACTTTGCCAACAAGCAAATGTTTCTAAAAGCGGTTATTATTACTGGTTAAACTCAAAAGAAAACCGAATATTAAATGACAAACAGGATTTAGAAATAATCAGTGAAATCTTTAACGCACACAAGCAAAAGGCAGGTTGGCGAACAATACAAATGGTTTTGGAAAGAAAATATCAAATAAAAATGAACCACAAAAAAATTCGCAGAATAATGTGTGAATATGGCTTGAAAACTAAGGTGCGCAAGCGAAACCCATACAAAATGATGGCTAAAAAGACTCAAGAGCATTCAATTTGTAAAAATTTATTGGTAAGAGACTTTAAAGCAACAAAGCCTTTTAAGAAATGTTCAACAGACATTACATATTTGTATTTTGGCAGAAGTCAAAAAGCATATCTAAGTGCGACACGGGATTTAGCAAGCGGCGAAATAATATCATATGAACCATCACAAAGTTTAACGTTAAATTTTATAGATAAGATGCTGGATAAATTAATTGAAACAATACCTGAAGCAGAATTAAAAGGCATGTTAATGCATTCAGATCAAGGATTTCATTTTACACATCCGGATTATCAAACAAAGCTGGCAAAAAATGAAATATTACAATCAATGTCAAGAAAGGGTAATTGCTTGGACAATGCACCGATAGAGTCATTTTTCGGACATTTAAAAGATGAACTTGAATACAAAGATTGTGAAACATATGAAGAACTCGTTGCAAAAATAGAAGAATACATATATTATTACAATAACGAAAGGTACCAATGGAGTAGAAACAAAATGACTCCGGTAGAATACCGAAGTCATTTGTTAAGTGCTTAGCGCCTTTTTACTTGTCCAGTTTTTTGGGCCCAGATCAAATGGGGGTCTTTTTTTTATTTTATCGATTTCATTGACCTTTTATAATAGAATTTAACCGTGAAATTATTTCATTCATAGCTAAAGTTTGGGCATATAATGCTTTTGAGGCAGAAGCACTTTCTTCAGCAGTACTTGCATTAGAAGCTAAAACCATTTCCATTTGAGAAACAGCTTTATTTATCTGACCTACACCTTGAGTTTGTTCATCCGTTGCAACAGATATTTCATCAAGTAATTCACTAACTTTTTTACTTTGTAAATCAATTTCTGATATTGATTCTTGAACATCTTTTGCCATTTTTGCACCATTTTCTGATATTGAAATATTACTTTCAATAATTACTGTTGTATCCTTTGCAGCCTGAGCACTTCTCTGAGCTAAATTTCTTACCTCTTCGGCAACAACAGCAAATCCTTTTCCGGCATCTCCGGCTCTTGCAGCTTCAACCGCAGCATTAAGAGATAAAATATTGGTTTGAAAAGCAATTTCATCAATAACTTTAATAATTTTAGAAATCTCAGCACTTGATTTTTTCAAATCTTCCATTACTGCCATCATTTTTTGCATTTCTTGATTGCTTTTGTTGGCATATTGCTTAGATTGTTTAGCCAAAGTAGCTGCTTGTACCGTATTATCACGGTTTTGCTGAACCATAGAAGAAGTTTCTTCAAGAGTTGAAGATGTTTCTTGAATTGACGCTGCCTGTTCAGCACTTCCTTCTGCCAATTTTTGACTTGCAGCATCAAGTTGAGAAGATGCAGTAGATACTTCGTCTGAGCTATCCTGCAAATCTTTTGATGTTTTGTCTATAGATGTAATTATTTCTTTTACTATGGTTGATAGAACAACAAGTATTAAAACAATTGCAGCTAAAACATTAAATAACAACATTTGTAAAAATGTTCTTTGAATTACATTATTAATATTATCAATATAAAGTCCGGTTGCTATTACCCACTTCCATTGGGGATAAGTTCTAAAAAAGGAAATCTTTGGAGCGTCCTTGCCATTTTTATTCCAAACATACTTTACAAACCCACTACCTTTTTCTTTCGCAACAACAGTTCCCTCAGCTATAAATTTCACACCTTTTTTGTCTGCTAAATCAGATACATTTCCCTTCAATGTAGGGTGATAAATCATATTATTATTATAATCATTAATCCAAACGTAATTTGTGCCATCATATTTAATTTGAGAAATCTTTTTTACAGCTTGTTTCTTTGCTTCGGCAAGAGTAATGTTTCCTTGTTGAAATTCATTATTATATGAATCAATAATACTATAAACTAATTCTGTAATCTGTCCCGCTTTATCTTTATTTGCTGAAAATAAACTTTCTCTGATGTTTCGAGTAGCAAGAAATAATGATATCGACATTAAAAGTACAGCAACAGCAATAATAAGAGTTATTATTTTCTGTTTAATACCCATTTTGCTTAAAAATCCTAAACTTTGATCTTCCATGTTTTTCTCCTTAACACTAATAAACAACTTGAATTAGATAACAGCTATGTAATTTAATACTTAAAAATACTATAAAGACAGCTAATACTTATACTATAATATTATCATTTTTTTTTTAATGTCTACTATCTTTAATATAATTCACAAACTTTTTTAAAATCGCTTATTTCCAGTGTACAAAAAGCTTCTACGTACTTTTTATCTTTAAATATTCCTCTGTATTGATTTAGTCCAAATATATAATATTCATAATTCTTTTGTGCAATTTGCGACTTATAACAGTTTATCATTGCCTTTTTAGATTCCATTACATCTGAAATATCTACAAAAACATTAACAAAGCCCAAGGTTGACCAAACTTCATAAAAACAAATTTTTAAATCCGGTTTTACTTTTGCGCCACTGTTAAGAAGTTCTTTTAATAAAAGACTCACAGCTTTGTGGTCCGGGTGCTGGTCTATAATATTGGGAACAAAAATATAATCATATTTTTCTAAATCAATCGTTTTAAACACATCAAAACTGTCTAAAAGTTTTTTATCCTGAGCATGTAAAAACTTATAATCTTTTATACCTGCAACATTCATCGCATTTTTAAATTCTTCTTCACGGATTTTTATTATTTCCCCTTGGGCTAAATTTTTAATTCCTTTTTTCCCGTTAGTTAGTAAAATTACCTCAAAATTATCTGGAAAAAGTGAAAGCAGACCACCCATTCCTATACTTTCATCATCCGCATGCGGCGAAAGACAAAGACATTTTTCATTTTCTTTAAAATTCAATTCCTGAGGTTTCAAATTTATCGTCACAGCTAATTTATTAAATTTATAAATGAAATTTTTAAATAAAAATTTTTTAATCAAGTTTATTTTTCCTTAACCATATTATATATAATTCTATCAGTAAACTTTTTCCAATCAAGTCTTGTAGAAATTACATAAGCATTTTTTGAAATTTCAGTAAATTTTTCGTTGTTATTAAAATAAATATCAACAATTTCAACTAATTTTTTTGTAAGATTTTTAACCGGATTTTTTGTTCTATTGAAAACAAAACCGTTTTCTCCTTCTATAATAAGTTCTCTGACTCCTGCAGTTGAACTTACAAGACTCGGCTTAAAATTTGATGCAGCCTCTGTTACAACAAGCCCGAAAGCTTCATTTAAAGAAGGTAGAACATAACAATCTATTGATTTGTAGAACTCCTGCATATTGCTCTGCTTTGGTAATATTTCTACACGGTTTTTAAGACCTAAAATCTTAACCATAAATCTAAAAAAGAAAGATTTATGGATTTTAGGGAAAATAATTCTTGCTTTAAATTTGCATCTTTTTGGTAATCTACTCAAAGAAAACAACAATAAATATCCGCCTTTATTAAATCCCCCGCTCGCAACACTTCCGATAACAACTTCTTCTTTTAAAGGCGGAGGAACAAATTCAGATAGGATATCAACTGCGGGGTGGCATACAAAAACTTTGTCCTCATCAAGATTAAAATTTTCTACATAATCTTTTTTTAAGCTTTCTGAAACAGTAAATATTGCCTTATCTTTAGGTAAATTTTTTTCCTGAGTTTTAATTTTCCCTGAATTATAAAATTTTAAAACAAACTGTATTAATTTGTTTTTTCCGGTTTTGCTTTTATACTTTGAAGAGTTTGAATGGATTAAATTATTAGCAAAAGGGAGTAAAATATCACTTGATAAAATATAATCGTAATGTTTTTCCTTTAATTTTTTCTCTAAATCTTTCTTAAACGTTTTTTTATCAATTAACGTAATTAACTTTATGCCATTAATACCTTTTATTTCTGTATTTAATTCCCTACAAAAAATATCTATATCAAATAATCCTGATTCAATAAGTCCGATAACAAGATTTTTTGTAACTTTGTGTCCGCCGCCTGAAAACCCTTTTTCAGTAAAACACTCGTCAAGAGATATTATAATAAGTGCAAGCTTTTTTCTCATAAAATTTATTATAACATATTATTTTTAATATTAATTTATAATAATTGCCCTTGAAAAAATTTTTTGTTAAACTAAACGAGAAGGGTAACAGGAAGAGGAAACAGTGAACAAAAAATTATTAGCTACTTTATTTCTAAGTTTAATCCTATTATCAACTCCTATTCAGGCAAAAATGACTAAAGATGCCCATGCTCTTTATCAAAGAGCATGTACTTTAGAGTATCAAAACAAACACTCTGAAGCAATTAAAACTCTTTATAAAGCTATTGAACTCAGCGGTGATGATGCTATGCTCTATACTAAAATTGCCGGACTTTATTCTGATTTAGGAGATTGGCAAAATTCTCTTGCTGCTTACAAAAAAGCACTTACTTTACGCCCCAATGATGCTTTTATTTACATAAGCATAGGTAATATTCTTCAAAATCAAGGAAATTATAAAGATGCTTATGCCTCTTACATGCAGGCAATGGAAATTTTTCCCGACTATAAATATAATTACTTAAATATTGCAAATGTTCAGTCGTCAATGGGTGACTACAAAGAAGCCATTGAAAATTACAACAAATTTTTAGCAATATACCCTGAACACCAAGATTCAAGAGAAAGTCTTGCAAATACATACCTAAGGGATAACCAATCTGAAAAAGCATGTGAAGAATATAATATTCTTTACACAAAAAATCCTGAAGAATTTAAAGAATTTTCCAATTACGGTTTAGCTTTATTCAAATCTAAAAATTATGCTTCTGCAGTAGAAATTCTTAAAAAGGCTATAGAACAAAACCCCGAAGATATCGCATCTCATGCGAATTTAGCAGTTTCTTACCAGCAGTTGGATAAGGATGATTTAGCATTGCAAGAATTTCAAACAACTTTTAATTTAAATCCTAATTTAACTGTTTTAAGATTTGATTATGCAAATCTTTTAGCCGATATGAATAAAAATGATTTAGCAATTGAACAATTTAAAAAATATATAGCCGCATATCCTCAAAATCCCAATGCATATGCAAATCTGGCTACTGTATATGAAAAAGAGAATCAACTGGATTTGGCAATCGTAAACTACATAAAATCCCTGTCAAGGGATAATACAAATATTGAAGTGAAAAAAAAGCTTGCGCATTGTTATCATACTCAAAAAGATTATACAAATGCTTTAAAATACTATGAAGAAGTTTTGCTTGTAGATAAAAATGATTATGATACAAAAGCGAATAAAGCACTTATTTTACATGCAATGAAAAAATATGATGAAGCAACTACTGTTTATAAAGAATTACTTGCTACAAAAGATAATGAAAGACTTCAATCAAATTTAATCAGCGCTCTTATTACTTATGGAGATTTACTCCTAGAAAGCAAGCAATATCAAAAAGCTGCATCTTGCTTTAATGATGTAATTTCATATGATGTTAATGATGCTTACGCGCATTACTCTCTTGGAAAAGTTTACGAAAATCTTAATTATAAATCAAAAGCTATCGAAAACTATGAAAAAGCCCTTGAAATTGACCCTGAAAACAAAATTTATAGAGAAAGTTATGAAATAATAGCAGCAGAAGAAAAAACTGAAAAGAAAAATTCTAATAAAGATAAATTTTCTCAGGTTATTAATACTAAAGCTGAAAATAATTGCAAAGAAGATGAACGTTCTTTGATTCAAGCCGGTGATAAATTTTACAATCAGAAAAATTTCGACGAGGCGGTTATAAAATACAAAAAAGCTCTTGAAATTAACAAAAATAATCCCATTACCTGTTTAAAATTAGGAAATCTTTATAAGCTTAAAAAAGATGCAAAAAATTCAAGCGAATATTATCAAAAAGCAATAATTTTAAATCCAAATTACACCGATGCATGGTTTAATTTAGGTCTGGTTTATGCTGAAACAAATAATTATGCAGATTGTAAAAAATGCCTTGAAAGAGTAATTTCACTAGATCCTACTTATACTTATGCATACTATGCAATGGGGCTTGCTTATGAAACAGAAAATAATAATATAAAAGCTATTGAATACTTCCAAAAATTTATTTCTCTGAATAAAGATGAGAAAATTCGAGAAAAGATTTTAGATAAAATCAATACTTTAAAAGCAATTAAATAAGGTTTATGTATAAAAAATTTATTAGTTTTATTTTATTAATTTGTGTTTCTCTGGGGCTTTCTGCTTGTCAAAATGAGAAAGCTATTATCCTGTTTAATAATAATCCTATAACAAAAGAAACTCTTTTGAATAATGCAACAGAATTCACTGCAGGAAAACGTATTTATTATATCTTTATAACTCAAAAACCTCTTAAAACAAATTTAATAAGAATCAGGATATTAAAAAAAGCAGGAAAATCCGCCTTTGTCCCAGTTAAGTTGGTTTACTCCAATGACTTCAGGTTAAATAAAGATCAGATTTATTATTATAATGATTATATTGTAATCAATGAATCAGGAGATTATTGTATGGCAATTTATGCAAGAAACGCTTTAGATAAACCCCTTGCAATAGCAAGTTTTCGGGTAAAAAACTAATTTCTACCCGAAAACTTAAAAGAATTAAATATTAAAATTTAAGCTTTTTCAGCTAATCTGTTTAATTCAAGAGTTAATCTTGATTTTTTTCTTGCTGCAGTATTTTTATGTAAAATCCCTTTTACAACAGCCTTATCACAAAGCTGATAAACTTTTGCAACTGCTTTTGCCAAAGCTTCTTTATCTTCACCTTTACCTAAAGTAAGAGCTTTTTTAACAGCTGTTTTGATTGAAGATTTAAATGCAACATTTCTTGCTGCATTTCTTTCTGCTACTAATATTCTTTTCTTTGAAGATTTAATATTTGCCATATTTTAGATCCTTCTTTCTAATTCTTTTTAGGGTTAATGACTCCCTAAATAACACAGAGGATAATGTGAGTATAAAGATAGTAATATAAAAAAAATAAAATGTCAAAAAGTTGTCAACAAATTGACAAATTTTTTGTAGTATAATCGGTTTATGAAAGAAATTATACCGATTCAAAATTTAATTTATGAAATCAGAGGGCATAAGATTATGCTTGACAGTGATATTGCATCATTGTACGGTGTTTTGACCAAGAATTTAAATAAAGCCGTGAAGCGTAATATTGATAAATTTCCTGTCGAATTTATGTTTCAGCTCACAAAAGAAGAGTGGGAAAATTTAAGGTTCCAATTTGGAACCTTAAAAAAGGATATCCGAAAATATTTGCCTTATGTGTTTACAGAACATGGCGTCTTAATGACTGCCAACATTTTAAACTCTGAAAAAGCAAATATAATAAGTGTTGAAATTATAAAAGTGTTTGTTCGCTTACGTCAATTTTCATTGGAGCATAAAGATTTATCAGAACAAATCCACGAATTGAGAACTTATTTTGTTCAATATGCCAAAGGAAATGACGAAGAAATAAACAAAATAAACGAAGCAATAAATCTTCTTATGGATAAAACAAAACCGTCTCAAATCGGGTTTAAAACAAAGGAGAATTAATTTGCAAATTGATTTATTATCTGCAATATTGGTGCCGTTGCGGTTTCTATTGTTGCTCCTATTGTTAATAAAGTACTAAACATAATAGAACTTAAACAAAAAATGTTTTTGGAAAAGAAATTTGCATTTTATGAAATGATATATGCATATCTAGGAGCTATAACTCATAACGCTACAGATAATAATAATGCTTATTTTAACAATGTAAACAAAAACTTTTCAGAACTCTTTAAGAAATATGCAACCAATGGATTTTATTTGTCTAATAAAATAGATAAAGCCCTTAATGAAATATTTAAAACCAAGGACGAAATAAGCAAGATACCTCAAGAACCTAATTTAGATGAATTTAACAAAAGATACAATGAGTTTATCTGTTTAGCAATAAAATGTCGAGAGCAAATAAAAAAAGAAATGTCTTCTAAAATTTTCTTGAATACGTAATAAGTAAGCCTGTGATTTGGTGGTTTCTGCTCCAACACCTTTGTAATGTTAGGCTAAAAGCCCAACCTACTTTTTTCTAACAATTATTTCATAATTCAAAAAATTAGCGATATCTTCAAATTCATCATATCTTAAGGTATGTCTTAGTAGTTTACTTGAAATACTTTGTGCAGTATAATGCCGGTTGGTTTTTTTGGCTAATAATGGAGCTAGCTCTTTTATAGTTAAATTTTCCTTTAGCAGCATTATTTTTAATTGTTCTTTCGCACTCATTTTAATCCCTCAAAATCATTAACAATAATATTATATCTATATAGGAATATAGTTGACAAATGAGAAATTTTAGAATATTATATATTTCTATAATGATATTCATATATCTATATCGGAATTTAAGATTAAGTTTTATTAACCAAAAGGAGCAAAAAATGGGCAAGAAGAAAAAACTTTATAACTTAAGGTTAAATATTTCAAATAATTCAATCAGGATTAAGTATTTGCTGGAAAATATCATTTATAAAGCCGACAGTGAAATGGAAAAGAATGTTTTTTGCGGTATAGCGTTGGAACTCGCTGAAAAGATTAAAAATAATTCCGAAAAAATCGGCAGTATTTTAAAGCATTAATAGTCAATTTTTAAACTGCATAATTCGTTCATTGACTTGAAAGGTTTGTGTTTCTAAAATTTGAGGCAGAATTTGCATACGTCGGGTACGCACTTATTATGAACGAAATGCGCATTTTCATGCACTTTGGGTCATAGTAACTTCCGACTTTGATTCCCCGAACGTCATTCTGAATTTATTTCAGAATCTCGCCAGTGTCGCGGGTTTGATAGAACCTGAAACAAGTTCAGGATGACGTAAAACATGAAAACTTAAAACTCAACTTGCATGAAAAAATACAACCCGATAACTTATAAACGTCTCTTTACTTTTCTACATTTACCTCTTAAAATTATCTTATGTTAAATATATTTATTACAAGAACAGATAATAATATCGAAAAAACCCTTATAACAGCAGGCCTTGCAGCAACAATGCAAAGTCTCGGTTATTCAACATATGTTTACAAACCGATTGAAACAGGAGCTATTGAAAAAAACGGATTTGCACAATCTTCTGATTTAGTTCTTGTAAAAACAGTAGACCCCTACATAAAAACCTTCTCAACATACATGTTTAAAGAACAATTAACTCCGGTCATAGCAGCAGAAGCAGAAAATATAACAATAGACCTAAATCTTATAAAAAAAGATTATGATTTAATCTCTAAAGAACAGGACTGTACGATTGTTGAAGGAACTAACGGAGTTATGACACCCTTAACTCCAAATTTTTTGGAATCAGATTTGATAAAAGTCCTTGGTTTGCCTGTGATTATTATAATAGAGCCTGATAAAAATTCTTTAAACCAAACCCTTTTGACAATTAATCATTTAGAAATAAAAGGAGTAAAAGTTCGGGGAATTATTATAAATAATTTACCTGAAAAAACAAATAATGCTGATTTAAAAAATATTCCAAGACTTATTGAAGAATACTCTGATACAAAAATTCTGGGAATAATTAAAAGTTTTAATAATAAGAAAAAAATTGATCCGAATAATTTGATTACAGATATTTTGAACGGAATAGACATAGAAAGCGTTTTTGATGTTAAAATAGCTAAATTAGATGTAGAATAAAATTAAGATGTATTGACAAAATCTCTATTTCTATTCTTTATCCAACAAACTTGTTTGCTCTGAAATTATATCAACCTCTGTTGAAGCTGTATCCGCATCTAATTTTTTAATATTCAATTCAGGCTCTTCATCAGGGTTAATAATTTTATTTACAGACATAACAACATCATTTCCAACAAGATTTTGAGCTTTGACACCGGTTGCAGGACGTCCCTGTCTTGAAATATCTCCTGCTTTAATTCTTGTAACGATACCGTTTGCTGTAACTAACATAATTTCATCTTTTTCTTCAACAATTGTCAAAGCAACAAGTCTTGAAGACGAAGATTTGAATTTAGTTGCAATTAAACCTATACCTCCACGGTTTTGAGCTCTAAATTCAGATAATTTTGAACGTTTTCCGAATCCGTCAGAAGTTACGACCAGTAAGTCTGCATCATAGTCTCTTGGAACAATATCACACCCGATAATTGAATCACTTGTTCTAAGTTTCATTGCATTAACACCTCTTGCGCTTCTACCAAGCGGTCTTAAATCTGATACTGCAAATCTTATAGCCATACCGCAACTTGTTCCTATAATTATTTCGTCTTTAGCAGTTGCAAGCTTAACCCAGTTAAGTTCATCATTTTCTCCAAGCCCGATTGCTATAATTCCGTTTCTTCGTATATTTGCAAAATTATCAAGCTCAATTCTCTTTATATAGCCGCCTTTTGTAAGCATAATAAGATTTAATTCCTTTGAAAAGCTGCTTACAGGGACAACGGCAGTAATTTTTTCATCCTGCTCAATAGGTAAAACGTTGACTATAGGTAAACCTTTTGCCTGTCTTTGTCCTTCAGGGAAATCATACACATTTAAACTGTAAACAGTTCCTTTTGAGCTAAAGAAAAGCACTTTATCATGCATCATTGCTGTAAAGAAATGCTGAATATCATCATCTTCTTTTGTTTTAATACCTGATTTGCCTCTTGTAGCCCTGTTTTGGCGGTCAAAAGTATCTAGAGAAATACGCTTCAAATACCCCTGATGTGTTATAAACACTGCCATAGCTGTATTTGGCGTTAAATCTTCAATGCTCATCTCTCCTTGGTCAGGAAGAATTTGAGTCCTTCTTTCATCACCATACTTCTCTTTATCTTCAAGTATTTCTTTTTTGATAATATTTAAAACTTTTTGTCTATCTGCCAAAATTGATTCATATTCTTGAATTTTTTTCAAAAGCTCTTCATATTCTGCTTTGATTTTATCCTGCTCAAGCCCTGTTAAACGTCTTAACTGCATTTCAAGAATCGCATTAGCCTGGTCAACATCCAAACCAAATCTTGACATTAATCCATTACGAGCTTCTTCTGTATTTTTCGATTTCTTAATCAATTCTATTACTTCGTCCAAAGAACCAAGCGCTATAAGCAAACCTGACAAAATATGGGCACGCATTTTAGCTTTTTTCAAGAAGAAAATCGTTCTTCTTGTAATTATTTCAACCCTATGTTCAACAAATTCGCTTAAGACTTCATAAAGATTAAGCAATCTTGGCTGTAAGCCTACAAGCGCAATCATATTAACGCCAAAAGAAGTTGCTAATTGAGTCTGTTTAAACAAGTTATTTTTAACAACATCAGGTTTTGCATCACGCTTAAGTTCAATTACAATACGCATTCCGTCTCTGTCTGATTCATCTCTTAAATCAGAAATCCCCATAAGTTTTTGGTCTTTAACAAGGTCAGCAATTTTTTCAATTAACATCGCCTTATTTACCTGATAAGGAAGTTCCGTAACTACAATTGCAGTTCTGCTCTGACGACCTGCTCCGCCCTGAATTTCTTCAAATCCTGCAACAGCCCTCATTTTTATTGAACCACGCCCTGTTTCGTAAGCCTGTTTAATATCATTAAGCCCTATAATTGTTGCTGCCGTAGGAAAATCAGGACCTTTAATATATTCCATCAAACCTTCAATTGTAATCTCCGGATTATCAATTAATGCTATCACACCGTCAATTATTTCAGACAAATTATGAGGCGGAATATTTGTCGCCATACCTACAGCAATCCCTGAAACTCCGTTCAGCAAAAGCATTGGCAATCTTACAGGCAAAACCGAAGGTTCTTCCAATGAACCGTCAAAATTGGGTGTAAAATCAACTGTTTCACAATCAATATCAGCAAGCATTGACGTAGTAATTTTATGCATTCTTGCTTCTGTATAACGCATTGCTGCTGCAGAATCGCCATCAACAGAACCAAAGTTCCCATGCCCGTCAATTGTTTGGTATCTGGTTGAAAAATCCTGAGCCATACGAACAAGAGACTCATAAACAGCTGTATCACCATGCGGATGGTATTTACCTAAAACTTCACCGACTATACGGGCTGATTTTTTATAGGGTTTATCCGGTGTCATACCTAGTTCGTTCATCGCAAATAAAATTCTTCTATGAACAGGTTTTAAACCGTCTCTAACATCCGGTAATGCACGCCCTACAATGACACTCATCGCATAATCAATATAAGAACGCTTCATCTCTTCTCTGATATTAATAGGAACAATGTTACCATCGCTAAATATATTTTGCTGATTCAATTTCCATACCCCCCATGTCTCCTAACAATAATTGTATCACAAGAACGCATTAATGCAATAGTAATTGGCAAACGGACAAAATAAACAATTTTTTTTTGTGCTAAAATTAAAATTAAAATAAAGCGGGGTAGGTCGGTCAGGTATGCCCGACAACGTGAAAAATTAAATTAGGGTGGGATTGCTATCCCACCGTCATAAGATTAGAGGCAAATATGGGTTTAACTTTAGCAGAAAAAATTATTTCAAGCCATGCAGAGGTAGGATGGGCTTAAGCCCATCAACTTAAAGCGGGAGAATTAGTAATAGCTAAAGTCGATGTTTGCGCTGTTCAAGACGGTACGGGTCCTTTGACCGTTCAAGAATTTAAGAAAAATCGGCAAAGAAAAGCTGAGTAATCCCTGAAAGAACAATTTTATTTATTGATCATGCAGCACCGAGTCCCAGAAAAGAGCTTTCTAATTCCCATATAGTTTTAAGAGAAGTTTGCAAAAGAATACGGAGCTGTGCTTTCTGATGTCGGAGCAGGAGTTTGTCACCAAAGATTAATAGAAGATTATGTAAACCCGGGCGAAATTCTTATCGGAGCTGATTCTCATACCTGTACCTCAGGGGCATTAGGAGCTTTTGCCACAGGAATGGGCTCAACCGATGTTGCGGTAGGAATGGCTCTTGGAAAAACATGGCTAAAAGTCCCGTCAACATTTAAAATTGAAGTAACCGGAAAATTTCAGGAAGGAATTTGCTCAAAAGATTTAATGCTTTATTTAATCGGCTTAATAGGTGCGGATGGAGCTACTTATCGAGCTTTAGAATTCTGTGGCGAAACTATTGAAAATATGTCTATGTCAGAAAGATTTACACTTGCAAACATGGCTGTTGAGGCAGGAGCAAAAGTAGGTCTTTTTGCAACAGATGAAAAAACAAAAGAATTTTTACGCTCGCGCGGACGCGAAGATAAATACATTGAGATTAAATCCGATGAAGATGCGGTATATGAAAGAATTATAAAAATAAATGCGAATGAAATTAAACATACTGTTGCATGCCCGCATACAGTTGACAATACGAAAACCGTCGATGAACTGCAAGAAGAAAATCAAGTAAAAGTTGATCAGGTTTTTGTTGGAACCTGCACTAACGGAAGAATTGAAGACTTAAGAATTGTCGCTGAAATTTTAAAAGGGAAAAAAGTTCATCCTGATGTAAGAATGTTAATTGCGCCTGCCTCAAAAGATGTTTTTAAACAAGCATTGAAAGAAGGCTTAATTGATATTTTTGTTGATGCAAACGCTGCAATTTTAACCTCGGGCTGCGGACCTTGCGTTGGAGTTCACGCAGGAACTCTTGGTGATGGAGAAGTTTGTCTTGCAACTCAAAACAGAAATTTTCAGGGCAGAATGGGCAATACAAAAGGTTTTATCTACCTTTCATCGCCATATGTTGCAGCTTATACAGCATTAAATGGTTATATAAGTGCTAAGTATAAATAAGCTTTTTATTTCTTACAAAGGCTTTTTTTATATTTTTTTAAAATATGCTCATCATTCAGCAAGAAAACAACCGAATCATCTTTTCTTTTACCTAAACCTTCTAAATATTCGGTATCTGTAATAGATTCTTTGATTAAATTTTCATCTATATCAGTTAAGTTTTCAATTGCAACTATTTGATCAACTGAAACCGCAATACAATTACTTTCATTTCCTACTACAACAACAATTTCCTTGCGGCTTTCTTTATAAGCTATTTTAATTTCTTCAAAAAGATGCAGCATTTGTTTAAGTTCAGTTTCTTTAACAGAATTAATCAATTCCATTGCTTTTTCTTTTTGTCCATTTTCAATAAGCTTCTTAGCCTCAATTGCAATTTGGTGAATTGCCTTATGAGGAGTATCAAATTTTGCAAAAGTTGTTGAAAACATAATATTTGCATTTTTAGATTTGTAGTTATCATACCATTTTCCAAAAGCACACTGGTGCGGATCTACTTCTAAAGTAAACTCGGTATTTTCCAGTACACATTTTTTAAGAGTTTCAAGCCAATTTAAATGATCCTGATATCTTGCTTCCATAAGATTAAAAAAATCTTTTACACCATCTGCTATAGGTTTCAAATTTAACAATATTCTTGAGTCAATCAATTCTATTGAATGAGATCTAAAATCTATAACTCCGCGAACTTCAGGAGGTGCTGCAGGAAGTGGGGTTACAGTAGGTATTTGGCTTAAAGATAAAACAACATTACAAGATATGCCATAAACATTATTATTAATATCCAATAATACCCATGGTGAATTCATTTTTAATTTATTCATTAATTTTCATCCTTCTAAATATAATATTTATACAACTTTCTCCTAAACAAATTATCATATTTTTAAAAAATATTCAAATCAAAATTTTTGCGAGAGATTTTTAATACGATTCTGAAAATTGCAAAAGATTAATCACTCCCAAAGAAATATCCTTTTGAATTTCTAAAGGTGAACCTTCAAAATATTTAAAAGCTTCTGAAATCTTTTCATCTTGATCATACCATCTTCTTAAAATGTAATTAAAAGCATCATTTAACTTATTATTCTTAAGCTTAACATTCCTTTGTTTTGCGTAATCAATTATATAGTCCGCACACTTAAGCTGAATTTCTTCATTTGCGCTTCTAATTAAACTAACTGCCAGACTAACTGTCGGGTCAATATCATACCAACGTTTATGCATAAAACACCCTTCTTATATATATTAAGAATAATTTATTTTTACAGGAAAGTCAACCCTTAAAATTTTGAGTATAATGCATCAAAAGCAACTCATTTAAAATATCTTTTTTGGTGTCGCACTAAAGAAATGAAACATTTATTCGCCCATATTTTGCAGATAAATCATCAATATGATGCATAAAGTAAGCTAAAGGCTCTAAATCTCTTTGATTTAAGTCTATAATTGCTCCCCACTCCGCCCTTGCATGGTGGGCTGCAATCATTTTTGCAATGTCTTTAAAACCCTGCATCATACAAATTGAAAATCCGTATTGAGAATGAGTTAACCATTCTTTGCGGAAATTGTCATCATAGTCAATCAAGCCGGTTTCTGTGTCAATAGTGTATTCAAAAATTTTTCCTATATCATGCAAAATACAAGCGGCATAAGCCTTATCTCTGCTAATTTTTACATTAAATAAGTTTAAATTAGCATCTGCAAATTTCAAACACTCAACTATATGTACAATTAAACCGCCAAGGTAGTTATGGTGCATCATTTTAGCAGCCGGCGCCATTTTAATTTGTTTTTCATATTCTCTAAAATACTCAAGCAAGAATTTTTTTAATTTTTCATCTGAAATTTTACTTACATATTCTAAAATTTCATTATAAAGCCTCTCTTGTTCATCTTTTTCAATCCCGAGTCTGGCTTCCTCAACAAGCTCAAGTGCTGAAATTAGACAATTATTGAATTTTTCGTTAAAAGAACCGGAAACAATACGGACTAAATTTCCGCAACGAAAAACTTTTGGCTCAATACGCTTTATAGATTCTTCCCACAAAACACAATTTAAAAACGATTCATCTTTAGGGTTTTTTAATTGCAGTTTTCCCATTTTAGTACCGGCTTTTGTGTCCCCGATTGAGTAGGTAACTACTTCGTAAGTTGTTTCTGTATCAAACATATCTTATTCTTTCTTGTTATCTATACTCACCTTGAATGCGAGTCGTTGAGCTATAGCGAAATGAAAAGCCTGCTGCGAAATCCAGAACCGCAAATTCATTTTTTGATGAAATTTTAAAACGAGCTCAGAATGGCATCTCCATAACTCATTCCTTGCAAAGAGTTATGTCAATTTTTTGCCCTGTCTATAATTCGGTTGCTGTTCCAGCAGAAATTTTCTCTGATTTCTTTTCCGACTTTTTCAATTAAATGCTCTTCATTTTCTTTTCTTAATTGATTAAATTTAGGAGCACCGGAATTTAATTCATCTAAAAATTCATTGGCAAACTCACCATTTTGAATTTCTGAAAGAATTTTCTTCATTGATTTCTTTGTTTCGTCTGTAATAACTCTTGGACCTCTTGTCAAATCGCCGTATTCCGCAGTATTTGAAATTGAATAACGCATATCTGCAAGTCCGCCTTGATTAATCAAATCAACAATAAGTTTAAGTTCGTGAAGAACTTCAAAATAAGCCATATATGGCGAATAACCTGCTTCAACAAGAGTTTCAAACCCGGCTTTAATCAATGCGGTACATCCGCCGCACAAAACTGCCTGTTCTCCAAATAAATCTGTTTCGGTTTCTTCTCTGAAAGTTGTTTCAATAACCCCTGCTCTGCCTGAACCGATTGCCCATGCATAAGCAAGTGCTACTTCTTTTGAATCGCCTGTTGCATCTTGATAAACAGCAACAAGTGCCGGAACACCTTTATCTGATTGATATTCGCTTCTTACGGTGTGACCGGGGCCCTTTGGTGCAACCATAATTACGTTAACATCTTTTGGCGCAATTATTTTGCCAAAATGAATATTAAAGCCGTGAGAAAACATTAAATATTGTCCGGGTTTTAAATTTGGTTCAATTTGTTCTTTATAAACCTTTGCCTGAATCTCGTCAGGTATCAAAATTTGAACAATATCTGCCCATTTTACTGCTTCTTCAACTTCCATTATTTTAAAGTTTTCAAGTTGAGCTTTTTTATATGAACTTCCGCCTGTTCTTAAGCCTAAAACAACATCACATCCTGAATCTTTAAGGTTCATTGATTGTCCGTAACCTTGTGAACCATAACCGATTACTGCAATTTTTTTGTTTAAAATAAAGTTCTTGTCAATGTCGCTGTCACGATAAATTTTTAAATTATCCATAATTTAACTCCTTCTTAATTAGCCATACAATTAATTCTAGCATAAACAATTTGGATTAGAACTCATTTAAAAGGAATGTTAAAAATAATGAACACTTTTTATAAAAGTTTACAATGAGCGTAAACCCACTTGTATAAGTGAATAGGGCTGAATAGGCAAGACAGGATATTACCCGAACTAGCAAAAATTTTTTTCACCATGTTTTATGCATTTGTATTAGAAAATAAAGGAGTAAAAATATGAATGTGCGAAAAATCGCATTAAACAATAATACAAACCAATCGAATTATTGCAAAAGTAATCAAAATGTTTCATTTAAAGGATTTACCTCAGAAGTTACTCAAAAAACTCTTCAAGACTTGATTACCAAAAAGGATTGTAACATTAAAATAAAAAGTTGGCTAGAAACTTTAGAGAAACTAGAATCAATCTTTAAAAAAGATGATATTATCAATTTAAAGATAAGTCAGACGGAAGATGACCCTACAATTATTAGAGCTATAATAGGTTTTAGTAAAAAAACAAGAGAAAGCAATCCAGGCTTAGAAGGACTAGAAGATAGCGTTAACGTATCTTTATTAAAAGGATTAACTGAGTTTAAAAAAATGATAAAAGAAAAAGTAGACTTTTTAAATTTAGAAGATAAATTATTAAAGAGATTAGCACAACTTTAAAGTTGCTTGGTATAGATGGTACAGCAACTTAGAACCAAGTGTGTCTTTGTGAACATGATTTTTTATTTTTTCTTTGTAAAGAAGAAAACAAAGCCGCTTTTGATTTTTTAAATCAAAAGCGGCTTTGTTAAAAATAATTATTACCCTGCTGCGTAAACGCTTACTTGTTTTCTGTCGCGTCTATGGGCTTCAAACTTAACAACACCGTCAATTAGAGCAAACAAAGTGTCATCACTTCCTATCCCAACATTATTTCCGGGATGGATTTTTGTCCCTCTTTGTCTAATTAATATATTTCCGGCTTTAACATTTTCGCCGCCATATATTTTAACGCCTAGACGTTTCGCTGCTGAATCTCTACCGTTACGGGTTGATCCCCCGCCTTTCTTATGTGCCATTTTTTCTACCATTACACGAAACTCAAGTGGTTTCGCCCTTTCTAATTTATTTTTGTTACTATCAGCTTGTTTATATTTTCGGGCTTTCCAGCATTTATGCACTTGCTGTTTTATGCTTTGTCTCTCTATTAATTCAAGACTTACCCGCTCGCATCTTTTTTGCTATTTAGCTTTCAGTAGTTTCAACTTCTTCGGTTGCGGCTTTCTTCTGCGCACTTGTTCTGATTTTTGTAATCATTACCTTAGTAAAACCTTGTCTATGTCCTTGTTTTCTTCTGTAACCTTTTTTAGGTTTTTGCTTATAAACAATAATTTTCTTTTCCTTATCATGGACTAAAATTGTTCCTTCAACAGAAGCACCTTTAACGTAGGGCTGACCCACTTTTGATTTCTTGCCGTTTGCAAGCATAACAATTTTATCAAAAATTACTTTTGAATCTTTTTCACCTTCTAACAGTTCAACTTTAAGGTATTTACCTTCTTCCATTTGATACTGTTTTCCGCCTGTTTCGACTATTGCGTACATTTTATTTTTTCCTTTCATGAGGCATCGTATCTTTTACATTATTACACGAAATGGATTTATTTGCGCCCTTTCTAAAAACAATTGTTTTTCTATTAATTTTTAGTTAAGGGCTTACCGGATTCATGCACTCGCTATTTTAGGCATTGTCTCCCTATTCTAGTGAAACTTGCCCGCTCGCATCTCTTTTGCTTGCTAGCTTGTTGTATAAGAGTTTACAAACGATAGACCTATCTTAATACTATTATACTTCGTTCCATTATTATCGCAAGCTAAAAGTTACTTGTCAATATAAGGTTTAAAAATATTTAATATTTTAATTAAAAAACTTGCGAAAATATTCAAAATTAATCAAAGAACGTCTTCTTGCCTGCTCTAATTCTTCTACTCGCAGTGCAAGTTTTTTATTATCCTCAGATAACTCTTCCACTTTTTGAGAAAGCGCCTCATTATCTTTCTTCAAAGAGTTATCTTCAAGTAATTGTGTTTTAATTCCTGACGTAATTTTCTCTGCAACAGTATCAGCAAGCATTTGCAAAGTCTGATGCGTTACATCTATTGTTACATTTTTTAATTCACCTGTTTCTGTTTGAATAATTTTTTCTGAAGGAAGTTTTTTTTCACTCTCTTTTGCCAATTTTTCAGGTAAAAGCTTGTTTATATGATAAATTATTTGTTCAGTTGTATAACCTTGAGATTTTAAACTGATTCCTTTTTTAAGCTTGGTTATTGCCATATTATCAAAGAATTCAACCCCGTCTTCATCTTCATAAATAGGGTCAATTTTCCAGTTTTTAATAAAATTATTTAATGTTTCTTCATCTATAAAATAATTAAATTCAATTAAGTTTTTTTCAATATCTTTTTTATTATGCATTTTTCCCTACTCCCTTTTTATTCAATTATATAACAAAAAAATTATTTTAAAATTTATTACATTAAGATTATTTTTATTTTGGATTGCCGCGTCGCTATGCTCCTCGCAATGACACATTCCTAAAATTCGTTCCTCTAGATTGTGTTACTTTTTCATAGCACGTTCCATATCTCTTTTCTGAGTTTTCTTTGCAATATCTTCACGTTTATCATGAAGCTTTTTACCCTTTGCTAAACCTACTTCAAGTTTTGCAATTCCTTTTGTTAAAAAAAGCTCAAGCGGAACAATTGTATAACTTTCTTTTTTGATTTTACCCAACATTTTTAAGATTTCTTTTTTATTTAAAAGAAGTTTTCTTGTGCGCTCCGGTTCATGATTATAGCGGTTTCCTTGTTCATATTGTGAAATATGGCATTTATACAGGAAAATTTCTCCGTCCTCAATCTTCGCAAAGCTGTCTTTTAAATTTACAGCACCTTTACGAATAGATTTAATTTCTGTGCCGGTAAGCACAATTCCTGCAGTAAATTTATCAAAAATTGTATAATCATGATAGGCTTTTTTATTTGTCGTTATAACTTTTTTGTTCATAAATCGATTATAACATGAAGGTTATAAGCTTATAAGGTGAAAAATTTGGCATAACTGATAACCTTATCACCCTGTCACCTTATTACCTTTAAATTCACCCCCTGATAAGATTTTCTTTTTTCCAATTCTCTGTCAATTTTATTAAGGCAATCAAGTTTTTTCCCAAGCCATCGGGGAGCAATAAGGTTTTTCTTTAAACCGTTCCCTGCCAATCGATGAATAGTTGTCTCTGGAGGCAAAATTTCCAAAAAATCACAAACCGTTTTAATATAATCTTCTTCCGTCATAAAGGAAATTTTGCCTTCCTCATACATTTTAGAAAGTTTTGTACCTTTAAGAGCACAAAGCATATGTATTTTTACTCCGTCAACTTTAATCTCAGCCAATTTTTCAGCCGTTTTAAGTATATCTTCTTTCGTTTCTCCCGGAAGCCCTAAAATCAAGTGAGCACATACGTTTATTCCTGATTCCTTTGTTTTTTCATAAGCCTTTAAGAAACAATTAAAGTCGTGTCCTCTGTTTATCTTTTGCAAAGTCTTATCATGAATAGACTGCAAACCATATTCAATCCAGGTATAATAATCCTCTTTAAAACTTGATATAAGCTTAATTTTTTCTTCATCAACACAATCGGGACGTGTTCCTATTGAAATCCCTACAATATCGGGGTTTTTTAAAGCTGATTTATAAATTTTTTCAAGTTCTTTAACAGGCTTATAAGTATTTGAATAAGCTTGAAAATATGACATAAACTTTTTTGCTTTAAACCGTTTTGTTAAAGTTTCGATTCCGGTTTCAAGCTGCTTTTCAATACTTAATGAATTAGAATGAGCCTGAGAAAAACTTCCGCCGTCATCACAAAATATACAACCTCCATTGGAAATTTTACCGTCACGATTTGGACAGGAAAAACCTGCATCAAGGGTTACTTTATAAACCTTTACGCCAAATTTCTGTTTCAAATGCGCACTGTATTGATTATAGCGTTTTTCTGTATTGTTAAAAAACATAATTTCCTTGATTTTTACTTTAAAACAATTTTACTTAGAACAAACTTTTTTTAACATTAAAAAATGTAAATTTAGTTTCAATTTTCAATAGTAAAAAGATATGATTAATAAAGTTTTTATAATACCAGTTATTCCACAAAAAAAATCAAAAAGGTATTGGATTCACTACCTAGAATGCAAGCTATAGGGGCATTGACAACCCGCATAAGTATTAAAGGTGGAAAAATAAATATTTTGCTTTTCCCCCTTAGAAAAAGAATATTCTTCAGTTTTACCGAAAATCAAATTTAAAAAAGGAGCAGAAATAAGTAATTTTTTTAAAGAAATAAAAATTAGAAAACAAATTGTCAGTATGGTTAGAAAAGCTAAGAAAGAACTTTTGGAGTTCATTTGCAATACGTGGAAATAAAAAAGTAAAAGACATTAAAACATACCTTTTGACTTAATAAATTAAAACTCATTTTCTTACTCATCAGATTTTAAAACGGGATAAACATAATGTTCACCGCATGCGGGGCAAACTACTTCTTGCTGTTTTCCTTCTTCTAAAATAACAACTTCAAAAAGTTCTTTACATCCTGATTGTATGCATCTGATAGCCCATGTAGGTCTGATTAATCTTGCCATAATTTTCTCCTCTTAAATTCCATTTTAACAAAACTATCTTAGCATTAATTTTGATGCTTGTAAATATATTAAGGGAGGAATTTCAAATTTGAAATTCCTCCCTTAATATAAACTTTTTACAAAAAAGTTAGTGGCAATTGCATCCGCAAGAGCAAGAGCAGTCAATAGCTTCTTTTGCTTCTGCAATTCTCACTTTAATTCTTCCATCGACCGCTATTCCTTCTCCGGTTTTTTCAGATATTAATAACGGGTTAATATCAAGCTCATCAATAAATTTAAAATCATTAACCAATTGAGACAGTCTCAACAATGTTTCTTGGATTTGATCGATTTGAGCAGGTTTTGTTCCTCTTGCACCCTCAAGTAATTTATAAGCTTTAACTGACTTAATCATTTCCATAGCATCAACATCTGTTAACGGAGCAATTCTGAAAGTAACATCTTTCATTACCTCAATAAAAACTCCGCCCAGACCAAACATCATCATTGGTCCGTATTGAGGGTCTGTTGCAATACCGCAAACCATTTCACGGTTTCCTTTCACCATTTCTTGAATAATGACACCTTCAAGACCTTCCAAAAGTCCTGCTTTTTCAAGTCTTTCCATTAAAGCATCGTATTCTTCACCTAATTGTTCAGGAGATTGAATATTAACGATAACACCGCCTACATCCGTCTTGTGTGAAGTTGTTTTTGAAGTCATTTTCATAACAACAGGATATTCAATGGAATCAGCAATACTTATTGCTTGCTGCTTTGATGTCGCAAGACCGTATTTGCAGGCTCTGATGCCGTAAGCATTAAGAACGTCGATACTTTCTAATGTTGTTAACTGATCACGACCTTCTGAAATAGATTTCCTAATAATCTTTTGAACCTCCGCCTTATTTACATCATAACAAGGAGCTTTGCCTTCAGGTCTTTGCATCCAGAGTCTTTGTTGATTTAATCTTTGGAAACCGTCAGCAGCTTCTTCTGAGTACATAAAGAACGGCATATTAACTTCCATATTAGAAATTTCTGTGAAAAATGAGCTTGCTGTCATAAATACGCCCAAAACAGGTTTCTCAGGATGTACTTTTTTGATTTCCATAACAGCTTTAGCAACATCAATGTCTTTTAATCCCATAAACGGTAGGTAAATTACCATAATCATATCGACATTTTCGTCAGCAATAACTGTTTCAAGTGTTTGCTTATAGTGTTCAATCGGAGCTGATGCAATCATATCTATAGGGTTTTTAACACTTGCTGCTGCAGGTAAGAAACTGGTTAAAGTTTCTTTTGTTTTATCTGAAATTTGCGCCATTTGCAAACCGTATTCACAAACAGCATCTGTAGCCATGATACCTGGACCGCCTGAGTTAGTGATAATTGCAACTCTATCACCTTTTGGAATAGGGCAGTTAGCGAAAACTTTTGCAGTCGAGAATAAATTTTTCAAAGAATATTCTCTTATCACGCCTGACTGCATTAATAAAGCATTAGCCGCTTTATCAGCACCCGCCAAGGAACCCGTATGAGAAGATGCCGCAGAAGCTCCCGCAGCAGAACGACCTGCTTTAAGGGCTAAAATAGGTTTTTTCTTTGAAATTCTTGTAGCTAATTTTCTGAAGTTGTCAGGATTAGTAATTGATTCCATATACAAAAGAATTTGCTGAACATCGTCATCATTTTCCCAATACTCCATAGCTGTTTCAGCGTTAATATCAGCCTGATTACCAATTGATATAAATTGAGCGAAACCAACATTTAAATCTTTTAAGATATTTAAAATACCGCCGCCTAAAGCACCTGATTGTGAAACAAAGCCAATGTTTCCACGCTCAGGCAAAGCTTCAGCAAAAGTTGCATCCATTCTAACGTCAGGATGAGTATTTAAAACGCCCAAACAGTTCGGTCCAACACATCTCATACCGTATTCTTTTAATTTTGCAACCAAATCTTTTTCAGCTTGAGCACCTTCAGCACCTGATTCTTTAAAACCTGCTGAAATTATACAAATTCCTTTAATACCTTTTTGATTACACTGATTTAAAGTATCTAAAACAAATTTTTGAGGAATTATGATTACTGCGAAATCAACATCGCCTGGTATTTCTAAAACATTTGTATAAGCTTGAAAACCTTCAATAATTCCGCCCTTTGGATTAACAGGATAAATATTTCCATTAAATTTGTAATCTCTTAATCTTTGCATAAGTTCAGAACCAATAGTTGCAGGTTTTGTTGAAGCTCCTACAACTGCTATTGACTTAGGTCTCATAATTTTGTCTAATTGTTCTTTTAACATTTTGTCTGCCTTTCTATTTATATTCGGCGGGTTAGGAAACCCACCCTACATTACTTTCCATTTATTTAATAACCTTGTTCAAGCCATTCTCTCACTCTGAATTTTGCACCTGTACCCAGTGCAATTTTTTCACATTCTTTTATGTTTATATCATAACCTTTATAACCGCTTACTACACTTGCGGTTGTTGAAATTCCTGCTTCAACACTTTTTTTGATAAAATCCTTGACTTCCTCAAGAATATGCTCACAAACCAAATTCGGCTGGGTAAGTTCCCTATATAATTCTTCATTTGAAGCATTTAAGCTCACTGATATTTCATCAATAAGCCCTACAAACTCGGGGATTATGTTGCGTTTATAAACAAAATTCGCATGACCGTTAGTGTTCAAGCGAATTTTTACATTTTTATAATTTTCTTTAATAAATTTTGCGACTTCTTTCAGGATATCCAATTTTAGTGTGGGTTCTCCATAGCCGCAAAAGACAATTTCTTTTTCATCTTTTTTCAAAGCTTTTAACTGTTTAATTACTTCCTCAGCAGTTGCATTATCATTCTTGAGCCATAAATTTTTCCCGCAAACATCCTCTTTTAAGGAACGAATACAAAAAACACACTCATTTGTACATTTATTCGTCAAATTAATGTAAATTTTTCCGTCTAGTAAATAAACTAAGTTGTCTTCTTCTGTCATTTTAAATATTGCCTTAAATCATTCATTTGATTACATTATGACACAACAAGATTTTCAATCAAGTAAAAATTTTATAAAGATGTAAAAGGATGTGAAAATAGGTTTTTTAAATATTTTATTTAATTGCTTCTTTTGCCTTTTCATCAAGAATTTTATCAGTTAGTTTAGCCCGGGATTTATTTACCGCATAATCATAAATTGCAGCGTAAGCAGTACATAATGCTGTTATTAAAGGAATACCTAAAGCAATCATAATTTTTTGTTTCCCTGTTAAGGCTTTTTTAATGACTTTTATCTCTACTGAGGGGGAAGAAATTTTTTCTGCTAATTTACTATTATTTTCTACTATTATTCTTTTATGTGTTCCTTTATACCAAGCCCTTAAAGCGGAAATACCACCTAAACCCAAGCCTATTCCAGCTCCAATTTTCTTACCTTTATTTGTTTTTTCAGGAACTTTTCTTGTTTGTTGAAAATCGTCGGAATCTTTTCTTCTGGTTGAATTCGTAATAGCATCTATTATTATTCCTGCCAACAAACCGAATAAAGCAATACCGGCAAAATCGTAAACTTTTCCTGCAATCAAAGCCTGTTTTGCTCTCTTTTTAATCACATCAGTAGATAAATTAAGCCCTTCTTTTTTGCTATATTTTTTCAAATTTTGATATAACAATGCATATTTCTTTTTGTTCTTTTTAGAATTACAAACTGTGTTGAAAATTTCTCTTCCTACAATTACAGCAGGAACTATTTTTTTTCCTTCATTACTTTTCTCATATTCGTTACCTTTTTTGGTTTTTTTGACTTTACCAAAGAAAAGCCGGTTATTACCTACAATAGCTGTTTGCATTCTTATAACCTTTAAATTATTAAACTTCACGCTAATTATAACACTTGTAAATCAATTATGTTGCTATTTCAGTAGATATATATTAAATAATTGTTACAAAAAACTTTCTTAAACGCCTGTTTAATTAAATCTTTTACCCATATAGAGAATTTAAAAAAATTAAATTTTGTACCGATTATAAGAAATCAAAAGGAGGAAAATTTTATGGAAACTAAAGAAAATCTTATTGTCTTGCGAAATATTTTTTATAAATGCTTTTTCATCGGTCTTATTTTTCTTATCATAGCTACTCTCATATATATGCCATGCAAATGTATTTTGGCAAATTTCTATCAAATAAATCTTGGCATAAGTACGGAAGTTTATTATAACTTGTGGGTTGGTTTTGTAGGTTTAATAAAAACTATTCTTATATTTTTGTTCTTGGTTCCGGCTCTTGCTATTCATTGGACAGTTCGCGGTTATATTAAAAAGCACTAATAAAAAATACCCCGGATAATAGTCGGATTCAGAACTTGGCTACTAAAAAATGTAGCTTAAATTTATTTAATTAGTAAGGTGGGCATACTTGCCCATGCGGAATGAGTTATTTTACTTTATGTTATTAGGCTGGTAAGCCCACCTACTTTACTTTTTTGAGAAAATGTATATAGTTCTTTAAATTTAATATTTTTTTCTTTCTAATTAATTAAAATATTTCCCGAATCTTTTTCAAAACCAATTTTTATATCTTTGAAAATATCTTCTCTTTCATAGGACGATTTGAACTTTAATCTGCTTTGGGTAAAAATTCCTATAATTAAATTTGAAATATTACTAAAACTTTGCATATGATTCAAGTAAGTTTTTGAAATCGCCAAATGTTGAACTAAAGCAAGCCCCATTGCAACATCAACTTTATTTCTTGAGGTAAGAGAATCTCTTTCCTGACAATTCCAACCAATCGAAGGGCTTGGGTTGGTTAAATCCATAATCAAAGGAAGTAGGTTTTTCTTATTTTTATCTTTAATTTGCAAATAATTCTTTTCAACCGCAATTGGATCAATGTCGAATGCCACACTTTGAATATTTTTTTCGGATGCAATCCTTGTAAAAAAACCATTGTTTGCTCCCATATCCCAACAGGTTTTAGGCATTAATTTTTTCAAAAAATTCCTTAATATGTCTTTTTTATTTTGCATCGCTTCGTCTGAATAATTTGAGAAAGTGTAATATCTCACCCCATTCAGTTCCTTTTGATTTTGGCTGCCATTTTAACGATTCCACAAGCGTTTTTAAGTTATCCGACATTGCAAGTTGTTGGAATCTTGACATCTTAATCTCTTTTATTGCAACTTTTTAATCATTTTCATCTTTTTCCATTGTTTGGTACTCTAGATGAATGTGCATGTAAATAGAAGGATTTAATTTCTTTTAAAGGGTAAAAGATTGAGGTTAAATCAAGTGGAATACCGTCAATATTATCTTTTAATAGTTTATTAATCTAATATCTAAATAAGAGGCTAATAAAAGCGGAGCTAAAAAATGTCTGCAAAATTGAGCATTGGCAATCCAAGGTTTTTCAATAAATTTTCTAAAGAAAATGTATAATAAAAACAGGTTTTCCATTTTTAAACTGAATGTTATAAGCACTTGCGTCTTTTAAGTTCATATCATGTTCAATTGCGAGTTTTTGAATTTTTAAAGTTAATAATGCTGCATCTTTTAGCATTGAAAAAGACCATTCATAGGGATATGATATAAAATCTATAATGAGGCTTTATTACTTTTTAAGCATTTTCAAAAATGTTTTAAATTTCCTCGTGTGGAATCAAATATTTTTTTTCCACAAGTTTTTTGTACGATCCACTTTGCATTAATTTTTCATAATTTTCTTTGTAGCAGAAATTGTTTTGCCTTTAAACAACCCCGTCCTTTTAAATATAAATTCTAATATTCTCATAAAGGAGCATTTAATACATTAAGCATTATTATTCGCTGTCATATTTTTTTTACCCCTTGAAAAAGACTATTATTTAAGCCGAAAATGCTTTTAAAGCAAAGCCTGCGGCAAGTAAAGTTGCAGATTAATTTTTGGGCACGTGCATTACCTGTACCTGGATCAAGTTTTATATAAGCCGTCTGAATTGTTAATTCAAAAACTCCTATAAGTAAAAGTAAATTTAATGCTTTTTTCATATGTCCCTTCTTTCTTTTATTTAATTCTACACTAATTTCAGAAATACCTATACCTAATAATCTTGCATCTCCATTTTCTGGGTTTAAATTTTTCTGAATCATCATCTTCGTTAGAATTTCAAGCGCTACTTCACTATTTGTTTAACTGTTGAAACGAACATTAATTTTGACTTATATTCCCGGACTCTTTGTCAAAACCGGCAACAATTCTTCCATTTTTCCCTTCTCCTGATTTAACATAATATTTTGTTACTGTAGAGGACTTATTTAAGGTGAATTTTAACTACGGTATCATTTTTAACTTCGAAGTTTATCAACTTTAAAAACTAATTTTTCAAAATCATGTATGCCCAAGTTGAACAGAATCAATATCATCCGGGAAAAAACCTTTATTTTCAGGTTTATTTTACCGCTTTTTTCTATTTTCTTAGCCGGAATTTTTTTTTGTAAAATTCTTTGCCCATTTTTTACTTCATAACAATAAAGATTTGTCAACATATCCGGAACAGGAGACGGCCAGGTATAAGAACAATGTTTTAAATTCTATCCTCATTTTCTTTTATTGATAAGATTTCTCGCCCAAAAGGATTTAATTTATTATTTGTCCGGGTAAAAATGGTGTTTGGGATGTCGCCCAAAGAAATATTTGCCTTGTTTATTTTCATTTCTTTCTGTTTGATGCTGTAATCTTTAAACAAAAATAGCGGTTTTGCATAGTTTATTTCGTTTAAATGCATGACGCCATGGTCTGCTACTATAAATATAATTGAATTGTCATAAGCATTATTTTCTTCAAGTTTATTTAATAATGCTTTTACTATTTTTAATGAAGACTTTCCTGTTGAAACTAAATCACCATTTTGGTTTGTTTTTATATTATCATCCATTCTAAACGGATAGTGAACTCCTATTAAATGTATATATTTATACATTTTTTTATTGTTTCAAGTTAGCATATTTGATTTATATTTTCATAAAATTCTATTTTGAGATGTTCAAACTTTCTGTATTCACCTAATCTTAATAAAAATTTATGATATATTTTTTTCTTTATAAATAAAGGTAAATGTTTATAAAAAGTCATTTTCATCAGGAAGCCAGGGTTTTGATAATTAGAGCCTTGTTGGTAGATTGTATTTTCCCGGTCATTTAAAGCATTTTCAATAAAATACTGCTTATTTTTTTCTTTAAATTTTGTCATTGTAGTTTTATTATCATACATTTGCCCACTTTCAATAAAAGGCATGCAAGGAAAAGTTGTTATAAAACCGCCCATTGCATTAGGGTAATAGGTAAAATCTTTGAACATTTCTTTATACTTATTTCCATCCTCGAGAAGTTAAGATTTCATCAAATATTCCCTTTGCAAAGCTGTCCAGAACTAAAATTAAAACATTATCTTTTTTTGAAAACTTTAAAATGTCTTCAAAATTTTTTTCGATCCTTTTTTCTTTTTTAAAAGCATCGTATTTAAAGTCAATAAAAGTTAAGTAACTTATTTGTAAAATTTGAAATGCAATTAAAAAGACAAAAATATTTTTAATTTGAGAATTTATTTTTTTGTAAAAAATCAAAGCTAAAAAGATTAGAAATACAATTATAATTATTTCTGTGACTTTAGGGACATTATATAATCCCCAGTCAATCTCTTTGCCGTTAAGAACACCCAAATTATAGTTCAAGAAATTGCCTTCAATAAAAAAGATTATTGTTAAAGCTACTATCAAGGATGATAGTATTTGGGATATTTTTTTTGGCAAAAATGATAAAACAATTAGTATTATGGCAAATGTAATTAAGGCATAAGACAAGAGAAAAAAAGGAGCATTTGCTTTAAGATACAATTCTTTTGTATTTTTAAGATAAAATACTTAAAGGTGAAAGTAAAAATATTGTAACGGAAGCTAATATTGCCAACAGTATGTTATTAATATTTAATGTTTTTTTCATAATCCCTCTACTGTTTTTCTTGTTTTTCTATTTAAATACCCCGGATTGGATTCGAACCAATGACCTACCGCTTAGAAGGCGGTTGCTCTATCCAGCTGAGCTACCGAGGCTCACTTTTTTGTAGAAATTTTAAACTTACAAATACTACTCTTTTACTTAATCCTACCATGTAAATCTTTCATGACAAGGCAAATTTTAAAATTTTTGCAAAAATTTTAAAATTTGCCTATTTTTGAGATATAATTTATTTATTGACACTAAAAATGAGGATAAAATGCTTACAGGAAATGAAATTAGAGATTTATTTTTAAAATATTTTAAAGAAAAACATAACCATACATTAATTGAAAGCTCAAGCCTAATACCTGATAATCCTACTGTTTTGCTTACAACAGCAGGCATGCTTCAATTTGTTCCTTATTTTTTAGGTCTGGAGCAGCCAAAATTTACCCCTGCATGTGCCGTTTCCTGTCAAAAATGTGCAAGGGCGGGCGGAAAAGATTCTGACATTGAAAACGTCGGGAGAACTCCACGACATCATACTTTTTTTGAAATGCTAGGCAATTTTAGTTTCGGCGATTATTTCAAAAAAGAAATTATCCCGTGGAGTTGGGATTTTGTAACAAATTACCTAAAACTGGATAAAAGCAGGCTCTGGATAACAGTTTACAAAGATGATGACGAAGCAGCTAAAATTTGGGAAGAAACCGGTGTAGCCCCTGAACGAATTTTAAGAAAAGATAAAAAAGACAACTTCTGGGGACCTCCCGGAGCAACAGGACCTTGCGGTCCATGCTTCTGAAATCCATTATGATTTAGGCGAAAAGTTCAAATGTTCACCGGATTGCGGAATTGATACATGCGAATGCGACAGATGGGTTGAAATCTGGAATCTTGTATTCATGGAGCTGTTTCAAGATGAAGAAGGAAAGCTCACTCCTCTTGAAAAGAAAAATGTTGACACAGGCATGGGATTAGAGCGTATTACCATGGTAGTTCAAGGCAAAACCTCAACATTTGAAACAGACTTGTTAAAGCCGATTTTAGATAAAGTTTCAAAAATGTCCGGCATTGAATACAAAGAGAGTGATAAAACAGATGTTTCGCTTAGAATTATAACAGATCATGCCAGATGCGTGACTTTCCTGATAAACGACGGCGTAATACCCGGAAACGAGGGAAGAAATTACGTTTTGAGAATGATTTTAAGACGTGCGCTTCGTCATGGAAAAATGCTTGGACTTGAATTACCGTTCTTATACAATTTAGTTGATGTTGTAATTGAAAATTACGGCAAAGCTTATCCTGACTTGATTAAAAACCAGACTAAAATTAAAGAAATTATTCAAAATGAAGAAGAACGGTTTAATAAAACATTAGATAAAGGACAATCTATTATTCTTATCTGCTAGCGGACGCTCTGGTGGAGATATGAAAATTCTGGCAGGGTAAAAAAAACACCAACTTAATCTCGGGTGAAGACGCGTTTAAGTTATATGATACTTTGGATTTCCCCTAGAATTAACTGTTGAAATCGCAGCTGAAAAAGGCTTAAATGTCGATGTTGAAGGTTTTAATAAAGAAATGGCGGAACAAAAAACACGGGCAAAAGCTGCTGTTCAGAAAATTATCCTGACTGATGATTTGGTTTACGTTGATATTGAAAAACAATTCGGAGCAACTGAATTTCTCGGTTATGAGCAAAATGAAGCTGAATCAAAAATTTTAGCAACGGTTGAAGGTGACGATTTTGTTGACATAATTTTAGACAAAACTCCTTTCTATGCCGAATCCGGTGGTCAAGTCGGTGATTCAGGAATATTGGAGGTTTTGAAGGTTGGAGGGTTAGCTTTTAACCTCGAAGTGCTTAATACGTTTAAAGTAAATCGTCTTTTTGTGCATCGCTGCGCTCTGCCTAATGATGAAGTAAAGGCCGGCGATATAGTAAATGCAAAAATTGATACCGTAAGGCGCGAAGAAATAAAAATTCATCATACAAATGCTCATTTGCTTCAATCAGCTTTGATAAAAGTTTTGGGAGATGAAGTTAAACAAGCGGGTTCTCAGGTTGAAGAAGGAAGAACACGTTTTGATTTCTCTTTTTCCCGTGCTATGAGCCATTACGAAATTAAACGTGTTGAAAAAATAATAAATGATTGGATTGGCGAAAAACTTGAAGTTACAACAAAAGTCATGTCAATTGAAGAAGCCCAAAAAACAGGAGCAACAGCACTATTTGGTGAAAAATACGAGGATGAAGTCAGAGTCGTCTCTGTAGGCAATATTTCAAAAGAATTTTGTGGAGGGACACATGTTTCAAATATAGGCGATTTGCGTCTTATGAAAATAGTTTCGGAAAGCGCTATTTCAGCGGGTACCCGCAGAATCGAAGCGATTGTGGGAACAACTGCTTTAGAATACTTAAATGATAAGGAATATGCTATCGATAAACTTGCGGCACATTTCAAAACCCCTTACGAAGAGGTTTTCACCCGTGTAGAAAAATTACAGGAAGATAATAAATCACTTCAAAAAGAGCTCGGACACATGCAAAGTGTTATGGCTAAACAAAAATTTTCTTCTCTGGCAGATAAAGCTGAAAATATTGAAGGCGGAAAACTTTTTGTTCAAAAGCTTGATTCAATGGATGCAAATACATTGAAAGACGGTGTTGAATTTTTATCTCAAAAACTTGGAGATTCAGTTATTGTAGCCGTTACTCCAAAACCTCAGGGGGAAGGCGCAACAATAATTGCAAAAGTTAGTGATAATTTTGTTGCAAAAGGCATTCAGGCAGGAAAAATTGTTTCTGAAATCGCCCAAAAATGCGGAGGCAAAGGCGGAGGACGTCCACAATTTGCTCAAGGAGGGGTAAATGATTTATCTGCTGTTGATAATGCATTGGAAGAATTTAAAAATTCGATGTTGGGATAGATACCTAATCTGCAATATAACATAAAAATTACGGAGGTTAAAATGTCTGAAAAATTAAAAGAATTAAGCAGAAAACGTAAATTGGCTCATAGTGAAATGCTGAAAAGAAATTCTAAAGTTTACGATGCTTTTTTAAAGATGGAAGAAGCCGCTTTTTGTGAAGGGAACTTGCCCAAAAAAGTCAAAGAACTTATAGCCGTAGGAATTTCCGTTGTAATAAACTGCGAATCCTGCATGCAATGGCATATTGAACAAGCTTTTCAAAGCGGAGCAACAAATGAAGAAATATTTGAAGCAATAGAAGTCGGAATTGAAATGGGCGGCGGTCCGGCTACCGTCTCAGCAAGATTTGCACTTGAAGTGCTGGCAGATTTGTCAAAAAAATAAAATTATAAGAGATTGTGGGTTGGGGTTTCTACCCCAACTACTTACTTTTTAATTCTTCTTCCTCGCTTAACCAAAGCAAAAAATAAATAAGTTGTCTTTCCGCATAAATATCATTTAATGCTTCCTTTGCCATTTTTATGGTATCACTCATAGCTTCTAATCGTTCGAAAGCTTTTTCCAACAATTCTTTTTTGTCCATTTTGTACTCCTTTAATATTTATTACCGTTTATAATGATATTGTATACAAAAACGATAACATAAATATTTTTATTGTCAACATGTGTTCATTTAGGATAACATATTTTTATGTTAGATATTAAGCAAGAAATACAAGTATTATTGTTGCGCAATGGGTTATCAATGCGTAAAATGATAAAAAAAATGAATGAAATTGGGTTGATAAAGCTTCAAGCATCAAGTTTATCCAGAATGCTAAAAGAAAAAACGGTGAAGTTTGAATTAATTCAAGAAATTCTGGATTATTTAGGGTATGAATTAGTTATTAAGCCAAAACAAAAAAATAAATAGTTTAATTCTGTCGGGCAAGTATGCACGACCTACAGTAATTTGGGGGTTTAAATGTTAGAGTTTTTTCATTGGAGAGATTGGGATACTTTAGCTTATTGGGTAGCCGCAATAGCAACGGTTTTTTTAGTATTTATTGCTTTAAAAGCCAAAAAAGAATGGACAAATGAACACATACTAGAAAAACAGCAAAAATTATTTGAATCACTTATCCACATTATTAATTGGCTTAATGATTTATATGCCTTTGCTATTGACCCTAAGTTATATCATGGGATAAATTGGCGAAACAAAAACTTTATGGAAAGTCATTATGATGAAAAAAAAGAATTTATAATTGCAGGGTGTCAAGGAGCTTTTGAAGGTTTCAATAAAGTACACCTTGGAACGAGCACAATCTATATAAACATAGGTACTATAAAAGAAATTAAAGAATATGTTAAAGAACTAGAAAAAATATTTGATGACCTCAAGCAGGAAAGTACCGAAACAGGTGAGCTCATTAAAAGAAATGAAGATGAACGTCCTGATTATCTAAAGACAACTGATTTTGATAAAAACAGTAAATTATTGGAAATTATTAATCTTCTCCGTAAAGATTTAGGTTTAAAGGAGCTTAAATAGTCCGTAGGTCGGGCATACTTGCCCGACAGCATAGGTTGTTATAAAATCATTAAATGAATTATAGACGTGTTTTTGTTCAAAATAGCTATGTTTTTATTACTGTTGTTACAAATGACCGCAAAAAAATTTTGATAGAAAATATTGAATTATTAAGAACTGCATTTAGAAATACAATGAAAAATTACAATTTCAAAATTTTTGCAATGGTTGTTATGCCTGACCATTTTCATTTAATACTCAATCCTGAAAATATTCAAGAATACCCCAAAATAATCAGGTCAATTAAACATTGCTTTTCCAAAAATTTTAATGTTGTCGGGCAGGTATGCCCGACCTACGATAGGAACAAAGGCATTTGGCAGCGGCGATATTACGAACATACAATCAGAGACGAAGAAGATTTGTATCGACACTTGGATTACATACATTACAATCCGGTTAAGCACGATTATGCAAAGAATGTAAAAGATTGGGAGTTTTCTTCTTTCAATAAATTTGTTAAAATGAATAATTATGAGATTGATTGGGGCTCGGAAAAGGATATTGAAAAAATTAAAGAGTTAAATTACGAATAATTTTTCTGGTATAATTAAACCATGCATACAACGACATTAAAAATTGAAAAATTGCCTCATAACAAATACCTGCCTGAATACCAAACCGAGGGTGCTGCAGGCATGGATTTATGTGCTGCTATTGAAACGCCGGTTACTTTAAAGCCTTTTGAGCGCAAGTTGATTCCGACAGGAATAAAAATTGAACTTGAGCACGGGTTTGAGGCACAAATAAGACCACGCTCGGGAATTTCTATAAAACATGGCATTTCGCTTGTTAACTGTGTAGGAACAATTGATGAAGATTACAGAGGAGAAGTTTGCGTTCCTGTAATTAATTTATCAACAGAAGAATACACAATTCAGCTTGATGAAAGAATTGCTCAGATGATAATTGCTAAAGTCGAAAGAGCAAAAATTCAGGTTGTTCAAGCTCTATCCGAAACTGTGCGTGCAGCAGGAGGCTTTGGTTCCACAGGGGCTTGACAAAATTGTATTATTAATTTAAACTACTACAAAAGTAGAAGGGGAAATTATGAATATCCAACAACAAAATACAAATAAATGGTGGAGCTTGCAGATTAGTGCAGGCGTATTTTGTTGGCGTTAAATAAAAATTTTAAACGTTTTAAAAAACAGTCTGTACTTTAAGTTACAGACTGTTTTTTTGTTTTTTATTTTATGCAAAAAGGATTATTCAAAATGAAAGTTAATATACAACAACTTGTACAGATACTGCCTAAAAAATTTCAATTGCTGGCAAAATATATTGATTTGCATGAATCAGAAAGGTCTTTAGCTCACCTGAGATTTGCACAGGACACTATTACTAATTGGGTTCCTAAAGCTGTATTTTCAAGAAGTTTAGCTGATTTTGCAGACATGTCTTTTTTAGAATTTTCCGAAAGTTTATTGGTTTATTATGGACCAAAACTTTTAGGTGAAAATCTTTTCAGAAAAGTTTATTCAAAAAAATTATCACCGGAATTAGCTGAAAAAATTGCAATACGTGCAGAAAATTTATTAAGAGATAAAACTTTAAAACAAGAGCAATTAAAAGACATTGTACCCGTGAAAGCGGCTATTGCCGTTTCTACTTTAGCAGTTCCGTTGGTTGAATATTCATTGAATTACATTAAAAATATGTTTACATTGAAAATTTTCAATGAAGCTGATTTTAACAATATTACAAATTTAAATAAAGATAAAAAAGAAAGCGAAGAAAAACAAAAACATGTAAAAGAAAGTGCTATTAAGCACCTTAAAGTTGCAGGAGCTATCTTTGCAGGATGTTTAGGTTTTGCTGCTTTACTTGCGACCAAAGGTAAAAATTCAAAAACTTTAAGAACAATTAGTGAAACTATTTTAGCACCTGGGAATAAAATATTTAAAAATGATATTAAGAAAGCTACAAATTTTAATAAATATTTTAGTTTAGATTTTGTAAATGATAATGGTAAATTAGGGCTTTCAAAAGGACAGATAGTTTCTTGTGTCGTTATTGGAGGGTTCGGATATTTCGGAGCGGCAAAAGACAGGGGAAAACAAAATTTCCTTGAAGTTTTATTCAGATATCCGATAGTAACTTTCTATGTAATCACAGGCAGCGAGTTATTCGAAAAAGGGTTTAAAAATCTGCTTAAAAAAACAAATAAATGCAAAGAACTTTTAGAAATAGAAAATCTTAAAAAACAAATGCCAAAACTTTCCGAACTCCCTGATTTGGCTAAAGAATTAGCAGTTAAAAACGGAACTTCAATTGAAGCGGAGTTTAAAAAATTATTTAAACAAAAGGCAACATTAATTGGAGTTCCAACATTGTTTGGTTTGCTTGTAATGGGATTTTTCGTTGCAGGGTATTCAAGATTTTTTACAAAATTCAGATATGAACAAGAAAAAGAAGACAAAAAAAAGCTATGTCCTTTAGTGGTGCATAGCTGTTGATTAGGGATATGTGTATCGTCGTCTCTAAGGAGTATAGTGGTATATTAGCAATATCATTTAAAAATTAAATCATACGTTTTTATGATTTAATAATAAATTTCTAAGACAAATAGATGGATACACCAAACGAATGAAAGCAAGTATACAAACTGATTCTGCTAAATACTTATGCATCAATACAATCTGACTTCTTAGTATCGCTATTTACTATTTTCAATGTTTAAGGTATAATTTTAAGGAGATAAGAAAAAAGGGTTATAAATATGAAAACAGATTTGAAAAAAGAAGCAAACAATGTTATTAAATTCGACATCGAAGTACCGGCAAAGGACGTCGTAAATGAGTATAACAAAGCCGTTAAGAAAATTTCAGAATATGTTAATATTCCTGGTTTTAGAAAAGGAAAAGCTCCAAGAAATATTGTTGAAAAGCATGTAGGAGTCGAAAGAATTAAAGAAGAAGCTTTGGATAACTTACTACCAAAAATTTTTAGAGATATTATTATAGAAAATAAATTAGATGTTATTTCTCAACCTCACGTTGAATCCTATGAATTCGAAATAGGTCAGGACTTAAAAGTATCTGCAAAAGCAGAACTTCGTCCAGAGGTTAAATTAGGCGATTATAAAAATCTAACTGTTGAAGCAGAAGAATATATAACACCAAAGGATGCTATGGATAAATCTTTGGATAATTTACTGCAAAGACATGCCGTATTTAATTTGGTAGTTGATAGACCAACAAAAGAAACAGATTCTGTATTAATAGATTTTGATGGTTCTGTAAACGGTGAAAAAATTCAAGGCGGAGCAGCTGAAGATTATAAACTTGATTTGGCTAATTCTAATTTTATCCCGGGCTTTGCAGAACAGCTGATAGGGCATAGTTTAAATGAAGAATTTGATATTAAAGTTGATTTTCCTAAAGACTATCACGAGAAAAAGTTTGCAGGGCAACCAGCTATATTCAAAATAAAAATTAAAGAAATTAAAGAAAAAGTTCTACCTGAGCTTAATGACGAGTTTGCTCAAAAAGTAGGTCCTTTTAAAACAATAGAGGATTTAAAAGTCGATGTACAAAATTTCCTTGATACAACAAAGGGAAAAGAAGACAAGAAAATCTCTGAGAATGCTATTTTTGAAAAAGTTCTTTCAGGAGTAAAAGTTGATATTCAGGATTCTATGGTAGAAAAAGAAGCAAATTCATTATTGGAAGAATATAAACAAAGACTTTCAATGCAAGGATATAATCCTGAAGATATAATTAAAACTCAAGAAAACCTTATGGAAGAATTAAAAAAAGAAGCTTTATTGAGAATTAAAAATTCTCTTGTAATCGACAAAATTGCTCAAGAAGAAAATATTAAAATAGAACAAAATGATTTAGAACAAAAATTTAAGGAAGTTGAAACAACGTATCGTATAAATAGACCTGAACTGCTTAACCAATTAAAACAAAATCCTGCATTGTTTACTTCTTTATCACAACAAGCTTTAAATGAAAAAGTAATAAATTTTCTAACTGAAAATAATAAAGTGGAATTCAAAAAAAGTAAAAAAGGTTGAAATCAATCATTTAGCCCTTAAACTAAAAAAATGTTATGATATAATTGGAGCAAAGAAAGGAAATAAAAATGAGTTTTGTACCGGTAGTAATTGAGCAATCAAGCAGAGGCGAACGTTCTTTTGATATTTTTTCAAGATTATTGAGAGAAAGAATTATATTTTTAGGAACAGGTATTGATGATATGGTTGCAAACCTTATTGTTGCACAACTATTATTATTGGATAGTGAAAATCCTGAAAAAGATATTATGCTTTACATAAATAGTCCTGGCGGAAGTGTTACCGCCGGTTTTGCAATTTATGATACAATGCAGCATATAAGAGCTGACGTAAGCACAATTTGTTTAGGTCAAGCTGCAAGTATGGGTGCATTCTTGCTTGCCGCAGGAGCCAAAGGTAAAAGAATGGCTCTTCCGCATTCAAGAGTATTAATTCACCAACCTCTAGGCGGTGCTCAAGGTCAAGCTACAGATATAGAAATTCAAGCTGCTGAAATTATAAGAATTAAAAAATCATTAAATGAAATTCTTGCAACTAATACAGGTCAATCATTGAAAAAAATCGAAAAAGATACGGACAGAGATTATATAATGACTCCTGCAGAAGCTCTTGAATATGGTATGATTGATAAAGTTATTTCAAAAGAAAATAAGTAACTAGGAGAAACTAATGTCCAATCGTGATGACAGCAGATTAAAATGTTCATTTTGCGGTAAAACTCAAGACCAGGTTAAAAAATTAATCGCAGGTCCTGAAGTTTATATTTGCGATGAGTGTGTTGAACTCTGTAATGAAATTTTGGATGAAGAATTTTTTGAAGGAAAAGACAAAGATAAAGACAATAAATCAGAAAAAACAAAAAATGCCGAAGAAAAACCTATTCCAAAACCAGCGGAGATTAAAGCACATTTAGACGAACATATAGTAGGACAAGATGATGCTAAAAAAGTTCTTTCAGTTGCTGTTTACAATCATTATAAAAGATTAAAACATAATAAATCTGAAAATAAAAAGCATGATATTGAAATTCAAAAATCCAACATACTTCTTGTAGGACCTACAGGCAGCGGGAAAACTTTGCTCGCTCAGACTCTTGCAAAAATGTTGGATGTACCTTTTGCTGTTGCCGATGCTACAACTTTAACTGAAGCAGGTTATGTTGGTGATGATGTTGAAAATATTTTGCTTCGGTTGCTTCAAAATGCTGATTATAATGCTGCAAAAGCTGAACGCGGTATAATCTATATTGATGAAATCGATAAAATTGCCAGAAAATCAGAAAACACTTCAATTACAAGAGATGTAAGCGGTGAAGGAGTTCAACAGGCCTTATTAAAAATGATAGAAGGTACTACTGCCAATGTTCCTCCTCAAGGCGGAAGAAAACACCCCCATCAGGAATTTATTCAAATTGATACAAGCAATATATTATTTATTGTAGGTGGGGCATTTGTAGGATTGGAAAAAATAGTTGAAAGACGTGTTTCTGAAGGTTCTACAATAGGTTTTGGTTCAAAAGCGGCTTCACAAGCGGAAAAAGAAGCTCAAATTTCAAAAATACTTAAAAAATTACAGCCTGAAGATTTATTAAAATTCGGCTTAATTCCTGAATTTATAGGGCGTGTTCCCATTTATGCAGTACTTGATGTTCTTGATGAAAAGACTCTAAAAATGATTTTAACAGAGCCTAAAAATGCTGTTTTAAAACAGTATAAATGTTTACTTGATATGGATGGTGTTGAACTTGAATTTGAACCAGATGCTGTTGACATGATTGCATCAGAAGCAATTAAAAGAAAAACCGGTGCAAGAGCTTTGCGTTCAATAGTTGAAGAGATTATGCTTGATGTAATGTATGACATCCCATCAAAGGAAGATTTAACTCATTATACAATTACCGTTGATATGGTTAAAAAAAGAAATAAAGCTGAATTAATTCAACTTCATTCAAAAAAAGACAAACATAAAGAAGAAATTGCATAAGGTAATTTTTTAACCTCGTTTTTCGAAAACGAGTTCTCACCTTAAACGAAAATTCGTTCATAATTGTGAACTTTCAACGAGTCACTATTTACTATTTTAACTAAAGAATGAATGATTCTAACAAACCGTGACGCCATTTTCTACGGTTTTCACCTCATATATTTTGTTGTTGAAAACTCTTGAAAAGAAGGCAAAAAAAAAGACCTTTTTGGAAAAAGGCCTTGGAATTCTTGTTTCATAATTCCTCGTGTAGAAGGTTAGTGTGTGGTAGGTTAGTGTGTGGTAGTGTATGTATGTTAAACTTTTTGATTATCTTTTTGTATATCGTTCTTATATATTAATAAAGTATTTTTGATATACAAAATTGCAGAAATGAATTAATTTAGTTACAATTGTTTACAATCTCTTTCTTAAAAAGCTAATATAAGATTATTTTAGTTTAATTAAACTAAAAGATTTTAATTATTAATTCCCAACCCAAACATTGCAAAATCAAATTTTACCGGATCATTTTTATCAAAACTTTTAAGATTTTCAGTTAATTCCAAAACCGCTTTAAAATCATTACTTTTGCGATTCAATAATCCCATTTCTCTTGAAATTCTTGCAACATGAATATCTAAAGGGATTAAAAGTTCGCTTGGAAGGATAAAACTCCATAAACCTAAGTCAACAGAAGATTTTCGAACCATCCAGCGTAAAAACATGTTCAGACGCTTCATTGCTCCTCCATTTTTAGGGTTTGGAACTAAGTGGTAAAATCCTTGCTCTGTTTTATTTTTTACATTAGAATAAAAATAATCGGTAACTGATTGGAGCATAGTTAATATTGAGTTGTCTATTTTATAACCGTATTCAAATAAGGCCTTTAATCCGTTATTTTCTTTATAAAGCTTTTTTAAAATATTGAAAACCTCTATTACATCAAAATCTTTAGCAAATCTATAATTGAAACCTTCAATAGTTTTTGGGTCAAAGTTTAAAACGAATTCAAGCGGTTTATTTTGCATCGTCTTAAATAATTCATCAATTTTTTTTATAAAAACTTTTCTGTTTCCGTAGGCAAAAATTGATGCTAAAAATGCAGCGATTTCAATGTCTTTTCTAGTTTTAAACCGGTGGGGAAATTGAACAGGATCAGTTTTTATAAATTCTTCTGTTTCATATTTTTGCACTAATTCTTCAAGTTTTGTTTTTGTAATCATTTTGTACCTTTTTGATTTCTTTTGAGCATGCCAAAAACTTTCTAATATATTATCGCATTCTTCCTCTAAAATCCCCCCGTAAACTTTAAGTTTTGAATTAGCTTGTTTTCTTAAGTCAATTACTGAGCCTAATGCTCCGTATTGTTTGTCAAAAGAACCAAAATAAACGGTTTTAATTCTTGACTGTAAACTAGCCCAGGCACACATTGGGCATGGTTCCAGTGTTACATAAAGTTCGCAGTTTTCAAGCCGCCAATTTGTAAGTTTTTTACTTGCTTTTCTTATTACCAGAATTTCAGCATGAGCAGACGGATCGTTAGTTTTTTCTTTTTCGTTGAATGCTGAAGCAATAATTTTTCCGTTTTTTACTAAAATGGCACCGACGGGAACATCAGCGTCTGAATTTTTTGCTATTTCGAGTGCTTTTTGCATAAAAGTATTTGCTTTTGTTGCAGCAAAATGTAATTTGCTTTTTTCACTACTCACTTTTAACCTTTGCCTCTTCATTCGGTGTATAAACCGGAAGTTTAATTTCAACTACAAAGCCGTCTTTTTCATTTGAATAAAGTTTAATCTCTCCACCCATTGCTTCAACAAGACCTTTTACAATAAAAAGCCCTAAACCTGTTCCCCTGGTTGTTCGGGTTGTCTTATCATCAATTCGGGTGAATTTTTCAAATAATTTTTCTAACTTTTCTTTTGGAATGGTTTCACATTGGTTTTTGATATAGATTTTAGCAAAATTGCCCTTGATTATACTGTCAATTAAAATTAATGAATTTTCATCCGAGTATTTAACAGCATTTTCAAGTAAATTCACAAATATTTGTTCCAGTCTGTCTTTATCTGCAATAATAAGAGGAAAATCTTGTAAAACATTATTAATAATTCCTCTTGATTCCATTTTAACGAGAGTAATAGCTGATTCTATTATTTTATTAAGCCAAAGCGGTTCTAAATTAATACGAAGTTTTTCTCCTTCAATATCGGGAACTACAAGCAAATCTTCAACCATTCTTGATAAACGTTCGGATTGTCTTTTAATAGTCCTTAAAGATTTTTGTCTGGTTGCTTCATCTATTTCAATATCCTGTCTTAAAAGTCTTGAGGTGTAACCCTGAATGCTTGTCAAAGGTGTTCTGAATTCATGACTTACAGTATCAATTAAGTTGGAGCGAAATTCATTAAGCTCTTTTAATTCAGCATTTTTTCTTTTTAATTGTAGATATGATTTATGAATTTGACTTGCCATACGGTTGAACTCAAAAGCAAGAAAAATAATTTCATAAGGTGTAAAAACATTTGTCAGAAGCCTTATTCTTCTCTGATAATTCCCTTTTGAAATCGCGATAATTCCTTTAAATAACTGACGAATATTTATATAAAGATAATAGGTGTATAGGGCGACTACAAAAATTACAGTTAAAGAAGCAATAAGTACAGCTAAAATAATCTTAAATCTATTTTCATTTATAACTTTTCTTGTAATTCCTTTTGTTGTATTTACAATTATTGTTATGTCAGGATTGGATTTTTTTAAATAAACAAGAGGCTGGTTTTTAATTTTTCCAAAAATAACAGGAGTATTTACTTTAAGTTTTTTAGGCAAATGTTTTATTGTATTTTGAAAATCATTTTCTTTATAATTATGCTCAGCAACTAATTCTCTGTTTGAATCTAAAACATAAATTTGTCTTTCTTCTTCTAGCATTGAGCGAAAAAGTTTATTTTTTACAAAATCTATATCAAAAGTCCCAACAAGAAATCTTTTATCTTTTAGGGTTGTGTGTATTGAAAAGGAATTGTTTTTAGCATTGTACTCTTTTAATTTTACCAACTCTTCGGTAGTTTTTAATATTTTGAAATCTGTAAATTCCGGGGATTTCTGAATAACTGTTTTTAAATATTTTTTTTGTTCATTTTTAGAATTTAAAAACTCAAAAGCAAATTTTACCTGATTAAGTTCATTAAAAGAAGACTTTATAAATATATCAACTTCTTCAGAAACCATTTTTGCAATAAGAACAGCTGACTCTCTAAGCTGTGAGCGCATGGATTGTTGGTTAATATTATTGATTATAAACCCGCTTATTGCCATAGGGATGATTACTGCACCAAGAAGTACAATTAAAATTTGTTCTGATATTTTTAATCTTTTTAATCTGATAAATCTTCGCATTTTACCCTTTTTAAAGTTATTATTTGATTTATCCCTCTGCAAAAGGTGTTAACTTATACCCTACATTGGTAACTGTGTGTAAATATTTAGGATTTTTCCCGTCAGATTCAATTTTGTTTCTTAATCCTCCGACATGAACTCTTAACATTCTTACGTCTTCATTGCTATCATAACCCCAGACTTCATCTAAAAGTGTTGCAAGAGTTACAGAATTATTGAAATGCTGCATTAAGCAGTATAAAATTTCAAATTCCGTAGGTGTTAATTTTATTTTTTTATTTATTATTGTACATTCAAGACTGTCAGGGAAAATTTCTATATCGCCGACATTTAGAATTTCATCCGACAGGGAATTTTTATCCTCAATGTGATTTCTTCTTAAAAGTACTCTTATTCTGAGTAAAACCTCCTGAATATCGAAAGGTTTTACAAGATAATCATCTGCACCACAGTCAAATCCTTCTGTTTTGTCGGTAATTGTCCCTTTTGCAGTTAACATAAGTATAGGAATAGCAAGCTTTGCCTGACGAATATTTTTACAAACGTCAAAACCGTTCATTTTTGGCATCATTACATCAAGCAATATTAAGTCATAACTATTATTAAGAGCTTTATTTAAACCTTCAAGTCCGTCTATTGCGCTATCAATATAATAACCGCTTTTGCTTATGTCGAATTCTAATAAATCTCTAATTTCTTCATCATCATCAACAATCAGTATTCTTTTAGGTGTTTCCATAAAAAATGCCCCCATATAAATATTACATTAATCGTATGGAGGTTACAATATTTTATAAAGAATTATATACGAAACAGCAAAATAAGCTTATATCAAGTCAATAGGGCTGAATTTTTTTTGTCTGTTTGCGAATTTTAATAAAAATTTTCTCATTTATTTTTCTCTCGTTAATTATCTCTATGTATATAGAAAGTATATATTAGTTAAAAAATTGCCTTTTTATAAAAAATTGTTTAATAATTGTTTACAATTAATCAGTTGGTACACTTTATTTATATTATTAAGTGTAGTAAAATGTTGCCATTAGACTGTTGAGGGGGTTTTAATGAAAAAACTGATTATTTTATTGTTTGTATTTATACTCGGGAGTAGTGTTTTTGCTTTAGATTACAATGTTCATAAATTGGATAACGGACAAACGCTTATTATCAAACAAGTAAAAAATAATCCGATTGTAATAATTGATACATGGATAAAAACGGGTTCAATTAATGAAAGTGAAAACAACAACGGTGTTTCACATTTTTTAGAGCACTTGTTTTTTAAGGGTACAGATAAACATTTGCCGGGAGAATTTGAGAGACTTTTAGAATCAAAAGGTGCAATTACAAATGCGGCTACAAGTAAAGATTTTACCCATTATTATATAGAAATCCCTTCTAAATACTTTGATTTAGCAATGGATTTACATGCGGATATGCTTTTGAATCCTCTTTTGCCTAGAAAAGAGCTTGAAAAAGAGCGCAAGGTAGTTATGGAAGAAATTGCGAAAGATGCAAATAATCCTAATGAAAAAGTTTATGATAATTTTGTTCAAATGATTTATACAAAACATCCTTATAAAAGAAAAGTTCTTGGAACGAATGAAATAATAGGCAAAATTTCCAGAGAAGAAATTTTGGGATATTATAATACCCATTATGGACCTCAAAATATGGTTACTATTATCATTGGAGATATTGAGCCTCGGCATGCGTTGAATAAAGTTAAGGAGAAATTTAAAACAGAGCCGAGAAAAATTATAAAAAATATTAATGCACCTGAAAAACAGCTTGCTTCAAAGCTTATAAAAGTTGATTATCAGCCTGTTGTTGGAGGATACCTTTTAATAGGGTATAGAGGAGTTAATGCTTTTAACCGGGATACTTATGCTCTGGATGTTCTTGCAACAATATTAGGGGACGGTCGGTCTTCTGTACTTTATCAAGCTATAAAAGAACAAAAACAGCTTGCTTTTTCTATTTCAGCCGGTAATGCAACTTATAAAGAAGATGGAATTTTTGCAATCAATGCAAACTTTGAACCTGATAAAGCGGATAAACTTCAAAAAGCTATTTTTGAGGAAGTTTGTAAAATCCAGAAAAGAGGGGTAAGCAAAGAACAATTAAATCTGGCAAAAAGTATAATTGAAAGAGATACTTATTATGCAAGGGAATCTATTTCAAATATTGCGTCAGAAATAGGTTATACAACTGTTTTAACGGATAATCCAAGCTATTATGACGAATATTTGGAGAATATTAAAAAGGTATCGGTTTGTGATGTTAAGCGGGTTGTAAATAAATATTTAAATGAAAATAAAAGTGCTATTTCCATTGTTTTACCAGAAGAGAAAGAAACTTTAAATATTAATGAAAAACCAAAAGTTAATCATAGTGCAAGATTAATTAAAGAAATACCTTCAACAAAAAAGTATGAGCTTGATAATGGAGCAACTTTATTAATAAGTCCTAATGATTTAAATGATATAGTTGCTATGAGTATTCATATAAAAGGCGGTGAATTTTTAGAAAAAGTTCCAGGCACTGCCGAACTTATGAGTAAGGTTATGCTTAAAGGAACTAAAGGATATTCTTCACTTGAATTAGCTCAAGTTCTTGAAGAAAAAGGGATTAAAATTAATCCGTCTTCGGGTGCAGATGCTTTTTCAATTGATGTTCTGACAACAAAAGCCCAATTACTCAAAACATTTGAGCTTTTAGATGAAGTTGTAAACAATGCAGTTTTTGATGACTATGAAATTGAAAAAACAAAAACATCAATAATTAATTCAATAAAAAAATCCAGAGATGTTCCTATGAATTTGGCCCTTGAAGAATATAAAAATTTAATTTATAAGAATTCAGTATATTCTTACGGACCGAAGATTTTTGAAAAAACATTGCCAAAAATAACACGTGATGATATTTTAGAATATTACAATAAAAATTTTAACCCTAAAAATATTGTAATTTCTATAAATGGCAATGTTAATATTAACGAGTTGAAAAATCCATTATGTAATATCTTTTCAAAAGAAAGGGCAGGAGAATTTAATTATAATAATTATGATTCAAAAATTTACCCTATAACAGAACCGATAGATAGTTATAAAATCAGTTGAAAATTTAAAATCAGCCTGGCTTATTATGGGCTGGCAAACATCGGGAGTATTAAGTCAAAAAAATAGTGCTACTTTGCAGGTTATAGATGCAATTTTAGGTATGGGTATGAGTTCAAGGCTTTTCAGGAATGTAAGAGAACAAGAAGGTCTTGCTTATCAGCTTGGTTCAAGTTATTCGCCTAAAATTTTGAAAGGAGCTTTTACTGTATACATTGGTACTAATCCTAAAACATTGGATTTTGCCAAAGAAAAAATGCTTTTAGAAATAAATCGACTTAAAACAGAATTTGTAAGTGACAAAGAACTTCAAGAAGCTAAAGATAAAATAATGGGAAACTATATGATTTCCCAAGAAACCAATCTTGATAAAGCATCAACAGTGGGTTGGTTTGAAGTTTCCGGAAGAGGCTTTGAGTTTAAAGACCAGTATGAAAAACTCATAAATTCTATAACGGCTTCTGATATAATTGAGATTGCAAATAAGTATTTTAACAGGAATTTTGTAACCTCTATTGTTAAAGGAAAATAATAAGTCAAAATTTAAGTTCATAATAATTTGTTACAATAATACTGCAATAGTTTTAAATCAAGTTTTTAACCTTGGCAAGTTACTTTTCTAGGTATATTAGGGTTTATATATTTTTTTTATATGTTAAAATAAATTTAGAGAGATTATTATCGGGTAATTAAGTTGTAATTTAAATGTATCCAGGAAGGAATTTTTATGGCATCGGTAGTTGATTCTTTTAAAGAAAGTTTTAGTGATCGTTTATCTTTTTTAAAGTTTATTGTTTTAACTATACCGGTTTACTATTCTTATCAAGTTTATATGCAATCCAAAGGGGATTTGACAGGTTTTTTCTGGCTTGCAGGAATAGTTTTGTTTTTTTTGTTCGGATTTTTAATTAAGGTTACAAATAATGTATCAAATGAAAAAACTTATGTTTTGCCGTCTCTAAATCCTGTTTATCTTGCCAGTTCTGCTTTTAAAGGCATTGTAGCGGTGGGTCCTATTTGTTTAGTATCGGTTTTATTAGCTAATTACTTATGCTCAATTATAAATATTATACCCTGGCTGGACATTACATTAAGAGTACTCATTTGGGGAATTACAGCATCAATAATTATTACCCCTTTTTTAATGTTTGCTTTCAAAGAAAATATTGCTGATTCATTTAACATAAAAGTTTTTGCTGAAAAGGCAGGGGATTTAATTTTTATAATTTTATTTTTTATAATTAAATTATTGGTCATAAATATTGTTACAGTTGGATTTATAGGATATACTCTGCTTATTTTATTTGGTTATGGACCGATTTTTGATTTTTTTGTATCACTTGCTTTAGTTTTTAATATTGCGGTAATCGGGCATTACTTAGGGCAAGTTTATTGTGAAACAATAGGATATGAAAAACCTGTTGAGTAAATTTTAATAGTTTAAAAATTTATTGTAAGTAAATCCCTCTATATATACTAGTACTTTTAAATTATTCTAAATTCTTACTGAAGTGAATTTAAACTCTAATAAAATAAATTATTTGCTGCTCTCATAGACCATGTGGTCTAAATCTTTTTATAAACCTAAAACTAAAAGAAAATCAATCTTTATATTGATGATAACCTCCTCTAAAAAGATGTACTATCTCTAATGTGGATGAATGAAAAAATTTATTTAGGGATAAATGAGGAGGAAAAAATTAATGAGAAGAGCGGTGGAATTTAAGAAAAAAGCCAGAGTTTTGTTAATCGATGACAATTATGAGCATTTGGCCGGAATTAGAGAAATTATCAATTTAGAAGGTCAATTTGAAGTAATTGCTACATCTACAAGTGCAAGCATAGGGATTTCTCTTGTAAAAAAACATCACCCGGATATTATTTTGATGGACATTAATATGCCGGAGAAAGACGGACTTCAGGCTATACAGGAAATTGAAAAATTGGACTTAGGGGTATGTGTTGTTGCTTTAAGCGGATATGATGATGCTGATTTGATTTTCCGGGCAATGAAATTAGGAGCACGAGGATATGTGTTAAAAACTATGGCATCCGCACAATTAATTTATGCGCTTGAAGAAGTTGCTGCAGGAAAAATTTATCTTCCACCCGCTCTATCATCAAGATTCTTTGAATATTTCCAACGCTCTTTTAAAGAAGAAACAACAGTTGTTACAAATGAAGAAAATTTACTTAATTACTTAACTCAAAGAGAAGAAGAGGTTTTGGATTTGTTGACTCAAGGCATAACTTACAAAGGAGTTGCAGGAAAATTATTTATTTCTGAAACAACCGTAAAAACCCACGTAAACAATATTTTCCAAAAACTTCAAGTAAATGATAGAACTCAAGCTGTTCTTTATGCAATTAACAATGGATTTACAAATAAAAGAAAAGCCTTGATGACAAGCGTTTAAAGAGTAAAAGAAAATCTCTTTTAAGTCCAAAGCTTTCATTTTGAATTAAAACAGGTACTGAAAAGTGTATATAAAAAATAAACTAAAAGATTTGATTTATATTCAAGAAAATAAACAATGCAACGAGCAGACTGTGAAAGGTCTGTTTCGTTCCATTGTTGAACCTATTTTGGAGAAAAATGTAGAAAGCCTTGTTTTATGCAGATTAGAAGAGAAAAGTAAAAAAAAATTTAGTAATATTTTAAAAAGACTTGAATTTTCATCTGCGAAAGTATACGATTTTTCGGATAATCCTATAAACGAAATTTTTGAAAATATTTTAAAAGAAAAAATTTGGAATAAAACAGAATTTATATATGTTTTAACTCAAAGGTTCGGAGCAATACTAATCTTTGATTATGAAGAGTCTGAAATTGAAAAATTTGCTCACATTTATATTCTTCATAACTCAAAAAACTTATCAGAAGCTTTTGAAATTATTAACTCAAACTCGGTAATTGATTTGAAAGAATATGAAAATAAATGGCGTCCAGAAAGACGGGATAATGAAATTTTGAATAATTCTATCAGAAAAATTATAGAAAGTTTTGATGAAACTAATCAGGAAATTTTAATTTCCCAGTTAGAAAAAGAGGTTACGGAGGATTCAGAAGATTTATCTTCAAGATTAGAGTTTTTATTGTCTAAATCAAGTTATATAGCTCATGAAATGAGGAATTTGCTCTCCATTTGCAGTTTATATTCTGACATAATTTGCAAACAGACAAACAAAATTTTATTTGAAAGCGAAGAAGTTAAACAATCGATTTTAAATGCAATGGATTGCATTAGAAAAGCACTTAAAATGACAGGGAATTTACTTTTAGATTTTAAATCTTTAAGAAAAACAGACTTAAAGGAACAAAGTTTAAAAAGTTTGCTTGAAACATCTGTAGAGCTGGCAAAAGCCTACGCAAACGATAAAAAGATTAAATTTGAGAATAAGAATTTGCTAAATGTGAATATTTTAGCAGATGAAAATAAATTTTTAACAGTTTTGATTAATTTAATTAAAAATGCAATTGAAAGTATCGAAGAAAAAGGTGAAATTATTATCAAAACAAAAATTGAGGAAGATAGAGTAAAAATAATTATTTCAAATAATGGAACCCCTATGAGTAAAGAAATTCTTGATAAAAGTTTTCAAGAAGGTTTTACGACAAAAGCTACAGGTACCGGTCTTGGGCTTGTAATTTGCAAGAAAACGTTGGAGGAACAATTTGCGCAACTAAAATTATTAAAATCAGACGAAATTTCGACTGATTTTGAAATAACGGTTTTGAAAAGTGAAAAATAAAAGGTGAGAAGGAAAGATTTCTCTCTTCTCACCGCTCTCTCACCAAAAGGAGGTGTACAACAATGGACTTAATATCAACAAGAACAATGGATTTAACAAAATTAGCAATGGATGGACTAATGCTTCGTCAGAAAGCTATTTCTGCAAACACAGCTAACGTTATGACTCCGGATTACCAAAGGAAAGAAGTTAATTTTGAAAATCAGCTTAGAGAAATTGTCGAAAAAGACGACTTAAAAACTTACCTAAAAGAACAAAACAGCATTCAGTACAATCCTACTGGTTTGGATATGGTACTGAAAAGGACAGAATATCAAGGATTAACACCGCAGCAAAACAGATACCTGCAAAGTGATATATATAGCAATTATAATCCGCAAATTATTGATGACAATGTTTCAGGAAGCGATATTAATGGAAATAACGTTAACTTGGAATCAGAAATTATGGACATGACTTCTGTCGGAATGAAGTATAATATTTTAGCTAATTTAGAGCAAAAACAAATAAGTACTATAAGAGGTGCGATTAAGGGTGATATGTAAAAAGAGTGAAGTGTAAGGAGTGAAGAAAAAATTTAATCCCTTCATCCTTCACTCCTCACCTCTCACTAAAAATAATGTTGACAAATAAAGCAAGGAGCAAGTAAAAATGAGTTTTGATGTATTTGATGTAGCGGCATCGGGGATGCATGCTCAAAGGATAAAAATGGATGCAATTTCAAGTAATGTTGCAAACATAAACACAACAAGAAAGCCTGACGGAACAGTTGGACCTTATATAAAAAAAGAAGTGAGCTTTAAAGCAATTTATGACGAAAAACTTTCTCAGGGTGCATCGAATTTTTCAAATAATTCAACTTCAGCAGAATTTAATCCTGCAACAGGTACAATGAAAATAAATTCAGGAATTTCATTAAATCAAGGCGGAATGTCTAATGGAGTAGAAGTAGCAGAGATTAATGACGCACAAAATGCTGTAAGAAGTGTTTACGATCCATCACATCCTGATGCAGATGCAGATGGCTTTGTACAAATGCCAAATATAAATATTGTTGAAGAAATGGTTGGAATGGTAACAGCTTCAAAAGCTTATGAAGCAAATGCGGTAGCGGCTGAAAACGCAAAAAAAATGATGGAAGCAGCAATGAAAATATAGTAAACAGTAATTAGTAAACAGTGAGTGGATTTTCTGTTTACCGTTCACTAAAACACAATAATCTGGAGGTATACAAATAATGAATTACATAGGCGAAATTGGGGGAATGAATTTTAATCCGATAAGCAATTACAACGATTATTTAAATAATACTAAATCTTTTGATGTTGATTCAAGCAATATAGATTTTGAAAATGTTTTGAATAAACAAACAGCATCAATACAAGATCCTTTTCAACTAAAAGGAGGAGTTGAGTTGAATAATTTTGACGATATAGTGGCTCAAACTGCCGTTAAAGTTGGTGAAAACGAAGCACCGACAGGTCATTTTATGGAAAGTTTTTCAAATTCAATAAGCCACGGTTTGAGTTCTGTAGATGACTCAATTAAAACTGCAAATAAAGCACAAGAGGCTTTGGCAATGGGTAAAAATGTAAGCGTTCATGATGTTATGATTGCTGCGGAAAAAGCATCTTTAAATTTGCAAATGGCAATGCAACTTAGAAATAAAATGATAACTGCATATAACGAGATTAACAATATTAGAGTTTAGTTTGTGTAAAAATTATTTACATAATTGAAAACGCGGAAAAAAGAGGTTATATTGGTATTAAGAAGTGAACGGTGAGAAGTGAGAAGTGAGAAGAAAATTTTCACTTTTCACCTCTCACGTCTCACCTCTCACTAAAAAGGGGATGGAATTGAATAATAATTACTTTAAATTATTAACAGATGATTTTAAGAAACTTTGGAACGGGCTAGATTTGCCTCAAAAGTTTGGGATGGTCGCATTAACTATTGTTACTGCAGTTGTTGCAACATATTTTTTATCTAAATCCATGGAACCTAATTGGGCAGTGCTTTATACAGATTTATCAGAGCCTGATGCTGTTGCTGTAACAGAAAATTTGAAAAAGAACGGATATGCTTATAAAATCGCAGAGGATAGAAAGACAATATTAGTTCCTTCAAGCCAAAAGGATGAATTAAGAGTTTATGTCGCAGAAAATGATTTGATAAAGAATTCATCTCCTGGATTTGAACTTTTAGATGATTTACAGCTTGGTTCAACGGATTTTAAAAACAGATTGACCAAACAAAGAATTTTCCAGGGTGAACTGACACGTTCTATTGAAAAAATGAATGGAGTAAAAAGTGCCAGAATTCAAATAGCAGATCCTGAGCGTTCAATTTTTGAACAACATGATGAAGCTCCAACAGCTTCTGTTATGTTAATTTTAAATGCCGGTTACAAATTAAAAAATTCTCAAGTAAAAGCAATTAAAAACCTTGTTGCATATGCAATTTCCAGACTCACTCCTGAAAAAGTTTTTATTACTGATCAGAACGGTAACAGCTTAAGTGACGAAGTGGGAAAAAATTCTAATGATATGGAAAGTTTTAAAACAAATTTTGAAAAGGAAACAGCAACAAAGATTTCTACTGTACTTGAAAAAATAATGGGCAGAGGAAATGCAACGGTTCAAATCAGTGCTGATATTAATTTCGATAGTGCAAAATCAACTATTGAAAGCTATATTCCGTTGAATGATAAAGGGCAGGGTGTTTTAACTGCTTCTCAAAAAGAAGATGAGGTTTATACAAATCCAAAAGGAGAACCCGCTCCTGCTTCTGCAACTGCTGAGAGTAAAAATTTAAATTATACAAAGCAAAAAAGCTCAACAAATTATAGTGTTTCAAAAGAAATTAAACAGGTTATTTATGCTCCTGGAACTGTAAAAAGAATGACTATTGCTGTTGCGGTTAATAAAGTTCTTACCGCAAAAGAGAAAGAAGAAATACAAAATTTAGTTCTGTCAGCAAGCGGGGCAGATTATAATAGAGGAGATGTAATTACGGTTTCAAGTCTGCAATTTGAATCAATAGCAGAAGATAAAGCAGCTCAAGAACAAATGGAAAAAGATCTTGCGGCCGAAAATGCTATCGAATTTTGGACTACAAAAATAGGACCTTTGGCAATTGTTCTGCTTTTAGGATTAACAGCATTGCTTGTAATTAAAGGATTGTTTAAAACAGGAAGTGGCAGCACTCCAGGACCGTCAAACGAAATTTATAATGCAAAATCATTTGAAGCCCAATTACCAACTATCAAAGAAGAACCTACTGATTTAATAGAAAATGAAGCACTTCCTCAAATAGAAGCCCATTTGGATCCTGAACTTGAAAGAATACGAGTTGAGCTCAATGATACAATTTTGGCTGACCCCTCGGAAGCAGCAAAGTTACTTACATCATACATTAAGGATTAATAACAGTGGCAATTATAGAATTACAGAATATGACACAAACACAAAAAGTAGCAGCTCTTTTAATTGTACTTGGTCCTGCTACTGCTTCTGAAGTTTTAAAAAATATTACTGACGATGAATTGCTTGAACAGGTTACGCTTGATATCGCAAGTTTAAATAAAGTGTCTACTGAAATTCTTAATGGAATTTTGGAAGAATTTAAAGCTATTTTTCAAGCTAGTAATTACCTTTCCGCAGGTGGTATGGATTATGCCAAAGAACTTTTAGAAAAAGCTTACGGCGGAGATCAGGCTAAGAAGATTTTGGACAGATTAGTTGTTTTAATGAATTCAAATCCATTTCAATTTTTTAACGAAGCAGATCCGGGGCAATTGGCAACTTCTTTCCAAAATGAAAATCCTCAGTTAATTGCATTAATTATGGCATATTTGAAACCCGAACATTCTGCTCAGGTGTTAAATTACTTACCTTCTGATGTTCAGGCGCACGTTGCAATGAAAATTGCAGATATGGATACGACAAATCCGGAAATTCTTTCAGAAATTGAAAAAATAGTAGAAACTAAATTTTCATCTGTTGTAGTTCAAGACTTCTCAAAGGCAGGCGGCATAGAATCATTAGCAAGTATTTTAAACCATACAGACAGAGCTACGGAAAGGAATGTTATAGAATTGCTGGAAGTTCAGAGTCCTCAGTTGGCAGAAGAAGTACGCGAATTAATGTTTGTATTTGAAGATATTGTTAATCTTGAAGACAGAGCTATTCAAAGAATTTTACGTGAAGTTGATACAAAAGATCTTGCAATGTCTTTGAAGGGAACAAAAGAAGATGTAAAAGAAAAAGTATTTAAAAATATGTCTGAACGTGCCCAAGCAATGCTTCGCGATGAAATGGAATATATGGGACCTGTAAGAGCAAAAGAAGTTCAAGAAATCCAAAGTAAAATAGTTGGTATAATCAGAACATTAGAAGTTGCCGGTGAAATTATAATTTCACGTGACAATAATGAGGATGAATTAATTGACTAAGATAAAAAGCAATAACATACATTTTGGCGAGTCATTTGTTGTTCCAATAGAAGATAGTTTGCATAAATTAAAAGTTCAAGAAGCACTTGAAAAAGAAAAAAAAATAATTCTTCGTGGCGAACAAAAAGCTCAAGAGATAATTGAACAAGCTCAAGTAGAAGGTTTGAAAATTATTGAAGATGCAAAAAACCAAGCATTAAGCGAGGTAGATGCAATTACTCAACAGGCTCATAACGAAGGTTTTGAAGCTGGTCGTCAAGAAGGTCTTGAAAATATAACACAAGAACTGCAAGATAAAGTTATTGCACTAAATGACTTTGCTCAAAGCAATTTTGATATTAAAAATAATATAATAAAATCTGCATACTTAGATATAATATCTCTTGTTATTAAAATTGCCCATAAAGTTTGTTCCAAGTCTCTTGAACTTGATGAAACAATTTTAAAAGAAATCACCCAAAGTGCAATCCAATCTTTAAAAGACAAAGAAGAAATAACAATTATTGTAAATCCCGAAATGGCAGAAAAAATTTATGCTATATCTGATGAATTAAAAGAAAAAATTCCTCAATTGTGTTCAATAAAAATTGTTGAAGATATAAGTGTTTCACCGGATGGAACAATTGTAGAATCGCCTCTTTCAAGAGTTGATAGCCGTATAATTTCACAAATTAATGAAATAGCAGATAAGCTTATGGCTAAACTGGATTCAACTCCGAGTAACCAACTTTCGGAAAATTCGAATAATTTAAATAAAGACGCCTAAATTTTCATCCTGAACTTGTTTCAGGGTCTTACCAATATAAAAAGCTGGATAGATGCTGAAATAAAAAAATCGGAGAACTTTTTAATGATTAACTCAAATGAATATTCACAAATAATTGAAGAAACAAACCCTATAAGGGAAATTGGTAAAGTTACCGAAATAATCGGGCTTATAATTGAAGCTGACGGACCTAAATCAAGTATTGGAGATTTATGCTATATTTATAATAAATTAAATGAAGAACCTATATGGGCAGAAGTTGTGGGTTTTCGTACGCCAAAAATATTATTAATGCCGCTCGGTTCAATGGAAGGTTTACAGCCTGGAGCAATTGTATCCAATACAGGTTCAGCAATGAAAATTAAAGTCGGGGAACAATTATTAGGACGGGTTTTAGATGGACTTGGACGTCCGCTTGATAATCTGGGGGAAATTAATTCTCAAACATTATATTCAACACATGCAGAAGCTATTAATCCGCTTAAAAGAAGAAGAATAGCAGAGCCTCTTTCGTTGGGAATAAAATCAATTGATGCTTTTGTAACTGTAGGAAAAGGTCAAAGATTGGGTGTTTTTTCAGGGTCAGGTGTCGGGAAAAGTACAACATTGGCAATGATGGCAAAAAACACATCTGCCGATATGAACGTAATTGCTTTAGTGGGAGAACGGGGAAGAGAAGTCAGAGAATTTATTGAAAAAACGCTCGGAACGGAAGGCATGAAACGAAGTATTGTTGTTGCTGCAACTTCTGAACAACCCTCTCTGGTAAAAATAAAAGCAGCGTACGTTGCAACATCTATTGCCGAATATTTTAGAGACACAGGACGTGATGTTTTGTTCATGCTTGATAGTATAACCCGTATTTCTATGGCTCAAAGAGAAGTAGGACTTGCCATAGGGGAACCTCCAGCTACAAGAGGTTATACGCCTTCTGTTTTTGCACAAATGCCTAAAATACTGGAAAGAGCAGGAAGTAATGAATACGGAACAATGACAGGACTTTATACAGTTTTGGTTGAAGGGGATGACTTTAATGAACCCATTTCTGATACAGCAAGAAGTATACTGGACGGGCACATAATATTATCTCGTGAACTTGCGCATAAAAACCACTATCCGGCTGTAGATGTTCTACAATCTATAAGCAGGGTTATGCCTGATGTTACTACTGAAGAACATAGAAATGCAACAGGTAAAATAAGGAGTTTGCTTGCAGTATACAAAAAAAATGAAGATTTAATTAATATAGGCGCATATGTAAAAGGTTCTGACAAAAATTGTGATGAAGCAATTAGAATGATGGATAAAATAAATGTATTTTTGCAGCAAAAAGTAGAAGAGAAATTTAATTATGAATTAACAATAGAAGAGTTGATTAAACTTTCAGAAGGAAATTAACACTAAAGAATAAAATATTAATACATTCTGTGAATAAAGAGACTAAGAATAGACAATAGTATTGAGCCTAATAACGCAGCTAAAAAGCCGCTTACAAAAAAACCGGGAACTAATTTCGATACAAGCCAAAACATAAGAGCATTTATTACAAAAGTAAATAACCCTAAAGTAAGCAAGTTAATAGGCAACGTTAAAATTAATAACAAAGGTCTTATAAAAATGTTAACAAGACCTATAACTATAGCGGCCAATAATGCAGGAACAAAGCCGGAAAAAGTGATGCCGGGGATAATTAAAGCAACGAAAAGCAATGCTAAGGCAAATAATACCCAATTTATAAGTAAATCAATCATATGACTCCTTTTAAGCAACTAACAATTGACAATATAAAACATAATTTAAAATATTCCATTAGACATGAGTATTATTATATCTGGCAAGTTAAGCAAAAATCTTAAAATGTATTTTTAAATATTTTTACAACACTCCATAAAGGTCGTATTCATCATAAGATTTTATTAAAACATTTTCTATATCCCCCGGAGTAAGAGATTTTTTAGTATCAATATAAACCAGACCATCTATTTCCGCAGCATCACGCTGTGAACGTGCAATTATAAGACCGTCACTATTAATATTTTCAATCATACAAGGAAGAGTTTTGCCCACAAATGTTGCGTTAATTTCTTTTGAAATTTTTTGTTGAAGTTTCATTAAAGTATCAAATCTTTCTTGCTTAATTTTTTCCGGAACTTGGTCTACCATATCATAAGAAACAGTATTTTGTTCTCTTGAATACTTAAAAACTCCCATTTTATCAAATTTCATTTTTTCTACAAAATTATATAGATGCTCAAAATAACTATCTGTTTCTCCAGGATAACCAACTATAAAAGCAGTTCTGATAGCAACATTCGGAATTTTATCTCTCAATTTTTTCACTAAAATTTCATAATCAAATATCGGACGGCGCATTGCTTCCAATATTTCCGGATGAGAGTGTTGAAAAGGAATATCGATATATTTAACTATTTTTTCTGATTTTGCAATACAATGAATTAAGTCGTCTGTAATCTTTGATGGATAGGCATACATAATTCTAATCCAGGACAGTTCCTCTATTTCATTTAATTGTTCTAAAAGCGTTACCAGCATGGGCTTTCCATAAATATCAGTTCCGTAGCTGGTAGTATCTTGAGCAACAAGGACTATTTCAGCTACGCCTTTAGCCGCTAAATCTTTTGCTTCTTGAACTATATTTTCCATTTTTCTTGAACTATAAGCACCTCTAAGTTGAGGGATAATACAATATCCGCATTTATAATTACAGCCGTCCGCAATTTTTAAATATGAACTTGCTCCTACTGTTATTTGTTGTCTTTCTACGCCCTCGGGATAAACATATTCCGGCTTATGGGAAATATGCGAAATTAATTCATTATGTGAAATACAGGCTGTCGTGCTTTCATCACCGCTGTCTTTAATGCATCCTTTTATTCTATCTACAACATCGACAATTTTATTAAAATCGGCTGTTCCAAGCATAGCAACAATTTCCGGGATTGCTTCTTTTAACTCCTCTTTATGTTTTTGAGGCAAACATCCTGTTACAATAACCTTTTTTCCTGATTGAACCAGACTTAGAATAGAACGAACCGACTCTTCCTCCGCATCATGGATGAAAGAACACGTATTAATTATAACTATCTGAGCCTTATTTTCATCAAGAGTAATTTCATAACCTTTTTTTGTTAAAAGCCCGAGCATGAGTTCAGAATCTATCAAATTTTTTGAACAACCATGGTTCACTAATGCTATTTTCATTTGTCCTACCTTTTTTAAAGTCTATTTTACTACAAGCAAATATCAAATTAATCCCTCTAAAGAGGAGTTAGTAGTCAAATATTTAAAAAACAAAAAGCCTTGGAAAGTGTCCAAAGCTTATAAATATACATTTACCCCACTAATTTTATATCATAAACAATTTTTACTGTCAAGTTTTTTTATCCAATAAAAAATGTTATTGAAGTTTTTAAATAATTTCCTGTCAAAACAGAGTATTTTTAAAAAAACAAAACATTGTTACAAAAATTTACAAGTTCACCCCCCTATTAATAGCAATTTTTAACTTTCACAGGTTTTATCATGACTAGACTTGACAAAACTTTCGTGTTATAATGCGTCCAGAGATATCAAATTTATATATAGTTAGTGTAAAGTAAGATAAGGAGAATGAAATGGTCAGTCTAGCAACAGCATCAAACATTAAAGAAAAGAAAAGAAAAGAAAATTTTAATGAAGAATTTGACACCTATTTAAAACGTCAATGTTTAAAAACAACATTTAATGGTTTAGAAATCGAAACATTTTCCTGGTACAAAAAAGTATTAGGTCTTTTATAGCTTAAGACTGATTAGTTGAGAAATTATAAAACAAACAATAAAAAAGCAGCTATTTGAAAAAACAAGTGGTTGCTTTTTATTTGTCTTCATCTTTTTTATTGTTTGTTTTATAATTATTAATGTAAAAATTTGGGAGGAGTATAAGATGGAATTAGATATTATTAGAAAGACTGATCCGCAGGTAGCTGAGTATATTGAAAAGGAGCTAAAAAGGCAACAAAATACAATAGAGCTTATCGCCAGTGAAAATTTTACTTCTCCTGCAATTATGGCAGCATGCGGAACTATTTTAACTAATAAATATGCTGAGGGAAAACCTTATAAAAGATTTTATAACGGCTGTGAAAATGTAGATGTAATTGAAGAGATTGCTCAAGAAAGAGCAAAAAAACTTTTCAAGGTGGAGCATGCAAATGTTCAGCCGCATAGTGGTGCGCAAGCTAATATGGCTGTTCTTTTAGCTTTTTTAAAACCGGGTGATAAAATCATGGGGATGGATTTATCAAACGGCGGACATTTAACTCACGGTTCTCCCGTTAATTTTTCAGGAATGTATTTCGATGTTGTAAGTTATGGCGTGGATGAAAACGGATTTATAGATTATAATGAAGTAGAAAAACTGGCTCAGGAACACAGACCTAAAATGATAATTTGTGGTGCAAGCAACTATTCAAAAATTATTGATTTTAAAAAATTTAGAGAAATAGCTGACGGTATTGGAGCTTATTTGATGGCTGATATTGCACATATTGCAGGACTTGTTGTCGGTGAAGTTCACCCATCTCCATCAGGTTATGCTCATTTTATAACAACAACAACGCATAAATCTTTGAGGGGTCCTCGCGGCGGAATTGTTATGTGTGCACAAGAACATGCCGCAGCAATTGATAAAGCCGTATTCCCGGGAATTCAAGGCGGACCTTTAGAGCATATTATTGCAGGAAAAGCAATCGCACTTTTAGAAGCTTCAAAGCCCGAATTTAAAACCTACGCCCAACAAATTGTTAAAAATGCAAAGGTTCTTTCAACAAGTTTAACTGATGAAGCAATGGAAATTGTAGGCGGTTATACAGAAAATCACGTGATGACTCTTGATTTAAGAAAATATAATAAAACAGGTAAGGAAATTTCAAACATATTAGAACTTGTAGGGATTACCGCAAATAAAAATACTGTTCCAAATGACCCTCAAAGCCCTTTTGTAACAAGCGGAGTAAGGTTGGGTACACCTGCCGTTACCACCAGAGGTTTCAAGGAAGATGATATGAAAGAGGTTGGAAAAATTATTGCGTCATCAGTACTTTCATCAGATAATGAGCAAGGGTTAAAAAATTTAAAAGAACGTTCTTTAAAACTTTGTTTAAAATATCCGTTATATTAAAAGGAATTAAAAATGATTATTAAGCTATCAGAAGCACATATAATAGGAGCAATAATATCCTACCTATTAGGGGTATTTATTGTACCGCTTGTTATTGCTTATTCAAAAAAACAAGGCTTAATTGATGTTCCTAATGAGAGAAAAATACATACAAGACCTATTTCAAGATTGGGCGGTGTTGCTATTTGGCTTAGCACAATGCTCACTTTTCTGTTTTTGGTTTTTTTAAGTTATTACCCTTATGGAAGCTTGCTTTCGGGAATTTTGCTCGGTAGTTCTTTAATGTTTTTTCTTGGATTAATTGATGATATTTATACGCTAAATGCTAAATTTAAATTATTTATTCAAGTTGCAATAGCAACATTGGTTTTTTTGTTGGGGGTAAGAATAGATTCAATGATAACCCCTTGGGGGAATGAAATCCAATTAAATTTTTATTTATCCTATGTTATAACTTTGTTTTGGATTGTTGGAATAAGCAATGCTGTAAATTTTATTGATGGAATAGACGGATTGGCCGGATCTGTTATTACTATAAATTCAATAACTTTAGGTATAATTGCAGTTGCAATGGTGCCTCCAAACCCTATTAGCGCTTTAATTGCCTTTATTTTAGCCGGAGCGATGCTTGCATTTTTAACTTATAATTTTAATCCGGCAAAAATTTTCATGGGGGATTCCGGTGCACTGTTTTCAGGGTTTTTATTAGCAACACTTTCAATTACCGGCGTTATGAAAGCAGCAGCTTTAGCAATAATCCTTCCTTTTGTTGTTTTAGCTGTTCCTATTATTGATATTACATATGCAAGTTTAAGAAGAATTTTAAAGGGTAAATCTCCTTTTACGGCTGATTCTGAACATATTCATCATAAGTTGTTGAAAGCGGGGTTTTCTCAAAATATGACCGTTGCAATTTTAACATCAATTGCTATTGTAGCCGGTGCTATTGCATCTTATTTTGTTGGTTCTATTAAACATTATATAATATATGTCTTTGCTCTTGTTCTTATAATGTTTATTCTTAATCTAATTGGACTATTGACAAAAAAGTAACGACATGTTACACTGCAAAAAATTTAAGAAAAAACACTAGAGAATTTTTTTTTTGATTTTTTTACTTACTTTAGTAAAGGTTTATTAGCTATGGCAGTAAGAGCAGTACAAAGAGACCCTAATGAAAGAGCAGGAAGTATGAGCTATATTAGTTCCGCTATTATTGGCGGAATTAGCGGTTATACTTTAAAGTGGGTTCTGCCTATTACAAATCAGGAAAAAGATAAAGAATTTTATGCTGAATTAAAAGATATAGCTAAAGAAGCTTTCGAGAAAAAGAAAATAGAAATTGAAAAAATTCGGACTTCTAAACCCAGAGAAACATTTCAAGATGAATTTATAAAATTATACGATGCCAAAAAATTAAATATAACAGAAATAAGAAAGCTTCCAAACTCTGTTTCTGATAAGGTAATGGGATTATTTGCAAGAATTAATGAAAAAATTCTTGGATTAAAAACTGTACGCAAAAAACACTTAATCGATTCGACAAAAGGAATCAGACCTGCTTCTGTATTTATCTCTGCCGGTGTATGTGCGGGAATATTAATTGCGGTTATTTCTAATATGATTAGATACTCTTATAACTATCCGGAAGATATTGAATAATTTATTTTTTTTAAGTTATTGTATAAACTTTTCTGTAATATAATATAAGACCTATCACAAAAAGCAGTAGATTAGCGGTCCAAGCTGCAAAAAATGGTGGAATTGTTCCTGCTTCTCCAAAAGAAATTGATAATGCTCTTATTAAGTAATAAGTAAATATTATTAATATACTGAATAAAAATCCTCTATTATACCTGACTCTGGGCGGTGTAATTGCCAAAGGCACTCCTACCAAAACCAGAACAATTGTTGTTACAGGCAGAGCAATTTTGTCATAAAGCTGTATCAAATAAATATTTATTTGATCTTTGATTTTCCCTGAATTATGCATAATATAACGAAGTAATGAAATAAAATTATGTTCTTTAGCAATATTCTGACGAAGTTCTTTAGATAAGTCTATTCCGAATTGGGCAAGAGAATTTTCAAAGAAAGCTGTGTTAAGTATTTTTCCTTCTTGTGCAACTGTATAAATTGCACCTCTATTAAATTCCCACCCTAAAGGTGAAGTTGCCCCATCTTTAGCTTGAAGCACCTGAATAGCGTTGTCTTTTGACAGATCAAGAACTGTTATGTTATGTAATATCTTATCTTTACAAGAACCTACGTAAAAAAGTCGTTTCAAACTACCATTATCTTTTAATTCTTTAAAAATAAAATTTTGTTTTCCTTCCGGTATATTTTTTTGCCCCAAAGCCCATAAAGCTAAATCTTTAGATTGTTTAGTAGTGATGGGTACGATAGTTTCATTTATTACAAAACTGGCAATGCACATAATTGCTGCGAATATAAAAATAGATTTAGCGATTCTATTTATACCGATACCGCAGGAACGCATTACTGTAATTTCCGAGGCTAAGCTTAGTTTGTTTAATGTCATTACGGTAGAAAGCAAAACACCCATTGGTATTGTCATTACAAAAACAGAGGGCAAGTTCAAAATAATTATCATTAATGCTACTTTAAAAGGAATCCCATACAAAGAAATTTGTTTTATAAGAGTAATGAAAGTATCTGAAGCAAATATTATTGATGTAAAAACAAATACACCCATAAGAAACATTTCAATAACCTGTCTTAAAATGTATCGGTCTAGTGTGTTTATTCTTTTAAATAAATTTTCAATCATAAAAACATTTTATATTAAAAACACCATAATTGAAAGAATTTATTAAAATAATTTATCCGGTCTTTGTGTTAAACTAGTTAATGTGGCGGATATGTTTGAGAAAAAATTATTAAATATAAAAAATAGCAATAATTATAGAGAATTGAAGCATATTAACGGTATTGATTTTTCTTCAAATGATTATTTGGGTTTATCTAATCATACTAAAATAAAAGAAGCTGTTGTAGAATCTTTAAAAGCAGGTCTTGCTTTAGGTTCAAGTGGTTCAAGGCTTTTAACCGGCAATAAAAAAGAACATCAAATTCTGGAAGAATTTGCAGCTGATTATTTTAACACGGAAGCTTGTTTATTTTTCAGTTCCGGATTTATGGCAAATTACGCACTTTTTACAACATTGCCTGACAGGCATGACTTTATTGTATATGATGAATTAATTCATGCTAGCGCAAGAGACGGAATTAATTCATCCAATGCTAAAGCTATAAAATTTAAACATAATGATTTAACCTCTTTAAAAGAGAAAATTGAAAAAGCAAAAAATTTAAATGCGAAAATTATTTGGCTTAGTATTGAAAGTGTTTATAGTATGGATGGAGATGTTCCTGATATCCAAGGAATTCTAAATATAATAAATGAATATAAGAATATTTATTTAATTGTAGACGAAGCCCATTCAACAGGGATTTTCGGAATTAATGGAAAGGGGTTTACATATAAGATTGGTTTTAAAAATTTAATAACTCTGCATACTTGCGGAAAAGCTTTAGGAGTAAGCGGTGCTTTGGTTTGCACATCGAAGGAAATCATCGAATATCTTATAAACAAATCGAGACCTTTTATTTATACAACTGCAGAACCACCTGTAATTTCTGTTGCCGTAAAGCAAGCCTTAATAATTTCTCAAGAAGAAAGCTGGCGAAGAGAAAAACTTTCAGAAATTATTGACTATATTCATAAAAATTATTTTAATATTTTAGGTTTGAAGGGTAAAACTCAAATAATTCCGTTAATTTTAAATACTGAATTGAGCGCGGTTAAAGCATCTTCATTTCTACAAGCTAAAGGATTTGATGTCAGAGCAATAAGACCGCCAACCGTTTCGACTCCAAGATTAAGAATTTCGCTAAACGTAAATAGAACTAAAAATGAAATTGACAGTTTGTTTGAAAATATTGATTTAATTTTAAAAGGTTAAAAAATGAAAAACAACATAGTTATTGCGGGTACAGATACAAATATAGGGAAAACAATTTGCTCTGCATTGTTGATGAGTGTACTTAAAGGGACTTATTTTAAGCCTGTACAAAGCGGGTGTGCAGAAGAAAACGACACCAAAATAGTGAAAAGATTATCTGAGCTTGATGATAATCATTTTTTGCAAGAAAAATACCTTTTAAAAGCGTCTCTTTCTCCGCATAAAGCTGCCGAATCAGAAAATATAATTATTGAAGATAAAGAATTAATTTTACCTGAAAAAGTTAAATTTAATCCCTTAATAATTGAATTGGCCGGCGGATTAATGGTTCCTGTAAACAGACAAACTCTTTTCATTGATATCATAAAGAATTGGGATGCACAGGTAATTTTATGTGCAAGAACTTCACTTGGAACAATAAATCACACATTGCTTTCTATCGAAGCTTTAAAAGCGAAAAATATTAATTTAGCCGGCATAGTTTTTATTGGAGAAAAAAATTTGGATAACCAAAGAACTATTATACAATTTTCAAAAGCGAAAAAAATAGGTAATATTCCAGTATTAAAAACCATTAATAAAAATATTCTTGAAAAAACCTTTTATGATAATTTTGACGTAAAATATTTTAAGGAAAATTATGGAATATAAAGACGCAAAAATATGGCATCCGTTTACTCAGCATGGATTAAACGAACCTATAATAAAAATAAAAAAAGCCAAGGATGAATTTTTATATACGGAAAAAAAAGAACAAATCATTGATGGAATTTCTTCATGGTGGGTTAATACGCATGGTCATTCTAATCCTGAAATAATAAAAGCAATTTCTTCTCAAGCGGAAAAATTACAACAGGTTATTTTTGCAGGATTTACACATGATGCTGGTGAAGAAGCGGCGGCAAAACTTCTTGAAGTTTTGCCGCCGAAATTTGAACATGTCTTTTTTTCAGACAGTGGTTCTACTTCTGTTGAAGTTGCATTAAAAATGGCTGTCGGGTATTGGTATAATAAAGGAAAATTTGATAAAACCAAAATTATAGCGTTAGAAAAAGCTTACCATGGAGACACTTTTGGCGGAATGTCTTCAGGCGGCAGAGGAGTTTTCAATAAACCTTATAAAAAAATGCTTTTTGATGTTGAACATCTTCCTTTTCCGCAAGAAGGAAAAGAAGAGGTTACAATAAAAACTTTTGAAAAGCTTTTAAAAAAAGAAGCTTCAAAAATAGCAGCAATTATATTAGAACCCTTGATTTTAGGTTCAGGCGGAATGTTAATCTATAAACCTTTTGTTATAAATGAATTATATAAACTTTCTAAAAAATATAATGTTTTTTTCATTCTCGATGAAGTAATGACAGGTTTTGGGAGAACAGGAACAATGTTTGCTTTTGAACAAACAAATATAGTTCCTGATATAATTTGTTTATCCAAAGGAATTACCGGCGGAACACTGCCTCTTGCGGCTACATTTACTACAAAAGAAATTTATAAAGCTTTTTATTCAAAAAATAAATCCGAAATGTTTTTTCATAGCAGTTCATACACTGCAAATCCTATTGCCTGTGCTGCTGCGGCTGCTAATTTAAACATCTGGCAAAAAGAAAACATTTTAGAAAAAATAGCTTTTATTAACAAATGCTGTCATTTGAAGTAAACTTAATAATATTTGAACAAATCGAATTCAGTCAAAAACCCCAGAGTCCTCGGTTCTATTTTTGCTGTTGACATAAAGGTGGAAAAAGAAGGTTATTTATCGGATATTGCAAAAGATTTATACAGATTTTATATTGAGAGGGGCGTTTTATTAAGACCGTTGGGAAATACTGTTTACATTATGCCTCCTTACTGCATTTCAGAGAAGAGTTTAAATAAACTTTATGATACAATTGAAGCATCTATTAGTGAAATAAAGATTAAAAGGTGAAAAGTGAAGGAATGTAGGGTGCAGATTTCTGCACCAAAAAAAAACTCTAAAAAGCTGATTATATTTTTCAACGGCTGGAGTCTGGATAAAAATATTATAAAGCACTTAAACTCTGTTGAGTATGATGTTTTAATGTTTTATGAATATGAAAATCTTGACATACCGACAGAAATTTTAAATGAGTGCAATAAATATGAAGAAATAAACATCATTGCATGGTCTTTTGGAGTTTGGGCTTGCTCAGCTGTTATTAATCAATTTAAAAACTTGAAGAATGTTATAGCAATCAACGGAACACCCGTTCCTATAGACAATAATTTTGGAATTCCACAAAAAATATTTAACCTTACTCTTTCTAATTTATCAGAGGAAAATTACCGCCTTTTCTACAGAAATATGTTTAAAAATCCGCAGGAAACTTTTATTGAAGGGCTGCCGAAACGTGATGTTGAAAATCAAAGAAAAGAATTGGTGCAAATTCGGAATTTAGCATCAACAAAAGATTTTTCAGAGAAAATTCAATGTTTTACCAAAATTTTTATCGGTACTCAAGATAAAATTATTCCTGCAAAAAATCAGATTAAATTCTGGTCACAAAAAGAAGATTTGTCTATTTTTGAATTAAATGAAGGTCATTTTATTTTTAATTTGTTTAAAAGTTGGGATGAGATAATTGATTATGAATAATATTGTAGATAAAAACTTAATAAAAAAGCGGTTTGAGAAAAGTTTCTCAACTTATTCCAAAAATGCAATTGTTCAGGAAAAGATGTCAAATGATTTGTTATCAAAATTAATTCAATATCAAGGAAATAAATTTGATAAAATTCTTGAAATCGGCTGCGGTACAGGGTTTTTGACCGGAGAAATTATAAATAATATTAATTTTGATGAAATATATATAAATGATATTATTGAAAATGCTCTGGGTAATATAAAAATTTTTGGGGATAATTTAAATTTTTTATATGGCGATTGTGAAAAAATCCCTTTTCCGCCTGATTTAGATTTAATAATTTCCAATGCCACTTTTCAATGGATAGAAGATTTACAATCTTTGCTTGAAAAAACATACTTATCTTTGAAAGAAAAAGGAATAATTGCATTTACTACATTTGGTGAACAAAATTTCCACCAAATAAAAACCATAACGGGTAAATCCTTGAATTATTACACTAAAGAAGCAATAGAAAATATGATTAATGAAAAATTTAAAATAATATATTTGCATTCTGAAAATATTAACGTTGAATTTAAAAATGCACAAGAAATCTTGAAGCATTTGAAAAAATCCGGCGTAAACGCTTTAGAAAAAATCATATGGACAAAAAAAGATTTGAAAAAATTTGATGATAAATACAATAAGCTTTTCAGAAATTCAAACGGTAAATTAGAGTTAACTTATCAGCCTTTATATTTTATTGCAGAGAAGAGTTCATAGAATTAAATATAAGATCTTTTATTGCTTTTTTCTTCTTAAATTCCCGAATTTCTTTTAGTAAATCTTCAAACCTTGTTATAAACTTACCGTTGCACTGTTCATAGAGACCTTTTCCATTTATTTTTTTTACTAATATCTGGAGAGCTTCCATTTCTGTTTGTCCCCAAGAAGAAGCATCATCCCAACGATTAAAAAAATGAGTCTGAACCAATTTCCATATTCCTTCTTTACCCTTTTGTTCCGCGAGTAAATCAAGTATGAATGTTCCATCTTCTTTGGGAATAGTTTTTATTTTCATTCCATCTTTGTGTAACAAATGGTTTAAAGGAATAATATCATTTGAAGTTAGAATATTAGAACTAATTTTTGTTATTGTCGGCATTTTTATATCCTTTCAGTTTATATATATTTACCTAAAAACTGTAAAGAAAATTTTTTGCCGGTTTTTATTTTACTTTATCTTAAATTGAAATGTTAAATTAGCTACATAACTCTACTATAACTAAATTTATGTCCGTTGTAAATTTTTATAAAGATTCTTTATGTTTTCAATATTTAGTTTTTTGAGAGGAACATATAATTAGTTTTAATGCCTATTTTTATGTTAAAATTAAATTTATAAAAGGGGAGTAAAATGAAAAAAAATATAAACGAATTGCTGGAATTATATAATTTGCCGATAGACGAACTTGTTGAAATTTCATCTTCCGTAACCAAAGAAAACTTTGACAATACTGTTGAATTTTGCAGCATTATAAGCGCAAAAACCGGAAAATGCAAAGAAAATTGCAAATATTGTTCCCAAAGTGCTCACAATAATGCAAAAATCGAGGTACATCCTCTTTTATCTGTCGAAGAAGTTGAAAAAGCAGCATTAAGCGCGAAAGAAAACGGTGCAACAAGATTTTGTATTGTTACATCAGGAACAAAACCCGAAAATGAAGATTTTCCCAAGCTTCTTGAAATGATTAGGGAAGTTGCAAGTATTGAAGGTCTTCATTCTTGCTGTTCATTGGGTCTTTTAGATGAAGAGCAGGTTAAGCAAATCAAAGAAGCAGGCTGTGAGAGGTATAACCATAATATAAATACAGCGGAATCTTATCATGAACAAATTTGTACAACACATACTTTTAAAGACAGAGTAAAAACCATAAAGCTTGTCCAAAAATACGGTATAGAAGCTTGTGCGGGAGTTATTATCGGTATGGGGGAAACAAGAGAACAGCGTGTAGAAATGGCTCTTGAACTTGCGGAACTGAATCCTAAGTCTGTTCCGATTAATTTTCTTAACCCGATTGAAGGTACTCCCCTTGAAAATGCTTTTTCAGTAATTGATGAAGAAGAAATTTTAAAAACAATCTGTATCTTTAGAATTGCTCTTCCAAAGGCTTTGTTAAGGTATGCCGGAGGTAGGACTACCAGATTTTCTCAGGAATATCAAAAACTTGGAATTAAAGCAGGAATCAATGCGCTTCTTGTAGGGAATTACTTAACAACTACAGGAACAAAACCAGAAGAAGATATTGAGCTTGTAAAAAATGAAGGTCTTTGTATTTTAAAAAATTAAAAAGCATGACTAGTAGAAATTACTATTGCCAAAATTTTTCAAAACTAACCTTGAAAAATAATTATAATACTCTTGGTTATTTTAAGGTAATTGAAATAAATTTTAATATTTTATATTCTGAATAATAAATCAGGATTATTTTTAATGAAAACTTTTATTATAAAATTAATATTTATAATAGCGGTAAGCTTAGGAGTAATTTTACTTATGCAGAATATGGCAGCAAAAGAAGGTAAAAATCAAAACTCTTTAAGAGAAATTTATCTTGCAGGGGGATGTTTTTGGGGTGTTGAAGCTTATTTTGAAAAATTACCCGGAGTTGTTTCAACAAAAGTTGGTTACGCTAATGGTGAAGGTACTAATCCTACATATGAACAAGTTAAAACAGGCAAAACAGGTTTTGCCGAAACGGTTTTTATAAAATATAATCCTGATGAAATCTCACTTGAAGATCTGCTTAATCATTATTTTGATATAATAGATCCGACCGCCCTTAATAGACAGGGATTTGATGTAGGAACACAATACAGAAGCGGGATTTTTTATACTCAAGACAACGATTTAAAAACAATTGAAAAAGTACTTAAAAAAGAAGAAAAAAATTATAAAAAACCGATTGCGGTAGAAGTTAAAGAATTAAAAAGCTTTTATGAAGCAGAAGAATACCATCAGAAATATTTAGATAAAAATCCTCGCGGGTACTGCCATATTGATCTTTCTAAAGTTAAAAAATACAAAAAACCGGATAAGGAAGAAATTAAAAAAAAATTAAACGATATCCAATACAAAGTAACTCAGGAAAATGCTACCGAAAAACCTTTCACAAGCGAGTATGATAAAAATTTCGAGGAAGGAATTTATGTTGACATTGTTAGCGGAGAACCTTTATTTTCTTCAAAAGACAAGTTTGATGCCGGATGCGGTTGGCCTTCTTTTACAAAACCTATAAAAGAAAAAATGGTTAAACAAAAATTAGACAATTCTTTTGGTATGTTAAGAACAGAAATTAGAAGCAGTTTTGCTGATTCTCATCTGGGACATATTTTTTATGATGAACCAAAAGACAAAGGTGGACGGAGATACTGTATAAACGGCGCAGCTTTAAAATTTATTCCTTTAAAAGAAATGCAGGAAAAAGAATACGGAGATTTTTTATATCTGTTTAATCAATGATAAGTTAATTAAATATCAATTCGCTTTCAAATCATTTTCCAGGATAGAAAAATAATCACTTGTTTTAAATCTGATATTTTCATCTAAATGGAAATGCAATTTTGTGATTGTATGCATATTAATCAATGAAATTACCCAGGCAAGAGTAGATTCAGCGCCTTGGTTTCCGTTAACTCCCTGCCTTTCCAGTCCATCGTGGCATCCTCCTGTTTTGTAATCGCACAAGGGAAGCTGTAAATCGTTATACCCGAGGAACCAGCTTAAACATCTTTCGCTCTCTTCAAACCATCTTTTATCTCCGGTTGCAATGTAAACATCTAAACAGGCATCAATTAAACATTTAGCTTCAATCGGCTGTTGGTCAAACATGGAACGATTTCCGTTTATATCAAACCATCCGTTGTTTCCAATTATTGACAAGTGTCCGTTTTTTGCTGTTTGAACTTTAAATAACCACTCTAAAGCTTTTATGCCTAAATCATAGATTTCCTGATCAGGCATGCCTTTTCCTGCAACAATTAATGCATGAGGCAGAACAGCATTTGCATATGTAGCAGCATTTTCACACCATGTCCAATCTTCAGAAGCATTATCTTTAAACAGCTGATATATTTTTTTTGCTAAATCATCACGAATTTTACGAGCAGACACATCTCCTTCATAAATTGATAAATATGCATTTAATCCTAAAATTGCATATCCCCAGGCTCTTGGGGCATTAAAATGTTCAACTACAGGTAAAGATTCCAGAAACAGACGCATTGCCATGCTTCTAATAGAACTGTCGGGAGCATCTTTTACAGCTATGCCTAAGCTCCATAAAGCACGTCCATGAGAATCTTCGCTTCCGGCTAATTCCATCCATCTGCGGTCATAACTCATAAAATTTCGAAATCTTCCATTTTCCGGATTGAAAGCATAAAATAAAAATGCAAGATATTTATGGATTAAAGGAAAAACTTCTTTTTCTTTTCTGAGAGAATAATATTTTATAATTGCTATTAATCCGCGAGCATTATCATCAGTACAATAACCATGATGAAGATTGGGAGTAGTGTATTTTGCATGCTGCAATAACCCCGTATCATCAGTTAAGGTTTTTAAATGTGATAAATTTATTTCCGGCAAGTCATTGAATATTCTGTTATATTTAATGCCGGCTTCATGAATATTTTCAATAGGTTTTCTTTCTTTGATTTCGGAAATAAGTTTTAAATGAGTTTTAGCTACTTCTTTCCATATCATTGACCGTCCGTGTTGATAACCTTTAACTCTAATCATTTCACGTTCTTGATTGTTTGATAACAGACTATTAATTTCTTTTGCCATCTCTACAGGATTATTAAACGGAACTAACTTTCCTCTGCCCTCTGATAATAATTCTTCGGCATACCAGAATGGCGTGGATACTACGGCTGTGCCTAATCCTAATGTATAAGCAAGAGTCCCTGAAGTAATTTGTTCTTTTTTTAAATAAGGGACTGCATAAATTTTTGAAGTTTGAATATATTGAATAAGGGTTTCAAGTTCAACAAAATTATTATGAAATACTACATGCTCTTGCATTCCCAGTTTATTTATTAATTGTTGTAAATCTTGTCTATAAGAATCGCCTGATCTTTCAAGAATATGCGGATGAGTTTGACCAACTATTAAGTATATAGTGTTGGGATGTTGCTCCACAATAAAAGGCATAGCTTCTATCATAGATTCAATTCCTTTTCCCGGACCAAGAAGTCCGAAGGTAAGGATTATATCTTTATTTTCAAATCCGAAACGGTTATTAAATAATCCGGTATTTTTAAAGTTAGTATCAGGAATTCCATGCGGAATGAAAGATATCATATCTTTGTCTATATCATATACATTTGTAAGTATATCAATAGCTTTTTTACTCATTACCAAAAGCCTGTCGGAATATTTTGCTAAACCTTTCATTACCATTCGCTGTCCATCGGAAGGATTTTCAAGAACAGTATGTAGATTATTAATAACAGGCATTTTTAAACACTTAATCATATCAAGGATATAAGAACCGTCTTCTCCGCCAAATATTCCATATTCATGCTGTACAATGACAGCATCATACTGATTAGCGTTTAAATAATCCGCTGCCCAAAAATAATCTGATTGAATATCTTGTCTCACTCTGAATTTAACTTGAGGAGGATAGTTATATCCTTCAAGAGTATCATCCATAGCAATGTTTATTAAATCTTTCTCTCTTTTTAATTCTCTTGCTAATGCCTGGCTTAAATCTGTAGTAAAAGTTGCGATGCCGCATTGTCTTGGAAGATAATTGCCAATAACAGCAATTTTCCCCACATTTTCACTTTTACCCTGATTTAACATAGTTTTTTAACTCTTCTCCTATTTTAATATTATTGAATAATTCAGATAAAGATATTATAACAATTCCTGAGCAAGTATCAGACATTGCATACGGCATAATCAAGTTATCATTGTGAATTATTGATCCGCAAGAATACACTACGTTTGGCACATATCCTTCACGTTCTTCTTGATTACAGGTAAGCAAAGGCTCATTCATATTAAAATTTATTTTGCCGGGATTTTCAATGTCCAATAAGGTAATACCTATGGAGTATTCTCTCATCGGTCCAACCCCATGGGTAAGCAAAACCCATCCTTTTTCTGTCTCAATGGGCGAACCGCAATTACCTATTTGCACAAACTCCCATTCATTCTCAGGTACTTTTAAAAGCTGAGCATTTTGCCAGAAACGAATATTATCAGATGACATTATGTATAAATTTTCTCCATCAACACGAGATATCATCATATATTTGCCGTTAATCTTTCTTGGAAAAAGCGCCATTCCTTTATTTTTTGAAAAATCTCCGCTTAAAGTGATTATTTTAAAAGTAATAAAATCTTTAGTTTCAATGATTTGAGGCAATATTTCATGTCCGTTATAAGCAGTATAAGTAGCGTAATAAGTGACAGTTCCGTCATCTTCAACGAAACGTACAAATCTTGCATCTTCAATACCATTACAATCATTTTGCGATGCAGGAAAAATAATTTTTTCAGATAGTTCCTGATGAGGATTAAATTGTAATTCATAATCAGATAAGGGGTTATCGCAAATAGGATTTCTTAATATTTTTGCATTTTCTGCATAGGGACTAACATTATCAAATGTAAAATCACAATTTTTATCTATAATACCGCTTCTAAATTCTATAGAAGAGATATGTCCTTCACCTACAGAACGAAAGCTTAAAATAAAACGCATACTACCTTCCGGCAGTCCGCTTTGGTCAGGATGCGGAACAATTGAAGGATTAAAAAATGCTGCGGCTTGAATAGAATATTCTGACGAAAAATAGGCACCAAGAAGTGCTTTCCTGTTGTCGCTTATTTGTGTATTTGCAGGAATAAAGTTTTCTATTTTGTTATAATTTGACTCAAAAGCAGCCCACATATTTTTATGTCTGTCAGAAAAATTTGTAACTATTCTGTTTAATACTCGTGTTACTTTTTCTTCAGACAACTTTAAAACCCGCATTATAATGCCTTTTATGTGGTTTTCATTTTTTGGAATATACGGTTTTATAATAACGCGTGAACAATCTGGCTGAAATTTTTTGTTTAATTTTTTAATCTTTAACACTTCCTCTCTCCCATTATAAACAACATGCTGATTTTTTAATAACTTAATATGTATTCTATCATATATTCACAATTAAATTTACAGTGGTCTTCGTGAATCTTTAATACATAAGTCAATTAACTCGTTTATATCGGCATTACCAACACACATAACACTGTCAGCTCCTCCCCAATAAATTTTTACACTATTATCGTCTTCTTTTAAAGCTCCGCATGTAAAAACTACATTTGGAACATAACCTGTTATTTCCCAGGGATCTTCGGGCTGTAAAATCCATTTATCAGATACTCCTATAATAACTGAAGGATCCTCCAGATCATGTAAAGCAACACCCAAACGGTAAACAGCTCCGGCCATAGTATCAAAAACCCCATGGTAAATATTTAACCAGCCTTTATCAGTTTTTATAGGAACAGCCCCGGGACCAACTTTCATTTCATCCCAGTGGTATGCTTCAGGTTTTATTATTACTTTTGAATCTCCCCAATGTATTAAATCAGGAGAATAGGATATCCATATAGACCATTTTGAAATTTCAGAGTGCGGTCTGTCTAATCTAACATATTTTCCGTCGAATTTTTGCGGAAAAATAACAACATTTCTTAAATCTGACTGAGTAATCAGAGAAATCCTTTCCACTGTTTTAAAATCTTTAGTTTTGGCAAGTCCTATGCGTACTCCTTGCCTGGAATAAGCACTGTATGTAAGAAAAAATTCGTTATCAATTTTACTAATTCTTACATCTTCAACACCGTATTCTTCATACTCTCCAAAAAAAGAATCGGATGACGGTGTTAAAAAAGGCTCCGGTTCAACCTTAAAACTATAACCATCTTTGCTCAGGGCCATACCAATTATTGAACGTCCGTTTTGCAGGTGTGAACGAAACAGCATTACATATTTGCCGTTATATTTCGCAATACCTGCGTTATGTACAGTTGAAACGGGGTACGGTACATCATTTTTTGTAAGAATAGGATTCTTTTTATATCTCGTTACCACCTGACTTTTCATCAATCTGTTTTTCCTCATTTGTACCCTAATTTCATTGTATCATTTTTTCTAAAAAAATCCCCTCCGAAACGTTTGTTTTTTGTTTATTTTTATCTACGATTTGCTGGTAAATTTTAATATAATTGTTAACCATTATTTCTACACTGAAATTATTTTCTACTGTCTTTCGGCAATATTCTCTTTTTATTTGAGGAATTTTTTTAAGTACTTTAACTGCTTCTTTGACATTCGAAACAATAAAACCGTTTTTTCCTGATTCAATCAGTTCAGGCATACTTCCTTTATTAAAGGCAACCACAGGTGTACCGCAAGCCATTGATTCAACAACGGAAAGACCAAAAGGTTCTGCAAAAAATATCGGATGTAAAAGCGCATAAGCACCGCCAAGCAACTTATCTCTCTCTTTTGGACCTACGCTGCCTATATACACAATATTTTCTCCAAAATGCGGCGAAATTTCTTTCTCATAGTAATCTTTGTCTTGGATTATACCTGCAATTATTAATTTTTTACCAAAAGATTTAGCAATTTGAATAGCTTCTTTTGCTCCTTTGTCAGGATGAATACGTCCAAAAAATAATAGGTATTCACCTACTTCATTTTTGAAAGTAAATTGTTCAAGATTAATTCCGTGGTAAACAGTATCTATATAATCTAATTTGTCAGATCTATCGGAATTACTTATAGAAACGTAATAAGTGCTATTATTATATTTTTTGTATACAGGCAGGATTGCCGGAGAAGAAAATCCATGAATTGTTGTTAAAACAGGAGTTTTAACAAAATTACTATAAGTTAAAGGAAGAAAATCAAAATTATTGTGTATTAAATCAAATTCATCGGCTCGCCCGAAGACTTCTGAAATATGAAGACATTCCCAAACTTTAGGCTCAACTGTTTTATCTTCTTCGTAGCCTCGCGGACATGTCGCACAGAGTTTTCCGGATGTTATCGAGTCTTTAGTTGCAAATAATGTAACGTCAATTCCTTTTTTAACCAAACCTTCACAAAGCAATGAAGCTACGTTTTCCCATGGTCCATAATGTGTTGGCGGTGTTCTCCATGCTATGGGCGACAGTAGAGCTATTTTCATTTTAATCCTCCCTTTTTTAACAATATATTTTAATAAGATTTATGAATAATATAACAATGTCAAGTCTACACTTGTGGATATGTGAGTAGGATTAAAATTTTGTATAAATCTATATTTTCTTTTACACCCGATTGAGTAATGTAATTTGTTTCTTTCATTATTAAAATAAAATTTCTGTTAACGATAAACTAAAACAAAGGCAAAGTTATTATGGATAAGAAACCTAACCGATTAATTAATGAAAAAAGTCCGTATTTGCTTCAACATGCATATAATCCTATTGACTGGTACCCTTGGGATGATGAAGCTTTTGAAAAAGCACAAAAAGAAGATTGTTTAATTTTATTGAGTATCGGATATTCTACCTGTCACTGGTGTCATGAAATGGCTCGTGATGCTTTCAGTGATGAGAAAACAGCAGAATATTTAAATAATAATTTTGTATCAATAAAGGTAGACAGAGAAGAAAGACCTGACATTGATGAAATCTACATGCAAGCATGCCAGCATTTATCAGAAAGTTGCGGCTGGCCCTTAAATGTAGTTATGACACTGGACAAAATACCAATATTTGCTACAACTTACCTTCCTTCCAAGGAAAGTTTCGGCAGAAGAGCTTTTTTGAGTGTATTAGAAGAAATAAATGATATGTGGCTAAAAAACCGCGATAAATTTTTCGAAGTCGGGAAATTAATATTAAACCGAATTGAGACTGCACAAAAGCCTGTAAAAGAGGAAATTGAAGAAAGAACTTTAAAAAAAGCTTTTGAAATATTTCAGAAGAATTTTGATAATGATTATGGAGGTTTTGGAAGAGTTCCAAAATTTCCTACTCCTCATAATTTAAACTTTTTACTTAAGTGGTATAAAAAATCAAACGAAGAAAATGCCTTAGAAATGGTAGAAAAAACCCTTGATTCAATGCATAAAGGAGGAATTTTTGACCATATAGGCGGCGGATTTCACCGATATTCTACAGACAGCATGTGGTTGGCTCCGCATTTTGAAAAAACATTATATGATCAGGCTTTAATAATTAATGCTTACATAGAAGCATATCAAATTACAGGAAATGAGCTTTATGCTGACATAGCAAAGAAAACCCTGGATTTTATTTTAAGAGAATTAATAAATTCAGAAGGTGTTTTTTATTCAGGTCTTGATTCTGATACAGAAGGAGAAGAAGGCAAATTTTATATTTGGACAAGAGATGAAATTTTTAGACTTTTAGGAACTGATGCGGAGCTATTTTGTATATTTTACGGTATTACAGAAGAGGGGAATTTGGAACCCGGTAAAAATGTTTTATTTATTTCAGATTCTATAGAAGATTTTTCAAAGAAATGCCATTTGAATTCTGATGAAATGAAAAATAAATTTGATATATGTCTGAAAAAACTTTACGAAGCAAGAAATCAAAGAACCCGTCCTTATGTTGATGATAAAATTATTGTTTCATGGAATGGGTTAATGATAAAATCTCTTGCATCGGCAGGAAGAATTTTAAATGAAGAAAAATATAAATCTGCAGCCATAAAAGCAGCAAAGTTTATAATAGACCGCTTAATTTCACCTCAAAATGAGATTTTTAGAATTTACCGTAATGAAAAATCAAATATATCCGGATTTCTTGAAGATTATGCTTCTTTAATTTATGGTTTTTTAGAGTTGTATAAAACGACTAATGATGATTTATTTCTGGAAAAAGCTAAAAGCCTTACAGAAAAAATGATTTCAGAATTTTATGATGAAACTAACGGAGGGTTTTTTTTAACTCCGACGAATTTTGAAACACCTCTTTTTAGAATAAAACAGGTTGGAGATTATGCTATTCCCTCAGGAAATTCTATTGCTACTTTAGATCTTTTAATCCTTAAAGACATAACAAAAATTTCAGATTATGAAAATTTTGCCAATAATACTTTTAGTTGTTTTGGTCAAAGTGTTAATCAATATCCTACAAGCTATTCTCAATTTTTAATATCTTTTATGTATTCTATACGCTGAGTTCTAATTTTTTTCTAAGCATAAAAGCATTCTCAATAGCATATCCTGCTTCATCATTATTAAAATAGCAAAATACATCCTTACCCTGTGATTTAAAATTTTTAATATCGTGAGAAATATTGTCAAGCTCATACTCGCTATACTTACCTGAACCCAACCCATAATTTCCATGTAATCTGATATATGCAAAGTCAGAAGTGATTTCTTTTGGAGATTGATATTCTCCTAAGTTATAAATACAAAACCCGATATTATTTTTTCTTAAAATATCGTAAGCTTCTTGATTAAGCCAGCTTTTATCTCTAAATTCAAAAGCACACTTATAATTTTTAGGAAGTGTCTTGACAAAGGATTCTAACCTTTGAGGATTAAAGCCAAATTTTGGCGGAAGCTGAAAAAGAATTGGTCCAAGCTTATTTTCAAAAGGTTTAATACTTTCAAAAAAATTAAAAGTCGTTTTATCCGGTTCTTTAAGTTTTTTCATATGAGTAATATACCTGCTTGCTTTAACTGCAAATATAAAGTTTTCGGGTACAGATTTCACCCAATTTTTTACGGATTCTTCTTTTAAGAGATGGTAAAAACTGCTGTTTACTTCTACTGTAAAAAAATTTTGCGAATAATATTTAAGATATTCTTTTTCGCTAATGTCATCGGGGTAAAATCTTCCTTGCCAGTGTTTGTAAACCCAACCTGATGTACCTATATTAATAGAAAATTCTTTATTAATTTTTTTTGCATAATTTAAGGTCATTTTTATTTACCTTTTAATAAGATTTTTTAATTCATGTATATTTCTTGTATTAATAACGTCATTAGCTTCAATCCAACCCCTTTTTGCTTGTCCGATTCCGTAGCGCATATAATCGTAACCGCTGGTGTTGTGAGAATCCGTTGAGATGGCAAATTTGATTCCCATCTCTTTGGCAATTTTACAATATATATCATTAAGATCTAACCGTGAAGGCTGAGAATTTATTTCTAAAATGCAGTTGCTTTCTTTTGCTTTTTTCATAATTTTTTCCATATCAATCTCGTAAGGCTCTCTTTCATTAATTAATCTGCATGTTGGATGAGCAAAAATATTAAAGTATGGATTATCCATAGCTCTAAGAATACGTTCGGTTTGTTTTTCTCTTGGCAAATTAAATTTGTAATGAATAGCACAAACAACAATATCAAGCTCTTTAAGAATTTTATCAGGCAAATCTAAAGAACCGTCTTCTAAAATATCTACTTCAATACTTTTTAAAACAGTAAAATTTTTTAAATTCTCATTAAATTTATCAATTATTTTTATTTGTTCGGCAAGTTTTTTTGCATCAAATCCTTTTGCTACGGTAACATGTTTGGAATGTTCAGTATTAGCAATATATTCATATCCCCTTTTTTGTGCTGCTTCTGCCATTTCTTCAAGAGAATTATGACCATCTGTAGCCGTGGTGTGTACATGCAAATCCCCTTTAATATCACTTAACTTTATTAATTTAGGCAATTTCCCTTTTGCTGCAGCTTCCAATTCTCCTCTGTTCTCTCGTAGTTCAGGTTCTATGTAAGGTAAACCGAATTTCTTATAAATACCTTCCTCTGATTCACCTGCAATAAAATTTTCTCCTTCAAAAAGTCCGTATTCATTAACTTTCCATTTTTTTTGTTTTGCTAATTTACGTATGGCAATGTTGTGCGATTTTGAGCCTGTAAAATAATGCAAAGCCGCACCGTAACTTTTTTGAGGTACAACTCTTAAATCAACTTGAATCCCTGATTTAAGAATTATACTTGATCGGGTTTCACCTTTAGAAAGAATTTTTTGTACATCTTCATAACTTACAAATTCATCCATAACTTTATGATTACTTTCACAAGTCACAAGAATATCAATATCACCGATTGTTTCTTGTCTTCTACGGCAACTTCCTGCAATTTCTATATTTTGGATATTTTGATTCTTTTTTAGATATTCAACTATTGGCAAAACGTACTGATCAGCAATCGAAAGCTTTATCCTATTATATTCTTTTTTTATTTTACTAATTTCTTCTAAAATATGTTCTTCGGTTTTTACGCTAAATTCAGGAACTTTTTGTACTTTTTTTTGTTGCGCAGCTTGTGCTAATTCATCAATATTTTTAATATTCAATGCGTCGTATAATTTTTTAATTTTTTTTGCCCCCAAGCCGGATATGTGCATTAAATTAGTTAAATCCACAGGAATTTTTTCTTCTAATTTTTTTAATAGTTCTATTTCTCTTTTATTTACAATATTATTTATTTTTTCTGCTAAATCATGTCCTATTCCCGGTAATTTAGTTAAGTCTTCACCTTTTTTAATTATATCCGCTGCGTCTTGAGAAAGATTTTCAATAGTAATAGCAGCATTGCGATAAGCCCTTACTCTAAAAGGATTTTCTCCGTCAATTTCAAGTAAGTCTGCTATTTTATTAAAAATCTCTGCGATATCATTATTTCTAACCGGCATTTTAAATTAATTCTTTCAAGTACGATTAAATATTATCCATTTACAATTTCACCGCCGTTGGGATGTAATATTTGTCCTGTAATATAAGAAGCATCATCTGATGCCAGAAAAACAAAACAGGGTGCTATTTCAGCAGGCTGACCTGCCCTTTCCATGGGTGTTTCGCTGCCGAAATAAGAAACTTCTTCCGCAGGTAAATGGGATGGGATAAACGGTGTCCAAATCGGTCCGGGCGCAACTCCGTTAACTCTTATACCTTTAGATACAAGGTTTCCGGATAATGCTCTTGTAAAACTTACTACAGCTCCTTTGCTGGAACTATAATCTAATAACTCCGAACTGCTGTGGTAGGCAGTGATAGATGCTGTATTAACAATACTGCTTCCTGATTTTAAATATTTTATTGCTGCTTTTGCCATGTAAAACATGGAAAAAACATTGGTTTTAAAAGTTTTTTCCAGTTGTTTTTTGCTTATATCTTCAATCCTTTTTTCCTGATGTATTTCTCCGGCATTATTAACTAAAATGTCAATATGATTAAATTCTTTAACAGTTTTTTCAACTGCTTTAAAGCAAAATTTTTCATCTCCTACATCTCCGTTTATTAAAGTACATCGCCGTCCTTCTTCTTCTACTTTCTTTTTAGTATATTCGGCATCTTTATGTTCATTAAGATAAATTATACTTACATCTGCTCCTTCTTGTGCAAAAGCAACAGCAACAGCCCGACCTATTCCGCTATCACCTCCGGTTATTATAGCTACTTTATCTTTTAATTTTCCGCAGCCTATACTTTTTTCTTTTTTAAAAATTGGTAACGGATTCATTTCGCTTTCTATTCCGGGTTGACGATTTTGGTGTTGCGGAGGAAATTGTCGTTTTTTAAATTTTGACATAATATATTTTTCTCCATTTTTATTTCACAATGCTATTTTTTTAATACAAAAATAATTAAATATATTTTAGAAAAATATATATGTTTATACATTGCCTAAAATAGTTAAATTTTTCCATAAGCTTATTTATTCCCCATTGGTAGAATTTAAAAATATGACCTTTACCTTATTATGCTAAATGCAAAAATGGAGTTTTATAAAATGTTAGAAAAAGAAATAAAAAAAACTGTAAGTATTAGAGTGAATTCAATAATTGTTGAAGGAGAACTTATTATTCCTAAAAATGCATCAGGACTGGTTTTATTTGCACATGGAAGTGGAAGCAGCAGATTCAGTCCAAGAAACAATTATGTTGCCAAAGTATTACGGGAAGGCAATATGGCAACTCTTTTAGTAGACTTATTAACTAAAGTGGAAGATTTAAATTATGAAAAAAGATTTGATATAGATTTATTATCAGAAAGACTGGTTAAAATAACTCATTGGCTGAAAGAAAATGAAGAAACAAAAAATTTAAAAATAGGGTATTTTGGAGCAAGTACGGGAGCTGCCGCAGCTATAAAAGCTGCCGTTAAAGAGAAAAATAATGTTTCTGTTATTGTTTCTCGCGGCGGACGGGTTGACCTTGCAGGTTCACAGTTATTTGAACTGAGAGCTCCAATATTGTTAATTGTTGGTGAAAATGATGATTTTGTTATTGAAGCAAATGAGTTTGCATTAAAAAAAATCGGGTGTGTAAAGCAATTGTCTTTAATTCCCAATGCTACACATCTTTTTGAAGAACCTGGAACTTTAGAGGAAGTTTCAATGCAAGCAAAAAAGTGGTTTGCAAAGTTCTTTAGTCCTCAAATCGAAGAAGAATAAAAGAATTGGTTAAGGAAATAAAAATGCTTTATAAAGATAGATATGACGCAGGACAGCAACTTGCAAAAAAATTAAAAAAATATATAAATGAAAACCCTATTATTATAGCTTTACCAAGAGGAGGTGTTGTTATTGGCTATGAAGTAGCAAGAATACTAAGAGCCTCATTGGATATAATTGCACCAAGAAAAATAGGTGCGCCTTTTCAGCCCGAATTTGGTGTAGGAGCAATTGCTCCTAATGGAATCCGTTTGCTAAACTATGAATCGATAAACCGCTTAGGGATTCCTATTTTTGAAATTGAGCGAACTATAAAAAAAGAAACAATAGAAATGGACAGAAGAACAAATCTTTACCGTAAAGATTTACCTCCTTTTGATGTGAAAGAAAAGACCGTTATTTTAGTAGATGATGGAATTGCTACAGGGGTGAGTACTAAAGCGGCAATACTTTCTATTAAAAGTATGAACCCAAAGAAAATTATTCTCGCTGTTCCAATTTGTCCTCCTGAAGCTTCTGCTAAATTTCAAAATGAAGTTGATGATTTTATATGTATTCATCAACCATATGACTTTTATGCAGTTGGCGCTTACTACAATAACTTTGAACAAACAACCGATGAAGAGGTTATAGACTTAATTCGAAAAGCAAAAACAAAGGTTAAATAACAGGATAAGTTACCATTCTACATTCATTAATAGTTTATGTCCTACCCACGTATAATTTGTCCAAAACTAATTTTAGTTTTGGACAAAGCGAACTGACGAATTTAAAATGAGCCTAGTGAGCCTGTCTACATAGCGAAGCGTGTTAGTACGAAAAATAATTTAGAAAGGACAGATTACACATGAAAAAAGGTACAAAAATCAAACCAGAAGATATTATGTGAGTCAAGAGATATAATCTCTTGTGCTGAAATAGTTATAGACAGATTTCACATAATAAAACCATATAAGATTTAAAAAAACATATGCAAATTTAGATAAAGAAATGTACTGGAAAGTACATGATTTTTGCAAGATTATATTCAGAAAATATTTTGTGGTAGAATTGTTTTATTAAAAAAACAATGGTGAAAGTATGTTAAATGGAAAAACAGTATTAGTTACAGGCGGAACGGGAAGTTTTGGTAAAGAATTTATTAAAACTATATTGGAAAAATATCCTGACATTAAAAAAGTTATAGTTTTTTCAAGGGATGAATATAAACAATTTGCTATGCAAAGCATGCCTGAATTTAAACCTTACAGTGAGAAACTGAGATTTTTTATAGGAGATGTTAGGGATAAAGAAAGGTTATACAGAGCTTTTGAATGTGTTGATTATATAATCCATGCCGCTGCCCTAAAACAGGTTCCGGCATGTGAATATAACCCTTTTGAAGCTGTTAAAACTAATATTATGGGAGCACAAAATATAATTGATGTAGCATTAGACAAAGGTGTAAAAAAAGTTGTAGCTCTTTCAACAGATAAAGCTTGTGCTCCTATAAATTTATATGGGGCTACAAAATTATGTTCTGATAAACTATTTATAGCAGGAAACGCTTATGTTGGTCACAGAGATACGCGATTTGCTGTTGTAAGATACGGTAATGTTGCAGGTTCAAGGGGCTCTGTTATTCCATTCTTTAAAAAACTTGTTGATGAAGGGGCAAAAGATCTTCCAATAACTGATATTAATATGACGAGATTCTGGTTAAAGCTTGAACAGGCCGTTGAAATGGTCTTAGAAGCCATTGAAAATATGCAAGGCGGAGAACTTTATGTAAAAAAAATTCCTTCAATGCGGATGCTTGATTTGGCAAAAGCAATAGCTCCTAATTTGATAATCAATGAAATCGGAATCAGACCGGGTGAAAAAATTCATGAACAAATGATTACAAAAGAAGATGCAAGAAACACTCTTGAATTTGATAAGTATTATATTATTTTACCCGAAATTAAATTTGAAAATATCATGCATAAATACCCGAAAGGTAAACCGGTTGCCGCAGATTTTGAATATCATAGCGGAAATAATGATAAATGGCTTTCTGTTGAAGATATGAGAAAATTAATTAGCGAGATTTAAAATGTTAAATTCACAATTTAAGATTATTGATACAACATTAAGGGATGGAAGCTATGCCATAAATTTTGCTTTTACTTCTACTCAAACATATTTAATAAGCAGAGAACTTGAAAAAGCAGGGGTTAAATATATTGAAGTTGCCCATGGTGTTGGACTTAATGCTTCAAATTGCGGATACGGTCAATCAATACAAACGGATAAAGAATATATTCTGTCAGCCGTAAAAGATTCTAAGAATGCAAAAATCGGAGTCTTTTGCATTCCAGACATTGCTCGCCTTGAAGATGTTGATATGGCAATAGATGCAGGTATAAAATTTATTAGAATAGGAACTAATGCTACAGAGGTTGAGAAATCTGAAAAATTTATAAAAAAAGCTAAGAATAGAGGTATTGAAGTCTTCGCAAATTATATGAAATCCTATGCTTTGCCTCCCAATGAATTTGCTCAAAAAGTTAAACTTTCAGAAAACTATGGTGCTGACGGAATTTATATTGTAGATTCTTCAGGTGGAATGTTTAAAGAAGATTTAAAAAAATATTATGATGCCATTAGAAAAGTGAGCAAAATTTCTGTGGGTTTTCATGCACACGATAATCTGGGATTGGCTGTTGCTAATAATCTTGAAGCAATTGAGATGGGAATGGATTTTGTGGATTCTTCATTACAAGGGCTTGGCAGAAGTTCGGGAAATGCGGCTACAGAACTTTTAGTTGCTGCTTTAATAAAGAAAAATTACAAATTAGATATTGATTATATTAAACTTATGGAAATAGGTCATAAGTATATTATCCCTCTTTTAACCAATATAGGAAGACAACCCCTTGATATTGTTTCAGGTTTTGCTGATTTTCATTCAAGTTATATGGGATATATTCAAAAATATTGTGAAAAATATAATATTAATCCCTTACTTTTAATAATTGAGAATTGTAAATTTAATAAAATTGATATCGATGAAGAATTATTAGATGAACTTGCTCGGAAAATTAAGTTACAGAAGTCAGAGACAGTGGGACAATATAATTTTAACAGGTATTTTGGGCATGAACAAAATTGAGATAAAAGAAAAACTTAAAGCTTTATTCATAAATGAGAAAAATGAATATTTTATAAGTGATTCAATTAGCGAAAAAAAATATACTTACGGTGAGTTTTTAAATCTATCATTGTCTATTTTAAAATTTTTAAAAAAGCAGGAAATAAAACCCAAAGATACAATTTCTTATATTTGTGAAAATTCAATTTATTCGCTTGCTTTGTACATTGCAAACCTTTTTTTGGGGTCAGTTATTGCTCCCATTGATTCATTAAAAGGTGAAAAAGAGATTCAGGATTTGATTTGTATAACAAATTCTAAAATTATTCTTACAATAAAGGATTTAGAAAAAATATCTTATGAACAAAATGACTATTCAGAAACCATTTTTGAAAAAATCGATTTTAACACACCCTTTTTAATCACATTTACTTCCGGCTCTACAGGTGAACCTAAAGGAATTGTTCACTCTTTTTCAAACCTTGTTTTAAGCGCTTTGGATTTTGGAAATAAATTCAAGTTTAACGGAAAAAATATTTTTTATCATAATTTCCCGATGGCTTACATGGCTGGAATTCTCAATTTGTTTATAATGCCAATGATTTTTGAAGCTAAAATTATAGTTTCGGAAAGATTATCCATTGCAACTGCAATAAATTTTTGGCAAAAAATTATAAAATATAATGTTAATTCATTTTGGTTTAATCCAACATTTGTTTCTCTTTTAATGAAACTGGATAGAGGGAAGGAAGGTGTTGGGTATACTAAAAATAGAAAAATAACCGCTTGCATTGGTACAGCACCGTTAGATGTGAATTTGAAAAAGAATTTTGAACAAAAATACGGTTTTAATCTTTTTGAAAGTTACGGGCTTTCGGAAACATTATTTTTATCGACAAATTACCCTAAAAATACCAAAGCAGGTGCTGTTGGAAAAGTATTGAATTCTGTTGAACTAAAATTGGAAGAAGATGATGAAATTTCCGTAAGGACTCCATGGATGTTTTTAAAATATTTAAATTATGATACAAAATTAGATAACGGATTTTTCTCAACGGGCGATTTAGGGATAATTAAAGATGAATTTTTAGTTATTTTAGGTCGTAAAAAAGACATAATAATAAAAGGCGGGGTTAATATAAGCCCTAAAAGAGTAGAAAATTTTATAAGTAAATACTTTGATGAAGTTGTAATTATCGGTTTAAAAGATAATATTTTGGGAGAAAAAATAGCGTGTTTTTATGTGTCTGATAATTTTGATGATGCGATAAAAAAAGAATTGAATTCTTCAATTGTTAAAAACCTTGGAAAGGATTATTCAATAGATACATTTTGCAAACTGGATGAAATCCCTAAAAATATTAACGGTAAAACCGATAAAATAAAATTAAAAAAGGAATATAATGATAATTAAAATTGATCATATTGCTTATTCAACTTTAGATATTGAATCAGAAATAAAGAACTTTGAAAAATCAGGTTATAACTTAGTTTTCTTAGAAAAAAATCTGTTAAATTTAACGATAAAAAAAGATTTTTTACATAAATTTCAATCCACTCATAATCTTTCGCTGATGACAAAAGATAATTCTTATAGCATTGAGCTTTTAGACCACGGCTTTACCAATAATCAAGAAGGTTTTATTCGCCCATATAGTATGGAAAAATATTTTAACAAAATTATTATAAATACTGACAATATAGAAAAATCTGTTGATTTTTTTAAGTTATTAGGTTTTTCATTCACTCAAATAATTGATAATATGCATGAGTTAAAATTTTTTTCAATATTAAACCCAAATGATTTTTATATTTATTTGAACTATAATGAGAAAAATAAATATTATCTTGATGACAAGAATTATAATTGTCTTGCTTTAATTACAAATTCGGCTCAAAAGGAAAAAGAGGTTCTTAAAAATAACGGATTTAAGACAACTGACATAGAAGAACTTACTGTAAATGGTAAAAATGTGAAAATATTTTTTACTCAAAGAGATGATAATGAAATTGTAGAAATAATAGAAATATTGAGGAAATAAATATGACAAATTTAAAAGAATATAACGCAAAAAAAGAATGGACACAAGTATTTAAAGGCAAGGATACTGCTTATCCGAGTGAATATGTAATCAGAATTTTAAAAGGTAAATTCCCTAAATTAAATTTAAACAAACAGGATTTTATCGGTAAAAAAATTCTGGATATGGGTTGTGGTGACGGTAGAAATTTAATTCTTGCAAAATCTGTAGGATTTGATATTTGCGGAGTTGAGATTACTGACGAAATTATTGAAAAAATTAAATCTAATCTTTTAAGAGCGGGAATTCAAGAACACGATATAAGACAAGGGACAAATGATAATATTCCTTTTGAAAATGAAGAAATAGACTATATGCTTTCTTGGAATGCATGTTATTAACATGGGCAATAAAACAGATTTTCAGGAATATGTAAAAGAATTTGCAAGAGTTTTAAAAAAAGACGGTTATTTAATATTATCTATTCCAAAATCAACTTGTTTTATTTATAAAGACAGTGAAGAACTCAAAAAAGGTTACAGAATTATTAAAAATGACCCTTTTAATATAAGAAACGGTGAAGTTTTAAGAATGTTTTCAAGCGAATCAGAGATTAAAGAGTCCTTTAGTGAATATTTTAAAGATTTTGTGTTTGCTTCAATCCATGATGATTGCTTCGGGTTTGATTATCATTGGCATTTAGCCGTTTGCAGAAAGAAATAATTATGCAGGTAATTGATTTAACACATACAATAGAAAACGATATGAGTTTTTTTAATGCCCCCTGGCATTGTAAAACAGATTTAATGCAAATGGGAACAATCGATAAAGTTGGCAGAAACACTACAAAATTAACTTTCGGCTCACACTGCGGAACACATATGGATGCACCCGCACATTTTATAAAAGACGGGCGAACAATTGATGAAATTTCGCTTGAAGAATTAATCGGGAAAGTAAACATTTTAGATTTTTCCCATCTTGAAGAAAATCAATGCGTAACTGTTGAAATGCTTGAAAAAATTGATTTATCAGAAAAAGTTATATTTAATTTCGGTTGGACAAAAAACTTTAATATCGACAAGTTTTACAAAGATTACCCTTATTTTAGTTATGAAGCAGCAGATTATTTAGTGGAAAAATGTGTAAAATTAATAGGTATGGATACCCCTTCTCCTGATGACAGCAGAATAAAGCTCGGCAGCAGTGAAGATTCAAGAATTCATAAAAAATTCTTGTCAAATAACATAATTTTAGTGGAATACTTAAACCTTGATAAAGTAAAAGATTATAATGGTTGGAATTTAATTGCTTTTCCGCTAAAATTAAAAGGGTGTGATGGCGCTAGCGCTCGAGTTTGTATATATAAGGATTGTGAAAATGGAAAATATAAGAGAATGGTTAGTTGATTGGTTTGTAGAAAATTCTGATTTTACAAAAGATATTATTGAATCAATGTTAGATGAAAATTATTTTAATCAACAATGGATTGACTCATTCTCATTTATAAATTTTATTAGTGATATGGAAGAAAAGTTTTGTGTTTCATTTTCAAACGATGAATTCCAAAATCGTGACTTTGCAACAATAAACGGTCTTTATAAAATAATTAGAGGAAAAATAAATGGCTAATTACTGTAAAAAAGATATCATTAAAGCTCTTATAAATCTTGGAATCACAAAGGGGAATAATTTATTTTCTCACAGCAATATCGGATTTTTTGGAAAACTTGATGAAGCAAAAAGCTCTACAGATTACTATAAAATTTTTAAAGAAGTAATTTTTGAGGTTATAGGAAAAGAAGGAACTTTAGTTTGTCCAACGTTTTCTTACACTTTTTGTAAAAAACAGAATTTTGATGTTAAAAATACTCCAGGGGTTTGCGGGTTATTTTCAGAATTAATGAAAAATGATGAAGAGTCCATTCGTTCGGAAGATGCTAATTTTTCTGTTGTTGCAATAGGGAAAAATGCCCGATATTTTACCGAAAAAGTTCCTGATTATTCATTTGGCAAGGATTCTTTTTTTGATAAATTTTTAAAAAAAGACGGAATTTTTTTCAATTTTAATTTTGATTCAGCTTCAACATTTGTTCATTATGTAGAAAGAGAATTAAAAGTTCCTTACCGTTGGGACAAAGGCTTTGAAGGATTTGTTATAAATGGGGATAAAAAAGAAAAAAGAACTTTTTATCACTTTGTATGTGATTTGGAAAATAAAAATCACTCACCTGATTTTACCAAGTTTGATAAAAAAGCTAAAGAATCAAGTTTGGCACAGACCGTTAACCTAGGAAAAGGGCAAATTGTTAAAATAACGGCTAAAAATACTTTTGAGTTAATAAAACAAGAGCTTAAAACAACTCCGAATTTTTTAATCAAAGGAGACTTATAATGGAAAAAGGAATTTATTCTTTAGTGGAAAGGCTTTTTAAAATTCCGCGCTCTATTACAGGAGACGGTGTAAGAGAAACTTTAAACATTCTAAAAGAAATTTGTCCTCTGATGAAAATTTATGAAGTTCCTACAGGTACTAAAGTTTTTGACTGGGAGATTCCTAGAGAGTGGAATATTAAAGATGGCTGGATTAAGAATTCCAGAGGTGAAAAAATTATAGATTTTAAAGAAAATAATCTTCACATTGTGGGATATTCAATTCCCGTTCACAAAAAAGTTTTACTTAGTGAATTATTAGAAAATGTTTATACATTTCCTAAGCAGCCTGATTTAGTCCCTTATATAACATCTTATTATAAAGAGCGTTTTGGATTTTGTATGAGTGAAAATCTTAAAAATTCTTTGCAAGAAGATGAATATGAAATTTTTATTGATAGTGAATTAAAAAAAGGAAGTTTAACTTACGGGGAAATTATAATTCCCGGAAAAAGTAAGAAAGAAGTGTTTTTATCTACCTACATTTGCCATCCGCAAATGGCAAATAATGAAATTTCAGGACCTTGTGTTGCAATTAACCTTGCAAAATGGCTTTGTGAAAGAAAAAATAAATACACTTACAGAATTGTTTTTGTTCCTGAAACAATAGGAAGCATTACTTATTTAAGCAAAAATCTTAAAACTATTAAAAAAAACGTTATTGCAGGTTTTGTTTTAACATGCCTTGGGGATAATCTTGCTTATTCTTATCTTAAAAGCCCTTACGCAAATACTTTGGCAGATAAAGTTGCTCAAAACATTTTGAAACATCATGCGCCTGATTATAAAACATATTCTTTTTTGGAAAGAGGCTCTGATGAAAGACAATATTGCTCGGTAGGAGTAGATTTACCGGTATGTTCTGTTATGAGAACAAAATATGGTGAGTATCCTGAGTACCATACTTCCGGTGATGATTTGAACTTTGTAAGCCCTGAGGGGTTGAATGGCGGTTATGAAGTGTATAAAAAAATTATTTTAGCTCTTGAAAATAACGAAAAATATAAAATGAAGTTACCGTGCGAACCTCAATTGAGCAAAAGAGGACTTTATCCTACAATCAGCACAAAAAATACAAAATCAATAGTTGCAAATATGATGAATTTTATTGCTTATGCAAACGAAAAAAATGACTTAATTGATATAAGCAATATAATTAATGTGGAAATTGAAGAATTAATGCCTATCATCGAAGATCTTAAAAAGGCAAATTTAATTAAGGGGGTAAATGAAAAGATATAATTACGGAAAACAGTCACTTGATTTAAAAGATTACTGGGCAGTTTTATCAACCTTGATATCTCCTTTTTTGACACAGGGACCAAAGGTAAAAGAATTTGAGCAAGTGATTTGTGGCTACACAGGGGCAAAATATTGTGTTGCTGTTGCAAACGGTACTGCAGCACTGCATTTGGCAATGCTTGCAATTGGTATTAAGTCAGGCGATGAAGTTATAACATCACCAAATACTTTTTTGGCAAGTGCTAATTGTATTCTATATGCAGGCGGGACTGTTAAATTCGCTGACATTGAGCCTGAGACAGCAAATATCAACCCTGACGAAATCCAAAAACAAATTACGCCAAAAACAAAAACTGTAATTCCGGTTCATTTTTCAGGTCAAAGCTGTGATATGCAAGGAGTAAATGCAGCAATAAAAAAATCAAATAATACTCAAAAGATATACATAATAGAAGATGCCGCACATGCTATAGGCTCTAATTATAAAAATACCAAAGTTGGAAGCTGTAAATATTCTGATATGACGATATTTTCTTTTCATCCCGTAAAAACAATAACAACAGGAGAAGGTGGAGCCATTACGACAAACAACGAAGAATTATACAAAAAGCTTCTTGCTCTGCGCAATCATGGCATGCATAAAGACGGAGAAATGACAAAAAACTGGAAATATGAAATGCGAGAATTAGGTTTTAATTATAGATTAACTGATATACAAGCATCTTTAGGTCTTTCACAACTAAAAAAGCTAGACAAATTTAAAAAACGCCGCAGAGAAATAGTTGATTATTACAATAAAAATCTGGGCTTGCCCCATTTGGTTGAAAAAGACTACTCAAATGCATGTTTTCATCTTTATCCTGTAATGGTTAGAAATAGAGAGGAATTTTATCATAAAGCAAAAAAGGCAGGGTTAAATCTGCAAGTTCATTACATTCCTGTTCACACACAACCCTACTATAAAAATTTAGGATTTAAAGAAGGTGATTTCCCAAATGCTGAAATATATTATAAAAAATGTATTTCACTTCCTTTATATCCGGCGTTAACAAATAGTGATTTAAAAGAAATTGTGAAAAGAGTGAAGAGTTTATTATGAAATTAGGATTGAAACTTTGGTCAATTAATACCGATTATTATTTACAAGAAGCAAAAAAGCTTTATAAAGAAGGTTGGTTTGATTATATTGAACTTTATGTTGTGCCAAACACTCTTGATACAATCCAAAAATGGAAAACTTTAAATATCCCGTTTACTTTACATGCCCCTCATTTTATCCATGGCATAAATTTAGCAGATAAAGAGAAAGAAAATTATAATATAGATGTTTTTAAACAAATTGAGGATTTTTTTAATGAACTTAACGCAAAATATGTTGTAGTTCACCCGGGGATTGAAGGGAATATAGAAGAAACTATGAGGCAACTTAAAATAATTAAGCTAAATAAAATGGTAATAGAGAATAAACCATTTATTGCGCCTAAAAAAGATAACAGGCTTTGCAGAGGTGCAACCATTGAAGAAATTAAAAAAGTAATTCAAGAAGTGGGATACGGGTTTTGTTTAGATGTCGGGCATGCAATTTGTACGGCTAATTCATTAGGCAAAGAGCCATATTCCTTTTTATCCGAATTTAACAGGTTAAAACCGATTTGCTACCATTTAAGCGATAATTTTATTGACAGTGAAATTGATGCTCACATGAATTTTGGACAAGGTAATTATGATTTTAAAAGAATTTTTGATATAATTGACACAAATAAAAATATTGTAATTGAAACAAATAAGAAAAGTAGAGAAAATCTTGATGATTTTATTGAGGATGTAAAATGGTTGAAGAATTTGAAGTAATTCTCGCAAAAATTGAAGATATGAGGGATGTTTTTGATCTGTCAAATGATTATGAAGTAAGAAAAAATTCATTTAATCCTGAAAAAATCAACTGGAAAGAACATCAAAATTGGTTTAAAAATAAACTTAAGGATGAAAATTGTTTTTTTTATGTAATAAAAAAAGATGACAAATTTATAGCTCAAGTAAGATTTGATAAGGTTAATTACAAGGAGTATGACATTTCAATAAGCATTTCTAATTCTTTTCGAGGGAAAGGATATGGTACAAAAATACTAAAATCTTCTTCTCAAAAAATCCTCTTTGAACACAATGTAAAAAAAATTAATGCTTATATTAAAAATGAAAATAAAATTTCTCAAAAAATTTTTGAAAAGGCAGGGTACGTTTTAAAAAATAAAAATAAAAATAAAATGAGGTTTCAATATAATGCAGAATAAACCGTTTATAATAGCCGAAATGTCCGGTAATCATAATAAATCACTTGAAAAGGCTTTAAAAATTGTTGAAGTTGCAGCAAGTTGTGGTGTTGATGCACTAAAACTTCAGACTTATACTGCAGATACAATAACAATAGATTGTGATGAACCCGGGTTTATAATTAAGGATAAAAATTCTCTTTGGAGCGGAGAAAAACTTTATGACCTGTATCAAAAAGCTTCTACGCCGTATGAATGGCATAAATTTATTTTTGATAAATGTAAAGAGCTTGGTATAAAAGGTTTTTCTACTCCATTTGATTTAAATGCAGTTGATTTTCTAGAAAGTTTAGACTGTCCGATTTATAAAATAGCAAGTTTTGAAAATGGTGATTCTCCGTTGCTAAAAAAAGTTGCGCAAACTAAAAAACCCGTTATTATGTCTTTGGGAATGATAGGACTTGAGGAAATTAAAGAAGCGGTAAGCGTACTGAAAAACGGTGGTTGTAGTGATTTAACACTTTTAAAGTGTACATCAAATTATCCTGCAAAAATTGAGGAATCAAATCTTTTAACTATACCCGACCTAAAAAAACATTTTCCGGATTGTAAGATAGGACTTTCTGATCATACTTTGGGAATCGGTGCAGCGGTTGCAAGTGTTGCGTTAGGCGCAGAAGTTATAGAGAAACATTTTACTTTATCCCGTGCCGAAGGCGGTGTAGACAGTGCTTTTTCAATGGAACCTCAAGAGATGAAGCAACTTGTAGAAGAATGCAATAATGCTTACAAAGCTTTGGGTAAAGTAAGTTATGAATTAAGTGAAGCTGAAAAAATTAATGTTAATTTTAGACGTTCTTTGTATGTAGTCAAAGATATTAAAAAAGGTGAAAAGTTTACTGCTGAAAATATACGTTCAATTCGTCCGGGATATGGTTTACATCCAAGATATTACGAAGAAATTTTGGGCAAAACCGTAAGTCAGGACTTGGCTTTTGGCACAGCTTTAAAAAGGGAGTATTTCTATTGAAAAACATCGTAATAATACCTGCACGTGGCGGGAGCAAGAGAATTCCAAGAAAAAATATTAAAGATTTTTTAGGTAAACCTATAATAGCATATTCAATTGAAGCAGCATTAAGAAGTGGCGTGTTTGATGAAGTCATGGTTTCGACCGATGATGCTGAAATTGCTAAAATAGCTAAAAAATATGGAGCAAATGTTCCTTTTTACAGAAGTGAAGAGCTTGCTAATGATACAGCAACAACAACAGCTGTTTTAGCAGATGTAATAAATAAATATAAGAATATTGGAAGAGACTTTGATTATGCTTGTTGTATTTATCCTTGTGCTCCTTTTATAACCCCTTCCAAAATAAAAGAGGGTTTTGAAATAATACTTAATAAAAAAGCAAATTCCGCTATACCTGTGGTAAAATTTTCATATCCTATTCAAAGAGCTTTAAAAATTGAAGATAACAAACTTTCTATGATTTTACCTGAGAATTTAAATGTTCGTTCACAAGATTTAATGCCTGCTTATCATGATATAGGTCAGTATTATTGGTTCAAGGTAGACAAGTTTATAGAAAAGCCTATTTTATTTTCAGAGAATGCTTTACCAATAATAACTTCAGAGTTAGAAGTTCAAGATATTGATACAATAGAAGATTGGAAAATCGCGGAAATAAAATATGGGATACTAAAGGAAAATGCAAATTAAATATTATTTTTTTAAAACATTAAATAACATTTTGTCCCCAATTCCACCCAAGCTTATTCTTTCTTTACAAAAATGGATTGATAAAGGTCTAAAAACCTATAATTTCAACCCTTTTAAATATGAAATGCAAATAAGAGCAAAATATCGACTAAATAATCTTAAAGCATTGGCAAAAGATATACCAAATTTAATTACTCCTGAAAAATATCCGCATAATGATTTTTATTTTAATGCATTAAATTTAAAAAAATACGCAGGAATTGATGAAAATGATTATATAAGGGCTGCTATTGAACATGGACCTTATATGGGCGAAGGTTTTTGGGATCAGGATGTTAATTCCCCATTTAGTTCAATTATTGTATGTGCTAATTATCGTAGAGAAATTTTAAAAAAGGTCTGCAATAAAAATATTATTGTAATTGGTCCTTATATAGCTTATGCAAAAAATGTTTTATCAAATAAAGCTATGCAAAAAGAAAAAAAGCGTTTAGGCAATAACTTACTTGTTTTTCCATCACATTCGACTCACTGGGTTTACACTGAATACAATATCAATGATTTTATTTCTAAAATACAAGAGATAAGTAAAAATTTTGATACTGTTAGAATATGTATGTATTGGAAAGATATTTTAAGAGGTACTTACAAACCTTATCAAAAAACCGGGTTTGAAATAGTTTGTGCAGGACATATTTATGAACCTAATTTTCTTCCAAGATTGCGTAGTATCATTGAACTTTCTGACTTTACCATGTCTAACAATATTGGAACTCACATAGGGTACTGTGTTTATTTAAATAAACCGCATTATTTAATAGAAAGTCAATTTAAATTTATAAATCATTTAGAAAATTCAAGCGAAATATTAAGTAATGACAGCAATTTTAAGTCAAAAATTGATATAAAAAAAGCTTTTTCTAAGTTTTCTGATATAATAACAGATGAACAATTTAAAGTTGTAGATAAATACTGGGGAATTTCTGAAGTTAAAACAAAAGAAGAAATGAAATCAATTTTATTAGAACTTGAAAAGAATTATATAAAAAATGAAGTACTGACTAACGAGGTATTAAAATGAGCTTGTTTAAGAAAACAATAATAAATAATTCAACAACAAACATTGAACCGATGATGATTTTGCAAGGGAAAATTATGGCTGAATTAAACAAGTCTAAAACTAGTAATAATATCCAGGATTATGAATTTAAAGTAACTTCTCAAACAGGCGAAGACGGAATTATTCAGTATTTGATTAACAAAATACCTATTAAAAACAAGATTTTTGTCGAATTTGGCGTTGAAAGTTATACAGAAGCAAACACAAGATTTTTACTTCAAAATGAAAACTGGTCGGGTTTAATTATCGACGGCAACCCTGATTACATGGAAGGTGTTAAAAAATCAGACCTAGGTTGGAAATACGATTTAACCGCGATTTCAAGTTTTATCACCAAAGACAACATAAACGAAATAATTACAAACGCCGGTATTGAAGACGAGATAGGAATTTTATCTGTTGATATTGACGGTAATGATTACTGGGTGCTTGAAGCAATTTATTGTGTGAATCCGCAGATATTAATAGTTGAATATAACAGCTTGTTTGGTTCTACCGCAAAAATTTCAGTCCCTTATGATGAAAATTTTGTAAGAACAGAAAAACACTATTCAAATCTTTATTATGGAGCGTCAATTTCAGCACTAACAGAATTAGCAAATAAAAAGGGTTATTCGCTTATGGGGTCAAACAAATTTGGTAACAATCTATTCTTCGTAAGACAAGACTATCAATCGATAGAAAATCAAATCTCACCCCAGGAAGCTTATGTGAAAAGTAAATTTAAAGAATCCAGAGATGAAAGCGGTAATTTGACTTACCTCTCTCACGATGAAGGAAGAAAATTAATCGAAGAATGCGAAGTAATAGACATTGAAACAGGCAATTTATTAAAAATAAAGGAGACTGTCAAATGAGTAACAGCACAATTTCATGCGTAAATGATTTTGAAGATTTAGATTTAGACGAAAAAGCATTAAATGATTTTGTAAAATCTTATAATAAACTAAATAACAGGTTTAGAAAAAAATGTGTATTCGCTGTCGGGCACTCTGCAGGATTTTTTTCAGAAATAAATAACATGATTTTTGCTATGCTTTATTGTTTGGAAAATGAAATTAAGTTTATACCTTATACAAAAGATTCTAATTTTTCAGACAAAAAAGGCTGGCAAGAATTTTTTGAACCTTTCTGTAAAGAATTTTCTCCTACAATAAAAAGGAAATTTAATCATCGATCAATTAATGATATTGAAATTATTTATAAAAACAGACAATCCGAATTTAGCAAATTCAAATTATGGGAAAAATATTTTAAAATAATACATAGAATATCATATTTAACTCATGAAATTTGGCCTAAATTCAATGAGAATCTTTATTCAAGAACCTTTAGAATAGAAAATCTTGGTATAGAAGGCGATTGTTTTGAAGCAGGAAAAAAATTAGCAAGAATGATTTGGAGATTTAATGAGCCAACAAAAAAAGACATAAAAAACATTATAGATTCATTAAATTTACCCAAAGAATATGTAGCAATACATATTCGTGCAGGTGATAAAATTGTGGAAGTTGCTACTGTAGCAGGAGCCAAATTAATTAGTGAAGATATTTTTATGGAAAAAATAAAAGAAATGAGTACTTTGAAAGATGTATTTGTTTTTGCTGATGACTACAGGCAAATTGAAAAATTTAAAAACGTATATCCGGATTATCACTTTTATACTTTGTGTAAAGAAGATGAAAGAGGTTATTTTAATGAACAATTTCAGGTCTTATGTTGGGATGAAAAAAAACCGAAACTTTTAAATTTATTTGCAAACGTCGAAATTTGCCTTAAAGCTAATTTATTTATCGGTACAAGGCAAGCAAATCCTGATTATTTTATGAAGATGTTTATGGATAAAAGCAGAATTGAAGTGATACCTTATATTCCTTAATCGTAAAACAAATTATAAAGGTAGGCCATGGGTTTATTTATTTGTGATAAAATTATTTAAATAGGAGGTTGAGAAATGTTTAAACTTTTAAATAAAAATCAAAATACAAATAATTCAAATAAAAAAGATATAATCGATAAAGCATATGCTTTAAATGAAAATTTCAGCCATATGGCAATAATACAAAAATTGCTTAAAACAATAAAACCTAAGAATTACTTAGAAATAGGTGTACAGGCCGGTTATTCAATTACGATGGCCAAATCCATTAAAAGAGTTATAGGTGTAGACCCCTTAAATGCTTTAGAATTTAACCTTCCTAAAAATATCAAAATGTTTTTTATGACGAGTGATGATTTTTTTAAGAAAAAAAATATTGAATGGATTCTCAAGGGAAAGATAGAAATGGCCTTTATTGACGGAATGCATTTATTTGATTATGTAATTAGGGATTTTATTAATGTTGAAAAACATTGTAAAAAAAATTCAATTGTTATCCTGCATTATACAATACCATTAAATGAACATTCTTCTCAACGAACTCTTGTTGAAGGTGCTTGGACAGGGGATGTTTATAAGGCTGTAATGATTTTAAGAAAATACAGACCTGATCTTAAAATTTTTAATTTTCTTACAGGTGGAATAGGAACTTGCGTAATAAAAAATTTAGACCCTAAAAATAAAATTTTAAAATGCAATTACGACAAAATTATTAATGAATTTATGGATATGCCTTACAGCTGTATAGAAAATGATATGGATGAAAAATTAGGAATTATCAGACCTAAATCACAGGATAAAGAAAAAGAATTTTTAGAAATTATGAATTTATAAGAATTTTAAATTATTAAAATCATTTTCACGATATGTTCAAATAATTATTTGGCACAAGCTAAAACCTCAGGGATAGTGTTTTAAGACATAATCTGGATTATTCTATAAAGATTTCTTTAATAGTAAAATAAAATTATAAAGGTGCTAAATAGATTTATATAAACTTTGTTTATTTGTGATAAAATTATTTATTATTTAAATACTATAAAAAATGTTTACAGCCAGATACCAGACGTGCATTTATTTAAATTAAAGAAGGGAGAATTTTGATGGGAGATTTTAATTATTGTGGGCATAGTAATGATGAATTAATTGATCTTTGTAGTGAAGAGAAGGTGGATAGAGGACCAGCTAAGTGGTTATATTGGACGGCAGAAGTTTACTCTATAGGTAGACATTTAAGAGATTACGGGTTTTACCCCAAATGGTTACCACTTAATGTTTATACCGGACATGGCCCCGGGCATCCTAAAGATATTAAAGTTATGGAGCATGAAATTAATAATGATGCATATTGTCATTTACCAAATTCAAAAAAAACTATTGAATTATATAAAAAATTCTCTAAAAAGCCTTGTTTTCAATTATATTCACCATTTGTGCATTATCGAAGAAAAAATAAGATAAAGCAATCACCTAATGCAAAAGGAACCTTGGTTTTTCCGGCACATAGTCTTCCCGGCTTTGATAATATTTCAGATATAAATGAATACATAAGACAGCTAAAAGAGTTGCCGGAAGAATTTAAACCGGTTTGTGTTTGTCTTCATATGCATGATATACATAAAGACCAACAAAAAATATTTTTAGATAATGATATCCCCGTTTATACCGCTGGTAATGCATTTGATGTAAGATTTGCTGAAAGATTTTATGATATATTAAAAAACTTTAGATATACAATGTCTAATCTTGCCGGGTCATATGTTTACTATTCAGTAGAAATGGGAATTCCCTTTACTATTTATGGAATAAAGCCAAAATATTTAAATGTCTCACTTCCGTATCATGAACTTGGAGAATGGGATATAGATAAAAGATACCCTCTTCACCGTCAATTCCATCAATTATTTTGTAATTGTTCAAGAACTGAAATTTCTCCTGAACAAAAAAAAATTGTAGAAACAGGTTTAGGGCTTGATACAGATATTGGTCGTTTTAGGATGGCGCAAATTCTTTATTTTGCATACTTGAAATATTTAATGAAAAATTTAAAATTTTTTGAAGCATTGCTATATGTAAAAAAATACCCGCTTTTCTTCCTTAGGAAGAAATTTTGGAAAAAAATATTATCACAAGAATAATATTAAAAAGAACCTATATTCATGCTAAAATAATACTTAACTAAGCAATTGGAGAGTAAATAAATGACAGTTCAAACTCAAAAATTAAATTTAACATATTATAATGGAAATAACTCTTATTCTGATGGAGATATAGAAAATGAGATTTTAGAAATTACATCGAAAAATGATGATTTTACTGCTACCTTGGCAAACGATAATCGATGGGCTGTTTTATACCACCTCACCCCGCTAAGACGAAATCTTTTAGAGTGGTATGAATTTAACAGAGATAGTGATTTGCTTGAAATTGGAGCAGGTTGTGGTGCTCTGACAGGAATGTTTTGTGAGAAAGTCAAAAGTGTTACAGCAGTTGAATTATCTAAAAAAAGAGCTGAAATAATTGCAAATCGAACAAAAGATTTTGATAATCTTGAAATAATTGTGGGTAACCTTAATGCTATTACATTTGATAAAAAATTTGATTATATAACTCTGATAGGGGTTCTTGAATATGCTGGAAGGTTTACAGATGGAGAAAATCCCTATAGAGATTTTCTTCTAAAAGCAAAAAGTTTATTAAAACCAAATGGAAAATTAATTATTGCGATTGAAAATAAATTTGGAATTAAATATTGGGCTGGAGCAAGAGAAGATCACAGCGGAATTTTATTTGACAGTATAGAAAATTATCCTAAAAAACAAGGAATGGAAACTTTTGGAAAATTTGAGTTGGATGAACTTATAAAATCAACAGGTTTTACAAAAACTAATTTCTATTATCCAATGCCAGATTATAAAATTCCTAAAACCATATTTTCAGATAAATATTTGCCAAAAATAGGAATGCTTTATAATAATGCACCAAATTATGATCAGGAAAGATATCAATTATTTAATGAAAGTTTAGCACTTAATAATTTAATTCTCAATAAACAATTTGACTTCTTTGCAAATTCTTTTATTGTTATATGCGGAAACAATGAAGATAATCAAAAAATATTTGCAAATTACAATAGGCAAAATGATTTAAAATTTCAACTCGAAACTTCAATCATTGAAGAAAATAGTAAAAAATATGTAATAAAAACGCCACTTACAAAAAAAGCGAAAAAACATATTAATGATATTTATTCAAATTATATCCTTTTAAAAGAGAATTTTAGTGATCTACAAAATATAGAAGTTGTAGACTCTAGAATTCAAGGTGAATGCATAGTATTTGATTATGCTGAGGGTGTAAATTTATATCAAAAAATAGTTATGCAATTAATAAAAAGGAATAAAAATGAATTTAAAAAAATATTCTTAGAATATGTGGAATTTATTAGAAATTTATCTCCTATTATAAGGAAAGACTTTAAACCAAATGAAGAAACTGCAAAAATTTTTGGTGAAATTGAAATTAAAAATGTTGAGTGCTCAAATATATATGGTATAGATTTAATTTTCGATAACATAGTAATTGGTAATAATGGAAAACATTTTATATTTGATTATGAATGGACATTTAAAGATTCATTACCTGTTAATTATATAATAACAAGAACCATTTTAAATTTTCTTTATAAACAGGAAACTTTGCTTAAAGGTTTTATTTCTAAAAAAGAAATTTTTGAATGGATAAATGTTTCTGAAACGGAAGCAGAAAAGTATTGGCAAATGGAGATGAACCTGCAAAAATACGTATTAGGTTCCGAGACAAAGTATTACCAAGCCAATACTTATGACAAAGAAGTTTTAAAAATTGAAGAAAATCAAAGACAAAAGTTTGAAAATTATAATTCAAAGCCACCCAAAAAGATATTTTCGATGAAACTTTCCGAAAAGAAAAAATTAACACTATATAAAGAGTATTTAGCAAAATGAAAAAAGTTGTAATAATTATACCAATATATAAAGAAAAAATAAGTAAAAGTGAGCAGACCTCACTAATTCAATGCATGAAAGTTTTAGGAAAATATCCTATTATTTTTGTTGGTCCTAGGTCTTTAAATACAAATTTCTACGAATATCTTTGTAAAAACAAAAATATTTCTTTTCAAATTAAAAGATTTAAAGATGAATATTTTAAAGGGCTTGCAGAATATAGTCGACTGTTATTAAATAAAGATTTTTATAAAACTTTTAAAAGCAGGATATGGAGAAGCAACAACCAAACTCTTTGGAAACAAAATTAAAATTAACAGTGCTTTTTGGTATTTACATGGACTTGAAGAATTATTTATTGAAGAAACATATAAATTTAATTCTCAAAATGAAATTCCAAGAATTATTGATTGTGGGGCTAACACAGGTTTAAGCATAATTTACTTTAAGAAGTTATTTCCTAATGCAAAAATTACTGCATTTGAACCAGATAAAGAAATTTTTAAGCTTTTGGAGGATAATGTTAATACTTTTGGGTATAATGATGTAGAATTAATAAACAAAGCCGTTTGGAATGAAAACGGCTCAATTAAATTTTTAGCTTCAGGTGGAGTTGGAGGAAGAATACAAGAACATGGAGATGGAGATAACTACTTTGAACTTCCAACGGTAAAGCTTAAAGACCTCTTACATGAAGAAGTTGATTTTCTTAAAGTTGACATTGAAGGTGCAGAATATGAAGTAATTAAAGATTGTGATGATAAGCTTAACAATGTTAAAAATATTTTTATTGAATATCATAGCGAAGAAAGTAGAGAACAAAAACTTGATGAAATTTTGAAAATATTAAAAAAGGCAGGATTTAAATATTACATAAAAGAAGCATGGAATAATCAACCAAAACCTTATACTAACAAAAGAATTAATTTATTTGACTTGCAATTAAATATATTTGGATATAGGCTAGGTGAATAATACTTTTATACATTTAAAGGGAAAATTAAATGACTAAAACAATTTTTACAATCTGTTCAAATAATTACTTAGCGCAAGCAAAAGCCTTAGGTGATAGTGTAATAAAACATAACCCGGATTATGATTTTATAATCTTTTTATGCGACAAAAAAAATTCAGAAATTGATTATTCAGTTATTGAACCTCACACGATAATTGAAGCTCACAATATAGGAATCAATAAGTTCAAACAGATGAGTGAACAATATAATATAATTGAATTGAACACATCAATTAAACCTTTTGTTTTCAGCTATCTATTTAACAATTACAAAGATATTGAATATGCAATGTATTTTGATCCTGATACCTATGTATATGATAAACTAAATTCAATTGAAGAAGAATTAAATGATGCATCAATTCTTTTAACCCCTCATATATATACTCCTATAGAATTTGATGATAAAACTCCTAATGAGAACACATTTACGCAACATGGTATTTATAATTTAGGATTTTTGGCTTTAAAAAAAGATAAAAATTCTTTAGAAATGCTTGACTGGTGGATGAGAAGATTAGAAGTAAATTGCTATAGCAGATCTTATGAAGGAATTTTTGTGGATCAACTTCCTATGAATTTCGCTCCTATATTTTTCAAAGGTGTAAAAATTTCTAAAAATTGGGGGTTAAATGTAGCCCCTTGGAATTTACATGAAAGAAATTTAACCATAAAAAATAAAAATTATGTTATAAACGATAAATATCCTCTTATTTTTTATCATTTTAGCAATTGTAATCCTCTGGATTTTGAACTGCTTTCAACCTATTATACAAGGGTAACTTTTAACGAACGGTCTTCTTTAAAGAAAGCTTATGATGACTACAAAAAGGAAATTTTAAATAACAGTTATAATAAGTTATCTAAAATTAAATGTTTTTATTCTAAAATTGAAACTCCTCCGGCTAAAGTGAAGGAGATTAGTACGATTAAAAAAATTATTGATTATATTAAAAAATATCCTCTATTTTTATTTCGACAAGATTTTTGGATTTAAAAATTTGTATTTTTTGTTAACTTATGATTTTATTATATTTGCCCCAAAAATCTTAAGAGATGGGGATTTTTTACTCACCCTGAATCGTAAAATTTTTCTGCGGATTTTTTTTATAAAAGAAAAATTTAGTTTTAAACCATTATAATATATTTTACCTGTTTTTTGTTTAATTTTATAAAAAATAGATTTTACTTTTTCCTTATCATCCATATAAGGAAGTAATTTTATAAATAACTTTGAAGGTAAACTTTTTAATAAATATATGTTTCTCGCTCTTTCAAAAGATAAATTATAAAAATTACTATAATGTTTTTGATAAAAACTTGAAACTTCATTTATAGATAATTCAATATTTTGATGAGAATACCCGCCCATTTTAAAAGTCGCAAATTCATATGGAATATAAGCATGTTTAAATTTATTAAATACTAATCTAAGTACAAATTCATAATCTCCGGCGCTTTTATATGTTAAATCAAACATCCCAAGTTCCCTGAAAATATTGGTTTTAACCATTAATGTTTGATGACAAAAGGGCATGTCTGTAAAAATTTTTGAAAAGTCTGGTTTGTTGTGAAGGTGAGATTTATTCCTGCTACCATCAGCATTCATAATTTTACAATCGGTATAAGAATAATCCGCATTTGTTTTTTCTATTGCTTCAATAGATTTTTCAATACCCTTTTCTCCTGAATAATAATCATCTGAATTTAAGAACAAAATATATTCACCTTTTGCTAACATTGCCCCTTTGTTCATAGCATCATAAAGTCCTGTATCAGGCTCAGATATATATTTTATCCAACTTTTATCTGAATATTCTTTTATTAATTCAACCGTTCCATCATCAGATGCGCCATCAATCACTATATGTTCAATATTTTTATATGTTTGATTGCGAACAGATTCAAGAGCTCTGATAAAAGCCTCTTTTCTATCATTTTTAATCAAGTTATATGTTGCTGTAACTATCGTTACCAGTGGATTATTCTTCAATGTATAAACTCCCTGTCTCAAGCTAAATTATTTTTATCCCAAAAAGTTCAAACATAGGATCTGTTTTACTAAGCCGCAATCTAAATATTTTTCGCCTCAAGTTTTTTAATAAATATTTAATATAATCCTTTTTGAATATTAGTTTTATTGCTTCTGTTTTTTCAAGATACGGAATTGTTTTAATTAGTAATTTCCATGGAATATGCTTTGATGCAACAATATACTCACATTCTTCTCTGGATATTGGACACAAATTACCATAATGTTTTTGATAAAAATCTAATATTTCTTCTACCGCTAATTTTCCATTTTCAGCAGCGTATCCGCCAAGTTGAAAAGTTACAAATTCGTATGGAATATAAACGGCTTTGTAGCTATTCAAAACCAATCTAAGTACAAATTCATAATCTCCGGCGCTTTTATATGTTAAATCAAACATCCCAAGTTCCCTGAAAATATTGGTTTTAACCATTAACGTTTGATGACAAAAAGGCATACGAACAAAAATATTTGAAAAATCAGGCTTTTGCTGCCAGTGCCAATTAGCAACATTTTCTCCGTCAAAATCAATTATTTTACAATCGGTATAAGAATAATCCGCATTTGTTTTTTCTATTGCTTCAATAGATTTTTCAATACCCTTTTCTCCTGAATAATAATCATCTGAATTTAAGAACAAAATATATTTACCTTTTGCTAACATTGCCCCTTTGTTCATAGCATCATAAAGTCCTGTATCAGGCTCAGATATATATTTTATCCAACTTTTATCTGAATATTCTTTTATTAATTCAACCGTTCCATCATCAGATGCGCCATCAATCACTATATGTTCAATATTTTTATATGTTTGATTGCGAACAGATTCAAGAGCTCTGATAAAAGCCTCTTTTCTATCATTTTTAATCAAGTTATACGTTACTGTAACAATTGTCACTAATTGTTTTGGCATTTTCACACATCTCCGTAATTAACACATCAACACATTTTTCCCAGGTAAATTGTTTCGCTCTTTCAAGCCCCTTTTTAGAACATTCTTCTCTAAAGTTTTTGTCAAAATACATTTTTTCAAAAGCTTTAATTAAATCTTCATCTTTTTGGGGATTAATTTGGATGCCGCAATCACCTATAACTTCGGGCATCGATGTTACACTTGAGGTAATTACAGGACAACCGCATTGCATCGCTTCTAAAATCGGCATGCCAAAACCTTCGTAAATTGAAGGAAAAACAAACATTTCAGCACCACTATACAATGTTGACATATCTTCGTCATCAACATAACCTATTTTAATGATTTTTTCTTTGAAATCTTTCAAATCGGATATTGCATTATCTAATTTTTGTATAAAAAATTCCCAATGCCCTCCGCCAAGTACAAAAACAAAATCATCAATATTATTTCTTTTTATAAATTCTCCAAAATTTTTAACAGCAAAAATTAGATTTTTTCTGGGTTCAAGAGTACATAAACTGAATAAATATTTTTTATCTTTTGGGATATTATATTTTTCTTTTATTTTATCAATTTTAGAAGAATCCTGAACTTTTTCGTACTTCAATCCTGTTGAAAGTGGTATAGTTATAATATGCTCCGGTTCAATATTTGAGACTTGTTTTATAAAATCATTTTTTGTATGTTCCGAAATTGCAAAATAATAATCGTCTTTATTTATTGAATTAATCAGTTTTAAAAACCATGATGTTTTATCCTTAATATCCGGATAATATTCAGGAAAAATTAATGGTATAATATCATATAAAATCGTGTATTTTTTTATATGCTTAATCTTCTTTATTTCCGGTAAAATTGCGGCATATGACGAGAGAAACACATCAATATCATCAAATAATTTTTCGTATTCATGGTTAAGGTTCAATTTATTTTTGATGTTAAAAATAAATTTGAAAAAATTTAATATTGTTTTTATAAAAACTCTGACAATTTTATTACCTTTATTTACTTTATTTTCATATTTTACAGTTTCCCAATAACCTATTATATTTCCCAGTTTAGTGTTTTTAAACATCGAAATATTAACCAGGTTTTCATCTGAGTTTATAGATTTCATGACCTGATGTATTTTGTCAAGATTACAATATATGCTTACATTAAGTTCTTCTCTTTTTAACATTTCAAGTAATATATTATAAGCAACGAAATATACTCCGCTTCTTGCAGCTGATTTACCAACCCCGTTTGCTAAAACTGTTGCATCAAACAACACATTTATTTTTTTGTTCATTCTTAATTTCTTCCTCTATAATAATATCTAAAATATCAAAAATGGATTTGTTATATTCCCAACCAAGAACGTTTTTTGCTTTTGTATTGTCTCCATAAATATCTAAAATTTCATTAGGTCTAAATAAAGCTTTATCAATAATTATTTTATTTTTGTCTATTTCCAAATTATCAAAAACATAATTTACAATTTCATTTAAGCGAATTGATTTTCCTGATGCAATAATAAAATCCTGGGGATTATCCTGCTGAATCATTTGCCATATTGCTTCAACGTAATCGGGTGCGAAGCCAAAGTCTCTTTTTACATTCAAATTTCCTACTCTTAATTCTTTTTGGGCCCCTCTCTTAATATTTATCGCAGAGTCAATAAGTTTTTTAACAAAAAAATTAGAATTAGCTAATACAGAAATATGGTTAAATAAAACTCCACAGCATGCATATAAACCGTAAGTTTCCCTATAATTTATAACCGTTGAATGTGCTGCTGCTTTTGAGATAGCATAAGGACTAACAGGATGTATTAAAGATTTTTCGTTTACAGGTAATGTTTCAACGTTTCCGTACATTTCACTTGAAGATGCCTGATACAACCTTATATTAGGAGAAAAAAACTTAACCGCGTTCAAAAGATTTAGTATAGATAAAGTATTAAATTCAATTGTATATGAAGGCTCTATAAAAGATAAACTGACAGAGCTTTGTGAGGCAAGATTATAAATTTCATCAGGACGAAATTCTTCTAAAATATTAATAATATCCGCTTTATTTAACAGATGACACTTCTTTATTACAACTTTATTATCAATTTGCAAATATTTTAAATTTTTAAGGTTTTGAAAACTATCATCTCTTGTTGTTCCGACAATACTATAATCTTTATCCAGTAAAAACTTTGCTAAATAAGATCCGTCTTGTCCTGTAATTCCTGTAATCAATGCTGTTTTTGACATTTACATAATCCTTAGAATATTATTTAAAATTTGGGAAAAATATTTAAAATTACTGCTTACCCTTCAAGTATATTATAAATAATTGTCCATTATAAATTAAATATATTATTTTGTTACAATAATATATTTAATTTACTAAATTTTTTTAATTAAAAATTTTTCGACCAAAAAGAGTTAAAGAAGAATTTGAACCAAGCTTAAATTTAATAATTTCTCTTATATTAAAAAGTAAAAACGGTAAAAATATTTTTACCCATAATTTAAGTTCTGTTTTTTGCGCAGGGGTATTTATAAAATTAATTATGTTAACACGTTCAATAAGCCACTTTTTATATCCGTCTTTTGCATAATTATAAGCATTTTTCTGAATCTCTTTTATGTTTGAAAGTTTAATGGGTCTGGGAAATCTGAAATTACAAAGATAACCTGTTTTTCCATGTTTAATATATTCATTCATTGTCGGTTTGTCATTTGCAACAATCAATTTCCCTTGTGCTAATGCTTCAAGAAAACCCATACCTATGCCCTCCGTAAATCTTGAAGCAACATAAATTTCCTTATCTTTTGTAAGTTCGTGCATTTTTGTTTTTGTTTCAAACCAATCTGAATAAGTTATTTTAAAATGCTCTTCCTCACTTTTTGTAGGTTTAATAAATTCTTGTCCGGGATCAACAGGTTTATGGATGTGGATTTTAACGTTTGAATTTTTAAATATTTTTTTAATCGTATTTATGTTTATTTTAGTTAATCTTTGCCAAAAGAAAACTTCATTTTCTGAGCCTGGGGAGAATTTTTGCGGTTCTACAAAAAATTGAACATAAATTGAATTAAATCCCCATTTTTTTAATTTTTTGTGTAAATTATATGAAAAATTTATGACTTTAATGTCTTTACAATCATACCATTTTTTAAAATGCCATTTTTCTACATGATCATACATTGGCAAATATACAATGTTGTCATTTATAATTTTTTTAAAGTCTTTTTCCTCGGGAAACATCTGAAAAATAATTACAGCTTTGTAATTATTGTCAAATGCAGACCAATTAATTTCTTCTCCATTTTCCCATCTTTCATCAAATAAAATCTCTACCTCATAAAAATTTTTTAAATAATCCACTATAAAATCATAAGAATGAGTCTTTTTATGATAAGAATGAGCTATAAAAACAATTTTATTGTTCATTATTAATTTCCTTACGTTTTAATTATATTATAAAAATAAAATTATTGATTATTTATTATGTAGTTGTTATAATTATCACATTGAGAAAAATAATTTTATAAAATTTATAACAAGAAAAGGACATATGAAATTAAAATATACAAAAGCGGAAACATCGTTTAATTATAAATGGCTTTTAGAGCGAATATTCCCATATATAAAACCTTTTTGGGGTAGGGTTATTTTGGGGTTTTTAATAGCAATACCCGTTGGAATGCTTGACGGAGTTGTTGCCTTTTCACTAAAGCCTTATATGGATTTAGTTATAGGGAAGAAAAATCTTATACTTGCTTTCATCCTTCCCTTTTTAGTCATACTTTTTGCAGCTTTGCAAGGAGTTTTAAGGTATTTAAATGGTTATTTAACAGAATGGACAAGTCAAAAAATAACAAATTCAGTTAAAATAGACTTGTTTTCTAAATTGGTTTATATGGACACAAGTTTTTTTGATCAAAATTCGTCAGGAATAGTTTTAACAAGATATTTAGGAGATCCTGATACAGCTTCAAGAAGAATTGTTGAAAATATAAAAACAATTGTTACAAGTGCATTTGGTGCTTTAAGTTTAATTGTTGTTATGTTGTATAGTTCTTGGAAATTAGCTATTATAGGAGTGTTAGTTCTTTGTGTGGCTTTTATTCCGGTTTTGCTGATAAGAAAAAAAATTAAAGAAGTTTCAAATAAAGGAATTATTGTTGGCGGAAATATAACTACTAATTTTAATGAAACATATTCAGGTAATAGGGTTATGACAGCCTATTGTCTTCAGGAAAGACAAAAGAGTAATTTCATAGACCAAATTCAGGAAGCATTTAATTTAACAATGTCTCTGACAAAGCGTGTAGGATGGATGTCGCCTTTCATGTATTTGATTGCATCTGTCGGGATTGCAATAGTTTTAGGATATGGGACAAAATTAATTTTATCAGGTCAAATGACTACGGGCTCTTTTGCATCTTTTGTAACTTCATTATTATTGCTTTATAAACCCGTTAAAACTCTGGGAAATACTCTTACCGGGATTCAGAATATTTTTGTTTCAATGAGTCGTGTTTTTGAATTATTTGACTATAAGCCCAAAATAAAAGATAAACCTGATGCTGTTGAAATGGAAGGGTTAAATGAAAAAATTACTTTAGAAAATGTTTGTTTTGAATATGTATCCGACTGTCCCGTCTTAAAAAATGTGAGTTTTGAGGTCAAAAAAGGCGAAACAATTGCATTTGTCGGAAATTCAGGTGGAGGAAAAACAACCATAGTAAATCTTTTGCCCAGATTTTATGATATTAATTCCGGTGCAATAAAATTTGACGGCATAGATATCAGAGATTTTAAGATAAATTCTCTAAGAAGAAATATAGCAATGGTTTTTCAAGATAACTTCTTGTATTCAGGTACAATCAAAGAAAATATTTTGATGGGAAATCCGGAAGCGACAGATTGGCAAATTGAGCAAGCCGTTAAATCTGCTCATTTGCAAGAAATGATAGCAAATTTACCTAAAGGTTTAGATTCTAAGCTTGGGGAAAGAGGGGCGACTTTATCAGGAGGGCAAAGGCAGCGTGTTGCGATTGCAAGGGCGATGGTTAAGAATACTCCTATTGTTATCCTTGATGAGGCTACATCTGCGCTTGATAATAAATCAGAAGCGGTTGTTCAAAAAGCTCTGGATAATTTAATTAAAGATAAAACTGTATTCGTTATAGCACATAGGTTGTCAACAATTAAGAATGCGGATAGAATTGCTGTAATAAATGAAGGCCAACTTGTAGAGCTTGGAACTCATGATGAATTGATGAAAATTAAAAACGGTCAATATAAAACACTTTACGAAATGCAGTTTAGAAAACAAGAAATTACTGCTTGCGGAGTATAAAAACCAAATCTTAAAGTCTGTTTATTATTTTTACCTAGACACTATTAACAAAAGATTAATTCTGTGATATAGTGAATTCTGCTTTGTTTTTCTATTTCTGTATAATCTCTCTGCTTCCATATTTGTCTTTAGAAACTTTTATTAAAATTAGTTCTAAAAATAGCGAAAAGTGCTTAGCAAAAAGCCTCCCTTTGAAATCAATCCCCGAATTGTTAAATTAACGGTGCTTTCTCTATTATAAAAGTTCACCTGCGTTCGCAGGTGAACTTAAAACCGATGCATAGGGGATTCCCTCAGCACTGTCCGTGTTGCGCGCTATCAATTGTGCCAATACCCCATAATTTAAATATATCACAAAAAAGTATACTTATATAAAAACAAACCCAAAAGCCACCCGACACTCCAATATGCAAAATATTATTTTAAGTTAAAATCTTAACAAAAAGGAGGAATAAAATGAAAAAAAATATAATTTTATTCTTATGTCTTATAGCTTTTGTTACTTTTTCAAATAATATTGCGAATTCAAAAGAAGTCAAGTCTAAAGATTACAGTTGCCTTTTTAATAATCTTTCAGGAATAAGCGAAAATCAATTAAAACAGCATTATGTCCTTTATACAAGATATGTTAATAAATTAAACGAAATAAATAAGAAATTGGAAACAGTTAATGAAACTTCTGCTAACGCTGCCCATTCAGACTTTAGGAGTTTAAAAGTAGATAGAGCTTTTTCAAATAATGGAGTGCTTTTACATGAGTTATATTTTGAAAATCTTACATCAAAGAAAACGCAGCTTTCAGAATGTTTTATAAAGGCGATTAATTATAGTTTTGGATCTTTTAAGAATTATATTAGCGACTTAAAAGCATCAATGAAATCAACCAGAAGCGGATGGGTAATAACAGCTTACAATCCTATTACGGATAAAATAGAAAACCATATTATTGAATTCCATGATCTTTACGTTGCGATAAATATAAAACCGCTTCTTGTGGCAGATGTATGGGAACATTCATATATGATTGATTATGGGATAGATAAAAGCTCTTATATTAAAGCTTTTTTAGACAATGTGGATTGGTCCGAAGTCTCAAAAAGGTTTGAACAACAAGTTTTAAAATAAAAATACTATAATGTTACAGCTACTGCTAAAATCACTTCCTGAAAATTAAATTTTTTCCAAAATTTTCAATAAAAGAGATTGGAACTTATTTTTTGCAATAAGCGCTGTTTCAATAACTTCTTGATGAGACAATGGTGTTTTTTTAACTCCGGCAGTGGTATTTGAAATACAGCTTATACCTAAAACATTCATTGCACAATAATTTGCAATAATAGCTTCAGGAACAGTCGACATTCCTACCGCATCTGCACCAAAAGTTCTTAGCATTCTTATTTCCGCTGCGGTTTCGTAACTGGGACCTGTACAAGCGGCATAAACTCCTTTTTTTAGTTTAATACCGAGTTCTTTTGCACAATTTTCAGCTAATTTTATTAATTCTTTTTTATAAATCTCGCTCATATCAGGAAATCTTGGTCCTAAACTTTCGTCATTTTCGCCTATTAAAGGATTTGTGCCCATAAAATTTATATGATCTGTAATCAGCATTAAATCGGCAGGTTCAAACTTTTTGTTAATAGCTCCGGCCGCATTTGTTAAAATGAGGGTTTCAACTCCCAACTTTTTCATGATTTTGATAGGGTAAACAATTCGTTGTATAGGATGACCTTCATAAAAGTGATATCTTCCCTGCATTATAACAGTTTTTTTATTTTGAATCTCAGCAAAAATAAGTTTTCCGGCATGTCCTTCAATCTTAGATGTTTCAAATAGAGGAATTTCGGAATAAGCAACAGATACAGCTTCAAAATCTTTAGCAAAATCACCTAAACCGGAACCTAAAACTATACCTGTTTCAGGTTTAAAATTATTTGTTCTCTCATTAAGAAAATTGATAGTCTCTTGCATAAAATCCCCTATTTTAAAGGGTAAAGAGGTAAAAACAGCACAGATTTAAAAAGGCTTTTTCTATTTCCTCTTTCCTTTTTAGCCTACTAATCTATTATCGTCAGCTTCTGATGCTTTTACCATAATTGCGTGTTCAACAGGGTTTTCTTTTTTGTAAGAAGCATCATAAACTTCTTCAAACCCAAATTCTTCACGAGTTTTTTTTGCTTGGGTTTCATCAACAAGTTTTTTTGCAAGTTCTGCTATCTCGTAAACCAGCTGATATCTGTTTTCTGTATTTTCGTTTAAATCCCACGCTATTTTAATTATTTGTTCCATGTTTCCTTCTTTCTATATTAATTTATAACATATTTATACAACATCCAAGAAAAAATATCAATGGTGTTGTAAAAGAATTATAATAAACAAAAAATAAATTTATAAGTTTTTCTCAAATCTTTTCATTAATGTTTCTCTGGCAACATTTATTTCTTGCATTATTCTTGTTACATCCTTGCCGGGATTTTTATCAGGATGATATTTTAGTGCTAACTTTTTAAAGGCTTTTTAAGCGTTTGTTCATCGAGAGTTTCTAAATCTCCCAAATCTTCACCGTACTTTTTAAATATATCTAAAGATTTTCGTTCAAATAAACCTCCATAGCCATTAGTATAAGATTTATTATTGTTCTTATTTTCTTTCCAATACTGTTTTGTATGCTCCCATTCTTCTTTAAATTTTTTCCAAAACCTAAAAAATCATCAAAAATTTTGTCAAAAGTATCTCTTTTTCTAGTTTTTTGCGGTTTGAAGAAGCTGTTTTCCTTCTTTTTGGAAATATCAACAGTATCTTTTATGGTTTCTTTTAAAAGCTAGAACGCTTTTATTGCCAAATTTTGTATTTAATAGATTATTACTTATTTTTTCCATGGGAAAGCCTTGTAAACACCTTCATACAGTTATGAAAATATAAATCCAAATAAAATTGCCCAAATAATAAGTTTTTTATAAAAAAATTAACAATCCTTTTTAAATGTTGTATAATAAAATTTATGAAAAAGCGTTTTATTTGGATAGTTGAACTTTTTATCTGGGTATTAATACTTGCTTTAATCTCAAGCGGAATAATTTTCATTAAGTATAATTACAGAAAAAATTTCAATACTTATCAAATATTTTTGCCTGATGTAGACGGGCTTATAAATGGTTCTCCGGCGAAATTAATGGGCATTCAGGTAGGCTATGTCAATCAAATTGATATTGTGGGAGAGGATGTTTATGTAAAATTTATAATTACAGAGCCAAATGTAAAAATTCCTAAAGGTTCAAGTGCTACAGTGGAATTTTCAGGTTTAGGAGGATCAAAATCTTTAGAAATTTATCCTCCTACAAAAGAAAGTCTTTCTTCAGGAAAATTCCTTATTATACAGAAACCTAAAAGAATTCACGAATCTTTAGGGTTATTAAATGATATGTATGATAAAATTATAGAAATTGCTTATATAACATCCCGTTTTATTAATAAAATAGGAGAAATTAAACAAAAAGGTTATAATAAAGTTGAACGGACAAACTCATCGAATAGTTTTTTAGATTTTTCAAACAATTGGATTGATAAAATGCAAAAACGGGCTGACAAATTTAATGATAGTTTAGAAGAGGTTAAGGAAAAAAGAAATGGAAACCGAAACAAAAAAAACACTTTGCAAGTTGAGTGAAAATAAAGCCAGAGTCATTAGTAATCCCATAATTTTGCAGAATTTATGTATAATAAGAGATAAAAATACAAATTCTCAAGATGTTAGAATTGCAACAAGAAAAATTACAAAAGCTCTTTTGTATGAAGCATCTTATTGTCTTCCGCTTGTAGAAAAAAATATTGACACTCCGTTAACTTCCTTTAAAACTAAAACTATTGATTCTGAAATAAAAATAATTATTTCACCCATCCTGAGAGCAGGATTGATTTTTACAGACGAAGCCATTGATATTTTACCTCAAGCTTGTATAAGACATATAGGAATGTATAGGGATAAAAATACCTTAAAACCTGTTTGGTATTATAATAAAGTCCCTATGATTACAAATAATCCTAATAAAGTATATGTTTTTATTGCAGACCCAATGCTTGCAACAGGAAATTCTTTAATTGAAGCAGTCAAGCTTTATGAAAGTAAAAAAATTCCCATTGAAAACATAAAAATTCTTTCAATAATTTCCGCACCTGAAGGGATTTCAAATATAAAACAAGTTTTCCCAAAAGTTGAAATAATTACAGCTGCTGTTGATTCCCATTTGAATGAACATGGTTATATAGTTCCGGGCATGGGTGATGCCGGAGACAGAATTTTTAATACTTAACTATTTCTCTAACATATCTTTTAAATCGTATTCGGGGGTTGTATATACTTTTGTTTCATAGGTTTTCCTTATAAAAGATACAAGATTTGGATTAAACAAACTTGGTAAACAATCAGTTAAATAAGTTTTTTTTATTCCTATTTTTTTCATATAAATAATGTTAGAAACAGTATGAAGTTCACATTGTGTAATTAAAGCAATAATATTTAATTTAGAAATACTAGTTTTTTTTGTAAGTATTTCCAGAGCTTTATAAAATAAAGGATATAGATAATCACTTTCTAAATGAAAAATATTTTTTATTTTATTAGTAGAATTAAAAGAAAGAACAAAACAGTTATCGCCTAATAAATTTAACAATTTATCAAAATACTCTTTTTGAACTTTCGAATTAATTGATTTTCCTATTACAAATAAATGTTTAATTTTGCCTTTTTCTATCCTTTGTGCAACTTCAACAATTTTATCAAGAAAACTTTCTTCAGAAAAACTAAACTTGATTGGAGTTTTTTCTACTATCATATTAAAACCTTCTGAAGAAAAAGCAGATTGGATTAATGGTTCAAAATTATCATCTTTGATTACGTTAACATTTTTTGGAGCAAGAGTATCCGTCGTATAAAGACTGCCCTGAAAAAAACTTTCAATATTTAATAAATGATGCCTTGTTAAAAGAACCGGACCAGGAAAATTTGAAAAATCAACAAGATAAGATTCTGATGTTTCAACAAAATGCCCTGCAAAATTAGGATAAGTTTTAAATTTAGGGTAAATATGTGCTAAAAACATATCACCATAAGAATAAACATCAATACCTTTGTCTTTTGTAACTTCTAACAATAATTCCAAATCTTTTAAATTATGACCTGCAATTAAAATTGCTTTTCCGGGCCTTATAGATGTACAGATTTCCACAGAAGATATTTCACCGTATTTTTTTTTCCTCCCTTCATATAACCTTCTTAAAAGCCTATGATCTGTTTCAATAAGCCTTTCAATCAATTTTGGTAAAACTCTTCGCATAAGAGGTTTATTTTTTTGTTTAAATCTTTGTCTCCAACCAAACATTGGAAGTAAAGTATCATAAGCCTCCTCATCATCAAAGCCTAATTGTCTTAATTCAACTAAACTAATCCAAACGCTTTTCATCATATTAAGAAATAATTCCCCCCAACTCATTTGTTCCAAAGTAAGTTTCTTATATTTTTTATCGAAATTTTTTTGTCCTATTTTTATCAAGTCTGCAAAACTTAATTCATGAGGATTTTTAACTGTTAATTTATCAAGTTTTATTTCCAGGTTATTCCTCTTGCATACTAATATATAAAGTTCTCTGGCTTGTATTGTAGCATCATAAAGTCCTCTTATAATTTTAAGAAATTGTTCTGGATTATATTGTATATTTCCTGTACCTATTAAAAATGCATTCAAAAAATCTTCTTTAATCTTTTCATTTGTTATTCCAAGTTCTTTTAAGAGTATAATAGGAATAACTAATTCTTCTGTATACTTAATTAAAGTTTCGAATTCAAATACAATATAATGACTCTGAAAACTCAATTCCCTTGAAATAAACTCATTATATTTTACTCTTTTTAAATATATTTGATGATAATTATAGGTATAATCCATTTTTTTTTTTTTACTCCTTATCCGCTAACATGTCTTTCAAATCAGTTTTCGGATTTGTGTAGTTTTTTACATCAAAAGTCTCTCTTATAAAATTTATAAATGCAGGATTAATCAAGTTGGGCGGATAATCAGCTAGATACATTTGTTTTACTCCGATTTGTTTCAAATAAAATAAATTCGAAAATATATGGATTTCACATCTTGTAAAAAGAATAATCGGATTTAATTGTTCTATACTATTATTTTGTAAGAGAATATCCAAGGCTTTGTATAAAAACGGCATAATATAGTCAGACTCTAAATGAAAAAAAAGATCTGTCCTGTTAAAATATGAAAATGAAAAAATAAAGCAATCATCTTCTAACAGATTTAAAAATTTATCAAAATATTCTTTTTGTATCGTGTTTTGAGGTATACCCATTGCAAAAATATGTTTAATTCTTCCTTCTTCTATTTCTTGTGCGAGGTTATTAACTTCGTTAAAAAATTTAGCTTCAGAAATATTAAATTTAATAGAATCTTTTTCTATTCTTTGAATAAATCCATCAGAATGAAGAGCTGATTGAATTAACGGTTCAAAATCATAATCTTTTATTATAATAACATTCTGTGGAGCAATTGTGTCTGTAGTGTAAATTCTGCCTTGATAAAATTTTTCAACATTTATGAAAGAAAAGCTTGTCAAAAGAATCGCACCGGGAAATTCTGAAAAATCAGCTAAATAAGACTCTGTGTCTTTGCTAAAATGTCCTACAAGGTGAGGATAAGTTTTAAATTTAGGATATGTGTGGGCAGAAATCATATTTCCATAAGTGTAAATATTAATATTTCTATATTTTGATGCTTCAAGAATCATTTCTAACTCCGCCAGGTTACTCCCCGAAACTAAAATTGCTTTACCGGGGATTATAGATGTAGAAATTTCTGCCGATTCTATTTCTCCGTATTTTTCTTTTTTTACTTCATATATTTTTAATAAAAGTTGATGATCTATTTCAGCAAAAGCATTTATCGACTTTTGAAGATAAGCTTTTTGAAAATTAGACGGCATGCTATAGAAGTCAGTCATATAGTTAAAAGATGCTTCGTCAAAAACTCCCAAAATTTTTAATTCGGTAAAATGTATAGCTATACTTTTTACAATATTCATGTATAATTCAAAAAATTTAATTTGATTTATATCAAACTTTTGAAACTTTCTGTTAAATTCTTTTTGCCCTTCTTTTATTAAATCTAAAAAACTTAATGTTCGGGGGTCTTTAAGTTTTGTTTTGGCGGTTTCTATGTTTAAATTATTTTTTTCACATACCGAAATATATAATTTTTGTGCTTGAATTACAAAATCATAAAGAATTGTTATAAATTCAAAAAATTGTTTTTCAGTATACTCTATATTTAAAAGCCCACTGAAAAATATTTTTAAAAAAAAGTCTTCAATTTGACGATTTCTTATACCCATTTTTCTTAATCTTACAAGGTAGAAAAGCAATATTCTTATGTATTTAATTAAAATTTCATACTCAAATACAAAATATGGGCTCTGGAAATCTAATCCTACCAATTTATCAGATTTATTTTCTTTTAAATATACTTGATAAAAACTTGAGGCATAATCCATTTTTTACTCCTTATCCGCTAACATCTTTTTCAAATCAGTTTTCGGATTTGTGTAGTTTTTCATGTCAAAAGTTACAACTTTCTGTAAAAACGCCAAATACGGATTTGAAAAAGATGTTTCTATTAAATTCGGTTCACCGTATCCAGTTTTTTGTATGTTTGTTTGATTATAATTGGAAGTGTAGTCCGTTTTTTCCTTAGTTTTTTAAATTTTAATTCTTTCCGTTGTTACGATTTTTTTAAGATGTCTTCCAAATCATTTTTTGGATTTGTGTAATTTTTTAAATTAAACTTTTTTCTCATAAAATCAGTAAAAGCAGGGTTAACTAAATTAGCCAGGCAATCGGCCAAATAAATATTTTTTATTCCTATTTTTTTCATATAAGTCACGTTAGAAAAAGAATGCATCTCACACCTTGTCAGAAGAATTATAGGATTTAGTTGTTCCATGCTCATTTTTTGAGTAAGTATATCAAAAGCCTTATATACGATTTGAAAAAAGTAATCCGGCTCCACATAAAATACTTTATTTTTTTGAGTAAAATGATAAAAAGACATAACAAAACAATCATTACCTAACAGTTTCAAAATTTCTTCAAAATATTCTTTTTGCATTTTATAAGTCGGAATTTCTAATATAAAAAAATGTTTAATTTCTCCTTTTATTATTTTTTGAGCAACTTCTGTAATCATATTGATAAATTCCTTTTCAGAAAAATCAAACTTAATTGGAGGTTTTTCTATTGCTTCTGTAAAACCTTCAGAGCGAAGAGCAGACATGATTAATTGTTCAAAATCGTAACCCTCAATTATGTCAATATTTGGAGAAGAAAAAACATCTGTTGTATAAATTCTGCCTTGATAGAATTTTTCAACATTTAAGAAAGAATGTCTTGTTAAAAGAATTGAACCAGGGAAATTTGCAAAATCAACCAAATAAGATTCTAATTCTTCACTAAAATGTCCAACAAAATGAGTATACTTTTTGAATTTAGGGTATATATGAGCTGAAAGCATTTTTCCGTGAGTATAAATATCAATACCTTTGTCTTTTGTAGCCTCCAAAAGCATTTCCAACTCACCCAGATTTGAGCCCGAAACTAAAATTGCTTTACCTGGTCTTGTTGACATAGAGATTTCTGTAGGTGTTATTTCTCCATATCTTTCTTTTTTTACTTCGTATAATTTTGCTGAAAGCTTTTCATTTATTTCGACCATATTTTTAAGCACATCCTGAAAAGCTTTTCCTTTTATAATAGGTTTAGATAAACTGTACAAATAAGTAAAATAATTATAAGCCGTTTCGTCGTGAATATTTAATGTTTTTAATTCAAAAAAATTTATAACAATGCTTTTCAATATCTGCATGTATAACTCCATAAATTTCATTTGGGTAGGATTAAAATGTTTAAATTTCTTAAGCATATATTTTTTACCTTCATTTATCATGTCTAAAAAACTCATTTTTCTGGGATCATTTAATTTTTTTTTGAAAGATTCTACTCCCAGATTATTTTTTTCACACATTAAAGCATACATTTCTTTTGCTTGCTGTATATAGTCATAAATTTTTGAAGATATATAAAGCAATTGGGCCGGAGAATACTCTATGTTTAAAATTAACGTTGAGAATATTCTTATAAAATCTTCTTCAACAGTTTTATTTTTTATTCCCATGCCTTCTAATTTGCTAAGGTAAAAAAACAATCCTCTTGAGTATTGAATTAAAAATTCAACCTCAAATACAAGAATCATGGTTTGAGAACTTGACCCTCTTGAAACAAATTCTTCATATTTGTTCTCTTTTAAATATGCTTGATAATTAAAAATATAATCCATTTTTTTCTTTCTTGACTGTTATGATAAATACTCTTATAATTATCCCTATTTAGTTAAAGTTTCCTGAATGTCTTTTTGCGGATCAGAAAATTCTTTTATTTCAAAAGTTTCTTTCAAAGTTTCTATTAATGCAGGATTTACTAAATTTGAAGGACATTTACAGATGTAAAGGTTTTTTATTCCAAAATCTTTTAAATTAATTAAGTTTGAAATTATATGCTTATCGCATCTTGTTACAAATATACTTATTTTTATTTTATCTAAAGAAGTCTTTTCTTTTATTCGTTTTAAAATTTTATACAAAACAGTATAATCATAAAAAGAATCCAAATGAAAAATATTGTTTTCGTTTTTATTATAATCAATGGAAAAAGCAAAACAATCTTTTGGTAATAACTCAAAAAATTTTTCAAAATATTGTTTGTGGGCATTGGGATAGTTTATAATTCCTATAATATAAAGGTGTTTAATTTCTTTTTTAAACATTTTACTCAGAACATAATCAATTTTTTTATTAAGTTCTTTTTCATCAAAACCGACTTTAATTGAAGGTTTTTTAGTAGCTTTTTTAAACCCCTTTGCTTCAAGGGCTGATTTTATAAGAGGTTCAAAATCATGATTTTTTATTTTGATAACCCCCTGAGGCGGTATAGGATCTAATGTAAATAATCTTCCGCGATATAAATATTCAATCTTTTGCAGAGATCTTTTTGATATTAAAATTGAACCAGGAAATGTAGCAAAATCTAATAAACAACTTTCAATATTTGATCCAAAATGCCCTTTTAAATTCGGGTTATCCTGAAATTTTGGAAAAGACCTCGCCATAAGCATTTCTGTTCCATGAGTATATACGTTAATATCTTTATTTTTTACTGCTTCCAGTACAAATTCTAAAATTTTGTAATCCGAGCCTGAAACTAGAATAGCTTTTCCTGGAACAGAAGAAAAAGAAACTTCTGCAGGTCTTATCTCTCCAAAAAGTTCAACTTGCCTGTAAAAAACCGTTCTGACTATATCATAGTAAATTTTAATAATTTCTGAAATTTTTTGTTTGACTTCTTCTTCAGGAAAAACTTTTGAAGGTTTTATTATATTTAGTAACAATAAAATAGCGTAAAAAGCATTATCATGATCTTTACCCAATGACTGAAGTTCAAGTATTTTAATAGTTAAACTTTTTCCTAAAAATAATACAATTTCGTATAAATTCTCTTGTCTTGGAGTAAGAAAAGAATTTCTCTTTAGAAAATATTTTTCCCCTTTTTTTATAGCCTTTGTCAAATCTATAGTTTTACTATATTTAAAATAAGATTTTACATATTTAATTTCTAAATTTCTTTCCAAACAATTTTTTTCATATAGATTTTTGGTGTATAAAATATAATCATATAATTTGGAAATAATATCATCAAACTGTTCCTGATTATATTCTGCGTCCGTAACAATATTAGTTAATGCATAAATAAAAACTTCTTTGATTGCATCATTGGTGATTCCAAAATCTTTTAATTTTAAAATATAAAAAGACAATTCTTTTAAGTAGATAATTATTATTTCATTTAATGATGATAATACTGGATTTATGGAATGGCTGCCTCTTGGTAAGCATTCCTCACATTTATTTGGCTCATAAGTAAGTACTTGATTTTTATTATTTTTGTTTTTGTTATTTTTATTACTCATTTTTTACCTTCTTTCCTCTTTGATAAAGTGTTTTTAAGGTCTTTTTCAGGAGTAGAAAATTCTTTTATGCCAAAAGTTTTTTTCATTGTTTCAAACATTCTGGGGTTTATCATTGTAGGAATACATTTACAAAGATAAATGCTTTTTATACCCATACCTATAAAATTTATAATATTTGTAATTGTATATTGATCACATTTCGTTATAAAAACGGTTATTTTTAATTTGTTCAAAGGCTTTATTTCATTAAATTTTTCTAAAATTCTGTAAATAAATAAATAATCATACAAAGCATCGATGTGTAAAACATTTTCTTCATTTTCTTCATGAGATAAAGATATTGCATAACAATTCTTTGGCATTAATCTTAAAAATTTATCAAAATATTCTCTATATTCGCTGTCATAATTCAAAATGCCTATAAAATAAAGATGCTTAATTTTATTTTTTTCCATTTTATCAATAAGCTCTTGAACTTTATCCTCAATAAACTTTTGTCTAAAACCAACATTTAAAATGATTTCTTGTTCTTTTTTGGTAAAACCTTTAGCCTGATAAGCCGCTTGGATTAATGGTTCAAAGTCATCGTCTTTAATCTTGATAACACCGCTTGGAGCAAACATATCGGTGGTAAAAAGTCTTCCGCGGTAAAGATATTCAACCTTTTGGAATAAATATCTTGTCATTAATATAGCTCCGGGAAATGCTGCAAAATCAAATAAGCTGTTCTCGGTACTTCTCCCAAAATGTCCTACTAAATTAGGATATTCTTTAAATTTAGGAAGAGTATGGGCCATAAGTAATATCATTCCATGAGTATAAACATCAACTTCTCTATCCCTGGTTGCTTTTAAAACAGCATCCAATTGAGTCATATCTATGCCGGATACAAGTATTGCCTTCCCTGTACGCGGAGCAAAAGAAATATTAACTACTTCTCTTTCACCGTAAGTTTCTTCTTGGATGGCATATAAAGTTTTAAGCAATTTATAATACTCTGAATTACAAACTTCTATAACATTTCTTATTTCACTGATTTTAATTTTCTCGGTATTCATTGTATTAAGCAAAGTTAATATTGTAATATAAGCCGTTTCATAATCTTTATCGTAACTTTTAAGCTGAATTATTTTTATGCATATTCTTTTTATGAGAAGAATCATAATATCATATAAATTCTTTTGCTCAGAAGTAAGTTCTGTATTTTTTTTCACATAATATCTTTCGCCACGTTTTATAATATCAGCAATATCGAATTCTTTATGATGTTTAAATTCTGTTTTTAAAAATTTGGCTTCTAAATTATTTTTATAACAAAGATTTGCATATAAAGTCTTAGCCTGACTCAAATCTTGAGCCAAAATCATCATAAGCTTTTGAAACTCTTCTTGATTATAATCTACATTTGCAATAATAGCCAAAATCGCATTTATTATGTTATCTTTAATCACCTCATTTTGTGCGCCGAGCTCTCTCAATTTTAAAATATAATAAGCCATTTCCTGCAAGTATATTAATATAACTTCTTGTAAGCTTGACAAAGAAGGATTCCTTGAATTAAACCATCCGGAAATAAATTCATCATATTCATAAGGAATAGTTTGATAGTAATTATAATGCATTTTAGACCTCCCTAATATTCTACAAAAATTCAGTCTAAAATATATTACTCGTTTTATTAATCTTTAGGATAATTATCCGTTTTATAAATTAGCAAATTGAATATAAAAATAGCTTAAAGGAGATTAAAAAATACTAATTATATTTTTTATTCAATTCTACTCGCTGTAACCTAAAATTTTAAGTACTTTTTTATTTTTCCGCCAATTTTTTTCAATTTTTACATTTAATTCAAGGTAAACTTTTTTTTCTAATATTTCTTCAAGTTCAAGGCGTGCTTCGGTTCCGATTTTCTTAAGCAAAGAACCTCCTTTACCTATTAAAATTACCTTTTGGCTTTTAGTTTCACAGTATATTGAAGCATAAATCCTGTCAATTGAATCATTTTCTTCATATTTTTCAACCAAAACAGCTACGGAGTGAGGTATTTCCTCTTTTGTATTAATTAAGATTTTCTCACGAACAATCTCTTGTGCGACTTCGCGCATAGTTTCTTCTGTTATAACATCATCAGGATATAATTTTCTACCTGCAGGAAGATTTTTAATAATATTTTCTATAAGCGTATCCTTATTTCTTCCGGTTTTTGCCGAAATCTTTAAAACAAGAATATTTTTTTCAAAAAGAGTTTTATAAGTTAAAAGATTTTCATCAATTTTAACAGGATTTTTAATCTTATCAACTTTATTTAACACCAACAAAATCGGTATCTTTGTTTTATTCAAAATATTTTCCATAATCCACTTATCACCTTTTCCTGCAGGTTCAGAAGCATCAACTAAAAATAAAACTAAATCTGCATCAGGAACAGCTATTTTTGTTTCATCAAGCAAAAATTCTCCAAATTTATTAAGCGGTTTATGCACACCGGGCGTATCAATAAAAACCACTTGCCCTTTATCTGTGGTTAAAATTCCCTTAATTCTTTTTCTTGTTGTTTGGGCTTTATCAGTTGTAATAACAATTTTTTGCCCTAAAATTTGATTTAAAAGAGTAGATTTGCCTACATTAGGGCGGCCTATTATTGCTACAAAACCTGATTTAAATACTTTGCTCATTTTTTTATATTAGCATAAAATAAATATTTAACCCTTAGAATAACTTTTTGGCTCCTGATATTAATTAAATTATTTATTATATAATAAAAGTTATGATAAAGAAGAATATTTTATTCGTATTTGGAACACGTCCGGAGGTTATTAAATTAGCTCCCGTTATTCTGGAACTAAAAAAACATCCTGAAGATTATAAAGTAATTATCTGCAATACCGAACAACAAAAAGAACTTTCGAACCAAACTCTTTCTTATTTTGGATTAAAAGCAGATATAAATCTTGATTGCATGAGAGAAAATCAATCGCTTGCAGAAGTTCAATCAAGAATTTTAACTTCTCTAAATGTAATATTCGACGAAAATAAAATTGATGCAACAATCGTTCAAGGTGATACAATAACTGTTTTAACAGGCTCTCTGGTAAGCTTTTACCATAAAGTTCCCGTATTTCACGTAGAAGCAGGACTTCGTTCTTATGACATTTTTGAGCCGTTTCCGGAAGAAGTTATGCGCCAAATGACAAGCCGTGTTGCACAGCTCCATTTTGCTCCTACAGAAACTAATAAAAAAGCTCTTTTAAAAGAAAATATTGAAGAAGATAAAATCTATGTTCTTGGCAATACTGTTATTGATGCCCTATTTTGTCTTTCAGAACAAATGCTTTTAAAAGCTGAAACTTTTTTTAAAGAAAAAGAAATTACTTTTGACAGTAAATTGGTTTTAATAACTGTTCACAGACGTGAAAACCATGGTGAAAGAATAGACAAGATTTTGCAGGCAATCTCTGATTTAGCAAAAAAATACTCCGATCATACATTTGTTTTACCTGTTCATCCGAATCCTAATGTAAAAAATAAAGTTCATGCAAAACTGAGTCCATTTAAAAATGTCCGCCTGCTGAAGCCACTAGATTATCCTTATCTGGTTTATTTAATGAAAAACGCGAAACTTATTTTGACCGATTCTGGAGGAATACAGGAAGAAGCCCCTTCATTTGGCTGCCCCACTCTTGTAATGCGCTATGAAACAGAACGTCAGGAAGGTATTGAAGCAGGTGTTTCTATTCTTGTCGGCGCTGACTATAACAAAATTACAGAGGAAAGCGAAAAAGTTTTGGCAAAAGATAAATTGCAAACACGTTTGCAAGTCCAAAATCCTTACGGAGACGGTAAATCATCTCAAAAAATAGAAAAAGTTATTAGAGAATATTTTCGGGTAAAGTAAATTTTAAAATTAATTCTTTATAAATATTTCTCTAATAGTTAGTATTTCCTGTTTTTTTATGGGAAAATATTATTTGTAATATGTAAACTTGAGGAATTATGGAAACACAAGATTCAATGAAATTAAAAAATACGGTATCGAAAGATGCTTTTAGATATGGATATTTACTCAGCAGAATTTATCCCTATTTAAAATCGGTTATGTTCAGAGCAATTCTGGGAATTTTAATAGCAATACCTTTAGGTCTTCTGGATGGTGTTGTAGCTTTTTCGCTAAAACCTTATATTGATAATGTTGTAAATGGAAGTCCGCAAACTATTTTAGATTTTTGGGGCTATACTTTTGCAAGCCAAAAATTCTTTGCAACGATAATTCCACCTGCAATCATACTTTTCGCCGTTATTCAAGGCGGATTAAAATATGCCAATACATATTTGACTGATTGGACAGGAATGAAAATTTCAAATTCCTTAAAAGAAGATTTATTTAGAAAATTAACCTCTCTTGATTCAAAATTTTATGATATAAATTCATCCGGTCTTGTTTTAACAAGGTTTTTATCAGATCCCGATGCAGCTTCCAGAAGTATTGTTGACAATGTAAAAACATTTATATCTACTATTTTTGGAATACTAGGTCTTGTTGGCGTTTTGCTTTATACGTCCTGGAAACTAGCTATCATTGGGGTTACTGTATTGGGGGTTGCAATGCTTCCTGTTGCTTTAATTAGAAAAAAAATTAAATCTGTTTCAAATGCTTCAATGGTTATAGGCGGAGGAATGACAACTAATTTCAATGAAACATTTTCAGGAAATAAAATTATTACAGCTTATAACTTGAAACAAGACAGAAACCAGCTTTTTGAAGACCAAATTGATGAACAGTTTAATTTGGCAATGTCTTTAACAAAACGTATAGGCTGGTTATCTCCTGTTATGTATCTCATTGCTTCTTGTGGAATTGCACTTGTAATGGCTTACGGAAACCACTTGATTATTTCAGGCGAACTTACAAGCGGAAGTTTCGCTGCGTTTATAACTTCCCTTTTACTTTTATATAAACCTGTTAAAGGCTTAGGTCAAACTCTTGCGGGATTACAAGGAACTTTTGTTGCTATGAGCAGGGTTTTCGAACTTTTTGACCTTATTCCTGAAATTAAATCAGAACCAAATGCAATTAAAATGGAAGGATTCAATAATAAAATTGAGTTTAAAAACATTAATTTTGAGTATATAAAAGATATCCCCGTTTTAAAGAATTTTTCTTTAAGTGTATCTAAAAATGAAACCATCGCATTAGTAGGAAATTCAGGCGGCGGAAAAAGTACTGTTGTTAATTTAATACCACGATTTTATGATATAAAATCAGGTTCAATCGAAATTGATGGAATTGACCAAAAAAAATTAGAATTAGAGTCTTTAAGAAATAATATTTCCTTTGTTTTTCAGGATAATTTTTTATTTTCAGGAACAATTAGAGAAAATATCAAGATGGGAAATAAAAATGCCAGTGAGGATGATTTAAAAAGAGCTATTTCCATGGCACATTTGGATGAGTTCATCGCAACACTTGACCTTGGGCTAGATACACTTTTAGGTGAAAGAGGAACAACCCTTTCCGGCGGTCAAAGACAGCGTGTAGCAATTGCGCGTGCAATCCTTAAAAATGCACCTATTGTAATACTTGATGAAGCAACTTCTGCACTTGATAACAAATCAGAAGCAATTGTTCAAAAAGCTTTGGACAACTTAATGCAAAATAAAACGGTTTTTGTTATTGCGCATAGGCTTTCAACTATACAAAATGCTGATAGAATAGCAGTAATAAACGAAGGTGAACTTGCTGAACTTGGAACTCATCAGGAATTAATGAAAATTGAAAACGGGAAATACAAACATTTATACGAAATGCAATTTTCAAAGACAGATGCTTGCTCCAGCATTGTTTTGAAATAATATAATATTACAAAATGTAAATGTAAATTTAAATTGTCAAAATGCCTATTATTCAAGAGTCTTGCCAAATTATATAAAATTTTTTGTGAACTTTTCCCTTAAATCATTAAACTTTTCGTAAAGGAAGGTCGATTAATAGTTATATAGATCAAAAATTGAGGGATATATGGCAGATTTGTCTTTTACAAATTTTTTTAATAATACACAAACTTTTGGGATGAACATAAAAGTTCCTGAAAAAACTCTGCAGCAAATCGGAAAAACAACGGGGAATGTAGCAGGTGGAGTTTTTGAACCGCTTTTTAATTATTTGGAAGAAAATGAAAATGTATTCAGCGGAGATATTACACACGAACTTAATAGAATTCGTGTCGCAAATTTCAATACCAATTTAGTGTTAAATGCTACAGATGAGAAAATAAACGGTCCAAGACCAAAATTCGATTCTAAATTTTAAACTTCAATATATCCGATATAAGGTAAGTTTCTAAAATATCCGTCGTAGTCAAGACCGTATCCGATTACAAATTTATCATCTATTTCGAAACCGACATAATCAGGCTCTATTTGAGTTCTCCTAAAACATTTCTTATCAAGAAGCGAACAAAATTTTGTGGTTTTTGTCTTGAAATTATTGTCTATAAAGTCAAGCAAAAATTTTGCCGTAAGACCTGTATCAACAATATCTTCAACTATAAGAACATTTTTACCGTTTAAATCCGGAAGAGAAATATCAACAGCATTGACTTTTCCTGATGTAGCTGTTGATGAACCATAACTTGAAAGTCTGATAAATTCAATTTTAACGGGCATATCAAGAACTCTTAATAAATCAGTTGCAAAAATTACAGCACCTTTTAAAACACAAACCAGATAAAGTTCTTCATTTATACTGTCATTTATTTCTCTGGCAATTTCTTCTATCTTTGATTGAATTTCATTTTTTGAAAATAAAGGTTTAATATCTTTTTTAATAATTTTCATATTTAATCCTTAAATCATTTTTAATTAGTATATCGCAACTTTACCAATTACGCAATGAAGTAAAAAACCCCCTTTGTTTATTAAAAAAATTAATTTTAAGGTTACAAAAACTCACTGGTATTCACTTCTTCAAAATGCTCGGGCATTCTTTGGAGTTTACCAATAAACTTTTTGATTGCTTCAACAACAAAACCAATAAACTCTTTATTTCCTTTTTTCGCTATTAATTCAGCATTTTTTGTATTTTTTACATAAAAATCGTTTGCTATTTCCTCGATTTTTAATTGCTGACCCAATTCTTTTAATTTATTAAGAACCTGAATAAACGATTTTTGGAAAAGCACTTCTTCTTTCTTTAAATTACTTTCAAATATTTCTTTAATTTTTTTGGTGGGGAATATTAAAACTCCTCTTTCTCTTGTTTTAAAAGCAGGTTTTTGGTTTTGAGAAATATTTAGACTAATTTTTGGTAACTTCACTTCTAATTCCTTTTATATTAACACATTTAATTAAAGTACGGTAAATAAAAAATTTGCTATGTTCTTTTACCAAATTTACAATTTTTAACTAATTACCAAAATTAATCGGAAGATAAACCTGAGGATAACTGTAATCTTCCTTAAAACCAAGATGACGATACAGCTTAAGCGCAGGATAATTGTCTATTTCTGTCGTAGTATTAACTTCGCTAAATTGTCTTTTACCTGATTTTACCCATTCTAAAAGTGTTTGCAGTGAATTTCTCAATAAATACTTTGAAAGACCTTTGCCTTGATGTTCCGGGGTAATTGCAAAAATAGGAACATTAGCAATCTTACCATCTGTAATGTTTACAAAGCAAAATCCGCAAACTTCTTCTTCAAAAAGCAAAACACTTACCGCTTCAGGTAAAAATTCTCCATACGTACTGTCAATAATTTTTGAAATAATATCTCTGGTTCCTTCCAATGATTTAAACCTTGGGTCAAAAAGCGCATCAGATGTATTTTTAAAAGCAGAATGTACAATTTCAACAGCTTTTTCAAAATATTCTTTTTTCCAGGTCGTTATTTCATATTTAAGACCTTTTTCTTTTAAAATAGCTTTGTTTAGAGTGGTTTCACTATGAATATTTTCAAACATAAATCTTAGAACAACAAGATTTACAAATTTAAAACCGTAACTTGCTATATCGGTTAAAAACGTTCCTTGTGAACCTATCATAGGATAACAAACAATCTGTTTTTTACGTTCCTGCTCTGTTTCTAACAAAAATTTTTCCAGTAAAACTTTTCGTTTAGTACTTAAATCTTCATTTCCCAAACAATGAATAACATTTAATTCAATAGCTTCGGAAATAGCTGTAGTGTAAGCTAAAAAAGCAGTAGGAATTTGATTTTCCAGAAGTATTATACATTTAATTAACCCTTTTTCAATACAATTAATAAAGTCCAAATGGCTTAACGGTTCCAATTCAAATTTATAATCACTTATTGCTGCAACTCTAAAATCGCTATAAACTCCGGCAAAAATTTTATAGAAATCTTTAGTAAGTATCCGTGCTTCGTATATTGTATTTGAGGTCATTAATTTCTCCGTATTATTTAGATTGCTTCATGATTAAATCTTAAACTCTCACAATAACATACTTCTGAGACTCTTTCTCCGCCAAGAATTACATCAGCTGTACATGTGATTCATCTTTTCTTTTTTGGTTTCCATATATTTTTTATTATGATTGTTAACATAAGGTTCTAAATTAACTATATCATTAATTTTTAACCCGTATCCTTCAAGTCCGATAATTTTCTTGGGATTATTAGTAATTAAATTAAAACTATTATACCCTAAATCCAGCAATATTTGAGCTCCAACACCATAATCTCTTAAATCAGGCTGAAAACCGAGTGAAATATTTGCTTCAATAGTATCTTGCCCTTTTTCTTGAAGCGCATAAGCTTTTATTTTATTTATTAAGCCGATTCCCCGACCCTCGTGACTTCTGATGTAAATTACAGCACCTTTACCCCATTCATCAATCATTTTCATTGCCCGATGAAGCTGAGAATTACAATCACATTTTAAACTGTAAAAAGTATCACCCGTTAAGCATTCGCTGTGAACACGTACCAGAGGAATTTTATCAGAACCATCATTTTTAACAAGAACAGCGTGTTCTTGATTGTCTAAATTATTTAAATAGCCATAAACTTCAAAGTCACCGAATTGAGTGGGTAAAACTGCTTGAGCTTCTCTTGTTACAAACCGTTCTGTTTTTAGGCGATATGCTATGAGCTGTGCCACTGTTATAAATTTGATATCATGCTTAAGCGAAAACTCTTTTAATTCATCCCTGCGAGACATTGTACCGTCAGAATTCATTATTTCGCACATAACTCCCGCCGGAAAATGCCCTGCAAGCTTCGCCAAATCAACACTGGCTTCTGTATGACCTGTTCTTTGAAGAACTCCTCCTGATTTTGCAACACAAGGAAAAACGTGTCCCGGGCGTCTTAAATCATTTGGTCTGACATTTTTATCAATAGCAATTTGAATTGTTTTTGCTCTGTCAAAAGCTGATATTCCTGTAGTAACTCCGAATTTAGCAGCTCCGTCAATGCTTTGTGTAAAAGCTGTTTGCGCACTTTCAGTATTTTTTTCGACCATTTGAGTTAACTCAAGCTTATCCGCAGTCTCTTTATTAATAGCAAGACAAATAAGTCCTCTGCATTCACTTGCCATAAAATTTATAACTTCCGGAGTAATCATTTGTGCAGAGCAGATTAAATCCCCCTCATTTTCTCTTCCTTCATCATCAGCTATTAAAACAGGTTTTCCTGCTTTGAAATCTTCTATTGCTTCTTCAACCGTATTGAAAAAATTTATTTCAGCATCTGCTTTATACATTTAAAAAAACCCGTTTTCCTTTAAAAAATTCTCGTTTATTACACTATTATTATCTCTTGATAAAAATTTTTCAACATATTTAGCGAAAATATCTGTTTCAATGTTTACAAAATCACTTGATTTTAAGTTCTTTAAGTTTGTATTTTCAAATGTATGGGGAATAAGCACCGTATTAAACTCATTTGAACCAATCCCGGCAATTGTTAAGCTGATACCGTTTACGGCAACAGAGCCCTTTTTAACCATGTACTTCGCCAAATTTGTATCAATTTCAAAAGTTATATTATAAAATTCAGCTTGTTTTTGTATATTCTTAACTTTACCGATACTGTCAATATGTCCTGTAACAATATGCCCTCCAAGCCTCGACTCTAAAGTTAAGGCTCTTTCAAGATTAACTTTTCTTCCGTTTTTAAAATCGGAAAAAGTCGTCACTCCGAGAGTTTCTGACGAAATCTGTGCGCAAAAAGTATTTGAAGATATTTCTGTAACAGTCTGGCATACTCCATCAATCGAAATACTGTCACCTATTTTTGTACTTTCAAGAACTTTTTTGCAATTAACAACTATAAGAGCATTTTTATCACTTTTCGAAAAACTCTTAATTGTTCCTATTTCTTCAATAATCCCTGTAAACATATTTATATTTTATCATGGAAATTTTTTCATATGATTCTTCAATATTTTTCCGCAATTGCCCGTCATTTTCAGCCGATTTAACAAGATTTTCTATAATTTCAATTGTTTCATCAAAAGAATTTCTGTACAAAAGGATGTTTACACCTGCTTTGATTGCTTGTAAAGGAAGTGACGAGTGAAGGGTGAAGAGTGAAGTATTAATTTCTTTTTGCTCACTTACTCCGCCCATAACCATATCATCCGTAATAACAAGCCCTTTATAATTCAAATTTTCCCTTAAATATCCTATAATATTTTTGCTTAAAGAAGATGGTATTGCTTCTTTGTCAAATGCACTGCAATATAAATGCGCGACCATAATCATAGGTGAATCCACTTCCCTAAACGGTCTAATATGTATTTTCTCCATTTCTTCAAGAGATAAATCAATTCTAGGTAAAGAAATATGGCTGTCAACACTTGTGTCTCCATGACCGGGGAAATGCTTTATACAAGGGATTATATCATTTTTTAAATATGTATCAACAACTACTTTTCCGCACTTGATAACTTCATCAGTATCGCTTGAAAATGCTCTTTCACCTATTATAGGGTTATTTGGATTAGTATTAACATCTAAAACAGGTGCAAAATTAAGATTTATACCAAAATCTTTTAACTCGTGCGAAATTTGTTCTGTTTGACTTTTTAAGAAATCATTGCCTCTTTCAGCAGCAAATTTTGAGCTTAAGTATTTTTTACCTCCAAAAATATTCTCTGTTCTTTCCACTCTTCCGCCTTCTTGGTCTATTGAAAGAAAAGGCGGGATTTTAGCTTCTTTTTTTATATCTTTAATTAATTTTTTAAACTGTTCGGTATTTTTAATATTCTGCTTAAAAAATATTACTCCGCCAAGCCCTTCATTAAGAGCTTTTATAAGATTTGGATTTTCTTTTAACGTTTCGCTTTCCAAACCCAAAATAAACATTTGGTACAATTTATTTTTAATATTTTCCATATAAAAGTCCTTTTTTCTTTTGAAGGTATTATAAGATAAAGTCATTTTATAATATTATTTACCACCGAAATATCATACATTTAATTGAGGTTAAAAATCAAGGATTTGTGTAGTATATATATGTAAGGGATAGAGGGATTATGAAAAAATTATTAGTCTTATTTTTAATGTTGTCTGTGGTAGGGATTATATTTTCTATGGATTCGGTTGAAGCCAGAAAATCTAAAAAAGGCGGAATTTCTGAAGAAGAAATGACAAACATGTCAACTACTGTTGATACATTAACAAAGAAAATGTATGGGAGAGGGCTTTTTTCTCCTGAAGATAATCAAAATTTAATCGATATAAAAATAAAATTGGATAGTCAAATGCTTGTTTCCCCTGATGTAACTTTAGCCCCTTTATACTATAAAATAGCAATTCTTTTTAAATCACGAGAAATGAAAAATGAAGCGATTGAATGCTTCCAAGCAGTTTTAGAAAATTTCTCTGATACAGCTCTTGCTCCAAAAGCAGCAGCTCAACTAAAAAGTATGGGTGTAGAAATAAAAACTCCTGAAAAGAAAGAAGGCGAAGGTTCAGCAGAGTAAAAAGGGGAAAGTTTAAAGTCTTTTTCTCTTTTAGTTAATAGCTTGGAAGTAATTTCATAGGAGTACAAGTATTTTGTTCAAACCAAACTTGGATAAAGTTCCGCTTTTTACAACATCTTCTTTGTTTTAAAGCAACCGCGTAATTTATATTAACAATATCAATTTCTTCTAACTCCTCTACCAGAAAAAAACTGCTCCCGCAATTTCTGCAAAATTTAGCACAAACAGTAATTTTTCCGTTTTTTACTAATATTTTTTGCTTAATCCCACAACACTCACAACGAGAAATGTACCAGCGATTTTCAATATATTCACCACAATCAGGGCAATAACCCGCTGTCATATCAGGATTAATTTTATCATGCCTACAGGAGGGTTTCCATAAAAATTCAAGCATCTTAACTCCGTTTACTTCTTTGCCAATATAATAAGGTAGGTCGGGCATACTTGCCGACAATAATGACTCACAAAATATTTTTAATGACTACGCCAAAAAAGTCAACAAAAATTGTTGACTTTTTTGGCACTAATTTTCTTATTTTTTTTAATATCTTTCTAAGTATCTATCAATTTCCCAACCGGAAACATAAGTTCTGAAAGAATCCCATTCTTTTCTTTTTGAACTCATAAATTCTTTGAAAATATGATTACCTAAAGCTGCTTTTCCAACAAGTGATTTTTCCAACTGTTCAAGCGATTCGGCTAAACTTCCCGGCAAAGAATCTATTCTTTGTTTTTTACGCTCTTTAGACGTTAAATGGTAAATATTGCTCTCAACCGGCGCAGGCGGATCAATTTTGTTTCTGATGCCATCCAATGCTGCTTCAAGAATTGCAGCAAAAGCTAAATAAGGGTTACAGCTTGGGTCAGGAGAACGAAGCTCAACCCTTGTTGCATTTCCTCGTTTTGCAGGAACTCTTAAAAGAGCGCTTCTGTTAGCCAGCGACCATGCCAGATAAACAGGAGCTTCATAACCTGGAACAAGACGTTTATAACTGTTTACGGTAGGGTTTGTTATTGCTGTAATGCTTTTTATGTGCTTTAACAAACCGCCAATTGAATAAAGCGCTGTATCTGAAAGCTGAAATTCTTTCTTTTCATCTAAGAAAGCGTTTTTACCGTTTTTAAACAAAGATACATTGCAGTGCATGCCGGAACCGTTTATTCCAAAAATGGGTTTAGGCATAAATGTTGCATGAAGTCCATGCTGGGCAGCAATTGCCTTAACTGCTATTTTAAAAGTAGCAACGTTATCTGCTGTTGTTAAAATATCACCGTATTTAAAGTCAATTTCATGCCGACCGTCAGCAACTTCATGGTGAGATGCTTCAATATCAAATCCCATTTCCTTAAGTGCCATAACAATGTCAGCACGAACATTTTCGCCCAAATCATCCGGTCCTACATCGTAATAACCGGCTCTGTCATGGGTTTCAGTTGTAACTTTACCGTCTTTTTTTTCAAAAAGGAAAAATTCTGCCTCCGGTCCTAAATTCATTGAAAAACCTAATTTTTGAGCTTCGCTCATAATTCTTTTTAAATTACATCTCGGACAACCTTCAAACGGTGTTCCATCAGGGTTGTAAATGTCGCAAATAAGTCTTGCACTTTTTGCATTACCCTTAGTCCAAGGAAGAATTTGAAAAGAATTTTTATCAGGATAAAAATACATATCAGAAGTTTCAATACTTCTAAATCCTTTAATAGATGAACCGTCAAGCATAATTTCATTATTCAAAATCTTATCAATTTGCTCCGGTGGAACAGCCATATTTTTTACTTGACCGTTAATATCAACAAACTGCAATTGTATAAATTTAATATCTTGCTCTTTAATAATTTTCTTAATGTCTTCGTCGGTATAAGACTTGTTGCTTAATGGAATGTGTTTAAATTGACTCATAATTTTTCCTCTTCCTGACTCTTAACTAAATTATAACTAATTATAATTAGAATATGTTTAATAAAAAACGTCAAGTCTTTTATTATTAAGATTATATAAATGTCCGAATTACAAAAACTAAAAAAAATTAATTTTTGAAAAAATTTCTCTTTACAAAAGCAATTTTTGTTAAAAAATACAAAATAAATTAATTTAAAATCTTTTTTTTACCCAAAAAATATAAAAAATAAACAAAAAACATAAATATAAAAAAATTAAATTTTTGATACGTTTGTTAACAATTAAATTTAATACTTCTAATATTAATCAATGTAAAGTACCTACTCTACAAGAAATTCTTAACAATTTGTTACATTCCTCAAGCGCTTGATTCATAAGGTTTTAAGTCCATTAAAACTCATGCTGTGACATGCTTTCAGGCAATTTTGTATATACTTTTTACTTAATTAATATATAAGCAGTAAATATAAGGAAAAAAAATTATGTCATACTCAAGTATTATTACAGCATCCCAAAGACACCGCTTAGATTTTAACCAAAAAAGAAATATTTTAAGAAAATTAGGAAATAACCACCCTATCACTAATAGTGTTTTTAACAACTATAATTGCAATAAAACTTCTAATCAACTTCAAGCTTGGACAACAGGTTTTTCTGTTGTAGCCGGTGTTCTTGGGATTGCTGCTGCGGGTTTTGGTCTTTTCTCAGTACTAAATAATCTTTTTGATAAAAAAGAAGAAGGTAAAAATAACACAAATGCTCCTAAAATTGAAGAACCAACATCTACGGATGTAAATAAAACATTAATCGACGATATAAAAAACGCAAAAAAGAATTATAAAAAAGCAAACGAAAAACAAGATGCAATGAATCTTCTTAAGCAAAAAATAAACAAAGCAGAAGATCAATTAGAAACATACCAAACAGAATTATCAAATCTAAATGAAACTATAGATGAAGCAACCGTTAAGATAGACAATATAACTAAAAATATAGATGATAACACTAAAAAAATAGATACTTTAGAAGAAAGCATTTCAGACTTAAAAAATCAAATAAGCGAACTAAAAGACGGCACTCCTGAAGAGCAAGCAATGGCTCAAAAACTAGAAAACCAAATAGCAGATAAAAAAGCTGAAAGAAAAACTTTAATGGAAGAAATAGATAATCTAATTAAACAACGTGAAGAACAAAGAACAATAAAAAAAGAAGCAGAAAATAATTTTAAAACAATAGAAGCTTCTAAAAAAGAACTGGAAAAAAATACCCCTAAAATTGAAACTACATATTTTGAAGATAAACCAGAAACTCAAACACCAAGCAAGATAGATGAAATACATACTAATATACTATTTAACAATATAAAGTAATAAAAAAAAGGGGCCTTAAAGCCCCTTCGTAATATGTTGAGTATCTTCTCCTAAGTTTACCTTGGATTTACCTTGGCTTTTTTCATATTTGTTTTTAATCCTTGTGCCAAATCAGTGCGGCCGTTTTTCTCATAAATTTTTGTCATAGATTCCAAAAATTTCATGCCGTCAATATTTGTTGTTTTAGTTTTTGTATCAGTCGGAGCTGTTTTTTGGGCTGGACTCTGAGCTAAACCCGGAGCTGCCTGTTTTAAATTTGAATTTATATGTTGGGCAATTTTTCTTAAATTATCAGCCGGTGGCTTGGCATGCTGTATTTCTGGCGTGAAATAAGGATTTCTTGTTCCTTGCTGATAAGTTCTTAAACCATAATTACCCGCGATGTTTTGACCAGAATGAGTCTGGACAGGAGGAGCTTCTCTCAGTGCAGGATTTCTCAACCCGTTTAGCTCCGTATTCAAATCTTTGTATAAATCAATTTCTCTTTCTTTTAAGCTTTGTGATAAACCGATTTTTATTTCACTGTCTTTTCTTTTAATTAGTTTTATACCATTTAATAAAAGGACAGAAAAAAGGACACAAGTTATCAGCCAGCTTACTTTTTCACTTTTTAAAGTTTTTTTAACGTATTTTATTATAGGTTCTGAAGTACTTAATAAAGAAACGCTGCTATTCATTTCGTCCATACTGCTCTGATAAATTGGCTGGTAAGATTCTACCGGTTCATTTAATATAATCTCATTATTTTCTTTACTTTGATTTTTCGAATTATTTAAAACATTTAAAGGAGTTTTTAAAGTATCAAAATTAACTTCAGCATTACTTACATTATTTGCCTGTATAAGAATTTTTATTGAATCCTCTCCTGTCGGCTCGACTACAACACTATCAACACTTGATGTATTGTTATATATTGTATTGATTGTCTTTGACGCTCTAATGCCTTTTAAATTTAACAACATTTTATTAGGTGCTTGAATTGTTTTCTTTAGTTCTGCAACATCATCCGACTTTAAGATAATATTATAGCTATCTTTAAATCCGTCTATTTGGATGACCTGCAAAACATTATCTGAAGCGAAAACATTATTTCCTGCAAAACAAAAACCCACGATAAACATTAATAAAATCTTTTTAAAATTTGTTGATATCTTCAACTTCCTACTCCCACTTAATAATTACTCAACCTCACTAAATAAGCATAATCATTTTAATAAAATAATACATCAATCTTCAGGTTTAAATTAATCTAGACCATATGGTCAATAGAACTGAATTTAGTTAAAAGCCTGTTAAGATCTATCCCTTTACTATTTCCAGTTTTGTTTTTGTATTTGGTTTCCCCAAAGATTTAACCAAAACATCTAATACTTTTGGCATTTGGCAGGCGAAAGAATAATTTCCCTTGGAGATAGAACAACGTGAACAATCACAATTAAGTCTATAACACTCTAATGCTTGTTCTGTCCAATTTTGAGTTATAGAATCAGAAATTTCTCCTTTGTTTTGCGGATAGAATTCTTCATCAGCAAAATCATCCCTATTTAAAGCATTAACAGCCATATTTAATAAACCCCCGATTTTAATACCCCTTTTACATTCTATTAAATTTATAAAATATTACAATCCTCTAAAAAAAGTATTTTTATTTACATAAGTCAAAAATATGCTCAAAGATTTTTTCACAATACCTTTTATCAACAGCACTAAAGGGTAAAACAATTCCTCCAAATTCTTTTTCGACCGTTTTTAAAACTGTTTGACTTTTTGTTTTAGGTACATAATCTATTTTCGTTACAATCGTAAATGCCTGTAAATTATAAGCATTTACCCATTCTCTCATCTGATAATCATTTTTTTGGATATCGTGACGCGCATCTATAAATTGTATTAAGGACTTAATTTGAGGTCTGTTAAGCAAATATTCTTCTAAATGTTTTTGCCACTTTGCTTGAATTTCTTTTGAAACTTTTGCGTACCCGTAGCCCGGCAGGTCAGCAATAATAAATTTTTCGGAAAAGTTAAAAAAATTAATTAGCCTTGTTTTTCCAGGAGTATTTGAAGTTTTGGCAACTTTATTATTATTAGCCATAGCATTAATAAACGAAGATTTACCTACATTTGAACGTCCTAAAAGAGGAAATTCACTCAAATTAAAATTAGGACACTGACTTAATTTTTCGGCACTTATGACAAATTTTGCACTTAAACTTTTCATTTAAATTCTTCCAAACAATTGTCCGAGGACAATCTGTTTTTTCTCAACTTGCGCAAGTGATTTTTTAGCTGCTTTTTCTTTTTTTCTATATTGAACAGTTTTAAGCAAATTATACATTTTTTCACTATTAATAACAGTTATTTGAGTTTTATTATCAAGAAAATCAACATCTACACTCGCCTTTGTTACAAGAGTTGAATTAACATTTACAATCTGAATAAACCTCTCTTTGAGTATACTCAGCGGTTCTCTTAAAAATATTTCAAAAGTTTTAAAAATATTCATAATATAATTATACAAAAAAATTTGCTTTTTTGCATTAATTTGAATTCAAGTTACATTAAAAAAAGTATAAAAGCGGAAAGGATTTTGATTTATCAAAATCCTTTCCGCTTTTACCACAATTATAAATTTATTTTACTTTACAAGTAGGACAATCTTGATTAAAAGGCTGTTTCATAGGTTTATTTGGGAATCCTTTACGAGAATAAGGATAACGTTTTCTTATTTCATCCCTTCTCTGCTCTTTTATTTTTCGAAACTTTAATAATTGCTCTTCTGTTAAAATAGCTTTAAAACTTTTATCAACTTCTCTAAAATAGTCCCTTAGGGCTTTTTGAGCCAAATTAACCTTATGTTTTTGTTTGCAAATTTCAATTTTAGAGGCTTTTTGGGTTTTTAATTCATATAATTTGATTTTTTGTTGATGTAAATTGTTTATTAACGGCTTTGCTTTTCCTCTGTTCTTTTTGCGTAATTCTTTAACTTTTTCTCTTTGTTCAACAGAAAGTCCAAGGGTTTTGTACAAATTTTCTCTCTTTTTAGACATTTTTTCTTTAAAGCATTTTCTGGTTTGCTCTTTACGTGTTAACTCGAATGCTTTTGCTTGAGGAACAGTTTTTTCTGTATTTCCTGATTCTTGAGCTAAAGTATATGTCGAACTTAATGCTAAACATATTGCTAATGTGATAATTTGTTTTCTCATAAAACCTCCTAATTTTTTTAAACAACATTTCAGGACTTTTTGATTTTACTGCTAAATTTTTTTTTTTCAACCTGCTCTTATGCTTAAAAGTGGTTTAAAAAATTTCATGTTAATATAAAAAAATGGAAGAAATGAATTTAAGAAATTACGCATATTTAGGCGATGCTGTTTGGGAACTTTTCGTAAGAGAAATTACAATTTTAAAAACCCAAAATGCAAAAGATTTACATAGAATTACGACAGAAAAAGTAAATGCAGCTATGCAACAAGAGTTTTTGATAAGAATTCAGGATAAATTGACGGAAAAGGAGCTTGAAATAATGAGAAGAAGCCGTAACTTGCCTGTCCCTGTCGCAAGGAAATCAAATCAAGCTGAGTATAGGATGGCAACAGCTTTTGAAGCTTTAATCGGCTGGTGGTATAAAAACGACAAAACCAGATTAAACGAAATAGAGAAAACTCTCACAGAATTTTTATAAAAAGTATTTACAAAAAAAAATCAGCACGTATAATAAGGAGTACAGGATCAATTGTAATTTCATCTTGTAACAAAATTGATAACAGAATACCAAACGTGGGGGATTAGCTCAGCTGCCCCGGGAGACCGAAGGTCGAACCAAGTTAAATTTGGCTCTACCAGCTGAAGAAGGTAAATGTAATTTTACCTTATAACAAAATTGATAACAGAATATCAAACGTGGGGGATTAGCTCAGCTGGTAGAGCACCTGCTTTGCACGCAGGGGGTCAGGAGTTCGAATCTCCTATCCTCCACCATAAAACCTCGAAACAGCTTCATAGAAAGCGTTTCGGGGTTTTATTTTGCGAATATAGCCACACGCTGCTGTCTTTGCTGGTTTGCTAATTTTCAGAGTGTCATAGAGAAAGACTCTCAACCTGATTCTTAAAATTATTTTATTGAATTTCTCTTTTTGATTTTTTTGTGACACCCTGCTTGAAATAAAGCAAAAAATAAAGTGCCCAAATGGCACTGCTTTGAAAGGTTTTTATACAAAATTCAGTATTTTTTCCTGTTCATGCCAATCTAATGTTTTTATTTTGTACAACTTCTGCAAGCTTAGATCCGTCGGTTGAGTTCCATTCAAAATACTTTCAACAATTCTCGGTGATAAAATATTAAATCTTACGGTTCTTTTAATATGGTCTAAACAGTAGTTAGATTCCAATTTTTCGATGCCTTTTATTTTTTCAACTTCTCCCGTTTTCAACATTTTGTTCCAGCGATAACTTTTTACGATTGCATTAATTAAAATCAGATCAATGTTTCTAATTTTATTTCCGCCATTAATAATTAAAACGCTCCCCTGTCTTGGAGTTCGGAATATTTTAATGTCTTTCTGTATTGAGATAGTTGTATCTGAATTAATTGAGGCCTCTTTTAAATATTCTTTTGAATAAATCAAACTTTCCAAAAATCTTTCAATTCCATTCTCGCAAAGAAATATTTCCACATTAGTTTTATTCAAATTTACTTTTGATAGGACAGAGCGGATTTGAATATTAGACAATTTAATTTCATTCATTTTTTTAAATAATTCTTTTTGCTCTTGGATATTGTAATTGCCGGTGTATTTATAAAGATTTGTTTTATTGCGTAAAAAGTTTTGAATCTCGCTTTGAACGAGGTTTTCAATCTCACCTGACGGGATTTTATCAACAGAGCCGGCGTTATTTCGTTCACCTTGAATTATTGCCTGACTAACATAGTAGCGATAACGTTTTCCCTGCTTATTACTATGAGAAGGCGTCATTTTATTACCTTTATCATCAAAAAGTTTTCCGGCTAAAAGTGACGGGGATTTGGCAGTTATACAATTTTTATTGTTATTTCTGTTTTGTTCAATTATTTTTTGCACTTTCTCAAATGTTTCAAAATCTATTATTTGTTTATGTTCTCCGTTATAAACATTATTTTTGTGCCTGATTAAGCCAATATAAATTTTGTTTGAAAGAATCTTGTATAAATTCCCTTTTGAAAAAACTTTACCGGATTTTGACCTGATATTGCTTTCATCCAAATAAGTTTTAAGTTTATGTACACTTTTGAGTTCAAGATATTTATCATAAATTATTTTTATAACTGATGCAAAATTCTTTTCAATTACAAGTTTTTTCTCTGCTATTTCGTATCCAAACGGAACTCTGCCTCCCATCCACATCCCTTTTTTCTTAGAGGCTGCAAATTTATCACGGATTCTCTCTCCTGTGACTTCGCGCTCAAATTGTGCAAATGAAAGCAGAATGTTTAAAGTCAATCTTCCCATTGATGTTGTGGTGTTGAATTGCTGTGTAATCGAAACAAATGAAGTTTCTTGTTTATCAAAAAGTTCAACAATCTTGGCAAAATCCATAAGAGAACGAGTTAACCTGTCTACCTTGTAAACGACGACTGTATCAACTTCGCCCGATTCAATGTCTTTAAAAAGTTCTTTGACTCCGGAACGTTCCAATGTTCCGCCAGAAAATCCGCCGTCATCGTAATGTTTTTCAATAAGAACCCAACCTTCGTGTTGCTGTGACTTAATATAAGCTTCACAGGCTTCTCGTTGTGCGTCAAGCGAGTTAAAATCCTGCTCTAAGCCTTCCTCGCAGGATTTTCTTGTGTAAATTGCGCATTTAATTTTTTTTGTATTTTTCATTTGTTAACTCCGAAAAATTTCTTACCGTTCCAACGAGTTCCTGTTATTTCGTTTGCTATCGCAGACAGGCTTTTATAACTTTTACCGTTGTAACGGAAGCCTTTTTCTAAAGCGGTTGCTTCGTGTTTTTTACCTTTAAATTCTCTAATCAATTTTGTTCCGGGTTTTATTTCCAGAATTTGCCTTGAAGAATTTTTTACATCGGATTCATTTATTTCGGACTTATTATTTAATTTTTGAGTAAGTTTTTCCAATTGTTTTAATGTTTCAGATGAATATCCACCATACTTTTTGACTTGAATTTGCCAAGCTATATGCTTGATTAAAGTTTCATTTTTTGTGCCATTGGGCGGTTCTTCATCAAAATACTTGTACCAAAGTTTAATTAAATCATCTCTGGATAATAATTTTAGTTCTTTAATTCCGTCCTTAATCATGCTGTAACCCTCTCTATGCTTGTAGTCACAGTACATCTATCGCTCTACTAGTCTCTAAAGTCAAGTATTTTAGGGAGAAATTTTGCATAGAAAAAAGAGGTTAGCGGAACAATATTCCACTAACCTCAAATTTAGTAATAGTGCAACTTCTTCGTATTTTATTTTAAATAGAAAATTTTACCTCTTCGCTTTTTTAAGTTATAAATTTTTATTAAAATTTATTGACTTTCAGGCGGTTACAAAACATAATTAGGACATGCAAAAATTACTGCCAAAGTTAAAATATCTTGTATCATCATCCAACAATTCGTCGTACAAATATCTTGTCGCATTATCGATTATTTACTCGTTTAACGGGCAAAAACGCTACTCTTTTGAAGAATTACTCCGATTCGTAATCCCATTTTATTTCAATATGGCAGTGCGGTTTAAAATTGTTGAACGTGCAAGCGGAAAAATTCCTAAAGTTATTCAAAATATTATCGATTACAGCGAAGAAAATCGCTTAAGCTACCTCTGCGAAAAAGATTTTGATTTTCTTTGCAAACAAAATCTAAGAACATTCTTCGCCTGCCCGCTTTCTTGTTTTGAGCCAACGGATAATTTATCAAAAATAAACGGTGAAAACACTTTTTTTAAATATTCTCTAAGAGAAAAATATATTGAACTCACTCCTAAGTTTTACGCTCTTTTGAACGACAGAAATATGAAAGATATTACAAAAGACATTGTTTTGCTAGCACTTGTCAGATTTTTAGAAAAATACAATACTGCACCGAATCTTTTACATAAAATTTCCGGCGAAGAGCCAAAGAGAGATTTACCTAAATTTAAAAGGATTTTTACGGATAAAAATTCGCCGCTGTACTGCAAATATTGCTGTGTATGCGGTCAGCCTTTAAAAAATCGTGGACGGGAAGATTTCAGCTTAGACCATTTTATCCCATTCAATTATTTGTATTCGGATGACATTTGGAATTTGATTCCCGCACACAAATCCTGTAACTCTTTCAAAAGCAATAAAATTGGAACGGATGAGGTTTTTGATTATTTGGTTAAACGAAACAAAAAGCTGTATGAAACTTCTGAAGACAGCCCTTATTTTGAATTTTTGCAGAAAGAATTGTTCAATATTTATCCGACATTTGAAAGTTTGCATCAAAATATGGTCGAGATTTATGTGTCCTGCAAATCAATGGGGTATCAAGATATGAACGGCGGATTTTACAGAAAGTATAAGATTTAATTTTTAACAGATTGATAAAAATTAAGAACTTCTTCATTTGCCCATACTTTTTTCGGGTTAAATGACTTTAAGTAAAGCCCGTCAAGACTTTTTATCCGACTGAGTGCGACATAAACCTGTCCGCATTCAAAAATTCTGTTGCAATCCACAATTAATTTGTCCAGCGTCATTCCTTGTGATTTGTGAATTGTAATTCCATACGCAAGTCTTAGTGGATACTGTTCACGACTTACAACAACTTCGCCGTCTCGATATGCTTCAAATGTGTGTTTTGCGATAATTTCTTCTACTCCGTTGTCAAATTGAACTAAAATAATTTCTTCATCTTCTGACTTTTTGAGTTCAAGTACGGTGCCGCAGGCACCGTTTATTAATCCTTTGTTAAAGTTCAAGTTTTTTAAAAGCATTACGCGGCAGCCTTCTTTTAATTCAAGCGCCGAAGGCGCTTTGCAGCTCTTTTCAAAAGTTTCCAATGTCAGCAAGTCAAATTTTGTCAATCTTTCATCCAAATTATTTTTATCAACTTCAATTACTGTTCGTTTTCGATGTATTTTATCAGTCGAATTAAAAATAAACAAATGCTTTTTAACAGAGTTGAATTTAAATGTATTATAATTATCAGCTTCTTGATTTGTGCTGAAAATATGCAAAATATCAGATTCGTACGTATTGTAATTTACTTCTCTGTCATAAAAAAGCCTTACATCATCGTCTGTTAATTGATTTAATCTTAAATTATTCAAAGATTTAATAAATTGTTCATCACTTTGACGATAAATTTTTTCTAAGAAAATTGTTTTTAAATCCAGTGCTTGCCAAGTTTTGCTGTTAAAACAAAACCCGCTTTCTTTTTCAACAGGCGGAAGCTGAAAAAAATCTCCAAAAAGCAAAACCTGAATTCCACCGAAAGGCTTGCTTCCGTCACGCATGTTCTCAAAACTTCGTCAATATAATCAAAAGTTTTCGCATCAAGCATTGAAATTTCATCAATTGCCAAAATTTTGCACTCGCTAATCTGCTTTTTGAGCTTTGTACGCTGCAAAATCTTTTCAATAACATCTTTAACAGGCTTATTGCAAATCCCGATACCTGCCCAAGAATGAATTGTCTGTCCTTGAACATTTACTGCTGCAAGCCCTGTTGTGCTTGTTACGTCAATTTGAAATTTCTTTTTTAATTTGTTCAGGATGTAGCTTTTTCCGGTGCCGGCGTAGCCGGTAATGAAAAGGTTTTCGCCTTGATTTATTAAATCCGTAATTTTATTTAAATTTTCGTTGTCGCCGTCATTTTCTTCTTCAATTTCGGGCGGCTTCGCCACCCGCTTAGACACTTTTTGTTTGCTTTCAGCGATAGTATAATTTTCACCATGAAGTTTTTGCAAGATTTCATTCAAATCAACCTCATGTCGGCGGAATGGCAATTCCGCCCTACAGTCTGCACAAATCCAAATTTCATATTGATATTTATCTTCAGGGTCGAGCTGAACTTTTTGGTAAACGAAATCTTCGCGACGAATGTAATTATACAAAAGCTGACCTATTTTGGAATTTCGCATATCTTCAATAAGCTGGGTATTTAAAGGCAAATTCAAAACATTACAAATTTCTTTACGTTCAATCCAGCCATTTTTGTCCACAATAACTTTTCTGATTTTTTCGAGCAATTCTTCCAAATTGGAATGCATTTGGAATTTTTGTGTAGAAATAACTTCATTCATACTAAAAATTGTACAACAAAATTGTTAAATTGTATCCAAATATGAATTTTAGAGTTATTATAAAAAATGAGAATAAAAAATCTTTTCAAATGAAATTAAAATTGTAAAGGTAAAAGAAACACATGATTTTATACGACCTTTTTCAAAATTACAGAGCATTAATACCTAAAATTTCAAGGATTGTAAGAGGGCTATATTCGGACAATTTTGATTATTACTATGTCGAATATGTATTTGATGCTTGTTTAAATAAAACTCCAAAAAAATCTGATAAAAATATTGAAATAATGATTGATAAAGTTTTATCAGAATTTGACGGTAATATTTGGTTTGATGTTTATGGAATTTGCAAAAATACAGGAACAAAATGGGCACTTGAACTGGATGATTGGGGAGAATGGCTTGCTTATACGATTTCTGCTGTTACAGCCGAACATTATTCTGATGAAGAAATATTGGCTCATTGCATTGAAGAAATGACTTTTCTCGGGTTAGAAAAAGACATCAAAGAAACACGCGACAAACTTCATTCAATGGTCGAGGGTATTGACAGTGGGGAAGTACAGCTTGTGTCGTTTGACGAATTGTCGGCTGCTTATAATAACCGCAAGGCATTTTTGGAAGAATTAAATAAAATCAAATAGAAACTTCTGAATTTTTATACCAAGGTTTAATACGTATGAATTTTTACTTACATGAAAATTCCTACGTATTAATACTGACTTGCGGTTTGGACATAAATAATAAAAAATATAAATATACAAAAAGAGGCGAGGAAATATATGTATAAAGATCTTATTATTATGACAAGGTCCGATAAGCACGGCGGATTTTGTGTTGTAGGTATAGATATAAATGACGGGAATTTCATTCGGTTAATGTCAGACGATAAAGAAACATTTGGGGCTTTAACTTCTAAAAACATGCTATATGAGGACAATTCAGAAGCCAAAATTCTTGACGTGGCAAGAGTTGGAATACTTGAAGATTGTCCGACAAAACTTCAGCCGGAAAATGTTCTGCTTGATGACACAATACGATGGCAAAAATTAGGTGCAGTAAAACAGGAAGATACTTATCAATACCTGAATAATGATGTTTCAAATATTTTTCTTAATGTAGATAATTGTTTAGACAAAAAAGAGATTATTGAAAACGGGAATTCAATTTTATTTGTTCAAATTACAAACGCACAAATTTATTCCAATTTCAAAAATAAAACAAAAATGTCTTTTACTTTTAAAGGGAGTAAATATACCGACATATCTGTAACGGACCCTGATTATTACGGCAAAGAGACAACTTATCCGAAATCGAATGTGGTATTTAGCTTACCTGACGATAATTGGAGCAGTGTTAATGATAAATATTACAAGTTCGCAGCCAAGATTTTTGAAGTATAATTACTATTAAAAGGAGTAATTATGGCTTCAGTCTTTACAATCGGATATGCGGCATTTAATATTGATGATTTTATTGATGTTTTAAAAAGCCATAAAATTTCACATCTTATTGATGTCAGAAGCAACCCGGTGTCTGAATATTTTCAGGACTATAACAGCTTTAATCTTGAGTCAAAATTAAAACAACATAATATCCTTTATGAAAATTTAGCACTTGAATTTGGTGCAAGGCAGGAAAATAAAGAATTTTTTTCTAAAGATGGCTTTGTGGATTTTGAAAAATTTACACAATCAGAACAATTTAAAAATGGATTATTAAAAATTAAGGATGGGCTTAATCAAAAGACAAACTTTGTTCTTATGTGTGCGGAAAAAGACCCGATAAACTGCCACAGAAGTATTATGATTGGACATGCAATGCAAAAAAACGGAATTGAAGTTTTACATATTATGCCTGACAATCAATTACAGTCGCAAAGCGAAATTGACAAAAGGCTTTTAGAGCTTTATTCCCCTGATAGAAATCAACTTAATTTATTTGCTCAAAGCTCTGATGAGCAGGAATTAATTGAGCAGGCTTACAAAAAACAGAACGAAAAAATCGGATATAGATTGGAGCAGGCATGAATATTTTTACAATCGGGTTTGCACAAAAAAGTGCGGAAGATTTTTTTAATCTATTAATCGCCAACAAAATCGATTGTCTTGTTGATATTAGATTGAATAATTCTTCTCAGCTTGCAGGATTTACGAAAAGCAAGGATTTGCAATATTTTTCAAAAACTATTGCAAAAATTGATTATATTCATGACATAAAGTATGCTCCGACTAAAGATATTTTGGATGATTACAAGTCCGGTAAACTTAGTTGGGACGATTATAAAATAAAATATGATAATTTAATAAGCGCAAGAAAAATAGAAAATTCATTTAAAAATACTGTTTACAGTAAATATTCAAATATTTGTCTGTTATGTAGCGAAGCACGGGCAACGAATTGCCACAGAAGGCTTTTGGCTGAATATCTAAAATTAAAATTTGGTGATATAAAAATTGTTCATTTATAAAAAATATTCAAATCGACCAAGCAGGAACAATGTTTACATCTTTATTCATAGGAATAAAATCAGATGATAAACAGATAACAGCACCTTCACCGATTGTTACGTTTAATTTTTCAAGAGTTTTAAAATTACTTACGGCTTTTTTATCAGGATTAGAAGTCTTTTTGACTTCAATCGGATAAATTTTCCCGCCTTGTTCAATTAAAAGGTCAATTTCTTTTTGGTCTTTATCTCTGTAAAAATAAAACGGCGGTTGTTTCCCATTGTGCCAATAAGATTTCAATAATTCACACATAATATATGTTTCTAAAATATTTCCGGACATCGCTCCGGCCTCTAATGATTCCGGCGTCGGCCATTGAGTTAAATAAGAACACAAACCTGTGTCCATAAAATACAATTTAGGTGCTTTTACAAGCCTTTTTGTCCTATTGTTGTAATATGGTTCAATCAAATAAATTAATCCCGAAGTTTCTAAAATGGATAGCCAAGCTTTTGCTGTATTTGCGGAAATATCGGCATCCCTTGCCAAGTCTGTATAATTCACCAATTGCCCTGTTCTTGCAGCGGTTGCTCTTAAAAATTTAACAAAAGCTTTTTCATCGCCGACTTTAGTTAAATCTCTTACATCACGTTGCAGGTATGTTTGAATATATGAATCATAAAAAGTATTTCTATCTGTATTTTTATTTGTCAATAAAAGCGGGAATGAACCATGCCAAATTTTCTCATAAATTTTTGGGAGTTTTTGAGGCTTCATAATATTTGAAAGATTTAATAAATAATCATATTCAGGAATAAAAGGCTCTACCTGCGGGGTTTTATTTACTTCAAAATCAGAAAGCCCCTGCAATCTTAAAATAGCTACACGACCGGCAAGTGATTCAGATACATTTTTCATTAAATGAAACTGTTGAGAACCTGTAAGCCAAAAATCACCCGGTTTTTTATTTTCATCAACTTCCATTTTTATATATGGAAATAATTGAGGTGCATATTGAATTTCATCAATTAAAATAGGTCGCTTAAATCGTTGTAAGAAAATTTCCGGTTCGTCTTGAGCCAACGCTTTAAGCATGGGATTATCCAACGTAACATAAGTCCTGTTGCCGGTTTCAATATTTTTTAAAATAGTGGTTTTACCGACCTGACGAGGTCCGGATATCAATACAACAGGAAACGCTTTTGATGCTTTTAATATTTGATTTTCTAACGTTCTTTTTAAATACATATTAGTCCAATCCGCAACCTAATTTCATTATGGACTATTTATTCAAATTTGTCAAGTATAGCAATTTAAGTTGACAACAATAATAAGATATGGTATAATAATTTACTAGCGGAGGTGAAATTATGGCATATTCTTTGGACTTAAGAAAAAAGGTAATAGATTACAGGAAAACACACACTTTAGAGGAAACCCACTTAGCTTTTAAGATAAGTAAATCAACAATATTGGACTGGGAAACCCTGCAAAAAGAAACTGGCAACCTGAAAAAACGCCCACTGCATAGAACTTTCAAAAAGATTGACCCAGTTGCATTGGCAGAGTTTGTTGTGGAAAACCCGGATAGTTATTTGGCTGAAATTGCCGAGCATTTTAACTGCACAACTACAGCGGTTTTCTATGCTTTAGAAAACCAAAAAATAACTTTAAAAAAACTCAAATTCGATATAGTGAAGCGGATGAGGAAAAACGCGAAACTTTCCAAAAAGATTTGGCGGAATTAGAGGCAAAATACCCCGAAAAATCGGCATTCTACGTTGACGAAACAGGGATTGACAAACACATTTATCGCTCCAACGTCAGGGCGAAAAGAGGAGTCAAGATTTTCAGCAAAGTTAGAGGCAAAAAGTTTGAGCGTTTGTCTATTGTGGCGGGGAAAAGCAAAGATAGAATTGCTGCGCCAATGGTTTTTAGCGGAACGGCTGACAGTGACTTATTCGAGCATTGGTTTGAACACTGTTTTTGCCCTGAAATAAGTGGAAATATTGCGGTATTGGACAATGCGAGCATCCACAGAAAGAAGAAATTAACGCAGATAGCGCAAGGTTTTGGGGTTATTTTGTTATTTCAACCGCCATATTCTCCCGATTTAAATAAAATCGAAAAGTTTTGGGCTTGGCTAAAGAAGCAGTTGAGGTCAGCATTAAAATTGTTTGACACATTGTATGAGGCAATCTGTTATTGCTTTCAACTTAAATGACTATAATTCCCACGAAGGAATATTGAATTACAATGAAAAAGATTTTGGCAAAATAACCAACAAACCAATCGGATTTAACCAAAGTGAAGGGCTTTCGCTTTGGTACTACGATGCAAATAATATTCTTAGAGAAGGAACTGCTCCTGGTGAATTTACCGCTATATTGGCAGCTATTGTCGGAAAAGTCTCAGAATCAGCCCTTCAAAATGCAATAAAAATAATAAATAAAGCTATAGACAATAAAGAAATAGAATTAGTAAATACATTGCATTATTCAGCCCCAAGCGGATACTACATTATCGGCGATGCGAAAGACGGTGAACTAACAGGCAGTAATTCGCTTTTAGGCATCGGCGGCGACGACAAAATCTGGGGCAATGAAGGTGACGATGTTATCACCGCTGGCTCCGGTGATGACTTCCTCGACGGCGGAACCGGAACCAACACCCTCAAAGGCGGAAGCGGAAGTGATTTCTATATCATTTCCGAAGTCCTTTATAGAAACTATGATTTCTTGAAATGCGCTTGAGGCGAGGGTTTGCGGAATAGTCTATTGCCCGAGTGGGTTATTTACATTTGGTGTTTTTGGAGTAAGCTAGACAAAAATGGTTGGGATTTAACATGTTGGAGGTTTATATGAAGAAGATTTTGAGAAGAAAAAGCAAATAGCAATAGGATTGATCATTTTAGTAATAATTGTATCTGCTTACTTTTTTAACGGAGAAGGAAGATTTGTTAGAACTGGAGATATGATTATTCCTAGGTTTGGTCATTCAGCGGTTTTGCTCAAGGATGGTAGAGTTTTGATAACCGGGGGGTATTGGTGTAAGGGAAGTGGTGGTAAATGTAATGAAGTCGCACCTAAAAGTGCTGAAATATATGACCCTAAAATAGGTAAATTCATAAGAACAGGTGATATGAACTTTGGGAGGACCTATCATTCGTCAATATTGTTAAATGACGGAAGGGTTCTTGTTGTAGGTGGAGGTCACAACAAACAGAATTATATAATCCTGAAGCTGGAAATTTTGCAGTAGCTGCTAGTTTACCGATAAAGTTTTTAGATAGTGTTGGTAAACAGTCATGTATGGTTAAACTTAAAAATGGTGAAATTATCATTATCAATAATATACTTAAAGACTCTATAACTTGGCTAATGAAATATTCACCTAAAAATGGTGAAATTTATTTAGTAAAAAAAACTAAATTAAATGCATGGCTCACAATCCGCAGATTCTATTACCGGATTATAGAGTTTTTATTGCAGGGGGATACAAACCACAAAAAGCAGAAATATATAATCCTTATACAAATAATTTTATACTTACCAACAATGAAAATGATACTATTGGCGGTAATTTAGCAACGCTTTTGGATAAAAATAAAATATTATTAATTAGAAATTTTGATACTCGTGGTAATGTCAAATTATTTGATATAAAAAGTAATACTTTTTATAATTCGAAACATCCTGAATCATGGAAGTGCAAAGGAATATGTTCTGCTACGCCATTAAATAATGGTAAAGTCCTTATTGTTGGCGTTAATAAAAATAAACAAAAATTGTATGATTCAAAAAAAGATAAATTTATAAATACAAAAAGCGTAGAATTAAATGATCTTTACCACACTGCTACGTTATTAAAAAACGGCAATGTTCTGATAACGGGTGGGATAAAACCTAAAGTATGGACAATTGATTCATCTAATAAGGCATTCTTATATAAAGATTAAGATAAAGGAGATAAATTATGGCAACAGTTAATGAATTAGAACAGTTAAGTAAATCGGTTTATGGCGGAGGCAATGTGTCTATTCCTTCGGGATGGACTCAGCTTGATATAGATGGACATGGCTTATACTATACTGACAGTACAGGATTTAAAGCTGCGATATACAGAAATGCAGCAACAAATCAAATAGTTATATCAATATGCGGAACTAATGATTTATCCGATTTAGCAAATGATATTAATATACTAATGGACAAATACCCAATCAAAAAGATGCAATCGACACTTTTTTATACTAATATAATTGAAAATTATGTTTCTATTGCTTATCCAACAGCCACAATTTCAGTAACAGGACACTCACTGGGCGGAGCATTGGCTGACTACTTAGGTGCCGAAACTGGTTTTCAAACAGTAACGTTTAATGCACCTGGGATTATAGGCTTGGTAGATACCTCTGTAACTTATTCCAACATAACAAACTACGTTATGGCAAATGACATAGTTGGAACATACAACTATGACCAACATATTGGAAATGTTAAGTTATTGTACCCAAATGTAATGACCGAAGGCTCACCATTGTCAGGAAATGCTTGGGTATATGCTTAGCGATTATATTACCTTTTTCAAATGATTTATCAGTTGAAACTTTAGTTATGGACAGTAGTGGTTGGTCTTATGAAAAATCATTGGCTTTGTGGTTTTAGATAAAAATAATTATAATTCTGCATCTTCTGCGATAGCACAAAGCAAAGGTATTTCTAAACCCTCTCTAAGTGCCTTAGAAGATGCGGTTAAATACATTGAAAAACTTGAAACACACCCTCAAACTCTCACCTATAAAACCAATAATGGATACTATACTATTGGTGATATAAAGACAGGAAGTGAACTAACAGGTAGTAATTCGCTTTTAGGCATTGGAGGCGACGACAAAATCTGGGGAAACGAAGGTGACGATGTTATCACCGCCGGCTCAGGCGATGACTTCCTCGACGGCGGAACCGGAACCAACACCCTCAAAGGCGGAAGCGGAAGCGATGTCTATGTCATTTTAAAGGGCTTTTATAGAAATTATGATTTTTCGAAATGCGCTTGAGGCGAGGGTTTGCGGAATAGTCTATTGCCCGAGTGGGTTATTTACATTTGGTGTTTTTGGAGTAAGCTAGACAAAAATGGTTGGGATTTAACATGTTGGAGGTTTATATGAAGAAGATTTTTGAGAAGAAAAAGCAAATAGCAATAGGATTGATCATTTTAGTAATAATTGTATCTACTTTTTACTTTTTTAACGGAGAAGGAAGATTTGTTAGAACTGGAGATATGGTAGTTCCAAGAATTGCTCATAATGCTGTTTTGTTGAAAGATGGTAAAGTTCTTATTACTGGTGGTTATTATTATAACCCAAAAGGTCATTTAGAGCGAGAATATTCAAAAAGTGCTGAAATATATGATCCAAAAACAAAAAAATTTACAAGAACTAATGATATGAATCTCGGGAGAGCATACCATTCTTCTATTTTAATGAATGACGGCAGGGTTCTTATTGTTGGTGGTGGACCAATACAAGGGGAAATATACAATCCTAAAGCAGGGAATTTTACTCTAACAGGTAAATTGCCCGTTAAATTTTTTAACGCCGTAGGAGAACAAGCCTCTATAATTAAATTAAAAAATGGCAGGATTTTTATCATTGAAGGCATATTTAAAGACAGGGTAACTTACATAATCGAGTATATGCCACGAGCAGAAGAATTTAATTTATTAAGAAAAACTAATTTTGATAATTATTCTCAAAATGCTATATTATTACCAAATGAAACCGTTTTAATCATTGGCGGTTATAAACCTCAAAAAGCGGAGATATATAATCCTGCTACAAATGAAGTAAAATTTACAAATAATGAAAATGATATTTTTGTGATTTTATGGAGAAACTTTTAAATAATAACAAAGTTATATTGATAAAGAAATATAAAAATCAAAATGTAAAATTATTTGATTTTGAAAGTAATACTTTTTACTACTTCAAAAGCTAATAAAAATTGGAATTGTAAGGGCAACTGTACCGTGACATTTCTAAATAATAACAAAATTCTCGTTGTTGGCGTTAATGGGAACAATCAAAAATTATATGATCCCATTAAAGATAAATTTATAGATACAAAAAGAGTAACGTTAAACGATTTTTGGCACACTGCAACACCATTACAAAACGGTGATGTTTTGATTACCGGAGGCGCAATACCGAAGAAAAGATTAATGAGCTCAAATAAGGCATTGTTATACAAATATTAATATGAAGGAGAATAAAAAATGGCAACAGTAAATGAATTAGAGGCATTAAGCAAATCAGTTTATGGCGGAAATAATGTATCTGTTCCATCAGGTTGGACACAACTTGATATAGACGGTCATGGTTTATATTATACAGATGCTACGGGTTTTAAAGCTGCTGTATATCGAAATGCAACAACAAATGAAATAGCCATTTCAATTTGTGGTACCAACGATTTATTAGATATTAAAAATGATATTGCTATATTAAATAGTCGGATACCTAGTCAAAAAGAAGCAATAGATACTTTTTATAGAAATATAATCCAAAATTATGTTTCTATTGCCTATCCTACTGCTACTATTTCAATAACAGGACATTCTTTAGGTGGCTCATTAGCAGGTTATTTAGGTGCTAAAACTGGCTTTCAAGCAGTAACATTCAATGCTCCAGGAATTGCGAATATAGTAGGCTTATCAACAACTTACTCCAACATAACAAACTACGTTGTTGCAAACGATATTATAGGAACATACAACTATGACCAACATATCGGTGAAGTAAAGTTACTGTACCCCGCCCCTATGGAAGAAGGTGCTAATTCATGGCTAACAGCACATAATTATGTACCATTTCTAAATAATTTGTCTGTTGAAACATTAGTTATGGATAGCAATGGATGGACAGAAGAAATGTCCTTGGCTTTATGGTTCTATGAAGTTAATAATGCCGGCTCCGGTGGGACGGTAGTGGCAATAGCTGCGGGTTTTGAACCGCCGTCGGAAGAAACATTAGCTTCTGCGGTTAAATACATTGAAAAACTTGAAACACACCCTCAAACGCTTACTTATAAAACCAATAATGGATACTATATTATTGGTGATATGACAGGAAGTGAACTAACAGGCAGTAATTCGCTTTTAGGCATCGGCGGCGACGACAAAATCTGGGGCAATGAAGGTGACGATGTTATCACCGCTGGCTCCGGTGATGACTTCCTCGACGGCGGAACCGGAACCAACACCCTCAAAGGCGGAAGCGGAAGTGATTTCTATATCATTTCCGAAGTCCTTTATAGAAACTATGATTTCTTGAAATGCGCTTGAGGCGAGGGTTTGCGGAATAGTCTATTGCCCGAGTGGGTTATTTACATTTGGTGTTTTTGGAGTAAGCTAGACAAAAATGGTTGGGATTTAACATGTTGGAGGTTTATATGAAGAAGATTTTTGAAAGTAAGAAAAGTAGATTAATTTTATCAATAGTGGTTATTGCCTTTATTGTTGTATTTTTGAGGAATTTTGATATTCCCAATTTTATAAAATCAATTAATCCACAGAAGGGTGATTTTATTAAAGTCGGGAAAATGTCCAATCCAAGATACAATCATGAGGCTATTTTGCTGGATGACGGAACTGTGTTGGTTTTTGGAGGCATGACTATTCGCAGAAATTTTGAAGGTGGTTCCGGTACCGCCGATATTTATGACCCTAAAACTAAAAAATTTACTCCTGTTGGGAAGATGCTTGATGCTCGTGATGAAGCTACAGCAACAAGATTAAACAATGGAAAAATTTTAAGAACAGGAGGTAGAAATGATAGTTTCGGAACTCATGGCAAAGGTTTTAAGGGTACACAAATATATAATCCAAAAACTAAAAAATTTGAAAAAGGTCCTGACATGAATTTCCCTAGGCAAGATCATACAGCTACTTTATTAAATGACGGTAGAGTTTTAATTGTTGGAGGGAGACATAATGATAACAATACAGAAATTTATGACCCTAAAACAAATAAATTTGAAATAATCGCAAAAATGAATATTCCAAGATTTAGGCATTCGGCTGTTTTATTAAAAGACGGTCGAGTTTTAATTGTTGGAGGAGTTGGAATATTTCCAAAATTTGACTTATTTTCAAGTGCAGAAATTTATGACCCTAAAACAAATAAATTTGAATTAGTGGGAAAGATTAATATCGCAAGAAAAAAAGCAAATCTTTACTTATTACAAAATGGAAATGTTGTTATCATTGGAGGAATTGGGGAAGGACATGGGGATCAAATATATTTAAAAGATATAGAAATGTATAATCCAAAAACAAATGAATTTAAAATAATTGCAAAGCGTAATTCACCATCAAGAATACCTGCAGCAGTAATGTTAGAAAATGGAACAATTCTTTTTGTAGGCGGTAGTACGGGTGTTGGGCTAAGCTTACAGTATCCGCCTGAGAGTGAAATATACAATTCCGAGACTAATACATTTATTAAAGGCAAGAAACTAAATTATCCGAGAAGCGGTAACAAGGCAACATTATTAAAAGATGGTAATGTCTTGATAACAGGCAGCTACGGAACTGGAAGAATCGCAGAGTTATACATCAATAAATAGGAGGTTGATATGACAGTAAATATGCAAACATGCTTGGATTTATCAAGTGCGGTTTATGGTGATGAGTTAGAAAGCAGAATACCAGGTGGATGGGCACAAATAAATTTGGGAACGATTGAATCGCCACTTTACTACGACCGTCACACTTTCTCAGGTTTCGTGGGTGCTGCATATCAAAATAACGTTACAGGTGAAATCGTAATCTCCTTCCGAGGCACCGAACGCCAAGGACTCGGAGATTATAACGGGGCTTTGCCTATTAGTGCCGAAGACTTGGCAAATGATTTGCAAATCGTATCAGGTATTGTGCCTTCTCAATTCAATGATGCCTGGACATTTTATCAATCTATAAAAGAAGCTAATCCTAATGCAAATATAACAATAACCGGGCACTCTCTCGGCGGCGGCTTGGCTCAATTGGTCGCTGCAAAAGCCCTTGCAGAATATAGCGTAGTTAACACAACCTATACGTTTAACGCTCCGGGAACACAAGCGCTGGTTGAAAAAGTCGGCGGCAGTGTGAACCTCAATTATTCATATATCAATAATTATAGCGCCATGAACGACTGGTGCGGTATGTTCAGAGAACATATAGGCAATCTGTACACTATTCAACCAATAGAGCTTGAGCATAGTTCAAACCCCGCAACCCAAATCTTTAATTTATTTACTAATTCCCACGAAGGAATATTGAATTACAATGAAAAAGATTTTGGCAAAATAACCAACAAACCAATCGGATTTAACCAAAGTGAAGGGCTTTCGCTTTGGTACTACGATGCAAATAATATTCTTAGAGAAGGAACTGCTCCTGGTGAATTTACCGCTATATTGGCAGCTATTGTCGGAAAAGTCTCAGAATCAGCCCTTCAAAATGCAATAAAAATAATAAATAAAGCTATAGACAATAAAGAAATAGAATTGGTAAATAAACTCCACTACTCAACCACAACGGCGACTATATTATCAGCGATGCAAAAGACGGTCGAACTAACAGTCAGTAATTCGCTTTTATCGGCATTGGCAAGCGACGACAAAATCTGGGGCAATGAAGGTGACGATGTTATCACCGCCGGCTCAGGCGATGACTTCCTCGACGGCGGAACCGGAACCAACACCCTCAAAGGCGGAAGCGGAAGTGATTTCTATGTCATAAGTGAAGGTACTAACACCATTACCGACTCAGATAAAAAAGGCTACGTAACCCTGAGCAGTTCTGACAAATACATCGTCCTGACAGGCGGAAATACGGAAGTAAACGACGGACTCTATACCGACAACCAAGGAAACCAATATTCCTGGGATGGAAACTCAGGCAGCACTTTAACCATCACAACAAACACAGGTGCAACAACCGTAATTAATAATTTCTCCAACGGCAACCTTAATCTGACATTCCCCGACAAACCTAAAGAAAACCCTTGCGATGGATTGCTTAACGGAATCCAAGACCTCTTCAATCAAGCGGAAGCAACAGCACCTGTACAAATTGACCCTCTATTAATCGACCTCGACGGAGATGGGATTGAAACTACCGTTGTAAGTGATGGAGTGTTTTTTGATCATGACAAAAATGGCTACGCTCAAGAATCCGCTTGGGCCGGGGCTGATGACGGAGTTCTTGTTTTTGACAAAAATGCCAACGGAACAATCGATAACGGTAACGAAATATTTGGCGATAACTATGTACTTTCCAACGGTCAAACTGCTGCAACAGGCTTTGCGGCTCTTGCTGACTTAGATTCAAACAGTGACGGGGTTATTAACTCCAGCGACACAAATTTTGCTGATATAAAAGTAATGAAAGGCGATGGTTCGCTTTTAAAACTTACTGAGGCAGAAATTGCTTCGATTAATTTAAGTTATTCAACAACAAATACGACTGATGCAAACGGCAATACGCAAGTAAGACTCGGGTCATACACAACAATCGAAAACGAAACAAGAGCTATCGGGGATTATTTGCTTGATCAAAACGCTATGCATTCCGTTTCAACGAATTGGGTTGAGGTATCTGAAACTATCGCCGCGCTTCCTGATGTTTCAGGTTATGGAACGGTTGATTCGCTTCACCAAGCAATGGCGAAAGACACAACCGGTACACTTCAAACACTCGTTGAGTCTTTTATTGCGGAAACTGATTTGAGCGCAAAAAGAACGATTTTAACTAACCTTCTTTATAAATGGACGGGAGCGGATGCTATTAGTCCGACAAGCAGAGGAACGGCTATTAATGCGCAACAGCTTTATGCCCTTGAAAAGTTTATGGGCGAAAATTTTGTTGGGGTGTCTAATGCCACAAACCCTAACAATCAAGCTGCAAATATTTTAAACTCCGCTTATGCAAAATTAAGCAACTATATTTATGCACAATTAGAATCACAAACAGCCTTAAAACCTTTGTATGAACTTATAACAATGGAATATGATTTGACGACAAACAGTATTACTATGAAATTGACACAGGTTACGGAGTATATTCAAAATGCAATAGACACAAATGAAGCCAATGGTCAGTCTTTGCTTTCGGATTTTAATGCAAGCTTTAAGATGCTTGGATTAACGGATAACAGTAATTACAGTGAATTTTATGAAACATTTGCGGCTATGGGCGAGGATTATAAATTTTTGCTGGATTTAGCCGACAAGGCGGTTATTTACGGAACAAGCGGTGATGATAGCTTAGACGGAACCGCTTTGGGCGAGGCTTATATTTTAGGAGAAGGCAACGACACTGTATACTCGCGCCAAGGTAATGACATTGTTTATGGTGGAACCGGCAATGATTATATAGATTCTTGTGAAGGTAATGATATTATCTTTGGTCAAGAAGGAAATGACACATTAAAAGGCGGAAATGGACAGGACACCTATATTTTCAATCTTGGAGACGGGCAGGATGTAATTGATGATTTTAATCAAATTATGATGCCTGACACTATTAAATTTGGCTCAAATATTTCTCTTTCAGACATTGAATTTTGTCCGGAAGGCGATAATTTGGTTTTAAAAATAAAAAATACTACAGACCAAATTACATTTGTTAATTGGGAAAAATTAAATAATATTAAAAATGCTCTTCTCAAATTTCAGGATGGAACAACATTATCTTTGATTCAAGGTACAACAGGTAATGATAATTTGTATTTTACATCAAATAGTGACTTTTATTCATTTAATAGAGGAATGGGGCAAGATACATTAAACGAGTTTGGCGAATCTTATTTTAATCAATCTAGCATTGATACCATTAAATTTGGCAGCGGTATAACACAAAACGATTTAATTTTCAGTAAACTCAACGGCAGTTTGATTATTAATATTAACGGAACTAATGATAAATTAACTATTCCGAGATGGACAGATTCTATAAATGAAATAAAATCGAACTTTGTTTTTGCTGACGGAAGTGTTTTAACTAAAGATGACATAGAAGCAATGGATATTCCATCTCTTGTTCAAGGAACAGACGGAGATGATTGGCTACGTGGAACATATTCAGATGACACAATAATCGGTGGTAAAGGCAATGATATTATAAATGGTAATGGTTATGGAAGCGAAAAAGGAAATGATACTTATATCTTTAACTTAGGCGATGGGCAGGATACGCTTACTCAATTCGGTTCACCTGAACGGAAAGATATTCGTCGTAATGCAGATACAGGCGAATGGGAAGAATATACTATTCCCGGAACATCTGATACAATCAAATTTGGAGCTGGGATTACCGCGGAGGACATTGAGCTCTCAAAAACAAACGGCAATCTTATTATTAAGATAAAAGATACTTCTGACCAAATTACTATTAATAATTGGGTAAATAATATAGACGGAATTTCAGGTCAACTTTTATTTGATGACGGAACAACCATAACCAAAGATGACATTGAAGCTATGAATATTCCATCTATAGTTCAAGGAACAATAGGCAATAATGACCTAAACTTCACAAAGGATAATGATTTATATATTTTTAATAGAGGAGATGGACAAGACGTTATTAATAATTTTGGCTCTGATAACAAGATGGATACAATTAGGTTTGGAGATGGTATCACAAAAGATGACATTGATATCTCAAAATTAAACGGAAAACTTATTGTTAAAATCAAAGATAGTACTGATCAATTAATTTTCAATAATTGGGCACATAATTCAAATAATATAACAGGTCAATTTATATTCGAGGACAGTACAACTATAACAAAATCAGAAATTGATTCAATTCCTTCTATTATTCAAGGAACAGATGGAAATGATTGGCTTGAAGGAACATCTTCAGATGACACAATTATCTGCGGTAAAGGTAATGATATTATAAATGGTAATGGTTATGGTTATGGAAGCGAAAAAGGAAATGACACTTACATCTTTAACTTGGGTGATGGGCAGGATACCATTCAACAATGGGGAGGCGGTACTGCAACAGAAACTATTAAATTTGGTGCTAATATCACTAAAGATAATCTTGATATTTCCAAAATAAATGGAAATCTTATTATTAAAATAAAAAATACAAACGATCAAATTACTATCAACAACTTTATAAATGATAATCAAAATATATCGTATCAAATTCTATTTGAAGATGGCATAAGCATAATAAATTCCGAACTCGATTTAATTCCTTCGATTGTTCAAGGAACAGATGGGGATGATCAACTGGGAGGAACAACTGAAGATGACACAATTATTGGCGGTAAAGGCAATGATTATATTAACGGTTACGGCGGTTATGAAAAAGGAAATGATACTTACATCTTTAACTTAGGCGATGGGCAGGATACGCTTACTCAATTTGGTTCTCCTGAACGGCAAGATATTCGTATTAATCCAGATACAGGCGGATGGGAAGAATATACTATTCCCGGAACATCTGATACAATCAAATTTGGAGCTGGGATTACCCAAGATAATATTGAGTTTTCGAAAGCAAATGGCAATCTTGTTATCAAAATAAAAAATACTTCTGATCAGATTACTATTAATAATTGGGTTAATAATATAGAAGGAATTTCAGGTCAATTTTTATTTGATGACGGGACAACCATAACCAAAAATGACATTGAAGCTATGAATATTCCATCTATTGTTCAAGGAACAATAGGCAATGATAATTTAAACTTCACAAATCAAAATGACATTTACATATTTAATAGGGGAGATGGACAAGATACTATTAATCAGTTTGGCTCTGATAATAAAATTGACACCATTAAATTTGGAGATGGTATTACCAGAGATGATATTGACATTTCAAAAATAAACGGTGATCTTATTGTTAAAATCAAAGAAACATCTGATCAAATTACTATTAATGATTGGGTAAGGAATGCCGATTCCATCTCAAGTCAAATTTTATTTGATGACGGGACGGTTATTACAAAAGATGATATCGAAACCATGGCTCCTCAAAACTTAATTACGGGTTCTACATCTGATGATTGGTTAGATTCCACTGACGGACAAGATATTTATATCTTTAACAGAGGTGATGGCAAAGATGAAATATGGGATTTTGGTTCTAATAATAAATTAGACACGGTAAAATTCGGGTCCGGGATTAATCAAGATGATGTTGAATTTTCAAAAGTAAATGGTAATCTTGTTGTCAAAATAAAAGATACAACTGATCAAATCACTATTAGTGAGTGGGTAAACCGTATAAACTATATATCTGGTCAATTCATGTTTGATGACGGAACGATTATTACAAAAGATGATATTGAAGCTATGGATCTCCCATCTCAAATTATTGGAACAAATGGAAATGACAATTTAAATTTTACAAACAAAAATGATCTTTATATATTTAATAGAGATGATGGACAAGATACTATTAATCAGTTTGGCTCTGATAATAAAATTGACACCATTAAATTTGGAGATGGTATTACCAGAGATGATATTGACATTTCAAAAATAAACGGAAATCTTGTTATTAAAATAAAAGATACAACTGATCAAATTACAATTAATAATTGGGTTAACAATATAGGTAACATATCTGGTCAATTCATGTTTGATGACGGAACGATTATTACAAAAAATGACATTGAAGCAATGAATCTTCCGTCTCAAATTGTTGGAACAAATTGGGAAGATTATTTAAGATTCACAAAACAAAATGATGTCTATGTATTTAGTAGAGGATGCGGACAAGATGATATTAGTATGCCAACAGAATCATTTTTAGATATTAAACTTGATATTGATACTATTAGTTTCGCTTCGGATATATCCAAAGATGATATTGAATTTTCTAAAATAAATGAGGATTTAATAATAAAACTAAAAAATTCGCAAGATCAGGTAAGAATATTTGGATGGTCAAATTATGATCAATCAAAAATTGATAAATTTGAATTTGCAGATGGTTCAGTTATAACAAAAGAAGATTTAGCCAGTCTCCCTTCCATTTTTAATGGAACAACTGGTAATGATTACCAGAATTTTACTAATATAAGTGATACTTATACTTTCAATTTAGGTGATGGACAAGATATTATATCTAATTTTGGATTAAATAATAATTTAGACACTATTGAATTTGGAATCGGTATTACTCAAAATGACATCGATATTTCAAAATTAAATGGTGATCTTATTATTAAGATAAAAAATGCAAATGATCAAATTATTATTAAGAATTGGGCAACTTCACAAGATGATATTTCTGGAAAATTTGTATTTGCAGATGGTACCATTATTACTAAACAAGATATTGATACTATACCTTCAATTATTTCAAAAGATTTATATGGCAACATAATCTTTACCAAAGAAAATGATTTGTTTGTTTACAAAAAAGGCGATGGACCTATTCAGATGGACGAATCAAACAAACAAGCTTCAAATATTGATATAATAAGATTTGATGAAGGTATATTAGAAGAAGATTTAGAATTTTCAATGCTTAACGGTGATTTAGTTATTAAAGTCAAAGATAGTACTGACAAAATTACTATCCGCAGGTGGCTTGATTCTTCTCAGCAGCAAATAGATCATTTTGAATTTGCAGGTGGTTCAGTTATAACAAAGAATGATATTGATGCAATGAATTTACCATCAATATTTGTAAGTGAAGGATCAAATTATTACTCTTTCACTCCTGAAAATGACCTGTTAACATTTAATAGAGGGGATGGTCCTAAAATATAGGAGCAACTTTTACAGGATCAACATACATTGAACCTAATGATATTGATACAATCAAATTTGGTAACGGAATTACGTTAAGCGATCTTGAATTTTTAAAGCAAGACGGGAACCTTATTGTTAAAATAAAAGATAGTAATGACCAGATAAGTCTTTATGATTGGGGCATAATCAAAACTGACAGATTTGAATTTAACGATGGTACAGTAATTACAAAAGATGATATTGATGCGATGAACTTACAAAGCTCTTATACCTCAAATAATATTCAGTTTTCGGCAGATAATGATGAATATACATTTAATAAAGGAACTTGTGAAATTTCTGTTTATAATAGCTATATGTATATAAATAGTAATTTATCCGATAATGACTACGACATAATAAAATTTGGTAATGGTATATCAAAAGACGATGTCGAATTCTCAAAACTTAATGGAAATTTAATGATAAGCATCAAAGGATCTAATGATAAAATTACAATAAATAACTGGTTATCTTCTGAGAAATGCAAAGTTGAATTATTCGAATTTGTAGATGGTTCAACCATAACAAAAGATGAATTAGCAAAGATTCCTTCGTTAATTCAAATAGCAAACAATAATAATTATTTACAATTTACTGCTGAAAATGACTTATATGTCTTTAATAGGGGGTCTGGAACTGTTATCATTGACAATATTTTCGGCACTCAAGGCTCAGATATTGTCAAATTTGGAAATAACATTTTAAAAGATAATGTTGAATTCATTAAAATTAAGAATTCTTTGGTTGCCAAAATAAAGAACACTACCGATGCAGTAATAATTAAAGATTGGGATAATTCAGAAAATGCAAAAATTGATAAATTTGAATTTGCTGATGGTACTATTATCACCAAAAATAATATAGATGGAAAACCTGAAAATATACTTATTCAAGGAACAAATAACAATGATTTACTATCAGGCACAACGGGAAATGATACATTGACCGGTGGAACCGGTAATGATGCTTTAATCGGCGGAGCCGGGAACGATACATACCAATTCTCAAGTGGTGATGGAATTGATGAAATTATTGATTCATCGGGAACAGATACATTGAAATTTGATTCAAGTGTTTTAAGCAGCGACTTATATTACCTACAAAATGGTAATAATCTATTGATAAAAAACAAAACAAATTCAGACAAAATAATTATTGATAATTGGTATTCTTCATCTGATAATAGGGTTGAATCAATACTGTTCTCCGATGAAACTTCTGTTGACATTGATCCAACAAGTCTACCAATAAGTGAAACTATTGATGAAGATAATACTTTAACCTTAAATGTTCTTGATGAATATAATGGTCAACTTGCTATTGATTCAATAATACAGAGTACAAATGGCGTAGTAACAATAAATGAAAATAACGAACTCGTGTACACACCAAATGTTAATTATAACGGATCTGATTCGTTCGCTTATGTATTGGGTGACGGCAATGGTGGTACGGTTACAAAAACTGTAGATTTAACTGTTAATTCAGTAAACGATACTCCAACTGCAACGTTAACATCAGCGATACTGGACGAAGATGGCTTTGTTGTGCTTGATGTTCTGGCAATCGCGTCAGACGTTGATGGCGATACATTAACTATTGACTCATTTACACAGGGAACTCATGGAATGATTGTTAAAAATGCTGAAAACAAGTTGGTTTACACTCCAAATTCTAATTACAATGGAACTGACACCTTCACTTACAAGTTAAGCGACGGTAATGGTGGAACTGTTACTAAAACTGTTGATTTAACTATCAATTCAGTAAACGATACACCGACCGCAACCTTAACATCAGCAATTTTGGAGGAAGATAGTTCTGTTATTCTTGATATATTGTTAAATTCTTCAGATGTTGACGGCGATACGTTGGTTATTGATTCTTTCACACAAGGTGCAAACGGTGCAGTTACAGTGAATGAGAATAATGAATTAATTTATACACCGAACACACATTTTAGCGGAAGTGATTCCTTTACTTATACATTAAGTGATGGCAACGATATAGTTACCCAAGCAATAAACTTAACAGTTAATCCTCTTCCTGTTAATTTCAGCGGTGGAAGTACAAATGATATTTTAACAGGAAATTATAAAGATAACATTTTAGATGGTGGAATCGGTGCAGACACAATGGCTGGCGGAGCCGGAAACGATACTTATTATGTCGATAATGCAGGTGATGTAATTACCGAAAACACAGGTGAAGGCATTGATACGGTTTATTCTTCCATTGCTTACACCCTCGGAGACAATGTCGAAAACCTTACCTATACAGGTTCTCAAGACTTTTCACGCATTGTGGGAAACGAGTTAAACAATGTCATTATTGGAAATTCCGGATTTAACATTATGGATGGCGGTATAGGTGCCGATACTATGATTGGTGGGCTTGGTAACGATGGTTACTTTGTTGACAATGTCGGCGATGTGATTGTTGAAAACCTTAACGAAGGTTATGAGATTGTTAATTCTTCAGTAAGTTATACTCTTAGTTCTAATCTGGAAAGATTAGAACTAATCGAAGGAAGCACCGCAATTGAAGCAAGCGGTAATGATTTAAGTAATACATCGGAGGAAACTCGCTTGATAACCTTCTAATCGGTTATGACGGAAATGATAAATTAGACGGTAAAGCCGGTGCAGACACAATGCTCGGCGGGACAGGCAATGACATATACAGGGTTGATAACACAGGCGATGTGGTTGTGGAAAATGCCGACGAAGGCACTGATACGGTTTATTCTTCCATTGCTTACACCCTCGGAGACAATGTCGAAAACCTTACCTATACAGGTTCTCAAGACTTTTCACGCATTGTGGGAAACGAGTTAAACAATGTCATTATTGAAAATTCCGGATTTAACATTATGGATGGCGGTATAGGTGCCGATACTATGATTGGTGGGCTTGGTAACGATGGTTACTTTGTTGACAATGTCGGCGATGTGATTGTTGAAAACCTTAACGAAGGTTATGAGATTGTTAATTCTTCAGTAAGTTATACTCTTAGTTCTAATCTGGAAAGATTAGAACTAATCGAAGGAAGCACCGCAATTGAAGCAAGCGGTAATCATTTAAGTAATACATCGGAGGAAACTCGCTTGATAACCTTCTAATCGGTTATGACGGAAATGATAAATTAGACGGTAAAGCCGGTGCAGACACAATGCTCGGCGGGACAGGCAATGACATATACAGGGTTGATAACACAGGCGATGTGGTTGTGGAAAATGCCGACGAAGGCACTGATACGGTTTATTCTTCCATTGCTTACACCCTCGGAGACAATGTCGAAAACCTGATCTCTACAGGTTCTCAAGACTTTTCACGCGTTGTGGGAAACAAGTTGAACAATGCCATTATTGGAAATTCCGGATTTAACATTATCGATGGCGATATAGGTGCCGATACTATGATTGGTGGGCTTGGTAACGATGGTTACTTTGTTGACAATGTCGGCGATGTGATTGTTGAAAACCTCAACGAAGGTTATGAGATTGTTAATTCCTCAGTAAGTTATACTCTTAGTTCTTAATCTGGAAAGATTAGAACTAATCGAAGGAAGCACCGCAATTGAAGCAAGCGGTAATGATTTAAGTAATACACTCGGAGGAAACTCGCTTGATAACCTTCTAATCGGTTATGACGGAAATGATAAATTAGACGGTAAAGCCGGTGCAGACACAATGCTCGGCGGGACAGGCAATGACATATACAGGGTTGATAACACAGGCGATGTGGTTGTGGAAAATGCCGACGAAGGCACTGATACGGTTAACTCATCCATTACGTACACTCTTGGTGCTGACATTGAGAACCTGACATTAACCGGCACAGAAGCTATTAATGGAACAGGTAACGCTTTAGATAACTACATAACAGGTAATTCCGCAGCTAATTATTTAACAGCCGGAAACGGCAACGACACTCTCATCGGCGGAACCGGTGCTGATTCACTCTTAGGCGGAGCCGGAAATGATATGTATACGTTTGGGTCTTCCGGTGGAAACGATACGATAAGTGACTCTACGGGAACTGACGTTATTAGTCTTGATTCAACTGTGAGTAAAAACAATGTCGGAGTATTTATGTCAGGCACTGATATGGTTATTGATTACGGAGAAAATATCGGCACAGACAAAATCGTTGTTTTGGGTCAAACAACAAGCGCTACAGTAGTTGAAAAGATTCAACTGAGTGACGGCACATACATATCAAACACCGATGTTAACCAGCTGATACAAACGATGACGGCATATGCTACAGCAAATAGCATTCAACTTA
>CAWIVJ010000022.1:0-3116 GCA_963839525.1 uncultured bacterium | reverse complement strand
GACCGCTTTTTAAGTGCAATCCAGTTCCCTTTATTATTTATTTGGTACATACAAAACCCTTTCCTTGTAATTAAACCTATAGCATATTATGAAGAAAAAGGCTGCAAGTAAATGGTTCTAAGGGATGAAAAAATAGCTAATCCTTTATTAAAATAATTTTATAGATTGGTAGGAAGTTACTCACAGTATCATAAAAAGAATTTAAAAAAATCCGCTTTAGTAGTAGGGCTTTAATCTGTATAAAAATATTTAATTAAACATTCTTGCCTGTAGGCAAAACAAAGAGATTGAAAAATGCAAATAAGATATTGAAGGTTAGTAGAATTACTTTTTCGGATCATCCAATAATGAAATTGATTTTACCGCCGCATTGTAATCATCGGAAGTGTGAGCGAATTTTGCAATTTGTACCCGCGTATGAAGTGCTAGCTTTTCAAGAATGTTGTGGATATGACTTTTTATAGTATATGTTGAGAGGTGCAGATGTTGAGCAATTTCTTTATTTGTTAAACCATCAGCAACCAAATCTATCACTTGCCGTTCACGTTTTGTCATTCTTACCGAGCTTATTATCTTTGAAGAACTTGATTCACCTACGGCTTTATTAACAATCTGGGAAAAAAGTGATTCTGCTAAATTGGGGGGCAGTATTTTCTCGCCGCTTGCAACAGATCTAATTGTTTTCAGGAAATCATTAACCGTTGCTTCTTTTAGTATAAAACCTGCAACTCCAGCTTGCACAAAAACTAATAAATCCTCTTGCAAAGGCACAAGATCCATAGCTATAATTTTAATTTTGGGGAAATCTTTTTTTAATATTTTTACAAGTTGTAAACTATTATTGGTCGGCAACCCGAGATCCAGCAATACAATATTAGGCGGCGATTCAGAAATGAATTTTAATGCTTTTGCAATCTCCCCAAAAACAGCAGCTACTTTTAGATCGCTCTGTTCTCCAATCATCTTTGTAATACCATCACGTAAAAGCCGATTGTCTTCAATAATCAATATTGAAATTTTTTTCATTATTCTAATTTACATCCAATTCAAAAAATATGTTTAATTATATCAATCATTATAATAATTCAACTATTATTTTTCAAGCAATCTAAGATAAAGAATTATAAAGATTTAATTGAACAAGTTTAATAAAAATTAGCGACAATAACTGATAGTATTTTATTTATAATACGCTTTTTCCAACCTAAATAAATTTCATCCTATGTAACTAAATCCTAATTTCTAAATTAAATGTCAGAATTATTAATTACATTATTGACATGAAATTATATCTATCGTATATTTACGATAAGCGATTAAGGAATTAATAAATGGCTGCAACAAAAAAAGAAGAATTCACACAGGAAGATATTTGGCTGGCAGATGTAGCAAAAGCACTTTCACACCCCGCTAGAATCAGAATTTTGAAAATATTAACGGAAATTAATGGCTGCATGGTAGGTAATATTGTTGATGAATTGCCGCTTGCTCAAGCAACAGTTTCGCAGCACTTAAAAGAATTAAAACGGGTTGGTTTAATACAAGGCGAAATTGATGGCCCCAGAATTTGTTATTGTGTAAATAATAAAGCGCTTCTAAAAGCTAAAAATTCATTGGATAAGCTATTTAATAAAATAGGTTGTTGTTAAAATAAAAGGAGATTCAAATGGAAAATTCAAATGATTTGAAAAAAGTAGTTAAAGAAAAATATGCTGAAATTGCTACTGCAACTTTAAACAAAGGATGCGGCTGTGGATGCAATAATTCAAAAGTTGTTGATTACTCAATTATGAAAGATGATTATTCAAGTGTTGAAGGATATGTTGTTGATGCTGACTTAGGGCTGGGTTGCGGATTACCGACTGAGTTTGCCGCAATAAAAAAGGGAGATACAGTTGTTGATTTAGGCGCAGGAGCTGGTAACGATGTATTTGTTGTGCGAGCCATAGTCGGGGATGAAGGAAAAGTCATTGGGCTTGATATGACTGAGGAAATGATTGAGAAAGCGAATAAAAATAACTCAAAGCTTGGATATAAAAATGTTGAATTCAAATTAGGCGATATTGAAGAAATGCCTATTGAAGCCGATACTGTTGATGTAGTAGTAAGTAATTGTGTTTTAAATTTAGTTCCAAATAAACAAAAAGCTTTTTCCGAAATAAATAGAATATTAAAACCAGGCGCTCATTTTTGTGTCTCTGATATAGTAATTAAAGGGCAGTTAAATTCAGAACTTAAAAAATCAGCTGAAATGTATGCAGGTTGTGTGGCGGGAGCTGTTCAGCAGGATGAATATTTACAAATCATTTCTGACAGTGGATTTCATAATGTTGAAATTAAGAAAGTAAAAACCGTAGAGCTTCCGCAAGATATCCTTGAAAAATATCTAACAGAAGAGGGGATAAATGAATACAAAGAAAACTTAAAGGGCATTTTCAGTATTACGGTTGTTGGTTATAAAAAATAAATCAGGTAAAAATTATTTTTATGGATAAAAGTATTTTAATCCTTTGTACAGGTAATAGCTGCAGAAGTCAAATGGCTGAAGGCTTTTTAAAATCTTTTGACAATGAACTAAAAGTTTTTTCTGCAGGTACAAAGCCTGCAGAAAAAGTTAGCCATAATGCTGTTTCTGTTATGAAAGAAGTCGGAATTGATATAAGTAAAAACAAACCTAAAGATGTGACTCAATATTTAAATCAATCATTTGATTATGTTGTAACTGTATGCGACAATGCTAAAGAAACCTGTCCTATATTTACTGGAAATGTAAAACACCGTCTTCATATTGGATTTGAAGATCCTGCCGATGCGAAAGGAACAAACGAAGAGATTATTGCAGTATTCAGAAAAGTTAGAGATGAAATAAAAAGAGAGTTCTACAATTTTTATCAAACAAGCATTATTAAAGAATAAGTTTTAATTATATAAGTATATGAATTCTATTTCAAAAAGACTTTCATTCCTTGACAGATATTTAACACTCTGGATCTTTCTTGCGATGTTCATCGGTGTTTTTTCAGGTTATTTATTTCCTGGAATAGTTGACTTTTGGAATTCCTTTCAATCAGGCACTACAAATATTCCCATTGCAGTTGGATTAATTTTAATGATGT
>CAWIVJ010000021.1:0-9449 GCA_963839525.1 uncultured bacterium | reverse complement strand
AACTAAGGTATGTTTGATAAATCTTATCATATTTTTCAACTTCTTTGTCACTTACCCAGTGGATTAGAGGCTTACCCGAACCAGTTCTTTTTTTAGAAATTCCAGAAGGTTCTTGAACCAACAAATTATTCATCGAAACATACAACCTGGATAGCTGGACAAACATATCTAGTTTGAACTTTGCGAAATTTTTATCTGTTATTTTGGCATTTGCAATAGGCTGAATATGGCTATATAATTCATTATCCCAGTCATGGAAGCGATTAACCTTTGAATATACAAATTTTGGAATAGCATAGTCTTTTTTAAGTTGATAAGCAACAAAATTATCTTCAACTAATTCTCGATATTCAACATATCGTATTTTATACCACCAAATTTCTTTTTCACCCTCGTTTTTAGGGAATTTTGAAAGCCCTGTATAATAAAGTTTATCTCTTATGGCATAAAAAGGTTTTGTAATAGGATGTTCCCAGTGCGTCATATGGGATAATGGGAAAATGTAAAGATTATTAATTTTTTCAACAAAAGCATATAAGCTCTTGCTGAAGCAAAAGGTTTGTTTTTAGTGCTTTTAACTACTCCATAGAAAACAATAAAATTAAAGATAAAAAATATTGTTAAAGCTACAATTAGTATAACTAAAATATTCTTTATCCTTTTATTTAAAAATATCTTCTTCATAAAACCCTCCAACATGCTTAACCCCAACTATTTTTGTTTAGCTTACCCCAAAAACACCAAATGTAAATAACCCACTCGGGCAATAGATTATTTCGCAAACCCTCGCCTCAAGCGCATTTCAAAAATCCATAGTTGTTTATTTTTATAACCCCTCCGCCCATAAGAACGTCGTTTCCGTCTCCGCCGTCGAGAACGTCGTTATCCTCTCCGCCATTGATGAAGTCGTTGGAATTTTCGCCGGTAATGTAGTCGTTGCCTTCATCTCCGTCGAGGTTATTTTTTCCGTCGCCTGTTGAGGGTGTTGATGAGTTTCCGTAGATTGTGTCGTTGCCGGTTCCGCCGTTGAGGGTGTTGGCTCCTGTTCCGCCGTCAATGAAGTCATCGCTTGAGCCGATTAGGGTGTTAAATTCCTTTTTCAGCAATAGATTAAGTCTATTGTTTTAGTTTAAAACTATATCAATAATTGGGTAAACATCACCAGCAGATGTAACTGCGATTAAAGATGACTCAGTATCAGAAGATATAGTCGCCAGTAATTCTTTTATCGAACCATCTGGATTTAAAGAGTATTTTTCTACTCTGTTTGTATCTGGATTTAGAATATATTTGACTTTATTGCCAGGTAGCCAGCAGTTGCCCCTGAAGGCGGGTTTCCATCAGATGTTATATATTCCTTAACTATAATCCCATCACCTGAAGGGAATTTGTAATTTTATGGCGTACATAACTCGTAGTTCCCATTCCTTGGTTAATAGATGTTCCATCATAAATTTGCTCATTATTAATAGATTCATTTGTGTTTAAGGATAATGTGTTAACAGTATCCTTATTTCCATCATAATAACTAATGTTTGTGATTTCGTTTGATGGGACATTAAGACCGAGTATTGTTCCTATATTCGACATTCCTGTTTGAACTGAAGGTTGGGTTACAGTTGGAATTGGGGTTTGGGTTGCTGTCGGAGCGACTGTAGGCGTAGCTGTTGTTGCTGTAGTTGTTTGTGTTGGTTCCGGAGTTTTTGTCGGTACAAAAGTTTCTATCGGTGTCGGTGTTGGTATCGGTTCGGAATCGATTGGTTTACAATTAACCAGTGCCAATATTCCCAAAAACATTGAAGCTAATATTACAAGAACAGGAACACTCACTTTTTTAGCTTGCGTAGTACTTGTCGAAAGACCTGCAAATGCGGTATCTCCCAAACTATTTTCATTTCTTTTTGGTACTAAACCTACTACTCTGTTTGGATTGAATGAACTAACTGAATTTACTAACATACTTCGACTCCTATTCTATAAATATTTCGATTTTAATAATTAAAATTATAATAACGCTAAAAATAGAATTTGCTAGTTATAGAATTTTTTTTACATAAATTTACATAAAAATTCTCAGTACAACAAGTCAGCATCCTTATTGTCATCCCGCAACATAAGAAAAAGTAAACTTGGATTAATCGAAAATATCAGGATCTGGTTTGTTGTAAAAGATCCTGAATCAGAGTGTTCAACTGTTTATTAAGCGCAAAGCTTTAATTAGTGCGGGATGACAGGATTTGTTTATTAATTTTCTGCTGACCTGTTACCCCTCAGTAATTACCTTGAATTATCATTAAATTCTTTCTTTTCATCCTCAAATTTCTTGTGACTAAATGTTACATTTTTCTTCAAATTTTACAGGAACTAGCAAAAAATATTATATTCATTTTTAATCTAATAGAATAATAAATAAAAATAGGTAATATAAATGGTAGATGGAATAAGCATAAATACCCCTCAATCAGGTTTTTCTGAACTTACGAAAAGGCCTGCCAAAAATTATTCTCAACAAAATATTTCCGCACAACCTAAAAATGATATTATTACCTTTAAAAAATCCAACAAATCTAATCAACCTATAAATAAATTACAAGTAGCGTCTTTAATAGCAGGAACTTTAGCTTCTTCATTGCTTATAGCTTATTTTGCAAAAAATTTGTCTGCTTTTGGCAAAAACAGAGAATTACTGAAAGAAATTAAAAAAGCAGCTATTCCTGACAATGTAAGAAAAAAATTATTGATTGAGTATAACAAGCTTAAGCAATCAGTTGTAGATACAGAGGGTGTACAAAATTATATAAAAAATGTTTTAAGATTAAACTGGGAAAAACCATCACAAAAACCTATAGATATAGATAAAGCAAGAAAAATTTTAGATGAAGAACTTATAGGGCTTGATGGGGCAAAAAATGAAATAATAGCCTTTTGTAATATGCAAAACTATATTTTGAAACATAATATTCAGGTAAAAGAACCTCTTATTTTATGCTTGGACGGACCTCCGGGCGTCGGAAAAACTTCGATTGCCGAATCTATTGCAAAAGCAATGGATTTGCCGTTTGAGAGAATAAGCTTAGGCGGAGTAAATAACAAACAATTTGTAAAAGGTGCTGAAAGAATATTTAAAAGTGCGGAACCGGGTAAAATAATAAAATCCCTACAAAATGCAAAAACGGGTAATCCTGTAATCTTACTTGATGAAATAGATAAAATGGGGCGCAGTATAGAACACGGGGATCCTGCTGCGGCACTTCTTGATGCGCTTGAGCCTAAACAATGCAAGAATTTTACTGATGAAAATATTGAATTACCTTATGATCTTTCAAATGTAACATTTATAATAACATCTAATGATTTAAGCAATATACCAAAAGTTTTAAAAGACCGGTTAGAGGTAATCCACATTCCTGCTTATGGCGTAAAGGAAAAAACAAATATTTGTAAATCCACAATACAAAAAATGATGAATAATTTTAAAATGACGAACTCACAAGTAGAATTTTCTCAAGATGGTATAAATGAGATTGTAGCTCAGACAAAAGACCAAGGTGCAAGAAAGACAATTGAAAATTTAAGAAGCGTATTTAAATACATAATCCAAGAACTTGACACAACCAAAAATAATGAAAAAATTATCATCAATAAAGCAGCAGTAGCAGAAGCTTTGAAAAATAAACAAGGGAGCTAGGGTTTAAGAATATTATATAGAGGAGATTTATTATATTTTTTCAAGCAACCAACCAATCAAGTGCATAAATTTGCTTTATTCCCTTATGCGAAGTCGGCGGTTCAACATCTAACGTCAATAAATACTTGGGATTATGGTCTTTGATACTGTCCAGCGGCTTCAATTCTCTTTCCAACGTTTCAGGGTGCATAACAGTTTGAGCAATTTGATAATATTCAACATCGCCATTTTTCACGGCGACAAAATCCACTTCCAAAGTTCCGACTTTTCCTACATAAACTTCATATCCGCGTCTTAAAAGTTCTAAATAAACTACATTTTCTAAAATTCTTCCATATCAACTTTTTTGCTGCCAAGTAAAAAATATCTTAACCCAATATCGACAAGGTAATATTTTTCGTTTGTCTGTAAATATTGTTTTCCTTTAACATCATATCGACTGACTTTGTATAAAATAAATGAATCTGTTAAAGCTGACAAATAATTTTCTACCGTATGATTGGAAATTTTTCTTCCCGCTGAAGTCAAAGCATCACTTATTTTTTTAATCGAAGTAATATTCCCGATATTATCAAACATATACCTGACAACACTTTGCAAAATATTTACATCAGAAATGTTTTTGCGTGCAACAACATCTTTTAAGATTACAGTATTGTAAATTCCATCTAAATACGTTCTAATTTGATTTTCATCATCCAACTCCAAGGTGTAGGGGAAAGAGCTTTTTAGAAGATAATCTCTGTACTTTGCAGGCAAATCTGTCTTTTCAGAGAGTGCGGATAAATATTCTTTAAAAGATAGCGGCATCATTTCAATTTCGACATATCTTCCGGATAAAAGCGTTGCAAGCTCTCCTGATAAAAAATATGCATTTGAACCTGTTATGTATAAATCAACATTTTCTTTAATGTACAACCCGTCAACTGCTTTTTGATAGTCAGAAACGTTTTGAATTTCGTCTAAAAATACATAATTTTTTTTATTTGGGATTAAATGTTTTTCAATATATTTATAAAGAGCTTTATACTCTTTTAAATCTTCATAATCAGGATTTTCAAAGTTAATTGAAATGATTTGGTTTTTATTAACGCCATTTTGTAATAAATAATCTTGAAAGATTTTAAGCAGAGTTGATTTCCCGCATCTTCTGATGCCTGTAACAACTTTTATTAATTTCTTATCCTTAAAACTTTTGAGTTTTTCTAGATATATATTTCGTTCAATCATATTAACCTCTTTAGCTATTATGATTATAACTTGCTTTTATAAAAAGTCAATACTTTTAGAAGTATACTTCCAAAACATTTTTAAAACAAAAACTTTTGGAAGTGCATAATACATCTTATCTATATGTATCGCTTAGATTAATGTTTATTATTAAAGTTTAAAGGTCACAAGTTTGAAAATTGTAATAAAACGATTAGCAATATTTATTTAAAGTATTTTTGAGTATAATTTACTCATGGCAGATTTTTTAAAAAAATCAAAACAAGAAATAACCAAAATTTTTAAGCAATATTCAGTAAAAGATATTTGTGATTCTTTATTTATATTGAGTTTATGGTTGCCAAACATTGCATCTCCAGTCACAGGGGAGCGAATCCTAGACAAAATGGCAGCTTCAAAGAAAAAAGGAATGTGGATGAATGGTACCGGACCTATTGGTTATGTCAATGAAAATAGGACTCTTAAAATCGATGAAGAAAATGCAGAAAAAATAAAATTAATTTTTGAGAAGTTTTTGGGGTTTAAAAATATAAATCAACTTAAAACCTATTTAGAAGAAAACAATATTAAAACCAAATCCGGCAAAGGATTTTACAAAGGACATTTATACAGAATCCTTTCAAATCAAACGTATATTGGAAAAATCACTCATAAAGACAAGGTTTATGAAGGTTTGCATGAACCAATAATTGAAACAGCTATTTTTGATGAGACTCAAAAAATTCTTTCTGCAAACAAAACTATGCAGCATAGCCCTATTGATAGAAAAAATCCTTCACTTTTAGCCGGAAAACTTTTTGATGATAAAAATAACTACATGTCCCCAAGCCATAGCAATAAAAAAGGCAAAAGATACAGATACTATATAAGCCAAGCAATAATTCAACATAGAACACAAGGCGCTGGTACAATTTCAAAAATCCCCGCAGGTGAAGTTGAAAAAGTCGTTACAGGAGAAATTAAGGATTTTGTATTAAACCCAAATAATATCCAACCTCTATTTCTAAGATTCTAATATTCATAAGCAAAAAGTTTTATTGAACAACCTCACAGATAAAATTGACGGTCAGTTTATAAGGACAGTTTTAGGCAAAGTCGTTATTTATAAAGAAAAAGTTGAAATTACAATTTGTAAAAATCAACTATTAAAAACATTTGAAGCTATTTATAACAAAACAGATTTACCTGAAGAACTAAAAGTTGAAACTAAAACACCTATTATTTTAACAAAAAATATCAAAATCACTGCAACCTCAAGAAACGGAAGTGTTTTGATACTGACTAATTCTGAGATACAGCAGCCTGAGATAAATCCAACACTTGTAAAAGCAATAGCCAAAAGTTACTTATGGAACAAACAGATTTTATCAGGAGATACCGAAAAATATTTTTCAAGAAACAGCTATATTAAAAAGGTTATAAATTTGAGATTTTTATCCCTAACGATAATAGAATCTATCCTTAATGGTACTCAACCTAGAGGCTTAACAGTACAGCAATTATTTAATATAAAAACGCTTGATTGGAATAAACAAATGGAGCTCTTAAATTTTTAAGATTATTATTAATTCTTTTTGCAATCAAAGCTGGCATCTTCGCTTGTAGGATCCTGAAACAAGTTCAGGATGACGTTAGTTTTTAAAACTATTAATTTGTTTTTTTACCCAAACAGCCACCACGAAAAATCGAGAAAGAGAATTTTTATAAAAATTGGCCAAACAAAAAGAGAATTTTAAATATATAAATTCTCTTTTTATTTTATCTTCGGCAAAGTCCCGCTGTTTGCGGACTTTTTGCATTTAAAAAGTCCACCATTCTCTGAATGGTGGACTTAAAACAGGAGGAGATAGAATTCACAACCGAGATACGTTACCCATTTTATCATCCCAAGTCAAGGATCGCTCTACTTGAGGGAAAAGTCAAGCCCTATCTTGATTTTAGCATCTTTTTGACGCAGTAAAAACTTGACTTATTGGCAATTTAATGGCATAATAATGGTATATTAATGACTAAATAATGGAGCGGAAATGACAGACAAACAAATTAAATTCAATCCTAATTATGTTATTACAAAAAATATTGCAAATAATATCTTAAAGATAGAGCAGATTAAAGAACAGATTAAGAGTTTACCAGTGACGCCCCAATTAATGGCATCTTTAAGAGAAAGTGCCAAATTAATGACAACACATTATTCTACTCAAATTGAAGGAAATAGGTTAACTCAAGAACAGGTAGTTGAAGTTATAAAACACAACAAAGTCATTCCCCAAAGACACAGAGACGAAAAAGAAATAAAGGGGTATTATAAAGCAATTGAATATGTTGAAAAATTGGCTCAAAAAAAGGCATTCATAACAGAAAATGAAATTCAGACTATTCATTCTCTTATAGAAAATAACAGTAGGCCAACTCCTTACAGAGATGGACAAAATGTTATTAAGGACAGCTTAGCTGGTAATATAGTTTACATGCCCCCTGAAGTAAGTGATGTAGAAAAACTAATGAAGGATTTTATCGACTGGATAAATTATGACAATGAAACTCCAATCCCTATAAAAGCTGCTATTGCCCATTACCAATTTGTAACTATTCACCCTTACTATGATGGCAACGGTAGGAGTGCAAGGCTTTTGACAACTCTAATTTTGCATAAAAACGGTTATGATCTAAAAGGGATTTATTCATTAGAAGAATATTACGCAAAAGATTTAAAAGGATATTATAATGCAATAACGATAGGACCATCCCATAATTATTATATGGGAAGAGCCGAGGCCGATATTACAAAATGGGTAGAGTATTTTATTTTAGGGATGAAAGAAGCTTTTGAAAATGTTTACAATAAAGCTGTTTCGCAAAGTAGCCAAAAAGATTTATTACCTATTTTAAGAGAGCTTGATTTAAAACAGCGAAAAATCTTAGAACTTTTTGAAAAACAAAAAACAATAACCTCAAATGATATTGCCGCATTTTTCAATTTTGCACCAAGAACTGCAAGACAACTCGCTCAAGATTGGGTGGAAGAAGGTTTTTTAATTACGATAGATTCTTCAAAAAAAGCTCGTAAATATCAATTAAACAAAATTTTGGAAAAGCGTTTGAGTAAATAAATATTTTTTACAAAACGGACTAGCAAAAAAAGAAAAAGAGAATTTGCATTAAACTTTGATGAAATTTGTTGAAAAAATAGAAAAATAAATTCTCTTTTATTTCTGATAACAGAAAAGTCCCGCCAACAGTGGGACTTTTCTAGTTTTGAATCGGACTAGCTCTCTGTTTGAGAACTCAAGAAAGGATATTGTAGTTTCGACAGCAAAAGTCTCGAAAAAAATTCCCTGTTAATGGGAAATTTACAGGGAGATTTTTAAAATTTTGCAAATTTAACCATTTTTTATTAAGGCGTAGCCCGCATTTCGGAAATAAATTCCCACAAATTTAACAGGGAATTAGCAGGGAAATAATTACGTAATTTTACGCAAGTAAAACTGCAGACTTTTATTTTATTTAAAATTAGTTATAATAAAAATGTTAAGATATTTTTTGTGTAGATTCACACCCTTGATGGTAAAGTTATTTGCAAAAAAGAATTGGGTGAAGTGCACCTATTTTAGTTTAAAATGAACTCAGAATATTTTAATTTTAAAACAGCCCATTGGGGCTGTTTTTTTTTAATTTTTAAAAAGAAAGGAGAATAAATGATAGAAACCAAAATTAGAGATTATTTAATTTCGCAAATTAGTAGTCTTTCAACCTCAAATTGTTTTATTGGAAATATTCCAACAAACAATACTGAAACAACATTCGCAGTAGTAACAACTAAGGCAAGTCCATTATCTGATAGCCATAATATGCTTGCTAATCAATTAACTTCCCCAAAAGGAATTAATCAAAAAAGTCTCGCATTATCAGTTTATGCAGAGAGTGATGTATATGACACAGCCTCTTCTCTTATATGGGATGTTTTCTCAAATCTTGGTGGCGAAGATGGAGGATGCATTGTCCAAGATTCAACTCAAATGTATATTACTCCTGTAGAATCTCCATACCATGAGAGTGAAAATACTTTTAGATTCAATTTTATTGTTCGTACAAGTTTAGTTTAATTAGCTTAAATTAAAAAAAAGAAAGGAAAAAAACAAATGACAACAACTTTATCAAAACAATCAGTAATTTTAGGCGTTGATGACGTAAAGGTTTCTGAATTAACGGCAGATTCATCATTAGAACTTGATTATGGATCAGCACTTGACGTTCCTGGTATTCAAAGAATCAACTTATCACCAAATTTTACAGAAAAAGGTCTTAAAGGTGACGGCAAGATTCTTGATTACTTCATTCAATTAGACACTATCGGATTTTCTTTTGATAGTGCAAAAGTAGATTTATCAGTATTAGCTATACTTGAAGGTGGTACAATTTCAACAACTACAACAGGTACGGCTCCTGACGAAGTTGAAACTATACATAAATATTCTGTTGGAGCTGATTCAACTCCAAAATACTTCAAGATTGAAGGTAAAACAAATTA
>CAWIVJ010000020.1:0-57386 GCA_963839525.1 uncultured bacterium | reverse complement strand
TAGGGGTCTTTTTTTTATTAAAATTTTTATTTTATTTCTGCTTCAACAGGTTTAGTAACTACAGGCTTTTGTTTATTCTTATTTAATCTTTCAATTGCAGCTTTTTCTTTTGCTTTATTCCATAATGAATAAACAGGCAGTCCCGCAAGCGTTATTAGAAGTCCCGGAAGTGTATAAGTTGGCTTGTAAACAACCAAGCAACCAATTATATATGTTGCAATAACTATAAAAGAAATAGGATAAAAATTATTTATTCTTAAAGCTTTATTCGACTCAGGGAATTTTTTTCTATATACAAAAATTCCGGTCATTGTTATTACATAAAAAATCAGTGAAGCAAAGATTACAAAATCTAATAATTGAGTGTAATTACCCCATAGAATAAGGGCGGAAATCCATGCAAATTGAAGCCATAGAGAGTTTTCCGGAACTTTTGTTCTTCTGTTTATGAAAGCCAGATTTCTGAAAAATAATCTGTCTTTTGCCATCTTATAATATACCCTTGCACCTGCTAAAACCATACCATTAGCACAACCAAAAGCTGAAATCATAATAATTACGGCAATAATTTTCTTTCCTACTTCACCAAATATAGTACTCATAGAAACTGCTGCAACAATGTCTTCCGGTGCTGTTTGAATAGCATTTACAGGTGTTGAGATTACATAAATTACGTTAACAAGCACATACAAAAGTGCCACCATTCCAACACCGTAAGCAAGAGCTTTTTTAACGTTTTTTTCAGGTTCTTTTATTTCACCTGCTATAAAAGTTATATTATTCCAGCTTATTGAGGCAAATAATGCTCCAACTGTCGCTGTCGAAATTTTAGCTATATCTCCCCAATGCAAAGCCATTACACTTGGTGCAAAATTTGCATGAATGATATCCCAGTTTAGCCCGAAAATTACACCGCAAATTATAATTGCTGCAATTGAAAGTAATTTTGTTACTGTAAATAAATTTTGAGTTATTATACCGTATTCTATACCGCGTGAATTAATATATGTTAAAGACAAAATTGTCAAAAGTCCGAATAATTGTTGAGTTGAAAGGTGAAGAGGACCGAATTGAAAGAGGAAATTGTGAGAACTTATTACCGGAAACAAAAGACCGGTAAATTTAGAAAAGGCAACACTTATTGCTGCAATTGTCCCCCCTTGAATTACCAGAAACAAAGTCCAGCCAAATAAGAACGCAACTTTATCATTGTAAATCTTTTTAAGATACATGTATTGACCACCTTCATCAGGAATATTTGCAGCAAGTTCTCCATAAGCAATCGCTCCGCAATATGAAACAAAACCTGCAAGAATCCACACTAAAAGCAGTAAGAATGCGCTGTGTACCTGTCTTGTAATATCTGCAGATACAAGAAAAATTCCGCATCCAATCATTGAACCCGCTACTATTGAAATAGAGTCAGGCAAAGATAACGTTCTTTTTAATTCATCACTCATCTAATTTTCCTTCCAAACAAAATTCGCTAATACAGGTAAATGCATCGTTTACTTTGACTTTAATTTAAACATGAAAGCTTGTAAAGGGTAATGTAAAATCAATTTACGAAAATTTAAGAAATATTAAATAATATTTAACGACACTCTAAATAATCTTTAAAACTTTTTTTTATAATTTTATATCCACAATTTTCGTGCAAATCGGCAGAATAATTAATTTTTCTATTAGGGTAAACTCTACACATCTTTGGTCTTTTCTTGTAAACGGTACATAATCCTTCTTTAGAAACATATTTACAGGCAAAAATAAAATTCCCTGCTTCATCTTTGCCTTTTATATAAAATCTTCGATAGGTTGGAAAAAGAAATTGCATAAATTTAAATTCATTTTCTGTATAAGTATCAAAACTATACATATAATTACAGCATTTCCCACATTTTTTACATTCCCCTATAACTTCATAGCAAAGCTTTTCAGGAACAAAATATGATTTTATTTCATTTACTATATTAAAAATTAAGTTAATCATACTTTACAATTTGCTTTCTTGGTAATATTATAGAGTGAAAAGTAAAAAATTAAAAGTTAAAGTTAGTCTTTTTACATTTCACATTTCTCCATTTACTCAAAAAAAGGCAATTATTTAAAAAAAATGAGCGATTTTAAAGTTCCAAAACGAATAAAAAAACCGACAAAAAAGGAAAGCCCAGAAAAGGTTAACGCAGCGATATTTATTATATCGATTTTGCTGGCGGGAGTTGTTGCTTTTAAATTATATCTGGCTTCACTACCGCCTATTAAGAATTTAAATGAATTTAAACCTAATATTGTAACAAAATTTTATTCAAATGATGGTGAAATTATAAAAACATTTACAGCCTTTACTTTTTCAAAAGTAAATTTAAAAGATATTCCCGATAATTTAAAAAATGCTATAATAGCGACGGAAGATAAGAATTTTTACAAACATAAAGGTTATGACGTTTCAGGTCTTATACGTTCAACTTTTGCGAATGTACTTGCAGGACGTGTTGTTCAGGGCGCGAGCACTATAACACAGCAATTAGCCAGAATTTTATTTTTGTCGAACGAAAAAACTTTTACAAGAAAAATAAAAGAATTAGTTGTTGCTGTAAGAATCGAAAAAACAATTTCGAAAGACAGAATTCTTCAAATGTATTTAAATAATGTATACTTAGGAGCCGGGGCTTATGGGGTTGAAGGAGCTTCACAGATTTATTTTAATAAACATCTAAAAGATTTAACTCTTGCGGAATGTGCTCTTTTAGCAGGTTTGCCGCAAGCACCTTCGGTTTATTCTCCGTTTCATGATAAAGAGCTTGCCGTTAAACGCAGGAGCAAAGTTTTAAAAAGAATGTATAAGATGCGCTTTATTACTAAAAAGGAGTATCAAAAAGCATTGGATGAAAAATTACATTTAAATCCTTTGCCTGAAATTTATACGCTAAATAAGGCTCCGTATTTTTGTGATTATGCAATGAAGGAATTAGAGAAACTCGGGTTTGATGAAGTTGAAATTTCACAAGGCGGGTATAAAATAGTTACAACTCTTGATTATAAAGCTCAACAAAAAACAAATGAATCAATTATCAGAATCATGAAAGCCTGGGGGTTAACAAGAGATAAACAGCAAGCAGCTTTATTTTCATTTAGTCCTATAGACGGAAGAATTTTAGCTTATGCAGGCGGTAAGAATTATTCCAAAAGCCAATATGACAGAGTTACTCAGGCAATAAGGCCTCCCGGTTCTGCTTTTAAGCCTATTATTTATGCTACTGCCGTTGAAAAGGGATTAGAACCTAATGATTTAATTGATGATCTTCCTTTTAAAGCAGGAGACTGGGCTCCAAGAAATTATCATAATAAATATAGAGGAAAAATTCCTGCATATAAAGCTCTAATGATATCATCAAATGTTTGTGCAGCCAGAATGATTCAATCAACAGGAGTTCGTTCAGTTATCCAAATGGCAAGGGTTTTAGGGATTTCAACCCCTTTAGAGTATGATTACACAATAGCTTTAGGCTCAAACGGCGTAAAATTATTTGAAATAACAAGAGCTTATGGAGCTTTTGCCAATGGCGGATATAAAGTTGAGCCTTACTCGATTGAGCGTGTTGAAACTTCAAGGGGAAAGGTTGTTTATCAGGCGTCTAAAGCCAAAACAACGAAGGTTATGGATTTACATACAGCAGCTGTATTAACGGCAATGTTAAAAACTGTTATAAAAAATGGTACCGGTGTTGCCGCAAATATAGGAAAACCTGCGGCAGGAAAAACGGGTACAACCAATGATTCAAAAGATGCAAGTTTTTTTGGTTACACACCTGATATTGTTACGGGGATTTGGGTCGGAAACGATGATAATACTAAAAATGGAAAGATTACAGGAGGTACTGTTCCTGCGCTTATTTGGAAAGAGGTTATGACTGTAGCAACAGCACCTTATGGTGCTACTGATTTTGATTACCCTCCGATTGAATTAAAGAATTATTCTGCAGGCAAAAAGGAATATGAGAGTGAACAAAGCAGAAAAGGGGAAGAGGTTGAAACCGAAAGCAAAGAAAAGGATGTGACTTCTGAAGAAGAGATTCCACTAGACGAACATGAAGATTCTTTGCAGGAACAATTTAAAAAAATAATGACACCTAAGCCGGAGAAGAAATCTTCTCCTCTTGCGCCTATTCCAATGGCGACACCATCAGGTATTAATAAGGAATAAAAATTTACGGAATGCAGATGGAAAATACTGTATCGACATTAGAATATCGTTTATCCTCCGGACAAAGTAAAAATCTCATAAATTTCTTCATCAGAAAGCTCTGAAATTATTTTTTCACCTTCGTAAACTGCCATATTTGCTAAATCTTTTTTATTCTTTAGCATTTCGTCAATTTTTTCTTCAAAAGTTCCCAAAGTTACAAGCCTGTGAACCATTACATTTTTTTCTTGACCTATGCGGTAAGTCCTATCTGTTGCTTGATCTTCAACTGCAGGGTTCCACCATAAATCGTAGTGAATTACATTTGTGGCACTGGTTAAATTTAAACCCGTACCCCCGGCTTTTAAGGAGAGTATCATAACCTTTGTTTCATTATTGTTTTGGAAATCTTCAATTATTTTTTCTCTCTGGTTAATATTTAAAGAACCATGAAAAAACGACGGTACTACATTACATTCTTCAGATAGAATTTTACATAAAATATCGCCCATTTCTTTATATTGAGTGAATATAAGAGTTTTTTCTTCATTATCAATGATATTTTGGACAATAGAAACACATTTTTCCATTTTTCCTGAAAGTTCTTTGCTTAATTCCCCTGCTTTTAGGAATTGATAAGGATGATTGCAAATTTGTTTAAGCGCAGTAATAAGTTTAAAAATATTTCCGCGGCGGTTTACACCGGTAAATCCGCTGATTTTTTCCATCATTTCATCTAAAGTTTTTTCATAAAGAACTGCTTGAGGCTTTGAAAGGTAACAATAGTCATTAAGCACCATTTTTTCAGGCAAATCACTAATAACGTTTTTGTCGGTTTTTAAACGTCTCAATACAAAAGGAGACACTGAAAGTTTAAGCTTGTTTGCTCTAGATATTTCTTTAAACCTTTCAATAGGAATAGCATAACTTTTTTGGAATTCTCTTAAAGCACCCAAGTAATCTTTATTGATAAAATCAAAAATACTCCATAATTCAGTTAATCTGTTTTCAACAGGCGTACCTGTCATCGCTATTTTTATGTCGGCTTTAATTGATTTAACCGCTAATGTTTGTGCTGTATCAGGATTTTTAATATTTTGTGCTTCATCTACAATAAGTATTGACCAGGCTTCTTTTTTCAACTCTTCAATATCAATTCTTATAATTGCATAAGTAGTCAAGATTATATCATTTTTTAAATTAAGTTTTCTTTCACTGCCATGGTAAATCGCTGCTTTTAAATTTGGAGCAAACATTTCAAGCTCTTTCATCCAATTTCCCATTAAGGTTGTTGGACAAACTACCAAAACTGGTTTTTTGAGTTTATTATCTTCTTTCATTTTTAAAATAAGACTTATAACTTGAATAGTTTTTCCAAGTCCCATGTCATCAGCCATACAGCAGCCAAAACCTTTTGAAATATTTGTCCAAAGCCATTTTAATCCTGTTTGCTGATAAGGTCTTAATGTACCTTTTAAATTTTTAGGAGTTTCTATTTCAATAGGCTTATTAAAATCTTTTATAACATTGGCAAAGGCTTCGTCATAGTCAAAATCGGATTGTTCAAGTTGCCCGGACATAGAGGCATGTATTAACTCTAACCGGTTTAGTTTTGAATGATTTGCTTTCAAAATTTGTTCAAATATTTTTTTGCTTTCATCTTTATCAACAAGAACATATTTATCATTATATTTTATTAGTCCGTGATTTGAAGCAACTAACTTTTCAAATTCTTCCACTGAAATTTTTTCATCACCTATAGCAATTTCATATGAAAAATTCAAAATATCTTCTAAAGATAAACTTCCTGAAGACGTATTATTAAAAATATCAGCTAAATCTCCTGCCCTTGAAGTTTTTACTTTTGCGTTAATTGAAGCTCTGGGGATAATTATATTTGATAATTCTTCAGGCAGAATTACTTCTATTTGTGCTTTTTGAAGGTAATAAGCCGTTTGTGTAATTATTTTATAAACTTCGCTTAAATTTAAATGAAGAGATAATTTTGATTCATCTTCAAATAAATGCTCTAGTTCAGGCATATATTTTACAGCATAATTTAATTGCTTCTCAACAATTTTAGAAATATCCGAAGAATTTGCCTCAAAAACTTCCTCTTTAATGTACAAATCATCAATGAGAACACTTTCATTGGTTTTACGGTTTTTAATATGGATTTTAAGTTCAAAAAGTTCATCTTCAAGTTTTTCAATTTTAAAGAAAGGAATAACGTCATATTTTCCCAGATAAAGTTCATCAAGCCATTGTGAAAGATTTTCGGCAATATCAACATTTTTTAAAATAGATTTTTGTTCTAAGTCCTTTATTAAGTAATGACCTGATTTAATATTTTTGAATTTATATGCCTTTATGCCAAGAAATTTGTATATAACATAGTTTAAGTAACTTCTTATAAACTCGCTTACAAAATTTTCAGGTTTTTCGCCTGCTATAAAAAGGTCTTCGGGTAAATTCTCTTCAAATTGATTTATTATTCTTGCAAGTTGATTATTTGAAATAATAGGCTCATAAACAATTCTAAACATTGCGCCTTTTATTTTAATTGTTGGTATGAAATATAATTTTTCAATTAATTTCATTACAAACTGAGTTAATTTATTTAAATAAATAAAAGTATGAGAAAGTGATTCAAAATCAATAATTTCGCCAAATCCGCCAAAATAATCCAACACTAAATCCAACGGCATTACAAAACCTTGCTGATTGTTCACTATTTGCGAATGATATCTAAATAAAGAGCCTTTGGATTTTAAATAAAACTGAAAATTATTTGTAGGAGTAACAAAAAATGACAGAGCGTTATTTTTATTAATTAAATAAAAATTTGTGTTTCTCACCGGAGAATTCGGGCTCAAAAAAACATCCTTAAATTCATCTTCAATGGTTTGATAAATTAAACTTAAAGTATACCTAAAATCTTTATTCTTAAATCCTTCAGGGTTTTCGCTTAAATTGAAAAATAATTCATCAACATTATTTTTTTTAAACGATAAATCTATATCTAAACATTTTGTTTGAGTTTTCATTTTTTTCCTGCTTTAACGTCATACTAATTTTATTTTTGTCGGTTTTTTGCTGTAAAACCATTTTAGGTGACACAAAAATCAAATGCTTTATATACGTTAATCAATTAATTATAGCATAATCTTGGATTTTAAACAACATTGCGAAATGTGAAAAAATTTCTCAAAACATAACAAAGAGTAAGGTAGGATTTTTATTTAATCAAAGATTTTCCGGTCATTTCTTTAGGCTGTTTAATTCCCATAATTTTTAAAATTGTCGGAGCTACATCACAAAGAGAACCGCTTCTGCTAAGATGAATATCCTCACCTGCATTGAGAACAATAAAAGGAACTTCGTTTGTTGTATGAGCTGTATGAACAGCACCTGCTTCATCTGCCATAACCTCTGCATTGCCATGATCAGCTGTAATTAACATTACAATTCCTTTCTCTTTTGCTTTTTGTGCAACTTTACCGACACAATCGTCAACTACGGAACAAGCTTTTATGGCTGCTTTTAGAATTCCGGTATGACCTACCATATCAGGATTGGCAAAATTTACTAAAATAAAACCGTATTCGGGATTATCTTCAGCTTCCAATACTTTATGACAAACTTTATAAGCATTCATTTCGGGTTGTAAATCATATGTTGCAACTTTTGGAGAAGGAACCAAAACTCTTGTTTCAAGCTTTTTAGGCTCTTCCACTCCTCCATTAAAGAAAAACGTAACATGAGCGTATTTTTCTGTTTCAGCAGTTCTAAATTGTTTAATATTGTGGGCATCTAAAACATCATTTAAAATATTAACCAGTTTTTGAGGCGGAAAAGCAATAGGAAAATCAAAAGTTTCATCATATTGAGTCATTGTTACAAAATAAATATTTTTTCTAACGGTTTTTCTTTCAAAATTTTTAAATTTGGTAAAGTTTATTGCTTTTGAAAGTTCTCTTGCTCTGTCCGGACGAAAATTAAAGAAAATAATTGCATCATTATCTTTTATTCTTGAATCCTCTATTCTTGAATGTTCTGAATCTATTGCAGTTGGTTCAATAAATTCATCGGTTTTATCTTTCAAATAAGAATTTTTAACACTTTTAACAGCGCTGTCTGCTTTTTCACCTTTACCTAAAAGCAGGCAATTGTAGGCTTTTTCTACTCTCTCCCAGCGATTATCTCTATCCATTGCCCAATATCTTCCCATTACAGAGGCTACAGGCGGAAGGTCGTAACTTTTAAGCTTTTGTTCGACTCTTTTTAAGTAAGTGCAAGCACTTTTAGGCGGTGTATCACGACCGTCCAAAAATGCATGCAGATAAACTTTTTTAAAGCCTTGTTCAGCCGCTAATTTAATTAATGCAAAAATATGTTCCATTGATGAATGAATTCCACCTTCTGAGACAAGCCCCATTAAATGAAGTGAAGAATCATTTTTCTTTGTATGCTCAATTGCATCAAGAAATTTTTTATTTTCAAAAAAGTCCCCGTCTCTTATGCTTTTGTTGATTTTGGTAAGTTCCTGGTAAACAACTCTTCCCGCTCCTAAATTTAAGTGGCCTACTTCTGAGTTACCCATTTGTCCGCTTGGAAGGCCCACATATTCGCTATCGGCATGAAGTTTAGTAGATTTTCCTTCTTTTTTTAATTTTTCAACATTAGTCGGCGGTGCAAGCTTTGTCGCATCATATTTATCTATATTAGGATTTGTGTTTATGCCCCATCCATCCATAATACATAGCAATACACGTTTCATATTAATTCCTCTTTTTTGTCTCAGCTAAGGTAAACGCTTTTAATTTACGTTTACTGTTTACTGTTTACTGTTTACTTTATATAATTATATCGACAAAATATAATTAATCAATGTTCTTACACCCGAACCAGTTGCACCCTTGCCTAATTCTTTCTGAGGTTTATCAAGGAATGCAACTCCGGCAATATCTAAATGAACCCATGCAATGTTATCTTTTACAAATTCTTGCAAGAATACACCCGCAGATGAAGCTCCGCCAAAACGGCCGCCGGTATTTTTCATGTCTGCAACTTCACTTTTTAGTCCGTCTTTAAATTCTTCATACATGGGCAGTTGCCAGTATCTTTCACCGCTTTCTTCTCCTGTTTTAATAAGTTTATCAATTAATTCCTGATTATTTCCCATAATTCCGGCAGCATGAGTTCCAAGTGCAACCACACAAGCTCCTGTTAATGTTGCAATGTCAATAACTTCTTCAACGCCAAGCTCACAGGCATAACAAAGTGCGTCAGCAAGGGTTAAACGTCCTTCCGCATCTGTATTGTCTACTTCAATTGTTTTTTGATTTTTTGCAGTTAATATATCACCGGGTTTGTAAGCATTTCCGCCCGGCATATTTTCACAAGCCGCTATAAGCCCGTGAACTTCAACTTGAGGATTAAATTGCTTTAAAGTCTTCATAACTGCTAAAACGCAAGCTGAACCTGCCATATCATCTTTCATTGTAACCATTGATGAGGCAGGTTTTATATCTAAACCGCCGCTATCGAATGTAATTCCTTTTCCGATAATTGCAATTTTTTTCTTAGGATTGTGAGGTGTATATTTCATGTGAATAAATTTGGGAAATTCAGAACTGCCTTTTCCCACAGCTAAAAATGCTCCCATTTCCATCCGCTCAATATCGTCTTTTTCGTAAACTTTTGTTTTTATACCTTCAATTTTTTTGGCAATGTCAGCTAACTTTGAAGGAGTTATGTATTGTGCGGGTTCGTTAGCTAAATTACGGGCACAAGCCATTGATTTTGCAATTTTTTCACCTTTTTCAGCACCTGTTTTTAATTTTGCAAATTTTTCGAGGTCTTTTTCTACTAAAATAAATTCTTCGATTTTTATTCCATCTTCTTTTTTTGTTTTGTATTTATCAAAAGAATATTCTCCGATTAAAGCTCCTTCTGTAACGACCTGTCCGCTGACATTAGCATCAAACTCAAGCTTGCCTAAATCAATACAAACTTTTTTTGCTTTTATGCCTAAGGCTTTTTTAACTATTTTTGCGCTTAGTTCTCTTAGTTTGTTGGAAGTGAATTTTTCTTTTTCACCCAAACCGACAATTAAAACTTTGTTTGCAGGAATTTTATCGTAAGTCTGCAAAAGGTAAGTTGTTGCGAATTTGCCTTCAAATTTATCTTTATTGAGTACAAATTTTGTAATAAGCTCACCTAAAGCTTCATCGACTGATGCGGCAACACCGCTTAAAGTTTCTGTTTTTTCGTAAATCCCCACAACCAGAATATCACAAGCCTGTTGCTTTAACTCTGCATTTAAAACTTTTATTTCCATAGAATACTCCTTTCAAATTCTATATTAAATTATATCACTAATTATAAGATTTGTAACAAATTTTAAAAAATCTTTAAAAAAACTAACAAAAAAAAATCTTGGACCTATTTTAAAATAAAGTAATTACAAGATAAGGAGAAAATTATGCAAGTCGGAAAATGTCAAAATATTAGTTTTAAAGCACTTGTAAAAACTGGAGGAAAGCTGTCTAATCTTCCACAGTTGGAAAAAGAATTAAAAGCAATTGGCGATAATAATTTTATTCATAAGGTTATTTTAGAAGCAGGACAAGCTGTTATTAATGTAACAACGAAAGGCGGTATCGCCTCATTAACTGGTCCAATTAAGGTCAAAAAAGGGAATCTTAATGACTCTGAGTTTATTAAGAAAATATTAGCTAAGGTAAAAGAAATTGTAGCTCAATATAAAATTGAAAAATAGTTTAATTACGCAGTAAAGCAAGGGCGGGATAGCAATCCCGCCAAAATAAATAAAGCAGGCTTATGGTTCTATTTCAACAAAGGTAATTTTTGTTATTGCCACATCTTTTACCATAGCTCACCTACCACATAATTATGTCATCCCCTCACCTTTTACTTTTTACTTAAAAAAAACTATACAAAATTAAAAAAGTATGCTAAAATCTTGTTAGATGTAGTAGGAAAATTTTTTTGGAAATATATGCAGTAAATATTAGTTAGACATAATTAATTTAAAGCTCGATTTGTATACATGTCGGGTGTTGTGTGTATTTAATAAAAAAATAGAAATGAATGAGGTATGAAAATACTATGAGCTTAGCATTAATTTTAGTAATCATTCTCGTTATTATACTCACTGCTGTTGTTGTAAATCAAAATAATAAATTTAAGCTTATTTCTCAGCAAACACAAAAAACACAAGCTGATTTAAGCGAAAAAGAGCAGCTTTTGAAAAAAGAAGCAATGATTGCAGCAAAAGAGTCATTACAGCATGAGCAGGAAAAACTTAACGAAGAAATCAGAGACAGACGTCAGGAAATATCGAGAACTGAAAGTAAACTGGCTAAAAGAGAAGATATGCTTGAAGATAAAATTCAAGAAAATACTGACAAAGAACTTTTATTACAAAGAAAATTAGACGAGTTACTTGAAAAAGAAGATTATCTTGCGGAGATTGTTCAAAAACAAACAACAGAACTTGAAAGGATTTCAGGACTTTCTGCCGAAGATGCTAAAAATATGTTATTAGAACAATTAAAACATGATTTAGCACAGGAACAAATGCAGTTAATCCGTGAAAATGAAGCAAAAATCAGAGAAGAATCTCTTGAAAAATCAAAAGAAATTTTAACAACTACAATGCAGCGTTGCATGATTGAACAGGTTGTAGAATCAACTGTTTCAGTTGTAGCACTGCCGAATGATGAGATGAAAGGCCGTATAATAGGTCGTGAGGGCAGAAATATAAGAACTTTAGAAACGCTTACCGGAGTTGATTTTATAATTGATGACACTCCCGAAGCTGTTGTTCTTTCAAGTTTTGATCCTGTAAGACGTGAAATCGCAAAGCTTGCATTGGAAAAGCTTATCGTAGACGGGCGTATTCACCCTGTCCGAATTGAAGAAATGGTTGATAAAGCCCGTGAGGAAATTGAAAAGAAAATCTTTGAAGAGGGTGAAAATGCAGCTCTCGATATGAATATTATGGGGCTTAACAAAGAATTAATAAAGACTTTGGGAAGACTTTATTACAGAACAAGTTACGGACAAAATGTACTTAAACATTCGGTTGAAGTAGGTCACATAGCAGGCATGCTTGCCGCTGAGCTTGGTGCAAATGTTTATGTAGCAAAAAGGTCAGGGCTTTTGCACGATATAGGAAAAGCCGTTGATCAAACTCAAGAAGGAACACATATCGAACTGGGAGTAGAACTTGCAAGACGTTTTGGCGAAAAAGAAGAAATAATTCATGCAATTGAGGCGCATCACGGTGATATTACAGCAAATACAATTGAAGCTGTTTTAATCAAAATGGCGGATGCTATTTCAGCAAGCAGACCCGGGGCTAGACGTGATACCCTTGAAATTTATATTAAACGTCTTCAAAAAATAGAAGAAATTGTAAACAGCTATGAAGGAATCAAACAATCTTTTGCTGTACAGGCAGGACGTGAAGTTAGAGTAATTGTTGAAGCTGAACATTTTGATGATTTGGCATCTCAAAAACTTGCCCGTGATGTTGCAAAACGAATTGAGGACGAAATGGAATTTCCCGGTCAAATCAGGGTTACTGTTGTGAGAGAATTCAGAGCAACGGAATTAGCAAAATAGTGAGAAGTGAGCAGTGAGTAGTGAGAAGAAAAAATTCTACTCACCTCTCACTTTTCACTTTTCACTTTCAAAGGAACTATGCCAAAACAACTAAAAATAATATTCTTTGGCGATATTGTGGGCAAGCTTGGAAGAAAAGCTGTCGGAGAGTGCTTGCAAGAATTAAAAGCAGGCGAATGCCCGCCGGATTTTTCTATTGCGAATGTTGAAAATGCTTCCCATGGTTTTGGATTAACCGAAAAAAGTTACAAAGAGCTTTCTGAATATGGAATTGACTGCCTTACTTCAGGAAACCATATTTGGGATAAAAGAGAAATTTTTACATACATAAATACTGCAGAAAAACTTATTAGACCAATAAATTACCCTAAAAAAGCAAAAGGAGTTGGTTCAAGAATTTTTGAAATAGGAGAATATAAAATTGCAGTAATAAATGCTCTCGGACGGATTTTTATGCATCCGAGCGATTCTCCATGGGAGATTGTAAAAAAGGAAATTAAAAAGCTGAAAAAGGTTACACCCATTGTTTTAATAGATTTTCACGCTGAAGCAACTGCCGAAAAAATTTGCTTTGCAAAATTTTGTTCTGAAATGGGAGTAACAGCGGTCGTAGGAACTCACACACATGTTCAGACAGCTGATGAACAAATTATTAATGATATGGCTTATATAACTGATGCAGGTTTTTGCGGAGTATCAGACAGCGTTATAGGAATGGATTATAAAACATCCTTAAAAAGATTATCTACAGGATTGCCTGAAAGATACGAAATTCCTAAATCAAAAGTTATTCAAATCAATGCGATTGAAATTTTAATCGATGCAGAATCGGGTAAATCGCTTGAAATAAAAAGATTTTTAGCAGAAAAAAATTATCAGGAGGTTAAAAAGTGAAATCAGATTTGCATATTCACACTAATTACTCGGATGGAGTTTTTTCACCCGAGAAAATTGTAGATGCAGCTATAGAAGCAGAATTAAATGTAATTGCCCTGACGGATCACGATAATATTCTATCGTACGATATAGCTCAAAATTATATTAAAAATCTTAAAAAAGATAACAAAAAAACAATCGAAGTTATTCAGGGGATAGAAATTAATACTATGTATCAGGATTATGAAATTCATATTTTAGGGTATTTTATGGAAGCCGAAAATTCTGATTTTAAAGAGTTAATAAAAACTCAACAGCAGGCAAGAATTAAACAGACAAAAGAAATAGTTACTCTTTTAGCTAAAAAAGAAGGTATAAAAATTAGGTATGAAGATATAACAAAACAAGTTGCTCACGGCGGAAGTATCGGGAGACCGCATATTGCTAAAGCAATCACAAGTGCCGGAGGAACAGGAAGCGTTATGGAAGCTTACTCAAAGTATATAAATGATAATTCTCATGTTTATGTGCAAAGAAAAACAGTGACTCCTCACGATGCGGTTGAAATTATTTATGATGCCGGCGGCGTTCCTGTTATTGCACATCCGTATGATCTTGAAAATGCAGAGACTTTAATAAAAGATTTAATGCATTATGGATTAAGAGGAATTGAAGCATATCACAGAAAGCATTCTCCTGCTATTGTAGAGTATTTTTCTTCTATGGCAGAAAATCTTGGTCTTATAGTGACCGGGGGGTCTGATTTCCATGCTCCAAATATTATGAACGGTCAAATAATTTTAGGAAAAAACTTTGTGCCTGAATGGGTTTATGATAAATTAATTAAGGAAAAAAGGTGCTTGGATTTGGCTTAAACTTTAAGAAAGGGAAATTGTATGCGACAAAAAGGGTTTACAATAATTGAAGTTGTTGTTGTATTTTTGCTCATTTTGAGTGTGACTTTTTTAATTTTACCCGGAAGTTTAAATAGTACAAAACAAGCAAGATTAATCTCAAAATGGTCAAAAAAATATTCAGAACTGGAATATATATTTTCAGTGGTAAAAGCTCAGCAAGAAGATTTATTTAATGGACAGTTTCTTAAAGCTAAAGATAATGATGACAGACAGAAGATTTTTTTAGCCGCAATTAAACCTTATTTAAGAGTTACATCAGAAATTAAGTCAAACTACAAACAATTTTATATGAACGGTCTTCAAGTTACTCCAGAAAGCAAGTATTATTTTAACAAGTTTTATTTAATAAATTCTAATGAAATAATAGGTTTAAAATGGATTAATGGTAATTGTAGCGAAAAAAAAGTTTGTGCCATTATAGTTTTAGATGTTAATGGTGTTGATAAACCAAATAGCTGGGGATATGATGTTTTTGGTGCAAATATTTTAAAAAATAAAATTGAACCTATTGGAAAAGGTATTGATACTAACCTCTTAAAAGCGGATTGTAATAATAAAAATTTTGGAATTTATTGTTCATATTATTACTTAATAGGAGGCAGATTTGACTGATTTTATTAAAAATGTTTGTGTGTTTTCGTCTTCAAGTAATAGTTTAGATGAAATATATTATAAAGATGCACAAGAACTTGGAAGGTTGATGGCTAAAGCAGGTTTTAATCTTGTTTACGGCGGTGCAGCTCTTGGCACTATGTATGAAAATGCAAAAGCTGTAAAAGCTTTGAATGGAAAAGTTATTGGTGTTATTCCTGAAAAATTACATAAAATCGTTGAGGAAAATAAAAGCTGTGATGAACTTCATGTTACAAAATGTATGCGGACCAGAAAACAAAAACTGGATGATATTTCAGATGCTGTAATAGCTCTTGCCGGTGGATTTGGGACTTTAGAAGAACTTTCAGAAATGATTGTTCAAAAACAGCTTGGATATAGCTCAAAAGCAATTGTAATTTTGAATACTAACGGCTTTTATGATAATTTGCTAAAGTTTTTTGATGAAATAATAAGGCAGAATTTCGCAAATGTGCAGATAAAAGAATCTTATTATGTTGCAAAGAATCCTCAAGAAGCTATTGATTACTTAAAAAATTACACGCCAAAACATTTTGATGTTTACAAAAAATTGAATTTAAAAGAGCGTCAGCTTTAAATCAAAAAGCAAAGAGGATTTTTTATGAAAAATATAGCTCCGAATATAAAGCGACAAAGACTTTTGATTGAGGGATTTTATAAAAACTTACAAATAAACGAAGAAGTAATCAGAAAATATTTTTCTGTCATAACAAGTAATTTAAATTTAAAAGTTTATGGTGAACCTATAATTTTTTCGCCTGAAAATATGGGTAAACCTGAAAATCAAGGTTACGACGCATTTGTTCCTCTTATAGATTCAGGTATTTCTCTTTATGTTTGGACAAATTCAAATTTTATATCTTTAATTATCTATACTTGTAAAGATTTTTCAGAAAATATTGCTATTAGTTCGACAATTGAATTTTTCAATTTAATTGAATATACTTCAAAAAATTTTTAAATTTTTATAGTAAAATAATTATAAAATAAAAATAAGAAGAGACATTTATGAAATTATACAATTCATACACACAAAAAACAGAAGAATTTATCCCATTAGAAGATAACAAGATCAAAATGTATGTTTGCGGACCAACTGTTTATGACAATGCTCATTTGGGCCATGCAAGATGTTATATTACCTGGGATGTTTTGTACAGATATTTAAAATTTAAAGGTTATGACGTTACTTATTGCAGAAATGTAACGGATGTAGATGACAAAATTCTTAAAAAAGCTGAAGCTGAAGGCGTTTCACCTGATGATATAGCTAAAAGATACTATGATGCTTTTACAGGAAGCATGAAAAAATTAAACATTTATCCTCCTGATATTGAACCTTTTGCAACAAAAACCTTAGGAGAAATGATTGCAATGAATAAGCAATTAATTGAAAAAGGTTATGCTTATGAAGCAGGCGGGGATGTTTATTTCAGAGTAAAAAGTTTTGATAAATATGGTGCGCTTTCAAAACAGCCTCTTGACGATTTGGAAGCAGGAGCGAGAGTGGAAGAATCTGAAATAAAAGAAAATCCGATGGATTTTGCTCTTTGGAAAAGCGATGAAAAATTCGGCTATAAAAGCCCCTGGGGGGTTGGTCGTCCGGGTTGGCACATTGAGTGTTCCGCAATGAGCAGGAAATATTTGGGAAAAACAATTGATATTCATGCCGGAGGTGCTGATTTAATATTCCCTCATCATGAAAATGAAATTGCCCAATCGGAATGTGCAAACGGTTGTCAGTTTGTAAAATACTGGCTTCATAACGGTTTTGTGACAATAAATAAGGAAAAAATGTCAAAATCTTTGGGTAATTTCCTTACAATTGACAAAATTTTAGAAAATTATGATGCAAATACAATAAGATTTTTTATTTTGACAAATCATTACCGTATGCCTGTGGAATTTTCTGATGAGGCTTTGTATTCTGCTGCTGCAGGTATTAAAAGGCTTTATAATTCAATTAACGAAGGGCGTAAAGTTGAAAAAATTGATGAAAATATTGATATAAGTGATTTTGAAGAATATAAACAATTTGTTGAAGCAATGGACGATGATTTAAATACGTCAAGAGCACTAGCTGTGCTTTTTGATCTGGCGAATAAAACAAATAAGGAACAAAATTCCCAGAATTTAACACTTTTATATAAATTATCAGGAGTTTTAGGGTTTAACTTTGATAAAGTAGAAGTCTCCGAAGAAGAATTAAAAGAGAAAATTAATTTAATTTCCAAAAAGCTTGGAATAGAATTAAAAAGTATGGATGAAATTTTAACATTGAGAAAAACTGCACGTGAAGAAAAAAATTGGGATTTAGCGGATAAAATCAGAGTAACTTTTGATGAAGCAGGGATAATATTGAAGGACAGTAAAGAAGGCACAACGTGGGAGATAAAAAGGTAAAAGGGGATAAATATATAAAAAACCAATGTCATGTCTGAAATAAATTCAGCATCTAATCAGTGTATACTTATTGGAAAGATTCTGCGTGTAGGACAGAGTCACAAGACTCGTTCCCCGTCTGTTCCCTTTGTCAAACAAGTTCAGCATGACATTCCGGTATTAATTTGTATTTTAGCATTGGTATTTTTCTGCACGGGCTCAAAAACATTTGCACAGGATGCTCCTATTGTTAGGGTAGGTATAAGCGATAATAGTTTTAAATCGCTTGTTTATAACGAAATTTCGATTGTTGCAACTGCTGAATATGCTGTTTATGACAAAGAAAACCGAAGGCAAATTATGAAATTTATGCCGGCAAATACTGCTAAGATTAAATATAACTCCGGCAAATTTAATATCATTGTTAATAATAAGATAGTTGCAAAAAATTTAAGTGGAACTCTTATTTTTCATTCTCCTTGCGGACTTTTAGGAATAGAAAATCTTAAAAGAAACGGAAAACAAGCGATTTATCATGGAATTTTTGAGATTATTCCTAAAAATGATTTTCAGTTTTATTTAGTTAATGTCCTTGACTTAGAAAATTATTTAAAAGGAGTTGTACCAAATGAAATGCCTGTTAGATTTGGTCTTGAAGCCCTTAAAGCACAGGCGGTTGCGGCAAGAAATTATGTTTTAATGCCAAGGACAAGGGCTTATGAGGAATTTGATGTTGATGATTCGGTTGCAAGCCAGGTTTATTTTGGTGCAGGAACAGAAAAAGAACTTTCTAACAAAGCTGTTGGAGAAACAGAAGGACTTGTTGCTCTTTACGGGTGGGATTTAATTTTGGCTCAATATTGTTCAACAGCAGGAGGCTACACCGAAAGCTACGAAAATGCTTTTTCGGATACAAAAACGAAAGAGTTCCCTTCAATACCCAGACCTTATTTAAAAGGCCGACCGGATATTTACTCGGTTGTGCCTTTAAACAGAGAAGAAGAGGCAAGAATTTTTTATATGGCTTTTCCTGATTCTTATGACATGAAATCGCCTTATTACCGTTGGCAAAAGGAATTCAGCCGTGAAGAACTTGAAAAAACTTTGTCAAAAACTTTAATTGAGCAGTCAAAAACAGGTTTCATAAGACCTGAGTTTACAGAAGGAGAGATTTTAGGAGAATTAAAAGAAATTAAAGTTAATAAACGCGGGGTTTCAGGTAAAATTATTGAGCTTGAAATTATAACAGATAAAGGTCATTGGTGTGTGAATAAAGAACTTGTAATAAGAAGACTTTTGAAAAAAGAAGGAAAAGCGCTTCCCAGTGCTAATGTAGTTTTTGAGAATCTTTATGATACAAATAAAAAACTTAATAAGATTATGGCTTATGGCGGAGGATACGGGCATGGTGTAGGAATGAGCCAATACGGAGCAGGGTTTATGGCAACAGCACTTCATAAGAGTTTTGATAAAATTCTTAAAAGATATTATACAGGAATAACTATTTCAACTGTTCCTGTCGTTTTATCTTCAAAAGGAAAAGAAGGGCGAAAAATCTTTATACAAAGATTTTTCGCCCCGTATAAAAAAGCAAAATTAATTGTAGATAATAAGTATCAAATAAAAAAATTTAGTGCTAATATTAATGGAGAAGATGTTGTGTTTGAATTGGCAAATGTTGGAACTCCTTTTAATAAAGTCTGCAAAATTGACATTTCAAGTTATATTAAACAGGGTAACAATTCGGCAACATTTTATTTACCGGAACAGGAAAAAAACAAAGAAATTAAATTTTACATAGAATTGGTAGAAAAAGATGAATGTGAATACAATTTCTAATAGCAGCCAGGAGAAAATAGCTTTGATTGAAGCGGAAACAAACACAATTAACACTGATAGAGGTCATGGTATATTGAAAGCTGCATGGCTTATTGCTGTTGTTACTGTTACAAGCAAATTGATAGGTTTTGTTCGTGATGTTGTTATAGCTAATTGCTATGGTGCTTCTACTATTTCTGATGCTTATTTTTATGCTTACCAGTTGCCTGCTTTGGCTATTGTTCTGCTGGGCGGTGTGGGAGGACCTTTTCATAGTGCAACAGTTGCAGTTTTCTCAAAAATTATTCCTTCATTGCGAGAAAAAGCAAATAACGAAGTAAATAAGCTTTTTAATACTTTTTTAACAGCAAGTTTTATTGCTTTTTCAATATTTGCTGTTTTATGTTTTATTTTTTCAGACCAAATTATGAGAATTATAATTTCGGGTAATAATACACAGCTTATTTCACTTGCAAGTATGCATTTAAAAATAATGTCACCAATCCTTATTGTTGGCGGTATTGTTGGAATTTACTATGGGATTTTGATAAGTTACCGTGAGTTTATTTTGCCTAATATATCACCGATTTTGATGAGTATTGTAATCATTGCAATGATTACTTTAGTAAAAAATGACAATACAGGAAAAATTTTGGCGCTTGCAACCACAATAGGTGCATTTTGTCAGTTGGTATACCAGATTCCAAAAATAAAGCAGCTTGGATTTAAACTCAAGCCGAATTTAGATTTTAACAATGTTTATTTTAAACAAATTTGTGAACTTCTTTTTCCAGCAGTTTTAAGTTCAACAATAGGACAATTTTATGTTTATGTGGATATGTTTTTTGCATCTTCTTTGAATCCGGGAGCCTGGACTTCAATCGGCTATTCAAACAGGGTATTTCAGTTTCCTGTCGGGATTTTAGTTACAGCATTTTTAGTACCTCTTTTTCCTATTTTTTCAAAATTTGTCGGGCAGAATAATTTAGAAGGTGTAAAAAGGTATTTTAATAAAGGGGTAGGGGTATTATTTTTTGCTGCTTTCCCTATAATTATAGGTATTTGGATTCTAGGTTATGACGGAATTAAATTAATTTTTGAAAGGGGAGCGTTTGATGATAAAGCTACTTTTATGGTAACTCAGGCCTTGTGGTTTTTAGCTTTTTCAATACTTCCTTATGTCTTCAGAGATTCAATTACAAGGGTTTATTATTCGTTCAATGATTCTGCAACACCATTCTTCACTGCATTATTTTCAATCGGTTTAAAATTCTTTTTAAACTGGATTTTTGTTTCAAAACTTTCAATCGGAGGCGGAATTGGAGGAATTACTCTTTCAACTTCTATCGTAACTCTTTTTAATGCTTTTATTTTAGGGATTTTAATCCGAAAAAAAATAAAACTGGATTATAACAGGCTTTTTAAAAATTTCGGAAAAATGTTTGTAGCGGGCTTAATAACACTTTTTGTTTGTTGGATTGCAGCAATTTGGTTTAATAGCGCTTTTGCAACTTTGCCCGGCAAACTTTTTGAAGCGGGAAAAATAATTTCAATAGGATTATTGTGTTTAATAATGTATGTTTCTTTGAATTTAATTTTTAAAATGGAATACGCGCTTGAATTAAAAGACAGACTTTTAGGTAAAATAAAACAGAAGTTTTACCCTAAATCGTAAATATAATAGTCATCTTGAACTTGTTTCAGGATCGCATTACTTTTGCATTTATGATAAAGTAAACTCGTTATGAAAATAAATTCTTATGTTTATATGCTCACAAATGAATATAATACAGTATTTTATATTGGTGTAACTTCTAACTTAATCAAACGAATTTGGGAGCATAAGAGTAAAGTCGTGGAAGGATTTACAAAAAAGTATAATTTAAACAAACTTGTTTATTACGAAGTTTCAGATAATATTGAGAGTGCAATAAATAGAGAAAAACAGCTTAAAAAATGGCATAGACAATGGAAAATAAATTTAGTAAAAGAATTTAATCCTACATTTGAAGATTTATATAGTAAAATAATTTAATAAACGTCATGCTGAATTTATTTCAGCATCGCAAGGTCACTCGCTTATGCGATCCTGAAACAAGTTCAGGATGACGTGAGAAACTCTAAAAAGGAATATAAATGGATGTGCATATTAAAAATCTTTTAATAAATCCACAAAATACTGGTTGGTTTATAAAATATCAAGCAATTATTGGTGTTTTTACAACAGCTTTAATTGCCTATTTACTTTATAGAATTAAAGAAAAAGAAAATAGAATAAAGAATGTAGTTAGTGATTTGTTCCTATTGTTTTTCTCTATTAAGGAGAATTTTGAACAAAGTTATGCAATTTGGAAAAGCAAATCCATAATTGTATTGGAAGAGTTAGAAAGAAATCTAAAATTATTAGATAAAATGAAATATTTAGCAGATTGTTATAACAAGAAGCAGAATCTTGAAACTCATATTGAATTCCCTAATGAAGAAAGCTATAAAAATTATATTTTAACATTGTTAAATGAAGTAGGAGAAAAAATAAGATTTGAATATGCTTATCGTAGTATTATGAATTCATTAAATGAAAAAAATTCGGAAGAAAATGCTCTTTTTTTGGTAACTTCTGGAAATCCCCATTTTCAAGCAATTTATAAAACTTTGCTTCGGGATTATGGTCATGTAAATAAGATTATAACTGATATAAATGAGTGTATTAAAATTAAAGATATTAAGCAAAGGACACAAAATATCTTACTTTTTGATTCATTAGACCCAAATTATGAAGAAGTAATTGAACAAAAAATTCAAGAAGTTTTATATTTGAAAAATTTATATGAGGAGTTAACACAAGCTTTAGAATATGTTGTATTATATAGTGATATAGCCATTGACCATTTGATAGCATTTAGACATCATTATAAAGTTAAAAATAAACAGATATTGTCAAGATTAAACATAAATATTGAATTTAAATTTGATAATAATTTATTTAATGTAAAGGAATTAAATTATATAGACATATCTTCTTTAAATTGTTTACATTTATGGATAATACCTTTATATAAATGTTTTAGATTAAATTTGTTTGATAAATTAATAAACGTCATGCTGAATTTATTTCAGCATCGCAAGGTCACTCGCTTATGCGATCCTGAAACAAGTTCAGGATGACGTAAAGTGTTTAATGATAAAGATACAAAAGGATTAAAATGTATTTAAGCGAAGAGCTAAGAAGAAAAATTAAAGAAAATTTAAATAATGACGGAGTTATTGCTTTTGTCACTGATACGGTTTGGGGGTTGGGTTGTTTGCCAACATCAGAAAACGGTGTTAAAAAAATTTATGAAATAAAAAAACGTGAACCTAAAAAACCCTTGATTTTAATGTCAAATAAAATTGAGAATCTTTTACCTTATGTAAAACCGATTAATAAAAAAATAAAAGAATTAATTGATAGATACTTTCCGGGTGCTTTAACTTTAGTTTTGGAAAAAAATGGTAAAACTCCTGATTATTTAACGTCGGGCTTTAATACTGTTGGAATAAGAGTTCCTGATAATGAAGTTTTTAGAGAAATTTGTGAAACAGCTGCAGGTGGGGTGCTTGCAACTACAAGTGCAAATTTATCAAACGAACCTTCAGCAAAAACTTATGAGCAAGCAGTTTCAAGTATTAAAGGAAAGGTTGATTTAATACTTGAAGATTTTGGTGTTAAAGCGAAAGGTATGGAATCAACGGTTGTATCAGTTTTAGACGACGAAGTTAAAGTTTTACGTCAAGGAGCTGTTAAATTTGAAAATTGACGGCATAGAAAAATATAGCTTATATAGTCTGTAAAATCAATACATTTGAGCATTTTTATTATTTATACTCATTGTTAATTGTAAACTTTTCTTTACATTTAACATGAAAACTAGCAAAATAAGTTATTCAGGGGATTTATATATTGGAACGGTCATTTAAACTAATAATGACAGTTTGAGAAAAACTATTTCACGAGAAAAATAAAGAACAAAAACACGGTAGTCGGAGTAAGTCTGAAAAGGCTTACAAAAATAAGGCAAACAAAGCAACCTAATATAAAAGATGTAGTAACACAGGTGAAATCGACGGGTACCGTAGGAGCAAAAAGTGGTAGATAATCGTTCAGCGGGTTTTTTCGGAATAGGCGGCGCGTTTAACTTTAAAAGTGGAGATATCTCAGGTACAGCCGCAAACACCCAGCATGATAAAATGGGACCTGGTACTGAATACGGGGAGGTTCCTGCTAAGGAAGAGGAACAGGCACAACATAATATGCAGTTTGTGGACAGAAGCGCACAACTGCGTGCTACTCTAAATTCTCTTGCAATGATGAATGTTGCAAATGTTTTAAATGAAAGAAAACGAATAGAATTATTAGAAGAAATAAAGAATTCCGAATCAGAAGAAGACAAAGAAGATTTGGACGAAGAATTTCTGGACGATTTTGATGATTCTTCCGAGAATGAAGAAAATGAGTATTACTAAATAGCAAGCACAAAAAAATTTTGCCTGTTTGTCACAATTCTTAATCCGTTATTGATTTTCTTCTTTTTTTGAAATAGAATAAATTTACGCTGAAATATAATAAAAAAAGGAAAATAAAAATGAATCCTATTATTGAGAATTTAGAGAAACAATATTTAGATAAAGAGCTTCCTAAAGTTAATCCGGGAGATACTGTAAAGGTTTTCGTTAGAATTATTGAAGGAAACAAAGAAAGAACGCAGGCGTTTGAAGGAACTGTTATTAAAAAACGCGGAGGCGGAATTAACAAAACAATTACAGTTAGAAAAATTTTCCAGGGCATTGGTGTAGAAAGAGTTTTTGCACTTTACTCTCCGAGAATTGAAAAAATAGCTATTCTTAAACGTGGTGATGTTAGACGTGCAAAATTATATTATTTGAGAAAGCTTTCAGGTAAAGCTACACGTATTAAAGAAAAAATCGGAAGCAAAATATAATTTAAATTAGCGCATTCATTTTAGCTTAGGGGGGAAGTTATGAGTAACGAGAAGGGTGAAAATAAGCCACAGGTTATTCATGGACATATTCACTGGTACCCCGGTCATATTGCAAAGGCAGAAAGAAAACTAAAAGAGCAGATTAGTCTTGTTGATGTTGTGATTGAAGTTTTGGACTCAAGAATCCCTTTAAGCAGTTGTTATGGAAATATAAAGTCATTATTAGGCGAGAAACCTCGTCTAATTTTGCTTAATAAAGCTGATTTAACTGAAGAGCAGGAAATTAAAAAATGGGTTAAAATACTCGAAGAAAAGTTTAATTGTCCTGTTTTAACTACTGATGCCAAAAATTCAAAAGATTTAAATAAAATTGTTGCAAAAGCTGTTGAATTAAGTGAATACCGGATTCAAAAACTTATGGAAAAGGGACTTTTGCGCAGACCGGCACGTGTTATGGTAGTCGGAATGCCTAATGTTGGTAAGTCCAGCATAATTAACAAATTAACCCGAACTTCTAAAACAAAAACAGGAGCTAAAGCGGGAGTTACACGCCAGCAGCAATGGGTTAAAGTTAATCCGAAATTAGATTTGCTTGATACACCGGGAATTATTCCAATGAAACAAGAAGATCAGAAAAGAGCTCAAAAACTTGCTTTTGTTAATTCTGTTTCGGAAAATGCTTACGAAACGGAATCTGTAGCAAAAGAATTATTGGAAATTTTTGATAAAAAATATGGTAAAGAAGTTAAAAAATACTATAATTTAAAAGAAGATGAACATTTAACAATAGAAAATATTGCAAAAAGCAGAAATTGGATTATAAAGGGAGCTTTGCCTGATATTCAGAGAACTTCGGCTTTTATTCTTGGTGATTTTCGAGAAGGAAGAATGGGTAAATTTATTTTGGATGAGGGATAAATGGGCTATAAAAAAAATAGCAGCAGTTTATTTAAATTTGATAGAGGTTTTGATGCTGACTTGTTAATCGGAACTGATGAAGCAGGACGCGGACCTGGAGCCGGAGGAGTTTTTGCAAGTGCAGTTTGTTTTAAATCTTTAGATGAGGATTTGCTACAAAAACTTTCCTGCTTAAACGATTCAAAAAAACTTTCCAAGAAAAAACGCGAAGAATTATATGGGATAATCCTTGAAAATACAATAAATTCAACTGTTTGTATTGAGGTTGAAGAAATTGAAAAGATAAATATTTTAAATGCATCTTTAAAAGCAATGAAAATTGCTGTGGAAAATGTTATACATGAAGCAAAAAGCCAAGAGATAAAAAGTAGGTTGGGCTTTCCAGCCCAACAACAAAAGTCTAATATTTTAATTTTGGTTGACGGGAATAAGTTAATTAAAACTCTTGATTCAAATAATCAAAAATGCATAATTAAAGGGGATTCTAAATCTGCAAATATTGCTGCGGCAGGAATTTTAGCAAAAGTTTCGCGCGACAGATATATGGAAAAATTACACGAAAAATTTCCGCAGTATAACTGGAAACAAAATGCAGGTTACCTTACAAAAGAGCATCTTGAAGCAATAGACAAATACGGGATTACGCCGTTTCATCGAAAAATGTTTTTAAGAAGCAGGGCTGCAAAACAGTTGAGCTTGTTAAGCTAAAAAGCCACTTTTTGCTAGCTCTGTTGCAGCTTTATCAGCATCTTTAAGCTCTTTGACCTGTTATAAATTATAAAAAATATCCATTATATCATTTGACGTCTTATAAATTCTTTCAATAAAATTAACAAGAGAACAAACTTCTAAGTCGTCATCAATATTTTTTACCGCACTGTTTAAAATACTCAAATCCATGTTTAAATCAAATGTCAATGCGCCCAGTTTTTTTAATTTTTGCCTGTCCATAAGAACCTCTTTTTGTAAATTAACATCATTTTTAATGATAGTTATCATAATTCATGATTATATCTTATATTATTTGCACATTTTTGTCAAACAAATTACCATATACATATGAAGAGTGGTTTGAGAGATAATATAAAAATATTGCTTTTGAAAAATCATATGACAATGACTGAATTAGCATCAAGAATGTCAAAATTATTGGGTAAAAATGTTTCACAAAATGGTTTATCTCAAAAGCTTGGCAATGAATCTTTGCGTTATGACGAATTAATGGCCATTTGTGAAATTTTAGGCTATGACTTGGATTTCAAAAAAAGAAACTGATTTTTTTGATATTTTGATTTGTTTTTATTAAAATTGTTTTGTCATTGCGAGCTCCCTTGCGGGTGAAGCAATCCAAAATAAAAATTTTTTAGATTGCCACGTTAGGCTAAAGCCTTCCTCGCAAAGACGTGAACGACTTTAGTATATATAAAAACATTTACCCCATTGCAATGACTGGAGGCAAAATGCAATACAAATCAATTGAATTTATACCCAAGATAGAGCCGGAAAGTTTGGAGATTTTGTCTTTAATCTATACGCCAGGTGTCGGGCATGCCTGCATGAAGATTAAAGAAAATGATGGGCTTTCTTATCTTTATACAAACAGAGAAAATTCTGTTGCTGTTTTATCTTTTGACTATGAAAAATCACTTAAACGGGCAATATTTTTGAAAAGCACACTTAATATTGATGCGTACCCGTTGGAGGTTACTTATCCCTCACCCCAGCCATCTCCCTCAAGTAGCGAGGGAGAAAATATACTAAAACTTGTTGTCGAAAACATTTATCCCAATTTTTGCGGTATTGATTTAACTTTGATTTCGGAAGAAATCAAAGACATTGAGTTTAATGTTAATATACCTGTTTTAAAACAAGCAGGAGTTGATATAGTTGATTTTTTTAAGCCGTTTTCAAAAAATATTTTCAATTTTGACTTGAATATGCTTGAAGGAACTTTTGAAGAGCAATCGCTTGCTTTAAGGGAGAAAGCGGGAGGAGTTTTCGAAAGCAGACTTTCACAAGAGCCTCACCAAAAACCTGTAGCGATAGTTTCTGACGGTTCTGCGGTATTAGGTTTTGGCAATATCGGTCCTGAAGCAGGGCTTCCGGTTATGGAAGGAAAAGCAGTGCTTTTCAAGGCTTTGGGCGGAGTAAATGCAGTTCCTTTGTGTTTAAAAACTCAAAATAGTAAAGAAATTATAAAAATAGTTCAAGCTTTGAAAAACTCTTTTGCGGGAGTTAACTTAGAGGATATTTCTGCGCCAAGATGTTTTGATATTGAAAAAGAAATTGTTGAAATACTTGATATCCCTGTCTTTCATGATGATCAGCATGGAACGGCAATAGTTGTTCTGGCAGCACTTTTAAATTCACTTATTCTTGCAGGTAAAAAACTGGATTCGGTGAAAATAGTCTTTTCCGGCGCCGGCGCTGCAGCACAGGCAGTATCAAAATTACTTTTAAAAGCCGGCGCCGAGGATATTATTCATACAAATAAAAAAGGAATTGTTCATTCAAACCCTGAAAACGAACCTCATCTGGAAGAACTTGCAAAACTGACTAATAAAAACAATTTAAAAGGAACTTTGGAGGATGCTCTTCAAGGAGCAGATGTTTTTATAGGGCTTTCTACGGGAGGTGTTTTGAAAGGTGAATTTATAAAAAAAATGAGGGAAAAATCTATAATTTTTGCATTAGCAAATCCAATACCTGAAATTATGCCTGATGAAGCAAAAAAAGCCGGGGCTTTTATTGTTGCAACGGGACGAAGCGATTTTGACAATCAAATTAACAATTCACTTGCTTTCCCCGGGTTATTCAGGGGATTAATTGATAATAATATTAAAAAAATCACTAATGAAATCAAGCTTGAGTGCTCCATTGCAATAGCATCATTAGTGAATGAGAAAGATTTAACCACAACACATATTTTGCCAAATGCACTTGACCCAAACGTTGTAAAAGCAATTGTAAATAAGCTTGTAAAATTTTGACAAGATTTTATTGAAGTGAAATAATTGTTTATAATATAAAAGCCTGTTTTAAGGAGGATTAAATGTCAACTGTAGAGTTTTTTACTGATTCAAAAGAACTGAAATCGATTTTTTCAAATGTACGCGCAACAATAACAGCACCATTTTTCGGTAATAATGTTAAGGAAATAAAAAATGTTTCACAAGCTTATCTTTTGGCAAAAAACAGCCCGGGAACAGTTGAGTTAACTGGTATGCCTGTATTTAAACCCGAGAAAATAGGCTTACCTAAAGGAGCCAATCAGCTTTTGTTTAATGACGGTTCAGTTGTAGGGCGATGTGCGGCTGCTCGAAAAATTGTCGGTGAGCCAGATTGTGATGTATCGTATTTGCTTCCTATTATAAGAGAAGCAGTCTATCAAACCCGCGATAAATTAATGTATAAAACACAAACAGTCGTGGGTTTGGAAGAAGATTTCATGATAAAAGCACATCTTCTTATTCCGCAAGGATTTGAAAATGTAATGTATTCCTGGATGCTGAATTTCCAATATATAACAAAAAAATATGAAAAAATGTATGGAAAATCCCGAAAAATTAATGAAGGAGATATTTTCGTGTTCTCGAATCCTGATTGGACACACCCTGAATTTCCATATGGATTAACCTTTTTTGATCCTGAACATAACTGTGCTGTAATTTTGGGAATGAGATATTTCGGCGAGCATAAAAAAGGGACTTTAACTCTTGCCTGGGGCGCTGCTGCAAGAAACGGTTATGCATCTTGCCATGGCGGAATGAAGAGATACAATCTCGGAAAGAAAACAGATAAAAAATCTTTTCAAGTTGCTGTTTTTGGGCTTTCAGGATCCGGGAAATCAACAATTACCCATGCAAAACATAACAATAAGTATGATATTACCGTATTGCATGATGATGCTTTTATAATAAATGTGCATGATAAATATTCAATTGCGCTTGAACCTGCTTACTTTGATAAAACACAGGATTATCCAATGGGCTGTGAGGATAATAAATATATAATTACACAGCAGAATAACGGAGTTATTCAAGGTAAAAACGGAAAATTTTATTCGATAACCGAAGATATAAGAAACGGAAATGGACGTGCAGTCAAGTCAAAACTCTGGTCTGAAAACAGAGTTGACAGAATCAATGAACCGATAAATGCTATTTTTTGGTTAATGAAAGACCCTACAATTCCTCCTGTGATTAAGCTTTCAGGTGCTTCCTTAGGCTCTGCCATGGGAGCAACGCTTGCAACAAAAAGAACAACGGCGGAGCGTTTAGCTGAGGGTGTTGATCCTAATGCTCTGGTTGTGGAGCCTTATGCAAATCCTTTTAGAGTTTATCCGCTTAAAATGGATTATACAAGATTTAAGCAGTTAATTGAAGATGGAGTTGATTGTTATATCTTGAATACAGGTGATTTTATGGGGCAAAAAGTTCAACCAAAACACACTTTAGGTATAATTGAATCGATTGTTGAAGGCGGTACCAAATTTGAAAAATGGGCAAATTTTTCTGATATTGAAATAATGCATATTGAAGGTTTTAATGCTGACTTAGGCAATTTTGAGTATAAAGAAGAATTTAAAAAACGTATGCAGGACAGAATTGATTTTGTTAAATCCAGAGAGACAGAAAAAACAGGCTTAGATAAGCTTCCTTCGGATGCGCTTGAAGCCTTGGAAAAAGTTAAAAATGAAGCATAGGAAGGGAAAGGAAAATTCCTCTTATAAAAGTGTTGAAAAGGCACTGGAAATTTTAAACGAGCTCGGATACGAAAAATTTAAAAATAAAGATTATGTTGCTGCAATTGTTTACTACGAAAAATATATTAAACTATGTAAAACAAATGCTGTTGTGTACAATATGCTTGGTTATTTGTATCAAAAATTGGCAAAATATCAAAATATTGATAAACAAATAAGTTATTTTGAAAAAGCCCTTGAAATTCAGCCTGATTATAAACAAGCAATCAGGAACCTTGCACTTGTATATCCTCTTGCAGGTAAACATCAGGAAGCAAGCGAATGCTTTCACAAATTGTTTAAGTTAGATCCTGTTCTGGATGATTATATGGCTTACGGTTGCCAGAAGATTCAGTTAAAAGATTTTGAAGAAGGCTGGAAATATTATGAATACAGATTTCTTAAAGAATATACTCCTACAGAGTATCCTAAAATGGATAAACCAAGATGGGAAGGTCAAAAGATTCTTGATAAAACTTTGCTTGTCCAGTATGAACAGGGGTTTGGAGATTCTATTCAGTTTTGCAGATATCTTGAGCAGATAAAACCTATGGTTGGAAAAATAATTTTTAGAGTGCAAAATGAACTTGTTGATTTAATGAAAAATAGCTTTAATGATATTGAAATTGTTGGAAAGTCTGCTTTAATAAGAGATTTGTCATTTGATTATCATATTCCGCTTATGAGCTTACCCTATATTTTGAAGGCGAGCGTTGATAATATTCCGCTGGCAGAAGGTTATCTTAAGGCAGATAAAAGTAAAGTTGAGGCTTATAGGGAAAAATTTTTTGATAATGACTGTTTTAAAATAGGAATATCCTGGAGTGGAACAAAATTTGGAAATGTTTGCCGGAATATTCCTTTGAGGTTTTTTTATCCTCTGGCTAAGTTAAAAAACACCAGAATTTATTCTTTTCAGAAAGGATTTGCTACAGAACAACTTAAAGAATTGCCTGAAGAAATTGAAATTATTGATTTGGGTAAAAATTTTAATAATTTTTCTGAAACGGCTGTTGCTATAGAAAATATAGATTTATTTGTAACAAGTGATAACAGTTTATTTAATCTTTCAGGTGCAATGGGGGGGGAAACTTTCGTATTGTTGAATAAATATGCTGAATGGAGATGGTTTTTTGATAAAGAGACTACACCATGGTATAAAAGTGTCCAAATCTTCAGAAAACAAAACGAAAATGATAGTTGGGAACTGTTAATGGAAAGAATTATAAAAGATCTTATAGTTAACAAAAAAACAGACAAAACCTTTTAATGTTTTGCCTGTTTAAAAATATGTAAATCAATTTATTTGCTTATTTGCGGCCGCAATCGCAAGGGCAAGCACATCCACATCCGCAATCACAGGATTTACAGCGATAGAAAGGATTAATTAAGCATTTGTGACAGCATTTAACTTGATCTTTTACTTCTTTTCTTACACATTTGTAATCAGGTTTTTGGCAGTCAGTAATAATTGTTTTCATGCAGCAATCTAATTTTCTAAGAGCTTTTCTATATTCTCTGCAATCGCATTTGTTTTCACAATCACAGCCTTTTGCTCTGAGGCATTGGGTTTCGCATTTAAATTTTTCAATGGCAGCTAAAGCTTGTGCTTTTTGGCATTCGTTGAATCCCATACGGCAAAAATAGTCTTGTAAGCATTTACAATCTAACCATTTTTCACAACATGGATCGCAACAGCAAGGGTCACAACATTCTTTTGCACATGGATCACAGCATGGATCACATGGTTTTTCACATGGGTCACAACAAGGGTTGCAAGGTTTTTCACAAGGTTCACAACAAGGGTTGCAAGGTTTTGCACATGGGTCACAAGGTTTGCAAGGACAAGCAGCAAATGATGCTTGTGACGCTATTGACAATGCAAACAAAGTAAACAATGCTACTAATGTTTTTTTCATAAGACGGTTCTCCTTTTTTTTATTATCAACTTTTTATTTAGGTTTGTTTAAACAAAATTTTTCATATTTTTATTCTATACTTATATAAATAAAAAGCTATATCTATAAGGGTAGTATTTATAGGTAAAACTACATCACCCACCTAGGCATAAAAACAGAAATGCACTTGAATATTCTTCATAATGCATTTCTGTAAGTTTTTAACAGGTATTAAGATTTAAGTTATCATACTAATCGCAACATTTTTTGCATCTGTAACAACAATTCTTATTTTCCCAGAATTTCCACCAGCTGCATTTTTTACGGCAATGACCGCCGCAATTGTTATCACAGCAAGGATCACAGCATCTTTTTGCGCAAGGATCACAGCAAGGGTCACAACAAGAATTCTCAACAGGGCATGCAGGGCAGCAAGGAACTATAACTTTTTCACAAGGACAGCAAGGTGCTGCTGGACATGGGCATTCGCAAGGACAAGCCGCAAATGTTTGAGAACCGATAAACATTGTTGTTAAAAGACTCAATAATACTAATGTTCTTTTCATAATTCTTTTCTCCTTCTTTAACTATTTAAGTAGATTTTATTGTAGTGATATAATTCAACTACCTACGCTTAGTTTATAGTTACAAAGATAAAAAACTATACCTAAGAAGGTAATATTTATAAAAAAATATAGCCCAAAAGAATATCCATCATGGCTATAGACATGAAAAAATCAGGAATTAGAAAAGTTATAAAAACCTAATTACAAATATTGGCATTATTTGTTAAAATTATAAAAATTTGTTCTCCGGCTTTTGCTTTATATCTTAAACCTTTTGAAATAAGTGCTGTTGCGAGACCAACACCACAACCTACCGGTATACCTATGGCAAGTCCTGTCCCAATTCTTGCCGGATGAGAAATAAAACTGAACCCAACACCTGTACCTGCACCAAGAATTCCGAAAGTTAATGTTGAAAGAACAATTTTTCCTGTTGTCATCCAGGGTCCTTCTTTTAAAGTTCCATCTTTAGTAAACGGTTTTGCACATATTGGCATAACTCTGCCGTCAGGAAGAACTATGCATCTAAAAATTAAACGCACTCGGGCGTTTTTATTGAACCACTTTGAATCCTGTACCTTTGTAATTTCTGCAACGACTCTTGTACATTTAGGAAGTACTAAAGTTCCTTCTGTTGTATAAAGTGCTTCAGGCAGTATAAAATTCACAACATCACCTGCGCAAGCTTGTTTAGAGCAGAATTTACATTCAAATTTAACAGCTAAAACATTATTAGCACAAATAATTTTTCTACAATTTGTTATTGTAACTGTGTTCACCGGAGCTTTTTTATGTACATCCAGATGCTCCTGACAAAGAATTTTTTCTTGACAACAACAAGAGGCGGCAATTGAAGCAGCATTTATACTCAGTAAACAAAAAATTATAATAGTTGTTAAAAAATTTTTTATCATCTTAAAACCCTTTGTACATTTTACTTTCATATTATAAGATATAATGGTAATTTTGTAAAGACATGAGTTTATAGAACATAAATTTAATTTTTGCGATAAAATAATATTTGGAGGATCTGGAGGATGAAAATGAAAAATTTAGTTAGTACGAAAATAATAGCAACATTGGGACCGAGCAGCGAGACAAAAGAAAAGATAAAAGCTTTGGCAAAAGCAGGTGTCACAATGTTCAGGCTGAATTCGTCACATGGAAATGAAGAAATACATTTAAAACGTCTTAATTTTATTAGAGAAGTTGAAAAAGAATTAGGTTACCCTATACCTACTTTGTTGGATTTACAGGGACCTAAAATAAGAGTAGGAAATTTTGACGGAGCTATAGAACTTGTTAAAGATTCAGTAGTAAAATTTAAACATCAGGAAGAATATGCTGATGGAATTATACCGGTTGACTATGCAGGTATTACAAAAGATGTAACTATCGGCGAAAAGATTTTATTAGACGACGGAAAACTTGTTCTTGAAGTTGTAGAGATTAAAAAAGATATAATCAGCGCAAAAGTTATTTGCGGCGGGCTTTTAAAGCAGAGAAAAGGTATAAATATTCCGGGTTCTCAAGGAAGTCTTAATGTTTTGACAGAGCGCGATAAGCAATTTGTAAAATTTGCAATAAATAATGAAATTGATTATTTAGGCTTATCCTTTGTCCGCCATGCCAAAGATGTAATGGAATTAAGAGAATTAATTAAAAAATATAACGGAAAAGTTAAAGTTATTTCAAAAATTGAAAAACCCCAAGCTTTGAAAAACATTGATGAAATTATATTAAAATCTTCAGGAATAATGGTTGCACGTGGCGACTTGGGAATAGAAATTTCTCCCGAAAAAGTTCCTATTGTGCAAAAAGAAATAATTAAAAAAGCAAATGCGCAAAGAAAGGTTGTAATTGTAGCAACTCAAATGCTTGAATCAATGATTGAACAACCGATTCCTACTCGTGCAGAAGCTTCAGACGTTGCGAATGCAATTATTGACGGAACAGATGCAATTATGCTTTCAGGTGAAACAGCTGCTGGAAAATATCCGGTTGAAGCGGTTAAAATGATGAAAGCTATTTCGCAAAACGTTGAAAAAAGCGAGATGATGACTCATAATTATTATCCGCAAGATTTAATTAACGCATGTAAAGATGATTCAATCGCAATTTGTATGGCTATTATTGATATGGTTGAAAAAATTAAAGTTAAAGCTATTTTGACATTAACTGCAAGCGGCTATACTCCAAAATTGTTATCAAAAGCCAAACCGAGTGTTCCGATTTTTAGTTTTTGTCCCAGCCATAGAAATAGCCGGAGAATGATGTTATACAGTGATGTTTATCCTATTGAAATGGAACTAAGTGATGGAATTGATCAGCAGACTTTGGAACTTTTGGACAAATGTTTAATTGAGCGTTTTAACTTCAAACCGGGTGATAAATTTGTTGTAACTGGAGCTTTGCCTGACCTGCTTGTAGGAAAAACAAACTTTATAAAACTCCATGAAATTGGGGATGGTTTTTAAAAAAAGGTAAAAATTAGATAGGTATTACTATTTCGTTGGTATAAAATGAGGGTATAAACATGAAAAGTGATGAAATCAAAAAAAGTATAGCAAGAGCGCCTCACAGAGGACTTTTGTATGCAACAGGCGTCAGTAAAGAAGGGATGAAAAAACCTTTTATAGGAATTGCAAGCTCTTTTTCAGACTTGGTTCCCGGTCATACCGGCATGAGAGATTTGGAACGCCAGATTGAAAAAGGTATTCACAGTGCAGGCGGGCAAGCGTTTATTTTCGGAACCCCTGCAATTTGTGACGGAATTGCAATGGGGCACAGCGGAATGAAATATTCACTTCCTTCCCGTGATTTAATTGCCGATTGTGTTGAAAGTGTTGCAGGTGCTCATCAATTAGATGGTATTGTGCTGTTGTCAAATTGCGATAAAATAACTCCGGGAATGATTATGGGTGCTTTGAGGCTAAATATTCCTGCAATAATGGTAACAGCAGGACCAATGCTTGACGGCTGTTCCAAAGGTGAAAAACTTACAATGATAAAAGGTTCTTTTGAAGCGATAGGCAAGCTTAGAATAGGAGAAATTACTGAAAAAAGACTATATGAGCTTGAAGAAGCTTCTTGCCCGTCAGCCGGAGCATGTCAGGGTCTTTACACAGCAAATACAATGGCTTGCCTGACTGAAGTTATGGGGCTTAGCCTTCCTTATTGTGCAACTGCTTCAGCGGTTTCTGCGCTAAAAAAACGAATTGCGTTTGAAAGCGGTATGGCAGTTATGGAGGCAGTTAAAAATAACGTTAAACCACAAGACATAATAACAAAAGATTCGCTAAGGAATGCAATTATAATGGATTTGGCGCTTGGAGGTTCTACAAACTCCATTTTACATTTGCTTGCGATTGCAAATCAGGCAAGAGCAGATATTTCTTTAGAAGATTTTGATGAATTAAGCTTTAAAATTCCTCAATTAATTAAGTTAGATCCATCTGCTGATGCTACTATGACTGATTTGAACAATGCAGGTTCAATTCCGGGGGCAATAAAAACTCTTTATGGTAAAACTCCTGAATTTAAGAATACAAAGAATGTTTTGGGATTTTCTATAAAAGAAATTGCTCAGCAGGCTTGGGTTGATGAAGATGTAATAAGACCTTTCGATAATCCTATCAGTTCAAATCCGGGATTAGGAGTATTGAAAGGGAATTTAGCTCCAGATGGAGCCGTTATTAAAATTTCGGGTGTTGATAAAAGTGTTTTTGAATTTGAAGGTACTGCAAAACCTTTTAATAGCGAAGAAGAAGCAATGAAGGCGATTGAAGAAGATGAAGTTGACGCAGGAGATGTTGTAGTAATTCGATATGAAGGACCAAAAGGCGGACCGGGTATGAGAGAAATGCTTGCCCCGACTTCTCTTATTGTAGGAAAAGGGCTTGGAAAATCAGTTGCTCTTATTACAGACGGACGTTTTTCAGGCGGTACACGCGGTCTTTGCATAGGGCATATTTGTCCGGAAGCTGCAACAGGAGGACTTTTGGCTCTTGTCCAAAAAGGTGATAAAATAAAAATAGATATAAATCAACGTTTGATTGAACTGCTTGTAGATGAAAAAGAGCTTGAAAAAAGAAAATCCGGGCTTAAGCCTTTTGAATCAAAAGAAAAAAGCGGTTATCTGGCAAGATACTCAAAAACTGTTCAAAGTGCGAGTTTAGGTGCGATTACTGGTTAAAGTGTAGCATTGAGCTTATAAGGTTATCAGGTGATAAGTTGTTTAATCTTTTTTAATCAATAAATTTACAAAATCATTAAATTCATTTTTCATTAATAATATTTTTTCGAATAAAACATCTATAAGAATTTCTTTTTCACCCTGATATTGATATAAAATTTCAGATAAATTTTCAACATTAAATATTGCATTTTCCAGTTTATTAATTTTATCAAATTCTTCTTGTGTAAGTTCCATAAAACACCTTTTTGTTAAGATACCTTTCATTATACACGTTTATTTTATTTTTTCAACGTATTTTTATACGTATATTATCCTTTTATACGTTAAATTCATTATTTTCACGTTAAAAATAGTATAATGAATTAACAATATAAAAGGATAAATTTAATGCCAAATATTAGAGAAGAAATAAAAATAATTTTATTAAAAGAAAACCTGACTTTAGTAGAGTTAGCAAAAATGTTATCATCCAAGCTTAATAAGAAAATTACTGCTGACAGTATATCTCAAAAACTTCGCAAGAATACTATAAAATACCAAGATGTAAAAGATATTCTGGATAGCCTTGACTATGATATTGATTTAAAAAAAAGAAAATAGGAACTACGGAAAAGGTCTTTGTCTCAAACGGACTTGCTGGTTTAACAGCATGAAACTGTGTTAAAATTTTAATATGAAAACCCTCAAAGATTACAAAGAAGAAATACATACGTGTTCAAAGTGCGGGCTTTGCCAATCTGTTTGTCCTGTTTATGAACAAACAGGTAATGATTGTGCTGTTTCTCGCGGTAAATTTATTATGCTTAACGGAATTATCAAAGGCGATTTAGAATTAAACAAAAATGTTAATAAATATCTTGATATGTGCCTTAAATGCAATGCCTGTAAAGATTTTTGTCCAAGTGGAATTGACGCAAAGAGAATCTTTTTAGCAGCAAAGGCTGAATATTTTAAAAATAGTGCGAATTCAAAATTTATTAAAATTTTGAATTCGCACTATTTTTTCAATTTATTTTTAAATTTAGTGAAACTAGCTGCAAACACATATCGTTTTTTGAAACTTGACAGTATAATGAAATGTTTTTACCCAATTTTAAATAAATTTAAGCTAGGAAAGAAAATAATTTTAGCAAATGAGTTTATTAGTATGCCAGTACGTCATTCTGAACTCGTTTCAGAATCTCACAAGCACCCAAAAACTACAAAAATAATCTACTTTAAAGGCTGTGTAAACGACTACATAAATCCACGGGTGAAAAATGCTGCTGAGAAAGCTTTGAAACAAATGGGTGTTGAAATTTTGCCTGTAAAATTTCAATGTTGCGGGATTCCGTTTTTGTCAAACGGAAATACTGAACAATTTAAAAAACAAGCTATTTTTAATCTTGCGCAAATTCCTGATGAATTCGACTATTTTTTAACAGATTGTGCAACTTGCCAAAGTGCATTCAAAGAATACGAAAACCATATCGATGATGAAAATTTACTTGAAAAACTTAAAAAAATTAATAAAAAATCAATAAATATTGTTGATTTTATTGTAAAAAAGGCAAAAAATATTGAATTTAGCGAAAAAGTATCATTTACTTTTCATAAACCGTGTCATTTAGAAGATTTAAGTTTTTTGCAAGAATTTTTGAAAAAAGCTAAAAATGTTGAATATGTTGAAATGAAAGATTTTGATAAGTGTTGCGGATTTTCGGGTGAATTTGCAATCAAAAATTCGGAAATTTCTCAAAAAATTTCTGCCCAAAAAGTAAAAAATTCGCTTGCTACTGGTACAGATTATATTGTTACTTCTTGTCCTGCTTGTATTTTGGGTTTAATACAAGGAATGATTGAGCTTAACTTACATTCACCCTTCATAATTCATTCTTCACTTGTTAACTTCATTGAATTCATTTCTCAGGCAAAAATTGAGGCTTAAAAAAACTTTACAAAGGCTAAAATAGTTTATTTAAAACCCTTTTAGCCTTATCTTTTTTATAAAGATATGTAAATATTACTACTCTGTCTGTAGTATTAAAGTGGGGAAAAATGTTAAAAAGTGGTATAATAGTAGTAGAAGTACTGTTAAAAGCAATAAAAAGGCGGAAAAATATGTGTTAAAACAATCAAAGTCTATACATTTAAAAGAGGTTTAATTTATGAATGACGTGCAGTTTCACAGTGATCTTGACAGATTAATTGAAATTCTATCGGAAAAGGTAAAAAGGCACATAACTTATGAAAATATGGATGATGTAATAGAAATTGTCTTGGATATAGGCAGGTTGCCGGAAATGAGACATTCGGGGGGAAAGATTGATTGTTTGGGCGTTGAGCCAATAGTGGATGAGGACTTATTATATATTACCCAGAGGGTGCAGGAATTTACTTCGGATAATCGTTCAGGAATCCCCGGAACACTCCACAGAATAAGCGCAATAAGGAACAGGCAAGGCAAAATAATAGGTCTTACTTGCAGAATTGGTAGAGTTGTTACGGGGACAATTACTTGTATAAAAGATTTTGTGACTCAGGGAAAGAGTATTTTATTTTTGGGACGTCCGGGAGTTGGTAAAACTACAAAATTAAGAGAAATTTCAAGGCTTATAGCTGATGAAGTAGGTAAAAGAGTTATTGTTGTGGATACTTCAAACGAAATCGCCGGAGACGGAGATTATCCTCATTCTGCAATCGGAAAAGCTCGCAGAATGCAAGTTCGCCAGCCTGAATTTCAAAAAGACATAATGATTGAAGCGGTTGAAAACCATACCCCTGAAGTAATTGTAGTTGATGAAATCGGAACAGAGGCAGAGGCACAGGCTGCAAGAACAATTGCAGAACGCGGTGTTATGCTTATTGCAACCGCACATGGCAATACTCTTGAAAACTTGATTAAAAACCCGACATTGTCAGATTTAGTTGGAAGTATTCAATCAGTAACGTTGGGTGATGATGAAGCAAAACGCAGAGGAAGCCAAAAAACTGTTTTGGAAAGAGAAAAACAGCCGACTTTTGATATAGTTATTGAAATTATTGACAGAAATACCCTTGCAATTTATAAAGATACTGCTGAAGCGGTCGATTATATATTAAGAGGGTGGCCTATAAGGCCGGAAATAAGAAAAGTAGACCAAACTTATGAAGTAAAACCTCAAGAGTCTGTTCAAAAAGTTGCTTCAATTGATCAAAAAACTTTGTCTGCTACTGTGGATAGTCTGAAATTTAATTTTTCAAGACATGATTATGTTAAAGAAGTTAAGAATTTTAAGAAGATTTATATCTATGCTGTTTCAAGAAATATTGTTGAAAAGGTTATTGAACGGCTTGATTTAAACGCTGAAATTACAAGAAATATTGAAGATGCGGATGTTGTAATTGCGCATAAGAACTTTGCAAAAGGCGGAGCGAAAGTTCTTTCTACAGCGAAGGACTATAGGATCAGGGTTTTCTATGTAAAAACCAATTCAATGTCACAAGTTCAAAAAGTGGTAAAAGAAGCTTTAGGCATACAAGAAGCTTCTGAAACGCTGCAAGGTTATTACGATGATGCAGAAAGAGCGCTTGATGAAGCAAAAGCAGCTATTGCAAAAATTCTGGAAGGTGAAGAGCACATAGAATTAACACCGCAAAATCAGAAGATAAGAAAAATGCAGCATGAGCTTATTGAGCAGCATAATTTAGCAAGCCAAAGTGTTGGGGAAGGCGAACAACGCCACTTAAAAATTGTCGGCGGAAAAGATTTTGAAGAAAAGAATGTAAGTTAAAAATAAATTAAACGTTTTAGCTTTAAAAAGAGCGGTTTTTCAAATTTGAAAAACCGCTCTTTTTAAAAAAGTTTAAGCTTTATTAATCTTTTATAAAGAACTGGATTAAATATTTTGACGGGGTATAATGGAGGAATCGAAAGGATAAAAAAGAGGATTTATATGCAAGAAGTTTTAAATAATTCAAGCAATTTCAATAAGAAATCAAAAAGAGTTACTTCAATTGATTTTAACTGTGATTTGGCTCAGAGTTTCGGGGTTTATAAAAACGATAAAGAATTTGAATTATTAGATTATGTAAGCTCTGTTAATATTGCTGCCGGATTTCACTCAGGTGATCCTTTAACAATAAAAAATGCTTTTTTAAAAGCTAAAGAAAAAAATGTTGTAATTGGTGCAAACATAGGATTTCAGGATATTCAGGGTTTTGGTATGAGAGCAATGAACCTATCTGAAGAAGAAATAGAAGCTCTGGTTATTTATCAAGTAGGGGCTTTAATGTCTTTTGCAAAAGCTTACGGACTTGAAATTGAACACGTAAGGCCTCATGGCGCTATGTATAAAATGGCAAGCGAAAATTTTGCTTTTTCGTGTGCAATTGCAAAAGCAATTAAAAAATGTTCTCAATGGCTTATTTATGTTGGAGCTTCGGGTGATGTTATCTCAAAAGTCGGAGATTTTGTTAAATTGTCTATCGCAAGAGAAATTAATTTAAGTAGGGTTTATAATACTGATGGAACAATTGATTATTGTTCTGATGAAATTAAAAAATTTGATATACTTGCAAAAAGGCTTCAAAAATATTTGCAATATTCTCAAATTGACAATACCGCAAAAGGATTTTCCTTTATTGATGCGGATACAATTCATTTCCCAAGCGATTCGTTTCAATTGATTAAAAGAGCAAATGAATTAATTACTCCTACACCGATTAATTACAGCAAAGTTAAGAGTTCAGGATGGGTATAAAGCATGGGTTTGTTTTCTGGTAAAAATATAAAAATGCCTAAAGATGCAGGATGGCTAATGCCCGGATTGCAAGTTAAAAGATGGTTTGCAATGATATTTTTCGGTTCATTGTTAATTCTTTTAGGAACAATGATTATATTTAATATGCGTCCTGTATTTTTTACAATGGAATTTATAAGACAAATTGCTGCTAAAGCTCCTTCAGGGATAGTTGGGGCAATTGTTGCTGCTCTGGGCGCTTTTCTCTTTTTTAAAGGCTGGCAGAAGACTAATTTGTCTATATTGGATTTAAGCAGTGGACAAGAAAAAGGAAGAATACTTGAAGCGCTTTATAGAAGAAGAAAACTTAACCGCGGTCCTAAGATTGTTGCAGTTGGCGGTGGAACAGGGCTTTCAATGCTTCTAAAGGGAGTTAAAAGAATTACAAATAATATAACCGCAATAGTTACGGTTGGCGATGACGGCGGAAGCTCAGGACGTTTGCGTGAAGAAATGGGTATTTTGCCGCCGGGGGATATAAGAAACTGTATTGCTGCATTAGCTGATGATGAAGATTTGGTTACAAAATTATTTCAATATCGGTTTAAAACAGGCGAAGGGCTTGAAGGTCATAGTTTTGGAAATTTATTTTTAACAGCTCTTTGTTCAATAACAGGTGATATGGTTCGTGCCGTAAAAGAATCTTCTAATGTACTTTCAATTAGAGGCAGGGTTTTGCCTTCAACGCTTGATGATATGAAGCTTGTTGCGGAAATGGAAGATGGAAGAATTATCAAAGGCGAGTCTAATATTCCTGAAGCTAAGGGTAAAATTAAAAGACTTTTTACTAACCCTGAAGATTGTAAGCCTCTTGGTGATGTTATTTCTGCTATCAAAGATGCTGATTTAATTATTCTGGGACCGGGAAGCCTTTATACCAGTGTTATTCCAAACTTGCTTATTAAAGAAATTTCCAAAGAAATTGCTTTTTCCAATGCAAAAAAAATATATGTTTGTAATATTATGACTCAGCCTGGAGAAACTGACGATTACACTGTTTCAGCACATGTTAACGCAATAATAGCACATTCCGAAAGCAGTCGTATAATGGATGCTGTTTTAATCAATAACAGCTTGCCTGAAAATTTAGCTGAAAAATATAAACAAGCCGATTCTTTCCCCGTAAAACTTGATGTAGATTATGTCAAGAAAGCAGGTGTAAGAATTGTTTCAAAAAGATTGATTGAAGATAGCAAGGAAGGTTTGGTAAGACATAGTTCCTACAAAGTAGCGAGAGCAATTTATCATTGGTATAGAAAAGAAGAAAAAGCAGAAAAGTAAAAAATACCCTTTTAATTTATATATGCGGATATGTCGACTTTCACGTTAGCAAAAGGATAAATAATTTGAAGAAAGTAACAATTAAAACTATTCAAAAATTAAAAAATGAGGGTCAAAAAATTACAGTTTTGACCGCTTATGATTATTCAACAGCTAAGTATTTGGATGAAGCCGGCGTTGATATTGTTTTAGTCGGAGATTCTCTGGCAATGGTTGCTTTAGGCTATGAAACAACTCATTCTATCGGAATGGAAGAAATGCTTGTATTTACAAAGGCTGTAGCAAAAGGTACGAAAAGAGCTCTGATTGTAGCTGATATGCCTTTTATGAGTTACCATACAGATGTTGCAACTGCCATCAAAAATGCTGGTAAGATGATTAAAATCGGCACAAAGGCAATTAAGCTTGAAGGTTCAAACGATTATGTTTTAGAAGTAGTTAAAAGATGTGTTCAATCGGGAATCCCTGTAATGGGGCATTTAGGTTTTACCCCTCAATTTTTAAATACAATTGGCGGATATAATATTCAAGGAAAATCTTATGCAGCTACTTTAGAAATTCTTGAGCAGGCAAAAAAACTTGAGCAGGCAGGTATTTTTTCAATTGTTCTTGAAATGGTGCCGGAAGAAAGTGCAAAATATATTACGGATAATTTAAATATTCCTACTATCGGAATTGGTGCCGGAAGATTCTGCTCGGGACAAGTCTTAGTTTCGGATGACATTTTTGGTAAATTTTCGGATTTTACTCCAAAATTTGCCAGAAAATATGGAGATTTAAGTCTGCTTATTAAAAATTGTGCCAAACAATATGTTGAAGAAGTTAGAAATGGCAAGTTTCCGGGTGAAGAAGAAATTTTTAGGCTTCCAGAGGAAGAATTAAAACTGCTCAAAAATACTTAGAAAGCTTAAATTAAGTAAAGAAATAACAAAATGTTAGAAAAAGAAATCAAAGAAGCAAGAAAAAAAGTTTTACAGTGGAAGAAAGACGGCTTAAAAATAGGTTTCGTTCCTACAATGGGGGCGTTGCATGAAGGGCATTTGAGTCTTATCAAGAAAAGTACAGAAACTTGTAATAAAACGGTTGTTTCTATTTTTGTTAACCCTATTCAATTTGGACCTTCTGAAGATTTGGATAAATATCCAAGAGTTTTGGAACAGGATTTAAAATTATGCAAAGAAGCTGGAGTTGATTTGGTTTTTGCGCCAACTACGGAAGAAATGTATGGCGAAGGAAATATTTTATCAAATGATTTTTTAACTTATGTTGTACCCCCGTTCTTTTATTCGAATAAACTTTGCGGGAAAAGCAGAGTTGGGCATTTTGACGGGGTTTGCACCGTTGTTATGAAGCTGTTTAATATAATTCAGCCTGATTTCGCATTTTTTGGACAAAAAGATGCACAGCAGCTTATTCTTATAAAGAAAATGGTGAAAGATTTGAATATTCCTTTAGAGATAGTTTCAAGTCCTATTATAAGAGATGAAAATGGACTTGCGTTAAGCTCAAGGAACAAATATTTATCAGAAGATGATAAAAAAGAGGCTCTTGTTTTAAATAAAATTTTGACTAATATAAAAGCTTGTTATAAGAAAGGGATTACGGATGTTAAAGCTTTAAAGGAAACGGCTTTTTCATTTTTAAATCAAAATCATGAATTGGAATATTTAGAGTTTGTTGATAAAGAAAATCTTGAAAATAAAGTTTTAGCAGACAATAATACCCTTGTCTTAATATCTGTTAAAGTAGGTAATGTGAGGTTAATAGACAATTGTTTTATAAATTAGTTAAAAAAGTATTTGTTTTTATTATTAATTTACTGCAATTTCTTCAGGTAAGTTTAATTTTTATAGCCTTTTTTGTACTTTTCTATTGGATTTTACAGCTTTGGGGTGTTAGATTCGCCCCGCAAATAGCAATGTTTTTTGAAGGAATAAAAGATTTTATAAACATTTTTTATACTAGAACTGTTACAATCGATGGAACAACAATAGATTTTTCTTTTCTGTTTGCAGCTCTTTTAATTTTATTTATTGCATGGGGATTAAAATTTATAATCGAAAGCATTAACTTTATTGAGAAAAAATATGATGATATTCATTTTCGCGTTAAAAAACAAAGGGAAAAAATATTCAATGTTAAACTTAATCAAGAATATTTAAATCAAGAATATAAAAATAACAAATTTTTGGTTTTAATAAGTTTTGAAGTTGAAAATTTTAAAACAGACAAATTCTTTAGTAAAGATTTTGGAGAAGAAAGAGTATATGAGCCAAAAGAAATTCTAGAAGATTTTTTTGAGATTATTGAAAGCAATTTGGAATGTAAAGAAAAATTTTTAGAAGATGGGCTTTTATTATATTTTGATGACTTTAATAAAATAGATGAAAATATTATTAACATAGAGAGTATTATTTCATCCTTAAAATCCAAATATAAAGAAAAGCATTATAAAATAAATTATTTTGCCGGAATTGAGACCTATGCGGATAAAAGTGAGATTTCTTCTAAAACAGAAAGGCTAATAAAGATTGTAAAGCTTATGTTTAAAAATGAAATAGTTTGTTTATCGACATTTAAGCAACGATATTCATTAGTAAAAGAACCTAAGCATACTTTTGAAGTACAAGGAATTTATAAAATAATTGAAGATGAAGAAATCTTTTGTTTAAAAAAGTTAAAATAAGTTTACTTGAAAATAACTATAGGCTTATATTATAATAAATATCGTAAAGGGTTAGAAATATGCAAGAACAAAAAATAGCGGTAATAGGATGTGGAGTTTGGGGCAGAAATATAGTCCGAAATTTTTATAATCTTAATTTTTTAGATACTGTTTGCGATATTGATGATGAAAATTTAAGAAAAGTTACGCAAGAGTATAAAGGGATTAAAGTAACAAAAAATTTCAGTGATATTTTAAATAATCCTGAAATAACAGGTGTTGTAGTTGTAACACCGAGCCATACTCACTACGAACTTGTAAAATCCTTGCTTTTGGCAAATAAACATGTTTATGTTGAAAAACCTATTTCAACTGTGGCACAGGAAGCAAAAGATTTAACAAATCTTGCAAATGAAAGAGGACTTGTTCTTATGGTAGGGCATTTATTGTTGTACCATCCTGCCGTAAACAGGCTTAAAATGCTTATAGATGAAGGAGTGTTGGGTAAAGTTGTATATGCTCAAAGCGACAGGCTTAATGTAAATTATTTTAAAAACGACAGAAGCGTTATGTGGGATTTAGCGCCGCATGATGTTTCAATGATTAGTTATGTTACAGGTAAAGAACCTAAAAGCGTGATTTCTGCCATAGGTTGTTCATCCGAGAGAAACGAAATTATGGATATTACACATATCGGCATAGAATTTGAAGGCGGTATTACAGGGCATATCTCAAATAGTTGGATTACACCTAAAAAGCACGTTACGTTGCTTGTTAGAGGAACAAAAGCAACAGCAATATTAGATGATACGGTCGCTGAGAATAAACTTCAAATTTTTGATAATTTCTCGGCAGGAGAATCAAAAAACATTCACCTTGATTATTTGGAAATAGAGCCTTTAAAACTTGAATGCCAGCATTTTGTAAGTTGTTGTGAAACAGGTAAAAAAGCCCGTTCTGATGGTGAAAACGGTTTTACGGTCGTAAAAATTCTTGAAGAAGCAGAGAAAATCATGCTTGGCGAAAAAGTAAAAAAATTAGATGAGTTTAATTTCGCCCTCTCAAGATTAAAGAAATAATAAAAAAAGTAAAAGGGGTAAAAGATTCTTGCTGGAGGGCAGAAATGGCAAATTTTATAACTATTTTCAGAATATTTTTAGTATTTATTGCTGTATATTTACTTTTTGGGCACAGTACTTCAGAGTATATATGGGCATTGATTTTGACAATTATTGCGTTTGCTTTTGATGGGGTTGACGGTTATGTTGCCAGAAAATTTAATGAAAGCTCAAAATTAGGTGCTGTTCTTGACATAATGAGTGACAGAATTGTCGAAAACACTTACTGGATTGTTTTTGCTGTTTTAGGTTGGCTGCCTGTTATTTTTCCGTTAGTGGCTCTTACAAGAGGAATTGTTGTTGACAGCTTGAGAAGTGTGGCAATGGAAAGAGGCCTTACTGCATTTGGGGAAGGAGAGCATGCAAAATAGTAAAATAGGATCGTTTATTTGCGGTTCTAAATTCTCAAGAATTTCTTATGCAGTTGCGAAAGTTCTTGCGTTTGTTTTAATGATTGTAGCTAAAACGCCGGGATTGGAATATAATCTAAGCGAAATTTTATCTTCAATTGCTTATATTGCAGCAATCTTTGCAATAATATTTTGTGTACTTAGAGGGTTGCCGGTTGTTATTGAAAGCAAAAAGTTTTTTGAAAAGTGAAAAAGTTTAACATAGTGTTATTTGAACCCGAAATTCCTCAAAATACAGGCAATATTGCAAGATTATGCGCCTGTAGCGGAGCAAATCTTTTTTTAGTCGGAAAACTAGGCTTTTCGCTTTCCGATAAATACACAAAAAGAGCCGGTTTAGATTATTGGGATAGTGTTAATTTACAAAAATTTGATTCGCTTGAGCAATTGCAAAGAGAGTTTAAAAATGCTAAATTTTATTATCTGACAACAAAAAGTGAAAAATCTTTCTTTGATGTTAAGTTCAGTGAAGGCGATTTCCTTGTTTTTGGTCCTGAGACAAAAGGGTTACCTGAAAAAATTTTAGCGGAGAATATTGAAACCTCAGTAAAAATTCCAATGCTAGAAGGTCAAAGAAGTTTAAATTTGTCTAATTCTGTTGCAATAGTTTTATACGAGGCAATACGGCAAAATATAAAATAGGTTAAACGATGAATTTTGATGAAAATTATATAAAGAAGCTTTTGCCAAAAAGACCCGAAAATTCACATAAGGGAACATTTGGGCATGTTTTAAATATTGCCGGGAGCAGTTTTTTTACAGGGGCAGCATATTTTTCAAGTATTGCCCCGCTTAAAGCAGGGTGCGGATTGGTTACATTGGCAAGCGCCGAAACTGTTCTAAAAACAGTTTCGGCGCTTAGCCCTGATATAATTTTGATACCGTTGAATAAAATTAAAAAAGAAACAATTGGTAATTTTCAAGCAATTTCAATAGGATGCGGGCTTTCTACAGAAAAAAGTACAGTTAAACTTTTTAAAAAAGTAATAAAATTATTGAAGAATACTCAAATACCTCTGGTAATTGATGCAGACGGGCTTAATATTTTAAGTAAATTAAAAACTTTTGATTTAGCTCCTAATTCAATTTTAACTCCGCATCCCAAAGAAATGTCAAGACTAATGAACACAAGCGCAGAAGATATTTTGTCAGAACCTGAATTTTGGATTAAAAAATGCTGTGAAAAGTATAATTGTACAACAGTTTTAAAACTGCATAAAACGATTGTTTCCGACAATAAAGGGAATATTTATATAAATAATACCGGTAACAGTGCGCTGGCTCATGGCGGAAGCGGTGATGTGTTATGCGGTATGATAAGCGGATTTTTAGCGCAGGGATTAAATATTTTTGACGCAAGCTGTTTGGCAGTTTATTTACACGGAATCAGTGCAGAAATAGCAAGAGAAGAATTAACCGAATATTCAACATTAGCCTCTGATTTGCTTAAATATATTCCAAAGGCAATTAAGTCAGTACTATAAAAATAGCTTCTCGGCTATCAAAAATCGGGAAGTTAATAAACCTAAATCTTACCTGTTTTTAAAAAAATGGCGGGATAAATCCCGCCTTAGGAATTGCGAAAATCCAATCCATAAAAAAGAGAAGAGTATTTAATGTTTTAAAACTTTTTCTTTTTGCTCATTTTTTGTTCCTTTAAGATTTATTTAGATTTTATTAATCCACGCTTGAATTATATTAATCTATAAATCAATAAAAGTCAAGTCTAAAACAAAAGTGTTATAGTGTAGCTATGTTAAAAAATAATCTTTCCAGAATTATGGGAGAAAAAAGAATTAGAATAGCAGAATTGAGTAGACTTTCGGGCATAAGTCAGCAGGCTATTATTGCTCTTTATTATGAAAAAACAAAAAGTGTTAAATTCAAAACAATAGAAAATTTATGTGGTGCATTAGAAATTTCAGTTGGAGAGCTTTTTGAGCATGTGCCGGATTAGAATATAAAACATTATCATTGTAAGAGGGAAATTTTTTTAGAAAAGTAGGGTAGGCATTTATATTTAGTATTGTATTAAGTTTTTATTCGCATTTGCCCACGTGGAAATGGTTGTGAAATCAGAAGGTTCAGAAATCTGCACCCTACGGACTGATGTCATCCCAAAACAAGTTCAGGATGACATAGTTATTTTATATTTTTATTATAACATTTTTTAATTTGTATATTTGTCTATCCTACGAAAACAAATTTAGCTGCGGGATTTCAACCTCAAGCTTTGTTGTTTTTTTGCGGGTTGATAAATTGTTTGAAAAATCCTTTTGCATGCGATTCATTAAGTCCATTGAACGTTCAATTACACTGTTTGGCAACCCTGCCATTTTTGCAACTTGAATCCCGTAACTTTTGCTTGCTCCGCCTTGTACAATTTTTCGCAGAAATTCAATCTCTCCGTTTTCTTCGCTAATAGTTATTCTATAATTCTTAATTTGTGGATAAGTGTTAGTCATAACATTTAGTTCGTGATAATGTGTCGCAAAAATACATCTTGCGTTAATTTTTGTAGCAATAAATTCAGCAACCGCCCATGCAATCGCAACACCATCGTAAGTACTTGTTCCGCGTCCTATTTCATCAAGTAAAATCAAACTTTTTTCTGTTGCAGAATTCAAAATACACCCTGTTTCAATCATTTCAACCATAAAAGTGGATTGTCCTAAAGTAAGGTCATCACTAGCACCTACACGGGTGAAAATTTTATCAACAATTCCGATTTTTGCGTAATCCGCAGGAATAAATGCACCCATTTGCGCCAAAATCGCTATCAGCGCATTTTGGCGCATGAATGTCGATTTCCCTGCCATATTAGGACCCGTTAATATCATAAATTGTGTTTTATCTTTACTATTATAGGCTAATTCCAGGTCATTTGAAACATATTCGCCTAAAGGTAAAATTTTCTCCAAAACAGGATGGCGTCCGCTTTTGATTAAGAAATCACTGCTTTTATCTACAATCGGTTTTGTATAGTTATTCTCAATGGCAATTGTTGCAAGCGATGTTAAAACATCTATTTTTGCTATGCAGTCAGCTACTTCTCTTATTTTTGTAACGTATTCTTTTGAGTAATTTTTTAAGTCGTTAAATAATTTACTTTCAAGTTCTCTTGCTTTAAATTGAGCAGAAAGCACATCGTCTTCATGTTTTTTAAGTTCATCCGTGATAAATCTTTCGGCACTTGTAAGAGTTTGTTTTCTTATGTAATTATTAGGTACAAGATTTAGGTTTGAATTACTGATTTCTATGAAAAATCCAAAAACCTTGTTATACCCTACTTTTAAAAATTTACAGCCGGTTTTTTCTTTTTCTTTTTCTTCAAATTCCTTCAACCATTTTTCACCGCCTGTTAGAAGGTCGTTAAAATAGTCCAATTCACCGCTTACGCCTTCTTTTATAACTCCGCCGTCTTTTGCTATAATCGGTGCGTCTTCTCTGATGGTTCTAGCTATAATACTTGCAAATTCACCTAACTCAAATTCATATTCAGAAAGTTTGTCAAATGCTTTTATGCTTATTTTATCCACTTCTTTAATAAGTTCCGGTAAGAGTTTCAGTGTATCATTTACTCCTAAAAAGTCTCTTGGATTTGCGGAGTTATTGCTTAGTCTTGTTGAAAGTCTCTGAATATCGTAAATCTTACTTAAAAGGTCTGATAATTCGCATCTGATGTTCGGTTTTTCAATAATTTCTTCAATAATATTTTGTCTTTGGGAAATCTCGGAAATATTTTTTAGGGGTTGGCAAATCCAGGATTTTAAAAGTCTTGCACCCATATTCGTTTTAGTTCTGTCAATTGCCCATAGAAGCGAGCCGTATTTATTTTTTTCGCGTAAAGTTTGTGTCAATTCAAGATTTTTCCTTGTGTTTGCATCAATCATTACATATTCGGATAGTTCATAGGGCATTATTGTGTCGAATTTCGGAAAATTGTCTTTCATTGTTTCCCAAATATATGAAACAAGTGCTCCGGAAGCACGAAAACCTAACTTATAATTCTCATAACCGAAAGATTCAAGTGAATTTGTTTTAAAAACAGTTTTTAAATTATTTAAGGAAAAATTTGTTTCAAAAATACTTAACGGGACTTTTGAGCAGTTATAATTATTTAAAATTTCATCGGGCAAATCAATTTTTTCATCAGGAACAATCTGAAAAGGCATGATTTTTTGCGCAAGCGCCGGAGCTATAATTTCAGACGGCTGAAGTCTTGCCAGTTCCGATAAAATCATATTTAAAGGTGCTTGAGTGGCCTTAAACTCGCCTGTTGAAATATCTGCATAAGAAAAACCGTACATTTCGGTTTTTTTGTCATTAAAAATTGCACAAATATAATTATTGGTGTTTTGTTCCAAAAGATGACTTTCAGTAAGTGTTCCGGCTGTAACAAGCCTTACAACTCCGCGCTTAACTATTCCTTTGGTTTCTTTAGGATCTTCCAACTGTTCACAGATTGCAACTTTGAAGTTTTTATCAATAAGTTTTTCCAAATAATTATCAACAGATTTTGCCGGAATTCCTGCAAGAGGGATTCTGCCCAAAACAGATCCGGCGTCACGTCCTGTTAATGTCAACTCAAGCTCTCTCGACATAATTTCAGCGTCTTCAAAAAAAGTTTCATAAAAATCACCGAGACGATATAATAAAATAACCCCTTGGTGCTGACGTTTAATTTCGAGATACTGTTGCATTACAGGCGTTGTGTCCGCAATGTTTACATCTGAACTGTTGACATGATTAATTTCTGTTTTTGCCATACTTATCCCTAATTAAATTGATTTTAGAATAAAATAATTACAATTGCAAGAAAAAGAGGATTTTTTGCATTTAACAATTAAAGAAATTTTTAAATCATATTTTAGGATGGGTATAGTATAATAATAAAATGGATAAAATAACAGTAAGTAAAAATTTAAACGGACTTAGAGGTGAAATAGCCATTCCTGCTGATAAATCGATTTCTCACAGAGCAATAATGCTTTCTTCATTGGCAAAAGGAACTTCAACAATTGAAAATATTTCAAAAGGGGCTGATTGTCTTTCTACACTTGAAGTTTTTAAATCTCTTGGCGTTGAAGCTGATTTAAGGATGAAAAAACTTTAATAATTAATTCAAAAAAGGATTAAAAGCACCAACAAAAGATTTATACTGCGGAAATTCAGGTACAACGATGCGTTTAATGTCAGGGATTTTGGCAGGGCAAACTTTTAATTCTGTTTTAACAGGTGATGAGAGCCTTTCAAAACGTCCCATGAAACGTGTAATTAAACCTCTTGAATTTATGGGAGCAAAGATTGTATCTAACGGACAAGCACCTTTAAAAATATACGGTCAGAATTTGCATGGGATTGATTATTTTTCAGAATTAGCTTCTGCACAAGTAAAGTCTTGCGTACTTTTAGCAGGTTTGCATGCAAGCGGAAAGACAAGCTTTACAGAACCATATTTATCAAGAAATCACACAGAGTTAATGCTTGAATACCTTGGAGCAAAGATTGATTATGATATTTTATTCTCAATTTCTTCACCTAAAGTAACAATTGAAAAATCCCAGCTTCAATCAAAAACTATAACCGTTCCCGGTGATATTTCTTCGGCTGCATTTTTTATTGTTGCAGGGCTAATTGTACCAAATTCTGAAATAATATTAAAAAACGTCGGGCTTAATCCTACAAGAACAGGTATTCTGGAGATTGTTGAAAAAATGGGAGGACAAGTTGAAATTCTGGATAAAAAAGTTGTTTCAAACGAAGAAGCTGGTGATTTAAAAGTCAAATATTCAGACCTGAAAGGCTGTACTATTGAAGGGGAGATTATTCCCAGATTAATTGATGAATTACCCGTAATTGCAATTCTTGCTACACAAGCACAAGGAATTACTGTTGTAAAAGATGCATATGATTTAAGATACAAAGAATCAGACAGGATTAAAGCAATTGTAAGCGAACTTGGAAAACTAGGCGCGAATATTGAAGAAACTGATGACGGATTTATAATTCAAGGTAAAAGCAGTTTAAAAGGCACAGCAGAAGTTGAAACTTATCATGACCACAGACTTGCCATGAGTTTATATGTAGCAGGATTGATTTGTGAAAAACCTGTTTCAATTAACGGGTTTGAGTGGGTAAATATTTCGTTTCCGGAATTTGAAAATTTAATGAGTAATTTGATGGCAGAGTAGAACCCCACCTTAATACTGCGTTTTTACCTCTTACGAAGCAATACAAAAAAGAAAATTTTTTGTATTTAGTGTTTCTAATTTCTTTTACTTAACATTAGATATTAATTTTGATTTAGCTATTTTAAATAGTGCATTAAAAGATAGTGAAAACTTAGATGTTTGTACACTGACATGTTTTGTTGAAAGAATTTATCAGGTTTCTGAAGAAATTAGAAACATATTTAATGATGAAATACGCCTGAATATTTAATTTATTCAACCTTTAACAGCCCCTTCTGTTTCGCCGGAAATGAAGTATTTCTGCATAGCTAAAAAGAAAACTACTATAGGAATTATTGCCAGAATTGAACCTGCAGCGATAAACCGCCAATTTGAACTGAACATCCCCTGTAAATTATTTACTCCGACAGGAAGTGTATACATAGATTCTTTGGTTAAAACAATGCTTGGCCAGAGGAATTCACCCCACGAGCCGATAAATGTGAATATAGCAAGTACTGCCAGAGAAGGTTTTACCATTGGCAAAAGAACTTTAAAAAATACCTGAAAAGCGCTACATCCATCAACAACAGCTGCTTCTTCCATCTCTTTTGGTATTGTTAAAAAAGCCTGTCTCATAAGAAAAATACCAAAAGCACTAACTGCAAAAGGCATTACCAAACCTAAATAACCCATAAAATTATTAACACTGTCTACCAGATTTAATTTTAATGTAATTAAATAAACTGGAAGCATAATTGCTTGAAAAGGCACCATAATTGTTGCAAGGACAGCAAAAAAGGCTGTTTTTTTACCCCAAAATTGCATTCTGGCAAGAGGATATGCCGCTAAAGCGGATAAAAGAAGATTTAACGCTACAGTTGCTCCGGCTACAATCGTACTGTTGACAAAATAAGCAATAAAATTAACTCTTTTCCAAACTCCAACATAATTTTCAAATGTAAAATCCTGCGGAATAATTTGAGGCGGGTAAGCAAAAATATTTTCCGCACTTCCTTTTAAAGAAGTTGAAATTAACCATATGAAAGGAAATATTGATAAAAGCGATGTAAATATCAATACTGCATGTATACTTATTTTTTCAAAAAATTTTTTCATTTTTATTTTTTTCCTTTTTGTTTTAATTTCATACCTGATATTTATTTTTCTCAAAAAACAAAATATTTACCAACGAAAATATCATTACAATAATCAAGAGAATTACTGCCATTGCTGAAGCATAGCCTAAGTCAAGATTTTCAAATGCACGCTCATAAATATAATAAACAATGGTTTTACTTGAATTGAGAGGTCCGCCTTTTGTCATTACATAAATTTCGGCAAATACTTTCATTGCTGAAATTGCACTTATTGTAGAAACAAGAGCAATGGTAGGCATTATATGCGGAATTGTAACGGTTAAATGTTTTCTCAAAGGATTTGCGCCGTCAATATCGCAAGCTTCATAAAGCTCCTTGGGTACACTCATTAAAGCTGCAAGATAAATCATCATATAGTATCCGATTCCTTTCCAAATCGTAACTATAATTACTGAAATTAATGCAAACCTTGTATCAGTAAGCCAGCCTATAGGATTAATGTAAAGCTGCTGCAATATAAAATTCAAAATACCCTGTTCTGCATATAGCCACTTAAAGGCAATAGCCGCAACAACAATTGATACAATGACGGGAAAATAAATTAATATTTTATATAAAGTTATCCCTTTTATCTGCTGGTTAATTAAAATGGCTAAAAATAACGGCACAGTTGCCAAAACAGGAACGGCAATAAATAAATAGAGAAAAGTATTAAGTAAAACTTTATAAAAAACAGGTGACTGAAAAAGCTTGATATAGTTTTGCAGCCCAACATAAGCCGGGTTGTAAATATTATTTGAATAATCCTGAAAACTCAATACAAAAGTCTGAAAAAAAGGAATGAAAAAAAACACAAGCAAAATTACTCCCACAGGAAGCAAAAATAAGTATGGAACATATTTTTTGTAATATTTTAACATTTTTGATGTCTCATGTTGTTGGGCTTACAGCCCAACCCACGACTATAATTTATGTGGCAGGCCGAGCTTACTTGCCCGACAACATTTTATTATCACATTTTTTCGAATTTCGGTCAACTTGTTAATTTTTTGAATTTATCTACAAATCCGTACCCGGTTATTTTAACCTGTTACTTTCGCAAAAAATAGGATTGTTTTTTATTTTTGCAAGCCAAAAATCTTTGACTTTATAATTATGTAAATACATATAATCACAAAACTTAAGATATATTTCATCAAGACTTAAACCTTTTCTATAGGAAACTGCTTGATAGATTGAGAACATTTTTTGATTAACCGGCAAATACTCAAATTCTTGTTCATTTAGCGCTTTAATATCATTCAACAAGGTCTTTTTAGAAATAGAATAGTTTATTAAGGCATTCTCTAAATATAATGAAAAAGCAGGACGGTTTTGATTGAAAGAATTTTCAAGAGAGAATCCCATTTTGTGATAAAAAATAAAAGGGTCGTTAAAGGTATTTATATTATTACTTGCAAAAAGAAAAATACGACCTTTAGCTTCTGTTTGAAGGCTTTTTTCAATAGCTGCCTGTATTAAATTGCCCCCTACTCTTGAATATACGGAAAATTTTTTATTTTCAAGCGAGTTTAGCTGCGTATAAGGATTATGCGATAAAAATTCATAAAAAGATTTTTTCCACATATCAAAATCCATATTAACTGAGCCGATTTCTTCTGCTTCTTCATTATAGATTTGAATTTTGCTTACACCTGAACCAATAAGCTCATTCGGTGCATCAATCGAAGTTTTATAATTTAAAAAAGCATTTATTTCTTGTTTTTTAATCTTGTCATATACTTTGATTTTATAAATTTCTCCACATAAGTTTTTAAGTGCATTTGGAAGATTAACCTTTTTGATTTTAGGTATACCGCAAAAAGCAGCTGGAGTATTCTTGTAATAAATCGGCTTTGATACAGAATAAAAATTATTTTGAACCGATTTTGATTTCTGTATTTGATTATAATTTATTAACTTTGGTGTAATACTTCTAATTTGCATGATAAAACCTGATTTGTACAAATCAGTAAAAACCGCTAAAAAATTTATTTGCTATTTTAAACAGAAAAAATACAAAACTTAACTATTTGCTCAGCTTCTCAACTTTAGCGTATTATAGCAATTTGATTATACATTGACATATATATTAATATATTGTATAATAAACTCAATAAGAGGAGGATTTATTATGCAACCTGTTTCAAATGACAAAAGAGCCGATATTATATCAGCAAAACAACGCCAAGAACCTGTAAAATCAATAAAAAGATGGTTTAATGTAAGCGATAGCACAATAAGTCGAATTTGGAATAAATATCTCAAAACAGGCTCTTTTTTACCAATCCCATATAAAGGTAGAAAAAGCGATATAACTCCTCAACAAGATGAGCAAATACGTTTAAAAATACAAGAGAATTGTGATATAACTATAGAAAAAATAATATCTGAATTACAACTTAATATCACTGTTTCCGGGCTTTCTCGTCGTCTTGAAAAGATGGGATTATCCTTTAAAAAAAGACTTTGCACCCGAACAACCAAAAACGAGAAGATGTCGTCAAAGAACGTGAAATTTGGCGAGAAAAACAAGAAGAAATAAGCAAAGCAAAAATATATTTTCTTGATGAAAGTAGTATTAATTTGGGAATGACACGCCTTTATGGGTGGGGAAATAAATCAGAGAGGGTAAATGACTATGTCCCTGACGTACGCTTTGAAAGAACCTCAATTATCGCTACGTTGTGTGAAGATGGTATAAATGCACCTATGACCTTTAAAGGGACCCTGGATCAAGATGTTTTCGGACCATATATCCGAGATTTTCTAGCCCCAACTTTAAATTCCGGTGATATAGTTGTTATGGATAATTATTCAGTCCATAAAGTTAAAGATATATTGAACCCAATATATGAACGAGGTGCTACAGTGTTGTTTTTGCCACCATATTCACCAGACTTAAACCCAATAGAGTTGGCTTGGTCAAAAATTAAATCAATTCTTAGAAGTTTAAAGGCAAGAAGTGTTGATGAAATGCTTAAAGCATTGATTATTTCTCTAAATTCAATCACAAAAACCGACATCGCGAACTGGTTCAAACATGATGGCTATTGTGTCAATGTATAATCAA
>CAWIVJ010000019.1:0-153992 GCA_963839525.1 uncultured bacterium | reverse complement strand
TCTTCTTCTGGTTAACTAGTTCAGTTACATATGTCTCAGCATTTGTACGGTATAACACAGCAAATTGGTTATAATTTCCGCCAGAGTCTTTTATTATTCGGGCAATGAAATTTGCTTCGTCCGCTTCATCCTGTGCTTCAAAATAATTAATTTTTTCACCCTCGCCTTTTTGTGAATAAAGCACCTTATCAACACGTTCTTCGTTGTTTTCAATGATAGCGTTTGCTGCACTTAAAATATTTTCGGTTGAACGGTAATTTTGCTGGAGTTTAATTACTGTTGTATCTTTAAAATCACGCTGAAAATTAAGGATAATCTTAAAATCAGCTCCACGCCAACTGTAAATAGATTGATCAATATCACCAACTACACAAAGTGAACGATTTTCCATATGTTCTTCGCTTAAATTTGTGTAAAGCATTTTTACTAGGCTATATTGAGCCTGGTTTGTATCTTGAAACTCGTCAACAAGAATATGCTGAAATCTTGAAAAATGTTTTTCTCTTACCTGAGGATATTTTTCTAAAAGTTTTACTGCAAGCATCAACATGTCATCAAAATCTATTGCATTGTTGTTGTTTAGCGTATTTTCATATTCTTCAAAAATGTCTGCAATTTTTTGTGATTTAAAATCTCTTGCAAACGTCGAAAAACTGAAAGCATCCTGCATTTTATTTTTTGCGTTAGAAATGATTGTTTTTACCAATTTTGGAGCATAAATTTTATCATCGAGATTAAGCTTTTTAACAGCTGCTTTTATTACAGCTACTGAATCTTGTTCATCATAAATTGTAAAATTTTTATCAAGTTTTTTTCCTGAAGGAAAAGAGAAATTTTCAATATCCTGACGGAGAATTCTCCCGCAAATATTATGAAAAGTACCTACCCACATGTATTTAACAATTTCTTCGCCCAGTATTGAAGCAAGACGTTCGCGCATTTCTTTTGCAGCTTTATTTGTAAAAGTTACAGCCAGAATTTCTCTTGCTTTTACTCCAGATTTAATTAAGTAGGCAATTCTTGACGTTAAAACTCTTGTTTTGCCGCTGCCTGCTCCCGCTAGTATAAGCAGTGAACCGTTAATGTTTTTAACTGCTTGAAGCTGCTCTTGATTAAGTTTATCTAAAATATTTTCCATTCCCATCCATCGCAATTATAAAAACCATTTCAAACATAAGATAAAAAACATTTACCCCTTCCAAAATTATTTTTTTATGTTATTATTATCGTAACAAAAAAAATAATAAAATTCAAAGAATAAGGTAGGATAAATGGTGGACGAAAAAATCAGTAAAGTTGTTAATTTAGGAAAAAATTCTGATGATAATGAAAAACAATCATCAATCATGGTTCCGGTAGATGATTTAGACAGTATTTCAGATTCCAACCCTGATACAGTTGATGAATTAGCTATGGAACTGGCGACTATTCAGCAATCTGCAAAAAGAATTGCAATTATTGGAAGCCGTAATCTACCGATTACTCACCAGCAATTAATAGAAACACTTACTACTGCTCTTGTAAAACAAGGCAATACAATTATAACATCCGGCGGTTCTTCTGGAACGAATACTGCTGCAATCAGGGGCGCGATGAAAGCAAATCCTGAAAAATTAAAAGTTATTCTTCCTCAAACAATCGGTCAGCAGCCTTCAGATGTGCAAGATCAGCTTATAGGAATTCCCCATATTGTTGAGCATGCCGACAGAGCTATGATGACTCTTGCGGATGCTTCAAGGATTTGTAACAGAGAGATTATTGATGACTGCAATCAATTAATCTGTTTCTTGTCACATACAAGCAAAACTCTTCATAAAGCTGTTGAATACGCCGAGGAAGGTTATAAAGTTGTTACAGTGTTTTATTTAGATTAATATTATGGATAATGAGCATGTAAAAAAACTTACAGGGAAAAATCCCAAAGATTTTGAGTTTGCAGCTGCTCATATTATAAACAGCTGTGATGTTGAAGCTTTTTCAGCTCTTGTTGATAAAAGCGATTTTTTGTTTGATTTTATTAAAGAGAATGTTAAAAAAAGACTTGCGAAAGTTATAAATAAAACTAATTGTAAGAATCTGCTTTGCTTTTTAAAAATTTATTCTTACGATTATGAAGAATTGATAATATCTAATTTGGTAAAATTTGCAGATGAAGATTTAACTGACGATATGCTTAACAGGCTTGAAAATGGTTCGGGTGACGAAAAAGCTTATGCTGCAAAGTATTTTTCGCGTATAAATGATTCTCTGGCTATTGATTTATTGAGAAAATATTCTTATTCGGATTTTGATTCTCTGGCTCTTAACTGTGCGGAAGCTCTATCGGCAATGAAAGACGAGGAATCTTTTAATACAGCTATGGAAAAACTTAAATCAAATGATGACTTTGAAAGACTTTCCGCTGTCAGATTTTTAACGGCATATAATGACAAACGTGCGCTTAGAGTTCTTTTTGAAGCAATGAAAAAATCTTCAATGTCAGAGAATATTGCTTCGGAAATCCCTTATTTGCAGAGCTTTTTGGAGTTGTTGGATACTGATTTTAAAGATGATACACTTTTGGCTGTAAATTATATAATAAACGGACTTGGTGAAATTGTTGCACTTTCACAGATTTTTGATTTCCAGCTTTTTGAAGTTTTTGAAAAATTAATTTCCGGGGAAAAGAATAGCAGAATTTCAACGATTTTGTTGAATGCAAAACAAAAATTTGAACAGTTAACGGAAAATGAAGAATACATTTTTGATGAAGATAAATCTATAAAAGAAGAGGTTTATGAAATAAAAAAATTACTGAACTCTCAGCCTTCTGACTTTTGGGAAGCGCAGAAAAAACAATTTTTAAATGAATTGAGAGAGGACAGCAATTATGTTTTTTCTGCGCTTGAACTTGTTCAAGAGCTTGGATTAGTTGAGGCTTTTGACAAATTGAAAAAACTTTTGGATTCTTCTAATCAGACAATAATTTTAAAAACGGTGGAAGTGATGAAAGTTTTGAATAAGCTTGGTGAAGTTGACAGGGATGTTGTTTTAGAAAAAATTTCTGATGAAAATATCAGATTGATAATTTTAAATTGTTTTTCTTAGAGAGTGTTAAGGGTTCACCCTGCAGAGTTATTGGGCAAGTATGTCCGACCTACATGAAACGGCATTAGATTTTGCGGATTCAATATAAAGAAATGTAAAAAAAATGACCTTTTTTTCTTGTTCTTGACAACTTTTTCCCTTTACGAGTTTTAACTTGATAGGCTTCGAAATTAAAGAAAGGTAAGAGGTTGGGATAATGAAAATTTATTCTAATACAATTACAAAAAAAAGAGTACCCACAAATCAAGAAAGATATAGGTTTGCAGGTACTCATAATTTTTCTTTAAACGATAAAAACCCTAGTTTTAAGGGGATGCCAACGGTTAAGGCTGCGGTTGCACAATTTGGTGAGGATTTTGGTAAAGCCGCAGGTGAATATTTTAATGAAATAATTAAAAAAGCAGAAGGTTTCGGTTTAGAAATCGACACTGTTAACGATACTATAATTTTTGATAAAGACCAATCTATTCCCAAAAAAGTTTTGGAAATGATAACTTATCCTGTTGCCGGATTGCCTTTAGATTTGACAAACGGCGTGATTAGCGGTTTGAAAAAAATCCCGTTTCTTGAAAAAAAGTTTAACGGTTTATCCGATAAGCATCCTTTTTTTAAAATGCTTCAAAAAAGAAAAGATGCCGTAGGAAACAAATCAAATGTTGCGGCTATAAAACATTATTTTGAACTTGTGGCAGAAAATGGCGGAGAAGAAGGGTATTTAAAAAGGTTTTTAACAGGACATACAAGGCTTAAGCCGAACATGCCAAATTACAGCTCTCAAACCGAACGTCCTTTGAACAGAGTTGTAACGGGCTTAATCCCTGCGTTTTTCCTTGCTAATGACGCTTTTAATCTGTCAATGTATATGAAAAATGACAAAGAAGCAGCTGCAAAAGAGAAAAAAAGACGTTTTAATCAGGAAGTCGCGAGAATAGCTATTACAGCAACCGCAACTTTTTATCTGCTCAGTATGTTTGCCAAGAAAAGCAACAACAGCATAGGCTTCAACGCAGCTACAACAGCAGGGCTTGTGTTAGTTTCAGAAGCTTCTAGGCAGATTAATAGCCGGAAATCCTATTTTGCCTGTAAGTGCTGAAAAGGCTAAGGAATATGCTGAAAAACGAAATAAAGTAAAACAAATAATTCTTCTAAGCCTGATACACCACAGCCTGCAAAAAATAATACAGAAAACAAATCTAATAAAAAAGAAAAGAGCTTTTTGACCATAAGTAATATTTTAAAAGTTCTTGGCGGACTTGCAGCACTTGGTTTTGCTGTTGATAAAATTTCAAATATTAAAAATTAGTAAAACCAATAGGAAAATTTAATGACTGGTATAAAGGATTATTCACAGAAAAATTTACCATTAAAAGAAAACATTTTAATGAGTTAATGGATAAACTCAAATTAGTAGATAAATCCGGAGAGGTAAAAGACAAAAATTTTGATAAAATGGCAGTTTTTTATGAAAATGAACTTGATAAACAACAAGGTGAAATATTAACAATAGGATATACGCAAAATAAGATAAAATATGTTCTGATACATCAAATTTTAACTTTCCCTGTGAGGTTTATCAAAAATGTAGCTCTTATGCCTTATAAAAAGATAGTTAAACCTTTATCGGATGCAGTAAAAAAACTTTTGGGAATGGAAATAAAAGAACCTCCTGAAATCTCAAGTAAATTTAAAAATTCAAAAGAAACACAAATGCTTCAAGATGGCATTAACTTCTTGAAAAAAATCGAAAAAGATTTGGAACCGGAATTTACAAGAAAAGTTAATAAAAATTTGGTTTCATCTTTTGATAATCTGACAAAGACAAAAAACGAAAACGGTGATTTGAATGTTACTGTTAAAACTGCTGCAAGTGCTGTAGCTTCAGGATTTTTAATCGCTGATAATTATAATATGGTGATGATTGATTCACAGGGTAAAAACAAAGATTTAGCAGAACAAAAAGCCAGAGAAAGAGCAATACAAAGAGGTACAAGACTCTACTTATGAAGCATTTATAATGGCAATGGTTATGAATATATTTAAAGGAGCTACTACCGGTCTTTTTGGAGCATTGGCTGTCAGCGGAGTACTGAGAGTTATAACCGAAATGGTCGAAAGAAAAGCTGTAGGTTTGCCTTTGGGTGAATCTAGCAGAGAAGAAATAAAAGAAACTGAGAGAGAACATTTGTCCGCAACAGGGCTAAAAGGTGCTTATTTCAGAACTATGGCAAAGTTAGCAGGTAAAAAAACAATGGCGGAAAGGCAAACAAATAATAAGAAATCTTAACAAATATACAGTCGGGTAATTGTTTTTTAAAATTGCTGTAGTATTATAGACTATTCAGTCAATCAGTCGAATGGAGATTTAACATGTTGATAAAGGGGATAACCCCCTTGAACTATAAAAGTTCAGGGAAGCAAAAAGTATTTCAAAATAATCGTGTAAGTAACCAAAACCAACCTTCTTTTAAAGCAAGAATTGTTAACTTCCGCCAGGATTAGTGAGTGGTTCTTTGAAAAATTTAGTAGACTATTTAAGTTAGCGGAAGAAGTCCTGTTCAAAAGAAATAAATGCAGATATAGCCGCTTTAAAAAAATCAGGTGAATATCCGAAAATTTTATTGATAGTAGAGAAACGAGATTACTTGATTTTAATAAGAGAACTAAATAAAGGGGCGAGAAGTGAAAAATAGTTTCCATCCCTAAAATTGATAACGGTAAGGAAGAATTTTCCAGCTTAAGAAATTATTGGGCAAAACATCCTGAAGAACTTAGTAGTAATAAAGACGGTGGCTTGAGTGTTTGGGATATGTTGCCCGATTAAAACCAAACCCTTTTCTTTCAGGGCTGGCGAAGCTGGCGGGCAATAAAACTTTGTCAGAAAGAGAAAATTTCAATCCTGTACAAGTATTTGATTGACTAGTTTCATGGATCAATCAGATCATAGTAATGGAGATTTAACATGTTGATAAAAGGGATAACCCCCTTGAACTATAAAAGTTCAGGGAAGCAAAAAGTATTTCAAAATAATCGTTTTAGTAATCAAAACCAACTTTCTTTTAAAGCAAGGATAATTAGCTCTGATAGGGTAAGTGAATGGTTTTTTGCAAAATGTAGTAAATTGTATAAGTTAGCCGACGACAGCTCTGTTCAAAAGAAATAAATGCAGATATAGCGGCTTTAAGAAAAGCAGGGTGAATCTGAGAAATTTATTGATAAAGTAGACTAAGAGATTATAAATTTTTAATAAGAAGAACTAAGAAGTAAGGGCAACAGTGAGAAAAGTTTCCTATCCCTAAAATTGATAACGGTAAGGAAGAATTTTCCAGTTTAGATAATTATTGGGTAAAACATCCTCAAAAACCTGACCTTGAGCAAGGAGATATAACTGACTGGACTGATATATTAGGGCTATAAAAGGAAATATTTTTAAGATTGTAAGGTGGGTATTTACGTTCAACGTTTTGAAATTGAAAAAGGTGCAATGAATTGCACCCTACAGTCCACAATCTTTGTCATCCCGCAGCATGAGACTGTATAAACCCACAATAACGGAAATATGCGGGATCTGATTTTCATTTATTTTAGAAAAAGATCCCGTATCAGAGTGTTCAATATTTATAAAACGCACAGCTTTAGGCAGTACGGGATGACAGGGAGAGAATTTCCGGTAATTTGTTGCCGATAATCCAAGAAGCCCCACGCGGAAATGGTTGAAAAACCAAAAGGCGCAACTCACTATTTGAGTAGTTATGTGAAATTCTAAAAATCATTGTACTTTCGTGAGGACATTTTGCAGGAAATCAGAGATTTCAGCAAAAGAAGGCAAACTGCACCCTACAGTCTGATTTAATTATATAATCATCAAATTCAAAAACATCTATAAATATCAAAATTGTTAAGAACTGTAAAAATTTTTCAAAAAAAGACAATTTCATACATTGATAGGTATTATAATTATAGTTACAGTTGTAATATTAAATTGAGTGAAGCAACTGTCATAACGAGGAAAACCATGCTTTTCCGAGTTGCCGATAAACCAAGAAAAATTGTTGCCTTCACTCCAGCAATACATAACAAACTGTAACAATTTTACTGAAAAAGGCTAGTAAAATTTTTTTTATAGTAAATAATGGAAAAAATTTAACTAAAAGTCAGGGCTGTTGACACTTAAAAAATACAACCGTCATGCTGAACTCGTTTTCAGCATCGCATAAGCGAACGACCTTGCGACCCTGAAACAAGTTCAGGGCGACATTTCTATAAAATTTAAACCATTAAGATGAGGAAATTAGAGCCAACCATTAGATAATTAGTAATGTATATATCATATTGGAGGCCAATGATGTTAAGTAAAAAATTTTTTGGAAGAAAGAAAGCCGGAATAACAGTTGAAGTTACTCTATCAATAGTGCTGGCAGTTCTCGTTTTATTCCTCACTTTAGGTTTATTCAGCGGTAATTTAAAAACTCTTGTAGAAAATGGCGGTATACAAACTTTATTTGATAAAGACGCCTCTGCCGACAAAATAGCTTATAACCCTAAAGAAGGTGATCCTACCGCAACACAGGTAAATGTTCAGGTTGTAGCAGAGCAAGGGCTCGAATGGTATTTGACTCAGGCTCAAGAAGCAATCCAAATGTATAAAGAAAACCCGCCCACTACGCAGGAACAAATCGAAGATCTTGCAAAAGCCGCTACTATAGCGAAAATCCTTGGAAAACTTGAAAATGCAGATGAAGCTGCTTTTTATAAAGCTTACGGTATAGATATTCAGACTGGTAGAAATAAAACTTTTGTAAAAGACAAGTTTATTGGATATTATAGTGAAAATAGTTTAAATGCAGTAAAAGAAATTACAGATGCTGCTTTTAATTAAGAATAAAAGACAAATTATCGAATAGCTTGCTTCGGGATAAATCCCTCGCAAAAACGTTTATTCAAAAATTGATTGTAGACTGTATGGTGCACCCTACAATCTAACACCTCGCAATGACATAAAGCAGTATGTTAAAAGGGATGGAATAATCTCCCATCCCTTCTTATATTACTTTACAATTTATTAGTTTTTAAAAAACCTGAAAGCACTTCTTCCTTTAGTCTGACCAACAATATCAGTAACGGTTTTAAATGCTTTCTTAACTGCATCGAATGCCATATTCGTATATTCACCGATTTGATTACCCGAAAGATCTTTTTCAATTATTGTTGTGCCTGTTGTCATTGCCTTACCTAAACTGCCCGGTTCTAAGACTACAGAACCTCTTAAACTTCCGTCAGCTTTTCTTATAGTTTTATCAAGTATTTGGTTATCTCCAATGACAAATATTCTATTGTAAGTTTCATGACCCCAATCGAATTCAAGACTGCCGTCAGGAAGTTCTGTTAAAGTTGACGGAGAAGTTCTAACAGATCCTGTTACCAAATTATCACTTATATAATCAAGATTCATTACTTTGCCGTCAGGGGATATTGAGGTAGGCTTGAAGGTATGACGATACTCATCATTATGAGTAATACTAAACGCTGTGCCCGGAGGTAATGAGTTTACATCACCCATTATTTCGTCAATTTCCGGGAAAAGTACTTTCGCCATTTTATAAATAGTTTCTTGTACCGGTTTCATTTCTGTCGTTGGAGTAGCTGTAGGGTTTATTGGAGCATTTGTCGGACTAGGATTCAGTGGAGGTTCAACATCAAGAGGAGAAGAGCAGCTTGTAGCGCCAAAAGTAGCTGCTAACGCAAGCATACATAAAGCTAAAACTTTTCTTATATTTCTCAACGGACGTTGTTTTACTACAGTTTTTGCCGTGTTGCCTACATCCACATCAGGTAGCCGCTTTAATGCTTGAACCGGAGAGTTGGATACTGTTGGTTGTTTCTTCGCAAAGTTTGGGGTTACTTTTACTGGAATAACACAATTTACAGACATATTACCACTCCTATACTATTTACTTTTTCTTTTAACTAATATAAACACTAACGAATTTAATATTACAACTGTAACTATAATTATAATACCTATCAATGTATGAAATTGTCTTTTTTTGAAAAATTTTTACAGTTCTTAACAATTTTGATATTTATAGATGTTTTTGAATTTGATGATTATATAATTAAATCAGTGATTTTGTTGGGGCAGATTCTCCAACAAATCTGCATGTTGTCGGGCAACTTGCCCAACCTACAATTTTACGAATTATTACAATTTTATTGCCCAAAGAGGCTATTTTAAAATAAGACTAGTTTACAAAAAATATTTATGGTTTTATAATTAAAACTTCCCCTTATATGGTTTTAAACTAGGGGATATAGTTTGTACTTGAGAAAAGGAGATATACTATGAAAGTTTTTGCTATTCCAACAACTCAAATTAATGTCTATTCATCACAATTTAAGCAAAATAGTTCAGTAAACAAAAATTCTGTTAAGAAAACAAATCTTTTAGGAGATAAGTTTGTTTCCAAAGTTGCATTTGGTATTGGCAAGTATTAAACATGTTAAAAGCCGACCTTGCTAAATTAGATGAAAAACTAGCAAAAGGCAAATTAACAGAAGAAGCCTATGAAAAATTAGCAAGACCAATAAGAGAAGAAATTGAAGAGCTTTCAGAGTATCTTTTAAGTATAATTTCTATCTCATAAAACAGAATATGGCGATGATATAGACCTTATGATGAATTCTTAAAAAAAATCATTTACTTTTATCCGCTTTCTTTTTTGAAATCGGTTTTTTGCCCGTTAATTTAGACATAAACCTGAAATATGCGCCTTTTAATCCTTTGGCTTTTAAAGCGTCATTGTCTTTTTGTATAATTTCTTCTCTTGTAGCTTCATGCAAAGGCATTCCCACAGATGTTCTTTCAAGCATTTCTGTTAAGAGAACATTCCCTGCTGTAACAGCTTCTGCACCTAATAAACTAGCTTCATACGGTGATTTAAAGAGACCATTGAAAAGCTTAATCAAACACGCACCATAAGCTATTCTTATAATTCTTTGGATTATTCTTTCTTTAGCCTTTTGTCCTGCTAATTTTTTATCTTTACCTTCACTGTCAATCATAACCATATTGTAGTTATCAAGAATTAAAAATGTACTGGTAGCCGTACTTACCGCAACTTTGGCGGAGCCGGCAAGTTCTGCACTTGAAATATTGGATTTGTTCACATTATCAAACGAATCTATGATGTTTTTGTTAACTTTTTCTTTAAAATCAGAAGCTTTAAAATTTTTCTCAAGGAATTCAATATTTCTTCTGAATAGGTCATCATCATTTATTGTTTTATTCTTAACTTTAAAAATTTCCTTTAAAGCTTTAAAAATTTTCTTTAAATTAAATTTTTCTTTTGAAGAAATTTCTTTGTTGTAAACCTTAACTAATTTTTTTGTAATATCAACAGGTATTTCGATTAAAGGTTTTACAACATATTTATAAGGCATATTTAAAATTGCCCATGCGAATTTTACAGGTAATGCCAAAACACCGTTTATTATATTATCTTTAACTTTATCAACGTTGGTTCTTTCACTGAAAAATTTATTCAAATCCCCGTTAATGTATATAATATTATCATTTTCTGTGTCTCTAAATAATTTTAAGTCTTTAAGTACTTCTTTACGAATTATTTCCTCTCTTGCTTCGTTTTGAGCTTCTTTTAATTCTTTCGAAGTCATTATGAATTTATTACCGACACCTTGCTCTATTCTATTATCAATTTCTCTTTCGACCTGAATTTGCTCTTTTGTGGTTAAATTGCCTTGTTTAAGAATATTATTTAATTTTTTTTGATAATGTTGAGCAAGCGGTTCAAAACCTTTTTTTCTAAGTTCTACAATAATATCATTAAACTTTTTTCTTGAAATTTTATAATCTTTAGCAAAAAATTCTGTATATTTACTTTTCAAATTATTTACAAGCTTTCTTACAGGTTTTATATATTGATGTTTATCTATCAAAAACCCTGCCAAAACCAGACCGCCTAAAAGTTTCATGACATAGTTTGATTTAGATTTTTTCTTTTTATCAGAAGATTTTGATGAATCAACATTTTTTTCATTATTATTCTGTTTTAATTTACCTTTATTTTGCAGTTTTGCATATTTTTTAGCACCTTTTTCTCCTAATGGATAAACAGGTGTTCCGACAAGCATTCTGCCTATAAGTTCAGAGCAAAAAGTGAGTGCCGCTATTATACCTGCTGCCATTGCCGGATTTGAGCTTACTTTTTTAGAGAAAAAGCCTAAAGTACCAAATGTAGCTGCTGCTGTAACCGCAACCCTTGAAAGCTCCTGATAAAAACGTCTTTTCTTCTCTTTTTTAGCTACATCTTTATTATTATTCATGTACATGGAAAGGTTATAAGCATCGTTTGCAAGAAAAAATGCGGGAATTATACCGGAAACCACTCTCGTTAAAGACCTTTCACCTTTTACGGTATAAGGGGTCTGACCAATTTTAAATCTTTTCATCGCTTCTTTGAGTACGCCGTCTTTTGCTAAATTCTTATCCCCCAGCATTACAAAATAATGCTTAACAGCCATAGCGTTTGAATAAGTTTCTAAAGATTCACTTCTGTTTTTTAGAGGAGCTTTTTTAAGCAAACCATCAATGAATTTTGAAGTCTTTAATCCGGGTATTTTTTTTAATAAATTAAGGGTAGAATTTGCGAGGTCAAGGGGAAAATACACAACAGGATCAACAATTGCACGATACATTTTTTTACCGAACGTATCTTCAGCAAATTTTAAACTTCCATCTCTAAGTTTTTCTACACCTGTGTTTTCTGCTTTTAAAACATTTTCAATAATTTTGTCTAAATTTTCGCCTGCGGATGAGCCCACTTCTTTACGAAATATCTCAACTGCAGCCTTAACCGTTGGCATCCCCTTAAAACTAAGGTTTTTATCGTTTAAAAGAAAATTATGAGTACCTGCAAACCTATATCTTTCTTGATTTGTGGGTACTCTTTTTTTTGTAATGGTATTAGAATAAATTTTCATTATCCCAACCTCTTACCTTTCTTTAAATTCGGGCTGTCAAATTAAAACCCGTAAAGAAGAAAAGTTGCCGGACATAAGAAAAAAAGGTCAAAATTTTTACAGTTCTTAACAATTTTGATATTTATAGATGTTTTTGAATTTGATGATTATATAATTAAATCAGTGATTTTGTTGGGGCAGATTCTCCAACAAATCTGCCCATGTAGGCCGGGCAATTTGCCCAACAACAAAAGCAAAGGAGTAAAATGACAACAGCAATATACCCGGGAAGTTTTGACCCCATTACAAAGGGACATTTAGATGTTTTAAAAACAGGTTCCGAAATATTTGATAAGGTGATTATTTCTGTTTCCAATAACAGCAATAAAGAAGGATTTTTGTCTATAGAAGACAGAGTAGCACTTATTAAGGCAAGTGTCGAAGGATTGGAAAATGTTGAAGTAGATTCATTCGCAGGGCTTAGCGTTGAATATGCAAAATCAAAAGGAGCAAAAATTATTTTACGCGGATTAAGAGCCGTTTCGGATTTTGAATACGAAATGCAGCTCTCTCAAACAAATTCCGCACTTTCAAGTGAAATTAAGACAGTGTTTTTAATTACAAAACCTAAGTATAATTTCATTTCTTCAAGCACGGTTAAAGAAATTATGCTTATGGGCGGAGATATTTCAAAATTTGTTCCTGAACCCGTCAACGAATTTTTAAGCAAAATGTAGAACATTCTTTTAAAAAAAAGAATATTGTAAACCTCCTTTGCTGTAACTCTTTTAGAGTTATTGGACAATTAATTGTGAGTAGTTGCTAAAATTTTTTGATTGATATACAATGTCATTATTAATGTGAGAAAGGTGAAAAAATAAAGTCATGAATATGCAACAAAGTGGTATATACGAACTTTTAAAACTTTTAGAAATAGTATTGGAAAAAAGTTTTCCTATACTGCCGAATTATTTAGTAGCAGTAAAAGTTAAGGAAATTGAATCTTTAATCGATAGAATTTATGCATCTTTGCCAAGCGAGGTTCAGGAAGCAAGAGCTTTTTTAAGACGCAGAGAAGAATTGCAGATAGAAGCTCAGCAAAAAGCTGAAAAAATTATAATCGAAGCTCAAAATGAAGCTAACAGGTTATTAAGTGAATCGGATGTGTTGCGTGCTGTTCAAAAAGAAGCCGAAAAAATTAAAGAACAGGTTATAGCTGATTGTGAAGAGATTAAGAGAAAAGCACTTGACGATGCTGAAAATGTAAGACTTCAAGCTACTGACGAAGCTATGAGAATAAGAGAAGGTGCCGAAGTTTACGCAGAACAGGTTCTGGCTAAAATTGAAAATGATTTGGTGCAATTGCAGCAAGTTGTTAAAAACGGTCAAATTTATATGGAAAAAATTCGCTCTGAATCAAATTCAGTATATGATAAACTTTATCCGCAGCAACAAACAGGTGATTTCAGGATAGAATAATTTTAGTTAAACGGACAAAAGGTGTACATTTGAACAGTTTTGAGACTATCTGTAAAACGCTCGACGAAACAAAAAAATTAGCCGAAAAGTTTGCAAAATTAGTTGTTCAAAAGGGCGCTTTTGTGAACCTTTACGGAGAAATAGGGGCAGGAAAAACAGTATTTGTGAAATTTGTTGCAGAGGCTCTGGGTGTCAAAGAACGCGTAACAAGCCCTAGTTTTGTTATTCTTAATGAGTATCACAGTACTCAAATCCCGATTTATCATTTTGATTTATACAGGCTTGAAAATGAAGGCGTTAAAACAATTCTAGATGAATTGAGAGAATATTCTCAAGGAAAAATGCTTACTTTTGTTGAATGGGCTGAATTCTCTCAAGGCGAAATTCCTTTTAATCATATTAAAATTAATGTAACTTATGAAGATGATTATTCAAGAAAATATTTATTCACTGCAGTCGGAGAAGATAATATTTCGGTAATTGAGGGATTGAAAACATATGCGGGCGGGCAAAACTAATATGAATATTTTAGCGTTTGATACATGCTTAGATAAAATGTATGTTGCTTTGAGCAAAGGCAACGAAATTTTGGGTTCGAAAATTGTTGAAACAACAAAAAATTATTATCATTCAGCATTCTTAATTTCTACAATCAGGGATATTCTGAAAGAAAACGATTTAGCCCCTCAGGATATTAATTTAATCGTAACAAATACAGGTCCGGGAAGTTTTACCGGAATCAGGGCTTGTACAACTGTTGCAAGAGTTTTTGCCCAAGGTGTGAATGAAGATATAAAAACAGTAGGTATTTCTTCGCTTGAAATACTGTCAAGACTTGCTCTTCCTGAGTCACCCCTCATCTTAACCGCTCTTGATGCCAGAAAAGAAATGGCTTATGTTGCAATTTATGAGAATAAAAAAGAAATTTTTGCTCCTCAATCAGTTTTACTTGAAGAGTTAAAAGAATTGATTTCAAAAAATAATTATACAATTGTTACAGATGATAAATTAGAACCGATTTTAGGTGGAATTTCTTATCAAAAATCCGATGAAGATTTAGGAAAAATTTTAATAGAAATAGCTATTGAAAAGATAAATACAGGTTTTGAAACTGATTGGAGGAATCTTCATCCTTTATACATTCAGCCGCCGCCGGTAACGCCTAAAAAATAAAAAAAATCTTAATAAAATTATTCTTTTCCTCCTATCTGTTATAATACAAGTATGGTTAATGAAGAAAAACAGCAAAAAGATTTTATTTCAACAGTTTCTCATGAGCTCAGAACGCCCTTGACAAGCATTCGAGGATTTGCTCAAACAATGCTTGCATCATGGGATGCGCTTGATGATGAAAATAAGAAGAAATTTATAAAAATTATTGAACAGCAGTCTAACAGATTGATTAATTTAGTTGAAAATATGCTTTCTGTTAATAAACTTCAATCATTTAAAGAGAAATTGATTTATAAATCTGCAAATGCAAATTCTCTAATAGATCCAATTGTACAAATTATTAAACATCAGAATCCAAATCATGTATTTGAGACGGATTTTAATAAAAAAATCCCTCAAATTCTTGTTGATATTGACAAGTTTCAACAAATTATGACTAATTTAATTGAAAATGCGGCAAAATATTCAAATGAAGGTACGAAAGTTGTTGTAGAAACAGGCTTTTCCTGTTCTCCTGATTATATTTCCATAAAAGTCATTGATGAGGGGATAGGAATAAAAGAAGAAGACTTTGAAAAGATTTTTTCTAAATTTTCCAGACTTGATAATCCGTTATCAAGAAAAGTTCAGGGTAGTGGACTCGGACTTTATATTACAAAAACACTTGTAAAAAAAATGAATGGAGAAATTAAAGTTCAAAGCAGTGAAAACGGAACCACATTTGAAGTTCTGTTTCCTGTTCGAAATCTTGAAAACCAGGCGGTCAAATCTTTTAAATGCGAAGAGTAGGTTTTTGTCCGCTCCCCTAATAGAAAGAAAAATAAAAAAGCAATTTAGGATGAAAATTAGACAAAATGAGTAAGTATACTTTAATCATTGATAAAAGAAAAGAACTTTCGACAAAGTATAAAAAACTTCTTGAAGGCAGTGATAATTTTGTCATGATTTGCCGTAACCTTAATTCGGCAATAAAAACTGTTCAGGAAAATGAGCCGGATTTGATAATTGTATCGGACAGTATTGAAGAAAGTTTGCCGGATTTTTGCAAAAAATTGAGAATTTTAACGTTTAATTCACGCCCAGTAATTATAGCAGTCTCTAAATCAGCAGAAACTGAGGATAAAATTAAAGTTTTAGAAAACGGAGCGGATGATTTTTTAAGTGAACCGATAAATTCAGAAGAATTTAAAATGAGGATTAAAGCTCACTTACGCCGAGAATACGAGACAAATATTAATATGAAAACTCTGTTGCCTAATAAAGCTTATTCTCTTAAAGCATTGAAGCGAATTATTGCGAAACAGACGAAATGGGCCTGTTTATTAATTAGTATACAAAATTTTGAAAATTATAAAGCAATTTATACAGAGCTTGCTTCGGATAAGCTTATTCAAACTTATTGTGCAATTATAAATTCAACTTTGGATAAAGAAGATTATTTCGGACAACTTTCAGATAATGAGTTTTTGATTATTACTCACCCTATACGTGCTGAAAAAATTGCTTCTTTTTTAACTTTTGCATTTGATTCTATTTCTTCAAAATTTTACTCGGAAGCTGATTCAAAAAGAGGTTATACTGTTTTGCAGGGAGATGAATCTGCTGGAAGGCGCTGCGAATTTGTATTTACAACAATTGGTGTTGTTACAAACGAATTTAAGAAATATACAACAGCAAAGGAAGTTATTAATTCGTTAATTCAAGTTCATAGTCTGGCTAAAAAGCCTTCTGGTTCAAGTTATGCTATTGAACGTCCTAAAATTAGTGCTAGGGATGCAGTTTTAGAAAAAGAATTCAACAAAAAAATTTGGATTTTAGAAGAAGATGAAGCACTTTCTCTTTTACTTTCAACAAATATTAATTTGCAGGGTTATATTGTTGAAACACTTACGAATACCCAAACTATAGGTACTCTGGCATCGTCAGATATAACTTTTTCAACTGCGCCTGCGGTTATAATAATTGATGCAGGAAGCGTTGAAACAATGCTGGGACTTGATATTTGCAAAAGTTTAAAAGAGGATGAAAGATTCGCAAACTCAAAAATAATTGTAACTTCTGTTTTGCACGACAAAGAAATGGTTTTGGATTCAGGGGCAGATTTATATTTGCCAAAACCCTATGAACTTTTAACACTTATGCAGTGGATAAAAACATTTGTTAGAGAAGTTAATGCTTAGTCTTAAATATTTTTCTCACTTTAAAATTAATCTAGCAATTCATCAAGAATTTTAGCATTATCAATTGCTTTTTTAGGATTTGAAATTCTTGAGCGCTTAAGATAAGTTCTAAGAGCTTCTCTTACAAGTTCGCTTCTGGTTCTTTGCTCTTCGCTTGCCATACCGTCAACTCTGTTTAAAAATTCATCGGGCATTGATATTAATATTCTTGCCATTGTTTTCCTCCCGTTGGTAAATATATTTAACATTGTACATCAACTTAATATATTTTCTATATCTTTTTTTGTTATTGTAACATTGTTTTAATAATTCTTTTTTTTGTACTAAAATAAAATATGTAGAGATAAAAATAAGGGTAGTTGAGTGAAAGATACATACTATTTTATAGCAATCGGCGGGATTGGAATGAGTGGTTTGGCTAAATATCTCGTGGAAGATGGTTTTACAGTCTTAGGTTCAGATATTAAGCGAAATAGAAATACAGAAGAATTAGAAAAATTGGGAGCAAAAATTTTTATAGGACATGATGAAAATAACCTGCCCGAAAATTGCATTGTTGTAGCAAGTACAGCTATAAAAGAGGATAATCCTGAGTTAATAAAAGCTAAAAAACTGGGACTTGAAATTTTGCATCGTTCAGATTTGTTGGCAAGAATTTCAAAAGGTTTATGTTCTGAGAAGAAAAAATATTTTATAGGTTATTCAGGTACACACGGAAAAACAACTACAAGCGGGCTTGCTTCGTATGTTTTACAGAAAGCAGGGTTTGAACCTTCCTTTATTGTTGGGGGTATTGTTCCTGAGTTTGGAATTAACTCAAATGCAGGGGGTAAATGTTTTTCCGATAAAACTCAAGAACAATCTGGATCATGTGAAGGGCGCGGAGATTTTTTTATCGCAGAACTTGATGAAAGCGATGGAACAATTGTTAAGTATCAGCCTGAAATAAGTGTTATAAATAATTTGGAAGTAGACCACATAGATTTTTATACGGATGGTTTGCAGTCAATATTGGGTACATTTAGAGACTATTTAAATGCTTTGCCTGATAATGCAAAAGTTTTGATAAATAATGACAATGAAGGTAACTTAGAATTAATGAAGCAAAATCCGAATATTCATTTTATAACTTTTGGATTTAATAACGCGGATTATATTGCTAAAAATATTCAATTGGGGCAAGGGATAACTTTTGACATATATTACAAAGGTAAATTTTTGATTAATTTAACAACTCAAATGCCAGGGGAACATAATGTTTATAATGCAATGGCTGTTTTAGCAAGTTTAAATGAAACAGGGGTTAACCTTGAAAAAGTAAAAGAATATTTTTGCACTTTTACCGGAATGGGAAGAAGACTTCAATTATCTGCAAAATTTGATGAGGTTTGTGTATATGATGACTATGCACACCATCCGACAGAAATTAAAGCAACGCTTTCTGCAATAAAATCAATGGGTCGTAATCAAATTATAGCGGTGTTTCAGCCTCACAGATACACTCGATTCAGCGGATTATGGGATGATTTTTTAAATGCATTTGATTGTGCAGATAAAGTTTTTATAACAGATGTTTATGCTGCTTCTGAGAATCCGATAGAAGGAGTTAATTCTAAAAAATTTGCAGATGAATTATCTTTAAAAATTCCTTGCAGGCATTTAAAAGGAAGTATTCTTGAAGTTGCTCGGGAACTATTACCGGAATTAAAATCAGGAGATATAGTTGTAGGATTGGGTGCAGGAACAATTACAACTTTGGGAAAAGATCTTTTAAATATTAAAGAAGAGGCTAAGGTTTAATGTATATTGAAGCTAAAGAAAACTTTCCGGTAAAAAATCTGACATCGTTTAAAATAGGTGGTGCAGTGGAGAAATTATACTTTCCAAAAACAGAGCAGGAATTTGTTTATCTTTTAAGAACGCTCAATTCTCCCATTATTATTGGAAATTGGTCAAATGTTTTGATTTCATCTCAAGGAATTAAGGGAAGCGTTATATGTACATCTAAATTAAATAAAGTTGAAATAGAAGGGAATAAAGTATTTGCCGAATGTGGAGTAAAAGGACCTGCTATAGCAAAAATTGCATCTGAAAACGAACTTAGCGGATTTGAATTTATGACCGGATTCCCTGGTTCTGTCGGAGGAAATATTTACATGAATGCCTCTGCACACTCACAATCAATAAGTGATTTTTTGGTTCGTATAAATGTCTTTGATAAAAGTAAAAAAGAAAAATTAACAATTGAGAAAAAAACTTTAGATTTTTCCTACAGAAGCTCAGTATTGCAAAGGAAACCTTATATTTTGCTTTCTGCTGAATTCGAGTTAAAAAAAGCAGAAAAAATGCAGATATTATCTCTTATAAAAAAAAATTTAGGATTTAGAAAGTCTTACCAACCGGATTTATCAAAACCGAATGCCGGTTCAGTATTTAAAAACCCTGAAGATATGTCAGCAGGAAAATTATTAGATAAATCCGGAGTTAAGAAATTTCATGTTGGAGATGCTAAAATATGGAAAAAGCATGCAAATTTTATTATTAATAACGCTAATGCAACTTCAAGTGACATTCTTGAACTTATGTTTAAAATGTATATGGCCGTTAGAGATAAGTATAAAATAAAGTTGGAGCCTGAAATAAAATATTACGGAGTAAAAACTAGAAGAGAGGAAGAAATATGCCATATTCTGTACGGACTAAAATAGATAAAAATGCTAAGATAGCTGTTTTATGCGGTGGAATATCTTCGGAGCGTGAAGTCTCAATTCGTTCAGGAAAAAACTGTTATGAGGCTCTTTTAAGACTGGGATTTAAAAACACTGTTTTGGTGGATGTTGATGAAAATATTGCTGAAAAATTGAAATCAGAAAAGTTTGAATATGCTTATAACGCTCTTCATGGGAAATATGGTGAAGATGGTTGTATACAAGGTCTTTTAGAAATTCTAAAAATTCCTTATACTGGTTGTGGAGTTATGTCAAGTGCAATTTGTATGAATAAAGAATATACAAAGAAAATTCTTTCTACAAATTATGATATTTCTCTCATAAAATCAGTTTTTATACGTAAGGGCGAAGATATTTTAAAAGCTGTACGCGGTTTAAAATATCCGATGATGGTAAAACCTGTTTCAGAAGGTTCCAGTTTTGGTATGAGCAAGGTTGAAGCTCAGCAGGAACTAATAAAAGCAGTAGAAGAATCTCAAAAGTATAATCCTGATGTTTTAATTGAGGAATATTTAGTTGGAATTTGTGCTACAGTGGGCGTTTTAGAAAATAACGGTGAAACTTTCACAACAGAAATTCTTGAACTTCGCCCTAAAAATGAATGGTATGATTACGAAGCAAAATATACAAAAGGGATGACAGAATTTATTTTACCGGCAGAAATTTCTGAGGAAATGACAAGAACAGTTAAAGAAATTGCAATAAAAGCACATATTATGGCAAATTGCTCAGGAGTTTCAAGAGTGGATTTTCACATAGTCGGTGATACTCCTTATGTGCTTGAAATAAATACCAGTCCGGGAATGACAGATACAAGCGATTTACCGGCTCAAGCTGCTTGTACGGGAATTGATTATGATAATTTAGTGTTACTAATTTTAAACGGTGTGGGATTAAATAAGTAATGACTGAAAACGAATACAACAATCAAAATGATGAAGAAAAACAAATAAGCCAGTATTATACTCAAAGACGTTTAGAAAAAAATCGTATGGAGAGAAAAGTACGCCAAAGCCAAATGTGGCTGGGGCGTTTTCGTGTTTTAATAAGATTTTTTACAATTTTTTTACTGATTTTTATAGGGTATAAACTTTTAAAGTTGCCCCAGTGGTTTTTAAACAGAAACATTTTCAATACTATAAACAGTCCTTATTTAGAGATTATGAATAATAAAATAGTGCCGTCCCATAAGATTTTAGAGGCTCTTAGACGAACAAAGCTTCCTAACAAACCGATTTACAGGCTTGAAACTGACGAAATGAAAAATAATGTTATGAAGCTTGATCCTATTGAAAATGTTTATATCAGAAGATTCTGGTATCCGGCCAGGTTACAAATAATTGTTGAAGAAAGAGTACCTGTTTTAACAATTTCACCTGCTGAAAATGTTGCTCCCATTGCATTTTTTGCCAGTGGAGGAAAACTTATTGGCAGAGAATATATACCCCTCGATAAATCATTTAAAACCGTTCTGGTTTTATCTTATGGGGCAAGAGGCGATGATTACAGAAACTGGGATAATGAAAAAGTTAAACTTATTGAAAAAGTTGCAAAAGCTGTAAAAGCAAATTCTGATGAAGAGATTGAATACATAGATGTAAGAAATCCTCAGGATGTTTATGTAAAGATTAATACTGTTAGCTTAAGAATAGGGAAATTAGACGATAGCGTTTTTGAAAGAATAAAAAGAATATCGTCAATATTGCCTCAAGTTAAAACACTTGATAAACCAATTAAATATATAGATTTGCGTTGGAAAAATACTAATTATATTAAATTAGAATAAAATCTTAAGGAATAAAATTAGTCTAATTCATTATAAACCAACTTTTTTCTCATTTTCCATTGAGCAATTGTTAAACTAAAGATTATGGCAAACAAAACATATGCCATTGCACTTGCATTACCGATTTTAAAATATTCAAAAGCATTTTTATATACTGCGTAAACTAAAACATTTGTGCTGTCAAACGGACCGCCCTGAGTCATCATATAAATTAAGTCAAAAACCTGAAAAGAGCTTATACAGGTAATTACAACTACAAAAAAGATTGTAGGAGATAATAGAGGTACCGTTAAAAACCTGAAAGTATCAAATTTGCTTGCTCCATCTATTTTTGCTGCTTCAAATAGTGATTGGTTCAGAGAACTCAAACCTGCAAGGAAAATTACCATATTATAACCTATTAATTTCCAAACAGAAACGATTATGATTGCAGGCATAGCAAAAGCAGCATCATAAAGCCAATTAATATTGAGTTTCAAAATGTAATTTAGAATTCCGATATTAGGATCAAAAATCCACTGCCAGATTACTGCAATTACTATCATTGGGGTTACAAACGGTAAAAAATAAGCTGTTTTAAAAAACTCTGAACCTCTTATTTTTGAATTTAGAATACAGGCCAGTATAAGCGGTATTATTACAGCTAAAATTGAAGTTGAGATGGCATAAACAAAAGTATTTAGCAGAATTTTTCCAAACAGAGGCGATGTAAAAATGTCCAGATAATTTTCCAGTCCGATAAATTCAGGTTTATTAAGCAAATCCCATTTCATAAAGCTTAAGCCAAATGAAAAAAATACAGGAATTATAATGAAAATAAAGGTTCCGGTCAGAGCCGGTAAAATAAAAACCCATCCCATAAAAGTTTTGTTATTTGATAAATATGATGAAAATTTTTCCATTTTTATAGTATACTATAAAGAGGGTGTAGCAATTTAAAAATTAAATTTAATTTTATAAAAATATTAGGAGGACCGATGGTGGTACAAATTTCTGACGCAGTATTCGGAAAAAATGACATTAGAGGCATTTATGGCAAAAATATAACAGAAGATTTATTTTATTATATAGGTAAAGGTTTTATAAAATACGTATCCAAATACAGCAAAAAAAATCCTTGTGAAATATGGATTACAATTGTTAGAGATGCACGAAACCACTCACCTTCTCTTGTAGCAGCTCTTACTAAGGGTGTAATTTCCACGGGAGCAAATGTTGTTGATTTAGGACTTGCTCCAACCCCAATAGGTTATTATTCTGAAATTGTAGGTTTAGATCCAAGAGTAACGGAAGGAAATGATATTTTAGGTTCTTTAATTGTTACTGCAAGTCATAACCCACCTCAATATAACGGTTTAAAAATGACTTTTAACGCTCAATCTTTAAATGAGGCAAAAATACAGGAAATAAAAGAATTCACACTGCAAGAGATTGAAAATAATACATTGTCCGGTAATGTTGGAAAAACTAAAAATTACGATTTAATACCGGACTATACAGATGTTATGGTTAAAAACTTCGGTAGAGTCGGTGAAGGGGTTAAAGTTGTTGTAGATAGTGCCAATGCTACCGGCGGAGTTGTTGCACCAAATTTATACAGAGCATTAGGATGTGAAGTTATTGAATTATATTCAAACCCTAACGGAAATTTTCCTCATCATCACCCGAATCCCAGCGATGAAAAAACTTTAACGGATATAAAAAAAGCTGTTGTCGAAAATAATGCAGATTTTGGAATAGCTTTTGACGGAGATTCTGACAGAATAGGAGTTATTGATTCTCGGGGCTTTTCTATGACAGGAGATAAATTGCTTTTAATATATGCTCAAGACGTTATAGAAAAGATGAGAGATGCATCTAAAAAGCCGATTATTGTATCTGAAGTTAAATGTTCTCAGGTTCTTTATGATAAAATCAATGAAATGGGCGCAAGTGCTATTATGTGTAAAACAGGTCACGGTTTTATTAAAAGCAAAATGAAAGAAGTTAATGCTGTTTTAGCAGGAGAAATGAGCGGACATATTTTCTTTAAAGATAGATATTACGGATTTGATGATGCAATATATGCAGGCTGCAGAATTATTGAAATTGTTGCCAATAAAAAAAGAAAAAATCCTGAATTTAGAATTGAGCAACTTTTAAGTCCGTTTCATAACGTATTTTCTTCTCATGAGGTTCGCTTTCCATGTCCTGATGAATTAAAAAAGCCTACTTTATGGACTTTTGAAAAAACGGTAAAAGATAATCCGGATATATTCGGTTCAAAAATAAAGGATATTGTCACTATCGATGGAATGCGCATAATTTTTAACGGCGGTTTTGCTTTAATTCGGCAAAGCAATACCGAACCCGTTTTCACACTTCGTTTTGAGGCTGAAACCGAAAAAGAAGCACAAAATTATGAGAAAATTATGGTGGGAATTTTAGAAAAAATTCTGAAAGTATAAGTTAATGCTACTGTTTTTTATTTCTTTCTTATTTGTATTTTTATCGTCATATTTTATAACCAGTCTAATCGCACCAAAAAAAAGTATTCTAGGATTTATTTATTTGTTCTTAATTGCTTTTGCTCAACTGGTTTTAACGTTTGAAATCTTATCGTTATTTAATGAAATAAAAGAAGTATACGTGCTTGTCGGAAATTTTTTGTTTTTAACAACGGGCGTTTATTTTTGGAACAAAAATAAACGCCCGTTGTGGATACTTAATTTAAGGGATTTTAAAAATAGTGTTATAAATTCTTTTAAGCTTGATAAATCTTTATTTGTATTATATATAGGTTTTACAATATTTATAATTTCAGCATTAACTTTGTGTTTTCTTATGCCTATAACAAATGCTGATGCAGAATCTTATCATGTGGCAAGAAGTCTTTTTTGGAATTTTCAGGGCAATTTAAAACATTTTGATATAGCAGATATAAGAAATTTATGTTTACCGATTAATTCTGAGATATTATATTCCTGGGTTCTTTTATTTATAAAAAAAGATGTATTTTTAGGATTTTTCTCATTTGTGGGATATTTATTGTCAATCATTTCAGTTTACAATATTCTGGGATATTTAGGATACTGTGTTAGAAAGAGGCTTTGGGTTATTTTTATATTGTCTTCTTTTGCCTCATTAATAGTACAAGTTTCCGGAACAGAAACAGATATAATTGTTGTGGGACTTGTAATCTCAAGCATATTTTTATTTTGGAATGCTCTTAAAACGGGTAATAAAACACCTGTTTTTATGTCAGCTTTAGCATATGCAATGGCAATCGGAACAAAAACCACATCTATATTAATGATTCCGGGAGTCGGACTTTTTATGCTTGCACTTTGTGCTCATTTTAAAAAATATAAACCTTTTGGGTGGTTTTTAGGTTTCGGGTTAGTAAATTTTCTTATTTTTTCTTCTTATAACTATATTTTAAATTTTTTACAGTTTTCAAATTTTATGGGAAGCCAAAGCATTATAGTTGTTACAAAAAATTACTATGGGATTAAGGGACTACTTGCGAGTTTTATAAAGTATATCTTTATGTTTTTCGATTTTACAGGATTTAGGTGGGCTGATTATTTAAATCCGCATATACAGCATATAAGAAATTTAACTTTAAATGCTTTGCACTTAAATTCTGTTAAAGATGGGCTTTATACCACACCCTATATCGTTAACCGTTCCTTATTGGAACCTGTTATGGGTTCGGGGGTTTTAGGCTTTTTGGTTTACCTGCCTTGTCTAATTATAGCTTTATTAAAGCCGATTTTAAATCCGAAATCAACTAAAACGCGATTTATATTTGCTTTTGCTTTTCTTTTTATAATAAATCTTTTAGCAATTTCATATACTTTAGTTTATATGTCATTTAGCGTTAGATTTATTATGTCTTTTATGGTTTTATCCTCTCCTGTTCTGGTTTATTCTTATTTATCAAAAAAAAATCCGTTGAAATATATAATAGTTTTATTTTCTTTATTTTATTTAATTTTTGTTTCAACTAATTTATGGGCAAGACCGCTTTCAAAAATAGTTAAAATTTTAATAAAACACCCTTCAATTACATATTTAAGGGAAATATCTGTTTGTAAAGGTTATCAAGAAAATCCTGCATACAGTAATTCTTCTTGTCTTTTAAATAAAAATATTAGAAACCGCTTTGATAAAAATAATAAGATTTTGGCATTTATAAGTAGCCCGGATAATATTTATCTGATTAAAACTTTAGAATTTGAAGGTTATAAAATTGATTTTAGAACGATGGAAAATGCTTCAAAAATAGACTTTAGTAAATATAATTTAGTGATTTTTCCAAATAAAGAACAAAGCTCAACTCTTATAAAAGATTACGAAAACAGAAAAAATGATTATAAAATTGTTGGAAAAAAGGTCTTTATATCAAGAAAAAATAAAGTTCCTTGCTTTTATCTTAAAAATATATCAATTCCAAAATCTATTGAAGCGGCTCCTTATCAGGTAAAATGTGTAGCAACAAAAGACTTTTTGGAAGAAAAAAAACTTAAATATATTTATATAACGGGAGTTCTAAGACCAAAATTAGAGGAATATAATTATTATTTTATATATAGTAATAAAAACTTACCCCCGAAATTAAAAAAATAATCTAAAAGCAATTAAACTCTACCGTAAATATCTTCGTAGCGTACTATATCATCTTCTACAAGTAATTCACCAAGCTGAACCTCAATTATTTCAAGTTCTTCTTCATAAGGGTTTTGAAGCGAATGAATTGATTTAACCGGGATATCAAGGCTTTTACCCGGAGGCAGAATATGTTCTTCATTTTCTAAAATAACTTTAGCTGTACCAGAAAGTACAACCCAGTGTTCGCTTCTGTGATTATGAGACTGAACCGATAATTTCTGACCTGTATTGACATGAATTAATTTTGTTAAAAATCCTTTTCCCTGTCCAAGAACAGTATAAAATCCCCAAGGACGGTAAACTGTTTTGTGAACAAGATGTGTATTATCTTTTTCTTTTTTAAGCTTTTCAAAAATCTTTTTAACATCTTGAGTTTTATCTTTTTTGCATGCAAGAATAGCATCTTCTGTCTCTACTAAAACAGTATCTTCCAATCCTATTGTGGCAACGAGTTTTGAAGAAGCGTAAACAAGTGAATTTTTAGAATTTTCATCTAAAACATGACCTATCATTACATTGTTATTTTCATCTTTCCGGCTTACATCATAAATTGATTGCCAGGATCCTAAATCATTCCAATCACTTTCCAGTTTTACAAGAGCAATCTTGTCGGATTTTTCCATAATTGCATAATCTATTGATATGCTTGGCATTTTATCAAATAAGTTGTATTCGATTTTGTCTGAAGCTGAAAAATCAATCTCTTCCATTATTTTAAATATATCAGGAGCCAGATTCTTTATTTCTTCAATCATTGTGGAGGCTTTAAACATAAAAATTCCGCTGTTCCAAAAATAAGTTTTTGCATCAATATATTTTTTTGCGGTTTTACTGTTAGGTTTTTCAACAAATTCTTTAACCTTAAATCCTTCTAAAATAGGCTGTTTAAGTATATTTATGTAGCCGTAACCGGTTTCAGGGTAATCAGGCTCAATTCCGAAAGTTACAATATAACCCTTTTGGGCTAATTTTTCTCCTTTTTTAACTGTCTCTGCGAATCTTTTATTGTTTTTTATCAAATGATCGGAGGGCACAACTAAAATTACAGGATCATCTTCTTTTGTTTGAATAAATTTTATGGCAGCAGCAATAGCCGGTGCTGTATTTTTCGCTAAAGGTTCGGATAAAACCATAATTTCATCCGATAAATTTTCAAGCTGCATTCTTACATTAGTAACATGTTTTGTGTTGGTTATACTGACAATATTTTCAGCAGGCATGAAATTATTTAAACGTTCAAAAGTTGTTTGTAAGAGACTTTTATCCGAATTAAGGCTTAAAAGCTGTTTTGGGTATAATTCCCTTGATAAAGGCCACAATCGGCTCCCCGAACCACCTGCTAATATTATTCCGAACATATTACTCCCTGTTTCTTCTTGTATTTGTACAAATATTATTAACTTTTTTTTATAAAAATATTGTATCAAAACTCAACTGATTTGTAAATATTAAGAATTGTAAATTAAATAAACCTGATTAGCAAAATTTTTTTTTAGTGATTTTAGATAATTAGGGTATATTTTTTTTAAAGGAGAGGAAAATGAGAATACAAAATATTGGCGTAATACAACCAACCAAACAAACAAACAAACAAACAAACTTTAGCGCAAAATTATTTGACCTAAAAGAAATAAGGGTTGTAAAAGAACTAAATAGGTATAGGATGACATTTTTGTTGAAAAATCTCAAGGAAATATTACCGGAGAAATCATTAGATGATTTATACAACCTTCTAAAAGAAAAAGGAGGCAAGGTGGAAGTATTTTTAAATGAAAATGATATTGAGCATGTTAATAGGTTTGTTGATGATATATTTGAGCTGTCTAAAATAGATAAGCCGGATGATGAAACAATAGGGTTTTTACTTGGCGATAAAACAAATCTTTTTAGGTTATTAAAAAATTATATTATAAAATCAAATTTTGAAGATACTAAGATTCTTTCAGACGCAAATAAAAGTATAAAAGAAGTAAGAGAAGGCAAGCCCATAGATAACGCTATTGTGGTAAATATTCAAAAAATAACTAATGATATACTCTCTGCAATTAATCTAAGTACGAAAGGGCGTTTATATTAAAATGTAATTTTGATATATTTTTGCCTAAAAATATTAATATTCGGTTATTCATTTAATTTTTCAACCAATTTTTCAGCAGCTGTTAAAAGCGGATCTATGCTTGGTGAATATGGAGGAGCATATGTTAAATCACTTCGTAAAAAATGGTCAGCTGTCATATGACAAATCAATCCTGTAGCAACAGTATTTACTCTTTTATCTGCATCACCGCAGCCAATTGCCTGTGCTCCTAAAATTTGTCTTGTTTTTTTATCTGCAATAAGTTTTATTGTAATATTTTTAGCTTCAGGCATGTAGCTGACTTTATCTAATTTTGTAACCATTATTGAAACCGGTTCATAGCCAAGTTTTAATGCTTGTCTTTCTGTTAATCCTGTAATAGACATAGTCAAACCAAAGTATCTTGTTACGGCAGAGCCTAAAATTCCCTTAAAGTAGTCTTTTCCCCCACATAAATTATTTGCTGCGCAGCGACCTTCTTTATTTGCTGTAGAACCAAGCGGAATCCATGTTGGAGTTTTTGAAACAATCTGTGTTTTTTCAACACAATCACCCGCAGCATAAATATCTTGGATATTTGTTTGCATATTTTTATTGACTTTAATAGCGCCTGTTTCCCCAAGTTCAATTCCTGCTTCAGCAGCTATTTCAACGTTTGGTTTTACACCGGTTGCAACTATTGCTAAATCCGTTTCAAATTCAATTCCGTTTTTTGTTTTAATACCTTGAACTTTATCTTGTCCCCAAAATTCAACAACAGAATCAGAGTTGATTATTTTAACTTGTTTAGCGTCTTTATCTAAAATATGTTTTTTAATTAGATTCGAAATCTCTTCGTCAAACATTGGCATTATGGTCGGAGCAAATTCAACCATTACAACCTGAAGCCCCTGTTTAACAAATGCTTCCAGAAGTTCAATACCTATATAACCTCCGCCGACAATTGTTGCATGTTTGGATTGGAGAACTTTTTCTTTGATGTTTATACCATCTTCTAAAGTTCGCAATTTAAAAATATTTTTTAAATCAACATTTTTAATCGGAGGGATAAAAGGTCTTGCGCCTGTTGCAATAACTAATTTGTCATATTCAACAGTTATTTCTTGATTTTTTTCTAAATCAAGTATAATAACTTGTTTTTTATCGGGTAAAATTTTTATACATTTATGCAAAAGATGTATATGAATACCGCTTTCTTCAAATTCTTCAGGAGTTCTTGCAATAAGCTCTTCATAATCATCAAAATTACCTTCAATAAAAAATGGCAAACCGCATGCTGAATAAGACACATGAGTATCATCGGTATAAATATTGATTTCAGCATCCGGCTTTAATCGTTTTGATTTGGCTGCAGCTTTTGTTCCTGCTGCAACACCTCCTATGATAACAATTTTTTCCATAAATTAATTGTAAATGATATTATTTTTTTTTCAATAGTAAAAGTGGTAGTTTTTGATTAATTCTATTTATTCTTACGGTTTAGGAAAATCTACTTTTGTTCCAGAAACATTATTTATAGCATTTGTGAGAAAATTCAAGGATACAACAGTAACAATTTCAAGAATTTCACCATCTGAAAATCCTGCGTTTTTAATTTTTTCAAAATCTTCATCTGATATTTTACCGGAATTTTTCATTACAGATGCAGCAAAATCAAGTGCTGCCTGTGATTTTGCATCTGCTGATTTGCCTTCACGATTTAATAAAATTTCTTCTTGTGAAAGAATTTTTGAACCTGAATATGAATGTGCTGCCAAACAATATTCACAACTATTCATCACTGCCAATCTAATAGCAATCCTTTCTATTAGATCAGGTTCTAAATTACTTTCCGCAAGCACTTTGTGAAACTCTATAAAAGATTTTAAAACGACCGGGGAATTTGCCATTACTTTAAAAATATTTATAATTCTAGCCCCACCCTGCCCTATTTCTTCTAAAACTTTTTTAGATTTTTCAGGTGCAGTTTCTTTTGTTAATAATTTTATGCGTTCCATAATAAATTCTCCTTTTAATTACTATTATATTTTATAGTATAAAGATAAATTACAATAACCTGGAAAGAATTAATAATAAATTAATTTTTATTAAATTTAATATTGAAAAAATCTGTCGAAATCTACGTCGTCAAAACTGCACAAAAGCTTAAAAATTTCGTCATTTTCGTCTATTCGTTGAAAGTTATAATCATCAAATAACCAGTATTTTGGATTAATTCCTTTTGTTCGTACAATGCCTTTTTCTTTTAAGATATTTAATTTCTTTTTGACGGTCTCAACAGGAATTTTTAAAAGTTTAGCAAGCTCAACTGCGCTAATCCCATAGCTTGAAGAACACTTTTCCGGAGTTAGGAACATTAATTCTAATCCTACCTGCTTTAATTCCTTGTCTTCTATATCTGATTCAAATTCGTACATAAGTTCATATTAAACTCAAATGAACTTTTTTTTATCATATCAACGCATTATAAAATTTTAGCTCGTTTTATGTTTTTTTAATTCAGCTAATTCGTTTTGAAACGGAGAGATTTCAATTAATTTTTTAATAATTCTGGGGATAACCATTATAACGGCATCTATTTCTTTTTCTGTCGTAAAACGGCTTAAGCTGAACCTTATACTTCCATGTAAAGATGTGAAAGGAATTCCCATTGCCTTAAGAACATGACTTGGCTCTAAAGAACCTGAAGTACAAGCACTTCCTGAACTTGCACAAATACCAAAGTCGCTTAAATGAAGTAAAATCAATTCTCCTTCAATATATTCAAAACCAATATTTGTTGTATTCGGTACTCTGTTTGCAACGCCGCTGTTTAAACGTGAATTAAACATCGTTTTTAAGATTGTACTTTCAAGTTTATCTCTGAGGCGCTTAACCTCTGTTGCTTCATATTTAAGCGATTCCTTTGCAAGTTGAGCAGCTTTACCGATACCTGCGATATAAGGAACATTTTCTGTTCCTGCACGTTTTCCGCGTTCTTGATGTCCTCCGACAACAAGAGGTGAGAACAAAGTTCCTGATTTTACGTAGAGTGCTCCAATTCCCTTTGGAGCATGGAATTTATGACCTGAAATACTCAGTAAATCAATATCCGCACTCTGAACATCCATAGGTATTTTACCGGCTGCCTGAACAGCATCAACAAAAAGTTTTGTCTCTTTATTTTTTGACTTAACAATTTGAGAAACTCTTTCTATAGGGAAAATTACACCTGTTTCATTGTTTGCCCACATGCAGGAAACAAGTGCTGTTTCAGGTTTTATTGTATTTGCTAATTCGTCTAAATCAATGTCCCCGTTTGAATTAACGTTGATATAATCAACTTTATAGCCTTTTTTTTCAAGAGCTTTATAAAGATTTAAAACACAAGGATGTTCAACTTTCGTAGTTATAATATGAGTCTTTGTTTTATCAGCTTCCAAAACTCCTTTTATTGCCATATTTGCGCTTTCAGAACCCGAAGCCGTAAAGAAAATTTCTTTAGCATCTTTTGCATTAACAAAATCTTTTATTTGCTCACGTGCTTTAACTACAGCATTTTTTGCAATTCCTCCGAAACTATAAATGCTTGAAGGATTAGAATAGCTTTCCTTAAAGTAAGGCAGCATTTCTTCCAAAACTTTTTCATCAATTTTTGTTGTTGCATTATTATCTAAATATATTAAACATTTTTTTGTCATTTTTTCTCCATTTTAATTCTTTTTTGGATTGCCTTGTTTTTTTTAAAAGCCTCGCAATGACATTTTAACTCAAATTTTCACATCTTGTGTCATTGAAGATAACAAAACGCATTTGATTGATGCGGCAATCCAAAGTTATGTTCTAATTGTAATTTTAGAACAAAAATAAAAATATTTCTGTTACTTTATACAAATATTCATTAAATTTTGTTTACCTTTTGTTTAAATTTAAATACTTATATATTAAACTTAAGTTTGTATCAATTATTTTTTTGTATCTTTATATAAAAAGAAACGGGGCAAATGACTAAAACAGGCTACGAAGAAAAAAAAGAAATAAACTCAAATCTTATCCCTCAAAATATAGAGGCGGAAGAAGCTGTTTTGGGAGCTATTTTGGTTAATCCGAGCGTAATTACTAAAGTAGTCGAATTTATAACACCGGATAGTTTTTATAAGCCTGCCCATCGCCACGTTTACGATGCCATGCTGCAATTGTTTAATCAAAATGAGCGTATAGATATAGTTTCTGTTTCAGATGTCTTAAATTTAAATTCAAAACTGGAAATAATCGGTGGCCGCGCATTTATAAATGATTTGGGCTTTAAAACAATTACAACGGCAAACATTGAATATTATGCAAAAATTGTTCAGGAAAAAGCGGTTAAAAGATCATTAATTAATGCCGGTTCAGAAATAGTTTCTCTCGGTTATGATTTAAACCCTACTGATGAATCACTTGATACTGCCGAAAAACTTATTTTTGATATTGCATCTAAAAAAGCAACAAAAGACATGTCGCATGTTAAAGATTTGGTGCTTGCAAGTTATGAAAAAATCGAATACAGATATAATCACAAAGATGAGTTAACAGGAATTACTACGGGATTTTATGAACTTGATAATTTTACAAATGGATTACAAAGATCGGATTTAATAATTCTTGCAGCACGTCCATCTATGGGTAAAACTGCTTTCGCACTTAACATAGCTCAAAATATAGCTATAAAAGAAAAAATTCCTGTTGCAATTTTTTCGCTTGAGATGTCAAAAGAGCAGTTGGTTCAAAGGATGTTATGTTCCGAAGCAGAAGTTGATACCCAAAAAATAAGAACAGGAAATATGCAGCGAAAAGACTGGGACAAGCTTGCAAACGCAATGAGCGGTATTTCGGAAGCACCTCTTTATATTGATGATACAGCAGGTTGTACTTTAACAGATATTCGTGCAAAGTGCCGTCGTCTTGCAATGGAAGAAAAAAATCTCGGACTTATTGTTATTGACTATCTGCAATTAATGGAAGGTTCGGGTAAAGAAGAGCGTATTCAACAAATTTCTTCTATTTCAAGAGGTTTAAAGACCCTTGCAAGAGAACTGGATGTTCCGGTAATTGCTCTTTCGCAGCTTTCCCGTGCAGTTGAGCAGAGAAAAGACCGGCGTCCAATGCTTTCTGACTTAAGAGAATCAGGTGCAATTGAACAGGATGCTGATATTGTTATGTTTATTTACAGAGATGACTATTATAACCGGGAAGAAAGAGATGAAGATGTTCCTAAAGCAACGGGTAAAGAAGGTAAGTCTGATATTATCATAGCAAAACAAAGAAACGGTCCTGTCGGAAATTTTGAGTTGTTGTTCCAGGCAAATATTACCAAATTCAAAAATCCTATGAAAACAGATATTTTCTAGGTGCAATGAAGTCATATACATGAAAAACCGGTAAGTTTAAAATAAATTTAACCTTCTAAACTTCTGTCCATCCATTTGGCTATTGGATAAAATATAATTTTTGATTATTTTTTTAGTATGAAAAAATTTATGTTTATCTTTATTTTTTTAATACTTTCAGCCAATGTTTTGGCAAGTTCTTATAATGTTTACCAGCCGGATGAATTCGGGCATAATAAATTTGACAAGCCGGATGAAAAAATTCTTTTTATCCTTGATTTTTCAAGCAGCATGACAGAAGAACTTGACGGTGAAAGAAAAATAGACTTAATGCTTCAAACAATGGCTCAAATTTTACCAACTCTAAATAAAAGAACCTGGGCAGGGCTTAGAGTTTATGGTCATAGAATGGGGTTTACCCAATATGATGCTTGTAAAGCGAGTACTCTGCTGGTTCCCATAACCCCTGCAAGTACTATACGGATGCAGGAAAAACTTTCCAAAACCAATCCGAGAGGGATGACTCCAATTACTTACTCATTGAAGAAAGCTGTTGATTCTGATTTTTTGGGCTTTGACGGAAAAAAACATATAATCTTACTGACTGATGGCGGAGAAAATTGTGATGAAAGCCCTTGTTTATGGGCAATGGAGTTAATCAAAACGAGAAAAGACGTTAAAATAGACGTAATTGCTTTTAATATTTCAGATAAAGATGACTTGGACCAGCTTAAATGTACGGCATTAGTAACTACTGGAAAATTTCACAGTGCAAAAACTGCCGCGGAGTTAGTTAGAAGCTTACAAAAATCTTTAAATATACAAAAGCAAGTTAATGCTAAAATTATCCCAAACCCTTAAATGTTTTTATCTAATCATATTATATTAAGAAATATTAATATGAGTTTGCATGCTCAAAATGATTGTGTAGAGAGTTTTTTTTTAAATATAAATTTTTACTTGATTTTTGCTAGCAAAAATTTTTTTTTACATTTTTTGGAATAAATGTGTTGTGAAAATTTAAAAAAAGGAAGTAATTTATGAAAATTATGCCATTAAACTGTAATTGTGTTAATCGTAGAAAACACGATATTAATTTTGAAGCTGTAACGATAATGGATAAAAATGCTGGTGTGTTGGTGCCGGCTATTCTTAGTAGACTAGCAAAAACAGCAGGAAAAACAGTAGATTTAGCTGAAAATGTTGTAAAAACGTTATGCCCTGGTAAAAAGGATGAGTTTATTATGAGCTTACAAGAAGGAGTAACTATTTTAGGTCCGCAAGATATAGCTAGCGCTAAAATTCAGGAAACACCGGAAAAAGTGTTTGCTGAAATAATGAATAGTGTAAACAACTCAAAAAAAATCTTGGGGACTAATCCCCAAACAATACTCGCTGAAATATTAAAAAAATTGGGAATTGGAATTAACATCCAACCTTTAAAATACTAATAATGTCTATTTTACACTATTTAGTTTTGTAAAAATACTGTTATAAAAGGGTTTGAGCCACTTGAGTAAAATGTAAATATATGTTACAATAGTAGTAGGAGATTCCAGGTAATAGTTTACAAAAATCTCTCAGAGTGTTGCCTCAAGGAAAAAGAGGATTCAGTAAAAAGGCATAATAACGCCACTCCCTCATTACCTCCCACTCGACAAAAAAAAGGTATCCGGTTACTGCAAAACTTGGTGACTAAAATGGATACGCTTATTGTACAGCCCAAATACCTCTCAAAATTAATTGCAAATATATTAAATATTTCAATTATTATGGGATTGCTATTTTCTCAGCATACTTTTAAGGGGTACCCGATTTTGGCGAAGGAACAATTTGCCGTTGCAAATAGCACAATTGTTTCTCCTATTTTGCAAAGTACGACTTTGGATAAGAATATAAGAGAGAAACTCACAATAGAGCAAAAAACGCAAAATTTTAATAACGAAATAAGGCGAAAATATAAAAAAGGAGTAATTATAGATGTAAACCGCGGAGTAAAACATATTAAATTAACAAAATATTATAAAGGAAAGCCTATACGTGTTAACGTAGTAGAAGTAAATTCAGATATTAATCCAAATTTAAAATTAACTCCCGCTCTAGCATCAGAGACTTTGGGAAGAAAATCTACAATTACAACAATCGCAAAGAAAAATAATTCAATTGTCGCAATTAACGGTACTTTCTTTAAACCGGCAACGGGTGTTCCTCTCGGAACTTTAATGATTAACAAGAAAATGTATACAGGACCTATCTATAACCGCGTAGCTATGGGGATTTTTGATAACGGTTATGATATGGCACGTGTTCAATTAAATGCAAGCTTAAAATCCCGGAATAAGATGATAAAAGTAGATAATATAAATCAACCGAGAATGTTATCAACTTATGTCATTGTGTATACTTCGAAATGGGGAAAAACAGCGCCTTCAAGCCCAAAATATGGAATGCAAATGGCAGTCAGTAACAACAAAATCGTACAAACATCAAAGTCTGTACTTGAAATCCCTCAAGATGGATTTGTAATTGTAGGTCCTGCGCAGCAGTTAGGAAAATTTAATGTAGGAGAAGACGTTAATCTTGATATTTCAACAATTCCTAATTGGGAAAATGTTAATCATATAATAAGCGGCGGTCCTTATCTTGTTAAAAACGGTAATGTTTATGTTGATATAAGCGCACAAAAACTCGGTGCAATCGGAGGCCGAAATCCAAGAACAGCAGTGGGATATACCGCAGATAATAATTTAATAATAGTAACTGTAGATGGTCGTGAAAATTCTTCAATAGGAATGACTTTAACAGAACTTGCTAATTTTATGAAATCAATCGGCTGTTTTAACGCAATGAATCTTGACGGCGGTGGTTCTACAGTTTTATATGTAAATGGAAAAGTTGTTAATAACCCTCCGGTACAGGGAGGAATTGCTCTTTCAAATGCTTTGACATTGAATAAAACAGAAAATAAAAATTGTGCAGCAAATATTTTAAAATAGTTGCAGTCTTTTAATCATTTGGTTCTAAATGAATAGAAATATCAGTATTTTTTAATACAGATTCAATTTCGTCTTCTATTTTGTCGCATAATTCATGGGATGTATTTATAGGCATAGAACCTTTAACTATAAGAGTAATATCTATATTTTTTTTAAGCCCTGATTTTCTTGTTCTTAATTTTTTTAATGATATGACTCCATTTTCTATATTTTTGTATATAATATCTTTAATTTGAATATTGTCTTCTTTACTTAGCGAAGTATCCAAAAGATTCTTTTTTGCTTTTTGATATATTTTATACCCTGCAATAAAAATTATTATGGCAACCAGAATAGCTACAAGTGGGTCAAAAATATTATTTCCTGTTATTTTTACCAGAAATAATCCTATGATAACAGCCAGAGAGGAATAAATATCAGTTCTCAAATGTTCTCCGTCGGCATATAGGGCTGTAGAAAAAGTTTTTTTAGCTGTTTTGAACAAGTACGTACTAACGAAAAAATTTACTATTATAGAAATAAACATAACTGCAAGCCCAATATTTGTGTTTATTTCTACAGGAAGCGAAAACAAAATTTTCTTTAAAGATTCATAGATAATATAAAATGCTGCCAGAATTATTAAAAGTCCTTCAAGAAGGCTTGCAAAGTCTTCATATTTACCATGCCCGAAATGATGCTCTTCATCTGCAGGTTTTGAAGATTCAGAAACAGAAAAGAAAGTTATTATGGAGGCCAGTAAATCGGAACCTGAATGAACTGCTTCTGAAATAATCCCTATACTTCCTGATAAAATTCCTGCAATAAACTTTAATAGTATCAGAAATGAATTTGATACTATTGAAAACATTGCTGCAAATTTTTTTTCTTTAGAGTATGTTTCTTTCAAAAATATATCCTTATTCTAAGGTATCTATCAATTTGCCCTTTAATTTTTTAGTGTTTATTGTATATGCTGAGTTAAATTTAACTTTTTTTCTGGTTTTTTTAAGTTCTTCTCCAACCTCTGCATGGAGTTTTTTTAAATAAGTAATTTTATTTTGCTCATCCTCTTTTAATTTTTCATTTATTAATTGTATTTTTTGACGCTCTTCTACACTAAATTTAACAGTTTTTTCGGCATTCATAATTTTTTTTATAAGCTTATCTTTATGTTTTAATTTTTCAAGGGCTAAAAGATAATCTTCTTGTTCTATAATTTTGTTGATTTCACTTGTTAAATTTAGGAATTGATTATATAGTATTTCAAAATCCTTAAACTGAGTCATTATAGCCGTCTTCCTCATATTCGTATTCTACATTGTCATTTTCTTCTTCTTCGTATTTATCATATGTATTTATACTTCCACCCAATTCCGCTTCTTTTTCAGAATTTGCTATTTCTATTGCCTTTTGCCAGGTTTCTCTCAATTTGATTAAATGCCTTAGCACTTCATTTATACCGTCAACATTTTTTGTAACTTCTGCTTTTGTTAGTATTTTACGGTAATACTTATAAAGGCTGTATAAAGTAGCAGCCAATTTACCGCCTCGTTCCATATCGAGAGTATCCATAAATTCAATTATTATTTTTTTGCAGCTTATAATTCCTTTATGAAATTGTTCGTCATCATTTTCTTCAAGAGCAAATTTTGCTCTATTTAAAAAATTTATAGCTCCATCATACAGCAGTATAAGAATTTGTTCAGGAGTTGCTGTTTCTATCTGATTTTTTTTGTATTGTTTCAAATATGGATTAAGTGTATTCATTCTAACCTTCTTTTTTATATCTTCCTGTTAACTAAAATTCCTGATGCATTATCAAGTTTAGAAATAAGCTTCATTAAATCTTCCGCTTTTATTGTTTCCAGAACTTTTTTGTCTTCATTTCTTAAAAGTTCTATCAATTCAGTTTCAGAATTGATTCGAATTGAAAATTCTTTTGGATTTGTGTTTTCAAAATCTTTTTCATTTAATAAATTATCATTTTCATTTTCGCTTTCATCAGAGTTACCTTCTTTTTCCTTAAAACTACCGCTAAAATCTTCGTTATTTGATTCGTCGTCGTCTTCTTTTCTTTTTACTCCGCTATCTTCTGCTGTTTCAGTAACATCTTTTATTTTAATTTCAGATTCTTTCTTTATTTGTTCAGCTTGATTTACCATCTGAGCAGAAGTCATATCAGCGTTTAAACCTAAGTTGCCCATTGAAAATCCATCTAAACCCATATTCCACCATCTTAAAATTTGTTTATAAATTGACTATGATAGTATTATAATATATAATTAACAAAAAAGGAATAGAAAGGAAAGCATTTTGAAAAAAAATATTTTAGGAATTTTTTTGGAAAAACTTTTGGCTTTCCCTTTATGGGTTAAACAGGTTATTTATTTACGTTTACATCAAGATTTAGCTATGTCGTTAAGTGAAGATTTTATTAACATAAAAGAAGAAGATATTTTTCACTTGTATGTTCCGACTTTGTCTTTTGTCGGAAAAACTGAAATGATTGAGCGAAAAGCCGGATATGACAATAATGTCTATAATTTTTTGGCAAACATAGATGAAGGTTTGAGTATACTGGAAATAGCTATGAATAATTTTTGGACGTTGGAAGAAGTTGCCAAATATTACATTCTTTGTCTGGAACAAGATTATATAAAAATCCCAGAATCGCTTTATATACAAACTATTGCAGGTTTTATGTCAGGTAAATATAGAACAGGAGAGTATTTTAAACGTGTTGGGAAAATAAATGTTGATCAGCTTGAGCAAACAATAATTAAACAAAAAGAATACGCAGAACAGGGAAATTCCTGTAAAATGGCAGAAATAATGATTTCTCTCGGATTTATAACAGAAAAAGATTCTCATTCTTTACTGATAATAAAAGAAGAGGCAAAAAAGAGATTTATTCTGGATTCAATGATTGTTCCTAACGATATAAGCGATAAATTTAAAACCGAAGATTGTCAGTCAGAAATAAATAGATTAACGGAAGAAAATAATAAATTGAAAGATCAATTAAGAAAAGTACTTGCCTTTGTAAAGAAAAATGTTTAATTATAAACCTGTTAAATTATTGGAATATTTAAGAAGCGGATTAATTGAGCAAGAACATTTTGGATTATTTGTGAGAGTTTCGGCTGATGGTAATATGTTTAAAATTGGGAATGATAATAATTATCCTTTTTACCTTCGCTCCTGCGCAAAACCTTTGCAAGCTTCTCTCGTAATAGATTTTGGACTGGATAAATTTTATAATATGACATTGCCAGAAATGGCTGTTTGTTGTGCTTCTCATGCAGGGGAACCTTGCCATGCCGATGTAATTAAAGGCTTTTTAAAAAAAACAGGACTTGATGCAAGTTATTTAAAATGCGGATTTCATAAACCTTTGAGCGAAACAGAACAAAATAAACTATTATTGTCAGGCAATAAGGAAGATATTTTTCAAAATAATTGCTCGGGAAAACATGTTATGATGCTGGCTATTTGTAAAAAAATGGGATGGGATTTAAAAACTTATGATGAAAAGCAACATCCTTTACAAATTGCAATAAAAAACAAGATTTATGAATTGTGTGAAATATCTTCCGGAGATTATCCTGCTACAAAAGATGGCTGTGGCGTCCCAATATATTCAATGCCGTTGGAAAATATGGTTAAAGGTTACTTGAATTTATTTTTGGATAAAAAATATTTGAAAATCCGTGAGGCATTTGTTCAAAACCCTTATTTAACAGGAGGTGAAGATAGACTTGATACTGCGATTATGACAGTAAATAAAGATTTGATTGCAAAAGTCGGAGCAGGAGGACTTTGTATTTTGCTAAATCTTAAACAAAAAGAAGGATTTGTTATAAAAATAATGGATTGTGATATGAAAGCCCGTGCAATATGTTTAATTGAAGCTCTAAAACAACTCGGCTGGCTCAATAAAGAAATGATTGAAAATGATTTAATAAAATTTCAAAATAAAACTGATATATTTACTCTCCATAAAGAGAAAATCGGAGGGGTAAATACAGCTTTTAGTCTTGTTAAGCTTTAATTAATAATATATTCTTCATTGATTTATAAATTAAAAATTAATTTAATAGCTTCTATCATACTGGTTTCATCTGCCAGATTTTTACCTGCAATATCAAATGCTGTTCCGTGACTTGGTGATGTTCTTATTATATCCAGCCCTATTGTCATATTAACTGTTTTTTCAGCGGCAACAGTTTTAATAGGTATTAATCCCTGATCATGATAGCAAGCAATATAACAGTCATAAAGGGGGTAAACATTTAAGCTTTTTGTTTGTTCTACTCGTTTATTCGTAGGCAAATTTAAATAAGATTTTGCAGCATTAATAAATAATGTATCAGCTGGCATTGGATTGGTAATATCAATACCTTTATCCCTTAATATATTTATCGCCGGTTGTAAAATCTCAATTTCTTCACGTCCTAAAATTCCACTTTCGCCGGCATGAGGATTTAGTGCACATAAGGCGAATTTGGGCATTAAAATGCCCAAATTCGCCTTGAAAAATTTATTCAAATCAGTAATTTTTTTAATTGTTTCTTCTTTATTCAAAGAGATTTCTTTTAAAGGTAAATGCCTTGTTAAAAGCAAAACTCTAAAATCATTTGCAATAAAAAGCATTTCTGCATGCTGTTCGTCATGGGCTAAAAAATGTTGCAAAATTTCTGTTTGCCCGTTAAATTTATGTCCTGCCAGATGCAATGCTTCTTTTGAAACAGGTGCAGTAACAATTGCGTCAATTTTACCGTTTTTTGCCATTTCACAAGCTTTTTTTAGTGTTTGAAAACTAAATTCTCCGCTTTGTGCAGTAATTTTCCCGGGTAAAATATTTTTTTTATCAAAATCAAGTTCAATAGTTTTGTAACCACTTATTCCACCATAAAAACTTAAAATATCCTTGTTTGAAATTAAAACAACGTTTTCTTCCGGCAAATCAAGACGTTTAAGAGCTTTTATTGTAATTTCAGCTCCGATACCGTTAACATCACCTGTAGTAATTGCAATTTTTTTGTTAAATTTATTCATGCGTTTCAAAATATTTTAAAATATCAATTAAGGTGTTTGAAGTACCTAAATTTCCTGATTTGGCGACAATCCATTGTGCTTTGTGGTCAATACTTAATGCTATGGACGGGGCAACTTCATCAACAAGCTGCAGTTGAAGAGAATCAATCGCTGAACAGCATTTATAAGAAGTTTCTCCACCTAAGGTTATTAAAATTACATCTCTTTTGCTTACCACAATTTTTGTAAGTTCAGCTAAGAAATCTGTTATTTGCGATGCAAGCTTAGGTTTTGTAAGTCCTGCATTTAAGCATTCATCAGAAAATCCGTCAAAATCTTTTATAAGGTAAGACGTATTTACCACAACAATGTTTTTTTGTCCCAGATTATTTACAACTCTATCTATCAACTCTTTATTCACTCCTGAAAGAATTGTTTTTAAATCCAAGTTTATAAAATAAGTGTTATCAAAATCATCGCTGTCAGATAATTTTTTAATTTGGTTTTCGGTTATTTGTGTTGCACTTCCTGATACAATAAGTTTAGGTAATTCAGGAATAGTTTTTGAAATATGCTGATGTTTCATTTCTGGCAGCCAAATATTCCCAAAAACTTGAGCACAAGCAGCAGAACCTGTTGGTAAAATGTTATAATCAGATTTGTTAATCGCTAAAACAATCTGTTCAATGTCTGTTGTTGAAACAGCGTCCGTAACAATTAATTTTTTCCCTTGTTCAATAAGTTCGTTTATTTTAAACAAAATCGGACCGGCACCATTCATAATAGTTGATAATTCAACCAGACCTATTAGCTCTTTGCTTTCATCATCCAATTGACTTTCTAATAAAGTCGGAACATGTGATTCAAAAATCGGAGAATGAACGTCTCTTGCGAGTTCGGTTCTTTCAATTGGAACCCCCTTTAAAAGATGGTATCCCCCAACCGTTATCCTTCCTTCAGAAGGAAATGCCGGAACAATAACCGCGGCATTCCAGTTCAATACTTCAAGCATTGCAAGAGTTTCTACAGCAATATTTCCTCTTAATGTTGAATCTATTTTTTTATAAAAAAATTCTAAACTTAGTTTATCAATAAATGTTTTAGTAGCAGATTTAACTTTATTATAAGCTATATTAGGTTCTACATTTCGGGTCTCTGTAGAAATTGCCCAAGTTTGAGCATTTTTTAGATTTTGTAAATGTCCCTCATAATCTAACAGAATTTGTGTATTAGACCCTCTTAGATGGAATTGTAATGCTGTATCATTTGCACCAGTTAAATCATCTGCTATAATACCTATCAGGTTGGAAATAATCATAATTTAGACTTCATCCTTTTTAGATCCTAACAGTCTTACATTATTCGCAATAATGTTAAATCTTTGTTTTTCGGCTCCTGCGGCATCTGTCCATTTGTTTAAAGCAATTCTTCCGTCAACTGCAACAAGGCGGCCTTTTTTTATATATTCTCCGGCAAACTCTGCCTGTTTATCCCAAACATCAATATTAAACCAGTCTGCAATTTCTGATTTTGTTTTTGGATCCCAACGATTAACAGCTAAAGAAAAAGTTGTTTTTACTTTGCCTGATTCAAAATATTTAACCTCGGGATCTTGCCCTGCTCTACCTACAATAACTGCTGAATTCATTAAGTACTCACTTTCTTTTATTTAAATCAATGTGTAAATGATACAATAAAGCCAAGAAATTTTCTATAAAATAGTTAAGAAACTTAATACTATACTTCAACTTTAACTTTAACTTTTATAGACTCTTCTTCTATGCAATTTTCAAATCCTGTATCATCACAAATTTGTTTTGCCCATTGAAACACAATTTCTTCAACAGGTAATTTATATGAAATCGGTTTATTTATTTTAATTCTGATATTTTGTGAAAAAGGTTTTTTAGTGTAACCTTCAAAGCCTATTATAGAAACAGGTATAATATCAGCTTTTGCGTTTTTTGCAATAACAGCAAATCCTTTTTGTAAATTTTCTATTTTTTTATTATCTTTAATTCCTCCCTGTGGGAAAATACCTAAAGACCAGCCTTTTGTGTTAAAAACCTCCCTTACTGTTTTAAAGGTTGCAATTTCAGGCTTTTTACGATTAACAGAAACAGCGCCGAGTCTTTTTACCCACCATGCTAGTTTACCGCCTTCAAAAAGCTCTTGTTTTGCAATGTAAACAATAGGTTTTCCTACCGCAAAAGAAAGCAAAATAGGATCAAACATAGAAACATGATTTCCTGTGTAAATGTACCTTCCTGTTTTTGAAATATTTTCAGTACCTTCTCTTTTTATATTGTATACAATTTTAAGGAAAGGATAAGACATAATGTAGACAACAAAAGCTTGAAATAATCCCCTCCAAATATGATATTCATTTACATATCTTCTAGCATAATTTTTTTTTTCTTTTTTTCCAACGCACTTAATATTGCCACCCCCTTTTAATAGCATAAGTATTAGTTTTTAACATTGTTTATTTCTTGTGGGACATATTTAAATCCCGTTAAATTTTCAATCGAACTTATCCATTGATTAAACATTTCTTCGGTATTTTCGGATAATTTTATAATAGGTCCTATTTTTACAATAATTTTACCGGTAAAAGGAATTTTTTTTGGCTTATCTGTTCCAATGATACCGATAGGAAGAATATTACATTTAGTAGCCTTTGCAAGCCCGACAAAGCCTTTTGTAACTTTATGTATTTCTATTCCTGACTCTCTTGTTCCTTGCGGAAATAGTCCTAAAACCCATTTTGTATTTTTAATAGATTTTGCGGTTCTTATCGTAGAAACTCCGACATTATCTCTATTTACTGCAAAAACTCCTAACCAATCAAGCAGTATTTTTAATACCGGATGAGTGAAAAGTTCTTGTTTTCCCATAAATGCAACAGGATTTGGCAAAACATTTGCCAAAAGAGGCGGATCAAGAGTGGAAAGATGGTTACCGACAACAACATAATCATTTGTTTTTGGGATGTTTTCTTTACCGTAAACTTCAAGTCTATACACAAATTTATATAACATTCCATACCAAAATTTTGTTACAAGCCATTGAAAAAGAGCTCTAGGTACATTGTAATCTTCTTCAGTTCTTTTTGTATAATTTTTTGGTTCTTTTATTTTTTTCACCATGAATTCATACTCCTTTTTAAGGATAATTTTACAATAAACACAATTTTTATGTTATTATTAGTTAAGTATTTTTCTGAATGAGGTGTTTATAATGAAAATAACAAAAAAGAAAGCTTCTTGTGAATTAGAAAAAGAATTATTTAAAAGTGTTGAAGAAAAAACTCCAGAAAGAATTAAAAAATTAAATTTAATCAACTTAAGGAATAAAAATACATTTACTTTTAAATTAAAACGAGAATATCTATACAAATACGACAAAGAAAGCAATCCGGAAGGACTTGGTCTGTGGAAATGGCTGGAACAGTACGAGCAAGAAGCAAGGATTTCAACGGCAGGCATTAGAGGTCCTCAAAATATTCTTTATCCACAAGATACGAGGTTTCCAATAAATTTAATTGGAATTACTCTTGCTACTATCGCAAAAGTTCTGGTAATAAAGGAAAAAGGTTATAAATCTCCTACAAAACTTGCAGGGTGTGAAGTTAGATATAATTCACAATTATATTTAGAAGCTATTGCAAGAATTCAGACCGCTTATGGGATAAAAACACTTGTTTCTGTAGACAAAAAACCAATTCCAATTTGGCTTGTTTCCTTTTTAATTTATAAGCTAGGTTTACTCGGCGGAGAATACATCACATCAAGTCATGGAATCTCTGTTAAAAATGCTACAAAAGATTTAAATTCACAAGGAGGGCAGTATTTACCCGAGGAATCAATGGAATTTGTCAATAAAATTAAAGAAATTTTTGAAGAAGCTGAAAAAAAAGGTTATTACGAAATTAAATTTGCAGCTGCTAATGACAATTTGATTGATGAAAAAGAAATGACTAAATTAAATGATGGAATAGATTTGTACATTAAGTACTTGCAAACAGGTGTTGCCAGAAAATTTAATATTGATCTTATAAAAGAATTTAAAAATAAAATTGTTATTGAAAATGTTGGAGGAAGTGCTTACAGAACACTTAGCAGAGTTCTTGATAAATTAGAAATATCAAGCAAATTTGATTGGTTAAACGTAGAAGAAGATCCATTTTTCCATTCAATCGGTAAATATGATAAAGACAGTAAGGGTAAATGTTGTTTTTATGATTATTCTGTTGATGCAACGGTAACATCGCAAAATTATAGAGGAGAAAAATATTTTCCTGTAATTGAATCTATGAATTATGATAAAAAACTTTCTAATTATCCTTTAAATACGGTTATATTAATAACAGATCCTGACCATGACAGGATTACCGTAACGCAAATTGAAAGCGCAGATAGCATTGAATTTCTTGAAAAAGCGGGGATCGATTATTTAAGGCTTTCTGAAGAAAGAATATTAACTATTTTTAGTGCAAACCAGGCGTTTTTAATGCTTATGAATTGTAGAGTTGAAAAACTTAAATCTATCGGAGAATGGAATGATTGCCCGAGGTTTATTATAAAAACAACCGCATCATCAATAGCATGGGATGAATGGGCAGAGAATAACGGAGTTAAAGTTATTAATGTTCCTGTCGGATTTAAAGAAATTGCAAGTATTATGAAAAAGGTTGAAAAGAAACTAAAAGAGAAACCTTTAGAAGAAATTATTTTAACCGATATATTTGGTGAAAAAGTTAACCTGGGGGTTAATCCAAGATTGCTTTTTGCAGGTGAAGAATCGGGCGGAATGATTATGGGATCTAAAAAATTAATTCATTCAGAGAAGGGTTATGAAGCAATTGCAATGAGAGAAAAAAGTGCTACAGAAGCAATAATTGTTATTTCTTCGTTAGTTTCAAGACTTGAAAAGAGGAATAAAACTTTATCTCAAAATTTTGTTGAAGTTATTGAAGCAAATAAAATTAAGGGTAAATTTGATACCAGAGCAGATATTTCTTATTACAATGAATCTGAGCCGGATATTAAAAAATTAAATGAGGAAAAAAAAGAGGGTGAAAAACAGCGGACTAAGAATGATTTGTTCTTTTTAACTCTTGCTCTCGGAGTTGATTATAATATTATATCTTTAGAGCAAGTAAAACAAATTCTTAACGATGCTTTTGTTGAGCTTGATTTTTCAGACCTTAAGGAAATAAAATTTGTTGGTGATGGAACGTACTTTAAGTTTGATGACAAATTTATTGAAATAAGACCTTCCGGAACTGACGCAAAAACAAAAGCTTATGCTGCAGGGAAAGATAAAAAAGAGATAGAAAAATATGCTGCAATAATGGGACATTTTAAAGGTAAAAGAACAGATCTTTATAAAGAATTAGTACGTAAAGAAATTTATAAATCTGCCAAAGAAAGAGCTATGAAATTATATCTTGAATTTGCCAATAAAGATTAAAATCATTGCAAATATCTTTATTCTGTCTTTTGTTTGTTGTAAAATATAAAAATGAATTTTCTTCATGATTTTATTCAAATTCATAATATTCAATTTTCTGCTGGAATTTTATTTCTTGTATATTTACTTGTTGCAATTGAAAGAATTCCTAAAGTAACAATTGTTCTTTTAGGTGCAGTTTTTACGATAATACTTGGTTTAGTGTCTCAAAATAAAGGTCATCATGGCAATTTTGATCCGGAATATTTTATAAATTTTATTGATTTTAATGTTATTTTTCTTCTTGTTTCAATGATGGTTATTGTTCATATAGCGGCAAGAAGCGGAATGTTTAATTGGGTTGCAAATGAATTATTAAAATTTACTAAAGGAAGACCCAAGTGGGTTTTATTTACTCTTGGTATTTTTACCGCTGTAGCTTCGGCTTTTTTGGACAATGTAACAACTGTAATTTTAATAATGCCTGTTACTTTTATTATTGCGAAGGAGCTTGATATTGATCCAATCCCTCTATTAATAACAGAAATTTTAACATCAAATATAGGCGGAACAGCAACTTTAATCGGAGATCCACCAAACATAATAATAGGAAGTGCAGCAGGATTTTCATTTTTAGACTTTTTATTGGAACTTACAAATATTGTAGTTCTAGTTCTGCTTGTAACTATAGGCTTTTTAATGTTTATTTTTAGAAAAAAACTTAAAACTACCCCTGAAAAAATGACACATGTTAGAATGATTGATAATTCAAAGACAATAACTGATTTTCCTCTTATGCTTCGTTCTTCAATTACGTTAGTTCTTGTTGTTTTAGGTTTTCTTTTGCATGACGTAATTCATATTCAATCTTATGTTGTGGCAATGGCAGGAGCAAGTTTTCTTTTGATTTTTGAAACTCCAAAACATATATTAAGAGAAATTGAGTGGAATACAATTTTCTTTTTTATAGGTTTATTTATAATAATAGGCGGACTTGAAGCCTCAGGCGGTATTGCATTAATGGCAAAATGGCTTTTAGACACAACCCAAGGTTCTCAGCATGCAACAGCTATGATAATTTTGTGGGCATCAGGTATTTTTTCCGGCATTATTGATAATATCCCTTATACAGTTACAATGACTCCTATGTTATTGCAAATTCAAAGCACAATGGGAGTTGAATATACCCACCCACTTTGGTGGTGTTTGTCTTTAGGCGCTTGTTTGGGAGGAAATATGACTTTAATAGGTGCAGCGGCAAATGTAATTGTTTCCGAAGTTGCTTCTGCTTCGGGTCATGCGATTTCATTCATAAAATTTATGAAATATGGAGTTTTAATAACCTTTATTTCACTCTCTTTAAGTTCAGCTTATGTTTATTTGAGATTTTTTGCGAATTAAAAATGAATAGGATAATCTGCAAATTTTGTTAAAGTTTTTTAGTATTTTGAGATTAATCGTTTAAAAATACTCTTATCTTACTAAGTTCAATAAAACCGACTAATTTTTTGTTCCATGGACTGAATAAAACAGGCAGACAGTCAATCCTTATATCTGTCATAATTCTTGCAATTTCTCGGGCATCATTCTGGGGATAGACAAAAATACTCATAAATTTGTTTTTAGCATTTTTTTCCACGCAAATTTCACGTGACATAAATTCACTTACTCTTTGACCATTCATATTTGTGCTCCATTTTGCTTGGGGAAGTGTTATATTTTAAATATTTCCATCACTTTAAGAGATAAATAAAATAAAAGCTAGTAGCCATGAGACTTATTTTATTAAAAGTTTACAAAAATATTTCATTATAAATTGCATAAATTCTGAAAACACGGTATTATACTGTTATGCACGAAAAGAAATTTTGTTTTTATTGTAAGAAACTTGAGGAAAAATAATGGTAAGGATTCGAAAAGCAAATTATTTTGATAAATTCAAACTAAAAAAAATGATTTCTTTTTTAAGTACAGATGCGATAAATTATTCCACAAAAGTATTTATGAATTCTCCTTTTAATGTTTTCCATGAATTATTGCCTTTAAGTTTAAAATTTTCACCTGAATCCTATGTTATAGAAGAAGATAAATCTATTATAGGAGCACTAACCCTTGTTCCTACCTATGGAAATCCTTATAAAATAAATATAAGCAGGCTTTTTTTAGAACAGGATTATTTTAATGCAGGAAAACAATTAATTGAATTTATAATTTCAAAGTATGGTGCAAAAGGAGCTTCTTCATTCATAACTCAAATTGACGACTCATATAATGAATTGTTGTACCTGTTTATTGAAGGATGCGGATTTAGACAATGCTCTTCAGAGCAATTGTGGAAAATGAACAACATAAGATTCTCTCAAAAGGATGATACTTTCTTCAGACCTTTTAAAAATTCCGATGCTCAGGCTGCAGCAATGCTTTTTAATGATTCTGTTATTACACATTTTAAATATTCGATTTCCAGAACAAAAAATGAATATCTAGAGCCTTTTTTTAAAGGATTAAAAGATGACTGCAAATTTAAGTATGTAATTGAGGATGAAAACCTTAAAACTATTAAAGCATATTTTTCAATTAAAACAACTGATAATTTGAATTATATACTTGATATTACAACGTCTCCATGGCACGATTATTCTTGGGATGATATTTTGAATTTTACGGTTAATCAGATTTTAAAAAGAAAAAAAGATTTCTATCTTTTTGTAAAAGTAAAAAAATATACAGTTACAGCTGAAAGTCTTGAAAAATATCTAGCAGAAAAAGAAGCTGTTTGTATGCAGAACCAGCTGGTATTGGTAAAAGATTTCTATAAAGTAATAAAAGAGCCTCAATCTGCACGCAAGATTATTATGTTTAATGAAGTAAACGAAAAACCGGTGTTTTAATTTAAAAATTATGAAAATTTATGAAAAATATATGAAAAAATGCATAAAGCTTGCACTTAAGGGGGAGGGTAAAACATCACCAAATCCTCTTGTAGGTTGTGTTGTACTTGATAAAAACGGAAAAGAAATTTCAACAGGATTTCACAGTGCTTATGGAGAACTGCATGCGGAAGCTCAGGCTCTTAATAAATTAGATAAATCTGCTCAGGGTGCTACTTTAATTGTAAATCTTGAACCTTGTGTACATTTTGGCAAAACACCTCCCTGTACAGATTTAATAATTAAAAAAGGAATAAAAAGACTTGTAATAGCAATGCGAGACCCAAATCCTATTGTTTCAGGAAAAGGGGTAGAAAAATGCAAAAAAGCGGGAATAGAAGTAATAGAAAATATTTTACACGATGAAGCAGTAAAATTAAATGAAGTTTTTATAAAAAACATGACACAAAAAGCTTGTTTTGTTGCAATAAAAACAGCAACAACACTGGATGGTAAAATTGCAACAAAAACCGGCTCTTCAAAATGGATTACCTCTGAAAAAGCACGGGATGAAGTCCAAAAAATCAGAAATCGGTATGATGCAATATTAACAACAAGTTCAACAATTATTAAAGATAATCCGTCTATGAATTGTAATATGAAAAACGGGAAAAAAACAAAAAAAATAATAATGGATAGAGATTTAAAAACAGATTTTAGTTCGAAAATTTATAATGATTCAGGTGAAAAGACCTATATTGTTGTTGATAAGGATATTGACGAAGCTAATTTAACAGCTCTTCCTAAGCATTTAACCGTAATTAAGTGTCCAAGTTACAATTATAAGCTGGATTTAGAGTATTTACTAAACAAAATATTTGGTTTAGGAATTAAAAGCATACTTATAGAGGCTGGCGGAAAGCTCAATGGAGAAGTAGTTTCACTTGGTTTTGCCGATAAAATTTATCAGTTTATTGCACCAAAAATCTTAGGAGATAAGCAAGGAATAAATGCATTTGAAGGAAGAGATACAGAAAAAATCAGCAACACTTTAAATTTTAAATTTGAAGGTATTGCTGATTTTAAGCCTGATATTTTAGTTACTTACTCCAGAAATTAAAGTATGTAAGGGCTTCTTTCAAATAATTCTTCCATACTTGGTGTGTATTTGGGTTCTGCAAAGAAGTTATTGAAGAACTTGGCAAACTTTGTAAAAGGAGAATTATCAGGTTTTATCTTGCTTTTAAATTGAGTAGTATCCGCAGGAATAGTTGTTGGAAAAGACTTTTGGTAATTAACAGTTTCTTTTGCCTGATCCTTTTTAAAAGATATTAAATTATATGGTTTGTTTAGATTTATAGAATTAACTTTCATAATACACCTCCTTGAGGATTTGGGACTAATTAAGTGTTTTATATACACTTCATATTACATTTTCATTATGCACTATAAACTTAATTTTGTCAACCCCTAAGTATTACAAAATGTTAAGCACGTAAAATGCCGTTAATGTTGGGCTTTGTATTAAGTGCCTAAAATACACTTATTTTGTCGGTTATTGGACTTTATGTTATTAACGAATTAGTTATATTAGGTAATGTGATTTTTAAAAATATAGTACAACTGATTAATTGTAAAAATGTTATTTATTACGTTAAATATGAGTAAATCTTTTTCATACTTCCAGCTATTCTTAATTCCAACAGGGCCATCAGGCCCTTTTTTTTACTTTAATAGACAGTAACTGAAAGGCTTAGCAGTAATTATAAAAGACTATTTTAATATATATTGTATATTTTTCTTTGCATGATAAAATCTTAAGGAAGGTGGTCAAAATCAGGAGTTTAAAATGAGTTGCAAGATATTAGACAAAAAAGCCCCTAAAAACGTTATTCAGGAAACTTTAAAAATTCTTGGTAAAAAACATTTAGCAATTATTATTCATTCAAACAGTTTTCCTTCTGAAATAAATGAAGATACAGGTTTTGGAAGTGTAAATTCTTCCGGCGGTAAGAAACTGATTGATTTTGTTTCAGGGTCTTTTAATGTTATTCAGCTTGGACCTGCAGGAAAGACAAAGTGTAATGATAATTCGCCTTATACGAGTACGATTTTTTCAAATAATATTCTTTTTATTAATTTAAAAGAATTAACTACTTCTTCCTGTAAAAATATTTTATCTGAAAAAACATTTCAGGAGACCATTGAAAATAACCCCAATAAAAATAAGAATAAAACAGCATATGCTTATGTTTGCAAGGCTTATCAAAGAGCTTTAAAAGAGGCTTATGAAAATTTTAAAAAAGCAAAAGTATTTAAAAAAGATTTTAAAAAATACAAAAAAGAAAATAGTTTTTGGCTGGAAAAGGATGCACTTTATGAGGCACTTTCTATAGAACATGGCAATGATTATTGGCCTCTTTGGAAATCTGAAACGGATAAAAATCTTTTTAACCCTAAATCTAAAGAGCAAAAAAAAGAGTTTGAAAGGCGAATCAAGGAAATTGAAAAAAAATATGCTGATGAGGTTGATTTTTATACCTTTTGTCAATTCGTAGCATGTAAACAAATGGGAGAAACTAAAAAATATGCTTTATCACGTAAAATAAAAATGATAGCAGACAGGCAAGTTGCGTTTTCTGACCGTGATATATGGGCTTACCAGTCATTATTTTTAGAAGGATGGTTTCTCGGCTGTCCTCCTGATTATTTTTCTGCAGACGGGCAAGCCTGGGGTTTTCCTGTTATGGATCCTGAAAAACTTTTTAATGCAAACGGAACTTTAGGTGAAGGCGGAGAATTAATGAAAGCCTTGTTTAAAAAAATGTTCAGGGAGAATCCGGGTGGAGTAAGAATTGATCATATTGTAGGGCTTATTGATCCATGGATTTACAAATCCGGCAAAAAGCCAAAAATAGAAGAAGGTGCAGGGAGGCTATACTCATCCCCTGAACATCCTGAACTTTCAAAGTATGCTATTGCAACAAAAGATGATTTAAATTATGAAGTCGGAGCCGATAAGGAACTAAGGGTTAAAAAACTTAGTGAAAAACAGATTAAACTTTATGGGAGATTGATTGAGAAGGTAGTTATTGCAGCAGCTAAAGAAGAAGGCCTTGATAACGATGCTATTGTATGTGAGGATTTAGGAACTTTAACTAGTCCTGTAGAAGCTGTTATGAAAAAATATGACTTACTGGGAATGAAGTTAACCCAATTTGTTGATCCTAAAATGGCTGAACATCCTTACAGAGGTAAAAATATTGTAAATAGGAGTTGGGTAATGGCGGGAACTCATGACAACAAACCTGTTTCTATGTGGGCTGATGAATTGATTCATACTCACGAAGGGTACCTGCATGCAAAAAATCTTGTTGAAGATGTCTATCCTGATGCAGAAAATAAAGATGATATTATTGTAAGACTAACAAACGATGCTGATTTTTTGGCTCAAACCAAGTTGGCAGAGCTTTTTGCCTGCGAAGCAGAAAATATACAAATATTTTTTACTGATTATTTTGGAATAAAGGAGATTTATAATGTTCCCGGAACTTCAAGCGACAAAAACTGGAGTTTAAGACTTCCTAACAATTTTGAAGAAGTTTTTGCAGAAAATCTCAGAAATAATAAAGCACTTAATCTACCTTTAGTTTTGCAAATTGCAGTTGAGACCAGAGGCGAAGAGTTCAAAAATAAACATAAAGATTTAATTGAGCGGCTAAAAGAAATTCAGTAATCGGATTAAATTGAGAAACCTTTTATATATCTATTCTTATTTATTACCTCCACCTGAGCTATTATAACAGGAACTTGACCTATTGTAAGATCCTGTAAAGAGGTTTATATTTTGTAATAATTCTTTGTTTTTAACTCTGCTATTGGTAAAATTTAAAAAGATATAAAAAATGAAAAAAATACTTATTTTACTTATTATTTTATTTTTAACGACTTTTCAGACTTATGCAAGAGAAGTCCGTACTGAAGCAATGCTGCAGTATAATCAAGGTATTGATTATTATAAAACAGGACAATACGATAAAGCAATAGGTGCTTTCAGAACAGCAATAAGATTAGAACCTGATTATATAGATGCTTATTATAATTTAGGTTCTGTTTTAGAATATTTACAACAGTATGATGCTGCTTTGACTGTATTTAAACAAATAATTGTAAGAAAACCCGATGATTACGATTCTGTTTATAAGGCAGCTTGGTTAAGCTATAAATTAGGCGAGTTTCAAAAAGCCAAAACCTATTTAAGTATTATTCCTCCAACGTGTGCCAGAGCAGTTGAAGTTAGAGCTTTAGCCGCGCAATTGAATCTTTCACTAGATTCTGTTAAGCCCAAGAAGGTTCTTTTATCACCTTCAAAAAGCCATATAAAACAAACAAGCGGAGTTTATAAAGATATTCCTGCACCTACAGGAATATCTTCTGATAAAGAAGGCAATATCTATGTTGCAGAATTTAATACAAATACAATTACAAAAATTACGCCGGATAATAAAAAAATAGTCTATATAAAAGATTCCAAAATCAACGGTCCGATAGGACTTGTTCTGGATAAATCAAATAATATGTATATAGCGAACTATAACAAGGATAATATATTAAAAGTTTCTCCATTTGGCGAGATTTCTGTTTTGATAAGCGATGTAAAAAAACCTTACTATCTTTATATTGATGGGAATATGCTTTTTGTTTCTTGTCAGGGTTCAAATTCGGTCTTGAGATATAAGCTAAATTAGCTTACACCAAGGTTTTCCAAAATTTGACCAACAGAAGAAGAAGTGTTCAAGGTATAAAAATGTAAACCTTTAACTTCAGAATCCATTAATTGCTGGCATTGATAAGATGCAAATTCGATTCCGATTTTTTTGATATCCTCAGGATTATCTTTATATTTTTCAAGTCGAGACATTAGTGGTTTAGGTACAGTTACTTTTGCCATTGATAACATTCTCTCAAGCTGATTAAAGTTTGTTATTGGTAAAATACCCGGAATTATCGGAGCTTCTATACCTTTATCTCTGACCAATTGTACAAAAGAGAAAAATTTATCGTTATCAAAAAACATTTGGGTATAAATAACTTCCGCCCCGGCATTAACTTTTTTCTTCAGATTTTCTAAATCCAAGAATAAATCACTGCAGTCGACATGACATTCAGGATATCCCGCAACGCTAACAGATAAGTTCGTTTTAGATTTTATAAATTCAACAAGCTCATTTGCGTAATTAAAATCAAAGTGCAATTGTTCCATTCCTTCAGGAACATCACCCCGAAGAGCTAAAATACTCTTAATTCCTAAATTTTGAATTTCTTGCAAATAATTTTCAATCTGCTTTTTAGAGCTTCCTACACAAGTGTAATGAGGCATTACGTCTAAATCTAGATTTTTCTTAATTTTTTTAATCATATTAAAAGATGCATTTTGTGTTGTTCCACCCGCACCGTAAGTTAAAGAAACAAAAGCAGGATTGTATTTTTTTAAAATTTTAAGATGTTCTAATAGTTTTTCTAATTTGCTTCCATCTACATCATTTTTAGGCGGAAAAACCTCAAATGAAACCACAGGAAGCTTTTGAGAAAAATTTTTATTTCTTTGTTCTTTGTTTCCTAAATAAACATCTTTTAAAACCATGATAAAAGTTTACCATATAACGATAGTTTGTAAAAGTATTAAAATTTTGTTATACTTTAATAATTATAAGGAAAAGTTAATGCCGAACATGGAAGAAATCAAAGAGCTTCAGCAAATTTTAAAAGAAGATTCGTCAAATTTTCAAGCAAGGCGAAGACTTGCCATTCTTCTTTTAGATAGCGGGTTCAACGAAGAATCTCTTAAACAATTATTATTTTTAGTTGGAATTTTCCCCTCTGATGCAAGTCTTTATTATAATTTAGGTATAGTTTATGAAAAACTTAAAAAATTAGATTTGGCCGAAAAATCTTATCTTAAAGCAATTGAGCTTTCTCCTCAGGAAGCTGATTTCTATTATAATCTAGGTCTTGTTTACACAGACGAAAAAAAATATGATGAAGCAATTGATACTTTTTACAAAGTTATAGAAATAGATAAAGAGGATTCAAATACTTATTTTAACCTGGGGGTTTGTTTTACAAAAAAAAATGAAGATGACACCGCAATAAAATTTTTTGAAAAGACTATTGAATTAAACGGAATGGATATTTTTGCGCATTTTTATCTGGGAAATCTTTATAACAAAAAGAATGAAACAGATTTAGCGGTCAAAAAATATAATAAAGTAATTGAACTTTGTCCGGATTATAGCTGGGCTTATTTTAATATTGCTTCAATTAATTTTGAACAGGGTAATTTTGATTCCGCGATGAAAAATTTGCAAAAAACCATTGAACTTAATCCTGCTGATATTGATGCTTACAAAATTTATTCGAAGATTCTTATTAAGATTGATAAATTAGATGAAGCCAAAAGTTTGATAGAAAACGCAATAAAAGAAAATCAGTATAAAGCTGATTTATATTATATATTAGCCCGAATTTATAAATTGGAGGGGAATTTAAAAGGTTACGAAAAGGGGCTTAAAATTGCTCTGAAAAATTATAAAACTCTTTCTTTTTCTCCAAAAGCAGTTAAAAAAGAATTTGATGATTTTATTTTGCAAAAAGAGGGGGCGTAAATGCAAGAGAGTTTAAGGAAATTAATTGAAGGAAATGAGAGGTTTGCCCGAAATAAGTCTATTCATCCAAACCGTAGCGCTGAATTGAGGAATAATTTATTAGACGGACAGAATCCTTTTGCGGCCATAATCGCCTGTTCTGATTCGAGGGTTCCTGTAGAAATAATTTTTGATGTTGGTTTAGGTGATTTGTTTATTATACGAACAGCCGGACATGTCTTATCAAAAGAAACAATGGGAAGCTTGGAGTATGCCGTTAAAAACCTGGGTGTTAAATTGGTAATGGTACTGGGACATGATAATTGCGAAGCTGTGAAATCAGCTTTGAAGGCTTATAAAACAATGAAATATAATGAATTGTCCGAGAATTTACAAGCTCTTTTAAGCCATATTTACCCTGTATTCGAAAATTTAGCTCCAGATTGCGCAAATTTTCTTGATGAAGCAATAGAAGAAAATATTAAATATCAAATAGATGATTTAATGAAGCGTGATGAATATCTTGCAAAAAAAGTAGAAGAAAAAGAAATTATACTTGTAGGTGCAAAGTATAATCTTGAAACAGGAATTGTTGAAATCCTAAATTGAATAAATTTATATACTATCTTCCAATATCAACAGCTTTTAAAGCCATTGCTCTTGTTATATTTACCAGAGCAAGGTTTGCTTCATAGGCTCTTTGAGCAAGGACAGCATCAGCCATTTCAACCATAGGATTAACGTTAGAAGCTCTTATATAACCGTTCTCATCAGCATCAGGGTGTCCGGGCTTATATATTTTTTCTCCTAAATTAGGATCTTCTACAATTCCGGTAAAAGAAACACCGCCTTTTACGCAAGCAAAACTTCCGTTTTGCATTTCTCCTATCATTCCATTAAAGGAATAATCATCTGTAGAATTAAGTACAGGAATTTTTCTCACATAATTTGGTGTATCAACATTTGCCACGTTTTTTGCGTGAGTATCCAGTCTTAAACCTTGTGCTCTTAGGGCATTTGCCCCCATGTTCATTGCATCTAATATACCCATAATCCTACTTTCCTACGTTAATAACTGTTTTCATCTGAGTTATAATACTTGACATTTGTCTTGTTGCCATTGTGTATAAAAGCGAATTTTTTTGAAGCTCCATTAATTCATTTCCGGCATTAACAACTTCACCTGTTTTTTCCTCAAAAATGGGCGATGAACCTAATTTTTTACACATTTGTGTCTCTAGTCCGCTGCCTGTTGAATTTAAGCATTGTCCAAAGTTAATGTCTTTTCTGCTATATCCAGGAGTATCAACATTGGAAAGGTTTTCGCCAAGAACCTTTTGTTTTTTTGCTATTAAATCTAAAATCATGCCAGTGTTGTTCATTGAATTAATTGATGGAAACGTCATTTGTTTTTACCTCAAAATATTTAACTTTCTCTTATATTAATTGATTTGTTGTACATATCGTCAACAATTTTAGTCATACGTAAACTTGCAATCATTGAAGCGTTCAATCTAAGCATGTCATGAACTGATTCAAAGATGTTTATATTAGAATGTTCCAGAGCATTTTGAGCAATACAATTATGTTCTTTAACCAGAGTTGCTTCTCCTGAATCATCAGTTGCTTTTAGCTTATTGTTACCGCCTTGAACAAGCCCTTCGGGATTTCTGAATCTAACAAGAGGAATTGTTCCTATTTTTTCTTCTGGAGATGTTGTCGAAGCCATATAACTAACCGTTCCGTCTTCTTTTATTATTAATTTGTATAAGTTGCCTGGGATTTTAATGCCTTCGCCGACAATCCAGTCATCATTTGTCATTAAATATCCGTCTTTTCCTATTTTAAATGAACCGTCACGTGTATATTGAACTTCTCCTGTTGGAGATATGACCGGTATAAAGCCATCTCCGTTTATAGCAACATCATAAGGGTTGCTGGTTATTTGAATGCTACCTTGATTATAATTTGTTCTTAAAGCTCCGGTTAAATATCCGTCTTCATTAAGCATTTGTTCAAATCTTACAGATTTATAGCCGTTAGTAGAATAATTTGCAAAATTATTGCCGATATAATTCAGTCTTTCAAACTGAGCTTGTACATTATTTATTGATTTTCTTATTACTCCTTGCAGTGTATTCATAATTTTTCCTTTTTATTTACTTAAGATGGGCTTCCTAATTGAGAAATGGTTTTTGCCAAATTTGTACTTTGTATCATAAAAATCTGCCTGTTTGCGTCAAAAGCTCTTAGCGGAGCCATCATGCTGAGAAATTCTTCTTGCAAGGAAACATTTGAATATTCGTTGAATCCTTGCTTTACTTCTGGATTCATAACTATGGCACTATTTGAATCTACTACTCCGATATTGGCAACTTTTTCAAGTTTGTTTGTGCTTTTATTAAAAACACTTAAGTTTCCTTTTGCATTTATAACAATTTCTTTAAGATTATTCGGTATTACATGTAACTTTACCGGAACACCGTTATCAGCAAGAACTTTTGAATTATCTAATGTTAATAAATTACCTTCTTTATCAAGTTTAAATCTTCCGTCTCTCGTTAATCTGATTCCTTGAGCTGACTGTATTTGAAAATAACCTTTTTCAGCAAGAGCCAAATCAAGAGGATTCCCGGTACTTGTAAGTCTGCCGACCTTATCGTCAACAGTAGTAGATATACCGTCAGTCCCCAGATATTCAACAAAAGGAGAAACAACAATTTCTTTTCGCTGGTAACCTATTTTATCAAAACCGGTCACATTTTCATTAGATATATTTATAAGCGCACTTTGAACCTGCATTGCTTTTAGCGATGTTTTTAGTCCTGTTTCTACATATTTTACTCCTGCGTTTAATTTCATTTTTTGTCCCTCTTTGGTTAGTAACCTATAATTAATATAGGTCGGATTTTTAAATAAATTAATTACTATTTTTAGAAGAAATCATCCATTTGGTGTAATTAAATCAAAGACATTTGTTTTTTAATGATTTTTTCTTTTAAGTCAAGTTATACTAAAGTCATTCTTTTTATAATATAATTGTCTTGAGGAAATAATGAACATAATTCAAGAATTTGAGACAATTGCGGCAATTGCCACTCCGATTGGAACAGGCGGGGTCGGTATTATCAGGATTTCCGGCGGGGGTAAATGCTCTGACCAATGTGAATCCTCTTCATCCTTTGTTGGCGAGGGTAAATGCTCTGACCAATGTGAATCCTCTTCATCCTTTGTTGGCGAGGGTAAATGCTCTGACCAAGGCGAATCTTTTTCACTCTTTGCTGGCAGGAGCAAAAGTTTTGAAATTGTTGAAAAAATTTTTTCACAAAAGTTAATTGCAGGAAAAATTCATCATGGCTGGATTAAAGATGGGGATAAAAAAATTGATGAAGTTGTTGTCCTCCCTTTTAAGGCTCCAAATAGTTATACAGGTGAAGATGTTGTTGAAATTCAATGCCACGGTGGAATAAATGTGGTCAGAAATATTCTGGATTTGGTTTTAGCAAACGGAGCAAGACCCGCAGAACGTGGGGAATTTACTAAAAGAGCTTTTTTAAACCATAAGCTTGATTTGTCTCAGGCAGAAGCTGTTTGTGATTTGATTCATGCTAAGACTCAAAATTTTGCAATCCAATCGGCAAAAAACTTGTCCGGTATTTTAGCGCAGAAAGTAAAAGAAATAAAAAAAGATATTTTTGAAATCTTATCAAGAATAATCGCAGGAATCGATTTTCCTGATGATGTAAAAGAACCTGAATATAATTACCTGGAAGCAGAATTTCAAAATGCAATAAGAAAAATTGACGAAATTTTAGCTTGCGCCAAGTCTTCAAATATTTTAAGACAGGGTATAAAAATTGCAATTTTGGGTAAGCCGAATGTTGGAAAGTCTTCACTTTTTAATGCCTTGCTAAATATGAACAGAGCAATTGTTACGGATATTGCAGGAACTACAAGAGACGTATTGACTGAAACGCTTGATTTTGATGGCATCCCTGTGACTTTAATAGATACAGCGGGAATTAGGGATAAATCTCAGGCTGGAAGGGTTGAAGAAATCGGAATTGAATTTTCAAAGCAGTCTGCAGAAGAAGCCGATTTAATTTTGTTTTTATTTGATGCCTCAACCGGCATGAATGAAGATGATAAATTGATTTTAGACTTAATTCAGAATAAAAATTATATAATAATTGCAAACAAGGCGGATTTAAAAGATAAAACTAATGCTGCCGACGTCATCCTGAACTCGTTGACAAAAGGAACCGCTGAGCTTGTCAAAGTGTTTGACCCTGTCTGTGTAATTCAGGATTCAATCAGTGAACAATCTTGCGATACTCAAACATTAAATATAATTTACCTCTCAACAGTTACAAAGCATGGATTTGAGGATTTAAAAAAGCGAATTAAACAATTTATCGGGGAAAAATCAATTGAAGATACTGAATTTATTACAAATAATCGGCAACAGGATTGTCTTAAAAAATCACGTGAAGGTCTGCAACAAGCACTTTTAGCGGCACAGAGAAAAGAGCTTCAGGATTTAATTTCCATTGATGTTAAATCAGCGCTCCTGTCCTTGGACGAGATTACCGGAGAAGTTGTTACTGACGATATTTTAAATAATATTTTTGAAAATTTTTGTATAGGTAAATAGAAGTGATTAAAAAATATTTTAAATATGTAAAAGAATTATTTAATCTTGCTATGCCTATTATAATGGGAAATTTAGGTGTGATATTAATAGGTGCAGGGGATGTTTTTGTGGCAGCTAAACATTCTACAAATACCCTTGCGTCAATTAGTATTGCAAATTCAATAACGGGTCCCGTTTTTATGCTTGGATTGGGACTTTTAGTAAGCATTTCCCCGCTTTTATCAAATTTTAGGGGTGCAAAAAATAATGTTAAAAAGTATTTTTTGCCCACAATAAATTTTGCAATGATTTTAGCTTTTTTATCATTAATTTTAATTTTATTATGTATTCCGCTAATTGATAAAATAGGATTTGAACCTGTTTTGATTCCTGTTATAAAAAAATATATGTTTATTTGTTCTTTTTCAGTATTTGGAGCTTATTTGCAGATAGCTTTAAAAGAATATTTACAGACCTTTGAAATAATATTTTTTCCAAATTTTTTAAATATTTTAGAAGTATTTTTAAATCTGTTTTTAAATTTTGTATTTGTGTTCGGTCTGTTTGGATTTCCTGAAATGGGAACAGCAGGACTTGCAGTTTCAACGCTTTTATGCAGAACATTCTTTGGTTTATGGTTGCTTTTATATTGCTTAAAATTTTTAAAAATTAGAATGTATAAAGATTGGAGATATTTTGTAAATCTTTTAAAAATAGGATTTCCTATTTCTATGGGGATTCTGTTGGAATCTTTTGCGTTTAACTTGATTACCATTATTATAGGCAGAGTTTCAGGAATATATGCGGCAAGTCAAAATATATTATTTCTAATAACAACAACTACTTTTATGATACCGTTAGGTATTTCAAGTGCAGTTGCAGTTAAAGTTGGATATGCCAACGGAGCCGGAAATTTCACTAATGTAAAAAAGTATTCAATTTCAGGAATTATTGTTTCAGTCGGATTTATGGCAATATGCGGATTGAGTTTTATATTATTTCCGGGGTTTTTTGTAAAAATCTTTACACAAGATCCTGCAGTAATTAAGATAAGTGTTCCTATAATGTTGTTAGCCGGACTTTTCCAGGTTTTTGACGGAATTCAAGTATCACTGGGAGGTGTTTTCAAGGGGCTTAAAAAAACCAATGTTGTAATTTTGGGGATTTTTGGAGCTTATTGGTTAGCCGGGCTTCCGTTAGGTTTAATTCTTGCATTCAAATATAATATGATGTTATACGGCTTTTGGGTGGGATTAACAATATCAATTTTTTCTTTAGCAATATTTTTCCTTTTCTTTCTGTTTAAAGAATTCGAAAAAATAAAAAAACTTATGCTTAAAGTAAAAACAAAAAACTTTTAGTTACTTTAATCTCTAACAGTAACTTTTGACATGTCTGTAAGTTTCATTTTTTGATTATTAAAGATATTTGATACTGAAATTGCTATAATAACAACCAAGCAAAGTAACAGAACTGTTTCTAAAACACTATGAGCTTTTTTCATTTCTTTTCCTTAAAATATAATCCTCTTTTTATATAATACCATTTTTTTTATATTTATAACAAAAAATAAAGCAATATTTACATTAATTTTTTTTAAAAATAATCGGTTTTGCTATTCACAAATTAATAAAAGTTTAGTATTATTATTTATATGGATATTGAGCAATTATATACAGATATTCCTCCTACAAAACTAAGGAATCAGGATGAAGAATTTAAGCCGGCCAAAACTACTCCGTTTTGGCTCTGGGTTGCAAATAAATTTTTCTACGGGATGTTGGAAAACAGATTTTTTGCACTTAGATACAAGGGAGAGGAAAATTTTTTTAATAGGGATATAAACTATCCCACAATACTTTTTGCTCCGCATACTAATTGGTGGGATGGGATTGTTTCATATAATATTGTTAGACGTATTTTTAATTTGGAAATTCGTTTAATGGTTGAAGAACTTAACAGATTCCCGATTTTACGCAAAAGCGGTGCTTTTTCGGTTAATAAAAAATCTCCGCAAGCTTCAATGAAAGCTTTAAAATATGCGGTAGATGTTATAGGTGATTTAAATAATATTTTGTACATTTTCCCACAAGGGATTATTAAGCCTCCTAATTACAGACCGATTGAATTTCAGTCGGGTCTTGCTTATATAGCACAAAAAGCAGCACAGAAGTATGGAAAAGTTAATTTGATTCCAATAGGAGTTAATTATTTTTTCTTAAGAGCAGATAAACCTGAGGTAATGGTTGAAATAGGAGATTTAATAACTTTAGATAACTCCCGAATAGATAGAAAGGAATTTTCTGAGTTTTTAGCAAAAATATTGGAAAAAACTTGTGATGAACAAAATGTCGATATTTTTGAAGGAAAATTGACCGGTTATAAAACTCTTTTCCAACAAAAATTAAAATGGTATAGAAAAATTGAACAGCGGCTTAAAAAGATAGAAATAAGAGGTTCCGGAGTTTAATTTAGTAAATTGTTTACATAAAACCCTATTTATTATAGACTTAAGTAGTAAAATATAAAATTAGGATATAAAAATGCAAGTATCACTTAACTGGTTAAATGAATTTGTTGATTTATCAGGTATTGACGAAAAACAAATAGCACACGAACTTACAATGAGCGGACTGGAAGTTGAATCAATTGAACATATAAAGCCGCATTTTAAAAAAATAATAACAGCAAAAATACTTAAAATAGCACCTCACCCTAATGCAGATAAATTACGTCTTGTAGCCGTTGACACAGGAAATGGAACAAAAACAGTGGTTTGTGGGGCTCAAAATATTGAAGAAGGACAAATTATACCCTATGCTTCAGTCGGATCTGAAGTATTTTCAAGAAAAACAGGAGAAATGTTCACTTTAACTCCTGCAGAAATTCGCGGAGTTGTTTCTCAGGGCATGCTTTGTTCAGCCGATGAACTAGGGCTTGCTGAAAGAAATTATCAAGCAGAAGAGGGGATTTTAATTTTAAGCCGCTTTATTAAGACTATTTCTATAGGGCAGCCTCTTGAAGATGTTTTAGGACTTGAAGAGGACACTATTTTACACGTAGCTCCTACTGCAAATCGTGGAGATCAGATGTCCGTTGTCGGGATTGCACGTGAATTATGTGCAATCTTCGGCAAGGATTTAAATTTTTCTCCAATAGTCAGTACTTTGGATTTAAAAACAAATGAATTTAAGGTAGAAATAATAGATGAAGATGTTTGTAAGTACTATTCTTTAGGTATTTTAAAAAATATTAAAACGAAGCCTTCTCCTGCGTGGATGCAAAAAAGGCTTATTGCGTCAGGAATTCGTTCAATAAGCAATGTTGTGGATATTACAAATTACGTGCTTTTGGAATACGGAATTCCTCTGCATGCTTTTGACTTAAATAAATTGAATGGATATTTATGTGTAAGAAGAGCAAAAGAAGGAGAAAAAATTGTTACACTGGATAGTGTTGAAAGAACTTTAACAAATGACAGTGTTTTAATAGCAACAAAAGAAGAGGGTGTTTGTTTAGCGGGAGTTTTTGGCGGTAAAAATTCAGAGATTGATGAAAAAACAACAGCGATAGCCCTTGAAGCAGCATATTTTGTGGCTTCAAGCAACAGAAAAAACTCAAAAAGTGTAGGGTATCGTTCGGATGCTTGTGCCCGCTTTGAAAGAGGAGTAGATATTGAAGCTGTAAAACCTGCTTTAATGAGAGCAATGCAGCTTTTAGCGGAATTAGCAGATGCGAAAGTCATCGGTATTGTTGAAGATGGAGAAAATAAGATTGAAAAGCCTCAAATTACTTTGAGGTTTGCTCAAATTAAAAGAGTTTTAGGTTGTGAAATTGATAATTCAAAAAGCATTTCAATACTTGAAAAATTAGGGTTTAAAACTCTTGGAAAAAATGAAAGCGCTGCTAAATTTGAAGTTCCATCCTTTAGGATAAATGATGTGACCAGAGAAATTGATTTAATAGAAGAAATAGCAAGAATTAACGGCTATGATAAAATTGCACCGACACTGCCAAGAAAAAATGAAGTTCCTTTTATTTCTGTTGAAGAGCAAATTTTAAAGAAAATTAATTCAATACTTTTAGCTTCAGGTCTAAATGAAATTATAACAACTTCTTTAATAGGAGAGGACTTATTAAAACAGTTTTTGTTTGGCTATGACAAAGAAAAAGCTGTCTATGTCGAAAATCCTCAAAGTGAAGAACACACTATGTTGAGGCAAACTTTAATTGCGAATGTTTTACAATGTATGAAATACAACTATGATAATGGACAAAAATCTTTTTGGGTTTATGAGACAGGAAAAGCTTATTTTAAGAATCGTCCTGCAGATAATAGAAATTCCGGAGTTGATGAAATAAAAATGCTTTCAGGGCTTTTAACCGGTGAAATTGAAAATTCAAAATGGGGGGTAAAAGCAGGAGAACAATGTACAGATTTTTACATTCTAAAAGGAATTTTTGAGAATTTGTTTAAGGAATTAGGCATTTACAATCGAATTCAATTTAAACCTTGTGAAAACATAGATTTTTTGCATCCTTACAGAAGTGCAAAAATTGTTATGGTTGGTAAAATACCTTTAGAATTAGGGTGCTTCGGGCAACTTCATCCAATTTTACAAGACAAAATGAAATTAAATCAAGATGTATTTATATTTGAAGTTAATTTAGATGAAATTATCAAATCAGTTAATTTTTCAACGCCTAAATATAAAAAATTGCCTCAGTTTCCTGAAGTGCAGAGAGATTTGGCTTTTGTAGTTCCAGAGAGTGTAAGTTATGAGGAACTTCAAAAAGTTGTTAGAAAAGCGGTTCAAAATAATTTATTCAAAGGTTGCGAGGTTTTTGACGTGTATAAAGGCGAAAATATTGAAAAAGGATTTAAAAGTATTGCATTTAGAATAAAAATGCAAGATGAAAATGCGACTTTGACAGATGAAATTGTTGATGCTCAAATAAAATCTGTACGGGATAATTTAGAAAAAACATTTGAAGGAATTACGCTTAGAAAATAGAAAATTCTTAAAATATTTAGGCTAAAGTCTGGTATTTATATAAAAATATAAAGGAAAATTTTATGAAAAAACTTTTTTTAATTTTTATTTTTTTATTCACTTTTATCCCTGTAAAAGCAGATGTAATGCCTTATTACGTTAGTAATATAAATTCAAACTCAATAGGAGTTTATCAGGCATCTAAAAACATAAAAATATATGAAGAGCCAAATGAAAAATCTAAACTTTTACTTGAGGTTTTTTGGGACAATAAATCTTTTAATAGCCCTTATATTTCCGCCAGTAATCTTTTTGTTGTTTTTTTGCAAAAGAAAGAATTAGCTTTTTTAACTGTAATTGATGAAAATGATAATGAAGATTGGGTCCAGATTTCTTTTAATAAAAATGGACTTCAAACAGGTTGGTTAAAAAAAGATGATAATTTTAGATTTATGAATTGGAGAACCTTTTTTAATTTATATGGCAGGAAATACGGTCTTTATTATATGAAAGATGCACCTGAAGAAGCTAAAATTGTTTATGGTTCAAATGTTGAAAATGCAAAATCAATAGGAAAAATTACTTTGCCCCAGACTTTAAAATTAACTAAGGTAAGCGGTAACTGGCTTTTAGTAATAGCATTTGATGTAGATAAATATCAAAAAATCGGCTGGATAAAATGGAGAATGTTATCAGGGGAGATTTATTTATTTCCGAAGATTAAGTAGATACAGTTTTAATCTAACAAAAGAAAAAAAATTAATTTAATATTAAATTATCCTAATACAGTTTTGTTTGAGTTAAAATGGTATTGAACAATAGATAAGGAAAGGAATTATGTGGGATTATACAGAAAAAGTAATGGAGCATTACAGAAATCCTAAAAACGTGGGAAAAATTGATGATGCAGACGCTATAGGCGAAGCAGGTTCATTGGTTTGTGGTGATGCTTTAAGAATATATTTAAAAATAAAAGATGGCATTGTAACGGATGCAAAGTTTCAAACGTTCGGTTGTGGATCTGCAGTGGCAAGTTCAAGTGTACTTACAGAAATGGTTATCGGAAAAAAATTGGAAGATGTTAAAAAAATTACAAATAAAGACATTGCCGATGCTTTAGGCGGTCTTCCCAAAGAAAAAATGCATTGTTCTGTTATGGGACATGAGGCTTTGGAAGATGCTTTGAAAAAATATTTGCATGAAGAGTTAGATACTCCAAAAGATAAGCTTATTTGTACTTGTTTTAATGTTACTGAAAAACAAATTATAGATGCAATTAAAGATAATGATTTAAAAACTGTTGACGATGTAACAAATTATACAAAAGCAGGAGGAGCATGCGGTAATTGTAAGGAATTAATTCAAGAAGTTTTAGATAAATATTACCATAAAGAACAAGTAAAGAAACCTAAATTAACTCATACGCAAAAAGTTATTAAAATTAATAATATAATTGAAAATCAAATAGCCGCAGAGCTTAGAAAAGATGGCGGAGACATTCAATTAATTGATGTTGAAGGAGATAAGGTTTTTGTAAAACTTAAAGGTTGTTGCTCTAAATGCAAGAATTCGGTTATAACTCTTAAAAACTTTGTCGAGGCAACACTTCGAGAAGCTTTAGAAAATGAAATAGAAGTTATAGAAGCAGAAAAATAATAAAATTAGCAAAAGGATATAAAATTAGATCCCCTCGTTCTGATTTTGTCTAATTTCTCTTTCAAGATGCGAGGGAAAGAAAAGGAGAAAAATGAAATTAAAAGGACCATTTTTGGATAGAAATTGGATTGGGCAAAATAGAGATTATGATTCTTCGGATATTATAATGCTCGGAATGCCTTTCGACGGAACTGTTTCTTATCGTCCAGGTTCAAGATTTGCTACGGAAATGATTAGGCTTGCAAGTTGGGGATTAGAAACTTATTCTCCAATCTTTGATAAAGATTTAGAAGAAGTAAATTTTCATGATATCGGCGATTTAGAATTTCCACTGGGAAATACAACAAAATCACTTAAAGTAATTGAAGATAATGTTAAAGAAATTTATTTTGACGAAAAAAAAGTTTTTGGGATAGGCGGTGAACATTTAGTTACGCTTCCGGCGATTCAGGCTATTTCAAAATTCCATAAAAATATTGCTGTTGTACATTTTGACGCACATACAGATTTAAGAGATGAATACTTAGGCGAAAAAATGTCACATTCTGCAGTTATGTATCATATCGGAACAATTATCGGGTTTGAAAATATTAAGCAAATCGGAATTCGTTCGGGAACAAAAGAAGAGTTCAAGTTGATGGAAAAATATAAAACTCGTTTAGATTTTCCTGAACAATTACATAAATTAAAAAATAAAAAAGTTTTTGTTTCTGTAGATTTAGATATTTTAGATCCTTCAATAATGCCCGGAACAGGAACCCCTGAAGCGGGAGGCTTTACATTCAATGAATTAATGGACTGGTTTAAAGAATTAAATGGGCTGAATATAATCGGAGCAGATGTCGTAGAGCTTGCACCGCATTATGATGCAAGTGGTGTTTCTACTGCTGTTGCGGCTAAAGTTATCAGAGAATTATTAATGTGTCTATGAAGATAGAAGATAGAATAAAATTTTTAAAAGATGAGATTAATAAGCATAATTATTTATATTATGTAGAAGAAAACCCTGTTTTAAGTGATTTTGAGTACGATGAAATGTTCAGGGAATTACAAAAACTTGAAACAGAAAATTCTGATTTAATAACCTCTGACAGCCCGACTCAAAGACTTGGTTCTGTTGGTTCGAAATTTGAACAGCATAAGCATAAGTACAGGCTTTATAGCCTTGATAACTCAAATAATTATGATGAACTGATAAAGTGGTATGAAAGAGTTACAAAAGAAATCGGTCATGATGTTGAACTTGTTTGTGAGCTTAAAATTGACGGACTTGCAATAGCATTAACCTATGAAAACGGATTTTTTAAGATAGGTGCGACAAGAGGAGACGGAATTGTTGGCGAAAATATTACAAATAATTTAAAAACAATAAAGGCTATTCCTTTAAAACTTTCCCAATCTCAATCAGTGGAAGTAAGAGGAGAGGTTTATATGCCCAAAGCTTCTTTTGAAAAATTGAACAAAGAAAATTTGGCAAACGGTGAAAAAGTTTTTGCCAATCCTCGAAATGCAGCAAGCGGTTCCGTTCGTCAACTTGATAGTTCCATCACTGCAAAACGTGATTTATCCATTTTTTGTTATGAAGCAATTTTTGGAGATAAATATATAGTTAGGACTCATTTTGAGTCTATTCAAATGCTTAAAAAACTCGGATTTAAAGTTAATCCTAATATCGAAACTTGTAAAAATATTGGAAAAGCAATTGAATACTGTAAAAAGTGGGAGTATAAACGTTTTGAGCTTGACTATGCAACGGATGGAGTTGTAGTTAAGATTAATGACCTGGCTCAACGCGAAGAATTAGGACATACTTCACGTGCTCCAAAGTGGGCAACCGCGTTTAAATTTCCGCCTGAAGAAGTTCATACAAAGGTTCTGGATATTGAAATTAATGTAGGAAAGACAGGAGCAGTAACTCCTGTAGCTATTCTTGAACCGGTTTTGCTTGCCGGAAGCATGGTTTCAAGAGCCAGTTTGTATAATTTCGATGAAATAAAACGACTTGATATAAGACTTGGTGATATTGTTTTAATTAAAAAGGCTGCTGAAATTATTCCTAAAGTAATTAAAGTAGATGAACATAAAAGAGGCGCAAAAGCAATTCAGTTTGAGACACCTGCTAATTGTCCGGTTTGCGGTACTAAGCTTGAAACGCGGGAAGGCGAAGTAAACTTATATTGCCCTAACTCTTTATATTGTCCTGCTCAAATTAAAGCCAGAATTGAATATTGGGTTTCTAAAGATGCTATGGATATTGATTTTGTGGGTCCTTCAATCATTGAGCAATTATTTGATAAAAAAATGATTAAATCAGCTGCAGATTTATACGCCCTTTCGCAGCAGGATTTTATGCAATTGGATTTAATACAGGATAAATCAGCTTTTAATATTTATAATTCAATTAAGGCAAGTAAAAACAGATCTCTTGCAAGATTTTTAAATGCTCTTTCGATAAGACATGTAGGGAAAGAGACGGCACATATTCTTGCTTCGTATTTTAAGACATTAGAAAATCTTTCAAAAGCTGAAATTGAAGAACTTTCGCAAGTTGAAGGAGTTGGTGAAAAAATAGCAAAAAGTATTTATGAATTCTTTCGCAGTGAAAATACAACTAGGTTTTTGAATCAATTAAAAGAACTGGGAGTTGAGCCAAATTCAGAGGGTTTTGAAACGAAATCCGATGTTTTTGCAGGGAAAACTTTTGTTTTAACCGGAACGTTACAAAATATGACGAGAGATGAAGCAAATGAAACAATTAAATCAATGGGCGGAAAAACCTCTTCATCAGTGAGTAAAAACACTTCTTATGTTGTTGCCGGAGAAAATCCCGGCTCAAAATTAGTTAAAGCACAAAATTTAGGTGTTATAATATTGTCTGAGGGTGAGTTTCTAAGCATAATTAAAAAGGAAGGTACTTAATGAGAAGAAATTTCCGAGTTGTTCAAATAAATGGTTTTAGAGGATTATTTCTTACTTTTTTTATTGTAAGTTGCTTAATAGCTGGATTTATAGCTTTTCCTGCTTTTTTGACAATGAATGCATGGAATTATCTTTCACTTAAAACAGGCTCTTTTCCCGAAATAAATTTCTTTCAGGGCATTTTGCTTTGGGCGATAATAACTTTCAGTATTTTTATATTTAACAAAAGAAAATTTCTTATATCATTCTCTTCTAAACAAGAACTTTCAGAAGATGAATTAAAAGATGTTATTTCGAAAATTAAAGAAAAAACCATTAATAATCAAGTAATATTATCTAAAGATTTTAATATTATTGAAAAAGAAAATAATGATAATACTGAAATTTCATCGGAGCAAAATAAAACCGAATAAATTAATTTGTAATAAATAAGAAGTGAGAAGTAAAAGTGAAAAGTAAAAAGAGATTCTTAATACCGGTTTTTATATTTTTTTTATTTGTATTCATTTGTTATTCTGTTTCAGCTGCTGACACTATTGAAAAAACTAAAGGTTATATTTCGCTAAATTTGTCTGATTCAAAAGAAATTTCACCAAATCAGGCAGAAATTAATATTGGAATTAAAACTTCGGATAAATCACTGCAAAAAGCTTGTGAGTCCAATAAAATTATTGCAAATAGAGTTTATTCAAGCTTAAAAACCCTTTTAGGGATTGATGATTATATTAAAACAAATAATTATTCAGCAAGACCTCAATATTCTTATACAAGAGAAAATAAGCAAATCCTTGAGAAATATGTAGTTTCAAATATTGTTACAGTCAAAACAAAAAATACAGAACTTGTTTCAAAGTTAATTGATACTTCAATTTCTCAAGGTGCAACAAATATTGAAAATTTGCAATTTAGTGCATCAAATTGTGATGATGCCTGTAAAAATATTTTAACCGAGCTTACAAAAAAAGCTTATAATCAAGCAAATTCTATAGCTAAATCTATTAATTCTGAAATAATCGGCATAAAATCTATTAATGTAACTTGCAATAAAAGTAACAATGTTCCTCGCACATATTGTGAAAGGATGTCAAAAGATTTAAAAGGTGGTAGTTCTTCTACGCCAGTTGAATGTGGAAAAATAAAAATTTATGCAAATATTCGTGCTTCTTTTTATGTAAAATAATAAGTCTATCTAATTCCAAAAAGAAGGTTGGTATTTCTACCAACCTGATATTTTACTAACATTCACTTACACTGATTTTTTCACTAACGATTTACCCACCTATATTCCTTCTTAAGTTATATCTTTCCTGCCCTTGTCAGAATTGGTGACCACAATGCTGTATAACTTTTGCCAATGGCTTTAAATGCTCTACGACCGCCTCGAATAATTAGCGGAAGAGCAAGAAGTGTAACTACTGCAGTCCCTATAGCTCCAAGAGCTGTACCTATTCCCTGCTTTATTTTGTTGTCTTGACTGACTTTTTCACCGGTTATATCAGCAATGGTATCATCACAGTTTTTTCCGCCATGGTCAAATAAAAGCCCGATACCTGTACCGTTTCTTAAACCTTGTACAAATTTATCTTCACCATGTTCTTTTAAGTCCTTAATTATGCCAACTCCATTATTTGTACTTTTATAAACATCATCAGCTTGAGCTTTAATCCGCTCCATATAAAAGTCATCGTTTTCGTTAGTCTGAGGATATTTATCTTTTATTACATTTAACAGTCTTTCATATTCTTCATAAACATGCTCTTGTTCATTATTTTCGATTTTTCTTCGTAGAACTTCTGCTTGTTCCTTTATTATAGCATCTGGAGATGAGACCTGGAATGTTGCATTAGATTCTTTTTCATATGCAGCAACATCAATTTTTCTTCTCGCATCTGTATATTTTTCTCCGTCTTTTAGCTGTTCAATCGCTGGAATCTCAGCATTATAATATCTTTCCCATTGCTTTGAGCCGTAGCTGCCAAAACCTGCGCCGCTAAACGGAAAAACAGAGCCGTTCATGCTTAAAGGATCGGAGTTGATACCCAATGGATTCATAAAGCTATTACCAAAATAACTCGAACCTATATCATTGTCCAAACTTGAGCCAACTGAATTAGCATAAAGCTGAGTCAGATAAGCTTGATTGTTAATAGGTGTTGTTGAAACACCGGTTTTTACAGTTTCACCTGACATAACCAAACCTCCAAATATAAATAAACCTTCTAGTAACCTTCCTTACTTATATAAAAACTTTTTATTTTTATAAATTGCTTTTTTCTTGTTTTTATGTAACGAAATCTTAACATTAAATACAAGAAAGCCTCAGAAGGAGTTTTTTTAACTTAAAAAGAATACCATAGGTTTCCGGGTTTATTTATTACAACCAGACAATCATGATTTGAACAATTACTATTATAAAGCAAAAGAGCTTCGGCTGGACAAGTTGCTCCTGTATATTCTCCTTTAGCGATACATACCGCATCAAAATAAGGAACACTTTTGGCAACCAAATGATAACTGTGCGGTGTATCCGGATATCTTACAGCAGCAGATAAATATTCATTACTTGTAGCTCCTATTGAGGAAGGAGAAGGTAAAACAGTTCCATCCTCGTAAATATTAAATTGCATTACATCTTCATTTAGTATTCCGTTACGGCTTTTTCCGTCAATATCTACATAAACTGTATACGGAGGAGTCGGGTTCCCGCCAAAGTTATAAAACCTCATTCCATTTGTTGTTATAAAGTTAGGATTCGCCGAGTCAAAACCGCTTGTTGCAGTATAAGTACAGGTTGTATTATCAGCTCTTCCAACCGTGTTAAATACGTTAATTAAATTCCCGCAAAAGCCCGCTCCTGTTGTCGTTGAAGTAAGAAGAGAACGATTATCAGCCAAAAGCTCTGCTACAGACAGCTTAAAATTTGTAAAAGCAGAATAATACAAAAACTTGTTAATATAAGTTTTTTTTACATCAACAATTTTAATTGTTATTGATGCAATAATGCCTATAATTAAGAAAGTCAGCATTAATTGAGCTAAAGTGAAAGCCTTTGTTTTCATAATTATTTTATTATTCCTCTTTTTCAGTTTTTCTATTATCAATAGGAGCCGAAAGAATATCTACTGCGGTTTCATCTGTAGGATCAGTACATGGTTCGTCTGTTGAACATCCTGCTCTGAGCTTTCCATCATATCTTACATTTATAATAAACGTATCAGGTTCAGTATCTTCAGAGCAAGTATTGTAGTCCGTAGGTAAAAAATGAAGAGGCGTATTAGGATTATTGTCTGTAGTACAATTAGGACCTTTTTCCGAACCATTCACATCTACTATAACTCTTGTGGTGGAAAGATTAGAACTTAAAGGGAATTGAACAACCTCGTTATCAGCATTATTTTCATCTTGATTGTTATTATTGAAATCATCCGAGACAGAAATAAACACATACCAATCCATTCCATCTGAAGATTTTGTTTTTGTACCATTGAGAGTTACAGACTCAGTATTTAAAGGACATACCCCACCTTTTATAGTATTAAGATTTTCAAACAAAAAATAACAAAATTTACTATATAGATTTGAACCGCGGATATTCATTGTTGGTACAGTATAGTTAAATCCTCTGGGTATATAAATTCCATTAACTTGAAAAGTTGCTTCTGAAGGGTAGTTAATATCGTCGTTAATCATTATCGTAATAGCCTGTTCCAAAGAATGATATGCCTTTTTAAACATTATTTTATTATTACTGGGGATTGTATTAGTCAGTATGGTTGGAATTAATATTGCAGCTAAAACCCCTAAAATAGCCATAACTACCATAACTTCAGCAAGAGTAAAACCTCTGTGGATTAGCTTTTTATGTTGAAGTTGCATTAATTTTTTGAAAATCATTTTTTATTCCGATACCCTATAAACACCAACCGAAAAATTTTTTTAATATTCCAGCATTAAATTTACAATAAGATTTTAACACAAAAATTTATTCAACTTCTTCTAAAGGTTTATCTTTTTTTTCTTTATCTGTGATTTTTTCTTTTTCTTTAGATTCATTAATATTTTTTACACTAAGAGCTATTCTTTTATCTGCAGGATTAAATTTTAATATGGTAGTATTAATTTTGTCTCCAACTTTTAAAATGCAATTATTTGTATTTTGATATTCAAGCATCTCACCATGAGGGAGAAGTGCTTCAACGCCAGGAAAAACTTCAACGAAGGCTCCAAAATGTTTAATTCTTGTAATAGTACCTTCTCTTATTTCTCCTTCATTAATTTGCTTTTCTGCTTCAACCCAAGGATCACTTTCAAGGTTTTTTAAACTCAAACTTACTCGATGTTTATCTTGATCCACTCCTATAACTTCAACATCAATTTTATCTCCGACTTTTAAAATATCTGCAGGATGATCAACCCATCTCCATGAAATTTGAGAAAGCGGTAATAAACCGTCCACTCCGCCTATATCTATAAATGCGCCAAAATCAGCAATTCTAACAACTTCACCTTTAACTATTTGTCCGACTTCAATTTGTGAAAATACTGTTTTTCTGGCATCTTCTGTATTTTCTGCAAAAACTTTCTTATTAGAAAGAATAAAGTTACCTTGTTGACTGTCTAAAGTTAAGATTTTTAATTCTATAGAATCACCAACTTTAATTTCAGATTCTTTGCAACGAAGATGACTTGATGGAACAAATCCTCTAATACCAAGAATGTCAACTAAAATTCCACCTTTAACACATGAAGCTACTGTTCCTAATATAACCTCGTCCGCTTCTTTTATTTTTTCTAACTCTTTCCAATTATAAGCTAAGTCGACTTTTTTACGGGATAGAATAAATTTTCCGTCTTCATCTTCTTCTTTTATAATTAGAAACTCGTATTCTTCACCCTTTTCTAAAGCTTTTTCTACAGGTTCGGATAAATCAAGTTTTACTTCTTTTGTTGGAACAAGTGCTGAAGTTTTTGCCCCTATATCAACAATGACTCCTTCTGAGTCATAAGACCAAACAACACCTTTTACCAAGTCCCCTTTTTTAAAATTATAATCATAAGTACTCAATAGTGATTCAAACTCACTATCTGAAAACTTTTCTTCTATAGTCATAAATGCTCTCCGTTAAGTTCCTGAAAACTTAATTCTTATTGCCTTAATTATAGCAAAATTCTTGGACTTTATTGCAAAAAAAACTAAAAAGTTCACATATGTTAATATTTATAGCCCGATTGGGGGAGATAGATGAAAAAGTAAAATTTAAGAAAATAAGTTATTTTTTTATTTAATATCAATTACGCTTATGCCTTCTCCCCCTTCAGCAGGTTTGCCAAAACGGTATTTAGCTATATATGGAGAAGTTGATAAAAATTTCTGTATTGCAGATTTTAATGCTCCTGTTCCATGCCCATGGATTATATATACAGGGGTTAAATTAACAAGACTGGCTTTATCTAAAAAAAGCTCTAAGCTGTCAAGAGCTTCTTCAACTCGCAATCCTCTTAAATCAAGAGTATTGGACATCTGTGTTTTTTGCATTTCAAATGAATATTTTGGGCGCAGTTTTAAAATAGGTCTTGAAGCCAATTTTTCATTATATAAAGCTAATTTATCCTTTTTTATTTTTGTTTTCAGAAGTCCCATTTGTACAAATACATTATTATTTTTATCAGGCAATGAAAGAATTACAACTTCTTGGTTAAGTTCTTTCAGTAAAGCTTTGCTTCCGATTTTAATATTTTCCCAAATTAATTCTTCGTATTCTTCCACTTCATCAAATTCATTTGCTTCTTCAATAAATTGTTTTTCAAGCTTTGCAAGTCTCGCATAAGAACGTCTGGCGATTTTTTCTGATTTTTCTTGCCGTAATTCTTTTAGAATTTCTTTTATTTCACCTTTTGCTTCTTCAAGTTCTTCTTCCAGCTTATTTTTGACATTTTTTACTGTTTTTTTCTTATTTTTTTTAATTTCTGAAAGTCTGTTTTCATAATCTTCTTTTAATAATAGAGCTTTTATTTTAAGTTCTTCTGCTTCTTTAAGATTTTCAGCCAATTTCTGTTGAGTTTGCTGTAATTTTTCTACAACCATTATGGAAGGATCTTTTTGTGAAGTTAAAATTTCTTTTGCTTTCTCCACTAAATTTTTATCAAGTCCTAAATTTAAAGAAATCGAAATGGCATTACTTAGGCCCGGAATACCTATTATTAATTTATAAGTAGGTTTTAGCGTTTTTGTGTCAAACTCTACACAAGCATTTCTAAAATAGTTATTGGAAAATTCAAGTGCTTTTAATTCTCCATAGTGAGTAGTAATACAATTCATAATACCTTTTTGTGCCAGTTTTTCCAAAATAACTTGAGCTAATATGGAACCTTCCTGAGGATCTGTTCCTGCACAAATTTCGTCAAGTACAATGAAAGTATCAGTATTGCTATTTCTTAATATATCTATAATATTTGTCATATGAGATGAAAATGTCGATAAACTTTGTGCAATACTCTGTTCATCACCAATATCAGCGAAAACTTGTTTGAAAGGATGAATTTTTGCAAAACTGCAAGGTAAAAATAAACCTGCTTTTGCCATTAATATAAAAAGTCCGACAGTTTTCAGTACAACGGTTTTTCCCCCTGTATTTGAGCCTGTTATTATAACAGATTTGTATCCGTTTCCTATTTCAAAATCATTTTTTACTACTTCTTTGACATAGTCGGAAAGTAAAGGATGCTGCATATTTTCAAATTTTAAATATTTTAAATCAGTTAATTCCGGTTCTACAGCTTTTAGCTTTACAGCATACCTTGCTTTTGCAAAATGAAAATCGATTTCGGTTAACAAATCTTCCGAAATTTTAATTTCATCTATATTTCTTCGTATTAATTTTGTCAAACCTGTAAGAATATTAATAATTTCTGCATTAATTTCTGATTTTAATTCCCTAATTTTATTATTTAACGGAACAATTTGTTTTGGTTCAATATAAAAACTTTGACTGCTTGCAGAAACATCATGTACTATTCCTTCTACTTTACTTTTTGAAGACGCCCTGACTTGAAAAACAACTCTTTCATCACGTGTTGTATAAATCTGTTCTTGCAAATGTTTTGAATATACAGGATTGTTTAAAAGCTCATTAACTCTGACTTTTAAGTTATTTTTAGTGTCTTTTAATGAATTAAATAAACTTTTTAATTCTGTGCTGGCATCTTGTTTTACTTTTAAATTATTATCAAAAGTATCAAAAATTTTGTCTTCAAGATTTTTATTTGAAAAAAGACATATAGCTAAAGAGCCTAAAAGACTCTCTTTAGGAGAATTTTCTTTCAGAAAGTTTTTCGCTAACCTCGAAGTTTTAATAGTTTTAGCAATATCAATAATTTCTTCTTCTTTTAAACATACGTTTATTGTTGAATTTTTAATTTCTTCAATTTGGGCAACATATTCTAAAGGCAAGTCTTGAGCAGTATCCAGAATATTTTTTGCTTCTTTTGTAAAATTTATTTGTTGTTGGATAGAGGATATATCGGAGTATATGCTCAGCGTGAAACATTTGTCTTTACTTTGTTTTAGCATTGCAAATGACGCTAATTTTTCTAGAATTTTATCAAATTCCAGTGCTTTTAAACTTTTTTCTGATATTTTCATAACTGTATTATAGATATAAACAGAGCCTTAAATGCAAGTAATAACAGTATTTTTTCTTTAATTGTTACAATATCTTAACAAAAAGGAGCAAAATTGCAATTTTTATGTTGCTATATACTTTATATATATATAAGATATAAACATAAGGAGAAAAGAAAATGGCATTTTTATCATTAGGTATCGAAAAAAGTCTTCTAGTTCAAGAAAAAGATCTTCTAGAATATGAACAAATTTGTTACTCAAATGAACTAAATTATATTACTGAAGAAATGGCTGGTCTTGCAGAAGATGATCAAACTGACAGCGGAACTTATGCAGCATTGGAATCTTATCAAGAATTATACGATTCAAAAAAAGAATCAATTGAATCAAGATTGCAAGCAATAAATGCAGAAATTGATAGCTACGATAAAGCAATTTCAAATAACATTAAAAGTGAATGTAAATTAAGTATTTCAGTTTAATTTAAAAAGACCATAAGTATTTTCCATTAAACAAGCGATTGTCATAGGGCCTACTCCGCCGGGAACAGGTGTTATGAAAGAGCTTAACTCAAATAAATTTTCAAAATCCACGTCACCAACAGTTTTACCGTTAATTACAGATGTTCCTACATCAATAATTACACAACCGGGTTTAATCATTTCTTTTCTTATTACTTTATGTTTACCGACTGCTGAAATCAAAATATCAGCAGTTTTTGTTATATCAGAAATATTTTTTGTATGACTATGACAAATTGTTACTGTTGCGTTTTTATTTAAAAGCATTTGAGCAACAGGTTTTCCTACAATATTTGAACGACCGACAATAACAACATTTTTTCCTTCGGGATTAATATCATATTCTTCTAATAACTTTAAAATTCCTTTCGGAGTACAAGGGTAGGCGTAAGGTTCAACTCCTATTGAAATTTTACCTATGTTTTCCGGCGTAAATCCGTCCACATCTTTTTTAGGATAAATTGCCTGAATAATATTTGTTGAATTTATGTGTTTTGGCAAAGGGAGTTGAATTAAAATCGCATCAACATCTTTATCTTCATTAAGTTCTTGAATTTTATTTAAAAGAGCTTGTTCGCTTGTATTTTCAGGATATTTTAGAACAGTTGATTTTATTCCTATTCTTTGTGCGGTTTTTTCTTTCATTCCTACATAAAGCCTGCTCGCAGAATTTTCACCGACTAAAATAACTACTAAATGGGGTTTTTTACTCAACTTGGATAGTTTGTCAGCCAAATCTTCTAGAATTTTTACAGATAATTTTTTACCGTCTAAAATTGTTGCCATATTTACCTCCTTAAGCAGCAAAGAATTTAAAAAATATTGCCATGCCGCCACCAATGATTATACAATAATATCCAAAAAATGCTAACGAAAATTTTGATAAAAATTTTAAAAAATATTTTATACAAAAATAGCCCACAATTGCTGAAACTATCGTTCCTAAAATTATTGAAGTCCAATTATAAGTGACAATTTCTTTTATATCTATTTCTAAAAGCGGGTAAAGAATAGAAGTTCCGAAAATTATCGGAATGCTTAGCAAAAAAGAATATTTAGCACAGGTTATTCTATCCAAACCCGAAAAAAGTCCTGTTGCAATTGTCCAGCCTGAACGGGAAAATCCGGGAAATGCAGCCAAGCCTTGGGCTATTCCTATTAAAATTGAATTTTTTAAACTTACTTCATCTGTTTTTACTTTATATTTTTTTGACATGTACTCGGATAAGAACAAAACAAACCCTGTAATAACAAGCAAGCATCCAACGATTACAGGTGAATAAACCAGTTTTTCACAAAAATCCTTTAGAGGATAAGCAACAATAATTGTAAAAAAGGTTCCCAGTAAAATATAAACTCCTAATTTAGCGTTTTTATCATTAAAGTTGCGAGTTTTAAAAGCAGTAATAAGAGCTTCTAAAATATCAATAATCTCTTTTTTAAAATAAATTAAGACGGCAATAAGTGTTCCAAAATGAAGCATAATGTCAAAGAAAATTTCTTCGTTTGATTGTATAACGTTTATTATCCCGGTAAAGTATTTATACAAACTTGAAGTAAAAACCAGATGAGCTGAGCTTGAAACCGGCAAAAATTCGCTTAAGCCCTGAACTATTCCCATTAATATTGATTGTATTATTTGCATACTTCCTCTTAATATTACGTCATCCTGAATTTATTTCAGGATCTACCTAATATACTACAGCGACAAGATGCTGAAACAAGTTCAGCATGACTGCTATTATTTAATTCTCAAAATAACTGGCACAAGATGTCGGTGTTTCCCATACTGAAATCTTGCTTAAGATATTTATTCTTTTTTTAAGTTTATCATAAATAAACTTGGCAATCATTTCACTGCTGGGACTTAGCCCCTTAAATTCCGGCAATTCATTAATATCTTGATGATCTAAATAATCCAAAGTTTTTTTTAATTCATGTTTTAAAACTTTATAATCAAGTAAAATATTGCTTTTATCCAAGTTTTTACCCTCAATATAAGCTTCTACAAGCCAATTGTGACCATGCTCGATTTTCGCATGCCCCTTCGTAATTTAGAAGATGATGTGCTGCTGAGAAATACATTTGCACTTTTAATTCAAACATTTTATTTTCCTTTTTGTAAAGCGAAGATACTTTAATTAAATTGTACTTTTGAACATCTTATGTTCCACATTTAACTTTAGCCTGCATTTCAAGAAGTGTTCTTAAATTAAGAGATTTACTTTTCAATACAAATTCACAAAGTTCTCTTACGGCTCCTTCACCGCCTTTTTTTGTTGAAATAAATTTAGAAATCACTTTGACTTCTTCAACGGCATCTAAAGGGCAGCATGGAAGTCCGACTTTTTCTAAAACACACAAATCAGGTATATCATCTCCCATATAAGAAACTTCTTCATATGAAAATCCATATTTTTTAAGAATTTCATTGAGAGTACCTATTTTATTTTTTTGTCCCATATAAAGTTCTGAAATTCCTAAAACTTTTGCCCTGTGAGCAACGGTCCCGTTGTCTCTTTTTGTAATAATAGCAGGAATTATACCTGCTTTTTGAAGTAGTTCAAGACCTTGACCATCTTTACCGTTAAAAATTTTGTATTCAACCCCGTTTTCATCAAAAATTAAAGTATTATTTGTCATAACACCATCAACGTCAAAAGCCATCAATTTAATTTTTTTTGCTATTGCTTTTAATTCTATATCATTTTTCACTGTTTATATTCCTCTTTATATTGTTAAGTTTGTCATATTGTCGAGAGGTACCAAGGTCTACTTTTCTCCCAGTTCTGTTTACTGTTTATCGTTCACCTTCAAGCTACTCCTGCTTTTAATAAGTCATGTATATGCAAAACTCCCACAGGTTTTTTACTTTCATCAGCAATTGCAAGCGCTGTTATAGAATGTTTTTCCATTAGATGAAGCGCTTTTGCCGCTAAATCTTCAGGCAAAACAGTTTTAGGATTAACAGTCATAACGTCTTTTACTTTTAAATCTTGAACTTGATGATATTTTATTAAAGTTCTTCTAATATCTCCGTCAGTTAAAACCCCTGTCATAAATCCGTTTTTATTAATAATAACAGCTACTCCCAATTTTTTTTCGGAAATTAACTCAATTACATTCGTAAATAAGTCATTTTCGTTTGCTAAAGGTAATTTATCACCTGTTATCATTAACTCTGCAACCGAATATAAAAACCCTTTGCCTAATGCTCCACCCGGATGAAAGACAAGAAAATCTTCTTCAGAAAATCCTCTTTTTTCAAGCAAGCAAACAGCAAGCGCATCACCCATTGCTAGAGTTGCAGTGGTACTTGCTGTCGGGGCTTTATTTAAAGGACATGCTTCCTTTTCTACCGAAATGTCAAGAAAAACATCACTTATCTTTGCCAGAGTTGAGGTTACCCCCCCCGTAAGGGCAATCAAAGGTATTCCAAATCTTTTTATTAAAGGTACAAGATTTAAAAGTTCTTGAGTTTCTCCGCTGTTGGAAATAGCAATAATGACATCTTCTTTTGTTATTACTCCTGAATCCCCGTGGGTACTTTCTGCCGGATGCAAAAAGTATGAGGGCGTTCCTGTTGAAGATAATGTTGCAGCAATTTTTTTACCGATAAGTCCTGATTTGCCCATGCCTGTAACAATTACACGGCCTTTACAGGCATATAAAATTTCTATTGCTTTCGCGAAATTCCCATTTATGCTATTTTTCAGTTTTAATATTGAATGTGCTTCAATCTCCAAAACTTCTTTTGCTAAATCAGTTATATTCTTTGTTTGCATTTTTTATCCTTATTTTACAGGCAAGAATAACTATCTGCTTTTCCTTTACTCTAATATTATACGATAAACTAGTATAAATGTATTAAATTTTACAAGAAAATTTAAATTTTTTCTTAAAGTTCCGATAAAAATTATTGTACACACAGTAAAAAAGAAAAAATTATGACAAAAAAAGTTTTAAATAAAAATTTTATGTCCGCCGATTTTGGCAATAATGCAATAAATCTGGTTGAATCAATAAAAAAGTATATTCATGAGAATGATTGTCCGAATTTTTCAATGGACATTTCAAACCTGAATATAATTGATGCAAGTAAAGTTACGGTTTTATGTTCAACTTATCATTGGGCAAAATATCCCAACGGAAAAATAAGCTGGAAAATAAGTTCAAATGAAGTTAAAGGCATTATTAACCCCCTTGATTTAGGGAATATGAGATTAATTACCGCTCAATAAAAATATTAAAAGATACAGTATCAGGTTCAATACAAATTTCTTGACCTCTTATTAAAGATTCAATTTCTTGAAGAGCAAGTTTTTTAATATTATTTTTAACTAAAAGCTTTTGAGTTAAAACGAGAGGATAATTTATTTCAATTTTTTTGCCGTTAACGTCTTTAGTATAAAATGTTTTAAAGCTAATTTCAGCTTTGTCTTTAACCCAGCCGTTCTCGTGTACAAAATCAACAACACCTATGATTAAAGTCCCTTTCTTTAAATAAATTTTACCGTCAAGATAAACATCATTAACTATTTTAAACTCAATCCAGTCCCCGAGTTGAACCTCATCATGTTCTGTCGAAATTATTTGTGCCGGGCTAAATCTGACAGGAACTTTTTCCGCATAAACAGTTGAAAAAGGTGCAAATAAAATTAAAAATAAAACTATGATTTTTTTCATTTTTTGTTCTCCAGATATAAAATGAATTTATCTTTTTCAGGGAAAATATGAGCTTCTCCGCCTCTTATATAATATGAGGGAAAAAAGTCAATAACTAACTTATGTTCATTTCCTTTTTTAAAAATAATTCCTTTTAGTTTTACTTCATTTCCGTTTAAAGCTTGTGTCTTGAAGTTTTCTATATAAATACTTGCCGGTTTTAGTAATATATCATTATCTTCAAGAGAAGTTATTATTGCAGTAACTTTTTGTCCTTTTTTTAAAATAATTTTTGAATTGGAATAAACATCTTTGGCTATTAAAAAATTGACAGAATCTCCCTCTCTTAGATTTGTATCAGAGGTAGAAATTTTACATACCGGTATTAATATTACAGGAATCTCACCTGCAAAAACGCTAATTTGCAAAAATAAGCATAAAAATAATACTGAGCAACACTTTTTCATAATGAATATTTATTCTTTCTTCTGTTTTTTCTGATATTTTCTTCTTGAATAAACTCATTTATTTCTTTTTGAGCCGAACAAACAAAATTTATGTAATTTAGATTGTGTATCATTTCTGTATGTAATGCCCATGGATATTTTACATAGATATATTTATAAATTTGAAGCATTCTTCGAGATGGTTTTGGGTGAATATTTATAAAATCAAATACAGGTTCAGGCATCCATTTATTTATTTGCGTAATTGCTGCAATAGGGTTGTACCCAGCTTTTACCATCAAATCCACACCTATTAAATCGGCCTTGTATTCATAAGAGCGAAGATTGACAAGCATAGAAAACCATCTTCCTACTCCTTCATAAGCATCAAGTGTATGTGCAATTTCATGTCCTAAAATGTAAGCCAATTCATCATCATTATCAATGTAAGGTAGCAATCCCGTGTAAACGACTACTAATTTAGGCGGAAAATGAGCACCTGCGTTGATTACTTTGTAATTATTTATAACTTGGAAAGGAACCCGTTTATTAAGTTTGTTAGCATTAATAATTTTTGTTCCGACTTCTATGACTTTTTGAACTTCTTTGCCGTTTTTTAACCAAAAATTATTCATATTAACATTGGTTTCAACCTCGACAAATTCAGCATGCACAAAATTTCCAGCCAGCAATAAGCCTAAAATAATTAAAAATTTTTTCATAAAACACTCCAGCATTCTCTTCCTGTAATAGTTTACAATAAACTTACCCCAAAATGCCAAATGTAAAAAAATATTAAATTATTAAAAATTTTCTATATAAAATTTTTTTCACAATATTTATAACAATATGAACATTCAAAGAATTAATTATAAATTTACAACAGCAGCAAAAGAGAATTATGAGAGTAAAGTTAATTTGCCTCGGTTTTTTTTACCTGTATTAAAATCCGATACTTTTGTAGAAAATGATTCTTCAAAAATATCTTTTGGGCATGTTCAAAAGATTGCTAAAAGATTACCAAAAATGTTCAATGAGTTTAATGCGGTAACACATGAAAATATTGCAAAATTAAGCACGCAAGAAAGAAAAAAATTATCTGATTTTGCAATTGGTTATATAAATAAACATAAGAAAAATTTCTTATTCGGTAATGATTTTCTTCTTGAGGAACTTGTAGAAGATGCGGTAAGAGCAACAAGAATTTTGAAGCAAAACTTGGATGCTAAGTTTGGAATTCAAAAATACGTTTTTGTTTCAATTGGACGATCTCCTTCTTTTTTGTCAGAAACATTAAATTCAATGGGAGTAGAAACATCCATTTGTCCTATTTCTGGATTAAACGAGTTATTAGGTGGAATTAAAAAACTTTTAGAAAATGAAAACTTGGAAAAATATTTTGAATACTTAAAAAAAATAGGCTTGAATCCGGATAAAATCAAAGACAGTAAAAAAACTTATGTTTTTACTGATTATTTTGATAGTGGGTTAAGTCTTGAAAATTTTAAAAAATTGTTGATTTATAATAACAGGTATAAAATGCCTAATGTTATTTTTACTTCTTTGCAAGAGTTACTTTTACCCGATCAAAAAGGTGAAGAAATGAATTTTATAGAGTATTTTATTTCACGATATTTAGAAAAAATGGTTCTTAAGAATTTTTCTCCCTCCTTTCATCTTCCTTACGATTCTATTCATTTAGTTGAGAACTTTACTGAAAGCGAAAAAAAACATTTCTCTCTGCAGTACTTCAATATGCTTAAATTTTTAGTTCTGGAAAAAATACAAAATCAGTCTGGTTTTTGATTTTTTCTGTAAACCTTAATAAAAATTTAATTTGACAAAAAAATATTGATGATAAAATTATTAATAGATTATAAGTATTTTCTCGTCATTGCGAAGAGCGAGGTTGAGCGGCGCGGCAATCCAAAATAAATTTTTTCTTGGATTGCTTCACCCTAAAGGGTTCGTAATGACATAACAAGATAATTTAAATGAGGATAAAATTATGTGTGGAATAGTTGGTTATATAGGTGAAAAATCTGTTGTAGAAATTTTAACGGAAGGTCTGAGAAAACTTGAATACAGAGGATATGATTCGTCAGGTATTGCGGTTAATGCAGAAGGTAAGATAAGAGTTTATAAAGCTGAAGGAAAACTGCAAAATCTTGTGGATTTATTAAAGAAACACGAACAGGAGATAAAAAGTGCAAAAATAGGAATAGGTCACATTCGTTGGGCAACACATGGCGCACCGACTGAAATTAATGCACATCCTCACACATGTACATGCGGCAAATTAGTAATTGTACATAATGGAATTATAGAAAATTTTAAAGAATTAAAGGGAGATTTAATTAAAAAGGGCTGTAAATTCTCTTCTCAAACTGATACAGAAACAGTTGCACACTTAATTGCTTATGAGTATAGTCAGGTAAAAGATTTAGCACAGGCTGTAAGGTTAGCTACACAAAAAATAGCGGGAGCATATGCACTTTGTGTTATGCATCAAGATTTACCGGATATTCTTGTAGCAACCAAAAGAAACGCACCATTGCTTGTAGGAATTGGTGAAGGTGAATTTTTTGTAGCTTCGGATGTTCCTGCAATTATTGAACACACTAAAAAAGCAATGTATTTAAATGATGATGAAATTGTAACTTTAACAAAAGATAAAATGACACTGATAAATGAAGATGGAAAAGAACTTGAACAAAAAATTGAAGTTCTTCCATGGGAACCAATAGCTTTAAGTAAAATGGGCTTTAAGCACTTTATGCTTAAAGAAATTCATGAACAGCCGGATGTTATCAGAAATGTTTTAAGCGGAAAACTTTATAATATTGATGAACCAGTTTCATTAAAAGAAGTTCAGCTTGATAAAAAAACTTTAAAAAATTTAAACCGTATTCAAATAGTAGCTTGCGGAACATCATTACATGCCGCAATGATAGGGAAGCATTTAATAGAAGGTTTTTGCGGAATTGCTGTTGATGTTGAAGCTTCAAGCGAATATATTTACAGAAGAACTGTTGCAGATGAAAAAACTCTTGTAATAGGTGTTTCTCAATCAGGTGAAACAGCGGATACAATCACAGCTATTAAACAATCAAAGGCAAGAGGTTCTCATGTTTTAATCATAACTAATCGTCCTGATTCAACAATGGCAAGGGAGGCAGATAGCTTAATTCCAATTAATGCCGGGATTGAAGTTTCTGTTGCAGCTACAAAATCTTATACTGCTCAACTGATTTCTTTTTATCTGCTTGCAATTTATATGGCAGAAATTAAAGAAAGCGCTAATCCAACATTTTTAAAAGAATTAAAAAGAGAAATGGTAATTTTGCCTCAAAAAATTGAAAGAGTTTTGGCTAATAAAGAAGAAATACAACAATGTGCAAAAAGTTATTCAAGTCATAAAGATTTTATCTACATTGCAAGAGGAATAAATTTTCCAACAGCTCTGGAAGGTGCCCTAAAATTAAAAGAAATAAGCTATATTAATGCCACAGGTTATCCTGCCGGTGAATTAAAACACGGACCGATTGCAATGCTTGATGAAACAATGCCTGTGCTTTCAATTCTAATGAAGGGTAAAGTTTATGAAAAAATTCTTTCAAATGCAGAAGAAGCAAAAGCAAGAAATGCAAAATTGATTGCACTTACAAATTCTACAGATGAAAAACTGAATGAACTTTTTGATTTTATAATAAGAGTACCTGAAGTAAGCGAGATTCTATCTCCTGTGGTTGCAATGATTCCATTACAATTGTTGGCATATTATATAGCAGAATTTTTAGGAAAAGATGTTGACCAGCCACGAAATCTTGCTAAATCAGTTACTGTAGAATAGTAAAATATTGATATTGAATAAGCATTTTGTCTTAAGCCTTAAAAATATAAAATATTTAAGGTATAATTTATTTAAGAGGTCTATTTATAAATCAGACAGATAAATAAAAAAATAGTTTAATCGTGGGTAATTTCTCATGGCTCACTTTAAGCTTAGCGAAAAAGGAAGACAATGCTTAATATTGAAAATACTGTCGAGCGTATACGCGAAATTATAGATGATGAAAACATTCAACAGCTTAGAGAAATGTTGGATGATTATCATTCTGCGGATCTGGCTGATATTTTTCCTGAACTCAAGCCTGAAGAAAGACTTTTATGCTTTAAAAATATTGAAGAAGAAAAAGCTGCGGACATGATTGAGTACTTATCTCCTCAGCTTCAGGTTGAAATTTTAGGCGATATTGACAAAGAATTAGCTTCAAGAATTATCTCAAAATTACCCCATGACTCTGCAGCAGATGTTTTAGGGGATATGGAAGATACAGATAGTGAAACTTATCTTGACAATCTTCCTGATAAATTTTCTGCTGAAGTAAGAGAGCTTTTGACATATAACGAAGATACTGCCGGTGGTATTATGACACCTGTTGTAATGAAAGTTAATATAGATATGATTGTCGAAGAAGTCTTATCGTCCATCAGAGTTCAAGCACAGGAAGACAGTTTAGAGCTTTATTATGTTTATGTAGTTGATAAAAACAATCACCTTTTAGGGGTAATTTCGCTTAGAAAGCTTTTGACATCTTCGATTAACCAAAAAGTTCAGGATATAATGATTACAGATATTGTGAGGCTTCATGTTGATGATTATCAAGACTATATTGCGGATATTTTTATGAAGTACCAGTATAATGCATTACCTGTTGTTGATTTATATAACAGACTAAAAGGAATGATAACGTGGGATGATGTTCAGGATATTGTTGAAGAAGAAACAACCGAAGAAATTTATACATCTTCAGGGATTTCAACAGACGTGGTTGATGAAGACGAAATTTTATCAGGAAATATCTTTGGAGCAATAAGAGCAAGAACACCATGGCTTTTTATAACTTTAATGGGAGAATTTATTGCTGTTAAGGTTGGTAATCATTATGAATCTGTTCTCCATGCGGTTCCTGTTATTGCTATTTTTATACCACTTTTAGCCGGGTTAGGAGGAAATATTGGAACCCAAAGTATTACACTTATGGTTCGCGGGCTTTCGACAGGTCAAGTTACTTTAAGTTCAGCATTTAAGAATATTTTTAGAGAAATGTTTATCGGCTTATTTATAGGAACGTTCTTTGGGCTTATGGTAGCTTTGGTTACATGGGGCTGGCGTGAAAACATTTATTTAGGTATTGTTGTTGGTCTTGCAATGATTATAAATATGACCATGGCAACTATTATCGGAACATTTACGCCTTTTGCCCTTAAGAGTTTTAAAATAGATCCGGCAATAGCATCAGGACCGATGATTGCAACTACAATAGACGTTATAGGATTAATTGTTTATTTTTCTCTGGTAACGGTATTTTTAATAAAGATAACTTAGGGAAAGAAATTAAAAAAAATGAATGAAACAAGAGAATTAAAAAGAGAAGTATTAGCTAGGATAATAAAAGCGTTTATAAAAGGAAATTTTGAAGAAAATGTCAGGTTAATTCCTTATGACATGCGCCCAAAAGGTTGTGAAGTTCCTTATAGATGCTGTGTATATAAAGAAAGAGCTATTATTAAAGACAGAGTAATTGCGGGTTTGGGCATTTCCATAGAAAATGACGATGAAAAAACACTTTTATCTGATTATGCAAAGCAGGCTTTAGAAAGAAAAAAACCTGATGAAAATGGCTTGACAGTACTTGAAGCAGCTTGTAAAGGCTGTGTTCCTAACAGGGTTTTTGTAACCAATCTTTGTCAGGGATGTGTTGCAAGACCTTGTACAAATGCTTGCAAATTCGGAGCTATAACTATAATAAATGGGAAATCTGTTATTGATGGAAGTAAATGCAAAGGATGCATGCAGTGTATTAAAGTTTGTCCTTATAATGCTATTGTAAAAGTTCGTGTGCCTTGTGAAGATGCATGTCCTGTCTCCGCAATAGAAAAAGATAAAAACGGCAATGCAAAAATTGATTTTGAAAAATGTATTGCCTGCGGAAAATGTGTAAGTGCTTGTCCTTTTGGTGCTGTACATGAAAAAAGTCAGGTTGTTGATATTCTAAAAGAAATGAAATCAGGGAAAAAAGTTGTTGCAATGATTGCTCCTGCTATTATGGGACAATTTTCTTGTGAGCCTGAACAGCTTCACACTGCAATAAAAAAACTGGGATTTTATAAAGTTTATGAAGTTGCACAGGGTGCTGATATTACGACAGAACACGAAGCAAAAGATTTTCAGGAACGTATGGAGCAAGGTGCTGAATTTATGACTACATCATGTTGTACCGGATATATTCAGCTTGTGAAAAAATACTTAACTCAAATGCAACCTTTTGTCTCCAATTCACAAACACCTCTTTTTTATACTTCAGAGATAGTTAAAAAAGAAAATCCTGATTGTGTTTCAGTATTTTTCAGTCCTTGTACTGCAAAGCGGAAAGAAGTTCAAGAAAATTCTCTTATTAATTATATAATAAGCTTTGAAGATCTTAGTGCCTGGTTTATGGCAACAGATACAGATGTTTCTGCTTGTGAGTATACTGAATTTAAAAATAAAGTATCTGGTGAAAGCAGAGAATACCCTATCTCCGGCGGAGTTGCAAAAGCTGTAGAGAAACTTGTTGATGAAGATATAATAATAAAACCTTATTGCATAAGCGGTTTGAATAAAAAATCAATAGCCGAACTAGAAAAATATGCAAAAAACGGTGAATGCGAGTTTGGTAATTTGATCGAGGTAATGGCTTGTGAAGGCGGTTGTATTGCAGGTAACGAAACAGTAAATCCGTTGAAACCTGCGTTAAAAAAAATAAAAGAGTATAGTGAAAAAAGTTGATTTTTAATGTTTTTCTTTTTTGTTCTATAATTTAGTAATGAAAACATCAAGACAATCACATATTAATGTTCACAGAGATGCTTGGGTTGAGGTTAATTTAGAATACCTTGCCCGAAATGTTAAACAGATTAAAAAAAATGTAAAAGAGGGTGTAAGGCTTCTTGCTGTTGTCAAAGCGGATGCTTATGGACATGGTGCTGTTATGGTTGCACCTACAATGCTGGCTTCGGGAGTTGATATGCTTGGAGTTGCCTCAATTGATGAAGGACTGGATTTGCGTGATGCGAATATAAACTGTGATATTCTTGTTTTGGGTGCTGTTCCTGTTTGGGCTTTTGAAAGTGCGGCTAAAAATGATATTTCCATTTCAGTTTTTTCTCATGAACATATTTTAGCTTGTAAACAAGCCTATCAAAGAACAGGCAAAAAAGTTAAAGTTCATATTAAGGTTGATACAGGAATGAATAGAATAGGAGTAAATAAAGCTGATGCCGCAGAGTTTATAAAAAAGATTCAAGCTTGCGATTTTATTCAATTAAAAGGGATCTTTTCTCATCTTGCATGTGCTGAAGACGAAGAAGAAACAAAAAAACAGATAGATGAATTTAATGAAATTATTTCACATGTTAATACTGCGGGCATAATTTTGCATATTTTAAATACTGCCGGAATAATATCTTATCCTGATTCTCAACTTAATATGGTTAGAGCAGGAATAGGTTTATACGGCTTAATGCCTGAAATAGCAGATGGTAAAAAGCAAAAAGAAACCTCTTCACTCTTCACTCTTCACTTTTTACCTGTTATGTCATTAAAAGGTCGAATAACACGTATTCATAAAGTAAAAAAAGGTGAAGGAATAAGTTACGGGCATACTTTTGTTTCGGATAAAGAAATAAAAGTTGCGACTGTGCCTATAGGTTATGCAGATGGTGTACCGAGATCTTTATCAAATAATATTTTTGGAGAAATTAACGGTAAAAAAGTAAAGCAAATCGGTAATATTACCATGGATCAAATGATGTTTGATATAACCGGTATAGACGCTAAGGAAAATGATGTAATAACTCTTTTGGGTGAAGGATTATATATTGATGAATGGGCAAAAATTCTTGGAACAATTAATTATGAATTGACATGTAAATTAAAAGTGCGCTTGCCGCGTGTTTATACCAGATAAGTCACGTCATGCGGAATTAATTTCAGCATCGCAAGGTTGTTTATCTGATGAGATCCTGATACTATTGACAATTAAAGCTAAATAGTAGATAACCCACATGTTCTGGAAAAGAAGTCAAACAAGTTCAGGATGACAAAATAGGAGGGAAAATGGATAATAAACAATATGATTTTGGAATAATAGGAGCGGGACCTGCAGGTTATAACGCAGCAATTCGAGCTTCGCAGTTAGGAAAAATAATTGTGTTATTTGAAAAAGAGAATTTGGGCGGAGTTTGCTTAAATAAAGGCTGTATTCCAACAAAAACATTTCTGCATTGTGCGGATGTTTATAATTCACTTAAAAAAATATCAAATTTGGGTATAGAAATAGAAAATTATTCCCTTAATTTTGAAAAAGTATTTGAGCGCAAAGAAAGAACCGTTGAAAAGCTCAGAAAATCTCTTGAAATGCTTTTAAAGAGTTACGGAATTGAAATTATTTATGGTGAAGCAAAAGTAAAAGGAAAAGAAACAATTGAGGCGGACAGTAAAATTTATGAATGTAAAAATATCCTTATTGCTACCGGTTCTGAACCAAAAGGAGCAGGAGGATTTGATTTTGACCATGAATTTATTTTAAATTCCGACGATATTTTAAATTTAAAAAATTTGCCTAAAAAAGTTTTAATTGTAGGTTCAGGAGCTATTGGGATTGAATGGGCAAGGATTTTTTCAGCTTTTGGAGTAGAGGTTGCTATTGTTGAACTTGCAGATAAACTTTTGCCTTTAGCAGATTTTGAAATTTCTCAAAGATTAGAGCGGATTTTTAAAATGTCTCGTATAAAAATGTTTTTGTCAACTTCAGTTAAAGAAATTACAGACAGAAAAGTAGTATTATCAAGCAGTGAAATTTTAGAGCCTGATTTTGTTCTTTTAGCTACGGGCAGGAAAATTAATACCATAGAAAATAGCGAGAATTTGTCAAAAATCGGTGATGCTTACGGTTCAATCCAGCTGGCGCATTTTGCAAGCCATCAAGGAGTTCAGATTATTGAGAACATTGTTTTAGGCAGAGAAATAAAAGATTTTATTGTTCCTTTTGTTGTTTATGGACATCCCGAAGTTGCATGGGTTGGTAAAACAGAACAGGAACTAAACAATACAGAGTATAAAAAATCTGTATTTCCAATATCAGCTCTGGGCAAAGCTCATGCAGATGGAGACTTGGAAGGCTTTATCAAAGTTTTAGCAACGCCGGAAGGTGAAATTTTAGGTGCTCATATTATTGCTAAAGAAGCATCCGCACTTATCCATCAATTTTCAATTGCAATGCAGAATAAGATTAAAGTTGAAGACTTAAAGCACTGCTGTTTTGCGCATCCGACTTATTCCGAAGGGGTGCATGAAAGCATTTTGGGACTTGATAATGAATCGTTATCTTTATTGAATAGTGAAAGGTGAAAAGTGAAAAGTGAGAAGGTTACCGGAATATTTAAAACGTCCAATAATGGATACAGATAAAACAAAAAACGTTCGAAGAATTCTAAAAATAAATTGTCTTAATACGGTTTGTGAAAGTGCAAGATGTCCGAATAAAAACGAGTGTTATACAAAAAATACAGCAACTTTTTTAATTATGGGAAATGTTTGTACAAGAAATTGCCGTTTTTGCAATATTTCTTGCGAAAACCCTCAACCTTTGGATGAAAAAGAGCCCCAAAATATTGCAAAAGCAGTCGAAGAATTAGGATTAAAATATGTTGTAATAACTTCTGTAACCCGCGATGATTTGCCTGATGGCGGAGCACAACATTTTACAAAGTGTTTGCAAGAAATAAAAAATTTAATTCCGAATGTTAAAACAGAAATACTTACACCGGATTTTAAAGGTGATACAAAATCCCTTGATACAATAATTAAATCCATTTACCTTCCCGATGTTTTTAATCATAATATTGAAACTATTCCAAGATTATATAAAACGGCTCGTCCGCAAGCAATTTATCAAAGGTCATTAGGTGTTTTAAAATACATAAAAGAAAATTCTAAAATTTTAACCAAATCAGGACTTATGGTTGGTTTAGGCGAAACAGAGGACGAATTAGAGCAGGCTTTAATTGATTTAAAAAATATTAATTGTGATATTCTTACAATCGGACAATATATTCAGCCTTCAAAAGAACATTTACGGGTAGAAAAGTATTATACTCCTGAAGAATTTGGGAAGTTAAAAGAATTGGCTAAAAAAATTGGTATAAAAAATTATCAAATAGGACCATTGGTTAGAAGTTCTTATAATGCTGCCGAAGTAATTATAGCTTAAGCCATATTTTGGGAACAATATCACATTTTTGATTTTTTAATGCCCACTTTTTTGGTGCAATGACTATTTTATCAGGGTTCTCATTAAGCCAGGCAGCCCACCAGGAAAAACTTGAATTTGCTATAATATTATGTTTGCAATTTTTCATCAAGTTCATATCGAGCCAGCCTTTATCGTGATTAAAATCTACAACTGTAAAAGGATATTCAATTTTTAAATTTTTAATAACCCATTCAATATCATCTGAAAATAAGAAAAAATGAGGACTTTTTATACGTCTTGAAATATATTCTACAGCTTTTTTATAATAATCTAAGGAACATGTTCCATGATGTTTATTTGCGCTTTCCAGCTTTATATAATCTCCTCTTCTTACATGAATAGATATAGGATCTGTTTCAAGAATTTTATTTAAAATAAGTTGATTTTTTTCATCTAAAGGAGTTTTTAAGGTGAATTTTTTTAAAAGTTCTTTTCTTGCATCTTTGAAATATTTTTCATTTTGGAAATAACCATCGTAATAATAAACATCTTTTGAATTTAATAACTTCTTATCAAATTTATATGCGGATTTTTGAAGAACTATATTTTTTTTAGGCTTATATTTGTTAATATTGAAGAGATTCCATAAAAATTTTTCAAAAGCAGAATTATTATTTGAACGTATAATTTTGTTTAAATCTTCTTCAGAAGCAGAATTGCATTCGATATTAAAAATATTTAATTCAAAAGGTCTTATTACAACATTTTTATCTGCGGGTTTTTCTTCAAAGTATGAAAAATCAAAAACAATTTCGAAACCATGTTTTTTAGCCAATGCACATGCAAATGCATATTGAAACATTTGATTACCAAGTCCGCCATTTAATTTTACTATTTTTTTCACTATCTTAAAATTCCCTTAAGATTCTACTGTTTACATTCATATAATTCGGGAATTTCTTTTATCCTCCCCCCATTATACAGAAGTTCATCCAATAATTTGTTAAAATAGGCTTTTTTGTTATCAACAAAATCTTTTGGTCTTTTTTCCCAATTTGAACCTGCACGATAGTGTAAAATAGAATCTTCTATAAACTGAAAACAGTATTCAGACTTATACTCAGCACGCAAATTCTCAGGAAGCATTTCTGATTTTGAAACATCAAGATGCCCTGTATGTAACATATATTTTATTTTTAAGTTAGGATTCCTTTTTAACCAATAATAAGTTTTTCCTCCAGTATCAGTTCTTTCCCCTTCAATTGTTCCCAATCGATAATCAAAATGATTTTTATCCGGCAAATTTCCGCCTCTCATAATTACAAACCCGTTCCAAAGATGCTCTATTTGACCTCTTCGTTGATGAATTGCAGAAATATCATTGTCTTCAAGGTAGTTATTGAAGTTAAAATCATTTATAAAAAACATATCAGAATCAAAAACAACATGGATAGTATCTTTTTCCCATCTGAAAAATCTATGATATGCCCAGTGTATCCCCCATCCTGTTATATAAGAAGCACCGGAAATGAAAGAGCGAAATCTTACATCAAGGCATTTTATTCCTAACTCTTTACAAATTTGCTTAATTTTTTTTCTTCTGTCAAAAGCCGTAATGGGCGTATTATTAAAAACAATAAACTCAAAATTTTCATCTTTTACGAAATTTTTAATAGTTTCACATTGTCGGTATATAAATTCCGGTGCTTTATCTGCCCAAGTATAAATTTTTACTTTACTCATTCCAAATTCCTTAGTTTTCTGACTCTACAATCGTATAACATAAAGTATTCCAAGTCAATTTTTTTTAGGCTCATGCTTTAATTTTCCTGTTATAAGAAGTTTGAAAAATAATAAATCTTTTTTGCATTTTTTAATCGCAAATTTATAAAAATCCCTGTTAATTTTATATTCAAATTTAAAACCCTTTTCTTCCTTTTTATCTTTTATTTGATTAACAAAACTATTTATGGCAAGCAATTCATTTGAGCTTATTTGTTTATTATTCTGCAATTTTTCAATTATATCCAAAACAGTTTTACTTTCTACTTCAAAATACTTTCCTTGGGCTTCAAACATAATTTTTTGACAGTTTAAATTTTGTTTTATTTTATTTTTTTTACAAATGCTGCCTGAATGTCTTCTGTATTTTAATAAAACTTCCGATATATTAGCAAATTCAACCTTGTTTATCAATGAAAGCCAGAGAGCGTAGTCTTCAACATATAGTGCATTTTCATCATATCTTATTTTAAATTTATCGATAGCTGATTTTCTCAACATAACAGTAGGGTGTCCGAGAGCATTATTCATTAACAAAAGACATTCTTTAATATCCCTGCTGTCGGTAAATGATTTCATAACTCTTTGTTTTGGAAACCATTCGTACCAGGTTCCTAATATGCCGATATTAGTATTTTTTTCTAAAAAATCAATTTGTCTTTCAAACCTTTCGGGCAAAGAGATATCATCCGAGTCCATTCTTGCAATATATTCTCCATTTGCCAGATTAAGCCCTTTATTTAAAGTTTTTATAAGCCCGAGATTTTTTTCATTTTTAATGTAATTTATTCGCTCATCTTGATAAGATAAAATTACTTCTTCAGCATTATTTATCGAACCGTCATTAATAATTAAAAATTCAAAGTCTTTAAATGTTTGATTGAGAATGCTTTCAACAGCAGGTCTTAAATATTTTTCATCTGTATTATAAACAGGCATTATTATGCTGATTTTAGACATTTTTTCCTCGATTGACTTATAATCAGGACTATTATAGCATGAAAGGAGAAAGAGAAAAGGATTGAATATGAACAAAATTGCGGTGTTATATATAGGAACAGGACGTTATACAATTTTTTGGGATGAATTTTATCGTTCCTGTGAGAAAAATTTAATGAGAAATAGTGAAAAACATTATTTTTTCTTTACTGATAGTCAAGAATTTCAATCAAATGAAAAAATAACAATTATTCCTCAGGAAAATCTCGGTTGGCCGTTAATTACAGCGTTAAGATATAAAATTTTAAATAAAGTTAAAGAGCAATTAAAAGATTATGACTATGCTTTTTTCTTTAATGGTAATATGGAAGTAATTCATAAAGTTTTAGAAGAGGAACTTTTACCGGCAGAAGAAGAAGGATATATAGTAGCTCCGCTTCATTCATGTAATAAAAGAATAAAATCAAATTATGAATTTGATTATGAGAGAAATCCGAAATCAACTTCTTATATTCCGTATGGAGAAGGTAAACATTATTTTCATGCCGGACTTTTAGGAGGGAGGGTTCAAGAATTTTTAGAAATGCTTGATACTTGTCAAAAAAAGATGGACGAAGATTTAAAGAATAATATTATTCCAAAGTTTCATGATGAAAGTGTTTTCAACAAATATGTTTTAACTCATCCTCATAAAATTTTGAGTAATAACTATATTCATCCAACTCATGGTAAACCGTTTTTGAAACTTAACCCGAAAGTAAAAATAATTCAGCGTGATAAATCAAAGTTTAAATATGGCGGACATGCTTATTTGCGTGGCGAAACCCAAGAGAAAATAACTTTAGCAGAATATATTAAGGAAAAGTTTAAAGAAAAAATTTTAAATATCTAAATTTTCTCTCCTATCTTTATATCTGCTTTTGTAAAGTTACTAAATCTTCTAAGCCTTTTTCAATAGATGTTTCAGGAACAAAACCAAAAAGCTTTTTACATTTTTTATTGCATAAAACACTGTGTTTTATGTCTCCAATTTTTTCAGCTCCGTATTTAGCTGCAATTTTATAATCATATTTTTGCGATATTATTTCAAAAAGTTTGTTTATAGAAATAGCCGTATTTGTTGAAACATTTATAGTTTCATTTTTAACATCACTTTCAAGAGCTTTTAGGCATATTTTTGAAATATCTCCAACATAAACAAAATCTCTTGTCTGTTCTCCGTCACCATCAATTGTAATTTCTTGATTATTTTTCATTTTTTCTGCAAAAATAGCTACAACTCCGGCTTCTCCATCTGCAGATTGCCTTGAACCATAGACATTTGCAAATCTGAAAATTATATAATTAATCCCAAATAATTCCGTGTATTTTTCCATAGTATATTTTGATATTCCGTAAAAAGAAAGACTGGTTGTTGAATGATTTTCATCAATCGGTAAATATTCAGGAGTACCGTAAACAGCAGCTGTTGATACGGTTATAAATTTTTTAATCCCGTATTTTTTAGAAAAATTAAGTATGTTTATACTGCCCAAAATATTTTCGACAGCATCTTCTTTCGGAAATTTTGTTGAAAAACTTACGCAGGGCTGAGCTGCAAAATGAAAAACATAATCAATTTTGTTTTCAATAAAAACTTTTTCTAAATCAGGAGAATTTATATCTAAATTATAAAAAACAGCTTGTTTATTAATGTTTGAATTAGAACCTGAGGATAAGTTATCAACAATAATAACTTTGTAATCTTTTTGAATTAATAAATCAGCTGTATGTGAACCTATAAAACCAGCTCCGCCTGTGATTAAAACATTTTCCTTCATTTATTACCCCGTCGTTTTTTCTAATATAACATGGAAACAATTTAGCGTAAATTAATATAATCTTTAAGGGCTAATCTCCAATCTCTGCAAATCCCATTATTGTCCATTACACTGTATTTTGGACGTTTAGCGGGACGAGGAAATTCATTTGTAGTACAGGGGATTAAATTGACTTTTTTCCCGATAATTTTAAAAATTTCTTTCGCAAAACCATACCAGGAAGTTTCTCCGCTTCCGCATATATGATAAATTCCGAATTCAGGCATTTCTTCAATTAAATTTGTAATTCCGTTTGCAAGCTCTACAGTCCAGGTTGGGCAGCCGGTTTGGTCATTAACGACTTTTAATTCAGGTTTATCGGTAAGTGAAATCATTGTTTCAACAAAATTTTTGCCATGATGCCCATAAAGCCAGCTTGTTCGTACAATATAATATTTTTTACAATTTTTTTGCACTGCTTTTTCACCTTCAAGCTTTGTCTTTCCGTAAATATTCAGAGGATTAGGTTTGTCATCAGGAGTATAAGGTGATTTTTTTTCACCATCAAAAACGTAATCAGTAGAAATGTAAATCATTGTAATATTATTTTTTCCACAGATTTCAGAAATATTTTCTGTTCCCTTAACGTTGATATTCCTTGCTTTTTCTACTTCTTCTTCTGCCCCGTCAACGTTGGTATAAGCAGCGCAATGAATTACAAAATCAGGGTTTTCTGTTTCTAAAATTTTTCTTGCTTGATCAAAATTAGTTACATCAAAGTTTTTACGATTGGTTTCTACAATCTCAAAACCTTCGTCTTCTAAAACCGGAACTAAATCTTGTCCCAGCATTCCGCTTGCGCCGGTGATTAAAAATTTTTCCATATTCTTATTTTAACACAATATATATTTTTATTATCAAACTTCTTTACCGATTAAAATATATAACATTTTATTTTTCCAAAACCTCAACTTAGCCCTGAATGAGTATAATTCACTAATTTGATTCTTTGGAGTATAAATAGATAGAATTTTATTTAAAGGTTGTATTATTTTTTCCAAATTATTTATGTATAAATCGGGATGCAATTTCATTAACTCTTTTTGTCTGTCTAGTTGAGTTCCTAATTTTAAGTTTAAACTTCTTAAGTTTTCAGCTTGCCTGTAATAGAACAATATTTCAGGTATTTTATAAGTTTTTATCCCGAGTTCGCTTAAAGTTATCCAGAATTCCCAATCTTCGTTCCCATCTTGCATTTCAGATTTATATCCGCCGGAGAGCTCCCAGTCTGATTTTTTATACATTGCTGTATTTGGAATACCGTTTTCCCAAAGATAATTAGGAAATTTATGTTCTTTTAGTTTCCATTCATAGTTTACTTTGCCAAAATACATTGCTCTGCTGTAAACTATACCAATTTCAGGATTTTCTTCAAGAACTCTAACAGCTTTTTCTATATATTCAGGATGAATTTTATCATCAGCGTCCAAAGGTAAAATATATTTTCCTGTTGCAATTTTTATTCCATTATTTCTCGCAGCAGCAACACCCTGATTTTCCTGATGAATTAAAATTATTTTTGTAGATGAAAAGTTTCTTAAAATGTCTAAATTTTCTGTTGACCCATCATTTACGATAATGATTTCAATATTTGAATAAGTTGAGACCAAAACAGAATCAACGGCTTCTTTTAGATATTGCTCTTGATTATAACAGGGGATTACTATACTTACTCTTTGCTCCATATATCACCTTTAACCTTTATACTTAAAGCTTATACTTATACTATCATAAAAAGCCGTTCATGTGAAATACTTGTTTTTTGTTCTTTTGAGTATAAAATTATTAAAGACAAAGGGCTTTTTATTATGAAAACCATAGCAATTTGCACGGATATAGAACTTTTTAATAAAAACAGGATGTTTGACTATGAATTTGCCAAAAAATACTTTGGCTTAGTTTCAGTGTATCACTTTTATAATTTGTTAAAAGACAGATGCAATATTGTAACAGGTGATATTGCACTTGAAATGATTAAAAAAAGAGATGTTAATCCATCTGATATAATTGTTATACAAGAACAGGATTCTGCATTGGGAGAAGCACTTATTGAAAAAGGGGCTTTGCCCCATACTATTATTTGTCTTGAATCTCAAATTTATGCCAGGAACTTTTATAAAAAATTAAAAACTTTACCTCAACAATTTAAAAACAGAATATTCTTTGATGGGTTATTTGAGCATACAAAAAATTGTGATGAGAAACATAATTTCCACGCTTATTTTCCAAGTTATGATTATGAAGAAATTCTTCCGATTCAAAATTGGGAAAAAAGAGATTTTGCTTCTCTTGTTATGGGCAATAAATATGTAGAGAATGGAAACACTCTGCCAAAAAATAAAGATTTCAAAACACGTTTTAAATGGGCGAGAAAATTAATTTATAAAAATTCGCTTGACAGATACGTTCAAAAAAACGAACAGCAAAACAAAAGACTTGAATTTATTGAGTTTTTTGGGGAAAAAGGTTTATTAAAATTATATGGAAAAGATTGGGAAAGTTTAAATAATCTTCCGTTAAAATGGATAAAGCGCCTTGATCCAATTGTAAAAAGGCTAAACCCTCAGCCGATTGGGGATAAATTCAAACCTATTTCAGAATGTAAATTTAATCTTTGCATCGAAAATTTGTGCTATAAAGGTTATATTACCGAAAAAGTAATACACAGCTTTGTTGCCGGTTCCATTCCTGTTTATTTAGGAGCACCAAATGTTGAAAAATATATTCCGAAAAATTGTTTTATAGATGTGAGAGATTTTAAAAATTTAGACGAACTTTTTGGCTATATGAAAGACCTTTCACCTGAAAAAGCTCAAGAATACCTTAAAAACGGTCGCGATTTTTTAAACTCAGAAGAAGGTCAAAAATATTCTTTTAAAGATTATGCGAAATTTTTGGCTGGCTTAGTCAGTGTAGAGGAAAAAATAAATGTTTAAGGATTTAGAAGTATTTGTTTTAACATATAATCGAGCGGAAATGCTCAAAGAAACTCTTGAAACAATTTGTAAACAAAGCGCGCAAGATTTCGATATAATTATTATGGACAACGCAAGCACCGACAACACAAAAGAATCAGTAAATGAAATAAAAGCCAAATATCCGCACAGAAATATAAAATTTGCTCCAACAGAAAAAAATATCGGTGCACCTGCAAACGGTGACAGAGCTATGGCTATGGCATCAAAAGAATTTGCCATGATGTTCCACGATGATGATTTAATGCATCCTGATTATATTAAAAATGCTATGGAGCTTTTTTTGAAAAATGAAGATGCTGTAATGGTTTCTTGCACATATACCCCCAGCGAAGCTCCAAAAGACGAAAACTGGGAAAGATTTTCAATCGATGCTTACTATACAGATGTAAAAGAATTTGCATCACTTGTTTTTCAAGGAAAAATAAATCATAGTTTCTCCGGAACTATTTATAGAACTAAATACTTAAAAACCCATTCTTTCAAGTATGATAATTATGGAAAAATAGCGGACAGACCATTTATGTATGACGTTGCTAAAAAAGGTAAAACTATAATTTTAAAAGAGCCTTATATAAGATATAGAGTTCATCCGGGACAAGACTCCAATACACTTAATACAGGACCTTTTATTGACCAATGGTTTACATTGATAAATTGTTACAAAGAAATTTTGGGAAATAACTGGCATGATAAATACGGAAGAGTTTATAATACATCCGTTCATAATTTTTTAAAATACGGTTATAATTGGATGGATTCAGTTAACTCTAAAATGACCTTCAAAGAGTTTAAAAAAAAGGCTGCAGAAAATACTCTTATAAGGCAAATAGAGGCAAATAAAATAGTTGAAAAATTCTATAAAATAATTTATTTTTTATTTAAAAGATTCTTGTATTTATGATAAAATTGCTTTAAACAAAAAAGGATTTTAATATGAAAGTAATAATTTTAGCAGGCGGATTGGGTACAAGACTTAGTGAAGAGACTGAATTAAAGCCAAAGCCAATGGTTGAAATCGGTGGGCGTCCTATTTTATGGCATATAATGAAAAATTATTCTTATTGGGGCTTTAATGACTTTGTTATTCTTACCGGTTACAAATCTCATATAATAAAAGATTACTTTATTAACTATTATACAAGATATTCTGATATTACTGTTGATATGTCGAATAATTCTGTAGAAGTACATCAACATAGAAACGAACCTTGGAAAGTTACCATGCTTTATACCGGTCAGGAAACTATGACCGGCGGCAGAATAAAAAAAGCTCAAGATTTCATAGGCAACGAAAGATTCATGTTAACTTATGGTGATGGAGTCAGTGATGTAAATATACATGAATTAATAAAATTACATGAACATTCGGGTAAAATTGCAACAATGACAGCTGTCCAACCAAAAGGAAGATTTGGAGCGCTTGTTATTAAAGATGACGTTGAAATCACATCATTTATGGAAAAGCCAAAAGGCGATGAATCCTGGATTAATGGCGGTTTCTTTGTTTTAGAACCGCAAGTTTTTGATTATATTAAAGACGGAGACCCTACTATTTTTGAAAGAGCACCTTTAGAAAATCTTGCAAAAAATGGACAACTAAATGCTTACAAACATAATGGTTTTTGGAGACCTATGGATACTCTGCGCGACAAAATTGAGTTAACAGAATTATGGCAGGCAGACAAAGCTCCCTGGGCATTATGGCTTAAAGAAACTGAAGGAATAAGAGTTTAAATGGTTGAATGGCTTAAAGAATATAAGAATAAAAAAATTTTTTTGACAGGTGCAAGCGGTTTTAAGGGTAGCTGGCTTTCTTTGTGGCTAAGTTCTTTAGGTGCTGAGATTATGGGGTATTCTTTAGAGCCTAATACAACTCCTTCAATGTTTTTAGAACTTAAAATTGATAAAATAATTAAAAATGTATACGGAAATATTTTAGATAGAGATAAACTTGAAAAAACAATGATAGATTTCAATCCTGACATTGTTTTTCACCTTGCAGCTCAACCGCTTGTAAGACTTTCTTATTCCCAACCCCTTTTAACCTATCAGACAAATGTTATAGGTACATTAAATATTTTAGAGGCAGCAAGAAAATGCAGCAATGTAAAAGCTTTTGTAAATGTGACGACCGATAAATGTTATGAAAACAAAGAAATAAATAGAGGTTACAAAGAAGACGAGCCTATGGGCGGGTATGATATGTATTCTTCTTCAAAAGGTTGTGTAGAAATTATGTCATCATCTTATCGCCGCTCGTTTTTGCAAGGAGGAAAACCTTATGCAATGGCAACAGCACGTGCAGGAAACGTAATAGGCGGAGGAGACTGGGCTCTGGATAGGTTAATTCCTGACTGTGTTAGGTTTATTAATGAAAATAAACCAATTGAAATAAGAAATCCTATCGCAGTACGACCACTGGCAGCATGTTTTAGAACCACTTTCAGGATATTTGCTTTTAGGACAAAAATTACTTGAAGATGGAGAAAAGTATGCTCAAGGTTTTAACTTCGGACCAAACGCAGAAAGTGTTTTAACGGTCGCAGATGTAGCAAAAAAAGTTGTTGAATGCTATGGTAAAGGAAAAGTTTTAATCGGACAGAAAAGTGATTTGCATGAAGCAGGATTGCTTATGCTTAATATTGAAAAAGCAAAAGAAATTTTAGGCTGGACCCCTTCTTACAATGCAGATGAAGCAATAAAAGAAACTGTGAATTGGTATAAAAGATTTTACGATACCCGAGATATGTTTGATTTTAGTATTAATCAAATTAAAAACCATGAAAAAAACATGCTAAAAATTAACGAATTAGTTTAACTGATTTTTGTAATATTTTATTTTTCAGATGCTGTTTTTTGCCTTGTAATGCAAATACGTAAGTACTTTTGCGGACTTTTATTTCTTTTTAAAAGAGTAATAATGAAAAAGGTCATTTGAAAGAGAAAGGAGAAAAAAGTGCCAGAAGATTTAACACTAGCGGAAATTAGTTGTACAACTATCAACACTAATTTTTCAGACATAGAAGATGCGGTAAATGCAAAAGCAGACTTGAACGGAGACAGTAGCGAAGTATTTGAAGTAGCAAATGCAACTCAATCGACAGAGGCTGTAAACAAAGGGCAATTAGATTCAGCAGTATCAGCAATTGATTCTGATATCGCAGATTTAGAGGATGAATTGAGCAACTTAACAGTAAATACACATTTTTGTGTAAATTCAGGCAATACAACAGACGGAGAAGGTGATTTACTTGATTACTCAAGCGGAACGCTTACAACAAAATCCGGCGGAAGCTACGTAGATATAGTTCTAACTAATGCCCAAGGCTCTGAGATTACTGTTAACACTGAATTATCGCTTAATATGAGCAGTTATGATGATGGAGATTATAACATTTTCATAACTTCACAAGGAACGTTGGAAGCTTTTTCAAACAATATTTACGGACAAACAACTGAGCCTTCAAGCCCTTCAACCAATGATATTTGGTTTAATACAAGCGTTGAGCCTGTAATAGCCTATATTCATGATGGAAGTGATTTTTCGACTGAATATACAGGAGTACCTGTAGGTAGAGCAACATTAGAAAGTGCAGCAATTACAGAAGTTGAGACGTTTGATTTTAACCAAAACGGTTTTGAAGTAAATTTTCAGACACAGGGATATAGATTTCCTGATTTAATCACGAATGGGATAAATGGAATAAGTAAAGCAAACGATACAATTTATCAAGCTGAATGCGATGGATGGTTAAAACCTCGGATTAGTTGTCTTGGTTATCAAAGTATTCTTTATTATTCGCTAAATGGAATCGACTGGGTTTGTATGTTCACAGTTGGAATGAATAATTCCACATCTTTACATGTATATGGTAGAACTTTAGTTCCAATATCAAAAGGAGTTTATTATAAGATAACGGTTGGTACTAATGCAATTGTAGAATTACAATTCTACCCAGCGAAAGGAGCGAACTAATGTATATAGAAATTAAAGAAGACAAATTATTGAGTTGGTGTGAAAAACCTTATTTAGATTACGAATATGTTGATATTGATTATGCAACATTCGATCCGAACAAGTATGAAGTTCAAAACGGTCAACTTGTTGATATTTCATCAACAGATGAATACAAGGCAAAAGCTGCAGAGCAGGAAAAAGCAAAAAAAATTGTTGAAATTACTGCACAAATTGAAGAAATGGATAAAAAACGAATTCGGGCAATTGCAGAACCGTCTTTAAAAGATAAATCCACAGGTCAGACCTGGCTTGAATTTTATACTAAGCAAATTTTGGCATTAAGAGCTGAAATGGCAGAATTATAATTAAATATAATATAATTTTAAGAAGCGGGTGAAAAATCACCTGCTTTTTATTCTGAATTTATTAATTGCTTTTTCGAAATGTCTATTTTATGATTATAGACAGCAAAAATAAAAGTTTAATTGAGTAAGAGGGAAAATGATGCACTTGTTGGCAAATGTGATTAGGTGGGGAATTAAACAGTCGGCAAAGATTTACTATTTCCTGGCACAGCCGGACAAAAGAAGGGGAAATTATATTCCTGCGTCAGGTAAAGTTTTAGGTTCGCAAGAGCTATGTAATATGATTGACGCGTCTTTAGATATGTGGCTTACGACAGGAAGATTTAATGATAAATTTGAGAAAAAATTCGCGCAATATTTGGGTGTTAAATATGCTCTTTCAACAAATTCCGGCTCATCTGCTAATTTGCTTGCTCTCAGTGCTTTAACCTCTCATAAATTAGGTGAGAAGCAACTAAAAAAAGGTGACGAAGTAATTACAGTTGCGGCGGGATTTCCAACAACAATAAATCCTATAATTCAGCAAGGCTTGGTGCCAGTTTTTGTAGATTGCGAGATAGGAACTTATAACATTGACGCAGGTAAAATAGAAGATGCTATTACCGGGAAAACAAAAGCAATTATGATAGCTCATACGCTCGGTAACACTTTTGATTTGGAGAAAATAGTTAAAATCTGTGAAAAATATAATTTGTGGCTGATTGAAGACAGTTGTGACGCTTTAGGTGCCGAATTTAACGATAAAAAAGTTGGAACAATCGGACATATCGGAACTTTTAGTTTTTATCCGGCTCATCACATCACAATGGGTGAAGGCGGGGCTGTTGTTACAAATGACCCTCAATTATACAGAATAATCATGTCTTTCAGAGATTGGGGCAGAGATTGCTGGTGTCGCTCCGGGAAAAGATAATACTTGTAAAAAACGTTTTACATATCAATTGGGAAATTTACCTTATCGGTTACGACCATAAATATACGTATTCTCATATTGGATTCAATTTAAAAATAACAGATTGGCAGGCTTCAATTGCCCTTGCTCAGCTTGAGAAATTGCCCGAATTTTTAAAAAAAAGAACAAGAAATGCAAATTATTTAATTGAAAAATTAAGTGATTTACAAGATTATTTAATTTTACCCGAAATTCATGAAAATGTTAAACCTTCCTGGTTCGGTTTTTTAATTTCAGTTAAACCAAATGAAAAATTTAATAAACAGCAGCTTGTCGAATATTTAGAGAAAAACGGGGTGGGAACACGTCAACTTTTCGCCGGGAATGTTTTGCGTCAGCCAATGATGACAGAATATGGTATTCCTTTAAGAATAAACAATTCTAAACTTTTAAATTCAATAGAATTAACTGAAGAACATTATTCTCAACTTCCGAATACAGATTTTATTATGAATAATACTTTCTGGGTTGGAGTTTATCCCGGTATCTGCGAAGAAGAATTTGATAGAACATCAAAGTTTATTCATAAATTTATTGAGGAGCGTAAATAAGTGAAAAAAATTCTTCTAACAGGCGGAAACGGTTTTATAGGTAAAAATATCCAAGAAAGTTTTTTGTCCGAAAAATATGAAATAATAGCGCCTAGGAGTTTTGAGCTTAATTTAATTGATACAGATTGTGTTGACAATTTTTTTAAAGATAAAGAATTTGATGCAGTATTGCATGCCGGAGTTAAGCCAAGTCATAGAAATGTGCGGGATTTAAATAATATTTGTTATTCAAATGTAAGAATGTTTCACAATCTTGAAAGGCACAAAGATAAATTTGCTAAATTTATAAATTTTGGTTCCGGTGCAATTTATGATACTTCAAAAGATATTACAAATGTAAAAGAAGACGAAATATTTAAAAATTTTGGAGAAAATGAACACAGTTTTTGTAAATATGTAGTTGCTAAACATATCCAAAATCTTGATAATTTTGTTGATTTGAATATTTTTGGAATTTTTGGCAAATATGAGGACTGGCAAATAAGGTTTATTTCAAATGCAATTTGTAAAACTCTTTTTGATTTGCCAATCACTTTAAGACAAAATCGTCGCTTTAGTTATTTGTTTATTGAGGATTTAATGCCTATTTTAGAATTCTTTATTGAAAACGAGGGCAAATGCCTAAAACATAAATCTTATAATATAGTTACTGATGGGCATGTTGAATTATTGAATATTGCTCAAATCGTTAAGAAAATAAGCGGAAAAGATGTTGATATAAAAATCGAAAAAGAGGGATATGGCTTGGATTATACAGGAGATAATTCAAGATTAAAAAAAGAGTTTGTTAATATTAAATTTACAAAGATTGAGCAGGCCGTTTTGTCGTTATATAATTACTATAACGATAATGTAAGCAAAATTGATAAAAAGTTATTATTAAAGGATAAATAAAGGAAGGTTTATGAATAAATTAGAAAAAAAGATGGTAGAAACTTTAAAGGATTTAAAAGAAAACCATCATGTTCTTGGGATAAAATGCGAATTTGAAGCAGAAGGAACGAGAATTGAAGAAGCGCTTAGATTGAAAGAAGTGGTAACACGGTCAGAACTTGATTTAACAATTAAAATCGGCGGCTGTGAAGCATTGAAAGATATGTATGATGCCAGAACAATCGGGGTTAATGCAATCGTTGCTCCAATGATTGAATCTTCTTATGCATTAAAAAAGTATATTCAAGCTATAAAACTTGCATTTCCGCAAGAAGAACGCGAAGAAATAGCTTTTTTGATTAATACGGAAACAATAACAGGATATAATAATATTGATGCCATTTTAGAATTACCTGAAGCAAAAGATTTAACAGGGATTGTATTGGGGCGTGTTGACATGACCGGTTCTATGGGTTTATCGAGAGAAGATATAAATTCTGAGGAGATTTTTAACATTGCGAATGCTCTGGCTGTAAAAACTCTAAAGCATAACAAAAAGTTTATAATAGGCGGAGGGGTTTCAGCTTATTCATTACCATTTTTTAATCGTTTGCCGCAAAATTCTCTGTACAAATTTGAGACTAGAAAAATTATTTTTGATGCACAAAAAGCTTTAGCAGATAAGAATGCAGACAAAGGCATTTTAAAAGCAGTTGGTTTTGAGCTTATGTGGCTAAAAAACAAGCGTGATTTTTATGGAATGATTCATAATGAAGATACTCAAAGATTGGTTATGCTTGAAAGCCGTTATAAAAAACTAATTGAAGAGGCAGGCGGAGTTTATGCTTAAAACTTTAGAACGAAATTATCAAAATTATATTTTTGATATGGATGGAACGCTTGTAGACTCTTCTGTAGAAGTTTTAAAATGTTTGCAGCAAGCCTGTTATATAAATAATGCGCAAATCAATAAAGAAAATTTTTCGTCTGATCTTATCGGACCTCCATTAAAAGATATAATCAAAGAAGCAATTATTGATAATAAAAATGAAGATTTAATTTCAAAAATAGCAAAAGAGTTTAGAGGCATCTATGACAATGATGAAAATGATGCAAGTAAAATGTATGAAAATACTTATGAGTGGCTTGCTTTATTAAAAATTTCAGGTAAAAAATTGTTTTTGGCAACTAATAAACCTTCAATTCCTACTTTGAGATTAGTTAATAAACTAAAATTAAATATGTTTGAAGATATTTATACGATTGATAAATATCAGGAAAAACAAATAACAAAAACTGAAATGATTTTAGAAATTATTAAAAAGTATAATTTAAATAAGTTTGAAACAATTATGGTTGGTGATGCTCCGAGTGATATAGAGGCAGCTCATTTAGCAAAAATTGAGGCAACAGGCGTTCTCTGGGGATATGGAAGACATAAAAAAAAATTAGAAGAAATGTCGGATTTTATTTTGGAAATAGAAGATTTAAAAAAGCTAAATAAGGTATAATAATGCAAAAAAAAATTAGTCCATTTTTTATAAATAGCAACATATGCTTAAAAGAATCAGACTTGTACAATGTGAATTCTTTTATTTCTTCTGTCGCCGGAAATACAGGAAATGCTTATATAACATACTCTTTAATTAAGACTCTTTTTGGTGGGTTGGTTGATATAAACCATATACAAAATATTTATGAATATGACTTTAATAATCAAGATAAAGATATTGATTTTATAAATAATGAAGCAACACATGTTTTCTTGATTTTGCAGGACCAAATAAGAATTAGTGAATCTTACAATCTTACTTTACCTTATGATAATATTATAAACTTTGTAAAGAGACTTAATAAACCAGTAATAATTGCGGGTTTAGGAGCAAACTCAAGAGGGGAATTCGATTCAGAGTTTTACAAAAAGTTAAATCCTAAACTTATAAATTTTTTAAAAATAATTTCTGAACATACTGAAATTATTGGAATAAGGGGGGCTTTTACGCAAGAAATCCTTACCAATTTGGGTATTCATAATACTCAAATAATTGGCTGTCCTTCATTTTACGAAACAGGTCCAGATAGAATAATAGAAAAAAAAGAATATAATCCTGATTTAAGAGTCTTATTGGCAGCTGATTATTGGAAAACATTCTACAATACTTCATTTCCGATTGTTTTACAAGATAACTTTGATTTGATAGAAGCTGTAGCTTTTAACAAGATCAATTATTCAGTTTTAACTTTGAAACAATTAAACACATTAAAGGACAAACGATTAAGGATTTTTTCAAGTATCAACAATTGGAAAAATTTTGTATCTAATTTTGATTTTGCTTGGGGTACAAGAGTTCATGGATGCATATTAGCTTTAAATAGCGGAGTTTGCTCAGTTGTCATGAATAGTGACTTTCGTGCAAAAGAAATGACAGAATTTCTTAAAATCCCTTATCAACCTGATTTAATAGACGAAACTAACCTTCAAAAAGTTTATGAAATTTGTGATTATACTGAAATGAACAAATGTTATCCAGAGCTATATAAAAACTATATTAAATTTTTGAATAAAAACAATTTGCAAGTTTTTGATAGAGGCATTGATATAAAACCTAATTACATTGAACAACCAACTTTTAAGTTATATCAAGCAGATGATTATAAAGATGGAAAGTTAGAATTAGAGATTAATTTAAAGCGAAGAAAACCCTTTATTAAAAAAATATTTGAAAGTATTTTTTCTGTAACTAATTTAAAGGGTAATAAAATTATCAATTTTTGTGGTTTAAAATTTAAGATGAAAAAAAAGAGTAAAGTTGATGATTAAAGTCTCGGACTACATAGCAAAAAGATTAAAAGAAGTTTATGGCATAGAACATTTTTTTATGGTTTCCGGCGGTGGTGCAATGCATCTTAATGACAGTTTGGGGCGTTATATTCCTTATATTGCAAACCATCATGAGCAGGCTTGTGCTATAGCAGCTGAAGGTTATGCAAGAGTTAATCAAAAACTTGCGGTGGTAAATGTTACGACAGGACCGGGTGGTTTGAATTGTTTAAATGGAGTTTTTGGTCAATGGACTGACAGTGTTCCTGTTTTATATATTTCAGGTCAGGTAAAATTTTCTACCACAACAGCATCTTGTCCACAAATCCCTTTACGTCAATTAGGAGACCAAGAGGTAGATATAATAAATGTTGTAAAACCTTTAACGAAATATGCAAAAATGGTTACAGAGCCAAAAGAAATAAAATATCACTTGGATAGAGCTATTTACGAAGCTACAACAGGACGTTTTGGACCAGTGTGGCTGGATATTCCAATGAATGTTCAAGCAGCTGTTATTGAAGAAGACGAATTAATAGAGTTTGATAAAAGTAAACAAGAAAGCATTAAATCATTTGAGCGTTCGACTATTCAAGATGTCATAGGAAAATTATTAAATTCTCAACGACCATTGATAATCGCCGGACACGGAATTAGATTATCAAAGCAAGAAGAAAATTTTCGCAAACTTATTGAAAAATTACAAATTCCTGTTGTAACAACATTCAACGGATTTGACTTACTGGAGGATGAAAATCCTTATTACGTAGGCAGAATTGGTACAATTGGCCAACGTGCAGGAAACTTTGCACTTCAGAATGCTGACTTGGTTCTTTGCTTAGGGACAAGAAACAATATTAGACAAGTAAGTTATAATTGGGAAAACTTTGCTAAAAATGCTTATAAAATAGTTATAGATATTGAGCAGGCAGAACTTGATAAACCTACTGTGGTGCCTAATATGAAAATTCAGGCGGATTTAATAGATTTTTTATCTGAATTATTAAATCAGCATTACAGTGAGAATAATCATTTTAACTGGCTTTATTGGTGCAAAGAAAGAAAAGAAAAATATTCATTTGAAAACGTATTTAAACTTGATGAATCAAAACCTATTGATCCGTATCATTTTGCAAATGAACTCACAAAGGCGATGTCTGAAAATGATATTTGCGTTATGTCAAACGGTTCGGCTTGTGTATGTCCTTTTCAAACAGCTATGGTTAAAAAGGGACAGCGATATATACTTAACTCCGGTGATGCATCAATGGGGTACGGACTTCCTGCAGCTTTAGGCGCAAGCATTTCAGGTAAAGGCAGGAATACAATTTGTATTGAAGGTGATGGTTCTATAATGATGAATATCCAAGAGCTAGAAACAATCAAGCATAATAAACTTCCAATTAAGATATTTATTTTGAATAATAATGGATATGTTTCAATCAGGCAAACGCAAAAAAACTTTTTTAACGGTCATATGACGGGAGCAGGAGTTGAAAGCGGTGTTAGTGTCCCTGATTTTATAAAATTAGGAAACGCCTTTGATATAGAAACTTTTAAAATTGAAAAAATTGAAGGACTTTGTGGAAATATTAAAAAAGTATTGGGATTTGAGGGACCTGTTCTGTGCGAAGTCATGATAAATTCCAATTATATCTTTTCCCCTAAGCTTTCGGCAAGAAAACTTGAAGACGGAACAATGGTCTCACCTTCATTGGAAGATATGTTTCCGTTTTTATCAAAAGAAGAATTTGAGGCAAATATTATTAAGTAACTTCTTATAATTCCGTTATTTGTTGTCTTAATTCCTGGATTTTTTCTGTATAATATTCCAGCCAGGTTTGACTTGTTATTTCATCTTTAATTCCGCCTTCTCTTAATGCTCTTATACTCTTTAAATCAAGTTCATCTATTTGTGCTTGTATCTCAGCTTTCTTTGCGGTATTTTCTTCCGCTGCAATTAAAGCTTTATATTCATCTCTTTCGGAAATATCTATTAAACATCCGTCTTGAACTTGCTCGTGAGGCATTAAGCAATAAACCGAACTGTCAATGGCTTTAATTATGCCTCCTAACGACTGTTTCTCTAAAAGCTCTTGCCAGTGGTTACCTGTTATTTCTATTCTGTTATTTCCTGTTTCTTCGTAAAAGCCTTTTGTGTTTATATCATAATATTTCATAATTTTTCCCTCCCTAGTAACCTATTGCAAACCAAAAATATCCTCTTGCATTTGCTTGATATGCGTCATTAATTAAAACACATCCGCTTGTTGTGTAATCATTCTTTACGCAAAGCGATGTAGCTAACTGTCCGGAACTAGCAGTAATTATAGCATTAGTCCAAACACCAAAAATGCTATTCGGGAATGCAATAGGAAAAGCTATATAAACAGCTCCGTCATTGGGTATAGCAGCACCGTATTTTCCCCATTGAATAATTAATCCGTTAGGAAATTTAAAATATCCGTTTGTATTTAAAGATTGACCCGTAAAGCCTAAATTTCCTAAAGCCGTTGTAAGAGCCAAATTGCTCAAAGTTGTATCAGCAAGTTGACTTAAATCCTGATCCCCCGTGTTTGTTCCGCTTACCAAATCGAGTGCTGTTTTGTTGTTGTGAATATGATTATTGTCATAAGCTGCATCATAATTTGATTTTAAATTGTTTGTAAGGTCATTTTCAGATAAACATTTATCAGCTTCCTTGTCAACTTTATTTATCATTATATTGTTTATAGTGTCAATATTTTCTAATATTTCTGCAATTATGTTTTCATGAGCATTTTCGTCAGTATCATGAACATTGATTACAGCAGAGACTGAATCTCTAAAATTTACGTTTGAAGAAGTATTATTGTCACCGATAGAAACATCTATGCTTACGGTATTATCAGTAACCGTTATTAAACTTTCATCCATATTATGAGCCTCCTATTTCAGGATAAATATATATCATAGGAGGATTTTTAAATTCCTGCGGAATTATTGTTTGTGCAAAGTTAATTCCGTTGCTTACTTTTAATCCCCAATAGTAAGTACTGTAAGAATTTATTTGGGGTCGTAATTTTTGAGTATCTTCACTGTTTAAATTAACAGTAATGGCTGTTGTTTGCGGATTAACATATTCCTTTTTAATTATCGGTGTTGCATCGGAGATATTTTTTTTGACATAAAAATGTACGGTATAAGCTGAAATATCCTGATTAAAATCAAATGTAAAAGATGCTGTATCACCTTTTCTTCCTTTGATAAGTAATGAATCTGCATCAATAGTAAATGGCATTTTAAATTCCTCCTTAAAGTTTCTTTTTTTATTATGGAGGATTTATCAAAAAATAAAAGTCCGCAAAAATACTTAAGTATAACCATCTGCGACATGTGTAATGATAAGAATTTAAACAAAAAGACTATTTTCAATTTTTGAAAATAGTCTTTTTGCTGCTAAATCTAAACTCCAACAAGGACGTCTTCCAGAATTTTTTCAACAACATTCATGGCATGAATTTTTGTTGTGTTGAATAAAGGCAAAGAAGCTTCTTGAATAAGCAAAGGAATTTCTGTACATCCTAAAATTACTCCCTGAGCCCCATTTGCTTTCATCTTATCAATAATTTCCAGATACTTTTGTTTTGATTCTTCTTTTAGAATGCCGCAGCAAAGTTCTTTGTAGATTACTCTGCTAACTTCTTCTCTATCGGATTTTTTAGGAATAATTGTTTCAATTCCATAGTCTTCAAGTAATTTTTTAGAATAAAAATCTTCTTCCATTGTAAAAATAGTTCCCAGTAAGCCTACTTTATTCATTTTTTGTTTTTTGATTTCTTTAGCTACGCTGTCAACCATATGAATTAACGGAACAGAAATGTTTTCCTGAACTGCAGGTGCTACTTTATGCATCAGGTTTGTGCAAATTACAATGTATTCCGCTCCGCATTTTTCAAGTTTTTTTGCTGCATTGCCTAATTTATCACCTAATTCTTCCCATTTATCAGAAAACTGCATTTCCTCAATTTCTCTAAAATTGAAACTTTCTATAGTAAGTTCTGCGGATGAACATCCACCTAAAACTTTTCTTGTCTCTGAATTAATAATTTTGTAATACTCAACGGTTGATTCAGGGCTTAATCCCCCCAATAATCCAATCTTTTTCATCTTTTACTATCCCTATAAATTATTTACTACATCAATAGTATGACATCTGATTTTAAAAAAGTCAAAAAATATCTTTTACGTTTTAAATAGTTTTTTGGTATAATTGTTCTATGGCTAAGCTTAAAACAAAGTGGGTATGTCAAGAATGCGGCTATGAAGCAGCAGGATATTTAGGTAAATGTCCTGAGTGTTCTGCTTGGGGCAGTTTAGTGGAAGAACTTCAGCAGAATTCAATCCAAAAGTCTTCTAACGTTAGTTTTTTAAATACTTCAAAACCGTCTTTGATAAATGAAATAGAAATAAGTCAAGAAATTAGAATGAGTACAAATATTTCTGAATTTGACAGAGTTTTAGGCGGTGGATTAGTTCAGGGTTCTTTAGTTTTAATCGCAGGTGATCCGGGGATTGGCAAATCCACAATTCTTTTACAGACAAGCGGACTTTTATGCAAAAATAACAAAAAAGTTTTGTATATTTCAGCCGAAGAATCTTTAAATCAGATTAAATTAAGAGCGGAAAGGCTTTCTATAAATGCAAAAAGTCTTTATATTTATCCCCAAACAAATTTAGAATTAATAAAAGAAGAAATTGAAAATATCAAACCGGATATTGTTGTCGTAGATAGTATTCAGGCGATTTACACTCAAAATTTATCTGCTTCTGCAGGAAGTGTTTCTCAAATTAGAGAATGTTGTAATTTTTTGATGCAAACGGCAAAAAATGAGAATATTACGATAATGGTTATCGGGCATGTAACAAAAGAAGGAAATATTGCCGGACCGAAAGTTTTGGAACATATGGTTGATACCGTAATATATTTTGAAGGCGATAAATATAAATCTTACAGGCTTTTGAGGGCGGTAAAAAACCGTTTTGGCAATACATCAGAGGTTGGTATTTTTGAAATGGGTTCAAAAGGTTTACTTGAAGTAATGAATCCCAGTGCATTGTTTTTAAATGAACATTCGGAGATTTCAACACCGGGCAGCGTTATTATTTCAACGAATGAAGGAACCCGTCCGCTTTTGGTTGAAATCCAGGCTCTGGTTGGAACAACTCCTTATCCTACACCAAGAAGAGTTGCTAACGGAGTGGATTTTAGCAGAGTTTTACAAATTTTGGCAGTTTTGGAAAAAAGAGTGGGGTTAAATCTTTCAAAGCAAGATGTTTATATAAATGTTATCGGCGGAGTAGAAATCTCTGAACCTGCTGCAGATTTAGGGATAGCGCTTGCGGTTGCAACTTGTGCAAGGGATGTTGTTGTAGATCCACATACTGTTATAATCGGTGAAATAGGTCTTTCAGGTGAAATTAGGGCTGTTAATAACATAGAAAAAAGAATTATAGAAGCACAAAAATTAGGTTTTAAAAAAGCGATTATTCCAAATGCCAATGGCAAATTTGAAAATAAAATTGACGCAATAGAGATTATCAGGGTAAAACGTCTGATTGATGCAATTACATCTTGCGTTTCTAAAGTTTAAGCCTTACTTACTTGTAAAACTTTGCTTTTTTAAAATCTTTGATATTTCTTCTCATATAAACAATTATTTGGTGGGTAAATATATTTTGTCCCACTTAAAGATTTTCCCACAATATGTTATAATTTATATTAATTAAGGAGATTTGAAATGGCAACACAAGAAAAATACTTAAAACCTGATTCAAAAGGCAGAATTCAATTGGGCAGACGTACAAAAAATATAGTGCGTTATCAAATTATTGAAGAAGATGACGGGAAAATAATTCTTCTACCTGAAGTTGCGATTCCCGCTAAAGAAGTTTGGTTATATAAAAACAAAGAAGCACTCGAAGCTGTAAAGCAAGGTTTAGAGCAGTCCGCTTTAGGGAAAACCAAAAAACGGGGCAGTTTTGCTAAATATGCAGAAGAGGAATAATGCCGGGAAATAATAATTTTGAATTAATTTTTACTGAAAGAGCGAATGAAGATTTAACAAAACTTGAAAATGATAAAGGACTTAAAAAAAGATTAAAAGCCGTCAATAAAGCTTTAGGCTATTTGGAAATCAACCCAAAACATCCCGAATTAAATACTCATGAATTTACTTCTTTGTCTAAGCGATATGGAATTAAAGTCTATGAAGCATACACGGAAAATAATACACCCGCAGCTTACAGAATATTTTGGTATTACGGTCCTGCTAAAAATATCATAACAATTTTAGCTATTACGCCGCATCCTTAAGTTACATAGTCGTAGAGAGGAAATATAATTACACCGTTATTTCGGCGGGATAGCAATCTCGCCCTACAGATATTTATTTACCCGTAAAATCTTGTTTTTTCAAAATTTCAGTAACTTTTTGCGAAAATTATGAGCAAAGTATTCCTGAATTTTCGAATTTATTTGAATTTTCCAACATTTTACATAAAATAAGCGAAGAATTGTTTGAATTATTATAATTTTTTGTTAGAATATATTTACTAACCAAATAGCAGGGGTTGGATTTACCAAGCAACAACATAAATAAATCAAGAAAAGCAGAGTAGTAGGGAGCAGTTTACTGCCAGTAAGAATTTCAAGAAAGCAGGAAAATGTCAAAAAAAATTGAAATATACGACACAACTCTACGTGACGGAGCGCAGGCCGAAGGAATTTCTTTTTCTGTCAATGATAAGATAAAAATTATCAAACTGCTTGATGAATTGGGCGTCACTTACATTGAAGCAGGCTGGCCCGGCGCGAATCCGAAAGATATTGAAGTTTTTAAACTGGCTGAATCTCTTGAATTGAAAAATTCTAAAATAGCAGCTTTTGGCTGTACAAGAAAAGCTAATGTAAAAGCAAGCGAAGACAAAGTTTTAAAAATGCTTTTAGATTCAAAAACAGAAATAATAACAATTTTTGGAAAGAGTTGGGATTTTCAGGTTAAAGAGGCTCTTTGCACAACTCTTGAAGAAAATTTGAATATGATAAAAGATTCTGTAAAATACTTAATTTCCAAAGGCAGAACAGTATTTTTTGACGCAGAGCATTTTTTTGACGGTTATAAAAACAACCCTGAATACGCATTATTAGCTGTAAAGACAGCACATGAGGCAGGTGCTGAGAGAATTATTCTTTGTGATACTAACGGCGGATGTATTAATACAGAGATTTATAAAATTGTAAAAAAAGTTCAGGAAAAACTGCCAAAAGCTAAAATAGGTATACATACCCACAATGATGGTGATATGGCCGTTGCGAATTCTCTTGCAGCAGTTGAAGCAGGTGCAATACAAGTTCAGGGAACAATAAACGGTTATGGAGAAAGATGTGGGAATGCAAATCTTTGCTCAATAATTCCTAATTTGCAGTTGAAAATGAAAAAAGAAGTTATAAGTGAAAATATTGAAAATCTTGTCCACATTTCAAAAAAAATAGCTGAAATTGCAAATAAAAAAGCAGATTCTCATTCACCATATGTCGGAAGCAGTGCATTTGCTCACAAAGCAGGTGTTCATGCAAGCGGTGTTCGTAAAAATTCAAGTACTTATGAACATGTTGCTCCCGAAAGCATTGGCAATTTAAGAAGAATTCTTGTAAGTGATCAGGCAGGAACAGCTTCTATTAAGGAAAAATTAAATAATTTAAAATTAGGCATAAAAGTTGGGGAAGATTATATTCCTCAAATTATTGAGTACATTAAAAATCTTGAAAATGAAGGTTTTATATTTGAAAATGCAGACGCATCTTTTGAAATAATGTTGCTGAATAAACTTGAAAAAATGCCTAAATATTTCGATATTATGGGATTTAGAGTAATTACGGATACAACAGTTCATATTCCCGATAAATTTAACTCGGAAGCTTCCGTAAAAATTCTTATTGGAGAGAATATAATTCATACGGTCAGTGAAGAGAGACGGTCCTGTACACGCGATTGATATGGCACTGAGAAAAGCCCTAAGTCCCTCTTATCCGCGTATAAAGAAATTTAAATTATCTGATTTTAAGGTAAGAATTCTGGATTCAGCTGGTGGAACAGGCGCAAAAACTCGTGTTCATATTGAAACCTCTGACGGTTATAACAGGTGGGATACGGTTGGAGTGTCTGATAATGTTGTTGAAGCCGCTTATTTAGGTATTGTAGACAGTATTTTATTTGGCTTATTTTTGAACAAAACTCAACCACTTAAAAGATAATAAAAAAGGGAAAAATTTAATATGCAAGTCAAAAAATCTTAAAGTAGTTTTAATTCTTAATTTAAATTCATAATATTATTTTAGTTTATTTTTGAAAAATACATTATTTACATTATTCCCTTATTCTTCTAAAGAAACTATACTTAATAAAGGTTTTGAGGGGGATTTATGCCAAGAACGGCCAGAGATTACAATTATGAGGGACATTACGGGTATCAAAAACCTTACCCTTCAATTGTTGCACCTATAAAACCCAAATTAAAACCTATAAAGACTCGAAAAAAAATCCAAAAGAAAAAACCCAACCCTCTTTTAAAATTTATTTCTTTTTCTTTGTTTGTTTTAATCGGAATTTATGTTTTGCCTTATGGATTTGATAGAATAGCAAAGCCTCTTCTTTTCGGACACTCTTATCCTGAAATAAAGGTTGATTGTAGTCAACTTTTAAAGCCGACAGTAAATTATTTGTCAAATGATTTATTTTTGAATTCAAGACTTTTAACAGGGGCAAAAAGTAAAAGACCTGCTATGACTGATATTTACATAACAAAAAAGATGCCTAAGTTAGAGGCAAAATTATTGAAATTAATGTCGGAGTATAAAACCATTGATCCGTCAATTTTTGTTTGGGATTATGGTACAGGAAAATATGTTGATATAAAAGCCTCAAAACTTTACCCTGCAGCCAGTATTATTAAAATACCCGTGCTTATTCAGCTCTTTAAATCAATAGAGGCTAATCAGCTGACTATTTATGATGAGATGGAATTAACTAATTATTATAAAGCAAGCGGTTCCGGAGAGTTAAAACGAAGAACTTTAGGTTCTGCCTATACAATTGATGAACTCGCTAAAGTTATGATTCAGAAATCGGATAATTCTGCAACAAATATGATTATTTCAGCTGTAGGAGGAATGCCTGATGTAAATGCAGGGATAAGAGGTTGGGGATTAAAAAATACATACATGAATAACTGGCTTCCTGATCTAGCAGGGACTAATTATACAACAGCAAGAGATTTAGCAATAATGCTTTATAATTTAGATAATCCAGGATTTTTAAATATAAATTCACGTGAATATATAATTGATTATATGAGCCATGTCGAAAATAACCGTTTGATTCCGACCGGACTTGACCCGGAAGCCTTGTTTGTTCATAAAACAGGAGATATAGGAAAAATGCTTGGTGATGCAGGGATTGTTTTTGCTCCAAACGGAAAAAAATATATTGTGGCAATTCTTGCAAATAGACCTTATAATTCTCCGGCTGGAAAAAACTTCATACAAAAAGCTTCAAAAATAATTTATTCATCAATAATATCCGGTATATATTAGTTATTAAAAGACCCGGGCTTTTCCCCAGGTCTTTTAATAACTTAAGATTGAAGTTCAAAAGCATCTTTTTCCGCGGCGCAGATGGGACAAGTCCAACTATCCGGCAAATCTTCAAATTTTGTTCCTTCTTTTTTCTTCGTCATAAACCCATTGGCATACTGTGCAAATGTATTTAGCCATTTTTGCCTCCTTTTTTCTTAGTAATCTATTGTTCTCATTGCGAAATAAGATTTTGGATGTGAACAAATCGGACAAATTTCAACCGCTTTTGTGTTTTCCATGATATGCCCACAATTTAAGCAAATCCAAAAAACTTTTTCTTTTTTTTCAAAAACTGTTCCGTTAACAATATTATCATGAAGTTTTTGATATCTTTCATTATGTTCTTTTTCAATTTTTGCAACACTTTCAAATAAAAACGCAATTTTGTCAAAACCTTCTTCTCGTGCTTCTTTAGCAAAAGTCGGATACATCTCTGTCCATTCATAATGTTCTCCTGCCGCAGCGTCTTCAAGATTTTTTAATGTATCAGGAACTTTATTTTCTTCATGAAGAAGTTTAAACCAAATTTTTGCATGTTCTCTTTCGTTGTTTGCAGTTTCTTCAAAAATTCTTGAAATTTGTACATAACCGTCTTTTTTAGCTTTAGAAGCATAATAAGTGTATTTATTTCTTGCCATTGATTCACCGGCAAAAGCCGCTTCTAAATTCTTTTCTGTTTTTGTTCCTTTTAAAGACTTTTCTGTTTTAGTCTCTTTTAATTCCATTTTTGTCCCCTTTCTGTTTGCAGTTCTTGCAAAGACCTTTAACTAGTATATCATAATTTAATATTTCAAATTCATTTTGTTTTTTTAAAACTTTTTTTAAACTTTCTGCCATTTCAGCCGGCAAATCAAAGATTCTGTTACATTCTATACAAATTATATGAAAATGCTCGCTTGTGTTGTAATCATAATGAATTTGCCCGCAAAGACCTTCTATTTTTTTAATTTCGCCTTTTTGTACAAGTTTATTTAGATTTCTATAAACGGTTGCTAAGCTTAGATTAGGATTTTCAGGTTTTAAATTTATATACAATTCTTCGGCACTTGGATGTATACAGAATTTTTCCAATCCTTTTTTAATATTTTCTTTTTGTTTTGAATATCTCATCCTTATTGCCTTATTAATGATAATAATAATTATTATCATTAATGGTTTGTTTTGTCAAGAGTAATTTTTATTTATGTTAAAATAAATTTATGAAACACGAATTTGAACAAAAAGTGTATTATTCTGATACGGATTCTTATGGAGTTGTGTGGCACGGTTCTTATTTAAGATGGCTTGAAATGGGCAGAGTTGAGTTATGCGAAAAAATAGGCTATAACCTTATTGAACTTGAAGTTAAAAACATTGTTTTACCCGTAGTTAACTTAAATATACGATACAAATTATCCGCAAAACTTAATGATGAATTAGTTGTTGAAACCTTGATTCAAAAGTTTAATTCTCTTTCTGTAACTTTTCAACAAAAGATACTTAATAAAAATAGCGGCAAAATTCTTATAGAAGCCTGGGTTGATGTTGTAGCAATTGACAATAACGGCAAATTATACAGAAAAATGCCTCAAATTTTGCTTGATGCTTTTGAAAAAGCAACAAAGGAACGAGCATGCGTTTAAATAAATATATTGCATCTTCTGGGATTTGTTCACGCAGAAAAGCTGATGAATTAATTGAGCAGGGTGTTGTTTCTGTTAATGGTAAAAAAATTACGGAGTTGGGGTTTCAAGTTGGCGAAAAAGATAAAGTTTTCATTAAAAATGAAATTATAAGGCCTAAAAAACATGAATATTATAGATTTTATAAACCTACAGGCTATATTACTTCAACCGATGACGAAAAAGGCAGAAAAATTATTTACGATTTGCTTCCGTCAAGTATGCATAATCTAAAACCTGTCGGACGTTTGGATAAAGACTCCAGCGGGTTGATAATTTTAACTAATGACGGAGATTTAATAAATGAATTAACCCACCCTTCGGTTAAAGTTCCGAAAGTTTATATTGTAAGCGTTAACGGAAGAATACATTTCAATCATCTTGAAAAAATGGTTAAGGGGATTGAAATAGAAGAAGGTAAAATAGCTTATGCTGATAGTCAGATTATTGAAAGCACCAATAAAAGAACGACTTTACAAATAATTTTATATCAAGGATTAAATAGACAAATTAGGAAAATGTTTGAAGCTTTGGGGTTTGAAGTAATTTCTTTGAAGAGAATCCAGCATGCTATAATTGAGTTAGAAGGATTGAAAAAAGGTCAATTTAAACCTATTAAACCTCAGCAAATTAAAGAATTAAAAAAATTTGTGAATAAAATTAAAGGTTAGACTATGTTAAAAGTAGCTATAACAGGAAATATAGCCTCAGGTAAAAGTTCTGTTGAAAATATCTTAAAAGAAAAGGGATATAAGGTTCTTGATTCTGATATTGTTGTTCATGATTTGCTAAAAAATGAAGAAGTAAAAAGACAAATTGTTTTAATATTTAACAAATTTTGATATTCTTGAAAATAATGAAATTTCACGCAAAAAATTGGGACAAATTGTTTTTGAGGATGAGCTTTTAAGAAAAAAGCTTGAGAGAATTTTACACCCTCTGGTTAAAGAAGAAATAAGGCGATTTTTTCACCAACAAACAAAACGAGGCGAAAAAATCGCCTACGTTTCAGTACCCTTGCTTTTTGAAGCAAAATTTGAAAAGCTTTTTGATAAAATTATTCTGACATATGCAAATGATGAGATACGTATTGAAAGGCTTATAAAAAGGAGCAATCTTTCATCTGAACAGGCACATAACCGTATAAAAATTCAAATGAGCCAGAATAAAAAAATTCTACTGGCTGATTATGTCCTTTATAATAACAGTGATTTAAAAAATTTGGAAAAGGAAGTTAAAAATCTTGTTTTAAGAATATGCGGTAAATGAATTATTCTTTTTGTTATTGTATTTGCTAACTCTTACAAACCCGTCAAAACGTGCTCCTTCCTGATATTCATTTTTCATGACTTTGTTGTAGCAATTTCCTCCGACCGTTTTGATTTTACCGTTTACAACATCGGTTACAATTTCAACATGAGAAATTCCATTACAAGTTTCAGGACGCCAGATTACTAAATCTCCCGGTTTGACATTAGCAGGATTTGAGCCCTCTTGATATATGTTTTCTTTTTGAGCCCATTTTTTTATATCTGCAACTCTGTGCTTATCTCCCCACGGTGAATTTTTTCCTCCGTAAGCCCAGCTTACAAAAGCTGCACACCATCGTCCCGGTTCGCCGTACCTTTCGCCACCTCTATGCCCCAATTCGCCTCTGGCTTTTTTAACAGCATTTGCAGGAGCGGCATATTCGTTATACGTGGAATAGCGGCGATATTGATTGTTTCTATAAAATTGGAATAACAACTGCATATTAAAAAATGACATAAAATCATAATCATAAGAATTTTTATTTGATTTTAATTTTAAAATAGAATCACGGCTATTAGTTTTTCTTTTCTTAGATAAATAATTAGACTTGTAATAATCCACTAAGGATAGATCATAGCTCATACTTAAAAATCCTCTTATAAAATCCCCTTATTTATATAAAGTATTTTTGTCCCAAAAAATTGCCACAGATATTTAAAATTTTATGAAGAATCAATTATCCACGCTCAAGCAACTGCAGAGATTAAAGTTAATAAACGCAGAATAATAGAATTCTTTATTTATCCGATGATTAAGTACTGGAATCAGGCTATAACAATAAGATAGAATTTAGAATTATTATTTTGTTATAATTTACTTTCAGATATTGAGAAACATTTAAAAAAATGTTATAATAGTATTTGTATGGATAATTTAGGGATATCATCAGCTTTTTCTGCTTATAAAGTGAATCAGGTTTCTTTTATCAGGGATAAACAGGAATCTTCTTGTGCTGAAAACCCTCCGGTTAAATCGTCTTATCCTGATGAAATAAACGATGAAGCTATTATTTCGGATAAAGCTAAAGCATTATCTGAAATGGACGAAAGTGAAAGCAGCGAGGAATCTAAAGGAAGTGAAAAAACTGAAAAAGATAACATTCGCTCAAATGATGAATTGACTCTTGCACAAGAACAGGAGATTGCTGAACTTAAGGCTCGGGATCTTGAAGTAAAAGCTCATGAGCAAGCACATATTGCAGCTGCAACAGGAATAAATGTATCCGCCCCGAGCTATGACTATCAAATAGGTCCTGACGGTAAGAAATATGCTGCCGGAGGTGAGGTTAATATAAGCTTTGTTGAAGGAGGAGATCCTGCATCTGATATTGCTAAGGCAAAAATAATGAAAGCGGCAGCTTTAGCTCCGGCTCAACCGTCCAGTCAGGATTTATCCGTTGCAAGAAATGCTGAAAGAATTATTGCAGAATCAAAAAAAGAATTAGCTGAGCAGCAAAAAGAAACCGTTGAGATGATTCGTAGATCTTCCAGTCTCGGAAACCAAGAAGGTTTAAGAATTTTTTAAAAAATACAGATATAGAAGTTAATATCTGATAGAAATATTTCTATTTTATGTTTTAATATTAATTTTCTTTATTATAAGAGGTTTTTTTCTTGACATATAATACCTTATAAAGGTAAGCTGTTGATTGAAGGTAAAAGTATGTGCAGAATAGCAGCTATAAAATCTAAAAAATACTTACATCCCTCAATTTCCCTTAAGCTTATGCGTTCTCAACAGGAAGGACATGATAATTCGGGTTTTGCTTTTGTTATGCAGGATTTGGGAGGTATTTTTGAGGCTTATAAAGATCTCCCTGTCCTTTCAATGGCATCTACGGTTGAAGGAACCAGACGTGCTGAAGATATTCTGCATTCTCTAGGATTTAACAGGATTCTGCAATGGTCTCCCGAAATTAACTCACAAAAAGGGCTTAAAATCGAAGCAATGCCTAATTATGTTTTTGAGGTTTTTCAATATCCTAAAAGTTATAAATACGCTACAACAGAAGAAAAAGAAGAACTTCTTGTTGATACTTGTCTTCTTTTAAGAAAAGAACTTGAAAAAGATAATTCAGGCTTTATTTATTCATTTTGGCCGGATGTTTTAACCCTTAAAGAAATAGGAAATCCTCAGGATATAGGAACTTATTTCGGTTTATGGGGAGAAAATAACGAACTTTCTTCTAAAATAATAACTGCTCAATGCAGACAGAATACAAATTATGATATTGTAAGATATGCTGCACATCCGTTTTTTCTGGAAGGTTACACTATTTTAGCTAATGGAGAGAATACTTTTTATGAAAAGAACAAATTATTTCAAAAAAGTCTGCATAAGGGTTATATAGGTTTTGAATCCGACTCTCAATGTTTCTTATACACTTTGCACTACATACATAAAATTCTTAAATGGCCTATTGAGTACTTTAAACATACTGTTACACCGTTGCCTCTTGAAGAAATAGAAGAAAGACCTGATAAAGATGTTCTTCTTCGTATTAAAGCTTCTTTAGGGCACCTTGAAATTAACGGACCTAATACTATTTTAGGTGTTACTCCGAATGGGGAACTTTTTTGTGTATGTGATTCAAAAAAACTTCGTCCGGTTGTGATAGGATACGATAATGATACAATAATTATGACATCTGAAGTTATTGGTATAAATGATTTAATGCCTCATAGAGAGGTTACACAGGATATTTATCCTCATGAAAAAGAAATGATTATAGTTAAAGATGATTTGACGGTGAAAAAATGGCAACAGTAAAAGTAAATGAATTGCATATAGATGATTTGCCGTGGCTTATTGAATATGATGAGTCAAAGTGTATACGATGCGGAAAATGTATTGCCGTATGTTCATTTAATGCAATTAAGCCCCAACTTGAAAAACGTAAAAAAGAAGGTTCTATAGTTCAAAAACCGTCTTTTGAAAAAATTATTGTCGTAAAACAGGCAGTTTCACATAAAAATCAATGTAAAGGCTGTGGTATGTGCAGCTATGTTTGCCCAAACGGTGCAATTAAACCTGTTAGGAATAAGGATGACAGATATGCCGTAAGATATCGTGCAGATAAAGGGGAAGCGTTTAAAAAAGGCGGACGCTCTAATTTGAATACGGAAGGCAGGACTCTGGACAAAATCAAAATAGGTCGAATTTCCCAAATGACAGACCCTTCTTTGGATGCATTGAGGCATACTTTTGAACTTCGGGCACCCTTTGGCAGAGTTATTTCTGCTGATGAGCTTAATTTTGAAGTCCGGGACGGTAAAATGCATTTATCAAAAAAAGAATTACCTCCAAACAGATGGATTTACCCGATAATAATGGGAGATATGTCTATAGGTGCTGTTTCCTGGAGAATGTGGGAAGCCATGGCGATAGCAACCGCATATTTGAATGAAGTTATGGGTATTCCTGTAAGAATGTGCAGCGGTGAAGGTGGAGTCCCGGTAAGGCTTTTAAAGTCAAGATATATTAAATATATGATTTTGCAAATAGCATCAGGTCATTTTGGATGGAACAGAATAATTCAGGCTATGCCTGAAATGGTTGAAGACCCTTCCGGAATAGTAATAAAAATCGGGCAGGGCGCAAAGCCTGGTGACGGGGGGCTTTTGATGGCAAATAAAGTCGCACGTTTTGTCCAGGAAATCAGAGGTGTACCCAAGGCTGATTTATTCAGTCCTCCAACTCATCAGGGGTTATATTCTATTGAGGAAAGCGTTCAAAAAATGTTTTTATCAATGAACTCTGCTTTCAAATTTAAAGTTCCGGTTGCAATAAAAGTTGCTGCTTCTGCAACAAATGTTTCGGTATATAATAATCTTTTACGTGATCCTTATAATATTGTTGGCGGTTTTTTTATTGACGGTTTAGCTGCCGGAACAGGTGCTGCTTATCAAATTTCATTAGATCATACCGGGCACCCGATAGTGTCAAAGGTCAGGGATTGTTTCCTTGCGGCAGTGCATCAGGGAAGGCAGGGTGAAATACCTCTTTTTGCAGGAGGAGGTATTGGAAAAAGCGGAAGCTTGGCAGCGGATGCATTTAAGTTGATTTGCCTTGGAGCAAACGGTGTTTTTACAGGAAGATTGCTTCTTGAAATAGCTGGGTGTATTGGAAATGATACCGGAAAGTGTAATGCTTGTAACAGTGGCTTATGTCCTTCGGGTATTGCTACGCAAGATATTTGCCTAACTAAAAGACTGGATATTGATGAAGTTGCCCAAAAACTTGTGAACTACTTTTTGGCAACAGATATTGAGCTTAAAAAGCTTATGGCTCCGGTCGGTAATTCTTCACTTCCTGTAGGAAGATCCGATGCGCTTGTTACAGTGGATAAAAATATATCAACAAGACTTGATATTCAGCATATATGTTAAATTACGTCAGGTGAAAATGAAAAAAACAGTTAAAATAAAAACTCTGAAAAATAATAACAGAATGTCTACGCAAGAACTTTTACAGCTAATTTATCAAAAAATTGATGAAGGCTATAATGAGTTTGAAATTGAAGCCTGCGGACAACACAATATAGGCGGTTCTGTCTGGTCAAAATCTTCAAATAATCTTTTTTTTAAAGTTAAAAATCCCGGTCAAAGACTTGGCGGGATGGCAATGAGCGGAACAAAGATTATTGTTGAAGGTTCTGCTCCTGCCGATGTAGGATGGTTAAATTCAGGTGCTGAAATAGTTATAAAAGGAGATGGCGGCGATACTACAGCACATTGTGCGGCAAGCGGTAAAATTTATATAGCAGGACGTACCGGCACTCGTTCCGGTGCTCTGATGAAACATTACCCGAGATTCAATCCGCCGCAATTTTGGGTATTAAAGAACACAGGTTCATTCAGTTTTGAATTTATGGGAGGCGGCATTGCTATTGTTTGCGGTTATGATTGTGAAAATCTGGAGTCTGTTTTGGGACAGCGTTCATGTGTAGGAATGGTCGGAGGAACAATCTATTTCAGAGGAAATTACACGGATATTTCAGACTGCGCAAAAGTAGTACCTTTGGATAAAAACGATAAAGATTTTTTACAAGAAGGTATTAAAGAATTTCTTAATGAAATTGACAGGAAAAATTTACAAAAAGAACTTACAGATTTTTCTCAATGGAAAAAAATTATACCTAAAGAAAAAAAAGTTGAGAATCATCTTTCAATAAAAGATTTTAGAATTAAAGAATGGGTAGAAGGTGGAATTTTCGGTGAGTTTGTTGAAGACGATTTAAAAGTTTACGAACTTGTTGCAACAGGAAAGGGCAGATTAAATATTCCTGTTTGGGATAAAACAGATTGTATTGATTGTAAAATTTGTGTGAATAATTGTCCTCAAAATGCTATTCTATCTAAAGATAAAAATTATAATTCTATTGAGGAAAAATGTATCGGATGCGGAATTTGTGAAGCAGTCTGCCCGAAATTCTGTTGGAAAATGCAACGTAATTTAAGAGAAATAAGTTGATTTATTCTAGAGAGTGTTGGCACTAATTCTTGAAATACTTCACCCTGAACTTGTTTCAGAGCCGCATAAGCGAATAACCTTGCGATGCTTCGTATGCCCCCATCCTTCCAAGAAGCAAGTCCAACCCCCAACCAAAGAAATAATTAAAATCTTTTGGTGCAAAAAATTGAACCCTACCGACTTGATAAAGGTTATGGAGTGAGAGTTATTCTGATATTATTAGTGAATCGGCATCCTTATTCTGGGGTATAAAAAAAGATGATTTCCCTTCTCCCAATACTTTTTCTAATTCAGGGATACTTTCCGAATCAGTTACTTTAAAAGTCATGCCAGATTATTCTAAATAAGACTTGTCAAATGCTTTTAAATGAACTTTGCCTGGATAATCAAATTTTTGCATTTTTTTAACAAAATCATCAAAAATTTTAGCAAATTAAAGTCTGTTCCTGTAGCAACAAAATTATGGATATACTTTTTCCGTAGGCTCAAAAGATAAACATTGTTCTAGAAAAGTTATATTTTACCTTTACATTAAAGTTATTTTAAAGTATTATTTATTAATAAAAGAGAAGGTATCCGATGGAAAATAAACTAAAGTATAAAAGAATTTTGTTAAAAATAAGCGGGGAAGCACTTTTAGGGGAGCAAGAATTCGGGATTGACCCAAAGCCTGTTGAAATGATTGCCAATGAAATAAAAAAGGCGCATGATGAAGGTGCAGAAATAGCAGTTGTTGTAGGTGGCGGAAATATTTTCAGAGGAGTCAAAAACAGTGCGAGAATGGGGCTGGATCAAGCATCGGGAGATTATGTAGGAATGCTTGCAACTGTTATGAATTCCCTTGTGCTTCAAAGTGCATTAAGAAAAATAGGAATTTCTTGCAGGGTTCAATCGGCAATACAAATGAACCAAATATCAGAGCCTTATATCAGATTAAAAGCGATAAGACACCTTGAAAAAGGCAGAGTTGTTATTTTTGCGGCAGGAACGGGAAACCCTTTCTTTACCACTGATACGGCAGCAGCGCTCAGAGCATCGGAAATTAATGCTCAAGCAATGTTTATGGCTAAAAATGGAGTAGATGGTGTTTATACAGATGACCCGAGAATAAATCCCAATGCTAAAAAACTTGATCATATAACATATGATGACATAATTAAAAACGGCTTAAAAGTTATGGATACAGCTTCTTGCGCTTTATGCAAGCAAAATAACATTCCGATTATTGTATTTGACTTTCAAGCAAACGGCAGTATTTTAGAAATTTTACATTCAAAACAAATAGGAACTTATGTAGGAGGATAATATGTCAGAATCAGTTGAAGAATTATTTTTATTTGGTGAAGAAAAAATGGAGAAAGCAATTAATCAGCTAAAGCGTGAATTTGCTTCTATTCGTTCAGGGCGAGCTAACCCTATGATTCTGGATAAAGTATTAGTGGATTATTATGGTACACCTACTCAGCTTCGTCAAATGTCACAAGTTACAGTACAAGATGGCACTACTCTTGTAATTTCCCCTTATGATAAATCTATTATGAAAGAAATTGAAAAAGCGATAATTAAAGCTGAAATAGGCATTTCTCCAAATAGTGATGGAGTTGTGATAAGACTGGCATTCCCTCCTCTGACGGAAGAAAGAAGAAAAGAAATCACAAAAGATGTTAAGAAACTTGGTGAAGAATCCAAAGTGGTTATTAGAAATGCCCGCAGAGATATGCTTGATGAATTAAAGAAACTAGAAAAATCTGAAAACCTTCCTGAAGATGTTGTAAAAGACAATCAAGATGAAATTCAAAAATTAACTGATAAGTACGTAAAATTAATTGATAAAACAGTAGAGGAAAAAGAAAAAGAGGTCTTAACAGTTTAATGGGTTTTAGCTTAAATAAAAACACAAAAAGGATATTAACCGGTTTTACTATGGGGATAATTGCACTTTGGTGTTTATTATACGGTGGAATCGCTCTTTTAATACTTATATCAATATTTGTCTATTTAGGCTCTAAAGAATATGTTTCAATCCTGGAAAATAAAGGTTTTTACCCTAGTTTAAAGGTCATTTTATTTTCTGATGCTATTTTTGCAATGCTTTGTTATTTTAACAGATTTGATCTGGTTGCGCTTGCTTTTACAATTTGCTCAATAAGCGCATTCTTATGGGTATTATTTAGAGGCCGTCAACCTTATATTGCAAATGTTTCTACAACAATTTTAGGTTTTGTATATGGTGGATGGTTCCCATTTCACTTGTTATTAGTAAGAGGTTTAAATGCAGATAATTATCAGGGTTTTTTGAAGCTTAATATTCAAAATGACGGGCTAGGTTATGTAATATTTTTATTTATAACGATATTACTTACAGATACCGGTTGTTATTATTTCGGGAAAAAATTTGGCAAACATCCGCTTTCACCTATTATAAGCCCGAAAAAAACAGTTGAAGGATCTATAGGAGGAGCAATTTGTGCAATTGTAGGTGCCGTTATTATGGGGCATTTTATTCATCTGGGACTCTATAGTTCTTTATTTTTAGGGTTTTTATGTACATTGTTTGCACAACTTGGTGATTTAGCAGAATCTTTAATAAAGCGTGATGCCGGAGTTAAGGACTCGGGAAGCATTTTGCCCGGACATGGAGGATTTCTGGATAGATCCGACAGTTATGTATTAACTATTCCTGTTGTATTTTACTATTTAAAATATTTTGTTGTTTCTAATCAACTGAGTACAGACTTTATTAATTTTATAAAGGTTTTTTTACATGCAATTGGACTTTAAGGAAAGAATTAAGAAGTTAGAGGGTATTTTTCAAATTAAAGTTGAAGAACCTGAGCTTTTTGAAAAAGCATTAACACACAGTTCATTTACTAGAGAAAAAGACTTAAGTTCCTTTGAAAATTATGAAAGATTAGAATTTTTAGGCGACGCTGTTCTGAAGCTTTGTATATCTGATATTTTATACAAAAAATTCCCTCAATATTCAGAAGGCGATTTAACAAAAATTCGTTCAATAGTAATTTCAGACAATATTTTAGCAGAAATTGCAGAAAAAATAAAATTTAACCCATTAATTATACTGGGAAAACAAGAAGAAAAAACAGGAGGACGTAAGCGTAAATCAATTGTTGCCTGTGCTTTTGAAGCAGTTTTGGGAGCTTATTATTTACATGACAAGAATAAAGAAATAGCTGTCTTTCTGGAAGAAGTATTTACTCCTTTTATTAAAAATGTTGATGAAAATTTTGAAAAATTTAATGCAAAAGCCGTTCTGCAGGAATATACTCAAGCTTTGAACAGAAAAACACCTGATTATAAAATTGTAGAAGAACAAGGTCCTGAGCATGATAAAATATTTACAGTGGAAGTTTCTTATAATAATAAAATTCTGGAATCAGGGCAAGGAAAAACAAAACGAGAAGCAGAGCAAGATTGTGCCTACAAAGCATGTAAAAAACTGGGAATCATAAAATAGTAAAGGGCGAAAGCAAGGAAAGAAAATGAGCGTAATAATATCACCATCAATATTATCAGCAGATTTTGTAAATTTGGAGAGAGACATAAAACTTGTTGAAGAAGCAGGTGCAGATTGGCTCCATATTGATGTGATGGATGGACATTTTGTTCCGAATATTACAATTGGTGTTCCCGTTGTAAAAGCAATTAAAAAAATTACCTCTTTGCCTCTTGATGTTCATTTGATGATAGAAAACCCAGAAAAATATATTGATGCTTTTAGAGATGCCGGTGCTGATATTATAACTTTCCATTATGAAGCTGCATATGATAAAGTTATGGACATAGCTGCTAAAATTAGAAGTTCTGGAGCGAAAGCAGGGCTTTCAATAAAACCAAAGACTTCAGCTCAGGAAATTTTTGATTTTTTGCCCTATTTTGATTTGATTTTGGTGATGACTGTAGAGCCGGGTTTTGGAGGTCAATCATTTATGCATGGCTGTGCTCAAAAAATTACTGAAATAAAACAGCAAGCTTCTGAGGATTTAATAATTCAAGTTGATGGAGGCATAAATAATGTTACCGGTCATGTTTGTACATCGCTTGGTGCAAATTCTCTTGTAGCAGGGAATTATATTTACGGACATAGTGACGTAACGCAAGCTGTACAATCGTTAAGATAGAAAATTAATTTATTAGGCTAAATATTTTTGCACGGTTGCTTTTTCAAAAACTTCAACACTATCTGCAGAATGAATAAAAATCATACAAGAAATGAGAGATTTAAACATTTCAAACTCGGCAAAAGCAAGTTTTTTACGTAAATCTGCCATATTATTTGCCAAAAACTCTGTAATAACAATTTTATCTTTAAAAACAAGGCTTGAAAAATAATCAAACGCCTCTTTTGTTTTAACTCCTTCTAAATAAATGATATCGGGAGACTGAAATTCAATGAACCTAAGTGCTTTGTCAAGGTTAAATCCTATATTTTCATTCATTTCGCATTGATTTACATTTTCTAAATTATACTTAGCAATAGATTCTATTGTCATAATATTTTTAGGACTGTTTGCGATTTCAAGCAAAAGGGAATAAATAATGTGTGTTTTCCCGCTTAGAGAAGAACCGCAAACTAAAATTATGCCTGGAGTTTCAAGAGCATTCTTAATATTATTAACCATAATTTTATTAGATATTATTTTGTCTAATTTTTTTGGCGGCTTATAAATTTTTAGAGAAATTCTTTCACCTAAAATAGTCGGAAACGCTGAAATACTTGCAATTAAAGTTGTTTCATCAACCTTAAAGCATAGTTTTCCAAGTTGCGGAACTTCACTGACAGAAGGATCAAGGTTTGAAAGAGACTTTAGTTTTGAAATAAAAGAAGAGGTTAAAATGGAAGGTATATAGCCACGGTCTACGACTTCAGAATTCTTTTTGAAATTAACACCAAGACCATTTTCCATATATTCAAAATAAACTTCATGAACATTTTCTAAAATTGCTTGTTTTAAAATTGCACGAATAACTTTCTGAATATGTTCTTCGCTCAAATCATCTTTGTGAAGCTCTTCTCTCCAGTCATAATCAAAGGCACGGTTATCAGTAAAAATCTCCCCAACTGTATTATCGGTTTTATAATATTCGTCAATCTTTTTCAAAATATTTGATTCTGAAGAAATTACAGGTTCAATAGCATATCCTGCGGTTTCAACAATTTTATCTATAGCAAACAAATCTAAAGGATCTGCCATTGCAACTGTTAAAACATCCTCTATTTTAAACAGAGGAATTATTTTAAATCGTTGGGCATCCGCAAAATTTATATACTTAAGACAATTTTTATCAAGTGTATAATCTTCAAGGTTAACATAAGGAATGTGTAATTTTGCTTCAAGAAATTTAAGCAAAGTCTCTTCACTTAAAAACCCTGAATTAATAAGAGCTTGACCGATATTAATATTTTGAGCATTGGCAAGTTCCTGTGCTTTTTCCACAGTTTCATACTCGACCAGTGAATCCCTTACAAGGTCATATTTTAATTTTTCTAAAGTCTTGTTGGTTACCAGTTGTTCCAATTTTTATACCATCAAATCTTTTGTCTTAGCAAAAAGTGAAGAGTATTTTTCTCTTTGCACTCTTCACTTCTCACTTTTTACTTTTAAATGATCTTCGACCTTTTTAACAATTTCGTTAAGGTCAAAAGGTTTTGTTATATATTCATCAACACCCGTTTCTTCACCTATTAACTTATCTTCTGTTTGAGAACGTGCTGTCACCATTAAAATAGGGATGTTTTTGTACTTTACATCATATTTTAAAAGCCTGCAAATTTTAAATCCATTAATTTTCGGCATCATAACATCAAGGATTATTAAATCAGGCTCAATTTCTCTCGCCAGATTTAAGCCGTCTTCTCCGTTGTAGGCACAATAGCATTCAAATCCTGAGGACTCAAGGACGAATTTTAAACTTTCTACAATATCCTGTTCATCGTCTACTATTAAGATTCTCTTCATATTTCTACCCTTTACTCCCCGAGGGGATAGCAATCCCATCTTTTTAAATTTTTTGTGTAAACTCCTCAACTTTTTTAATTAATTCAAAATCATCAAGCGCATCATCAGGATACACTCCATATGAATACATTATAGCATGTTTTTCAGGAATTTTTCTCTGCTCCTTCAAGTAGCTTTGAATTTTCTTTTTCAAGAAATTTGCTGAAAACTTGTCACCATCTGGAATTATCATAGTTAAATTTGTAAATTTACCATCAAATTCCTTAAGTGAATTGTTAAGATAATTTGCATTAATTAAATTTGTCTGTAGATTTTCCATCAACTTATTTTCTGCTTTTATTTTTATAACTGCAAGTGATGAATTATTAATTTTAACTTTTTGTAAAATTTGTTTTAAGTTGATTAAAAAATTTGTTTTTTCACTTGTAACAGGTATTATAAAGTAAAAAGAAGAACCTTTTTCCGGCTTACTGTTACACCAAATTACCCCGTTATGAGCATCTAAAAGTTGCTTTGCAATAGGAAGACCTAATCCAGAGCCTCCAACATTACGTGAAAGAGAATTTTCAATCTGTGCAAATTTATCAAAAACATGTGCCAGATGTTTAGGAGAAATACCTATACCGTTATCTTTTACACAAACTTGTAAATATTTCCCCTTTAATTTTTCTAATTCTTCATTAAAAATTTCAACAGGATTTATATCTTTTGCATCAATTACCTGTGTTCTTATATCGATTTTGCCGCCCTCAGAAGTAAATTTTATAGCATTTGAAACTAAATTTGTCAAAACTTGTTCCAGTCTTCTGTAATCTGCGTAAATATCTGTAAAATTATCTTTAATTTGAGTAGAAAGAGTAATATTTTTCTCTTTTGCTATTTCGTCTAAACTTGCTTTAATATCTTCAATTATCGGTTCAATTTTTATTATTTCAAATTTGAAATCCATTTTTCCCGCTTCAATTTTAGATAAATCGAGTAAATCATTAATAATGCCGGAAAGTCTTGTTGAATTTCTTTTAGCCATTTTTATAAATTTATCCATTGCTTCTGTTAAAGCACCTGTTTTTCCGCTCAGAAGAATATCCAAAGAATTTCTAATAGCGGTTAGAGGTGTTCGTAATTCATGCGAAACAATTGAAATAAATTCTGATTTTAATCGTTCAAGTTTTTCCAACTTTTGGTTATTTTTCTTTATTTCTTCGTATAGAGAAGCACTTTTTAAAGGTAAGGATACTTGTTGTGCAAGAGTTTGGAAACAAGTTGTATCTTCGGTTGAAAATTCTGCTTCTCTAAAAATTTCTATAAATCCGAAAAAATTTTCGCTTAAAATAATTGGAGCAAACAAACTATCACTTCTTAAAATAGAAAAATCATATTCTTTTATTGCATGTTTAATATGTTTTTCAATCTTTAAATTATCTATGTCAAGACTAAAAGGCATCTGTTTTTTTTCAAAAAGCGCTTTATAATTCAAAACAGCTCTTAATTTTAATGCTTCAAGAAATCTATCGGGTATTTTATATAAGGAATGTATTATTAAAATGGGTTTGTTGTCGTTATTAAAAGTTAATACACATGCAAGAGAGAAACTTAAACTTTTATCCATACCTTCTATCATTATGTTGATAAGTTTATCTTTGTCTAAAGAACCTGCAAATTGTGAACTTGTATTATACAAAACATTTAATTGATATAAGCTTCTGGCAAGTTCTTGATTTGAAGCAGAAAGTCTGTCAAGTGAATTTTTTGTTTTTAAGTTTGCATTTATTGTCGAAATTAAAATTGTACTTGAAACAGGCTCATGTAAAAAAGCATTGGCATTTTTTAAAACTTCCGGTTCAATTTTGCCTCCTTTGGTAAGTAAAATAGTTAAAACATTCTCAAAAGACTTAATTTTATTGCTAACGGTTTTTAAGTCAAAACCTTTAATCTCTGTATCTAAAATAACAATGTCAGGTAATTGGGTTTTTAAAATATCAATAGTCATAATTTGAGTATCAGAGTACAAAAACTCATGAGAATTTTTCTGTAAAACCTCCTGAAATTGCTTTCCTTTCTTTTCATTTTTGGAAACAAATAAAATCTTTGCCACGATAATCCTCTACTCAACATAAGGGAATCTAAAAACACCCCTACTCTTACATTTTAACAGCAAATCTGAACTAAGCGAATTTTTTGCAAAATGTTACATAAAGCCTTTTTGTTCCTGGGTAAGTATGCCCGACCTCCGCCTATTTCCTGTTATTGCGAGGCACTAGCCGAAACAATCCAGAATCGCTAAGCAAGTATTGTTTACGGCACCTTTTAATTTCATTTTTTAAATTGTTGGGCTGGAAATCCCAATTTACTTTAGCGCTTATATTGATTAGTTTTCTAATTTTACCCAATTTTGAGGAATTACGTCTTCCTGAAAAATTTTCTCATCATAAAACCATTTTTGCGGTGCGATTACAATTTTTTCTTTATTATCGTTAAGCCAGGCACCCCACCAGGAGAAAGAACTGTTTGCAATTATATTGTGTTTGCATAAGCTCATTAACCGCATATCTTCGTAGCTTTTATTTCCTGTATTATGTGAAACATAAACACTTTCATACGGTAAATTTAGATTTTCCATTACCCAGTTAATATCATCCGAGAAAATAAACAGTGTAGGATTATTATATTTACCCTCAATGTACTCAACACCTCTTTTGTAATAGTCTAAAGTGCATTTGGCGTAAAGATTTTTGTACCGCTTTTTCTTTACGTAATCACATCTTCGGATATGCAGAGAAATTGAATTTGTCGTACCAATTTTCTCAATAAGTTTTTGATTTTCTTCATCGGGTAAATTTTTAAACTGAAAATCGGCGCGAATTTCAGTTCCTATATCTTTAAAATATTTTTCGCTCTGGAAAAAACCTTCAATATACGTATTAGGCTTAACTTTAAAAAGATTTTCGTCAAATTCGAAATGCGGTTCTGAATAAAAACTTAAACCAAGGAATTTTTTGTTATGAAGTTTTTTTCTGAGCTTCCAGATAATTTTTAGTTTTAATTTAAGCCAAAGGTTTTTAATGAATTTTATGTCTAAGTTAAAAATATTCAACTCATAAGGTCTTGCGTATTTTTTTTCAAAAAAAGACATATCAAAAAAAACTTTAACGCCTGTTTTTTTTTCAAGGGCACTTCCAAACGCCCATTGAAACATTTGGTTACCAAGTCCGCCGTTAAATTTTATAATTATTTTCTCTTCGCTCTTCACTCTTTACCTTTTACATATATTCTGAATATTCTTCGGATTCTTTTTTCCACTTTTCCTCAGGAACTTTGAATGCATGATTCCAGAATTTTTCAATGGCATAAGTTTCACGTTCTTCTCTATGCAAAATATGAACAACAACATCGCCGTAATCTAATAAATTCCACCGATTTTTTAAGTCATTTTCTTGTCCGTTGGGTAATCTTTCAAACAAATTTTTTATTTTTTCTTTCACATAAGATGTTAAGGCTCTTACTTGAGTTGAAGTGTCAGCAGAACAAATTACAAAATAATCTGCCAACACTGAAACGTTACTTATGTTTAGTATTGAAATATCTTTACCCAACTTATCGTCCAGTATTCGGGCAATTACGCTTGCCAACTTTTCGGATGTTATGTTTTCCATCTATTCCTCTAACATGTCAATTCTATTTTTATGTCTTCCGCCTTCAAAATCTGTTTTAAGCCATTTATCAACTATTTCAAGAGCTAATTTATAATCTGTTTGTCGTTCACCAAGACACAAAACATTTGAATCATTATGAGTCCTTGAAGATATTGCTGTAGGAATACTCCAGCAAAGAGCTGCTCTTATGCCTTTTATTTTATTTGCCATCATTGACATTCCTATGCCGGAGCCACAAACCAAAATTCCTCTGTCAAAATTACCTTTAGATACCTCAATAGCAACTTTTTTGCCAAATTTAGGATAATCACAAGATTCTTGTGAAAAAGTTCCAAAATCTTCATATTCAAAACCATTGAATTTTAAGTATTCGATTATTTTTTGTTTTAATTTGAATCCGGCATGATCTGAGCCAATTGCAATTTTAAATTTTTCCATATTTTTAATTATACTATTTATGATTGAATAATGCACATGGCTCAATACTTTGTTACATTAACTTTTTATAGTATAATAAAAAATATGAAATATAGAGAAAATGTACGGAATTTTTGTATAATAGCACATATTGATCATGGAAAATCAACATTAGCTGACCGTTTGCTTGAATTTACGGGTACAATCGCTCAACGCGATATGCAAAATCAGCTTTTAGATACCATGGATATTGAACGTGAGCGGGGGATTACAATTAAATTAAACGCAGCTAGAATGAATTACAAAGCAAAGAACGGAAAAGAATTCATTCTTAATTTAATTGATACACCGGGACACGTTGATTTTTCTTATGAAGTTTCACGCTCACTGGCAGCATGTGAAGGCGCGTTGCTTATTGTAGATGCAACTCAAGGTGTTGAAGCGCAAACTTTGGCAAATGTTTATCTTGCCATTGAGCAAAATTTAGAAATTATTCCTGTAATTAATAAAATAGATCTTCCTTCTGCAGACGTTGAAAGAGTTAAAAAAGAAATAGAAGAAATGCTTGGTATTGATGCAAGTCTGGCTATTCCTGTCAGTGCAAAAGCGGGAATAGGAATTGAAGATGTTTTAGAGTCAATAGTAGAACTTATTCCGCCTCCTGTTGATACAACTGAAAAGCCTCTTAGGGCGTTGGTTTTTGATAGTTCTTATGATCAATATCTTGGAACTTTATGCTTTTTTAAAATTATGGATGGAAAAATTAAGCTGGGAGACAATGTTAAATTTATGGCATCCGGAAAAAATTACGAAGTTGTTGAGCTAGGTTATTTGACACCAAGCAGGGTTCAGGTTAATGAACTTGTTTGCGGTGATGTAGGATATTTAGCAGGTTCTATAAAAGAAATTACAAGATTTGTAGGTGATACAATAACACTTTTAGATAATCCTGCTAAAGAAATGCTTGCAGGCTACAAAGAAGCTCTTCCAATGGTTTTTTCAGGGCTTTATCCTGTTGATAATGAAGATTATCATGATTTAAAAGATGCACTTGAAAAATTAAAACTCAGTGACAGCAGTATTACTTTTGAGCCGGAAACTTCAAGTGCTTTAGGATTTGGGTTCAGGTGCGGATTTTTAGGCATGCTTCACATGGAAATAGCTCAAGAAAGATTGGAACGTGAATATAATTTACCGCTGGTAACCACAGCCCCATCTGTTGTTTACCGTGTTCATAAAACAAACGGAGAGATAGTTGAAATAGACAATCCTGCGAATCTTCCGGCATCTCAATATCGTGATTATATTGAAGAACCATATGTTAAAGTTCAAATAATAGCTCCAAATGATTATGTAGGAACATTAATGGATTTAGCTCAATCTAAACGGGGAATATTTATTAACATGAAATATATAGATAAAATTCGGGCTGATTTAGAATACCATATTCCTTTAAGTGAAGTTATTACAGATTTTTATGATCAGTTAAAATCTCGTACAAAGGGCTATGCAAGCATGGATTATGAATTTTATGATTACAAACGTTCTGATTTGGTTAAGCTCGATATTATGCTAGCCGGAGAAGTTGTAGATGCTCTTTCTGTTATATGCCATAAAGATAGTGCTTTTTACATAGGTCAAAAATTAACGGAAAAATTAAAAACCATAATTCCCCGCCAGCTTTTTGAAGTACCTGTTCAGGCGGCTGTGGGCGGAAAAATAATTGCAAGAACAAATATAAAAGCTATGCGAAAAAACGTTTTAGATAAATGCTACGGTGGAGATATTTCAAGAAAAAGAAAATTACTTGAAAAGCAGAAAAAAGGTAAAAAACGTATGAAATCCGTAGGGCGCGTAGAAGTACCCCAAGAAGCATTTATGGCTGTTCTAAGTCTTGATGAAGAGTAGAATAAGATTATATAAAAATTCAGTTCAGATAAGCTTAATTATATAAAAGATATTTTGCGAAATCATCAGCCGGTTCTACGCGCTGATCAAAAAACTCTAACTGGAATTGATCCCCTATAGCAGTCGTGTTATCGGCAGTTGCTTGTGATAATGTATTAGGTCTTCTTCTGCCATTTACATCAACGACTAAGTCACATTTGCTTGTTTCAGTGCATGATGCAGCGTCTTGAGGAAATGTTATAGCCATACCGTCATTAAAAAATAATGTATAATTACCTGGCACATTAAAAATTGCTGTTGCACCCATGGCAGTAGTTGCTCCGGTAATACCTTCAACAACATTCATTCTTGTTGTAAACATGTGATAAATAGAACCTTCAGCATCAGCGTCTCCGTCTGTTAAACCGCTAAAATCAGTATTATCTAAAGCAACATTCATTGTAATAGCTTGATTAAGAACAGAAACAGCTTTTTTAAGTCCGGTTTTAAATTCGGCCTGACCGGTTTGGCTTACAAGTGTAGGAATAGTCATAGCAGCAACTACTCCTATAATGCCTAATGTAATTAATACCTCTGCCAAAGTAAACCCAAATCTTTTTATCATGCTATATTCTGCCTTTCAATTATATCTAAATTTAAATTAATCATGTTGATAAATAATCCCTTAAGCTAAAAAAATAGCCTCTTCAATTAAGTAAATACTAACAAAGTTTTTTTTAAAAGTCAATAGATTGTAAATAAGTAACATTAAGTTATTTCAAGCTATTTACTTAAGCTAATATTCTTTTTGTGAACAAACAAATTTTTGCATTGAAAAATTTATGGAAATGTACAGTAGTGCAACAAATAACAATACTTGAAACTCATGTAATGAACTTTCATAAACTATTTCAGCAGCCCTTGTCAGTTCTATCAAACCTATAGCCGAAGCTAATGACGTATCTTTTATAAGAGTTATAAATTGAGCACATAATGCCGGTTTCATTCTTGAGAGAGCCTGAGGCAATATTATATATTCCATTGTTTGGTAATTATTCAAAGCTAAAGATTTAGCTGCCAAAATTTGTTCTTTTTCTATACTTTTAAATCCGCTTCTCACAATTTCTGCTATATATGCTGAAGTAAAAATAACGATAGCGAGAACAGCAGAAAACATTTCTAAAGAATCTATACCGACGTATTTTGAAAATTTTATATTAGCATACAAATAAGGAGAAATACTGAAATGAACAAATATGATATATAAAATTAAAGGGATAGAGCGTGTTATATCAATAAATAAGCCGATAATATTACTTAATAAAGGTAATTTAAAATATCTTAAAATTCCCAAAATTGTTCCTAATAACATACTAAAAATTATTGATATGAAAGCGACTTTCAATGTAATAGAAAGCCCATGCATTAAAAAAGGAAAATTATCTGAAATCACTTCAAAACTCATGCCCGCACCTCTGAAGATGGAATTTTATACTTTCTTTGTAAAATGTTTGTTATTAACAAAGCAAAGCCTGTTAAAGAGCAATATAGAATTATTGCCAGAATGAAATATTCATAAATTCTATAACTGTCGGAAATTCCTTTATATACAACATAAAATATATCTGTTACTGCTATAAAACTTACAAGAGAAGAATTTTTTATTAAATTCATAAATTGGCTTCCCAAAATAAAGATCGAATATCTTAGTGCCTGAGGATAAATAATATATAAAAAAGACTGCCTGCGGGTTAAGCCTAAAGCTTTTGAAGCTTGAAAATGTTCTTGCGGAACAGCATTTATACCGGATAGAAGTGCATCTGAAATATAAGCAGCTGTATAAAGACTGAGAGCCATTATACCGCAGGTTATTGCTGAAAAAATAATCCCTATTGACGGAAGTCCTTTATAAAATAAATATATTACAATCAAAAGAGGAGTATTTCTTACGCAGTTAACAAAAAATTCCGTAATTTTTTGAATAATTTTTGTCGGACTTGTTCTTAAGTAAACAAAAAAACTTCCAATGCAAAAAGCAAAAAACGATGATAATATTGATATAAAAATCGTAATATAAATGCCGTGTAATATAGCTTTATAGTTATCTGACAAAATTGAAAAATCAATACTATACATTAATATTTAATCCATTTAGCTTTAAGTTTTCTTAATTCGCCTGTTCTTTCCATTTCTCTAAGAATATAGTTAACTTTATTTTCTAATTTTTTAGATGTTGCACTTTTTTTAAATCCAATTCCGTAAGGCTCTTTTGTAAATCTTGTTTGCAGGATTTTAAGTGAATTATCAGCAATCGCAAAGCCTATTAATATTGTATCATCCGAAGTCATTGCATCGGCACGCCCCTGCTTGAGAGCACTGTACCCGCTTGTGTAAGTTTTAAAGCCGATAATACTTGCACCGGGAGCAATTGCTCTAAGATTTTTTTCTGAGGTTGAGCCGAATATGATTATGACTTTTTTACCGTTTAAATCGGTAATGGAATTGATTTTACCTGATTTTGGAACTAAGACAGCCTGTCCTGCCATGTAATAAGGGATTGAAAAATTAACTACTTCTTGTCTTTGCGGAGTTATTGTCATTGTAGCTATAATCATGTCCACCTGATTTGAGTTCAATGCTAAAATACGGTTTGACGGTGTAACCTGTTTGAATTCTATTTTATTTTCATCTCCTAAAATAGATTTTGCAATATACTTCGCTAAATCTACATCATATCCGACTAATTCTTGTTTTTCATTAATATATCCGAAAGGTTTTGTATCAAATTTAGTGCCGACAATAATTTTATCACGTTGCATTATTTTATCTAAAGTATCAATGTTTTGTTCCTTTTTATTGCATCCCGCAAGTAAAACTAAGAAGCTTACTGCTAAAATACTTAATGTTTTATTTTTCATATTATTCCTCACTTAGACTGTTAAAAAAATCTTTTACTATCTGATTTTTAGATTGATTGAAAACTTTTTCAGGCGTATCATTCTCAATTATTTGTCCGTTATGCAAGAAAATTACTTTATCCGCGATTTCCCGTGCAAATTTCATCTCGTGCGTAACTATAATAATTATTATTTTATCATCTTTTAATTTTTTTATAACGTCAAGTACTTCTTTTTTCATATAAGGATCAAGGGCACTTGTAGGTTCATCAAAAAGTATTGCGGAAGGTTTCATTGCAAGGGTTCTGGCGATAGCAACCCTTTGTGCCTGTCCCCCGGAAAGTTCGCTTGGATAACAATCCATTTTATTTAAAAGTCCAACCTTTTCCAGCAATATCATGGTCAGAGTTTCCGCGTCATTTTTTTTCATTTTCTTTACTTTTAAAGGAGCAAGCATAATATTTTGTTTAACAGTCATATGGGGAAATAAATTAAACTGTTGGAAAACAATACCAACTTTTTGCCTTAATTTCGATAAATCAAGATTTTTAGCCGTAATATCCTGATTATCAACTATAATTTTCCCTCCATTAATTTTTTCAAGCCCGTTAATACATTTAAGCAAAGTGGTTTTTCCGCACCCGGATGGACCTATAAGAGCTATAATTTCGCCATTATTAACAGAAAAAGAAATATTGTTTAGAACACGAAAAGAATTATAATTTTTTCTTACATTTTCAAGTTTAATCATAATAAATACTAATTTACTCCAATAATCCTTAATTTTCAAGAGGGTTATACTTATTCGACAACAATATTTTTTTTATTACAAAAAGAAAGAAAGTTGATTTATTAAAAAATAAGTGGTATAATACTAAGCGTAATTACAAATAAAAAAGGTTGAAGGAAAAACATGAAAAAGAAAGCTCAATCTCTTATTGAATACGGTTTAATTTTAGCACTGGTAGCTGTTGTTGCTGTTACAATATTAGGGAAATTTAGTACGTCAATAAATAAAATTGGAAATCAAGCTGATACTGCAGTAAACAAATCTGCTGAAAATGCAATGACGAAGTATTGTGAAAGTGTCGGTGCTACCTATAATGAAGCAGACGGCGTATGCTCAGAAGTTACATCGGGCGGTGATTCATAACAAGCTTATTTATAAACATCCTCCCGCAACAAATCCTGTTGACCAGCAATTTTGCAGGTTAAACCCTCCGCAAAATCCGTCTACATCAATTACTTCCCCACAAAAGAAAAGACCTTCAACTAATTTTGACTGCATTGTTTTTGGATTTATTTCATCTAAACAAACCCCTCCTGATGTAACAATTTCCCCTTCTTTTGCCGGTGATATTACGTTAATTTGGAACTCTTTTAAATTTTTTAGTATTAAATCACGTGTTACTCCGTTGACTTCGTAACATTTTAAATCCGAATTAATTTGATTTGTTTTTAGAATATAATCAGCCAAAGATTTCGGAATAAATTCCGAGATTAAATTCTTAACAGTTTTCTTTGGGTTAGAATTTAACATATCCTGTAAATTAATTTCTTTTTGTAATAAATTTAGCTTAATTTTAATAGGATTTTCCTTGTTGTAACCCAATCTTGCACAAATTGAAGAAATCTTATAAGCTAAAGGACCTGAAATTCCTTCATGTGTAAAAATCATGTCGTCTTGGACAAGCGGAAATTTTTTTCCAAAGAAAAAAATTTCCGCTTTAATGTTTTTTAAGCTGATTCCTTGAATCGGTTTAAAATTTTCAGCTGTAATTAAACCTGTTAAAGCGGGTTTAGGCGTAATGATTCTGTGTCCAAAATTTTCGGCGAGAGAAAAACCGGAATGACCGCCTGTCGCAATTACAATTTTATCGAAAGTATAACTGTTTTTACCGGTTTTCAGTAAAAATCTATAATTATCTTTCTTATTTTCGTCATCACGAACTTGTTTCGGGATCTTTTCGGTGAGCGCAATTTTGTTAGATGCTGAAACGAGTTTATCATGACTTTCAGCTAAAGACTTAACTTTTAAAACCCTTTCTTTTTTGAACTTGCAATCCGTAAGACTTTTTAAAAACTTTTCTTTGATATCTTTTGCGCTGTTTGAAATTGGGAAAATCCTTAAATCATCTTGTACGTAAGTTTCCACACCTATTTCTTTAAAAAAATTAATTGTATCAATGGTAGAAAATTTTGAAAAAACCGAATATAAAAACTTTTCGCCTCTGGGGTAAAATTTCGCCAATTCTTTAAAATCGTATTCTGCATAAGCCAGATTACACCTACCTCCGCCCGTGTAAATCAAAGTATGTAAAGGCGGTGCAAAATCAAACAGAGTAACGTTATTATTCTTGGATTCAAAATAAGCGCACATGCATCCTGCAGGTCCTGAACCTATTATTGCAACTGATTTTTTATTAAAGTCCATCTATTCTTGTTCCGTAAAGGTAAACCATTTCAGGATTTTCAAGTTCTTCATAAAGCTCCGCAATACTTTTGTTAAGCTCAGGATGGACAAAATCGGGATTAATTTCCAAAAACGGAACAAGCACAAAAGCTCGCTGGTATAAGTACTTGTGAGGGATTTGTAAGTTTCCTTCTTCTATAATTTCTTTATCATAAAAAAGAATATCAATGTCAATTGTTCTATCACCGAATCGTTCTTCTTTTTCTCTGCTTCTCCCTAATTGTTTTTCAATTCTTAAACATTCTGCCAATAATTCTTGAGCAGGAAGAGATGTTTTGATTTCAATAACCGCGTTAACAAACCATGTTGTTTCTTTTCCAAGCCATGGTTGAGTTTCGTATAAAGAAGACGTCATTATTATCTTAGTATCTTTGACTGCACTTAAAAGACTTGTTGCTTGTTGAATATAGCCAACTCTATCTCCCTTATTTGAACCTAAACATAAATATACTATAGCCATAATTTTTATTTTATAACGTTTAAGTAGAAATTGTCAATGTAAGTAAATTATATAATGAATTTTAAGCACAAATACAATTCAGCACTCGCTTTTATTAATCTTTACTTAAATCTCTTTAAGCAGCTTTAATTATAAGAACTGCTTGAAACAAAATCAGGCAAAACAAGAAAGATTCCTATTTATAAAAAATTGATGGACGAACCGCTAAAATTAAAAGAACACAAACATCCAAAACTTGATTATGTATTTATAAATCCTAACGATGCTGCTTGGGATCATTTAGAGGTAAAGTATCATGAACAATTTTTGGATAATTCATTCGACTAATTAATTTAGATTTTTTAATAATAGGATCAAAAATTTCCGCTTCAAGGATAGGCTTTACTTTGCCTCCCAGCGTATGTTTTTCAATATCTTTTTGTCCACCGGTTATTAATACTCTACCGTCTTTTAATTTAACAGCATTTCCATAAACTGGAAAATCGCTATGAATCTTTTGAAAATATCCTTCATTATTTTTCTGAAAAACATTTAAATCAAATGCTTTCGCTGGTAACAAAAAAACAAAAAATGTTAATATTATTATCGCAAAAGATATAATTCTTTTCTTAATTTGTATTTCCATTAATTATCCCTAAAACATAAGTTTAGATACAAAATTCCAATCTTTATTCAAGTTTATTATGGAAATATAAAAAGTAAATATACCCAACTGGGTAATATGTACTAAAGTACGTTCAAAGTCAATGCTTACGGCATCCATATTTTGAGACTAATTTAACAAATATTAATATTGCTCAATGAAATATTTTGTGCTAATTTCTATCTATGAAAATCCTTATAACTATACCGCATTATTACAATGCAAATAATGATAAACATGGTTCGGGGCGAAAAGACCCAACGCCAAGAATTAGAGCCCTTTCATCTTGCTTATTTAATCTGTATACATTGTTCGGTAATTCACAGTGTATAATTAACATAAAGGACAAAAACACCGTTCTTGTTAATCAAAATTCCACACACGAAATTGACATTGTTATTTGCACAGCTAATCAAAAACATGTCCTAGAACACCTTAACCTCCCTCAAAATTTCTACACACAGCATAATTCAGAATTAGAAAATCCAAAAATGCTCGGCTTTAAATGCCAAAAAATATTAAAAGAAAATCTCGGCAAATACGATTATTACTGCTTTATAGAAGATGATTTAATCATTAATGACTCCCTCTTTTTTGAAAAACTAAATTGGTTCAATAAAGGAACGCAAAGCATAAACCTATTACAGCCCAACCGATATGAAACATCGTCCAGAGGAAAAGTTTTAAAAGCCTACGTTGATGGAGATATTAACCCTCGTGCAACAAAAAAGTATCAAGACGTAAGTGAGTTTTCGCATCTTCATTGCAAATTTTTGAATCAGAATGTAGTTTTTCAAAGACCTTTGAACCCACATTCAGGGTGTTATTTTTTAACCCAAGAACAGATGGAAAATTGGGTTAGTCAAGAGCATTTCCTTGATATGGATGCAGGATTTATCTCGCCATTGGAAAGTTCAGCAACTTTAGGGATTATGAAAACATTTAGGATATATAAACCTACAGCACAAAATGCTAATTTTCTTGAAATACAACATTTTGGGAGTTCTTTTATAAGCCTTATAGGTAATGAAGTAAAAATTAATTAGCTAACGCCTTAGTCTTTTCCTCATTTTTCAGTGCTAATTTTTTAACATATTCAATGTGTTCTGGTAAAAGGTCTTTTAATGCATAATTATCAACAATGGTTTTTCGTGCATTATGTCTCAACTTTTCAATTTTATCCTTATTACCAAGAGCATATTCGATTTTTTCAACCTGTTCGTCAACATTAAAAAAGTCAAATAATAACCCATTTACGTTATCTTTCATAAATTCAAGAACAGGAGGAGTATCAGATGCAATAATAGGACAACCACAAGCCATTGCATCCAATAATGACCAAGAAAGTACAAATGGATATGTAAGATAAACATGAGCTGAAGTTATTTGTAATAATTTAATATATTCATTAAACGGTAATCCTCCGACAAAATGGATTCTATTCATATCTAAATCCAACTGTTTCAGCATCATTGTTTTATAAGTTGTATTGGCAAGCTGTGGTCCATAACATATTCTATCTTCTCCGCCGATTATTATTTGAAGATTCGGACGTTTTTTGAGAAGCTTTTCTGCAGCTTTCATAAATTCAGGAAAACCTCTATAAGCTTCCATCCCTCTTGTAGCATAGGTTATAACTTCATCTTTTGCTGTTAGTTCAATGTTTTTATCTTTGATTAAAAATTTAGCATCTTTATTTGGTGTACAAAAATCAGTGTCCACGCCATCGTGTATGACTTTTATTTTACTATGAAATTTCTTTGGAAACTGACTTCTCTGCCATTTAGTAGGGCATATACCTGCATCGCATATATCCAAATCAACATATAAGTGAGAATTTTTACATCTTAATTTTGCTCTTTCATCTATATTTAAGTTTTTATTTGCGAAATCCACATCGGATCCCTCCGCATTGTAAAACCATTCAAAATAACAAAGCAAAGGAACATCCGGAAAAATATCTTTCATAAACATTGTTTGCCCCCAAGTATGACCATAGATTACATCAGGTTTAAACCCCTGATTTTTTAGTGCCAATGCAGCCTCAGCGGTAGCCTGCGCATGAATGATTGATTCTTCATAGAACCTTAAATATCTGTGGCAGTTTTTAGGGACTTCTCTTTTTAGCTTGTAATAAACCTTTCTGATATTTGGCAGTTGCAATTTGTTGTTATTTGTAATAAAAACAACATTATTGCCAGAATCATTAGCCAGTGCAGCAGAAATATGTCTAAACTGAGCTGGAAAATTTCTATGTAAAAATAAAATATTCATACTTCGTTCCTTTTTATAACTTTTTATATATAAGCACAAAAATTTAAAAATAAAAATTGTCAAGCCCCCAATTCCCTAAAAAATTAACAGGGAGTTTATTTTTAATATCAGGGAAATAAAGCCGATTAAAATCAATTAAAATACTAATAATTGGCTAATTTTTTATTATTCCTAAAGGCGTGATTGCTTAAGCAATCAAGCCTCTTTATTCTTTTCACTTTACCTCTATATCTCTTTAACTATGCCAGGCACTTGCGACCATGGTCATCAAATCTTGGTTATCTTTCACATCGCTTATGCCAGTGAATTCTATACTGTTATTCGCCGCATATGCTGCCATGTTTTGAATTAAACTGTTAATTTCTGTTGACGTCATGTACTCTCCGTCGCCTAATTGAACTTGTTCAATTGTGTTTGTTAATTGATTTTGAATATTGACGACATCCTGACCGCCTGTACTTCCGTAATCGATTATCAAATTATTATTTGAGTCCATATACATTGCTACATCGCTTTTGTTTACTGTTGAATCAAGGGTTAAAGTGTCGACTCCGGATGAATCTGATATTACATCATCACCATCGCCGGAGGAGAAGGAGTAGAAATCGTTGCCTGCTCCGCCCAAGAGCGAATCTGTTCCAACTCCCCCGATGAGGGTATCGTTGCCGTTTCCTGCATTAATTGTGTCATCGCCGGCGTATCCATAGAGTGTTTCGGCGTAAATTGAGCCTTTTAAGGAATCATTGTCTGTTGTTCCGTCAATTTCAATTAAGGCTTTTATTTCGGCGGCTGTGTAGGATGTTCCGTCGGCGAATATGAGGTTACGGATTCTGTTGCCGTACAATTGGCTTGCCAATTTTAAGGAATCGTTGGAATCTGTAAGTTTAGCGATTATGCTTGTACCATCTTCAACGAATTTAATGTTATTTTTTGATATTCCTTCGCCGAAGAAGACGGTTCCTATGCTACTGATAGGGTTGGAGATTGCGTCGTTTCCGTCGCCTATATTAAAGAAATAGTTATTATTTTTTGCAACTGAGGAGCCGAAGATTAAATCGTTTCCGGTACCTCCGTAGAAGTAGTTATTATCACCGCCGCCATCATTTATGTAGTCATCGCCGGCGCCTCCGTAGACTGTATCATTTCCTTGTGAAGTGTAAATGGTATCGTTACCGGCACCGCCGTCCACAAGGCTATAAGCAATGTAATCATCAAAGCTTTGCCAGATCAAGTCGTTACCGTCACCGCCATAGATGAAATCATTTCCGGCTGAAGGGCTTATTGAATCGTTACCATCGCCGCCGTAGATTGTGTCGTTGCCAGCTCCAGCTGAAATGCTATCATTACCTGCTTGTCCGTAAATATAGTTATCGGATTCAGTTCCGATTAAAGTATCCTGGTTTTGGGTTCCGAAAACACTCCTTGAAGCTATATCTAAAACTTCATTTGATGTATAGCCGGAGCCATCGGCGAAGATGAAGTTTTCAATCTGTTGAGGAGTAATTCTAATTGAATCAGCTGTATCAGTAAATGAAATAATTAAATCATCACCGCTGTTTGAGAAGATGATATTGTCTTTTGTAATTCCTTGACCGAATTGGATTGAATCTGTGCCGGAGGAGTCGGTTATGATGTCGTTTCCGTCACCGGGGTTAAAGATGTATGTATCGTTGCCGTTGCCGCCGACTAAGGAATCCGAACCCAATCCGCCGGTTAAAGAGTCATTACCTGCACCACCAGCCAAAACATTATTGCCTGAATTTCCTATAATTATATTGTCTAAATCATTGCCTTCACCATCAACATTATCAGTTCCCATAAACGTAAGATTTTCTACATTACTACTTAATGCATGGCTTACTGTTGAATAAACTGTATCAACCCCTTCATTTTGATTTTCAATAACTATATCATTTATATTATCAACATAATAATTGTCATCACCGGCTTCGCCTACCATCGTATCTGCGCCAAAAGCCCCATCTATAATATTATTGCCTGAATTTCCTATAATAATATTATCTAATTGATTACCTGAGCCATTAATATTATCGATTCCTGTAAGAGTTAAATTTTCAACATTGGACTCAAGATAATGTGAAACACTTGAACTTACTAAATCGGTTCCTTCGTTCTCGTATTCAGTAATAATATTTTCAGTTGAATTGATATAGTATGTATCATTGCCTTCTCCACCATAAAAATAATTTACTTCAGGGTTATTCCATATTTCATCGTCACCGGCTCCGCCGTAGATAGTATCAATGCCCTCTCCTCCTTTTATTGTATCATTACCGTCTCCACCATAGATTTTATCATTTCCGCTAGTTCCTATTATATTATTATTACCGGAATCACCAAATATAAACATTTCGTCAATTTCACTTGATGTTATTGTTCCCTCAGAGAATATAAAATTCTCGATTTTATTCGCACTTGATGAGAACCAGTTTTTTATTTTGATAAAAATATTTATTAAAAAAGAAACATTAGGCTCATATCGGGTAGAGTTATTGTAAATTTCCAAATCATCTCCGCTTACGAAAAAACTACATGAAGTTTTTGACAATTTTGACAAATCAAGAGTATCTGTTCCTGAAGAATCTGAAATTATAAATTCAGAACTTTCAGTAACTAAAAAAGTAGAGCCTGAAACTGTAACCTCAGTTATTAAATCCTCACCTAAAGAAATATAATCATCACCCTCCCCGCTTTCAATTGTAGTATTTAAAGCGCTTAATGAAGTAATGGTATCGTTTCCTGCTCCTGTATCTATAATTGAATTGAAAAACCCGTCTGCGAAAATATAATCATCACCGTTGCCGGTATTTATTATATTATCTTTATTATCATTACTAATTGAAGTACTTATTGTATCATTACCATCACCAGTGTTTATTGCGCTATGGTAAGCACCAATCAATTCAATATAATCATCACCCCCGTTTGTATTTATTATATCTGTATAACATGTAACATATCCATCAGAAATCTTAACGGTATCATTGCCATCGCTTGCATTTATTGTATTATTACCAGTTGTTTGATCCATGTATATATAATTATTGCCTTCACCCGCTTCAACTAAGCTATTGTTGACACCAAAAATACTAATAGTATCATCTCCATCTCCCGCATAAGCTTTACTGTTGCTTCCTGCATTAATTAGGTCATTACCGGCTCCTGCGTAAATTAAATTATTATCTCCGCCATATCCAGAATTATGTTCAGGATGATCATACCCAATAATATCATCCCCAGAGCCCGCTGTTATTGTGCTATTTGCAGTATTATTAATATAATTATTTCCTTCGCCGGCATTTATTAGATTATATCCATCATTACTCCAATTCCAACCGCCATAGATTGTATCGTCTCCGGAACCTGTTGTTATAGTACTATAATTAACCTCCCTAATATAATTATTTCCTGAACCTGCATCAATAAAATTATAACTCCCGTCATCCCCGACATTAATCGTATCATCTCCGTCGCCCCCATAGACTGCATTATGACTACCTGCCCCATAGCCATCAAAATTATTATTGCCATTGCCTAAATTTATTAAATTATAATTAGCAAAATTATTAATCCCGCTATGAATAGTTACAATATCATTACCTTCTCCACCGTCAATTATATTATTATCACCGCCATCATAAATAGTTAATCTATCATTCCCATTTCCGCCATACATAACATTCCCCGAACTGTTATTAATAATATAATCATCACCGGCTCCGCCGACCATATAATCACTTCCGCCATTGCCGCTTATATCATCATTCAACCCTGTTCCAGTCAAGAACTCATTCAGAGGAATCCTGTTTCCGCTACCGTCAATAACATAATCCCCGTTAGCATCTCTGAGGTATTTGCCAT
>CAWIVJ010000018.1:0-3932 GCA_963839525.1 uncultured bacterium | reverse complement strand
TATGAAACACACAGCCCGGCGGCGGGTGGATGGGAGACGGCACATCCCCGACAAGAATATCTCGTTTCTTTTTAACCAGGGGATCGGGGATCGGAATCGCCGAGATCAATGCATGCGTATACGGATGTACGGGGTTGTCATACAATGGTGTCCGCCTGGGCGGATTCCATTATTTTCCCCAGATACATCACGGCGATCCGATCGGAGATATGTTTGACCACCGCCAGATCGTGGGCAATGAACAGATAGGTCAGCTTCATTTCCGCCTGGAGTTCCAGAAGCAGATTCAAGATCTGGGACTGAATCGACACGTCCAGCGCCGAAACGGGTTCGTCACAGATGATCATTTTCGGCTTTAGGGCAATGGCCCTGGCGATGCCGATCCGCTGTCGTTGGCCACCGCTGAACTCATGGGGAAACCGGATGAGGGCGTCTGCACTCATTCCAACCCGGTTCAGCAACTGCAAAATTTCATCTTCCCGGCTTTGGAGGGTTCCGATCTTGTGAATTTGAAACGGCTCCTGCAATATATCCCGAACCGTGTGGCGCGCATTTAAAGATTCAAAAGGATCCTGGAAAATAATTTGCAATTCCCGCCGAACTTTCCCCCAACGCACGCATGCGACAGGCTGGATAACATCCTTGCCGTCGAAGATTACCCTGCCGGCTACGGGTTTATACAACCTGGCAATCGTCCGGCCCACCGTGGTTTTACCGCAGCCGGATTCCCCCACGAGCCCGAGAGTTTCTCCGGGCCGGACCTTAAGGGACACCCCGTCGACGGCATACACCCAGCCAACCCTGCGCCGCAGAATACCGCCGTGGATGGGAAAATACATCTTTAAATTTTCCACTGTCAACAGATAATCAGTCATCTTTCCAATACAAATAGCAACTCGCGAAATGATTTTCAGCCACTTCAATCAAAGGCGGCGGCTCGATTGCGCAAATATTCATTACATAGGGACAGCGGGTGCGAAACCGGCAGCCGCTGGGCAAATCGTAAAGACTCGGGACGATGCCTTCAATAATGCTGAGTCTGGTTTTGCGTGGAGTTTCCAGACGCGGTATCGAAGCCAGCAACCCCATTGTGTAAGGATGCCTGGCATTTTTAAAAATTTCGCTGACCGAAGCGCTTTCCGCCACCTTGCCGGCATACATAACCACCACATCTTCACAGATCTCGGCAATCACGCCCATATCGTGGGTTATAAAAATAATGGCCATGCCGGTTTCACGCTGAAGGTTCTGCATTAAATCAAGGATTTGCGCCTGAATGGTTACATCCAGCGCTGTGGTCGGTTCGTCTGCAATCAAGATGTCCGGTTTGCAGGCCAACGCCAGGGCGATCATCACCCGCTGACGCATACCGCCCGAGATTTGATGAGGGTATTCTGCCAGCCGCTGTTGAGGGTCGGGAATTCCGACTTTGCGCAGTATCTCGATGGATTCCGATCGAATGTCTGCATCGTCCAATCCGGAAAAATGCAGTCGGTAAACCTCACCGAGCTGCTTTCCAATCCTGTGGACCGGGTTCAATGAAGTCATGGGCTCCTGAAAAATCATGGAAATCCGCTTTCCCCGTATTTTGTGCATGCCGGCGGCGTCCAGGCCGACGATATCCTCGCCCCTGAACAGGATACGTCCGCTTTCGATAGCCCCCACCGGTTTGGGCAGAAGCCGCATAATGGAAAGCGCGGTGACACTTTTGCCGCAGCCGGATTCGCCCACGAGCCCCAGGACCTGCTCTTTTTTCAAATTAAAACTGACATTGTCGATGGCCCGGATGCGGCCGGCTTCTGTATCAAACGATGTGGTAAGGTTTTGAACCTGTAATATCAAGTTGTTGTCTGTCATAACTTAATCTGGCGCGTTATAAAGCTAAAGTCATGTTCGGCTGGAAGCGTGTTATGGATTTGGGTTGGAAAATTTCGTATTTTTTAAAAAGGCCATCTTATAGGTCTCATCGATGATGGTCACCGGCGGCAGTTTGACCTTTTTTTTCTTGGCCGCCAGCGTCTCCTCATGAAGTTTTTGGATCGTACCAGAACAATCCACCGGTCGAAGGGGAGAAAGGATCAAAAAGATCATCGGAGTGTTTGGTACCGGGAATCTCCGGCAGCCGCCACCAGCGCCAGTACGCCTGGCGGAGATAGGGTACCATAAAGGTCGGGACGAAAGCACCCGTCTCATGGATTTTGGCCTGAATCTTGAGTGAAAGATCGATCCGATCTTTTTCATCGAGGGAATTGCGAAACGCATCGATCAATTTATCCAGTTCGGGATCATCCGTGTTCGAAATATTGTTGGTTTGCGGTTTGTGAGCATTGGCGGAATGATAGTGCTGCCAGAATGCCGGCCGCAAACCGGTGCTCCAAGCCATCCAGGCCACGTCATGCTTTTTTTCCAAAAATTTCTTAAATGCCGCCGCGGAATCCAGCTTTTGAAGCCTGAGCTCGATCCCCGCTTTTTTGGCCTCTTCCTTTAAAACAACCAATCGGGGGGTATGCTCGTCGAATCCGTACGTCACTTCAACGGAAAAGCGCCTGCCGTTTTTAGCCCAGATACCGTCCGGTCCGCGTTTCCAACCGGATTTTTTCATATACTCATCGACTTTTTTCAGATCGAATCGCCTGGCTTTGATGCTGTTGTTGGAATAACGGCCATAGCCCACATAATGTTGCTCGAGGCGGAAATAATCATTGCGCAAAACCTTCTCGATAACTTTTTGGACATTCATGGCATGGGCGAAGGCATAGCGGACATTTTTGTCCTTGAAAATCTCACGGTCCAGGTTGAGCCACATTCCCGTGGCCGGCTGCTGGGTATCGTTAAAAAACCATATCCGGTGAACGTAGCCGTTTTCGATGACCGGTGTTTTGCTTTTAACGTGCCAATAATCGGGAAATGTGACGCGAAACACATCCTGTTGGGCTTTTTTGAAATGCTCCCACATCAAATTGAAGTCCCTGACGACCTTGTAATATTACCCGATCGACATTGAAGCGATTTTTGAAATAGCGCAGATCCTTGGCCCACCAGTCCTTTTTTCGCTCAAGCTTGATATACTTGCCTTTTTTGAAATCGGATATCTGATAAGGTCCGGTATTCGGTTCGATTTTCCAGTTGAATTTCCTTACGAAATCCTCATCGAGTTTACCGAAAAAATGCCGGGGGGTCGGGCTGATGTTCAGATGCAAATACAGGTCCGGTTTGGCCTTGGTGCCGACGACGGCCAGGGTATGGTCGTCATATACGATGACCCGGTCGATTTCCCGGGTAAAATAGTCATTGTAAAACGGCGCTACGATGAACTTGGATCGCATGAATTCGATCGTATAGGCGAAATCCTGGGCGGTCACCGGTTTGCCGTCGGACCAGCGGGCCTTTGGGTTCAGCTTGAAATACATGGTTTTTTTGTCTTTGCCGAACGCCCAATGGGTTGCCAACTCGGGAATGATGTTCTCGGTATTGGGATGGATGCCGATCAACCCGAGCTGATTGCTTCGAATACGCCGGCGAAGCTGTTGTTTGAATCCGGACCCACCGACCGAAATGTCGCCGGAAAGCTGAGGATCGAGTCTCTGAAAGTGCCGCCCTTCTTCGCTTCCGGCGAGGCAAACACCGCATCGGTATCATTGGTCAACCATTGGATATCTTCGGGAAGTTCGGCGGCAATCGCGGCAGGCATTACGACCGAAACAGCCGGCAGCATCACTAAAAGAAAACTGCCGACCAATTTAAATAAGCCGTTCATAGCGAATTGAATCCTTATTTTCAGATCCTTGGACCGTTTTATTCAATTTTGATGATCTCGTAAATAGTGTTTTGTTAATTGTACCACACGAAAGCATCGAGCCCTGAATTTTGGTTTTTTGTTTTTTACGCCGTTTTACGGTTAAATCCATCGTCCAGTCGGCCTCGTCCGGGTC
>CAWIVJ010000017.1:0-3633 GCA_963839525.1 uncultured bacterium | reverse complement strand
GCCGAGTAGCGGGCACAAGGGGCGTATAGCGGGCCGACCGCCGGCCGGCCATCGCGATATGCCCGATGGGCGGTGTAACCTTAGTGCACAACCGCACCTTGTGCCATACTCGCTGCCATGACGGACCGATTACAGCGAGCGAACGAGGCACGCAGGCGTATTCGCGAGGAGGCGAAGCGTCGAACGGGCTTTCTCGACCTCAGCGAGTTAGGCCTGACGGAACTGCCGGCTGAGCTATTCGCGCTGCGGCACCTGCGACGCCTGCATCTTGGAGCCCGCCTCCGATCAACCAATGGCACATGGTGCCGGCTGAGACCGTGGGATCCTGGATACGGCGACGATCCTTCCAATAATATCGCCGCGCAGATCAGCCAGCTTGCGGGACTGCCGAATATCGAAGCCCTGTCGATCGGACGAACGGATTGCACCGATTTGCGGTGTCTCGCACCGTTGGGTGGACTGGTGTGGCTGGAGTGCGGCAACCTCTCGATCGACGACCTCGGCCCACTTACCGCCCTCACCGCGCTGCAATCGCTGGACTGCAGCGAGACCCAGGTTGCCGATCTCAGCCCACTCGCCGCCCTCACCGCGCTGCAATCGCTGGACTGCAGCGAGACCCAGGTTGCCGATCTCAGCCCACTCGCCGCCCTCACCGCGCTGCAATCGCTGAACTGCTGCGGACACCCAGGTTGCCGATCTCAGCCCACTCGCCGCCCTCACCGCGCTGCAATCGCTGGACTGCAGCCAGACCCAGGTGGCCGATCTCAGCCCACTCGCCGCCCTCACCGCGCTGCAATCGCTGGACTGCAGGCAGACCCAGGTGGCCGATCTCAGCCCACTCGCCGCCCTCACCGCGCTGCAATCGCTGGACTGCAGCTACACCCAGGTGGCCGATCTCAGCCCACTCGCCGCCCTCACCGCGCTGCAATCGCTGGTCTGCAGGGAGACCCAGGTGGCCGATCTCAGCCCACTCGCCGCCCTCACCGCGCTGCAATCGCTGGACTGCAGGGAGACCCAGGTGGCCGATCTCAGCCCACTCGCCGCCCTCACCGCGCTGCAATCGCTGAACTGCTGCGGACACCCAGGTTGCCGATCTCAGCCCACTCGCCGCCCTCACCGCGCTGCAATCGCTGAACTGCTGGCGACACCCAGGTTGCCGATCTCAGCCCACTCGCCGCCCTCACCGCGCTGCAATCGCTGGACTGCAGCCAGACCCAGGTGGCCGATCTCAGCCCACTCGCCGCCCTCACCGCGCTGCAATCGCTGGACTGCAGCGACACCCAGGTGGCCGATCTCAGCCCACTCGCCGCCCTCACCGCGCTGCAATCGCGCTGGATCTGCTCGGGTTGCGGCCTGTCACGGCGTGCCGGACGCGCTCCTCCGCAAACCGTCCCTGGAACGATTGATCCTGTACCGCGCGCAGGTCGCCGGCGTGCTCCCGGAAGTCTTGTCCCAGGTCGGGGGCGAAAACTGCCTGGCGTCCCTGCGCGCCCATTTCGACGACCTCGCCGCCGGCGCCGAAGCGATGACGGATATCAAGCTGCTGGTCCTCGGCAACGGACGCAGCGGCAAGACCCAGCTCGTGCGGCGGCTCTGCGACCAGAAGTTCCAGGACCACTGGGACTCCACCCACGGCATCCGCATCGCCACCACCGCCATGCCGGCAGCGGAGAGCGTGCCGGCGCCGCTTCTGCATATCTGGGATTTCGGCGGCCAGGACATCTACCACGGCACGCATGCGCTGTTCGCGCGTACGCGCGCGGTGTTCGCGCTGGTCTGGTCGGAAGACACCAACGCCGCCGCCGAGTATGAGCACGAGGACATCAGCTTCCGCAACCACCCGCTGCACTACTGGGTGACCTATGTCCGCCACCTGGCCGAGGCGCGCAGCCCGGTGCTGATCGTGCAAAGCAAATGCGACCGCAACGAAGATGAAGTGCCGCGCGCACCGGTCCCGGACCAGGCGCTGGATGGGCTCGGCTTCGTCCGCGAGCTGCATTTCGGCGCCCGCGACAACCGCGGGTGGGAGGAGATGGTCTCCGCCTTGCGCGCCGCCGTCCGCCGGCTGCACGAGAGCGAGGGGGTCGCCCGCATCGGCGCCGGCCGGCTGCGCGTGCAGCGGCGGCTGGAAGCGCTGCGCGGGCCGGACGGCGCGCTGCCGCCGGAACGTCGCCTGCTCGACCAGGCGACGTTCCGCGCCTGGTGCGCCGAGGAAGGGGTCGGTGCGCCGGAACACCTCCTGGCCTATCTGAACAACGCCGGAGTGGTGTTCTGCCGCGCCGGTCTGTTCGGCGACCGGATCGTGCTCGACCTCGCGTGGGCCCTGAACGCGATCTACACGGTGTTCGACCGCACCCGGTGCTATCGGCGGCTGCGGCGGGAGGGTGGGCGCTTCGACCGCGCCCGGCTCGCGGAGCTGGTCTGGGACGCGCAGGGATACGACGCGGCGGAGCAGCGCCTGTTCCTCGGCATGATGCGCGCCTGCGGCATCTGCTTCGAGTTCCGCCGCGGGCCGCAGGAGGCCGGGGACGACGAGACGATCTACATCGCCCCCGACCTGCTGCCCGAACGGGCGGAGATCGCGGCGGAGATCGCCAGCGGCTGGGAGGTCGGGCTGCCGATCGAGGAGGCCAGCTTCACTTACGGCCTGCTGCATCCGGGTGTGATGCGCGGCGTGATGGTGCGGATCGGCGCCATGGCCGGGCTGCACGCGGTGTACTGGCGCGGCGGGGTGTATGCCTACGAGACGACGACGCGCAGCCGCGCACTGATCGAGCGGCTCGGCGCGCCGGAGGACTGGCACGGCACGATCCGGCTGCAGACCCGCGGCGGTCAGGCGGGCGAGCTGCGCGACCGCCTCGCCGCCTGGATTGTCGAGGAGAGCGAGCGCATGGGCCTTCGCCCCGCAATCAGCCGCCGCCTCCCACCACCGTCAGCGCCGGAGAACGAGCCCAAGCTGGCGTTCGGTCAGGAGCCTGTCATGCAGCCGCACTATGCCGTTTCCTATGCCTGGAACGATGCCACCATCGGCGGGCCTGACCGCGAGGAGGTCGTCAACCGCCTGTGCCGCACAGCCGAGGATCGCGGCATCCACGTCCTGCGGGACAAGACGGACCTGGCGATCGGGGGCTCGATCTCCGCGTTCATGCGCGAGCTGGTCCGCTGCGAGAAAGTGTTCGTGATCCTGAGCGAGAAATACCTTCGTTCGGTCCCGTGCATGACGGAGCTGTACGAAATCTGGCAGCAATGCCGATCCGAAGCGGACCGGTTCCGGTCGCGGGTGCGCGTGTTCACCACGCCCGACGCGCATATCGCCACGCTGCGCGAGCGTCTGGACCATGTCGGGTGGTGGCGGAAGGAACACGCCGAGGTGCAGGCGCTCGTGGATCAGAACGGACCAGATGCGCTGTCCGCGTCCGACTACCAGCAGTTCCGCGACATGGGCCATTTCGTCCGCCACCTGCCCGATATCCTTTCGGTGATGCAGGACACGCTGCGCCCGCGCAGCTTCGACGACCTGGTCCGCTACGGCTTCGACGATCCGCCGCCCGCACCGCCGCCCGGGCACTGAGCGGCCCCCCCGCTCGCTTTCCGCCTCGCGCCCGGGACGGCCTATGCTGGGCCATGCACGCC
>CAWIVJ010000016.1:0-4751 GCA_963839525.1 uncultured bacterium | reverse complement strand
CGGAGTTGCAACTAAAGCGCCGCCCATAACAGCAATGCAGCACTAAAATGCAAGTGCCAATAATTTAACAGCCGTTGCGTAAATTAGCGTCAGCCACGCAATAGGCTGTAACAATGATTACTTAATATATTATGTCTAACAAAATGCTGAACGAATTTGTTAAACCTTATAAACTTTAAAATGCCAAACCGTTTTCGCGGTCGCTTTGAGTTGCGGGTTATAAACCATACTATTTCAATAGTGTCATTTTCTTAATTTCGGTATTTTCACCTGAAGTAATTCTATAAATATAATTCCCAGAAGAGAGTTTAGAAAAGTCAATCCCTTTAAAATGATTAATTCCTGAAGAAACATTTTCTTTGGATTCTTCATAAACTTTTTGTCCCAAAATATTGTAAATTTCTAACTTCACATTTCCAGGCTTATCTAATTGGTACTCAATTGTTGTCGACGGATTGAAAGGATTTGGATAGTTTTGATAAACTTTAAACTTTTCCGGAATAATATTTCCTTTACTATCAATTGCAGTGATGTTATCTAAAGTAATTTTTTGAGAACTTGAGTCTAATTTAGTTATTCCTCCTTCATAATTCCAAGAATAGAAATCTCTGTTAAAAGTGTAGTTTGTGCTGTCACTTGACCAAGTCGTGTCAGAATCAAAGTAAGAAAGGTTTCCAGAGTCACTCGTGTTCTCTATGGTGTAATTAGGAATTGCTTTGTAACCCATTGATTCAAGATTTTGAGGAGACAAGTCTTTAGTTTTTTTTGAATCAACAACCAAGTTTTCAAGATTTTTCTCAACATTAACTTTTATTTTATTTGGATCTTCTAAAATTATGTGGGGGCTATAATTTTTCAATGTTGCAACTCCATTTTTTAAATCCCAATGAATTATGCCTCCAATAAAATCAAAATAATTTTTATTATCAATAGTAGATTTACCATAAACTGTTAACCCCATATCAACAGGACCGTCTCCCATTTCTCCATCTCCTGGCCTTATATTCATAACATCTTTTTCTTGAAAATCGCTCCAAAAATACCATGCATTAAAGTTTGTTGGATTCATATTTCCTGTGCTATCTCCCACTAATGCACCATTAACAAAATGAGGAGATTTACTAATCGGGCCAACTGTACTAAATTGATAAACAGGAATTCTTTTTACACTATTTCCCTTAAAAAAACTTCCTCCACTTGGATTTGCTGTTTTTACAAATTCATCTTCATTTGCAATTTGTCCGATTTTTAATTGCATTTCATTTACAATGTCTCCACAAATCCATCCTACATTTTTTTTCAAGCTGTCAACTTTTGTATCTAAATCATCTTCCTTCACAATTTGGTTAATGTAGGCGATTCTTTCATCCCTTGTTGTGTTGGCTATCCAATCTTTGTAAGAATTGTAAGTATTAGTGTCATCAACTGCTACCCAAGGATTGTAAGGGTTTCCTATAACTTCCAAAGGAGTTGCACCATTTTTAGTAATAGTATGAATAACTTCCAAAGGAGCTTTACCGACTATCGGTTTACTATTCAAAAATTTTGAGGGTAAAGATTGAGCATTCGCTAATTTTGGAATTAACACTGATGCACCAAAGATCAACATTGTCGTAAGATTTCTTAATTTCTTTCCCATAATTGCTTAATAATATTCGAATAACTTTAGGTTTATAACGGCGTTGTGGCTAAGGCGCAGCCCAGAACTACAATGCCGGTTTAGTTAAACAATTTTTATAAATGCAAAAAACTTTCATAGCACTACTACCTTGAACAAGGAATTTGAAACGGAACGATAAACCTGAAAATCCCAAAATGCCGAGTGCGAAATCGCTGTCGCCTTGAGCCACTGGTTAGGCACGCTTTTATATTTTATCTAATACTCCACATTGAATTAAATCATTTTTTATTTCAGATAATTTTTCAGAAACATTATTAGTAAATCGTTTTTGAACAATACCGCCAAAATCTGAAAATATACTTGTCCCTTCTTTTAATAATAGCATTACTCCTTTTCTCCCAAGTCTTCCACAGAACCAACCTAATTCATATATAACGTTTGGACGAGATTGAAGATATTTTTCACCATTTTTATCTAAAACTTCATCATCAGGAGTAAATATAGCAATTGCATAGGAACAAGTGTTTGCATAGTGTTCAAATTTTTCAATTAGCGTTTTCCCAATATCCGCTTGTTCTTGTAAAACTATTGGATTTAAACGCAATGAGCTTTGCAAAATATCTTTTAATTCACGCCATTTTGCTTCATCATTGCCGTGAACAATAAATATATTTTGCTTTTGTCGAAGCGCCTCTTCTGTTTTTTTCTTTTCTAATAAATCAGGTTGTCGTTCGAATCGAGTAATTGCGGCACCTAATACTCCTATAATATTTTCGACGCTTTTGTAAGAAGGTGAATGGAAAAAATTTGCAACTCCTTCGTCGAAATGTCCAGCAATCATTGAAGAATATTGATTGTTACCAATTGCATCATTAAATAAGTCTATGAGTTCTAATACAATTTGTCTGTAAATTGGGTCGTCTTCACTTCGAATACTTATACTATCATAATCGTGAACGAATCTTGATAATATTTTTTCAAGATTAGATTTGTATGTGCGAATTGTTTTTATAAATATATCTTTATCCATATCTTAGTACCTTTTAGCAAGTGCCTAACAGAGTTGCAACTAACTTGTCCGCCCAGAATAGCTACGCCAGCTTACCCACAACTACCAAATGTTTAGCCGAAGGTGCGTAATTTTTTTTCGGTACGAACCGGAGGCAACTATTTTAATTAGAACAAATTCCCCGAACAAGAATGCCGAACGAAAACACAATTGCCAAAAACTTTGAAAATCCCGCATCGATAAGGCGGTCAAGTTGAGTTGCTTGTTATATGCTTTTTAAAAAATACTTTACTTTTTGCTTTTTATAGTTTCTATATAATGTGATTTTTTATACTGCCTATCTAATTCAACCATAATAAGTTCTATTAGTTCTTTTAAAATATTAATATCATATTCTTCAAATAGTTTATTATAATGAGCTTGATCATTGCCTAACCAAGTAGCTCTTTCTAAAATCTCTTTTAAATCACTGTCATAATAATTTTTTATTACATCACCAAGCCAAAGTTTAGTTATTTTCTCTTTTTCAGTCGGATTATTTTGTATAGCCCAATCTTTTACAAGATATTCAATTGATTTCCGATAACCCATTCCAGCTAATTCATCTAGTCCAAAATTTTCTGCTTCTAAACTTTGAAGATATGTTTTAATAAATCTAGAAACAGACTGATTTTCTGAAGTATTGGTGCCATCGTTTAATTCAGCAATTGGTTTTGGCCAAATTGGCCCCTTTGGCAATCCGTTTAGAAATCGGCTGAAAATAAATCTCGAGTTAACTAATTTGTGAAGCACAATGAATAATTTTTGACATTTAGCATTAGCACATTTCCAGATAGAGATATATGAGGCAGTGTTGTCAGTATCTTTTGTTGGCGAATTCCAAATTGCTTGTGGAGTATTTGTTATATGACAATGAGGACAAATATTTGGATCTTCTGCATTACTAATTGCTCCATTGATTTTAACTTGCATCGTTTTCCCTTTATTATTTTGTTTTTATGATAAAGCATATAACGGCCTGGCAGTTAACCCGCCGGCCATAACAGCAATGCAGATTTAACAACCTTTGCCAAAGTTTATACAGGCAATGATTAAATTTTTCGACAATCATTGCCTGCTAAAAAAATTTCATTACTACTCCGATGTCAAACAACAATGTTCATAAAAACATATAAGCCAAAATTTACAACAAAAAGCCCGCGTTGTACGCCGGTCGGGTTGAACTGCTGGTTAGCAGTCGCCTAGTCCGAAGTGCCTGACCATACTCCAATATGTATTAGTATATAAAACAGGCGGGAAGAATACAATATTCCTTCTTTTTTTGCACTGAATCATAACAACTCACTTGCTACATTTTCATAGAAAAATTATATACTTTTAGATTCTCCAGATCTATTATCGTTCTCTCGATTGCTACAACAAAATTAATGGATTTGCATAATAAACACATTATTTAACTTTCAATAATTTTAAAGAACTAAGTACTGTTTGTGAAAATAATTTCATTACTATTTTTTTATAATCACGAAAATCAAGCCTTAGAGCATAGTTGCCTTGATGACCTGAAATATCTACCCAATGCATTGGATCAGCATAATCTTCCTCATACGTACCAGAATCATACACATATGTCACAATTGTGAAGTAAACAGATATTATCCTTAATCCATTCTCATTATAGAATTCACGAAGACTATCCACTCTAAAATGAGCTTCGCCTCTATCTCCACTTATTCCCCTCGTAGTAACAGTAGCTTGAACTGCTACTTCTTTAAATATATCCTCAGTTATTTTAAACGCCTCTATATCATACCAATTATCATTAATTATTCTATCAATATTAAAAACGCGGCCAAACAAATAGTAATCTGAATTTTGCTTTATTGTGAATGAACTTCCTTTAGTGATTGAAATAAAACTTGATGGATAATTAAAAGTAAATCCAGAAGTTGAATCAACATAAGAATGAAAATCTGATTCTTCAGAAAACTTCGATATTTCATTATTAACTTGTGCACAAATATCAAGAACAAATAACATTATAAATAAAATGACTCTAATGTAATTCATTCTTCTGTACCTCTTCTTAGTAATTACTAATACATTTTATCGACTGCTAAC
>CAWIVJ010000015.1:0-3471 GCA_963839525.1 uncultured bacterium | reverse complement strand
AGAATTAACAGGAAAAAATTATTTTGGGGTAAACCAAAGTCATCTTTCAGTTCATTAGCAAGGGCAGGTTTTTTAATGAAAAAGACCAGCAGCAAAGCATGTCCACAAAAAAGGTTGCTACCGATAAACAACAGCTAAGAAACTTTACGATAACCCTCTAATCGTCAAAGTTCCCATGATTTGAAACATACTCATCGAGAGTGAGGTTGCCTTATATTTAAAAGGGGCATAAGTAGTTTTCATGAAAAAATATCTGGTAATTCTTGCATTGATAGTTGTCATTGTCGCCCAGTGGAGTTTCATATCTTCTTGTTTCTACACAGCCTCAACTGAGTATACACCTTTTCGCACCAATAATGCCTCTGGCACTTCTGCAGTAATTGTAACTAAAGCAGATTTTGTTTCGGTTAGAGTGAAATTTATAATTATTGCTGAGCCTGGACGGACAGCTCTTGTAACGTTTCCTGACGGATCCCAAAAAAACGTAACATCAAGCTATATTTTTGAAACGTTTCTTGAGCAAACTGGCTATTCTCTAGGAAGTTTTTCAAGATTTGGTCCAGGCGAAACAGTTGTTACAGACCGAAATCCTGTTGATGTGGCTGTTGTGTCCAATGTCACTGAAAGTTTTTTCACTGACAGATTAGGTCCAGACTCATCCGGATTGACTACAATTTATTGGTTTAAGATTCAAGGCAACGCTCATGTCATGGCAACCGCTTTTGGAGTGTCAGCTTAATGGAAGAAGCAACTCTCCTAATCAAAATGAAAGAATTCATGGATGTCATAGACCAAGTTAAGAAGTACAAAGCACTCTTGGCTGCTTTGCCAGACTTTGCTATTATAATAGCCCTTTCAATAGTTGCTTTCTTAGCAGGAAATATTGGGTCCAACCTTGGAATTGTCTTTGTCAGTTACATCAACACTGATTGGATATCGGGTGTAAACACTCTGCAAATTATGGTATTGTTGATTGGATTAATTGTCGGTGTCTTTTGGGTTAACCGAAAAGTAAGGAGAACAACATCAGACGCGGGGAATTGGAAAACTGTTTTGGAAGAAGGAGCCCCAGGAGCAATTAAGCTTCTGCAGGAGCTGAAGTGGGAAAACATTTTCAAAGACATCAGAGATGCAAAAATTGGATTTTTGCTATATGGTATCTGCAAGACAGTAGCATATTGGTTCCTCGCTTCCGCTGTTTTCGTACTTCTCTTTGTCTTCTTGGGCAATGTTTTTCACTTCATTATTGACCCTGTAATAATTGGGGGATTTTCTCTTGCTGTTGTGCTTGTCTTGAATAAGAATGACTTTCGCAAACGATATGATCAAGTTGGAAGGCTTGATGGGTTGCTTTGGGAACTTCGGTGGTTTGACAATGAATTCAGGAGAGATGTTTTCCAAACCTGACCTGTATGTGCTGGCAAGAGTTATAAAAATCCTAAAAGAACGTGGACGATCAAACAAAACCGCTCTTGCCACGGCTGCTGGTCTGTCTTATGATCGACTTGTGAAGTACTTAGATTGGATGTCAGACAAAGGATTAGTGCAATTCGATTCAAACGATAATGCATATCTAACTAGACTTGGAATAGATACTTACGACAAACTTGTAAGTTGGATTCTCCTACACGTTGGCAGAGTTAGATTTCCCAAGCTCAGCTGATTTTCAAGCTTCAAGAAATCCTAAAGCCACTAAACTAGAAAAATTGTGTGTATTAAAAAATAATTAAAAAATTATAACAGGTGTTCCAGTTTGGAACGGTAGTGTTCCGTCGGCAGAGCTAATAGACACTTGCACACAAGGAATTACCAGTGAAAAATATGAAATTTGCACTAAAACTAATCGTGATCGCTGTTCTTTCCTTTTCCATTGGAATAGCGTGTGCTTCTCCGCTACTAGTTTCAGAATTAAACATCAGACCATGGATAACACACGTGCAGGGACCAACCGCAAAAATGGAAATTGAGGTTATCTACGCCAACTTTACAGTGCAAAACGCTGACGACCCAATAGCTAAAGACATGGGACCAACTATTTCATATTTAGCGGTGGTAAATATCACCAACCCTTCCGAGTTTATTTCAAGTTTAACAAGAATTGAATTTCTTGCAGCTCAAAAGGTACAAAATAGTAGCTCTGGAATCGACGGATTTAGCACTGGAGGCGCTTTGTGGGAAGCGGCAGGTGTTTGGCTGGATGGTAAATGGTACAATTTAACCTGGGTTAATGCAGCTGGTCCAGTTTTTGATATGAGCGGTAAAATGTCATCAGGGATCCATGTACTTCCCGGACAGGAATATTGGATTCAAGGCGTGCAGTTATATACAGATATGTTAACGGCATCTTAGTAGAGACATACCTAAACATGAATGGAACTTGGACTAACGTGACTGGCAAAGTCACGGTGGATCATCCTTCTTTATATAATGGCGTTAGAGCTGATGTTATAGTCGCTGACGAAACACATAACTTTGAGAATCTTGGAGTTCGCGAGTACCCAACCAACTACACGGTGGTTGATTCACCTCCAGGGTGGGCGATGCGAACGGTATATCACTTAGTTGGAGAAGGATTATTCGACAATTCTTGGGCTCCACATCAATCGCGTTTGATGCTGATCTCTGGCAGCTGGGACTTGCGTAAACCTTTCACGGACATGGTACCTGTGGAAGCTTTACAGTCGGGAAACCTCACGTTTAAAACAATGGCTTCAAACTTTTTATTTGACGAAGCCAGCTTTTCTAACAATACTGTAACTGATACTTGGTCTTCCACTACAGAGCTAAAGCAGGTTCAGTTAACTCAGAGCGGAAACAGTTTCATCTATAATCCATTGTCTCTCAACGACAAAGCTTTCCAGATAGACAAGTGGGGTGTTGAAGCTAAACTTAGGAGTGACGCTCCATGACCAACTTGGAATGTGACGAACTTGAAGGCAATACGTTAAATGTTTATGCCTTTGTGGTTAAGGAAGGTAAACCTGTGGGACCACGCGAAGTTATGAGAGGAGCAAATCTTAGCAGCCCAAGCACCGCTTATCGGCAACTGCAAAAACTTGAGTCATTTGGTTTGATACGAAAACCGTGTATGGTTCATATGTAGTAAAAGAGAAAACGAGTGTAAGTGGGCGGTTGTGGATCGGTAAAAATCTTGTGCCAAGATTAGTGTGCTATTCTTTGTTTTTCTTTTTGGACTCTTAAAATTGAAGCCGTCATTCTGATTGTGCAATTCATCTCGCTAGACCTAACACCGAGCTTAGCTGTAATGTACCTATTTCCTATTACTGGTCTTTCAGCCGTGCTCTTTTTAGCCGAAGGCTTAATGGTATATAGAAAGAACAAGCCGAACAGTTCTTCAAAAGATGAATCAGTCAATGGGGAAACCTGAATGAATTGACTTATTTTTCTTAAGTCTTTTGATGTTAACTTCTTCAGCGCGGGCTAAAAAGCAGTTGAGACAATCAGACTGTT
>CAWIVJ010000014.1:0-3814 GCA_963839525.1 uncultured bacterium | reverse complement strand
CCCCCGACAACGTCATCCTGCTTCGCGTCTCCACCACACGGCCCGGCGGGCTGCATGCCTTCGTGGAAGTGACTCGCCCGAAACTGGCCGACGAATTGAAGAACGTTCCCGATCCCGCCGGTTCGACCGGTCCCGATCTCGTGACGGTCCGGGCGGAAGGAACCGACCTGTTCATTGAGGGTGAGGCCCGGTCCGTTCTGGACGGTGTCCTTAAGACCGGGGGGACGCAGTTCCAGGGCAGGGTACGGGTTGTGGTCGAAGGGAAGGGGCAGGTTTTGCCGCGAAAAGATCGAATCGAGGTCAAGTCCCCCCGTTCCTTCTACGTCCTCGTGGCAGCCGCGACCGACTACAACCGGCGCCATCCCCAGAACCGCTTAACCGGGGACTGGAAAAGTGCCAACGCGACCGTCCTGGACGGGCTCGGAAACCGGGGAAGCCAGGTGATTCTCGACCGGGCGGTTGCCGACCACCGAAACCTGATGGATCGATGCCGCCTCGATCTTGGCGACACCCCCGCCGAGACGCGCGCACTGACCACGGGAGAGCGCCGGGCACTCTTTGTGGAAGGGAACTCCGACCCCGATCTCCTGGAAACCTACTTCCAGTTCGGACGCTATCTCCTGGTGGCTTCGTCCCGCCGGGGGACACTCCCCGCCAACCTCCAGGGGATCTGGAACCCCATGCTCGAGCCCCCATGGAAGAGTGACTTTCATCTCAACATCAACCTCGAGATGAACTACTGGCCGGTGGAGACGACCAACCTCTCCGACCTGCACATGCCCCTGATGGATTTCATCGAACTGCTCGTTCCGGCCGGCGGCAAGATGGCCGAAGCCCTCGGATGCGAGGGGGTCTGTACGGGGCACGCCACCGATGCCTGGGCCCAGGCCCGGCTGATGAGTTCCGAAGTTTACTGGGGCGGGAGCTTTCTCTCCTGGCAGTGGCTGGTCACGCACGGCATGGAGCACTTCCGGTTCACACAGAACCGCGACTTTCTCGAGCGTCGTCTCTGGGTGCTTCAGATGGCCGCCGTGAAGTTTTGCCTGACCTGGATGCAGCGCGACCCGGAGACCGGAAAGTGGATTGCGGGGCCGTCGGCGTCCCCTGAGAACCAGTTTCGTTACAAGACGAAGGACGGCAACGCCCAGGCCGCCGTGTCGATGGGCAACACCTGCGACCAGTACCTGATTCGGCAGGTCTTGACCGACTTCCTGGAGTCGGCCCGCGTTTTGGGCCGGGAAGAACTTCCGCTGGTCCGGCAGGTCCGGTCGGTGGTTGCCGACATGTACCAGCCGCGAATCGATTCCAAGGGGCGCCTCATGGAATGGCGCTACGAGTTCGAAGAGCCGGAACCGGGCCATCGGCACATCAGCCACGTCTTGGGAGTCTATCCCGGCAACCAGATCCTGCCGCTCGAGGACCCGGTCATGAAGCGGGCGGTGACGGCGACGCTGGATTCACGCCTCGCCCAGGGAGGCGGCCACACCGGCTGGAGTCGTGCTTGGATAACGGGTCTCTTTGCCCGCTTGGGTGACGGCCGGAAGGCTACGACAACCTGTTCCAGCTGTTGAAAAAGAGCACTCTCGACAACCTTTTTGACAGTCACCCGCCATTCCAGATTGATGGCAACTTTGGAGGCTGTGCCGCCATGGTCGAGATGCTTCTGCAAAGTCACGAGACCGACGCCGAGGGGCGGCCGTTGATCCGATTGCTGCCCGCCTTGCCGGAGCAGTGGTCGGCCGGTTCAGTGAAAGGACTGCGGGCGCGCGGGGGACTCGAGGTCGATTTTGCGTGGGAGGGCTCCCGTGTCGTCGAGTTGCAGCTGCGTTCAGAGCACGATGTTACCTGCACGCTGGATCTGGCGGGGCAGCGGAAGTTGGTTCAGGTGAAAGCCTCCGTGCCGTTGGATGTGCTGGGAGGCCGGTGAGAAGAGTCGACCTGTCCGACTGGTCTGACTCTGCGGTCCGACCACCTCTTGCGCGCGGCGCCCAGTTGCAATATTGTCGCAGGTTAGGAGGAGCACCCATGGGCAATCGAGTTGGCCGTCGAACGTTCATGAAAACTTCGGTCGCGGTATCTGCTGTGGCCGCTGAATCGGGGCTTCGGGCAACCGCCTCAGCCGGAGCGTTTCCCACCGGTAAGATCAAGGGTGTTGAGATCAGCCGCCTGATCTGCGGATCCAACCCTTTCTACGGCGGTGCCCACAGCCGAGACCTGATCTACGTGGGGAAATTGCTCCGGGGGTACAACACTGAAGAGAAGATCTTCGACACCCTGGAGATATGTGAGGAGTCGGGCATCAACACCATGATCGAGGGGAATCCTGCGGTCCGCTACCGCAAGGCGAGGGGAGGCAGGATGCAGGCCCTGGCCATGATCATGCTGGACGGGGAAGCCGTCGAGACCGGCGAGGGTCTTCTCGAAGACACCCGGAAGGCGATCGACAACGGCGTGACCGGAGCCTTTATTCGTGGCGCTGAAGCAGACCGCTGGGTCCAGTCCGGGAAAGCTCGACCTGATCGACAAGTTTCTGAACTCGTCGGAAGAACGGGCTGATCGCTGGCGTCGGAGCGCATGACGTCCGTGTCCCGATCGAATGCGAGCGGGCCGGTCGGTCCCCGACTTCCACTTCAAGACCTTTCACCACGACAACTACTACTCGGCGCTTCCCCGGGAAAAGCGCGCATTTGGGAGCAGTTGCCCGAACAGAGCGTCGAGGTCATGCAGAGTCCCGGCCCCCTGGATCGGATTCAAGGTCCTGGCCGCCGGAGCGATTAAGCCCCGGGACGGTTTTCGGTATGCGTTCCAGCATGGCGCCGACTTTTTGGCGGTGGGCATGTTGGACCTGTTCGTCAAGGAAAACGTCCAGGTGGTGCGAGAAATCCTGGCCGACCCGGAGATCCAACGGCGCTCCCGGGCCTGGGCCTGAAAGGGCCAATCTGGAGTGCCGGAAACGGTAGCTTCCGCCTTTACCCAACGCCGAAGGTTCGACCCTCGGCAGGAAGCGAAAGCTTCCGTTGCCTCTCCCCTGGAACGGGCAGCCTCTGACACCCTGACCCCGCAGAGCCTCCCAGGCCCGTGGCATCCCAAACCCGAAACCCGGAACCGACCCGAAACCTACCAGTCCACCACCGAGCCGTCGTCGGCGTCGTAGGTCTCGGGGTTTCTCCAGTCGTGATCGATCTTGTCCGCCAGGGCCTCCTCGTCCAGTTCGACGCCGAGTCCCGGTTTCTCCGGGAGATCGATGTAGCCGTCTTTCACCACGAAGGGCTCTTTGATATACCCCTCGCCGAGGGAGACCTGTTCCTGGCAGAGGAAGTTCGGAATCGAGGCGTCAAGCTGGATTCCGGCGGCCAGGGAAATCGGGCCCATCGGGATTGTGGGGAGCAATTGCCGCGTAGTAAGCCTCGGCCATCCCGGCGATCAAGCGCACTTCGGTGATTCCCCCGGCGTGGCAGAGGTCGGGCTGGAGAATCGAGGCGGCGCGTTTCTCGAGGATGTCCCGGAAGCCCCACTTGGTGAAAATACGTTCCCCGGTCGCGATCGGCAGGAACGTCTTTTTCGCGATTTCGGCCATTCCCTCCACGTCCTGGCAGTTGATCGGCTCTTCGATGAACATGGGTTGGTAAGGCTCCAGCGCCTTGATCAAGAGCATCGCGGTCTGGGGAGAGATGGCCCCGTGGAAGTCGATGCCGAGGTCGGCATCGGGCCCGACCACATCCCGCAGTTCGGAGAAGCGCGCAGCCGCGAATTCCACGAACCCGGGAGTCTCGACGATCCGGGCCGGTTTCTCTTTGGCCACGCCGGTCTTGAA
>CAWIVJ010000013.1:0-131256 GCA_963839525.1 uncultured bacterium | reverse complement strand
AGAAATTATAAAATAATTTTTATATTGGTATTTTGATGCAAAATTCCGTATTTATATTTTCTTCGCTTTTTTACTATAATTTCTCCGTCATGAGCTTTGATGATTTGTTGTGAAAGGTAAAGTCCCAGACCGGTGCCTATTTTTCTGAATTTTTTTGCGGTTGAGTAATATTTATTGAAAATTTTTTCAATATCATCTTTAGAAATTCCTTTTCCATAATCAATAATTTTTATATTGATAAAATCTTGCTCCTGCTCGATTCTGATATCGATATCTTTATTTGAATCGCTGTGTGATATTGCGTTTTGGATAAGATTTTTAATAACCCTTTTTAACTGAGTGCTGTCTGCGGAGATTTTTATATCATTTTGAACTTGAAAATTAATTTTAAAGCCTGCATTTCTCAGCAAAAGGCTGCATGTCATCAATAATATTTTTTATAAATTGAGTTAAATTAATCTCTTTTTTTTTCTAAATCTATTCCCGTTTCATTAATTTTATATGTATCAAGCAAGATTTGGACAAGTTCTAAAAGTTCCTGATTGCAATCTTTCATGTTCGTAATTGCTTCAAACTGTTTATCGTTAATTTCGCCGAATTTTCCTTTAACTAAAAACTCCAGAATATTAGATTCTGCAATAATAGGAACCTTAAGGTCATGCCTGAGCGTCACGATAAAATCTTCTCTGAGCTTTTCAAGTTCTTTTTGATTGGTTACCTCTTTTATTATTACAATAAACAGCTTTTTGTTATCCTTCAGAAAAATTTCCATTGTTGTAGCTTCAAAACTTGAAAAAGTATTATTTTTTATGAAAATTTCGCTGTTCTTAAATGCTTTGCAGTTTATATTCTCTTTGGTTTGAATGTAATCTGAAATATTTTCGTTTATTAAATTTTTATCATCTTTTTTTGAACCAATTAACTATTTTAGGAGTTATTCTTAGAATTTTACAATTTTCATCAATTATTAAAATCCCATCAGAAAGGGAATTAATAATAGTTTCTAAAAAATTATTTTGGCGTGTTAATTCATTTTGATATTCAACAATCATTTTTTCTCTGTCATTAAGAGTTTCGACCATCCGATTTATACTTTCAGACAATTTTTTATAGTCAGGGTGCTCAATTTTTTCTATTTTTGTTGCCAGATTACCGTATCTTACGGAATTAACCATATAAGTGATTTTCCCTAAGTAATCATTTATTTTTAACCAGTTTTTATCTGATTTTTTAAAAATTAGAAAAAGAGCGACGAATATAAAAATTATGAAAATATTAATCAGATAAAAAAGCATTTATGACCCCGTTAATTTTTATGCTAAAATAATTATAGCAAACATTTGTTGTAGTGTATAACATTTACTAAGAGGTAGATGATGAATAAATATTTATTTTTAATAGCTGGAATATTTGTAGCCCAGAAAGCTTACGGTTTTACGGATGGAATTGGTTCTGAATTGGAGCAGTCTTTAAAAATGCCTATTAATGAACCAAATATTATGTCTATTGTTTTTGCTTTGCTTTTTGTAGTCTTTTTGATTTACATAACAGGAATTATTTACTCGAAATTAAATACTATCGGTGCAAAAACATTAAAAGACCAATTAAAGAATGCTGAATTGAATCGAGCAGTTGTTCTTTCAACAACACAATTGGGACAAGGTAAAAATTTGCACGTAATAGAGCTTAATGATAGGTATTATTTAATAGGTGCAACCCAAAATTCTATTAATTTGATTAAAGATTTGGGCAAAATGAAAGAAGAAGAGGAAGAAGAAACTTCAAAAGATTCTCAAAAACCGCCGGAAGAAGAAATTGACAAAGCAATTCAATTTTTATACGGAGGCAACAAAGAGAAAATTATAGATCCCGAAAAAAGAATTGTAAAAGACGATGAATTTGATATTCATAAAAAATATTTATAATATTTTTTAATTTAGTTGAACAGAGGGAATCATGTCGAATTTGAAAATACCGAAAACAGTAAAAATGATTATATCAGATTTTGACGGTGTAATGACTGATGGTTGTATTTATATTAATGAAGAATTGAAAGTATCCGGAAAGGTCAGCTTTATAGATATTATGGCCTTGTCTCTTCTAAGTAAATCCGAAATTAAACTTGCTTTTATATCGGGTGAAAAAAATCCTATAATCGATTTATTCGCAAAAAGATTCAAATTGGAAGAATCTTATCAAGATATTCGTATTAAGATAGAAGTTTTGAAAAAAATTGTTGAAAAGCATAATCTTAAAAAAGAAGAAATTTTGTATATCGGCGATGACATAAACGATATAGACTGCTTAAATTTTTGCGCGACAAAGATAACAGTGCCGAATTCATCACCTGCTGTTAAAGAAGTCGAAGGTATACAAATTACAAAAAAATGTGGCGGTAACGGAGCATTTCGAGAGGTTGTAGATTGTCTTTTAAATTCTTAAAAAATATAATTGAAGATATTAAGAAATTGGATGTGAAGGTTAATGATTATAAAAAAGTTGTTAAAAGCCCTTATCTGCCCTCCATTGCTTATGTAAATTGGGCTATTCATCTTGCAGAAAGCGGAGAAACCGAATCCGCAGAGGAGAAGCTTATTTCTTCAACGCTTATGGTTCATCAAACGCCGGAAGCATATATAAATCTTGGCATTTTAAAAACAAAAGAAAAAAAATATGAAGAAGCGAAAAATTTTTATAATAAAGCTTTAATGCTTGATAATAATAACTCAAAAGCGTATTGTTTTTTGGGTAATGTATTAACGGAAACGGGTGATTACGAAGAAGCCGGGAAGAAATTCAGCGCAGCCTTAAAACTTGATCCCCATAATTACGATATAATGTTGAATTGGGGCATTTCATTATTAAGACAAAGACAGTTTTTACCCGCACAGGAAAAATTTAAAAAAGCTTGTAGATTTAGTGCTTCAAAGCTTACGGCTTTTTATTTTTTAGGACTTGTAGATATTGAACTTGGAAAATTTGAAAAAGCAAAAGAAAAGCTTAAAACTTTAACTTCTTCTATGCCAGAGCATTATGAAGGTTTTTACTATTTAGCATATATATACTATAAGGAAAATCTTTATGAAAAAAGTCTTTTTGAGGCTCTAAAATCTCTTGAAATTTTTAATAAAAAATTGGAAACATATATGCTTATTGCTGAAAATTATATGAATATGGGAAATAAAGAAGAGTGCTTTAAATATTATGAACTTGGAAATAAAGAATGTAAAGTAAATTATTATTTTCTTATTTCCTGGGGCGTTTCATTGCAGCATTTTGGACTTTATGAAGAATCAAAAGAGAAGTTTTGGAAAGCTATTGAAATTGATGATAAAAATGATTTGGGATTGGCATATTTAAGCAGTTCATTATACGAAACAAAAGATTATGAGAAAGCTTTTATTTTTTGTGAAAAAGCACTTGAAATAAATTCTCAAAATACTGCTGCTTTAGATAATTTAGGAAAAATCTATTTTGAAAAAAAAGACTACAAAAAAGCTATTGAGTATTTTAATCTGGTTTTAAAAATTTCTGCAAGAGCGGTAAAAAATTATGAAAAAATAGCAAGAGCATATTTTTTAGACAAAAACATAAAAAGAGCAGATGAATATTATCATAAAGCTATGGAATACCAGCCTAATGAGGCAAGTGTCTATATTAGTTATGCAAAATTTTTAATTGAGCAAAAAGATTATGAGTCTGCTATGAAAAAACTTCAAAACGCTTACAAAATAGACGATAAAAGTTTGGAGTGCTTAAACCTTTTATTCCATGTTAATTACATGCTTGCCAAGAAGAACCTTTCTGACTATAATGTGGAGAAGGCAATATCAATTGCCTGTGAAATAGAAAAAAAATATCCTGATAAATTTGAATATAATTCAGAAAAGCAGGAATTGGAAACGAAATTTGTTAAAAGATGAAAGAGATAATCATACAAAAATTTGGCGGTACGTCTCTTGCCGATACTGATAAAATAAAAAAAGTAGCAGAGGCTGTAATTAGAGAAAAAGAACTTGGAAATGACATTGTTGTTGTAGTTTCTGCAATGGGACATACAACTGATTATTTGGTGAAAACGGCTAAAGAAATCAATCCAAATCCTTCAGATAGAGAAATGGACATGCTCCTTTCAACCGGAGAAGGTGTTTCAATAGCGCTTTTAACTATGGCAATTCATTCAAAAGGATATGACGCAATAAGTTTAAACGCAATGCAAATAGGAATAATTACTGAAAGTATTCATCAAAAAGCAAGAATTATAGAGATAAAAACAGATAAATTGAATGAAAATTTAAAAGCAGGTAAAATAATAGTAGTTGCAGGTTTTCAAGGAATAACCGAAAGCGGAGAAATAACAACTTTAGGGCGCGGAGGTTCTGATACTTCGGCAGTAGCACTTGCGGCAGCTTTAAGTGCCTCAAGATGTGATATTTATACAGATGTAGAAGGTGTTTATACGACTAATCCGAGAGTAGTTCCTAATGCATCAAAACTTGACCGTATTTCGTATGGAGAAATGCTTGAACTTGCAAGAGTCGGAGCTAATGTTCTTCATCCCCGCTCTGTGGAAACAGCAAAACAATTTAACGTACCTTTGCGGGTACGCAGTACATTTAATTTAGATAATTTAGGTACATTAATAATAGGAGCAGAAGATATGGAAATATACAAACCCGTCACCGGCGTCGCAGCAGATTTATCACAAGTAAGAATTGTTGTATGTAATGTACCAGATATTCCCGGTCATGCTGCAAAATTATTTGGAGTACTTGCCGAGGAAAATATTTCTGTTGATATGATTATCCAATCTTACGCCAGAAGTACAAACAACACCAATGATATTGCATTTACAATTGATCAATCAGATTTAGACAAAACTAAATTAATTTTAGAGAAAGTAAAAATTGATTTGAAAGCCGAAGCAATTCATGTTGACAAAAATATTGCTAAAGTTTCAATAGTAGGTGCCGGAATGGTTGACAGACCAGGTATAGCAGCAACAATGTTTGAGACAATTGCCAGTATCGGTGTTAACATAAAAATGATTTCAACAAGTGAAATTAAAATAAGCTGTCTTGTAGGCAAGGATGATGCTGAACGTACTGTTAAAGCACTTCATAAAGTATTTGAACTTGATTCAGATGAAATTGCTGATGTAAAAGGCGATTTACCTGACGTATAAATAGAGTCTTTTTACATTAAAATCTAAGATAAAAAAGGTTTGGGGTTTCTCCGAGCCTTTTTATTACTTTTAAGGTTATGATTCTTTGATAAAGTTATTGTATAGGCGTATAAGGCTTATATATAATTTTAATATTTCTTAAAATATCAGCTTTTAGACTGCAGAAAAAAATTGTTCCATTAGGGAAGCTTTGTAAAAAATTCTTAATAGAGTATATATTAAGAATTGAACTTAAAAGTTTTTAGAGTTAAGTTAATAAAAATTCAACCTAAAACGCTTATATTGAAAAAATAGCCCAACTGGCTAAGGCAAAAAAAATTCATTAGAGTATTTGTAAGTAATGGTAATGTACTAAACAAAAGAAGAAGGAGTATGAAATTATGATTTTACCTGTATCAAATTTTAAAGCAAGCAATTCAAAAATTAGAAAAACAAGTTATGAAGGCACTAAAAGCTATATGAGTAATTTAAATACTGCTCCTCGGGCAGATATCTTGAATCGTTCAAATGTAGGGTTTAAAGGAAATAAATATCCGTCAGGTTATTACGAAGATGATGAGATAGCTATTGCTAAAAAATTTATAAATCAAAGTGGAAATGAATGTAAAAAAATTTTAAAAAAAGAATTTAAAAAAGGTAATTTCGAGCTCTTTGGAGAATCAAAAGGAATATTTCATTTAGTTGATAAACTTGGCGGCGATAGTGACTATTGGAGATTTTGGAGTCGGGTGCTCCGGTTCTTTGGGTTAATGAATTATTAAATCTCCCCGAATTCGGAATCCGCAAAGGAATAGATAATTCAAGAGCTAAAAAGCAAGTAGAAAGAATAGCAAAATTAATCCCGGACTTAATAAAAGAGGAATTAGACGCAGATAAAGCCACAGTAATGAAAGAAAATGCGAGAGCACTGGCAAAAGTGAAACACGAAAAAGCAGTTCATGCAATAAAGATGAAATTAATGACAGAATTTTCAGACCGTATCGACATGGAACAAAAAGGTACAAAAGTAGAAATACCAAACGCAATTATGCTTATAGATGAACATGACGATTTATCAAAAGAACTGGTTGTCTGGACAGGGAAAAATTCCGACTGTAACTTTGTTCAAATACCCGATGCAGACAATAAGACACTGCTGAAGGGACTAAGTAAAGCACTTAAAGAATCAAAGGAAAATTTCCTTTCAACGAAACGAAGAACATTAATAGATGTAGAGGGCTTTCACAGGCTTATAACTGAAGGTGAAAATACACTTAGAAACATAGCAAGTTTAAAAGATATAATGAGCCGTTGTTCAAAAGATTTTGGCTCAACAATAATATTCAGAACCAAAAATATCTCGAACCTTGTAAAAGAAGCAATACAGCCTCACAGGGTAGCTGCGAAAATTCTTGTTGCTATCAGGTCATTTAAGTAGTTTAAAAAGGAAACAAAAAATGAAAATACAACAAATTAGTAATTATCAAATTAAAAAAAATATCAGCAATAATCATATTTCAAGACAGGTTAATTCTCCTTTAAATATTTCATTTGCCGGAATAAAAGGATTTGGTGAAGAAGTGGCGGCAAATTTAATAGAAACAACAGGAAAAAAAATAAAAACTTCAATAGAAGCAAGAAATAATCGGTTACTTGAATTGGAAGGTTCTTTTGAAGAAATAGTGGGAAAAGCACAAAAAATGAGAGATGATATTGAAGCTAAATATTTTTTGCAAAAAAGAAAAATAAGAAGAGTGGATAACACCGAGATTAAAGCAAAAAATATGACACTTTCAGAATTAAAAGATGCTGTTGATAAAGCCAGGATAGAAGCAGGCACAAACAGATTATATGCAGAAAATTTACCTGTTGAACTGGAACAGCATGATAAAGTTCATTTTATAAAAAGACATGAAAAAATTAAAAAGCAAAATCCCGATCTGGAATTAGTAGGATTCGATAGGATTGCAGGGTATCAAGATGTGAAAAATGTTCTTGAAAAATTCTTTTTTAAAAACATAGATGCCGAAAAAGAAGGTAAAAAAGTCAAGATACCGGGAAGTTTTCTTTTCTTTGGTCCAACCGGAAACGGAAAATCAACTTTTGCAGAAGCTTTGGCTCAAGAAACGGGGTGTAAATTAATTCCTATTGAAAAGATGACATGATTTAATCAATTGATGATAAGAAAGAACAACAATTTTATAAATAATGAAAAAAGAAGCATCTGAAAGCCGTAATGAGATTTACAACGAAAAAACAAGAACAATTTTGTATATTGATGAAATTGATAAATTTATTAGATCATGTTCTATAATAAGAAGAATTTTGAAAATTTTGCTAAAACCTGTTCAAAAAAATTTCACTGTACAATTTTTGGAGCAACCAATCATCCGTCTGCACTGGGTGTTGATGTTAAACAAACCTTCCCGGTTATAATTTCTGTCGATCCGCCAAACGAAAAAGGTACAATTGAAGTTTTTCAACATTACTTGAGGGGGAAACCTGTAATCGGAAATATAAATTATGAAACTCTGGCTGATACTTTGATTAAAACAGGCAAAGAACGGGGCGGCATATACAGTAATTCCCAAATTAAAAGGTCATTAATTATACTTTCGGAACCGGCGATGAAAAGAAAAGTGTAATATCTCAGGATGATATTTTAAATACAATCAAAAAAAGAATGAAAAAAACGTTTCAGAGTAATGGAGCGTTACAGGATGACGACTCACCAACCATAACTTGGGAAGATAAAAAACGTTTTGATGATGACGTTAGAAAATTTATGACTTAGTTATTAATATAGCCCAACAGGGCTAGCAATAAATTAAACATTTTTGTTTTAATATGAATGAAAAGTAAAGTGTGAAAGTGTAGGTAAAATGAAAGTATCTTTAGTCGCGCCATTATCTTATGTAATCAGACTCTTTGAATAAGAGTTCTTTTAAATGACTTTTAGAGGTCCATATAAAGACAATTTAACAGTTTCATTTAATTCTGGTGAGGCGTAGTTTCTGATAAATTATGAATCAAGTGATAATCATCTTAGTTGTGGCAAAAGAAGCTGTTGAAAAAATTAAAAGACCGCTTGCAAACCGATCTTATAGAGCCGTATTGCAAATGAATAAAGTAGATAAAAGAGACGAAATGCATGTACCAAACTGTATGATGCTGATTGATCAAGATGGATGTATCAAGAAATTTAATTGATTGGGTGAGTGAAAATGCTCAAAATCGATGTTAATTTTGTCAAAATAGCTAGAATGAAGATAAAAATAATGAAGCTTTAGTACGAGGATTGTATAAAACACTCAAAGAAGCAAAAAATAATTTTGCAATAAACTAAAAAAAGAACCTTAATATATGTAGAAGGTTTTGATAGAATAATAAACATTAAGGAAATAATACTTTCTATGAAAATACTGGTTTGCATAGTATAATGGCATTCTTGTGCAGATCATACTTTGGGTTATAGTGCAACAATAATTTTTAGAACTAAAAATACCTTTAGAAGCTTATTCCTGATGCAACTAGGAATTATAGAGTTGAATTCTAAAATTATACGTACCCTATCGGACAAGACTCTTTCAATTTGTATAATAATTATTTAGTAATCAAATAAAAAAACTGCTTTTCAAAGCATGCGCCCTCAAAAAACTACTAAAACAACAGTTTTTAAAATAGAAGATTTTTAAAAAAACTCAACCCAAAAATATTGAAAAAGAACCTAAAAAGGTAGAAAAGCCAAAAGTAAAAAATAAAGAAACACCTGATTTTAATGTTCCTAAAAATTCTGATATAGAAGCCGATATACCTAAAAAAGGAGAAAATATATCAGAAGGAATAGAAAAAGCTTCCAAGTTTTCAAAAGCTTTTAAAGTAACAGCAATATTAGTTGCTATAGGTGCAGCTGTTGCAGGAGCGATTTATCTAATAAAAAACAAAAATAAACAGCAAGGAGTAAAAGAGAATGCAAATTAATTCCTATTGATAGAGATAACTTGCTAGCAATAATTAAAGTCATTTTGTTTTAATATGAATGAAAAGTAAAGTGTGAAAGTGTAGGTAAAATGAAGGTATCTTTTATTCCACAACCAAATATTTTATGTAATCAAAATAACCTTAACAGAAAGAGTTCTTTTACAAGGACTTTTAGAGATACAAATAAAGACAGTTTAACAGTTTCATTTAAAAGTTCTGAAGAAGACGGCGAAGACTTAAGAATGAAATATATCAAACAAACTAAAAACCAGTCTCTAATCGATGCTGCCGAAGAAATTCATAAAATTAAATACCGCTTGCAATTTGACCTTTTAGACCGTTTTGTAATAAATAAAGGATTAAAGAAACCGGAAGTGGAAATGCCTAATTGTGTTATGCTTATTTATGCAGACGACAATGTGTCAAAGGATTTGATTGACTGGGCGGGTGAGACCGCAGTCAAAGACTCAGATACTAATTTTGTAAAAGTTGCAGGTGAAAATAATGAATCAGTATTACAACGGGGGCTGTGGAAAACTTCTTAATGAAGCAAAAGATATTTTTAACAAAACAGGAAGAAGAACTTTAATATATGCAGAAGATTTTGAAAGATTAATAACTGAAGGAAAAAATACTTTTGAAAATATTGCCAGTTTAAAAGATATAATGACATCCTGTTCTGAAGATTTTGGCTCAACAATAATATTCAGAACCAAAGATATCTCAAAACTTGTAAAAGAAACGGTACAGCCTCACAGGGTTGGTGCTAAAATCATAGTTCTGATTAAACAAGAAGCATTTGATTTATATAACAACTTTTGGGAAAATCTCGGCATTAAAAATTCCAGCATGCGTCCTCAAAAAACTACTAAAACAACAGTTTTTAAAATAGAAGATCTTAAAAAAACTCAACCCAAAAATATTGAAAAAGAACCTGAAAAAGTAGAAGAGCCAAAAGTAAAAAATAAAGAAACACCTGATTTGAATGTTCCTAAAAATTCTGATATAGAAGCCGATATACCTAAAAAAGGAGAAAATATATCAGAAGGAATAGAAAAAGCTTCCAAGTTCTCAAAAGCTTTTAAAGTAACAGCAATATTAGTTGCTATAGGTGCAGCTGTTGCAGGAGCGATTTATCTAATAAAAAACAAAAATAAACAGCAAGGAGTAAAAGAGAATGCAAATTAATTCCTATTGATAGAGATAACTTGCTAGCAATAATTAAAGTCATTTTGTTTTAATATGAATGAAAAGTAAAGTGTGAAAGTGTAGGTAAAATGAAGGTATCTTTTATTCCACAACCAAATATTTTATGTAATCAAAATAACCTTAACAGAAAGAGTTCTTTTACAAGGACTTTTAGAGATACAAATAAAGACAGTTTAACAGTTTCATTTAAAAGTTCTGAAGAAGACGGCGAAGACTTAAGAATGAAATATATCAAACAAACTAAAAACCAGTCTCTAATCGATGCTGCCGAAGAAATTCATAAAATTAAATACCGCTTGCAATTTGACCTTTTAGACCGTTTTGTAATAAATAAAGGATTAAAGAAACCGGAAGTGGAAATGCCTAATTGTGTTATGCTTATTTATGCAGACGACAATGTGTCAAAGGATTTGATTGACTGGGCGGGTGAGACCGCAGTCAAAGACTCAGATACTAATTTTGTAAAAGTTGCAGGTGAAAATAATGAATCTTTAATGCATGGATTAAGGCACATGAATACTCTAAAAAAGCAAAAGATGAATTTAACAAAACAGGAAGAAGAACTTTAATATATGCAGAAGATTTTGAGAATTTAATAACGGAAGGAAAAAACACACCTGAAATATAGCCAGTTTAAAAGATATAATGAACCGTTGCTGCAAGAGATTTTGGCTCAACAATAATATTCAGAACCAAAGATATCTCAAAGCTTGTAAAAGAAACGGTACAGCCTCACAGGGTTGGTGCTAAAATCATAGTTCTGATTAAACAAGAAGCATTTGATTTATATAACAACTTTTGGGAAAATCTCGGCATTAAAAATTCCAGCATGCGTCCTCAAAAAACTACTAAAACAACAGTTTTTAAAATAGAAGATCTTAAAAAAACTCAACCCAAAAATATTGAAAAAGAACCTGAAAAAGTAGAAGAGCCAAAAGTAAAAAATAAAGAAACACCTGATTTGAATGTTCCTAAAAATTCTGATATAGAAGCCGATATACCTAAAAAAGGAGAAAATATATCAGAAGGAATAGAAAAAGCTTCCAAGTTTTCAAAAGCTTTTAAAGTAACAGCAATATTAGTTGCTATAGGTGCAGCTGTTGCAGGAGCGATTTATCTAATAAAAAACAAAAATAAACAGCAAGGAGTAAAAGAGAATGCAAATTAATTCCTATTGATAGAGATAACTTGCTAGCAATAATTAAAGTCATTTTGTTTTAATATGAATGAAAAGTAAAGTGTGAAAGCGCAGGTAAAATGAAGGTATCTTTTATTCCACAACCAAATATTTTATGTAATCAAAAGAACCTTAACAGAAAAGAATACTTTTGAAAACATTGAAAACTTAAAAGATATAATGACATCCTGTTCTGAAGATTTTGGCTCAACAATAATATTCAGAACCAAAAATATCTCAAACCTTGTAAAAGAGGCAATACAGCCTCACAGGGTAGCTGCGAAAATTCTTGTTGCTATCAGGTCGTTTAGGTAATAATAACTAGTTATTTTACGTAAAGAATTGTCAAGAAAAGGTGATTTTTTAGCAAAAAAAGTTTTTTTCCGGTTTTAATGTAGGAAATAAATATTTTTACAATCTAACAAGGACTTAAAGTGGTAAATATTGCTGAAGTTAATGTAGAAAATATTAAACTAAATTGCGTTTCTAACCCAATTTATCAGTCTCGTTTTCAAAAGTTAGAAAAAGCTTTAAATGACTTGTTTTTAAAAGAACTAAATTCTGCAGATTCTATTTTTATAAAAATTTCTCCGGATGTTGTTAAAAAAATAGCTGTATTTTTGTCCGGCATGGTTTCTCGACCTGTTTCTATAGGATTTTGCGGAGAAACTGCCAGCGGAAAGTCAACAATAGTCCTGGATTCTATTAAGACTGTTAGAAAGTTTACAAAAAATTTGAAAAACAGCGTAACAAGAATTAATACGGACGATTATTATTACGACCGTTCAAAAGAAGTTAAGCTTGCAGGTTCTTTTGCTGAATTTACAAGGAATTATGATTTGGATACCCCTCAGGCAATAGAATTAAAATTAATGAAAGAACACATACAAATGCTTCTAAACAATCAAGAAGTTTTCTTGCCAAAATACGACATGTCGGGAACTGCTAAGAGATTTGATTCTTATAAACTTGCAAAACCTTCGCCAATAATAATTGCAGAAGGAATTTATGCGCTTAATGAAGAAATTTCTGATATTTTTGATTTTAAAATCTATGTAGATGTTGATAAATCAGTTCAAAAAGAGAGGTTTTTTGAGCGGGCAAAACAAAGAAATTTAGGTGATGCCGCGTATGAAGTATTTGAGAATGCATTTCAAAAAGCTCGAATTTATGTTCATCCTTGTGCAAAAAGTGCAGATATAATTTTAAGCGGTGAAAAATCACGGAAAAAGTATTGTGATTTTATTTCTTCTCTTTTTGAATTAAAAGTTTCCAATTATTATAATTTTGCTATATAATTATTATTAGCAAGTTAGTAGGAGAGTAAAAAAAATGAAATTATGTGTATTTCAAGGCACATTTAATCCTATACATAATGCTCATTTGGCTATGGCGAACTATGTAAAAGATACTTATGATTATGATACAATATTATTTATCCCTGCTTATAAACCGCCGCATAAAGATTATGATGATGAAATGTCTAATCACCGTTTTCAGATGGTTAAGCTTGCAGTTGCAGGTGAGAGTTTCTTCGGTATAAGCAATATTGAATTTCAAAATGAAAGATTTTCTTATACTTACTATACAATTGAGGCATTATACAAAAGATACAAAATTGAAGGCAAAATAGGATTTATAATAGGGTTTGATGCTTTCAGGGAGATAACTGAATGGTTTGAAGCTGATAAGCTAAAAGAATTAGTACATTTTTTGGTTTTTCCGAGGGAAAATGAAGTTGACAAGGACAGACTTGCATTATTACATTATAAAGGTTATAAATATAGTATGGCCCAAATGAAATCAATAGATATTTCTTCTTCAATGGTAAGAGAAAAGTTAGCACAAGGACAATCGGTAAGTGGTTTAGTTCCACCAGCGGTTTTGGAGTATATGATAGAAAATGAATTGTACAAAGACGAATGAAAAAGCCATGTTTTGGCTTAAAGGAAATTTAGATGAACAGCGATTACTGCATTCGCTCGGATGTGCTCAATGCGCAGCAGAGTTAGCAGAACAATTTAATTTGGACACTAAAAAGGCTTATATAGCTGGGCTTTTGCATGATTGTGCAAAATGTTTGGATAAAGAGAAAATGGTTGAAATAGCCCAAAATCTTAATCTTGATGAGAAAGAACTTGCAAATACAAAATTAATACATGCCCCTGTAAGTGCATATTTAGCGAAAACAGAATTTGGGATTGAAGATAACGAAATTTTATCCGCAATTCGTTGGCACACTTTAGGCAAGCTTGATATGAGCGATTTTGAAAAAATTGTTTTTCTTGCAGACAAAATCGAGCCTAATACAAGGGACTTAGACTTTAGAGATAAAGTTTTAATGTTTTTAAAAGAAGAAAACGGATTTAACAAAGCTCTTTTTCTTTGCTACAAAGAAATAATAAAAAGTCTTGTGGTAAGAGGTTTGAAAATTTATCAGTCAACAATTGATATTTATAATAGTATGTTAGTTGACTAGCAATTAGGTTCTTTCGGCAAGAATTTTAATAATAGCATCTTGGAGTTCATTTTGGTTAAATTCGCTTTTTACAATGTATTTTTTGGCGCCTAAATCTATTGCAAGTTTTTTGTATTCTTCATTTAGCGAACTAAGAATTATAACAGGAATATCAGAGAACATTTCATTTGTTTTAAGTTTTTCAAGAAATTCAATTCCATTCATTTCAGGCATTTCTATGTCACTTATAATAAGATCAAATGGATTATTTTTCATTTTTTCAAACGCTTCAATAGGATTTTCTGCAAGTTCTATGTTGTAACCGGCTTTTGTTAAAATGTTTTTTTCTAAGGTCCTTGTCGTTGCTGAATCATCTACAAGCAGTATTTTAAAATCACTATTATTTAAAGTTGTTTTCATTGTTAATTCAGACGTTTTTAAATAATCTGGAGAATTTATTATTTCAGAAATGTTTAGGATTAAGCAAATATCTCCGGAAATAAGGGTTGTTATACCTGAAATTTTCTTTAATTTATAAAATGGGGCAGAGAGTTTTTTAAGCAAAACTTCCTGTTCGCCCATTAACTCATCAACACTGACAGACATAATTTTATTATCACTTTCTATAATTAAAATAGTTTTTTTATCTTTGTCGCTAAAAATTTTAGGTAGATTTAGAATACTTGCTAAATCAATTAAAGGAATAGTTTCATTCTCAAAAATAATAGATTTTCTGTTATTTTTTGAAATTATTTCATCTTCTTTTTTTCTTAAAACAGTATTTATTGCTTCCATAGGGATTGCAAAAGTTTGATTTGAAGATTTAACAAGAAAAACTTTAATTATAGACATTGTTGTAGGAAGTTCTATTTGAACACAGCATCCTTTGTTAATTTCAGAAATAATTTTTACTTTACCGTTAAGCTGAGAAATTTTTGATTGAACAACATCTAAACCAATTCCACGACCGGATATGTTTGTAATTTCATCTCCTGTTGAAAATCCCGGAGCAAAAATAACATTTGTTATTTGTTCATCGCTCATAGAATTTATCTCTTCTTGAGTTAAAAATCCTTTTTTAAGTGCTTTTTCTTTTATTTTTGCTAAATTAATACCCCTTCCATCGTCTTTTATTTCTATTATAACCTTATTATTATCTTGTTTTGCGGAAAGAATTATTTTTCCGGTTGGATTTTTACCGATAGCAACTCTTTCTTCCGGTGTTTCTATTCCATGGTCTATAGCATTTCTTATAATGTGTATTAAGGGTGCTTTTATTTCTTCTATAATTTTCTTATCTGCACTTGTTTCACTTCCGATTATTTCAAAATCAATTTCTTTATTTTTTTCCTGTGCTATATCCCTTACCATTCTGCCGAAAAGATGAAAAACTGTTGCCAGAGGTAAAATCCGCATATTTTTTACCATGTTATTCAGATTATCAACAGTTAAGTTCATTTTCATGTTATCTTCCTGAATAGTTCTATACAAATTTGTAATATCAGAAGATATTTTCTGGACTTTTTTATTATTATCGGTGAATAGATTTAAAAGCTGTTTTGTAAAAAAAGGAGTATAATTGTTATTTAATTCTGATTGCGTATATTTCTTGTCATAATGTTTCAGATAATTCAATAATTTTGTTAAATTTTTTTGCCATTCTTTAACTTCTTCATTTATTATATTCAATTCAAATAAATGTTTTTTTGTTTTTATTTTTGTAACTGTTAATTCATTAATTTGATTAATTAATAAATCTAGTTTTAAAGAATCAATTCGAAGGGTTTTTATTGGACCCGTATTAAATACTTCTGAAAAATCCGTTATTACTTTTTCTTTACTTTTACTTGGAGAAATAAAATTCCCTATTTCATTTTTTTCTTTATTAAAGTTTAATATTTGTTGTATAATTTCCAATCTTTGAAATATTAATTCATTATCGGTAATTTCAGCTTCGTTTTTTGTCACATTATCACAATGTTCAATACTTTCTCTTAAAGCAGAAATTATTTCTTCATTAAACAGAACTTCATTTTTGCTTGCAAAATCGAGTAATTCTTTAATTTTTTGCAAAATATTTTTTACATTGTTGTTTGTGCATTTTTTTTCATAGTTTATCAACAAATCTTTAATTTCTGTTATAGAGGAGGTATTTTGTAAAAGATCGGATATTTTATTTTTAATAAGATTTAAATCTAAGAAAATATCTTCTGAAACTTCTTCCTTTGAAGGTATTTCTATCGTTACTTCCGGTTGAATTACTTCAAGATTTTGTTCTGTATTTTTATTAGGAATTTTCGGTGGTATTTTAGATGTTTTTTCAAAAGCAATTCCATAATAGTCGATTAAATCAAAGTTATGTAATTCGCAAAGAGAAGCGAGTTCACTAATTATGGTATTTAGATTTTTATGGATTTCCTCTATTTCTATTGTTGTTAAATTATTAGAAGCTTTGCTTGTAAAATCTAATTTTACGATTATATCTTCAAGCCGGTTTTTTATATTAAATGATCCCACTTTTTGAAAAATATCGTATAAATTTTTGATTACTGAAATTAAATTTGGGATTAAATTTCCACCTGTTCCGCTTTCTATGTTCATTAAAATAGAAAGGCTTTCAGGAAGAAAAATATTAATTCTATCAATATTTTGAGTAAATAATTCTATGTCAAAATCATTTTTATCAATATTTTGATTAACATTTTCCGCATAATCTTTTATATTATCAAGAATAGAAAGCCGCTTGGAAATCTTTTCACTGTATATTTCTTGTTTTTTTATGAGAGATTTTTGAATTAATTCTGATAAAAAATCTACTGTTTTATATAAAATATCTACAATTTTTGAATTTAATAAAATTTTGTTGTCTTTAGCAAGTCCCAACACATCTTCTATTTTATGGGCAATTGTTTGAACATTATTAAAGCCTATCATTCTGGAAGCACCTTTTAGAGAGTGTGCGTCCCTGAATAGCATAATAATTAAATCTTTATTTTTTGGATTTTTTTCCAAATTTAAAAGATTATTATTCATTTTTGAAATAATTTCTTCTGATTCTACTTGAAATATTTTAAATATTTCATCGGTTATTTCTTCTGAAAACTCCATTCATAAATCCCATTAATTAATTTTATCTTTAAAAGAGCAAGAAAGTTCCTCTAAAAAACTAATATTTTTAATTTTTTCTTCTAAAATTTTTAAAGAAGATTGTAAACCGTCATTAATATTTGATACAACGGAATTTACACTTTCTGAATAATTTGTTTGATTTTCAGAATCATTATAAATTTCTTCAGCCGATGATTTTAATTCGCTGATAAGATTAATTAATGATTCAATATTTATATTAATATTATCTGCTAATTTTACCCCATGTTCTATTTCTTTTGAACTTTCTTCTGTTGCCATAACAGTTGAATTTGTTGCGTGTTGAATGTCTTGAATTAACGATGTTATTTTGGTTGTAGCTTGCTTGGATTCATCTGCAAGTTTTCTGATTTCCCCGGCAACTACAGAAAAACCTTTTCCGTTTTCACCCGCACGAGCTGCTTCAACAGCAGCATTTAGCGCAAGCATATTTGTTTGTTCTGTAATATCTTCTATAACTCCGATTGTGTTGCCAATCTGTTGAGTATGTTCTGATAATTCCAAAATTAACTCCGCAATAATTTGAATTTTTTGCCTTAAGGTCAGCATTTTTTCTATATTTGCTTTTACGGATTCTTGTTCTTTTTGCGAAAAATCGAGCGAAGTATTAGCTTTTTTAGAAACACTTTCAGCATTTTCTTTTGTTTTTTTTGAAGCCTCTGTTAGTTCCTTAGTTGTATCAATTGCATTTTTAACCAATTTAATATAATTTTCAATTTCTTCTTTTTCTTTATTTGAAAGTTCTGTTAAGGTTTGAGTCGTTTTTGAAGTTCTTGAAACTTGATTTTCAATACTTTCGGTTATTGATTTATTAATCCATTTTCTTGTTACTTCATATTGGATTAAATATAATATGAATAATAGAGAAAGTAATATTACATCATATCTTCCTAGTTTAAGAGCTAAATCCGCGATTAAAATTGTTCCGAGTATTAAAAATAATAATAATATATCTAAAACTGATTTTATTCGAATTTTGTTTCCCAGGCTTATCTTAAAGTCATTTTTCATAAAAAATCTCCTTTATTTTTTATTATAAAGTTAAAAAGTGTTTAAATAATCGTAGATTTGTTGTATAATTTATTGTATTACAAAAGAAATAAAGAGAGAATTAGATGTCATATAGGATTTTATTAATAGATGACAGTGTTACTCAATTAGAAATGTTAAAAATAAATTTTGAAAAAGCCGGTTTTAAAGTCGAAACAGCAAAAGATGGTAATGAGGGGTATTCCATGGTTTTCAAAACGGCTCCCGATTTAATTTTGTCTGATATTATAATGCCAAATATTAACGGATATCAGCTTTGCCGGCTTTTGAAAAATAATAAAATTACAAAAAAAATACCTATAATTATGCTGACAGTTCTTGATAAAAAAATAGATAAGTTTTGGGGAAATAAATCAGGAGCTGATAAGTTTATATCAAAAACAGCAAAATATGAGGAAATAGAGAATATTGTAAAGGTCTTTATAGAAAAGAATCCGATTTCAGATGAATATAAAAAAGAAATATTGGAAAATAGTATTATTGGTGATGAAGCAATTAAAAATCAGGTTAATGATATATTTGATGAATTATTGATGAATTCAACTTTTTTGAATGAATTTAGAGATTTAGGGGAATTTTTATCTCACGAAAAAGTTTTAGTTGAAAAGACTTTTGAATTGTTAGATTCTTTTGTTGATTATAATGTTGCAGGATTATTTCTTAATAATCCTGATAAAAATGAAAAAAAGATTTTATATCTGGACATACATAAAGTTCCGGTTTCAAGCTTTGTTGTAGAAAAAATAAAAAGAGATTTTTTCTCGCAAATGCCGGATTTTTCAAATTTTACAATCAGAGATTTTGATCATGATATTGTTAGGGATTTAGATAAAGATGATAAAATGATTTTAAATTCCGAGGAATTTAAAACAAAACTTATTGTACCTCTTGTTTCAGATGGAACATTGCTAGGCGGCTTTTGTTTTTATAATAAAGAAAAGTTTAATTATTCTAAAACCAAATTCTATAAAACTATGGTTAGTGAGCTTTTGCTGCTGTTAAAAATGAGATATTTGTACTCTGAAAGTGAATATTTATCAGTAACGGACGGGCTTACAGGAATTTATAACAGAAGACATTTTGAAGAAAATATTGAACGTGAATTTCTAAGAATAAAGCGTTATCATACGAATTTAAGTTTGGCTTTGATTGATATAGACCATTTTAAAAACATAAATGATAATTACGGTCATCAATTTGGTGATCATGTTTTGAAAGAAATTTCTCGAATTATATTGGAATCTTTTAGAAAAACTGATATGGTTTATAGGTATGGAGGAGAAGAAATAGCGGTAAGCTTAACAGAAACTTCTATTGATAATGCGGTAATTCCTTTGGAGAGACTTAGGGAGAAAATTTCCAAACATGTATTTATATATAATGGCACTAAAGTAAATGTTACAGTTAGTATTGGAGTTAGTTGTAATTTTAAAGATATTGAAAATCAAAAGGATTTAATAGCATGCGCAGATAAAGCACTTTATAAAGCAAAGCAGGATGGTAGAAATAGACTGGTAATGTTTTCTCATGAAAAATTTAACAACACTTTACAACAATAATGTAATAGAAAATAATGAAAATTTGTATTTATATTTTAAACTTGGGAATAGTAAGTATGCAATAAAAATACAGCAAGTTATAGAGGTAATGAAATTACCTTTACTTGATTATCCGCAAAGGCTTGCTAATAATGCTGTAGGACTTTTAAATTATAATAATTTTACAATAAATGCTTTGGATCTTCGGTTTTATCTGAATATAAAAGTATCTCCTTATTCTGTTTCCAGCCAGCTTTTGATTGTAAAAACCGATGAATCTATTTTGGGACTGATTATTGACAATGTTGAAGATATAATTTCTTTGGAACAATCTAAAATAGAATATCTTTCTGCGATCGGGGAAGAAAAAATTATTGATTTTATGTATAAAAAAGGAAATGACACAATATCGGTTATTAATTTATGTGCGCTTGAAAATATTCTTCGTCAGGGAGTTTTACCAAATGATATTGATATTCCTTCTCTTTTTCCCAATGATGATGATTCCCGCTATATTTTAGTGCAAAGAAATCAAGCTTTACAAGAAAAATTTAATACTGATTTGGTAACGAATTTCTTTTCTCAGGATAAATTTATATCTTTTTCTTTTGGGGAAAATTATTATTGTATAAATTTAGAATATATAAAAGAATTTTTGAAAAATTCAAATATAACTAAAATTCCTTGTAATTTAGAATATATCGCAGGGATTATTGCTTTAAGGGGGGATTTTATAACAGTTATCGATACTAAAAAATTTTTAGAATTGGAAAACGAAAATACTAATAATGCCGAAAACAAAAACAATGTAATTATTATTGAGATTTCTGATTATACAATGGGATTTTTGGTAGATGAAATTTTCAGCATAATAAGTATTCCCGAAGAATCAATCAAAGTAAATTCTTCTAGTCAGAACAAATATATTTTAAGTGAAGTTATTATAGAAGATGAATTGTATACAGTCTTAAATATAAAAAACATTTTGTCAGATGAAAGATTATTTATAGAAGAGGGGTAAATAAATCGTAATTTATTCTAACCTTTGCAAAATTTCTTCCGGAATATCAAAATTAGAATACACATTTTGAACATCGTCATGTTCTTCAATCTTATCTAAAAGTTTTAATATTTGATTTGCGGTTTTTTCATCCGTTATTTCAATTGTATTTTCCGGAAGTCTTGTAAGTTTCGCATTTGAGCTTTTAAATCCCTCTTTTTCCAGTCCTTCAACGATTAATTGAAAACTTTCAACAGATGTTATTACTTTAAATTCTTCATCTTCTTCCTGAATATCATCAGCACCAAGTTCAACCGCGATTTCAAAAAGTTTTTCAAAATCTACCGATTTATCAAAAGAAACAAGCCCAACAGGTTTAAACATCCAGCTTACACAGCCGCTTTCGCCCAAGTTCCCGTTATGCTTAGAAAAATAGCTTCTTAAATCGCCCGCGGTTCTGTTTCTGTTATCTGTCATTGCTTCTATAAATATAGCTACACCGCCGGCGCCATAACCTTCATAAGTTAACTCTTCGAAGTTATCTCCGCTGCCAATACCCGCTCCTTTTTCAATTGCACGTTTAATATTATCAGCAGGAAGTCCGGCAGTTTTAGCTCTGTCTATTGCGGTTCTTAATCTGAAATTTGAAGCAGGATCAGCTCCGCCCAATCTTGCCGAAACCATTAATTCTCTTGAATATTTTTGGAACACAACCGCACGTGCAGAATCTACTTTTGCTTTTTTATGTTTAATGGTCGCCCATTTTGAATGTCCTGACATTTTTTACTACCTTTATCTAAAATATAAATTATCTAAATTATACTTCAAACACGACTGTTTGGAAAATTTAGAAAACAGTTTAATTTTTAAAGACTTTTTTAGAAAAATTTAATAATATATATTAAACAATTAAAAAAATAAACACGAGCCATCAATTGAAAAAGTAAACTTTTTCATAGCTATTAGAGAATATTCAAACTATCTCAAGCTCTTGAAGTCAAAGCTGACATCTCTAGGTCCAAAGTTTGCTTTGGGGGTATCATAACCTGAGCCCAGGTATATAATTCCTGAATTACCTGTTTTTTGGCTATTTAAAGAATGCTTGCTAAATGTTTGACCCGGCATTGAACTTGTGTTAACCAATTTGTTTTCAGCTTTTTGTTTACAACCTACAGTTACAAAACCCGTGAATACCAACAATACAAAAACGACAACAAGAGACTTTAATTTAGAAGAAAGCATTTTTCTATCCTCAAGGGGGTAAAGAAGACTGTTCCGACCTTTACTGTAATTATAACATATTTTTGAATAAATTTCTAGATGGCTAAAAAGAAAAAAAAATTAATTAATCCCTGTATTTTATTTTTGTAAACAAATGTTAAAATGCTTCTTGAAAATTTAAAGTTATGTCAAAAAATGACGATTAATATATTACGAAAGAAATTGGGGTTACGAAATCAATCAGGGATAAAGGTATCGGAAATGAGTTTAAGTATTTCTTACAATAAAGTTAATAACGGAATTGATGCAGCTTCTTTAAAGGAAGTAACAAAACAAATTTTCCAAAGAGCTAATTCACAAACTTTTTCTGTTCTTGAAAATGCAGATTTATCAAAATTCAACAGAGTAAGTCAAGGAACTGATTTATATAAGGTTAAAGCTTCAAAATCAAGCCAAATAGCTATTACAAACTCAGGAATGCAGGTTAATTTAAGCGAAAATGCTTTAAGTAGTTTAAAATATTTAAGCAATCAAGCTTCTAAATCAGTTTTAAAAAATGTTGACGGAAAAATTAATGTACCGGAAGATAAAGAAACAGTTAAAAAACAAAACGTTATTAATTTAGCTAATTTTGGCAGATTAACTGAAACTGTTGATTTGGGTTCTGATAAAAAAGGTTCAAATCCTTTCTATAAAGGCGAAGTATTAAAAGTAAACAAAGAAGAAGAAAAAGATGAAAAATTAAATATATTTGCTTAATTAAAACATTAATATTATAGATTGGTACGCAGGGAAATTTAAAAATTTCCTTTTTTCTTTATTTATAAGCTTTTTTACTTAGTATATTAAGAAGTGTTAAGGGGTATATAATGAATATATATAAATTAGGCAATTTTTAAATACAAAATTACTTTATATAAGTACGAGGATATTAAAGAGAGAAAAATTAAAAGGAGAAAAACAATGGCAAAAGTTTTAATTTCAATGCCCGAAAGATTTTTAGGCGAGATAGACACAGTCGCAGGAAATGAAAATCGTTCACGCTCCGAACTAATTAGAGAAGCATTAAGAACGTATATTCACAGAAACAAAGTAAGAGAGAACACAATAGCAACAAAAAATGCAGCAATTTTAGAAGCGCTACTAGATTAATTTGAGTGAAAATTCAAAATTTGGAGAGGATTAAGAGAGATTAAAGAGTTTATTTAAAGCGGCGAAAGCCGCTTTTTATTTGTTTATTACGTGATTTTTAATGCCGCAATAAAATAAAAAACCCGGCGATTTTTGGCTTACAGGTTCCCAACAATTTCATTTGATGAAAAACGTATCTGAATCACTTGCCGGTCGTGTTGCGATTTTAAGATTACAGGGGCTTTCTGATTTCGAGATAAGTAAAACTTCTCAAATAGAGCCTTTTATCCCTGAGTATGATTATTTATTAAACATTTCTAATATAATGAAGCCACAAAAACTTCAACAGCAATATTCTCTAAATTATTCCATTTCAATTTTCCTGTTAATGGTAATTTTACAGGGAAATTATTAAAATTTAGGCTTTTATTGTATTTTTTATACAGTAATAACAACGAGTATCTCAGCTAATAATTCTCGTAAACTTAACAGGGAATGAACAGGGAATGAAGAATTGTTTATTCTTCAAATTTTATCTTTGTTCCGTTTTGAATTTCGTCAGTGGCATTTTCTAAAATTTGGTCTCCTTCGTCCAAATCACCAAAAACTTCAACACTACTTTTCGAAGAAAAGCCTCTCTCTATATTAACCCATTTTGCTTTTCCGTTTACAACTTTTATGACAAATGTTCTTTCGGTTGTCTGTGCAATGGCAGAAGATGGCACTATAAATGTCGGATTATCACGTTTTACAATCCAGTCGACCTGAGCGTACATGCCAGGTGTTATTTTAAAATCTTCACCCTGATTATAAAAATCCATTTCAACATATTCAGTTCTGTATTTTGTGTCCATTGAATATGAAGGGCGGCTCACTTTTGCACTGAATTTCTTGTCAGGATAGGCTGAAACACTGAATTTATATTCATCTCCGATTTTTACACTTGTATAATACCTTTCAGGCACTGGCAAAACTAATCTTAAATGTGAAAGTTTTTGCACAACGAACAGCGGTTCATTAGCTCCCGCACCATTTGGACCTGCTAACGCACCGGGGTGAAGACTTCTAGTTGTAACAACACCATCAACAGGTGCTGTAATAATCAAGTAGTTTTTTAATCTTTTATAGGTTAAAAGGGCTTGTTTTGATGCTGCTATACTTCTTTTTACAGCTTCTGATTTTTCTTTTGATGCCTTCATTGTCATCCGTGCAATATCAAGTTCGTTTCTTGCAATAACCCCAGGTGTTTTAGCGGCTTCTGCGATTTTTTGATATACTCCCAAATCCTTGATATATTTTGCATTTGCTTCTGCGTATTGAGATTCTGATTCTCTGACTCTGGCGTTCGCTTCCGCAACTCGCGATTCCATTTCTGGTGCAATCATAACAGCCATTGTCTGGCCTCTTTTTACAAAAGAACCTCTGTCAACATACATTTTGTCAATAAATCCCTCCACTTTTGGGAACACATCAACAGTTTCAAATGCTTCCAATTCTGCAGGTAATTTTTGTATTTTATTAAATCTGCTTTTTTCAAGTTGTAAAACATGAACTGTTTGTATTTGATTTTCAGCAATGTTATCACTTATTTTCACCCATAAGAAATGTAAGAATAAAAAGGCAAAAATTATAGAAAGGATTATAATAATAGATTTATTTTTCATCTATATCTCCTTTCTCATAATACTTACTTTCAGGGTCGCTTGGGTCGAGCGAACTGCTTTCAAAAATTGTTTGTTCAAGCTGATTTGTGTAAACAAGAGGAAGAATAATTAATTTTACAACTGTTGCAAGAAAAAGCCCGCCTATAACAGCACGCCCAAGAGGAGCTGTTTGTTCACCGCCTTCTCCAAGTCCTAATGCCATTGGAATCATACCGACTATCATAGCAAGACTTGTCATGATAATAGGACGGACTCTTAATTTTGCACCCAACAAGGCGGCTTCCCGCGAAGAGAGCTTTTCAGACAACTGATAATCCCTTGCAATAGAAGTAAACAATATAGAATTTGAAGCCGAAACCCCTATCGCCATAATTGTACCCATAGCAGATTGAATGTTTAATGTTGTATGTGTCAGAGTCAACATAATTAAAGCACCGCAAAGCGCAATTGGTACTGTTGAAATAGAAACATAGGCAACCTTAAAAGATTGGAAATTCGCAGTCAACATTAAGAATATCGCAATAATTGCAATTAACAAACCGTTTCGAAATTCTTTAAGTGTTTCATACATTAATTGCACTTGTCCTCGAAGCACTACCTCTACACCTCTTGGAGGTTTGCCTGCTTTTTTTATTGCTCTTTTAATTCCTCGAACTGCATGTCCTAAATCTTTTCTATGTAAATTTGCCGTTAATGTAACCATTCTCTGCCCGTCAATATGGTCGTATTCTCCCACAACTTTTCCATCGTTTATTTCGGCTATATCACCAAGAAGCGGTCGCTGATTATCTCCAAGCATCGCAGGAACATTCTGAATATCCTCGATTGAAGTTCTCAGAGGTAATGGGATTTGAAGCTGCACATAATAATCATGCCCGTTTTCTCTATCAAGCCAAAAATTAGGCAATGTAAAACGTGTAGAAGAAGTTGCCGCTGTAATTGAATTGGCAAGATCTTTTACATTAACTCCTAGCTGTCCGGCAAGCATGCGGTTGATATTAATATCTATTGACGGATATTCAAGCGGCTGCCCGAACTGCAAGTCCCTTATGTATTTAAGTTTTTGCATATTTGTCATAATATTTTTTGCGAATTCTTTGTCATCTTCAAAGCTTTTACCCTTAACAAGAACTTCTATCGGAGTAGGTGCACCCAAACTCATAACCTGACTTATTAAATCTGCGGGTTCAAAGGAAATCGAGCTTCCGGGCAATTCTTCTGAAACACGTTTTCTTAGATGTTCTTTTAATTTGTTTAAAGATATTTTTATGTGTTTATCAAATTGAATTGTCACAACGGATTCATGAGGTCCGCTTGTCCATAAGAAAATATAATTAACCGCATAGCTTGAAGGTTGCTGCCCGATATAAGTAATAGATTTTTTTAATTTTTTCTCTCCGCCAACTTCATCTGCTATAATTTTTAATATTTTTTTTGTATCCTGTTCAGTTTTTTCTATTCGTGTTCCTATTGGTGCTCTGTATCTAAACTTAATCTGCGAGGCTTCAACTTCGGGAAATAATTCTTTTCCCACGATACTTCCCATAACAAATAAAGTTACAACGATTGCTATCAGATACCATTTTATAATTGTTTTGCGGTTTTCAAGCAGTTTTTCCAAAAAATTAAGATATTTTTCTCTGAATTTCTCGAAAGAAAAACCGGCAAATACGGGAAAGTATTCAAGAAATTTGTTTTTAATTTTTTGATAATATGAAATAAAAGTGAGTATAATTTTGTTAGTTTCTTCCTTATTTCTATCTTTCAAAAGCAAAATAGCGAGAATCGGAACGAATATTCTTGAAAAAAGATAAGAACCTATCATAGCGAACCCTACTGCAAGAGTGAGCGGAACAAAAAGAGCTTTTGGTGCACCCTGCATAAAAAATGACGGTATAAAAACCGCTATAATACAAAACATTGCAAGAAGTGTCGGAAGACTTATTTCTTTTGCAGAATCAACTGTTGCTCGCGCAATGGATTTACCTTTATCCAGATGAGTGTGAATATTTTCTATTTCAACGGTTGCTTCATCTACAAGAATCCCGACTGCAAGAGCTAATCCACCCATTGTCATAATATTTAAAGTATTTCCTGTAACAGCAAGCATTACGACAGAAAATAACAGTGCAAGTGGAATATTTGTAACTACTACAAGCGTACTTCGCCAACTATGTAAAAATATAAGAATGGTTAAGCCCGTTAAAAATGCTCCTGTCAGACCTTCTTGAACTAAATTTAAAAGAGCATTTCTAACGTATTTTGATTGGTCAAATTCATAAGAAATGTCAACATCACTTGGAACGGCTTTACGGAATGACGGCAGAGCCTTTTTAACTTCTTGCACTACACTCCAAGTTGATGCATCAGCTCTTTTGGTAACAGGAATATAAACCGACCTTTTCCCATCAACTAGTGCATAGCCGCTTAAAATATCCATGGTATCTTCTACATAACCAACATCACGTAAAAATATAGTAGGTCCTGCACCTTTTTTAATCGGAATATCCATAAATTCTTCTATGTTATTTATATCACTGTTGACAGGAGTAAGCGGGTAATAATCTCCGACAGCTATGTTTCCTGCAGGAATGATTAAATGGTTCGCCATAAGAGTCTGTGCGGCTTCTTCGGGTGAAATATTATAGTTTCGAAGCTTATCGGGGTCTAAATTAAAAACTATTGTTCTTGAATTTCCTCCAAAAGGCGGCGGCGAAGAAACTCCTGCTAATGATGCGAATAGAGGTCTTATTTTATATAATGCCATATCCTGAAGTTCTTTAATAGATTGGTTTTTACTTGAGAAAACAAGATATCCTACTGGTAAACTTCCGGTATCAAATCTCATAATAAAAGGCGGTACTGTTCCCGGCGGCATAATGTTACGGGAACGTTCCACTTGTGCTACAGTTTCCGCCATTGCTTGTGCCATATTAGTTCCGGGATGAAATTCAAGCCTGTAAAGGGCAGCCCCTTGTATATTTTTAGATTCTATTTTTTTTATCCCACTGATATATAAAAAATGGTATTCATAAGATGAAGTAATATATCCTTCCATTTGCTCAGGTGACATACCTCCATAAGGTTGAGCTACATAAATAACAGGAATACCAAGGTCGGGAAGAATGTCTATATGCATTTTTGAAATAGAAAAAAATGCAGCAAGCACAATTGACAACAAAAAAACCGCAATTGTAATTGGTCTTCTCAGAGCAAAATAAACTAACTGCATTAATAAATTCATGAACCACACTCTTTCTTTGCATCAACCAGTTCAAAAAAGGGCTTATAATTCCCTTATGCTTCTGCGACAATAAAAAGTGCCGACCAAAGTTTTAGCCTTGCAATAACATCTTTAACTTCTGCTTCATAGAGCATTTTTTGGACGTCTGCAACTTCTACAATGTTACTTAGTCCTGCTTTATACCTTGTTGTAACTTGAAGATTAGCAGCTTTGGACGCATCAACATTTACAGGTGTAAATTTTGCCATAGCTGCAGCCGAATTTACAAGAACTTTTGATTCATCAAGCTTTCCTGTTAATTCCTGTAAATATCTGTTGTACATAGCGATTTGATATTTTTCATTTGCTTTTTCAACTTTTATTTTCTTTTTATAAATAAAATAATCTGTTAGAGAATAATTTACAATTAAAGCAGCAGCTAACTCCAGACGAGTTGGTATTAAGCCGGTTAAACTTCCTTCTGCTGAAGTTACAGCAGTGGGATTAGCCGAATCATATCCGCTTCCTCTACCATTTAGCCCGCCTTGCAGGGTTATTGTTGGAAGGTAGGAATGCTTTAAAACATTTTGTTTTGCTTTTACAAGTTCAATTTCTTTTTTTCTGTATTCCAATAATGGATGTGTATCGTCAATTTCTTCACCCATAATACAATCAGGAAGTTCATCTAAAGCATCACTGAAGGGTTTTGAGTCTATTTCAAATTTTTCACCGGCAATACCCATCGAAACTGATAATTTATACTTTGCTACTTCAACCTGCTGAATTGCTTGGATTAAATATGTTCTTGCTTCTTCCAAAACCGCAATTGCACGCATTTCATCTACGCCAGGTTTTAAGCCTGCTTTTACTAAAACTGAAACTGCCATCTCAAAGGTTTTTGCTCTGTCAAAATTTGCTTGTGCTGCTTTTACCATATCCTTAGTCACAATCAGATTAAAAAAAGCTTTTGCAGTATCTGATATTGCCTGATATTCTGTAAGAACGACATTTGCTTTTGCGGTACTTTCTTCAGTTCTAGCTTGATTTACTTGTGCTTTTCTTAATCCAAAATCATAAGCAAGCCAATCAATGAACATTCCGTTCCAAGTTCCCCAAACATAATTAAAATTTTGCGAAGTAGGTACAGGACCTTGTATTGGCAATGCGCCTGTCATTGGGAATAAAACACCCGAAAGTTTTCCCTGATTCCCTATGTTAGACTGGTTAAAAATATTAACTTTTGGATAATATGCAGTTTTTGCAACTTCTATACCCGCTTCAGCTGCTTTTTGTTCTTCCATTGCAGCTTGAATTTGTGGGAATTTTTGTTGAGTTATCCTTATGGCATCCTCTAATGAAAGAGGTTTTTCAATTTGAATGTGTGCATTTTTTTGTGAATATGCAGATATTGTATTATCTTCTTGTGCAACCACAACTGAAGAGAACACCATTGAAAAAATAGTGAAAATTAAACCCCAAGATAAATAATAAATTTTTTTTCTATAGTTTTTCATTAATTTATTTGCATTTCAATTCAAGTTATAACTAATATTTCCTTTCAAATTTATATCAAGAATTGACAATATTAGGTATAGCCTAGATAGTCATTTGTCTGAGCCAATAGAATATTATCCTGATATAAATTTATTTTTAGTATGGAACAGAAGGCGTATAATGTCCGTGCTCATTATCAAGGTTAATATTTAATGTAAGGGCTATGATATGCCTGATTAAATATTCATTAGAAGCTCCACCAGAAGTGCCACCCCAGACGGGGTTAAAGATATAAGCAAGTTCTAAAGACGTATCTTTATTTAATTTTTTATAAACTCCAAAATATACTCTTTCTTGATCGAGTCCTCCTTTTGGACCTACGGCTAGCGAATTTAGGTTTATCAAAAGCTCATTTGCAGCTATGTATCCCCACTCTTTTTCTTTGCTCATGGGAAATTTAAGACGAACTAGAAAACGCTGCCTGATGCTGGCACCGCTCGTACCTTCAATCAATCTCTCTTCTGTACGAGCTCTTAAGGTTAAGTTAACTTTTTCATATTTTTTTCTGTAGATTATTTCTTGATAAGGTCTGTTCTCATTATTAAATACGGGAGTAACATGAGGCTGCCAGGAGAAACCTTGTCCTATCATCACGTTTTCATTAATTTTATAATGAATCGCAGGGCGAACAACAAGGGTGTTCAACTGAGTTAAATCATCACCTATTCTGGGTTGAACATCAATATAAAAATTGAATTTTTTGTTCATCGGAACTTCCAAAACAATTGCATCCCAAGATTCTAAATCATTGGGAACTGCATACGCAGATATCTGGCAAAAAATTATGATTGCCAGTAAGATAAATATTCTGAAAATTTTCATCTTCAAATCATAGCACTTATGTATATATGTAAAATTACCCGCTTTTATTGCTCTATCGGGGGATATTGAATTAAAAAATAAACCAAGCTAAGGCTTATTTTAGCGAGCTTCTGCCTGAAAATGAAGAGACAAAAAAATTATTGCTAAACGACACAGTATAAGTGCAAAGAATGAGTTTAGTATGCTGCAAGCAATCGGACACGATTGTGCCGGTGCTGTATCTTTTCATTCAATGAATGAGCCTGAAGAATCTGCAGATTTTATGGAACTTGTAAATTATCACATAGTTTGAGCCGATGTATCACATAGGGTGAGGTGGAATCTGAACCATCGCCGTTTCAGCCCTCTCACCAAGCGGAAGTCCGAAATACCTCTGCGAACCCGATTCTTAAAAAAGTTGTCAATTTGTTGACAAAATTATTCCATAAAACACTTGAAATTGTATCTCAAATGTGGTACAATATAAATATAATTAAATTTTAAGGAGAAATTATGACAACGAAATCATCTTTTATACGTGCAAGAATGGAACCTGAACTAAAATGTAATGTTGAAGCTATTCTAGAAAGAATAGGGCTTAATCAGACAGAAGCCATCAGAATTTATTATAAACAAATTGAACTTTATAACGGGCTTCCGTTTGAAGTTAAAATTCCTAATGCTAAAACAAGAAAAGCCATAAGGGATAGTTTAGTAGGAAAAAATCAGAAAAGATTTTCCAATGTTGATGAGCTTTTTGACGATTTGGATGACTAATGTTTGAAATTGTAAGACAAACTCAATTTAAAAAAGATGCAAAATTAGCTAAAAAACAAGGCAAAAATCTTAATCTATTAAAGAAGGTAATTGAAATTCTTATTAAAGGTGAAGAATTACCACAAAAATATAAAGACCACTCTTTAATCGGGAATTATGCAAATACTCGCGAATGTCATATCCAACCCGATTGGCTTTTGATATACAGAATTGATAAAGAATTAAATGTTCTGTATTTAATCAGAACAGGCTCTCATTCAGAATTATTTGACTAAAATGATACTTCTCCGACAATGAATTGCGTGTCTGAATTGCAAATTTGGGTTTACTTTCTATCAAATGCTATATCTATATATTTATCCAATGAATATTTAATATTAGATATTTTTGCAACAACTACTTCAAGGGTATTCCCGACATCTGACATTAAAACTGTACTGTTTTCGCTATACACAGATTCTCGTAATATTTTTATCATGCTTTCAGTTTCCATTAAATCCTGATAAATATCGATTATAAAATCATTCAATTCTACATTTTGCATTATTCTTCATCCCTTTCCTTCGTTTTTAAATAATAATTCTCTAAAATTCTTTTATATCAACTTAATACTATATTTTTGTCCGTGATACAGTTTGTTATTTTGTCACTATAGCGGACAATTATTTTATGGACAAGGTATTATTAAGAAAACTTGCAAAAAGAATTAAAGAATTGAGAAAAGAACATGGTTTTTCTCAAGACGATTTGTCTTTTCATTCGGGAATTGCCCGTTCAACACTTGGAAATATTGAGACAGCTAAAAACGATGTTGTTTTTTCCAAGATAAAAAAATTGGCAAATTCGTTTGGTTTAAGTTTATCGGAATTTCTTAATTTTTAGGCATAGATACAAAATAAGAAAGTAGGTTGGGCTTTCAGCCCAACAACTCAAAATGTTGGGGTAGAAACCCCAACCTACAAACTTTCTGTTCTAGCTTAAGTGGATTAATAGAAGAAATAAATAAAGATGAAATATATGCAATTCAACTAAAATTGTTTAATAATTCACAACCTGCAAGATGCAATCTTTAGAGGCACCGATTCAAACTGCATAATTCGTTCATTGGATTGAAATGCTTGTGTTTCTAATATTTGAGCAGGATTTAAGTACGTGGGGTATGCACTTATCATGAACGAAATGTGCACTTTCATGCACTTTGGGTCAAACCGATTTCCGACTTAAACTCCCTCACGTCATTCTGAATTTATTTCAGAATCTCGCCGATGTTGCGGGTTTGATAGATCCTGAAACGAGTTCAGGATGACGTAAAACATGAAAACTTAAAATTCAACTTGCATGAAAAAATACACTACATGATAAAATACAGCAATAAAAAAGAGCTTCAACTTTTAGCTGAAACTCTCTTATATCAATTGGTTGCGGAGGCTGGATTTGAACCAACGACCTTCGGGTTATGAGCCCGACGAGCTACCAGGCTGCTCCACTCCGCGTTAATCTATTTAATTTTAATTCTACAGAGAGCTTTCCAGACTTTTTTACCCCAGAAAGATACTTAATCGCTTTGTTCGATAGAGTACTCCGCATTAAATATTTTACATTAATTATTATTGCACGTACATAAAAATTTTGCAAATAAGATTTAAGAATGGCGATTTTGCTTTAGCAAAATCGCCATTCTTATTGTTTTTATATTAAATCCAACCTTAGTTATTATATAACTTTGCTAAATTAGCCAACCTTAACCGTTTTTGTAAAATATTCTCTACTTCTTCTTTTAAATTTTCCAATTCTGATTCAAGAATTGTTAAATCTTTATGTAACAACATGGAATCTTTAGATTCAGGCTCAACTTCTTGCCAGCCTAATGAAAACCATTTATCAGTAAATCTTTTTTCAAAATCATTGTATAAACTAGACATATATTTACACTCTTATCCCTTTTGAACACTTACTTTTGAAAACATATTTTTAAGCATATCCAAAACATCAAAGTCCCCGTATTTAAATGTATAAGGCTGATGAGAATATTCTTGCGCTAAATTTTTGCATTCCAAATAATTACTTGAATTAAAATCAAAGCCGCTCATTTCTGCATAATCTACCATCATTTCATCAATGTCAAAAAAATTATCTTTCATTTTGCACCCCTTCACAATATCAACTTTATTGTTATCGGCTTAATTGTTTTTGTACTTTAGAGGTTTATGAAAAAATTTAACTTTTTGTTACAAAGTTATAAAGCAAAGGTATAAAACGTAAAAAGGTAATAAAGAAGTGATTATAAAAATATTTAATTATTTAAATATTTTACCAATTTAGAGACATCTTTGTTCCAAATTCCGTTCCATTTTTTTAAAATAACGTCAGCAGGAGATAAGCCATAAGGTGTTAGTTCCATTATAGGTTCTAAAAACTTCTCTTCTCCTTCACCGTTTTCTTTTAAAGTTTTTTGTGCGATATTCAGAATATTTTTTGCTATATCTTTTACAAAATATTTATCAATTCTGGATTCAAGAGCAATTCTTGGGACATTATATCTGAATTCCATAATATTTTCATAAGAAAATTCAGACATAAGATTTTCAATATCTCCCAATGCTTTTTTATTATAAAGTAAGCTCTTGTAAATCGCTAAAATAGAATATTGCATGCCATGATTTGCACAGTCATGATTCCTGATTTCAATGAAATTTCTTAATCTGACTTCCGGAAAGTACAAATTGGCATGCAATTTAAAATCTTCCAACGTTGCTGTATATCCCTCAAATCCCTTCTGCATAAATTGCTCAAAGTTAATTTTACCCAAAATCTCCACGGGTTTTTCGCCTCTTATAATAAAAATCATTGGTGTTTTGATTACTTCTTCAATATAATCCTTAAAACCATAATCGGATTTTTTTTCAAAAAGTTTTTTACTCATAAAAGAGCATCTTTCATTGTCGGTATTTAGCCAGCTTAGTCCTCTAAACGTTTTATATCCTGTATCTACCCCTCCTCTTATTGGTGAATTAGCAAACATTGCTGTCATAAAAGGCGAAATAATATTCGCAATTCTAAATTTTCTTATAGCATCTTCCTCCGATGTAAAATCAAAACAGGCTTGAATTCCAGCGGTTTCTCTCATCATTACATCTGATAAAATACCCCAAAGATAACCTGCCATTATTTTGTAGCGTTTTTTAGGAATTAAATTTATGTGTTTGTAAGTTGAGACAGGTGAAATTCCGTATTCAAGCAAATTAATATCGTACTTTCTTAAAAGCGGAGTAATTTTTTTATTAAAATTATCTATTTTGTTTTTTACATCAGAAATGTTTTTTTCAGGGTTTAAGCTTAATTCAACTTGACATCCGGGTTCAAGATGAATATTGTCATTTCCTTTTTTAAGTCCTATGATATTATAATCATCAGTAATATATTCCCACCCGTCTACTTTAGCAAATGCTCTTAAAAGATCATAAACCCCGTTTTCTTCTGAGTAACTAATCATTTTAAAGTCTTTGCTTGAAATAGGAAGACGCTCAAATTCTATCCCTATTTTTTCTTCACCGGTATTTTTACAGCCTTTTTTAAAAGTATTTAAAATACTCTTAACATCAGCTTTTCTGTTAGATGTGTCTTTTGCTTCTAGCATATATCCCCGAATCTTTAAATTAATTATAACATTTTTAAAATATCAGATGTTACATAAAAAAGCACTAGCCTGTTTGTATTCCTGCTTGTCTTATTATATAGTAGAAACATGGACTATTTACAAAGAGCAAAAGTATTCAAAACAAAGAAAAAACTCGGACAAAACTTCCTTGTTTGTTCAAATACAATTCAAGATATTATTGAGCATGCCGAGATAACTAATGAAGATACGGTTATAGAAATCGGAGCAGGAATAGGTTTTGTAACAGAACAGCTTGTTAAATACGCAAAAAAAGTTATTGCTATTGAATTAGATGATGATGCAATAAAAAAACTGCAAAAAATTAATTGTGATAATTTGGAAATAATTCATCAAGATATTTTAAAAACAGATTTAACTGTTTTGAGCAATGAAAAGGTTAAAATAATTGCAAATATTCCGTATTATATTACAAGTCCGATTATAGCACACCTTTTAGGCGAAATTGATGACCTGAATAATAAAAATAGAAGTATAATTTCTGATATTATTTTAATGGTTCAGTATGAGGTTGCTCAAAGAATTACCGCAACAGAAAAAAGTCCTTCAAAGCAATACGGACTTTTAACAATTTTGTCACAATTCTGGGCAGACTGTAAAATAATTAAAAAAGTCGGAAAAAAATGTTTTTATCCTATGCCCAAAGTTGATTCCGCACTTGTTAAATTAACTGTTAGAGGTAAACCCTTGCTTGAATTAAAGAATTATTCACATTTTCGAAAAACAATTAAAGCAGCTTTTTCTCAGCGGCGCAAAAATATTAAAAATTGTTTACTTAGCGGAGGATTTTCAAAAGAAATTGTTCAAAAAGTACTTAAATTTTTAAACATTTCTGAAAATACAAGAGGAGAGACTATTTCAATTCAAAAATTTGGCGAGTTATCAGAGGAGCTTTTAAGAAATGAAAAATAGGGAGATTAAAGTTAAGTGTCCGGCTAAAATTAACTTAACACTAGAAATCCTAAACAAACGCAAAGACGGCTTTCATAACATTCAAAGTATTATGCAAACAGTTGATTTATTTGATATTTTAACGATAAAAACTGAAAAAAGTGAAAATTTTGAAATAAAACTTTCCGGAACAAATAATGAAATACCTTACGATGAAAAAAACTTAGTATATAAGGCGGTTGAATTATTTTTTAAAGAAATTAAACAAAAAACAATGAACAAAGAACAAGGAGAATTTTTCTTTTCTAATAAAATTTTTGTTCACATTGAAAAAAATATACCTGTAGCCGCAGGTCTTGCCGGTGGAAGTACCGATGCCGCAGGAACTCTCTGGGGACTTAATAAGCTTTTTAATAATGTTTTTTCAGATAAAGACTTACATGAGCTTTGTGCAAAACTTGGCTCTGATTTAAATTTTTGTCTTGAAGGCGGATGTCAGCTTGCAACAGGACGGGGCGAAATTCTTGAAAGGGTACTCTTTCAAGAATTTCGCCTATCACTTATTAAGCCAAAAAGTTTAGGAATAAGCGCAAAAGAAGCTTACACAAAATTTTCGGAACTTGGAGATAAACCAAATTTAAACATTACACAAAAACTTGCTAATGCTTTAAAATCCGGTAATGCAGATATTGAAAAGTTTCTTCATAATGATTTGGAATTTGCAATAATTAATAATTATGAGGATCTAAAAAAAATTAAGAATTTTTATCCTCAAGCAATAATGTCGGGTTCAGGTCCAACCTTTTTTGTATTGAAAGATAAAATAAATAAAATTGATGAAACTTTCTGGGTAAAAACAGATTTAAAAACAATTTCTTACGGCGTTTGTTAAAAATAAGCCAATTAGCTAATAGTATTCATTGTTTATTATCAAATTAATATTACTAAGTAAAAGTAATTTTTACTTAGTAATATATTTAGGAAAGGTTTTAAAAATGTTTTGTTATCAATGTGAACAAACCGCGAAAGGTGAAGGATGCAGAATTCAGGGAGTTTGCGGAAAGCAAGCCTCAAGTGCCGATTTGCAAGATAAAATTGTAGGAAAAATCAAAGAACTTGCATTTTATGCAAATAAATTGAGAAAAGAAAATTATATAAACAAAAAGGCCGATTTAGCAATGGTTGAAGGACTTTTTACAACTGTCACCAATGTAAATTTTGATGATAAAAGACTTGAAAAAGTTAAAAATACAATTCAATTGCACATAAACGAATTAAAAAAGCTGTTTAAACTTGAGTATAAACCAATGCCTGTTTCTGCTCCAGAGAGAAAAGCTTTATTAGGAGAGGACATCCATTCTCTTCAAGAAATTATAACTTATGGACTAAAAGGTGCAGCCGCTTATTATGATCATGCAAAAAATTTAGGCTATGAAGACGATAAAATTATTGAAGAATTTTGGGAAATATTAGACTTTTTAAATAATAAAAATGCGACTGTAGATGAGCTTTTAGCTAAGGTTTTGAAAACAGGAGAAATTAATTTTAAAGTTATGCAATTATTAGACGAAGCAAATACTTCGGTTTACGGACATCCTGAACCGACTCAAGTAAGGATTACTCCGCTAAAAGGTAAAGCAATAGTTGTTTCAGGACATGATCTTAAAGATTTGGAAGAACTTCTTAAGCAAACTGAAGGCACCGGAATAAATATTTATACCCATGGCGAAATGCTTCCCTGCAATGCTTATCCGGGGTTTAAAAAATATAGGCATCTGGTGGGAAACTATGGAGGCGCTTGGCAAGATCAGCAAAAAGAATTTAAAGAGTTTCCGGGTGCAATTTTAATGACAACAAACTGTCTTCAGAATCCGAAAGAATATTCTCATAGAATTTTTACAACAGGACTTGTTGCATGGCCAAATGTAAAACATGTTCATAGAGCAGATTTTTCTGCTGTAATTGAAGCAGCATTAAAAGAACAAGGATTTAAAGAAAATGGTGAAGAAAAATATATTACAATAGGATTTGGAGGGAATTCAGTATTATCTATTGCGCCAACTATTGTTAATGCAGTAAAAGCAGGACAAATCAGGCATTTTTTCCTCATAGGAGGTTGTGACGGTGCAAAAACAGGGAGAAATTACTATACTGAATTTGCACAAAAAGTGCCTAAAGATTGTATTATTTTAACTCTTGCATGCGGAAAATACAGATTCAATAAATTTGATTTCGGGGATATTGGAGGTATTCCAAGACTTTTGGATATAGGTCAATGTAATGATGCTTACTCTGCAATAAAGATTGCTCTTGCACTTGCAGAGTCCTTTGAAACGGACGTTAACAGTCTGCCCTTGTCAATGATTTTGTCATGGTATGAGCAAAAGGCTGTAGCTATATTGCTTTCTTTGTTTTATTTAGGAATTAAAAATATTCGTTTAGGACCTTCTTTGCCTGCTTTTATAAGCCCGAATGTTTTAAATATACTTATTAAGAAATACAATATAAAACCAATTACAGTGCCTGATCAAGATTTGAATGAAATATTAAAATAAAACGGAAATAAATTTTATTTAAAATTTCTTTTGCAAGATTATACTTAGCAACTAAAATAGTCAATCGTATAATTGTTTTGGCTAGCTTTAATTTTAATATAAATAATAAAGCTTTTTTTAAAAATATATTGGGGTAAAAATGCGAGGATTTTTAATAATAGTATTAATTTGTGTTTTGTTTATCCCGCAATCCTCAGAAGCATTTTTATTCAAAAAAAAAGATTATAAACAAATATTTTTAAATGATGCCTTGAAGGCTGAAAAAAGAAAGGATACAAAATCTGCATTTCATTCTTATGAAAAAGCTTTATATTATTACAAAAAAGATAGAAAAGTTATAGAATCTTATGCAAGATTTTGTGAACGTCAAAAATATTTCGATAAATCAGAAGAATTATACGGAAAATTATATGTTTTAACAAAAGATAAAAAATATTTATTTAAAAAAGATTTATCTTCTATAAAAAATGGAAAGTTATCCGACAAACAATTACAAAAAATAACTGAAAACAAGTATTTAACAAATGCTCAAAAAACTGAGCTTAACAAGGCTCTAATTTATCATTTTGCTTATAAAGATGACTGGAAAGCAGTTAAAAAAACTTGCGATAAAATTACTCCGAAAAATATAGGTATTGATTCAATAAAAACATGTATTGTCGCAAATGAAAGAACTAAAAGCAAAAGAAATTCTCTTAAGTATTATTTAAGGCATCATGAACTTTCTTCCAAAGATTCTGAAATAATTAATAAAATTATATCTTTAGCTGAAGATTTTAAAGATTATTCAATGCAAGAAAAATATGTAAAAAAACTATCCGAATTAAACCCTGCTGATAACGGTATAAAATATCGTTTAGCCGGCATATACGAAAAACAAAAAAAATGGGACAAAGCCGCTAAAGTATATGAAAATTTAATGGCGTCGGGAGATAAAGGAAAACATGTTAAAAGCAGCTATTCCTATGTGCTTTCTGAGCTGAATCCTAAAAAACGTTTTAAAGCTAAACCTTATGTTCCGGAGCAGCTTAGCGGATTTAAATTGAGTGAAAAATTATTTTATGATTCCTGGAAAGCAAAAGATTATGAAAAAGCTTTGATTTATTTAGGGCAAATGCTAAAAGTCGAAACTAAAAATACAAAGCTTTTAAAACATAAAGTTGATATTTTTATGTCGCAAAATAATTACAAATCAGCACTTATTGCTTTGGAAGAATTACAAAAAGTAAAACCTCTTTCTTCAGATGATGAAAAACTTCTTGCTTTTTTATATTCAAAAACCGAAAATTATCCCAAAGCAATGAAAATTATTGAAAGTCAGCTTAAAAATCATCCAAAAAATAAAGAATTATTGAATTTGGCGCTCGAATATTCAATGGCAGATAAAAATTGGGACAAAGCTATTGTTTATAGTGAAAAGTTACTGGAATTTGATCCTAAATCGGAAAAATTGTTAAAAACTACAGGAGATTTATATTCTACAAAAAAAAAATTTTCTAATGCAATAAAGTATTATGAAAAACTTGTTGATAATTATCCAGAATTAGGATATAAACAAGGACTGGCAAATTTGTACATGGCAAATCAAGATTTTGAAAAAGCTCAAAATATTCTTGAGCCGCTTTACAATAAATATCCCGACAATCTTGAAATTACCAATGCTTTTTTGGATTCCCTTTTAGCACAGCAAAAAACCATCGATGCTTATTTTGTAATTAAAGCACGTAATCTTGAGAATACTAAAAGAGGCTATATGGTTCTTGGGGATTTAGACATGATTTATAAACATTACAGTGCTGCAGGAAATAATTATTTTAAGGCTCTTCAATTTGATCCTGAGGACATTATACTGCAGAATAAATTGGCTGTGTCTTACAGGATGGCGGGGTATATTAACGGAGCAGCGCAAGTTTTTAGAAAAGTTTTAAGAAAAGATCCGGGGAACCTAGAAGCAAGACTGGGGCTCGGTTACTTAGAAATAGATAAAAAAAATTTTGATAAAGCCAGACATATTTTTTACAATATTTTAGGTGATAAGTCTGATTATAGACTGGCAAAATTGGCTATGGTATATTCTTACATTGCAAATGACGAAAAATTTAGTGCTTTGGAATTTCTTGACAGAATGCCTGAAGATAATGAAACAAAATTATTAAAATCGCAAATTTATTATGATTTTAATATGCTGACTAATTCAAAAGAGGCTCTCAGGAGTGCAACAGGAAAAGAAGCTGAAGCTTTAAATTACAAAATAAAACACGATAGTGCAATTACAATAACTCCCTCCTATTCTTTCTTGAATCAACAATTAGCACAGGAATTTGATTTGGATTATAACAAATTTGGTCTTCAGGTTGCAAAAAATATAAAAAGAAATGCAAATGTATTTATGAACTATAACGTTTTTCTTTACAGCGGAGGAAGAGGAGAAGATACATCACCTAACGTGACACACGAATTTCGCGGTGGAATACAAGGCAGGCCGACAAAAAAATGGGAATACCGTGCTGATCTCGGAGTAAAGATTTTTGAATTTGGTAATGGCGATATGGTAGTTACTGACGATTGGTTAAAATATTATTTTAACGATATATTTAATTTAAAACTGGGCTTTTATAGAGATAATCTTATTCAATCTTATCTTTCAGCTGTAGGGCAGCCTATAGACGGAATTTTTACCGGAAGAGTAGCTGATACTAGAACATATTTAGAATATAATCTCAAATTTCCAAAAGAGTTTTATTCTTTCGGTCGGGCATGTTATGGAGTTGATTATGGACAAAATTTACCAACTAACCAATACCTTGAGGGGATGATAGGTATTGGAAGAGTGCTGTATAATAATCCTAAAAATAAATGGATACAAAAAGTTAATCTTGATTATGTTTCTTTTGTTGAAGCTTATCAATTTGATTTACTTGACCTCTATAACAGTGCGGGAATATTATTTGGAGGTTATTTCAGTCCAAGCTTTTTCGCAGCTGATACATTAAACTTAAAACTTGAAGGAGAAATTAAAAAATGGAGATTAAAATATAGTTTACAGGGGTTTGCAGGTGGTCAATTTTCAAGAACCCCTGATTTCACAAGATTAACTTGGGGTTTCGCTCCAATTGTTTCTTACAAGCTTAACGAACATATAGATATAAATCTTAGCTATTATTACTATAACTATGCATTTATGCAGCGTCATTTATTTATGGTTAATACAGTTATAAGGGGGTTCAGAAAAAATGCTAAAAGCTAATATTGTAATTATTTCGATAATCTTTGTTTCTATCTTTATTATTATTTTTTCTTTTATAGTAAAAAGTAGTCCTAAAGATAATTTATGCCTTTCTAAAAGTTATGAACTTTATAAAAAAGATTTTATGTCAAAAGAAGGAAGAATAATAGATTATAACCGGGATAATGTAACAACATCAGAAGGTCAGTCCTATATACTGCTAAGAAGTTTACTTATGAACGATAAAGAAACTTTTAATTTGGTATATAAATGGACAAAAAATAATTTACAAAGGAAAGATAAATTATTCGCATGGCTTTGGGGAAAAAATCAAAAAGGAGAATATAAAATTTTGGACTATAATTCAGCATCTGATGCGGATATTGATATTGCTTTTTCTCTTCTTTTAGCACATGAAAAATGGAGAAAATATAAATACCTGGAGGAAGCAAAATTTATAATTAATTCTATTTGGAACAATGAAACCAGACGCGTAGGGAATTATTTAATTTTAACGCCCGGTGCAGATCAAAATAAAGAAAGTGAAATTGAAGTTAATCCTTCCTATTTCTCACCTTATGCATTTAGACTCTTTCAAAAATATGATGAGATTCATGATTGGAATCTTTTAATTGATTCGTCTTATTACTATTTAAAACATGTTATGAATAAAACCGATACCAATTTACCGCCAAACTGGTTTTTGATACAAAATGGGCAAATTGTTCTTGAAAATTCAGAAAGGAGTGATTTTTCTTATGACGCGGTAAGGGTTTTTGCAAGGATTTATTTGGATTTCATTCAAACTGGAGAAAAAAGAGCTCAACCAATACTTGAAAAATCAAAGTTTTTTGTTGAAAAATGGGAAACGGATAAACATTTTTATACTAATTATCAAAAAAATGGAAAATTAAGAAATAAAATTGAATTTAGCGGAGCCATGGCTCTTTTAATTCCTGCAATAAGTACTTATGACAAAAAAACAGCATATGAGATGTATAAGAAAAAAATAAGCCCTTACGTCAAAAACAAAAATTACTGGATTGGTAAAAATAATTATTATGAAAAAAACCTGATCTGGTTTGGGCTTTATTTATACGAAAAAAAACTAAAAAAATGCGATATAAAAAGCGAAAGGTAAAAAGTGAAAAAAAAATTATACTATAAAGCATTTATATTTATTTTTTTCTCGACAATATTTATAATGGGTATAACTTACGTAATGTGGCGTTGGATGTATACTCTTAACCTTGTTACCTCACCTTTAACATCATTTTGGTCTTATGCTCTTTGTGGAGCCGAAATACTAACTCTGATTGTTTTTACTAATTTCGCACTGATTTTGCTTAAGTCAAGCTCCTTAGAAAAGATAAAACCGGATAACAAATTACAAAATGACTATTATAAGGATATTTATAAAGATGGAGAATTAGTAACTTTTAAAAATTACTGCCCAAGTGTTGATATTTTTATCTGTACACTTGACGAAAGCCCTGATATGCTTTCTACAACAATTTCAGCTTGTAAAAATATAGATTATCCCAATCATAAAGTTTACGTACTTGATGACGGGAGAAGAGATGATATAAAAACACTTACAGAATTATTAGATTGTAATTATATTACAAGGCAAATAAATAAAGGATATAAAGCGGGAAATATAAATAACGCTCTTTCCCAAACGGATTCCGAGATTATTGTAATATTTGATGCGGATCATGCTGCCGCATCAACTTTTTTAAGAGAAACAATATATAATTTTGTTGATGAAAAAGTGGCTCTTGTTCAAACCCCTCAACATTTTTGTAATCCCGACGCTTTTCAGAAAAACCTTAAATTGGCTGATTTTCTTGCTAATGAGCAGGATATTTTTTACCGGGTTATTGAACCCAGTTTAAATGAGTTTGATTCTGCTTTTTGCGGTGGAACAAATATTCTGATAAGAAGAAAACATCTTGAATCTGTCGGAAACTTCCCAGAACACACTATTACAGAAGATTCCTTGTTGGGATTAATGTTTCATGCTAAAGGATATAAAGTGGTTTATTATAACCGTCCTGTTGCGATAGGAATTGCTGCATCAAGTTTTGAAGAATATATAAAACAACGCATCCGTTGGGCAAAAGGAAATGTTCAAATTATAACATCTCCAAAAAATTGGAAATATTATTTTAAGCTTAACCGGATGCAAGCTTTTTTCTACTTGTCAGGGGTTCTTTATTTTTTTACTCCTATAGCAAGATTAGTTTTTCTTATTGCTCCGGTCTTATTTATATTTTTTGATATAACACCTGTTTTAATTTTATTTTATCAGATTATTGCTTTTCAAATCTGTTATTTTGGACTCAAATTTACTTTCATATATGCAGCAAAAATAAAATTTAATAATATAATTTTTGCTGATGTTTATGACCTTATAACATCTATTTTTACAATCGGAGGAATAATACAAGCTTTGTTTATTCCCGAAAAACTTGCTAAATTTAAATTCAGTGTGACAAAAAAAGAATTAAGTAAAGAAAAAACAAATTACAAATATAAAATATCTTTGATAATAATCTTTTCTATACTTCTTTTGGCAGAAATGCGGGGAATATACGATATTTTATATTCTGAACCTTATAGTGCGCTCGCAATAGTTGCAAACTTGTTTTGGAATACTATAAACCTTACAGTTTTAGTTTATGGTATTAAAGTCGTTACAGAAAAACCTGAAAAAAGAACTTATCAAAGAATCAAAGTAGATGATGACATGGTTTTTGAAGATAATAAACATCAAAAACACAAAACGCATGTAAGTAATATTTCCCGCTCAGGAATAAGTGTAAAATCTTCTGAAGAATTTTCAGGTAAAGATTTTAATATTGATCTTGAAGGAGAAAAAGATGAAGTAGAAATGCTAGGCTGTCAAAAAGAAAACGAAGAATACTTGTGCAAATCAAAATTTAAAATGCCGATAGTATTGTATAAATTTACTAGAAAGTATATAAACCGTTTGAATAAATTTGTGCAATTTGCTTATAAAAAACCCGATGAATGGGATGATTATTTTGATAAAAAGTAAAAGTAGTGCAGATTGCAATACTGCCGGAATAACTAAAGATATTCATGTCATTGCGAGAAGAAAAATGAAATTTTTTGACGAAGCAATCCAAGGAAAAACGTTTTATCATATTATTTTGGATTGCCGCGTCGCTCACTTTGTTCACTCCTCGCAATGACAGTTATAGTAGGGCGGGATTACTATCCCGCCATTAAAAATTAGTCGGCATAGTAATGCTGACCTACTGCTGTTGCTTTTATATCCAATCTACTTTTTAATAAATTTTACTTCATATTCGAGAATTTTTGCAATGATTATCATTTCATTATATCGAATAGAACCGCTTCTTAATTTTTGCGATAAATTATCAGCGGTATATTTCTTGCCGAGCTCTTTTCCTAAAGCTTCTGCAAGGTCTTTTAATGTCATAACTTCTTGTGCAAGAAGTACTTTAACTTGTTCTCTGGCAAATAAATCCATTCTTTTATTATATTTTTAATTCGTAATATTGACAAATAAATCGTTTTCATATACTATTAACGAGTAATATATAGTTATTACGAATTATTGATTGAGAATAGTTTTATTTTTCTTAACAAAAGGAGTAAAAATGAACAAAAAACATCAGATTTTATATTTGAGAGATAAAATAATGCACGATATTAAAGATATTAATGTATTGCTTGATTTGATTACATCTTACAGGGTTGAAACATTTGCAGAAACCATGACTTTAGCTTATATAGCGCTGGAAAAAGGGAAAAGAATCGACAAAAATAACGAAAAAATCGACAAAATTTTAGGCTCTTAATTTGATGTTTTTTCAGATTATTTCAAGGGTAAATGTTTTTAAGTAAAAATGGAGTGAAGATTATATAAAAAAATGCGGAAATTATTCCGCATTTTTTTTATTTATAAAGCATAAAACTCTATCAAACCAGTCCTTCACGAACAGCTTTTACTGCCGCCTGAACACGGTCATTTACACACATTTTTTGTAAAATTGAACAAACATGAGCTTTTGCAGTGTGAACACTTACAATAAGTTCTTTTGCTATTTCTGTATTACTTTTCCCCATAACCAGGTGTTTTAAGACTTCACATTCTCTTTCCGTCAAAGGAACTCTGCAAGTAGAACCTGATTTTGAAGGTAAAAGGCTTGTATTTTCGGGTTTTGGGAATGCATTAAGTGCTATTTGCGCAACTTGCGGGTCAATCCAACAAACTCCGTTTGCAACATCTCTTACCACATCTGAAAGTTTAGCAGGATCAATATCCTTTAAACAATAACCGTGAGCTCCTGAAGCCAATGCCGCTATAACTTCTTCTTCCCTGTCATGTGATGTAAGTGCAATGATTTTTGTTTCCGGCAGCATCTCTTTTACTTTTATTGTCGCTTCTATACCATTCATCTCCGGCAATCCAAGATCCATCAAAACTACGTCCGGTTTCAACTTTTCTATAAGCTCTAAACCGGTTGAAGCATTATCGCATTCTGCGATTACACTTATATCATCATTTGAATTTAGTGCGCATCTTAAACCAACCCTTGTAAGCTTAAAATCTTCAACAATTATTACACTTAGTTGTGTAATATCCTTACTGTCATCATTTTTCGATTTTTGCTTTGATTTTGGCGCGACAGTTTTTATTTCATTCATAGTACTCTCCTGAAATTTTTCTTCTTCTTATCTTATAAACAAATTTTTCTTCTTCTTCTTTTTTGATTAAATAATAGATTGGATGTGTTGTATATTACCCAATCAGGCGTCAAACATAGACTAAATTAAATTGCCCAACCGGGTATATGTAATTTAAGAACATTATACTAATGCGCCCTAAAGCCAGTTCTACAGTCTATTTTGCCGTATTTAAATAAAGCCCTCTTTATTAAGTTTTATAAAGAAAAAAGCTCTCACTGACTGATTAAACACCTTCTTTAAAAATTAAATTAATTTAATTTTTAGTTGAACCTGATAAAAAAATTTGTTTCATCAAATCACAATAAATATTAATTTCACTTTTCATTGCATTGATGTCTTCAATTAACTCTCTTACCTCAGTAACTACTTTTTCGTCATCTAAATTGTTTAACATTTCACACAACTCCCTATTAAATGCGTCCCTAATTCTTCAATAATCGGTATTTTTTAAATAAAACTTTATTATTTTAAAATTTTTTGTAACAAAGATTAACATTATAAAAGATTAAGTATTGGAGTATAGCAAGTTTAAAATGGCTTTATCTCATTCTTATTTCTTTCTTTTTATATATTTATTTTTTTGTTATTATTAAATAAAAAGAGAGGAAACAATGACTACACAAATTATAGAAGCAAAAAATAACAGAATAACCCCGGAAATGTTTGCGGTGGCAGAAAAAGAAGGTCTTTCGAAAGAAGAAATTATTGAAAAAGTTGCATCAGGAAGAATTATTATTCTGAAAAATAACAGAAGAGAAAACGTTGTTCCTACAGCGGTGGGGGAAGGCACAACCGTAAAAGTCAACGCTAATATAGGTACTTCACTTGAACGTTCGAGCATAAAAGAAGAATTAGAGAAAGTTAAAATAATTGAAGCAACCGGTGCAGATGTTTTAATGGATTTATCAACGGGAGAAAATATTGACGAAACAAGAAAACAAATTATTGCTGCTACAAATCTTCCAATAGGAACTGTTCCTATGTATCAAGCAGGCAAAGAGGCTATTGATATTAACAAAAATTTAGCAAAACTTTCGAAAGATAAGCTTTTTTCAGATATAGAAAAGCACTGTAAGGACGGAATTGATTTTATAACTGTTCATTGCGGAGTTACAAAATTTGTTGTCGAACAGCTTGAAAAACAAGGACGTATTACAAATATTGTTTCACGCGGAGGGTCAATGCTGGCATGCTGGATAAAAGCAACGGGAATGGAAAATCCTTTATATGAGTATTATGACGATTTGCTTGAAATTGCGCGGGAATATGATTGTACACTGTCTTTAGGAGACGGTTTAAGACCCGGTTCTACAGCTGATGCAGGAGATAGAGCGCAGGTTGCAGAAACTCTTGTTTTGGGAGAGTTAGTAAAACGTGCACGCGAAGCCGGTGTCCAAGCAATGGTTGAAGGTCCCGGGCATGTGTCTTTAAATAAAATTCCTTCAATGATTGAGACTATAAAAGTTTTGACAGATTATGCTCCATTGTATGTACTCGGACCGTTGGTAACGGATATTGCACCCGGGTATGATCATATAACATCAGCAATAGGAGGAACTTTAGCAGCTTATCATGGCGCTGATTTTCTATGCTATGTAACCCCTGCGGAACATTTAGGATTACCTGATGCTAAACAGGTCAGGGAAGGAATTATTGCTTCTAAAATTGCCGCTCACTCAGCTGATTTAGCAAGAGGTAATAAAAAAGCATTAGAGCAAGATTTGCAAATGTCTATTGCAAGAAAAAATTTAAATTGGGATGAACAAAAAAAACATGCGATTGATAAAAGTGTTTTTGAAAAACTTGAACACGGAAAACCCTGCACCATGTGCAGCGAATATTGCAGCATGAAGATTTTTAAGGAATATTTCTAAATATAATACAGGCTTTGTATAAATTTTATTATTTGCTAGTTCTAAAATATTAGACTCAGGTATTTTTTCCTCTATATAATTGATGGTCTAAGCCTCTAATATTCATCACTGGATTGATGTTTTATCCGGTGGTTTTTGAAAAAATATACTTAAGAATTGAGGAAATTTTAACTTCTGCAATCGGAGGCATAATAAAGGTATACTTATGAATATAAATGAAGAATGTTTGTTAAAATATTTAAAAAATCCTGATGAATTGTCATGTCATACAGATGTTTTGAAATTAAATAATCAAATATTAGAACAGCATTTTTTATTGGAAAATGTGCTTATTCAAAATTTAGATTTGAGTTATAATAGTAAAAAATAAGCATCGTATTGAGGCCATATGAAAATATTTAATAAGAAGTTAGTTCAAGTTTGTATATATATTTTTTTGTTTTTGGGAATAATTATGTTTGCGGTTTTGTTTGCACGCAATACAAAAATAAATGATTTTTTAACTATTATAGAAAATAAAACTTTTGATTTAAGGCAGACAATTTTAGTTAATTCAAAGTATAAAAAAACTAATAAAGATATAGTTTTAATTACAATTGACGATGCCAGTTATGAATATTTGCTTGGAGAATATGGTGAATGGCCTATTCCAAGAGATGTATACGCGCAGCTTATAAATTATCTGGAAAAACAAAAACCGAAAACCATTGCTTTTGATTTAATGTTCATTAAGTCAATAAAAAGCAAAAGTCAGGCTGATGCAGCATTAATAAATGCAATAACAAGCTATGACAATGTTTATACCTCAATGAACTTTGACAATCAGTCATATGATGTCAGACAACCTGTAAAACTGCCTAAAAAAATGACAGTAAATGTAAAAAATGACTCAAAAATTGACTTTTCAAAAGATTTAACATTTACAAATTGCCGTTCTATTTTACCGCAGATTATAGAAGGAACTCCAAATATCGGTTTAATTAATGTTTCAAGATCTAATGACGGTATTTTAAGGGAAATACCACCATTTATGGTATATCAGGATAATTTTTATCCTCATTTATCCATGTTAATCGGTTTAAAATATATAAATGATAATGAAAATATCAGGGATTTTTATATAGATAAAAATTCAAATTTAAAAATAGGAAAACATATTATTCCTTTAAATAAAAACGGCGGAGCTATATTAAACTGGTATGGTCCTTCAGGAGAAACTTTTCAAGAAATTCCGATGTACAAATTGATTAAAGCTATGAACGGTGATAAAAAAGCTGTTGAATATAATTTCAAAGATAAAATTATATATGTTGGAACAACAGCCGTAAGCTTATATGATACAAAGAGTGTTCCTGTTGATAAAATTTATCCGGGAGTCGAAATTCATGCTACCTATGTAAATAATCTTATTGATAATAATTTTATAAAAAAAGCTGATACTTTAACTAATATTGCACTTAGTATTATTTTAGCAATGTTTATAGGTATTGTAGTTTTTAGAACTACCTCAACATTTATTGCACTTGGAACAACTATTTTTACGGCGTTTGGGTATATTATTCTAACTTATTACGTCATGAAGTTTTTCAACTTATGGATAGATATTGTATTTCCAATAATATTAATTTCTCTGGTTTTTGCAGCTACTTATATAATAAAATATATTTTAAAATCAAGAGATTTCGAATATCAATATAAATTAGCGACAACAGACGGTTTGACTGAATTATATAACCACAGATTCTTTCAGGAGCAAATGATTATACAGGTTGCCAACAGTAAAAGGTACAATTCTAATTTTTCATTAATCCTTATAGATATAGATTTTTTCAAAAAATTTAACGATGTTTTCGGACATCAGTCCGGTGATGCTGTTTTAAGACAGGTTGCCTTTAAATTAAAGAAAAATGTTCGAAATACCGATTTTGTTTGTCGATACGGCGGAGAAGAAATGGCTATAATTCTGCCTAATACAAATAAAGATGAAGCAGTAATTACGGCTGAAAAAATTTGTCAGTTTATAGCAGAAAAACCTTTTAAGCTGGCAAATTATCAGGAAAGTAAGGTTACAATAAGCCTTGGTGTTGCGACATTCCCCCAAGACGGTGAAACTCCGGCTGAACTTATAGAATATGCTGATAAGTGTTTGTATCAAGCCAAAGAAAACGGCAGAAATCAGGTTAAGTATTAATTTACTCTTTCCGCTGCTTCTAAAATGCTTTTAATTATATTTTCTGTTTCGGTTTTATCATGCGAAAAAATTCTTCCTCCTCCGCGATTGGGGTGTCCCCCACCAAAAAATTCAAACTTTGGATGCCCTGAATAATATTCTTTAAAAGCCTTTTTTGCAAACTCTAACCATTTAGCGGCATAACCATTATCTTTTGAGTGTATACTTAACTGATAAGCTTCTCCGGCAGGATAGAAAACAACAGCTCCCTTCAATTTTTTGAATTTGTCTTTTTGCTGCCGCGTAAACATTTCATCTTCCAAAGCTCCATTTATTAATCTTAAACGCAAATCTCCCAATATGGTACTTGTTCTATAGTTATCCCTGCCAACAGCTTTCCATTTTACATCATTTGGATTGATAATTACATAAGCAAGTTTACCGTTATCAGTAACTTTTATTTTTGAAAAAAGTTCTGTTCTAAATGCTTTCTCTTTTGGAGTAAGATTTGAAATAACATCTAAATGTTTACAAATTTTTGTTTCATCTTCCGGCAAAAGTTTTAATTTAATTTTTTCTAAAATTTCGTCCCAATTTTTGTCCGATTCTAATGCAGGTAATTTTATGAGTTTAGACTTTTTGAATGTTATTAGTTTTGATTTTTCATAATCACTCAAAAGCCCCAGAGCAAGGTTTTTTGCAATAAAATTATCTACTTCCTTTCCAAAAGCTTCAAAAAATCTATAAATAATTGCACGACATGCTTTGGCTGTTGTATCTATATAAGAATAAGCATTTTTAAAAGATTTTTCTGTAAGAGGGTGATGATCGATTACTATTTTTGTTTTTGTTTTTTTAACCAAGTCTGTAAATTTCAATGGAATTTTATCCCATCCATTATGATCCAAAATTAAAGCGATATCCGATGGAGCAGAATCCTTTCTTTTTAATACAGAGTTTTTATAAGGATTAAACAAAAGCGGTTTCATTTCATGCGGTTCTATACAAATATAGGGTTTTATACCCATTTTTCTGGCTAAATAAGCCATAACTATGGCGCTTTTTTTTGTATCATGATCTGCAGATCTGTGGCAATAAATGTCCCAGGATTTTGAACTAAAAAGCAAATTTATTAATTCACTAAAAGATTTATCAGGAATTGGTTTTGCCTTGAAAGAAATATTTTTCTTATATCTATTATTTCCAACTAAATAGGGGTTGTTAATACAGGGAATCATCTACTTCCTTTTTTAATATGGCTGGTCTCATTTAACATTAAGAAATCTTTTACTTCCTTTTGGGTATATAAAAACCCGTAAAAAAAAAATTGTTAAATTTCTTAGAAGTTTAAATAAAAATCAACAAACTATCAATAGTCCATGTGAGTAATAAACTATTTGATAAAACATCAAACTAAGTTCATGCTCAAATCTATATGTGTTAAAATGGGTAATAATAAAAAAGAGGAAAGATGCTATTCTTAGATTATGATTGATACGGTTGAAAAATTTTTAGAAAAATACGAATTAAATAATGCCAATAATACTTTTTTAGCCGGGTTTTCCGGTGGCTGTGATTCTTTGTGTTTGCTTGATATTTTAAATAAACTTTCCGAAAAATATGAATTTAAGCTTATTGCCCTTCACCTTAATCATAACTGGCGGGGAGAAGAATCATTAAAAGAGGAGCAAAATTGCAAAGAATTCTGTGAAAAAAATAATATAGAATATATTTCCGAAATACTTGAAGAAACCGGACAAAAAACAGAGATCTTTGCAAGAGAAGCAAGATACAACTTCTTTCTCAAACACGCAAAAAATTACCCGAACAGTTCTATTTTTACAGCCCACAACCGTACGGATAATGCTGAAACATTAATTTACAGAATTATAAAAGGAACAGGAATAAAAGGATTACAGGGGATTCCCGAAAAAAGATTATTGGATAAAACTCCTGTCTATAGACCTTTGTTGACGATTTCGCGCAAAAAAATTGAAGATTATTGCAACTCTAAAGGGCTTATTGCTAATGTAGATTCTTCAAATTTAGATATCAATTATAAAAGAAATTTTATCAGGCACAAAATCATGCCGCTTTTTGACGAAATAAATTTTCATGCGGAAAAATCCATAATATCCCTTGCTAATTTGGCGATTAGTCAGACAAATATTGTTGATGAATATATCTCGCTTATTAAAAAGGACCTTTTTCAAGATGAAAAAATTTTAACGAAAAAATTCAAAAATCTTTCAGAAGATGTTATGAAAAAAGTAATTTATGATATTTGTGTAGAAAAAAATCTTGAATATAACGGTAAAAAAATTGAGAATATTTTAGAATTTATTAAAAATAATTTTAATTCAAAATCCGGTTCAAGATACTCTCTTACAAGTGATTTATGGCTTTTTGTCAACTCAAAATATATCTACCTGATTACAAAAACAAAAAGTGAAAAAAATAAAAATGAAATTTCAATAAAAACCGAAGGTAAATGGCTTTTTTCAGAAGGCAAGGCGTTTTCGCTTGAAAAATATACCGGCGATGAAAATTTTAAATTTCCAAGCGAAAACGCCTTGTTTGCTTACATAAATCTTGATAATACCAGCTTAAATTTGACCATAAGAACGCGCAGAGAAGGTGATTTTATAACTCCTTTCGGAATGACAGGAAAAATGAAGCTTAAAAAATACTTAAATGCTAAAGGTGTTTCCCAGGCATGAAAAGGATGGGTTAATTTTACTTTGCAAAGATTCAGAAGTTCTTTGGGTAGCTGGCGTGGGTTTAAGCAATAAATTAAAAGTTCTAAACAAACCTACACATATAATAAGGTTAATAAATTAGAATTTGTTGATATTTATACCATCAACATCTTCTGAAATTGTTACAATTCAAAGATTTTTAATATTTCACAATAAATTTTGTTGCTTATACTTAATTATCTTTCATTTTTTAGCATATTAATTACTTCATTGTGCGGTATAGCCGGACTGTAATTTCCACGGCAGCCGCTCATACCTGAAGAGCAAAACATAGCGTTAACAACTGCTTCTTCCACAGCTTCTATTACAGCTTCGTAAAGCAGATTTACTATCTTGTCGGTCGCAAATCTCAGGTTTAAATATTTTTCCTTATTTAATTTTTCTCTATTGACCTGATTGCCGGTACTGAAAGAAATTACTATTTCACCGCTTGTAGTACGGGCATGAGACCCTACTCTGCCCAGTCCTAATGCAGCACGTTTAGAAATACGATTTAATTGACTGGACAATAAAGGTGCATCTGTTGCAACTACAACAATAATTGAGCCCAAATCATCGGCTCGTCGTTTTGTATTAGAAAATATTTTGTCTAATTCCCTGCCGACTAACATTCCGTCAATTGTTAAATTACGCATTTTACCAAGATTAGAGAGAACTAATACGCCTAAAGTATAGCCTCCGTCTTCGGGCGATAATACCCTTGATGAAGTTCCTATTCCACCCGCAAAGTCAAATGAAGTCATTCCTGTTCCCGCACCTATAGAGCCCTGCTTTACAGGTCCTGATTTTGCATTATTCATAGCACGCTTTACATCCGGAGCAGATACCGTACGCAAATGATAATCGTTTAAAAATGAATCGTTAGTTTCACCAATTACAGGTATAATTACTTTTCTGTTTTTTACAATAGAAGGATATTTTTCAAGCATATAAGTTATGACACCGTCATGCACACGGCCTACAGACATGGTATTGCAAAGTAATATAGGGGTTTCAAGCCATTCCCATTCAAGCACTTGTGTAATTCCTGCCATTTCTCCAATGCCATTTAATACAAAGCCTCCTGCAGGTATTGGATTGTCAAAAATATTTCCTTCAACAGGCAGAACAGCTGTTACTCCTGTTCTAACGCAACTTGATTCAGATATTCCCGGGATTTCTTCGTGCGTTTGAAGGCGGGTAAAATGACCTACTTTAACCCCTTTTACATCATTAATAGCATTGTTTGGCCCCGGTTTAAAATATCCTATAGAAATGCCGGCTTCTCTCAGTGTCGGCCTCATCTGTACCTGAAAATCTTTTATATTTTCATTTATGTTATTTTGTGATTTATTTAGTTTATAATTACGAGTCGCAGACTTGAGAATTAAATCTATAACATTTTTATAACTTATACCTTTGCATTTTGCTGCCTCTGTTAAAGAAGCATTGAGCAACAGCGAAGGCAGCGGATTTATTTCAATGAAATATGGAATACCGTCTTTACTTAACCTTATATCAATTCTGCCAAAATCTTTGCAATTCATAATTTTAAAAATTCGTTTTGATATTTCTATAATTTTGTCATATTCATTTTTATTAAGTTCTGCCGGACATACAATTTTGACTTTATTTTTATTTTTGTTAAATTTGGAATCAAAATCATAAATATTATACTTTGCATTCATTGCGTTAAGGTCAAAAATATGTTCAACGATACAAAGGATTTGTCCCGGAAAAGCTTCCAGCATAGGGACTGTTAGTTCTCTGCCGTATATAAATTCTTCAACAATAATTCCGGAAGGATATTTTTCTAAAAGTTCATCTAATCTTTTTTTACAATCATTTTTGTTATTAACCACCGATTCCTGAGTAATACCTTTGCTTGAACCTTCTGTATTCGGTTTTATAATTAAAGGGTATTTAAGCTTATCGGGAATATGTCTGTTTTCATTTGTTATTAAGACTCCTTTGGGCACATTTATACCTTGTGCTTCAAGAACAGATTTTGTTAAATGTTTATTCAAACTCAAAAGTAATAAAGATGCTTTGCTGCCAGTAAAGGGAATATCCAGATTCTCATAAATCATAGGATAAAATGCTTCTCTGGCTTCGCCGTTGACACCTTCTGCTATGTTGAAAATAAAATCAGGTTTTGATTTAACCAGTTTTTCAATAATTTCATCAGCTTTTCCTGAAACTTCTACAGGTGTAACAGTGTGCTTTAAATCTTTTAATGTCTGGTATATATGTGCAATATCTCCCGGAAGAAGTAATTCAGCTTGTTCCTCTGTATCTTTAGTTCTAAGATTATAGGCTAATGTTATGCGCATTTCTTGCCGCTTTCTAAGATTATCCGTCTTTAAAATTAAAACAAAACCGCATAAATTATTCATTAGATAAAGGTATTAAGCAATTTGTGGGGTTAAATTTTTTATATAAAATCTTAATATAAAAATTTAAACATAAACGGAGATAAATAAGTGAAAATAATTTATTCGGAAAAAGAGAAGCTGCATCATCCCCAACACGAATGGAGTGAGGGGAAATTAATTCCTTATCAGGAAAAAAATATCCGGGCAGAAATAATCAAAAAAGAAATTATAAAAGATGGAATGGAGTATATGTTAATGACACCAAACGAATATCCTCTTGAATATCTTAAAGCGGTTATGGATTCTGACATGGTTGATTATGTTAAATCTTGTGAGGATTTGGCTGAAAATGAATCCGTATTTCCACACGTTTCGCTTTATAGGGATTTTACCCCTAAATTTAGTGAACACCCTAAAATAAATCTTAAAAAAGCAGGGTATTATTGTTTTGATGTCGGGATTGAAATAGACCATAATACTTACAAATCCGCAAAAGCCTCTGTTGATGTTGCTTTAACAGGCGCAGAACTTATTGTAAACAAAAAAGAAAGGGTCGTATTTTCACTAAGCCGACCACCGGGACATCACGCCGGCTATAATTTTTTCGGCGGGTATTGTATATTTAATAATGCAGCAGCGGCTGCAAACTATATTGCAAAAAATGAATCTCGTGTAGCAATTTTAGACGTTGATTTTCACCATGGAAACGGCACACAGGATATTTTTTATGATCAGGCAAATGTTTTTTATGTATCTATACACGGTCATCCGGGACAGTATTTTCCGTATTTTTCCGGGTTTGAGGATGAAAAAGGTCAAAGATTAGGACTCGGCGCTAACTTAAATATCCCTCTGCCTAAAGGAATAGAAAATGATGAATATAGGGAACATTTGAAATTTGCTCTTAAAAAAATAAAAGAATTTCAAGCTGATTCTCTTGTTTTATCTATTGGTTTTGACACTTTTGTTAAAGATCTTATAGGCGATTTTAATCTCACAACAGATTTTTATAAAGAAATAGCGCTTATGTGCGGGGAATTACAAATTCCTGTTCTTGCTGTACTTGAAGGAGGATATGATATTCAAGACTTGCAAAAAAACGGGCATAGCTTTATTAAAGGGTTAAAAGAATTGGATTGACTGTATTAACTATATAATTTTTCATCTCAAAGACGATTTCAAATTAAATAATTTAAACTTTTTTCATTGTAGGGAAAGCAATAACATCTCTAATTGACTGAGAATTAGTTAAAAGCATTACCAGTCTGTCAATACCTATACCCAAACCGCCTGTTGGAGGCAGTCCATATTCAAGCGCCTGAATATAATCTTCATCAATATCGCAAGCTTCTTCATCGCCTGCTGCTTTTGCTTTTGCTTGAATTTCAAAACGGTATCTCTGGTCAATCGGGTCTGTAAGCTCAGAAAAAGCATTTGCTACTTCCCATCCATTTATTCTTGATTCAAATCTTTCTGTTAACCTGTCATTATCTCTGTGAATTTTTGCTAAAGGCGAAATATCACGAGGATAGTCAATAATATGAATAGGCTGAATTAAATTAGGTTCAACTTTTTCTTCAAAAATCTTATCCAGAACTTGTCCCCAATTATCTGTTTCTTCTACGTGAACACCCATTCTTTCTGCTTGTTCAGCAGCTTCTTTAGCCGTAAAGTAAGAATTAAAATCAATACCTGTGTATTCTTTAATCGCTCCGAGCATTGTTTTTCTGTCCCATGGCGGAGTAAGGTCGATTTCTTTATCACCATATTGAATTTTCATTGTTCCCAAAACCTCTTGAGCTATTGAGCTTACCATATTTTCAGTTAAAGCCATCATTTCGTTATAATCAACATAAGCCTGATAAAGCTCAAGTAAAGTGAATTCAGGATTATGCCTTGTATCTATACCTTCGTTTCTGAAGCATCTATTGATTTCAAAAATTTTCTCACTTAAGCCGCCGACCATAAGTCTTTTTAAATAAAGTTCCGGAGCAATTCTTAAAAACATTTCCATATCAAGAGTATTATGATGTGTTACAAAAGGTCTTGCATTTGCTCCGCCTGCCTGAGGTTGAAGCATAGGTGTTTCAACTTCTAAAAAGCCTTGATTTGTAAGGTATTCTCTAATTTTTTGAATAATTAAACTTCTTTTTCGCAGTACATTTCTAGCCTCTTCATTAACAATCAAATCAACATATCTTTGACGGTAACGTGTTTCAATATCAGTAAGACCATGGAATTTTTCCGGCAAAGACAAAAGAGACTTTGATAAAAGTCTGTAATTTTTTGCTTTGATAGAAAGTTCGCCACGCGGTGTTCTTCTGATTGAACCGTAAAAGCCTATTATATCGCCTATATCTATTAATTTAAGTGTTTTAAGATCTTCTTCGGACATATTTTCTTTGTGGCAAAAAACCTGAATTTTTCCGGTATCGTCCATTAAATCGATAAACATTCCGGAGTTTCTCATTGCCATTACACGTCCTGCAATTGAGCAATAATCTTCGGTTTCTTCTCCAATCGGTAAATCTTTGTATTTGTCCTGCAAATCTTTTGCATTTGTATCCTTATTATAAGAATAAGGATATGGATTTATTCCTTTATCTACTAAATCAGTAAGTTTTTGTATCCTTCCCTGCCTGATATTTTCTTTTGGCGATGTTGATTCGTGTGTAGTATTCATAAATTTTTCTCCTATTCTTAATAACATTTTACCATGAAGAAAGTAAGCCTGTTAATTTAAGAAATGTAAAAAAATAATATAATGAAAACCGTAAAAAATATTTCTATCATTCATAATTTACCCCAAATATACAACAAACAGTTGATGTGAAATTTTAGCATAAGTTTTATTCTATTGTTGGGGATTAGGCATTTTGCAGGGATAGAGTTTTGAGTAAAGTAAAAACCGAAACGGAAATAATTTCAAAAGACGAATTGTACAAACAGTACAATTGGTTTCATCAATCATTTCTACCTTCAATTCAGCTTGCTACAGATGAATTTTTCACAGATGTTTTTTCTTTAAATCTGATTTCCGTAAGCAAAAATATAAACGTTTTATTTCAAGGCAGTGATTATTTTGTAACTAAAATCCGAATTGATAAACAACATGACGTTTTTTTCAGATGTTCTGAAGGTACTGTAAGAACAATCTTAGACAAAATTTTAGGAAAAAACAAAAAATTTGACCTTACAAGCATAACAGAATTAGAAGCAAAAATAATAAGCTCTTTTAATGATTATTTATATAACAACATATCAAAGTTTTTATTATCTCCGCCGTCTGCAAGTAAAAAAAGAAAAAACTTTGATATGATTCATTTAACTTTTTTGATTAAAGAAAAAGAATCCGATATCAGTGCAAAACTGATAGTTTCTCTGCCGCAAGTTTTACTTTCCCCTGAGCCAATCGAAATGAAAGAAGAAGAAAAAATCGATATATCAAATTTCAAAACAAGCAAGTTGGATGTAAAAATAAAAGTCGGAACAACAAAATTTTACTTGAAAGAACTTAAAAATTTAGAAAAAGAAGACATAGTTATTTTTGAAAACAGTGATATTAATTCAATGAAACTTATTTACGGTGATTATGAAAAAGATTTTAAAATTACCCCTAATCCGGGCTTAATAACATCAATCGGTAATGACAACGGAGGGCATAATATGGAAGAAAATTCTTTATCCCAAGATTTATGGGATGACATTCAAATAGAAATGGGAGCAGAGTTTGAAAAAGTCAAAATAACACTTGGGGAATTGAGAAACATTGAACAAGGTTTGGTTTTAGATTTAAGCTCGGTTTATGATAACAAAATTTCTTTAAAAGTTGAAAATAAAACCATAGCAAAAGGTGAGCTAGTGATAATTAATGACAGATACGGCGTCAGAATAGATGAAGTTTTCGCTTCTGAGAAAAAACAGGCAGAACAAATAACCCAGCCTCCCGAAGAAATCGAAGAAGAAAGAATAACTCCTGAAACTGATGAAAGTTCTGAAGAGGAATTTGACTACAGTGATTTTGAACTGGATGATCAAGATATCTAGATGGAAGTAAAAAATAGATTCTACTCGAAAAGGGAGGAAAAATGACAAGTTATCTAATAAGTTTTTCAATATACACCATGGCAATGGTTGGAATAATTTTTGCAGCACTTTTTGTCTTTAAAAAATGCTCAAATAATTTCTTCTCAAAAAAATCATCGATGTTAAAAATCGAAGACAGCATTAAACTTTCTCCGAGAAAAACTCTTTATGTAATAAAAACTAAAAACGAAAATTTTTTAATCGCTGCAGATATTGACAGAACTACCTTAATTGCTAAATTGGATGAAAAACAGGAAAATAAAATCTTAAGAGAAGACAAAAGCACAAAATTAAAGAGTTTTGACGGGGTGGAAAGTCTGGATGAATTTTCTTCAATAATAGATTTTAACAAAGAGAAGGCTAAAAAAGGACCCGTAATGAGGGAATTGGCAAAAAAGTTAAGAAGTGAAGGTTAAAAAATATTACATCTCTTAACCTTTCGTTACTTGCTTGTGAATAAGGATTTAATAAATGGAAAATGTACTGAAAGATATAAACCCGGTTATACAAATGTTAATAGTAATGACGGCATTTTCGCTATTGCCGTTTGTTTTTAGTTGTATGACAAGTTTTTTAAGATTTGTTATAGTATTTTCCATGTTAAAAACCGCATTAGGAACTCAACAAGTTCCACCCGCAATTGTAATAATCGGCTTATCAATAATTTTAACTTTTTATACGATGGGATCGGTTTTTCAAAAAATGTATGATGTAGGCCAAGTTCCATACAAAAAAACAGGAAACATGGTTTTGGCTATTACGGAAGGAGCAAAACCTTTAAAAGAATTTATGATGAAACAAACCCGTCAGAGTGACTTAGAGTTTTTTGTATCGCTTTCACAAAAAACACCGCCAAAATCTCCTGATGAACTTACAATCTGGCAAATTGCTCCTGCCTTTATAGTAAGTGAACTAAAAACAGCCTTTGAAATCGGTTTTATAATCTTTGTTCCTTTCATTGTATTAGATTTAGTCGTTGCAAACATTCTGCTTGCTTTGGGGATGTTTATGCTGTCGCCGACGATTATTTCGCTTCCGTTTAAGCTCTTAATCTTCATAGCGGTCGATGGTTGGGCTTTGATTGTACAAGGACTGGTGAGCAGTTATAATTAGGCAAACAATAAGGGGATTTAAAAATGGAATACCTAATGGAATATATGGCAAGAGGTTTTGTAACTATGTTGATGATTTCCATGCCCTGTGTTCTAACTGCAGCAGGAATAGGTTTGGTAATCGGGATTTTGCAAGCAGTAACTCAAGTTCAGGAACAGACAATCGCAGCAGCACCCAAAATCCTTGGCGTATTTCTGGTAATTATAATTGGCGGTTACGGTTATGTGAGGTTGCTTACAAACCTTACAACAGAAGGTTTTGGAGTAGCTTTTAATGTTATTCCGAAAAATGATGTTTATGTCTTACCTTCTGACTATTATAAATATACAAAACCTTTTCAAAGGGAAATGAATAAAGCCATAAATAAACAAACTAATCTTCAGGAGGTAATGAAAAAAACTTCCAGAGGCAATTTTTCCGAATTACAAGAAAAAAGAATGCAATATATTGTTCCGCCAAAGAATCAAACTTCTAAGCCTAGTTTAATAGAACAAAAGAAAATAATGGGACGCTAGAGAAGTGAGAAGAATTACAACCTTTTCTCAATATAGAATAGATAAGGACAAATAATTAAAATGGAAACCATCTTAACACAATTTGCAAAACTTTTTCCGGCGCTGAATGCGGGCTTAGCCGCCGGAATTATAGTTTTTGCAAGAATATTGGGATTTATCCATTTTGCTCCTGTTTTTTACCGGAGAGAAATTCCGTCTTTGGCAAAAATCGGTCTTGCTTTTCTTTTAACTATTACGGTAACCGGTGTTTTAAAACCTTCAACGCCGCCTGTAAATAATTCCATATATTTATCTATAATTTTAAACGTAGCGGTAGGAGCTATGATAGCTTATATGGCAAGATTAATTTTAGTTGCAGTAGAAGCGGGCGCGGATATGATAAATATGCAAATGGGTTTATCTTCTGCAATGGTATTAGATCCTTCTACACAAACTCAGGTTTCTATCTTAGAAAAGTTATTTGGGTTATTAGCAATTTTAATATTTATACAAATAGGAGGAATATATTGGTTATTTCAAGCATTTATGCGAAGTTTTGAAATTTTTCCGCTCTATGCAACAAGTATTCCGCTTGCCAAGGTTGTAAATATGGATTATCTAATTCAAATGACCTCGAATGTGCTATATATTGGATTGCAAATCGCATCACCTATTCTTCTGGCGACATTAGGACAAGATATAATTTTGGGCGTAATTTCAAAAACCGCTCCTCAGGTAAATGTTTTTCAATTAAGCTTCTTATTTAAACCTTTATTAGGAGCAGCTATCATGGTATGGATTTTGCCAATGCTGGTTAATGTAATAAGCGATTATTTCCTATCTTTTTCCCATATTTTATAGTAATTTTTTAGCTTTAGGAACAGTTCTTGTATATAAAGCGTTTAAAACTTCAAATAAATTTTGTGGTGCTTTTTCATTTTTTACAAATGACACTATTTTTTGTGCAGATTAATCAACAATAATCTCTTTTTCTCCCTTGTAAATTACATATCCTAATTTTGCGCCAGGAGGTTTTTTTAAATTTTTTGCTTTGGTATAAATTATACCAACTTTTGAAGAATCTTTAGCGCTTGAATATTCTTTTGCCAGCTTTGCACATTCAAAAATTATTTCATCAGTTATTTTTTGTCCTGATTCTATCTTCAAAAGCACATGTGAACCTGCACAATTGTGTGTATGAAACCACAAATCTTCATCTTTTGCCAATTTCGATACAATATAGTCATTTTGTTTATTGTTTTTGCCGATGTAAATAGTAAATGGTGAAGAATTAAGAGTGAGGAGCGAAGATTTTATTTCCCCTCGCATTTTTGAGGAAAGGGATTGAGGGTGAAGGTTAATTTCTGCTTGAATTTCAATCAGTTCTGTCATGGAAACAGCATTATCTATTGAATATAAAACCTGTTCCAAATACTCTTTTTCCTTTTTTAAGTTTTCTGTTATTTCCGCGGTTTTCAAAACGGTTGTTTTTGCTTTATTATAAAGTTTGTAAAATTGATTAGCATTTTCTTTCAGTGTTTTTGCTTCATCAAGTTCAATTTTTACAGACGAATTTGTTTCCCAATCCAAAACCTCTATACTGCTTAAAAAATTTTCGCCTTGCATGGACTTTATCCCCAGATTCGACATTATTAAATCACCTTTTTTTAGGTATAAATCCGCTTTTTCCTGAGTCTGTGACTGTTTTTGGATTTTATCCAAAGCCGTAATAATTTTTCTTAATTTTGTTTTAGTTAAAGTTAAAAGTTTGGATCTTATTGATTTAATTTTTTCTTTTTCCTGCAAATCTGCAAAATAATTATCAATGGTTTCGTTAAATGATTCTTCCTTTTTTAAAAATTGTGAAAAACCTGAAAAATTTTTATTATTGTTTTTAGGCGGATAAACATAAGGTAGTCCGCCTATTATTTCTCTTACGCTGCTTTTTTCTGCTCCTACATTGTGCATGCAGCCTATAATGACGTTTGTATCGTAATTATAAAGAACAACATTTGAATGTTTGCCCATCAGCTCAATTGCTAAGCAAAGATAAATTTTTTCGCCGAGTTCATTGTAAGTTTCAAAATAAAATTCTAAAATCCGTTCATTTTCAGGCTGGTGTACTTTGGCTATTTTTGCACTTTCCAGATACTTTCTAAGTAACATGCAAAACATTGGCGGTTTCTTGGGAATTTCAATTAATCTTTTTTTTTCATTTATTTCAGACATAAAGCATAAATGAAAAAATTTAGGGCTTATATTAATATAAAGTTTTTTATTTTTACCTTGATTTCTCAAAGTAAAAATAAGTTCTTGCCTTGTAGGCTGCTGAATTTTTTGCAGTCTTGTTCCAAACAAAAAAGTATAATTTTCCGTTAAGAATGCTTTTAATGTTAAAAAATCAAAATTAATCATAATTTTATCAAAGAGTTTCTTTTACTTCTTCAACAGTAACGTCTTCTGAAATTCCTATGGGTTCATAAACTTCAATTAATTCATCTTTGCCTTTAAGCGGTATTTTACCTGCTTCTAACACTACTATTTTGTCTTTAGCGGCATCATAAGTGGATTTTGAAATTAAAATATCCTTTTGGTATTTTGAACATGAAGATTCAAGATGCGATGCAACATTAACAGCATCTCCCATAGCAGTATAATTCATGATTCTATCTGTTCCGGTAAGCCCAAGAATTGCTTCACCTGTATTAATACCCATTTTTACATCAAAAATTATTTTACCTTCTTTTGTAGCGGATATTTTTAAATCATTAATTTTCTTTTTAATTTCTAAAGCAGTTTTAACAGCCATAACTGCACCGTCATCAGAATCTGTTAAATCTCCCCAGTAAGCCATAATGCAATCCCCGATAAATTTATCGACCGTGCCGTTATTTTCAAATATTATATTAACAATTTCTTTAAATAATCCGTTTAAATTATCAATTAGTTTTTCCGGAGGGTATTTTTCAGACAGATGTGAAAAATCTTTTACATCACAAAAAAGTACCGTTATGTGTTTTTTTGTATTTTTTAAAACCATTTTTTCAGGATTATTTAATATTGTGGTTAAGACTTTCGGTGAAACAAATTTGCCAAAAGCTTCCATTAAAGAAGCCTTTTTAATCATCTCTTTATAAAATTTAAAAGCAAAAACTATTCCTGAGGTCAAAGCTAAATAATATATCGGTACAACAATAGGAAGCCAGATTCTTGAGTTAGGATTTACAAAAAGCCAAAAACAAAACAAAATATAAATAAGGATTGAAAGAAAACCGTTTACAAAACCAATAAAAGCACTTTTAGAAAACCATCCCAATACCCCGACTAAAATGCAGGCGAAAACTGTTATGAGAAACTGAACTGGTTTAGGGACTTCTGAAATAAATTTCCTTGCAGTTTTATCTCCTGCTATTGAATCGTTTATAAAGTTATCCAGCGCAATGGCATTAGCTTCAGGACTCGTATAAGAAGGATCTATAATAGAACTTAAATCAACTCTTCCTCCTGCAGCTGTTTTACCGATAATTACAAGTTTATCTTTGAAAAACTCCGGCTGCAAATCTTTCCTTCTGCCTTTATTCAATAAAATTTTTGATATAGGGATATAAGAATAAGCACGCTTTAATTTATGTCTGTTTAGGTTTACGGTTCCGTCATTATCAATAGGAATAACCCTGCCTTTATAAAATATTTTATTTTCTTTAATAGCTATATCTTCTACTACGCCCATATATTTTAAAAATCCGGCAAAGGCCAAAGAAGGCATATAATAAATTTCACCATTTTTAACAAGTTTAAACAAAGGCTGAACCTGTCTTACATTATTATCTTTATCCAGGACTTTATTTAAAACGCCAATAATATTATATTCGGTATAAAGACTGTGAACAGGGGCATTTGTGTAATAAGTTATATCATTCTCAAGTTTCTTATTGTCAATAAAAACATTTAGCGGTTGTGATGTAGGCAAGTAATCATTTTGTCCTATTTTAATCTTTTTTGCAAAAGTATCATTTGAAACTTTAGGGTTGTCAAGGTAAGTTCCAAGAACAATATTCTCATATCGTCTCAAAGTTTGAGCAAATCTTCGGTCATGCCATGAGTTTTCATTCAGTCTCTCAAAAACCATATCGAACATTACAGCTTTAGGTTTACCTTTTTCAATAAAATCTAAAACTTCGCTCCAGACATCTCTGTGCCATGGCCAAGGACCTAAATCTTTGCGAGGGTTTTCTTCTAATTTTTTTTTGGAATAATTGTCAATAGCAACAATAACTATATCTTTATCAGCTTGATTGAATCTTCTTCCTAAGATACTGTTATCTGAAATTAATCTTGAACGAAGATCATAAGACATTAATTCTAAATTTTCAAAAAGAGCTGCATTAGATAATATCTTTTCAAAAATAACCGCTAATATTATTATGCTTAAAATTATTAAAATATTCTTTTTCATAAGGATATTATAACAGAAAAAGCCAAAAGAGATAAAGCAAATAATCAACTATATAAATTAAATTTAATCCTATTTTAATTTATTACGAATTGTGAACTTAACTTTTAAACGACTAAAATCTAATTATATCAGCAACATTCAATAAAAAATAAAATAAATTAAATTTTTGCTAACAAAAAAAATATTTTGCATGTTTTGTATAAATGTATTTTTAAAAAAGGAGAAACGAAAATGGACATTAAAAGAGTTAATTTACAAAATTTAAACCCAAGCTTTAAAGCAAATACAAATTTTTCACACACTTTTTCAGAAGCATTGGAAAATATTCCCGAAGGGAAAAAAGATGCTGTTTCAAAAGCATTTAATTATATTAAAAATTCTTTCCCGGGTGAAACGCTTGAATTTGATAATTCTCGGACTTATTTTACTGCCTTCAGTGATTTTGGACACGGTAAAAGGTTAATTGAGATAAAAGAAATTACGGAAACCAGCCCAATAGAGTTCTTTTTGAAAGCTGCAAAAAAGTGTTCCCAAAAATGGCAAAAGCGTTTACCGCAAATAATCAAAAAATAAATATTTTATTTGGATTTGCTGCGTCTTGCCATTTTTATACCGTTTACCATAAATTCAAGACGCTCAAGAGCAGAATCATCTTCAATCGATTTAATTGCAAGTTTTATAAATTCCACATAATCTTCATTTTTACTTATGCTTTTAAACAATTCCATTAATTTCTCGGCTTCCTGCACTGATTTTTGAGTATCCGGTTTCGAAGATTTTATGCTGCCGTCCGGATTATAAACGAGTACTTTAGTTTTTTCGCCATTTTCAAAATATTCCACAGTTATGGATTTTTTCAAGTTACTGGCCATTCCAAGTATTCTTTTATCCGAATCTAAAATAGAAATATCTTCATTTATTACTTTTTTGCCCTTGTAATCTTCAAGCGTTATGACATTATCTTGTTTTATAGCCCTATAAAAAGGGATGTCATAAGTTCCTGTTAAAACAATTTCTCCTTCATAAACGAAATCAAAATCAAAAAGTTTTGTGGGTGAAACTTTAAGCACATAGCAAAGTTTTTCAAGCGTTTTGCAGGAAGGGAAATTGTCTCCTGTTTCGATTTTGGACAATTGTCGATGGTGAAGATCTATTAACTCCGCAAGTTTTTCTTGAGTTATACCGAAAGATTTTCTAAGTATTTTTAAATTTGCTCCAAATTTATTTTTAAAATCAGACATTTAATCTCCCCATAATTTATTATTAATAAGAGTATAAAACACTTTATTTCCCCAAAGAACGCCCTAAAACACTCTTGATAATCCGTTAAAATTATTGACATAAGTGTTTTATATCATATTATATTTTATATTAGTCGCAAAAAGCCTAATACATTTTAAGCTTAATAGCAGTATCAGTGAATTAGGAGGCAGGGTATGATTTTAGATTGTAATTTAGGTCAAAAATTTAGGAATTACGGTGTACTACAGGCTATCCAGGTTAGCAACGAACATTTAAGAGAAATCAGCAAATATTATGAAGGAAAAGAAATTTTGGTTAAATTGGGAGAAATAAAACTGGCATATAAATTTATCCACAAAGATAATTTTAAATATTTCAACGAGTTATGCCTATTAGATAGATTTAACAGAATTTTGGCGGTTGCTTACGAAGATGACTATATAGTTAGAGACAAAACAGGAATTTATATTTTGAATAAAAAGAAATTTGAAGAAAAATATTTAATTAAAAAATAAACAGCGGAAACATTAATAAAGTTAACCTTTTGGTAAAGTTGTTAATAGCTTTGAAGCCGAGTTCCAGTATAGGCGAACTCCCCGAATATTTATTTATGTTAATTTTAACTTTACAATCTTAATAATAAGATACATTATAATAATAATTTTGGTAGAATATTAGCTGTAGGATTTGTGGGGAATAAAAATTAATGGAAGAAATGAATAATTTTGGGGATATTAAAGGCAGTTTTATTTATATTACTGAGGCTTTAGATTCCATGCGTGCACAAAATGCCATGAACGCAGGCAATTTAGATAAAGTTTTAACCAATATAAACAACCAATTAGAAACTTTAGCGGAACAAGAAGGTTCTGACTTGATGAAAGTTTTTTTGGTAGAACTTAAAAGAAGCCTGGATGAAAGACATGATTTTATTTCTTCTAAATTTGGCGAAATTGAACATTCCTTTACAGAAATCCTTAAAAAAACAGAAAAACAGCTTACCGGAACCGAAATAAAAGACCTTTTTGAAATTATTGCAACAAATTTAAATACTTTTTCAAAGGATTTTTCTTCTCAAAAAGAATTAATTTCTGAAATAGATTTAAAACTGGAAGAATTGCAAAAAGATGATAGTCAAACAAAAGAGATTCTAAAAAGTATTTCTGCGCTTAAGCTTGGAATCGAAAAATTTGGCAATGGTTTTGAATCGATTATTCTAAATCTTAACGATAACTTTAAAGACCTGAATCAGCTTCTTCAAAACCTTGATTCAAGAGAAGCTTTGGATGCTTTGAAAAAGGATATTGAAAATATTTTTCTATCTTCAAATGCCATTTTATCAACAATGCAAGTTATCGACCGTAAAAACAGAGAACTTGAAGAAACCATAAACCATGTAGTAACAAAAGAAGATTTTGAAGTTGAGAGAGACCAGGTTGCAAAATTAATTGCCCAAAATATTCAGTTAACAGATTATGTAAATAATCTGCCGACGCAAAACCAGTTCGATATTTTAACCGAAAAAATAGATACAAGCGTAGGAGTTATAAATGCGTTAAAAAACATGCTTAGCGAAACGGGTAAGCAAAATCAACAAATGCTTACGGCTCAGCTTGAAAGTTTAGAATCGAAAATATTGAATATTTCTACTGAAGAAGAATTTATAGGTTTTAGAAAAGAGCTTTCTGAATTTGCCAGGGAAGTAATAGAAAGCACGAATTTAATAAGAACTGATTTGGCAGATACTAATTCAGGGCTGAAAAAATTATATGATTTTTTAAATTCTACGGATATAAAAAATTCTTTTGTAAATTTTACGCAAATAAACAAAAATTCCGAAAATAGTATAAAAGAAAAAATTTCTGAAACTTCAAATGAAATTTTTCAAGAGATAGCAAGAAATAAAGATTTAACCACCTCAGATATTAACAGGGGAATTTTAGAAGTCAATAGAAATATTGAAATAACAAAAAAAGATATTACTGAAGATTCTAAAACTAATTTATCAAAAGTTGTTGAAAATATTCAGTCTGTTATTGAGAATGTTTTTTCATTAAAAAAATCATTGCATATTGAAAATACTGAAAATTTGGCAGTAATTGATGATAAATTGCAAAATTTAAAAGAAGAAGCCGTTAATGTCGGCAATGTCATGATTCAAAATTCTAACGGAAATTTAGAAACTATGCTTTCCGAAGCAGAAAAAGTTTTTCAGGAAGTTTTGACAGTAAAAGAGAATTTAAGCGAATCATCCTTGCAAAATTTACAAAATGTATCCAGTGGATTTGAAGATATTGCAAGAAAAATAGAAGAGGTCAAAAAAGATTTAAGCCTTGGCTCTCAAGAGTATTTTACAAATTTATTATCAATTATTAAAGATTTTTCCAAAGAGGTAATTACAGTAAAAGATTCATTAGGGCAGAACTACACAGAAAATACTTCTGAAATAAAAGAAATCATGGGCGGATTATCTTTAAAATTAAACTCTTTACAGGATGTTTTAACAAGAGGTTATGAAGTTAATTTTGCAGAACTAAAATCTTCTGTCGAAGAATTAACTCAGATGACTCAATCCGTGAGTGCAAATTTGGAACAAAATTCTAAATACGAAAGACTGTCATTAAAGGCAAATATTGAAGAGTTTTCTCAAAAATTAAGTGTAGCTGAAGAAAATATTGACATTAGAAGTCAATCTAATCTTGTAAAAATAATTTCACTTTTTGAAGATTTATCAAAAGAGTTTGATGAGCACAAAGAATTTTTAAAAGAAAATGCGCAGGTAGATTTTGAAACTATTTCTTTGCACATTCAAAATTTGAACCATAAAATCGAAGAGGCAAAAAAAGGCTCTAATGAAGATTTAAAGGGTTATTTTTTAGAAATGCAAAATTCAATTTCAAATTTGCCTGAAATAATTAAAGAAAATCAAGCTACTTTTGAAAATGAAAAAAAAGTTTTAATAGAAGAAAATTCAAAAAATATTCTTGAAGTAGGAGAAAAAATTCAAAATCTGGCAAATGGAATTTTCTCAAAAGACGCTCCTTTTAAAGAAGAGGTTTTGTATGAAATTACTGCATTAAAAGTAAATTTAAACACAATAAAAGAGGATTTAAGAGAATCAAATCAAGAAATTGGTGAAAATGTAAGTAATCAAATTAATGACGTTATTGAAAATATTGAAGATGTAGTGAATCAATATGGTGAAAACTACAATTTAACTTTGCTGGATTTACAAAATAAGCTTACAGATTATTTTGAATTTACACGGCAAATCACGCAAGATAGCGACTTAAAACTTGATAATTCCTTTAAGGAAATGTTTGAAATAAAAACAAAAATAACTTCAATGACAGAGGGTTTAACTAAACTTAAAGAAGATCCTGCTCTTAAAGATTTAGCTTTCAGCCTAGAACAAAAATTTAATAGCATTACAATAGATATTTCACAATTGGAAGAAACTTTTTCGATAAAAAATAATGACTCTTTACAAAGTATCTTAAGTACATTAGAGGATAAATTTGAAATTGTTTCCAATGAATTAAAAGAATATAAAAGCTTTACTTCCGGAACTTTGAATGAAATTATTGAGGATCTCGGAGAAAAAACTGAAGCAGTAAAAATGCAGTTAAATCTTACAACTACTGATTTAATAACGATTTTAACCGCAAAAACAAATGAAATTATTACTAAACTTATTTCTGTCAGTGAATCTGTTAATAAAGTTACCGAAATAAACTTTGAAGATTCTTTTATTGATATTAAAAATCAAATTAACAATTCTTACTTTTCAATTAAATCTTCAATTAATGATGATATGAAGAAAGAAAGTGAGGAATTATTTGAAAAACTTTCGCAAGATTTTGAAAATTTAAGTGTTAAATTAGACAAAATTATTTATAAGGTTTATGCAGATAATACAAAAGATATTGTGGAGTTAAAATCTATTTTAAATGAAAAAGTTGAAAATATAACTTCAATTAACAGTATTTTAGGAACGGTTCTCGATAGACTTGAAGAATTAAATTATTCTTCGGTGGCAACTCAAGAAATCGTTACCGGAGCGAAAGAAGAGTTACTGGAAAGAGTTAATACTTCTGAAGATGTTTTACTTCAGGCGCAAGATGAAGCAAGAGATTTAATTTTAGATAAAATTTCAGAGTCTCAAAACAAATCAACAACCGGTATTGTAAATAAAATACTTCAAGCACAAGGTGAAGCAAAAGATGCTGTTTTAGATAAAATAACCTTTTCTCAAAGTGAAGCAAGTACTGCAATATATGAAATAAAAGAAGATATTGAAGCTGTTGCAAAAGATTTTTCAGCTTCTTCGCAAGAAATTTTTTCAGGAGTCAAGGAAGAGCTTTCAGAAAAAATGAATATTTTTGAAGATACTTTAACCCAATCGCAAGATGACTTAAAAAGTATTATTTCTGAAAAATTGGAACAATCTCAATATAATACTAAAACGGGTATTTTAAACAAAATAAAAGAAAACCTTAATTCTTTATCAGAAGAACTTTCTTCTTCAACAAAAGAGGTTTCTTTGGAGTTAAAAGAAGAAATTTTAGAGAAAATTAGTTCTCTCGAAGACAATATAAGCCAGACACAAGATAATACAAAAATAACACTTTTAAATGGAATAAAAGAAAATATTAATTCTTTATCAGAAGAACTTTCTTCTTCAACACAAGAACTTTTTTCATCAGGAAATGAGGATATTTCAGAAAAAATAAATGTTTTTGGAGATAATATTCTTCAATCCCAAGACAGATTAAAAACAATTATTTTAAGTAAGCTAAAAGAATTAAAGGATGAAAGAGAAACCGATACTTTAGAAGAAATTCTTCAAACGCAAAATGAAGTAAAAACAGTCCTTTTAAACAAAATAGAAGAATTAAAAATTGAAGGTGAATTAAAGCCGAATGTTTTAGATGATATTATTCAAACCCAAAATGAAATAAAAACAGTTATTTTAGATAAAATACAAGAATTAAAAGACGAAACAAAACCTGACTTTTTGGATAATCTTCTTCAAATGCAAAATGAAGTCAAAACATTTATTTTAGGCAAAATAGAAGAATTAAAAAACGAAGATAAGTCAGATCTTTTAATTGATATTTTTCAAGCTCAAAATGATATAAAAACAGTTATTTTAGATAAAATAGATGAGCTAAAATATGAAACAAACCCGGATGCCTTAGAAGATATTATTCAAGAGCAAGATAAAATAAAAACACTTATTTTAGATAAAATAGAAGAATTAAAAGATGAAATAAAGCCGGATGCTTTAGAAGGTTTTTTACAAGAACAAGATAAAGTTAAGGTAACAATTTTAAGTAAAATAGAAGAATTAAAAGACAAAGATAAATCGGACCTTTTAATTGATATTTTTCAAGCTCAAAATGATATAAAAACGGTTATCTTAGATAAAATAGATGAGTTAAAAGATGAAAATAAATCTGAAAATCTTGAAAATATTCTTCAGGCTCAAAGCGAGATAAAAATAGATATTCTAGAAAAAATAGAAGAATTAAAAGACTTCGAAAGTATTATTCAAGTACAGAATGAAATAAAAGAAATTATTTTAGATAAAATAGATGAGCTAAAGTATGAGACAAAACCGGATGCTTTAGAAGATATTATTCAAGAGCAAGATAAAATAAAGACAGTTATTTTAGACAAGATAGAAGAATTAAAAAGTGAGATAAAACCAGACGCTTTAGAAGGTTTTTTACAAGAACAAGATAAAGTTAAGGTAACAATTTTAAGTAAAATAGAAGAATTAAAAGACAAAGATAAGTCGGAGCTTTTAATTGATATTTTTCAAGCTCAAAATGATATAAAAACCTTTATTTTAGACAAAATATCTGAAACACATGAGAAAACAGAATCAACAATTTTAAAAGAGCTTGAAGAAAACATTAAAATCGTGAAAGAAGTTTTAGATTCTTTTTCAGAAGAAAAAAAGCCAATAAAAGAAAATTCTGAAAAAATTGAAGAATTAAACTCCGCTATTAAAACGCTTTCGGAGAGTCTTGAAGATAAAATTAATTTGTCTGAAGAAAATTATAAAACATCAACACAATCTTTACTTTCTGATATCAAACTTAATTTTTATGAAAAAGTTGATGATAGTATTGATAGCTTGAAATCTTTTATGGAAGTTTTTGATAATAAACAGGAAATTTCTCAAAGTTTAGAAGAATTAAAAACAGAAGTTTTTGATAAGTTTTTAGAAATTTCGGATAATATTGAAGATTCTATAAAGTCAATAAGTGTTAAAGAGGACCTAAAAGATTTCAATAAAGGAATCGAAAACTATATTGATGACTTATTTAAAGATGCACAAAATAAGATTTTATCTAAAATAGAAGATAATCAAGAAATAAAAGATCTTCTTGGCAAAACGGAAGAAATTGAATGTCATTTGGAAAATTTGAAAACATCTATAAATGACGATATTAATGAAAAGCTTGATAAATTTGAATTTAATTTTGATAATCAGGGAAAAGAAGTCAATATTAAACTGGGAGATATTAAATCAGCTTTAGCAGAACTAAAAGAAAGTTATGTTGATCTTAGTTTGAATTCAAGCATGGAGTTATCTGCTAATTTAGTTAACATTCAAGAAGAAATAAGTTCTATTCAAAATAAACTTGACCAAATTAATTTTGATGAAAACCTTGAAAAAATCGAAGAGCAATTTAAAAATCTTGATTTTAACGAAGTAATAGAAAACTCTAAAAACGAAATAGCAGAAAAAATCGAAGCCATAAGCCAAAAACTCGATTCTTTGCCTGAAACTCAAGTTTCTCCTCTTTCTACTGTTTCAGAGACAGGAGAAGGTTTAGAAAATGTCAAACAGGAATTAGAGACAATAAATCAAAAACTTGATTCTTTAAAAGTAGATTCCAACCCGGAAATTGAAGAAAATATCAAAGACATTAAGCAAATGCTCAGTTCTCAGGAATCTCTTATAAATAAACTTGAAAGCATTGAAAAAACAGAAAATTTGACAGAATTAAGCACTTTGGCAAATATAAAATCAGAGATTCAAGATTCTCTCAAAGATTTTGAAGAAAAAATAGAGAATTTTAAGCAAAAAAATGTTGCCCCGGGAGAACAAAATATTAAAGAAGAGTTAAACTCCGAATTAACTTTATTTAAAGAAGATCTCTGGGAAGGGCTTATAAATTTCTTTAATCAAATTTCTTTTGAATCCGAATCAGAGGACATTAAAGATTTTGTAAGTGAAAAAACAGAAGAAATTAAAAAATGCATCCAACTCACAAGCAAATCTTCTGAAAAAGAATCCGATTATTCTTATACTTTGCAGGATATTGAATCCGATATTGCAAAAGTCAGACTAATTTTGAAAGAACTTTCAGAATCAAAAGGCACTGTTGCTGCCGCTACCGGAGATTTTAGCGGTTTGGATAAAATAAGTGAAGATATAACAAGTATAAGCACCAGAACTAATAAAATTTTATTAAATTCTGATGAATCACATGCTGTTTTAAAAAATAATTTAGAAGATTTAAAAAATATTATTTATCAATTTGAAAAAAGGGTAAAATATTTAGACAATAAAGAACCTATCGGTAAAATTGAAAAAAGACTTGATAATATTAATAACGTTTTATTATCAAACGTTCAGTCAGACAAAATTTTTAATCAGTCCTTTATGTATCTCGCAGAATGGATAGATAAGGCTGATGAAAATATTAACTACATAAAACAATCTATGGTAAAAACAACCGATATTGAAAAACTTTTGGATAAATTCTTCAAAAAATTTGACAGGCAGGAAGAAAAAATTAAATCTCTTGAAGTAAAAATAGAAAAATTAACTAAAGCAAAACCTTCAAAAGAAACTGATTTAAAATCTCTTGTTCAAGAGGTTTTAGGCAAGGTCGAACTTCCTGAAACAGGTGTAGATACAAAATTAACTAGAAAAGTTGATAATATTGATAAACAGCTTGTTAAATTGGGTAAAAGTATAGAAAAAATAACTTCCTACGTTGATGAATAATGTAATAATAAAAAAAGTCAGGCATACTTGCCCGACTTTTTTTATTGTTGCTTTTCGGTGCTTTAAAATATGAGTTTACAATTCTTAATATTATACAAAAATTATCGCTTCTTGTATAATTAAAGAGTGAAAAAAATAATCGAACAAATTAAAAAAATTGTTTCTTCAAAAAATGTATTGATCGACTTGGAAGAACGTTATGTTTACGCACTTGATGCAACAAACAAACAAAATATTGAAAATTTGCCCGATGTTATTGTATTTGTTGAAACAACACAGCAGGTTCAAAAAATTGTAAGGCTTGCTTGGGAAAAGAATATTCCAGTAGTAGCGCGCGGAGCAGGAACTAACCTTGTCGGAGCCTGTATTGTGAAAAAAGGCGGAATTGTTTTAAATTTTTCTAAAATGAACAAGATTTTAGAGATTAATCAGGAAAATTTAACTGCAAGAGTTCAACCCGGCGTTGTTGTAGGGAAATTACAACAAGAAGTCGAAAAACTCGGGCTTTTCTACCCTCCGGACCCTTCAAATTTAAGTGTTTCAACCATTGGCGGCAGTATTGCCCTTTCATCGGGGGGACCGCGAACTTTTAAGTACGGCTCAACAAAAGATTATGTAATTGATTTGAAAATAGTTTTAGCTGACGGCAAAATAATCAAAACCGGCTCAAATACAGCTAAAAATTCTACAGGATACCATCTTTCCCAACTTTTTATCGGCTCGGAAGGAACATTGGGCATTGTAGCTGAAGCGTTAGTAAAATTAATTCCGAAACCTGAAGGTTCTAAAGTTGTTCTTGCCTATTTTGATAAAATTTCGGATGCAACACACGCAGTAAATGTTATTTTACAAAATAAGCTCATGCCTGCAACTCTTGATATTATGGACAAAAAAACTCTGCAAACTATAGAGCAATTTTACCCTGCAGGGCTTTTAACAGACAAAGATGCGGCTTTGCTTTTAGAGGTTGACGGGTATTTAACTTCACTTGAATATCAGCAAAATAAAATTATAGATATTTGCAGAAAATCAGGTGCAGCTGAAATTCAATTTTCACAAACAGAAGAAGATGCTATACGGATTTGGACAGCACGCAGAAGCGCTTTTGCAGCTTGTGCAAAGCTAAAACCTAATGTTGTTGCTGAAGATATCGTTGTTCCCAGAGAAAAAATTGCTCAATTAGTTAAAGGAATAAGAAAGATTTGTGATAAAAATAATCTTCTTGTATGTATAATGGGGCATATCGGAGATGGAAACATTCACCCGAATATTCCGCTTGACTTAAACGATGAAGAGGATGTCAAAAATTATGCAAAAACGAAAGATGAAATTCATCAGCTTGCAATTGATTTAGGAGGAACTCTTTCAGGCGAACATGGTATAGGATGCGAAAAATCAAAATACATGACAAATGCTATTGATGAGGTAACATTAGAATATATGAAAAAAATCAAGAATGTTTTTGATGAGAAAAATATACTTAATCCGCAAAAAATATTTGGTACACAATAATTGTCATGCTGAATTTATTTCAGCATCTCACCAGCTTTGCATGCTGGATAGATCCTGTAGAAAACTAAGCATTTTGCCACGTTTCACAAGCTCAACGGCAAAAGCAGTCAAACAAATTCAGGATGACGGATAATAGAGGTGAAAATGGAATACATTATAATTTACTGTACTGTTCCCAATAAAAAAGAGGGGCGTGAAATAGCCAGAACAATTGTCAGACATAAGTTGGCTTCATGTGTAAACATTGTTGATAAAATTGAATCGATTTTTTCCTGGGATGGTGAAATGTGCGAAGAAAAAGAAGCTCTCTTGGTAATTAAAACAAGAAAAGAGCTGTTTGATAAGGTTAACATCTCCATACAAAAATTACACTCATATAATGTTCCTGAGGTTATTGCAATGCCGATTATTGATGGTGATAAAACTTATTTTGAGTGGATTAGTCATGAAACGAGAGAGGTGTAAAATAAACTATATGAGCTTGCCGGAACGTGATTTTTATAACAGAAATACTCTTGAAGTAGCTAAAGATTTGCTTGGTTATAAGCTTTGCCGAAAAGTCAACGGAAAAATTTTGTCGGGTATAATTGTTGAAACAGAAGCTTACACTCAAGATGATCCGGCCTGCCATGCTTTTAGAGGAAAAACCCCCAGAGCCGTAACTCTTTTTAAAAAACCGGGAATTGCTTATGTTTACTTTACTTATGGGATGCATCATTGTTTTAATGTTGTTACAGAACAAGAAGAAACAGCAGGAGCTGTATTAATCAGGGCATTAGAGCCTATAGGAGAACTTTTGGGAACTAACGGACCTGCAAAACTTTGCCGTGAACTTGAAATTACAAAAAAACTTAATGAAATTGATTTGACTTGTAAAAATTCCTGTATTTGGATTGAAAAAGGGATAGAAATTCCCAAGAACAAAATTCATACTACAACAAGAATTGGGATTAAAAAAGCTGCGGATTACCCTTGGCGGTTTTATGTAAAGAATAATAAATTTATTTCTAAGAAATAACATAAGAAATTTTATTTCTTAAACCATGCCCTAAACTGCTTTATATGGTAAAATACATATAAGCAAATATTTTTAGAGAAACATGAAAAAACAATTAATAAAATACTTTAAATCACTGGGAATTGAAGTTTACACAAATACTAAAGCACGGGGACATCAAGGATTTTTCCTAAGGAACCGTATTGATATTTCTAAACATACAAAAGAAGAACGTATTATACCGACTCTTTTGCATGAATTTTCGCATTTTATTCATAATAAATTAGAGCCTGATATGGTTAGAACAGGTGGCGGATTAGAAATATTGTTCAATATTAATTCCTCTCTATATTCACCCTCCGATTTTCACACTTCAATTATTGAAAAAGAACTAATCTCAATAACCCGCTTCGTTGATGAAAATTCACTTTGTCTAAAATTACACGAACATAAAAAACAAGTTAAAAATAAAATAAAAATTTTTGAAGCGCAAATTAAAAAAGATTATCCGAATTTTATGCGTTCAAAAAAATTTAGAGAATTTGATAAATACATAAAAAAAACCAAAGCAAAATATTTATTAAAATATGACAGGATTAAAGTTATATCTACATTTTTAAGACATATAGAAATTTTTTCTATCGATAACTTAGAACATGATTTTCCGGATATGCCAAAAGCTTTTTGTGCTTATATCAGGTTAAAATCAGCGCAAAAAAAACAAGCACGTATTTCAGCAAGAATAAATCGAATAAATAAATATTATTCAAAACCGGCAGAACTTTTTGCAAGGCTTGTTGAAGGGATTTACATCGATGAGGCGCGAGTGCGCGCACTCGCGCCTCATACAACAAAAAGATTTTTTGAACTGCTTGAGCAAGGTTATTATTTTGAATTAAAAGGTGTTTTTCAATTAATTTCAGGTTTTAGGATGGAAACAACAAATTTATCTGAAAAATACTTATTTGCGCAATCTTGAATTTGTTCAGGTGTAACTTTTTTTATTTTGTTAAGAATTTTATCCTGAAAATCAAAACCAAGTCCCATAATTCCATAATATGCAAGCTGATTTGCCTGCTGAGCGTTTGTTTCCGTTACAAACTGCTGCTTTCCTATAATGTTATTTTTAGCATCGCTAAGCTCTTTTTGTAAAACAGGGAATTTTTTTAATTTTTCTGTTTCTGTTTTGAATCCTTCAAGACAAACTTGAACATTTTTAGGTTCGGTAGCGATATAAATGCTAAAATTTGCACATTTTTCATTTGTTTCGTAAGAACTTCTGACATGATATGCAAGCCCTTTTTTATCTCTTAATTCAAGAAAAAGCCTTGAAGAAAGTCCGGCAGAACCCAAAATCACATTTAAAAGTATTAATGCAGGATAATCTTCGCTGTTAAAAGTAGGCATAATCCAACCCTGAATAATTTGTGCCTGTTTAACATCATTTTTAACTATTTCAGCAGTTTTTTTCTCTTTTAAAATAGGTATTGGAATAGACTTTTCTTGCGGACTTGAATTTTCAATATCTCCTAAATTTTTATTTAATATCCCATTTACTTCTTCAAAGCCAAGATCTCCTACAAAAGATAAAACTTTTTTGCTTGTTAAAACTATTTTTTCATAAGCTTCAATAACATCTTCTTTTGTTATTTTGTCAAGGTATTCAAGCATTTTTGTATAAGTATGTCCGTAAAAATGCCCCTCATATAGTGTTTTATAATAATTATCAATAGCTTTAACTCTTGCAGAATCGAGTTCTGCTGTAATTTCACCCTGCATTTTTATTTTTTCTTTGTCGAACTCTTCAAAGATTGAATTTTTAATAACATCCGCCATAATTTCAATAGCATGTTTAAAATCTTCGTTCAAACAAACAAAATGAAACCGTAAATAATCCTGTTTCATATCACAGCAAAATTGAATAGCATTCTCATCCAATTCTTTTGCGAGTTTCTCAGAATTTCTATTTTTGGTTCCTTGTAAAAGCAATCTGCTAACCAAGCAATAAACACCGGGTAATTTTTCTGCTTCATTTATTGAAAAATTAAAGCTTAATCCTACTCTGGGCGTGTTTTTATTCTGTTTATATACAGCTTTTATATTATTTTTCAGTTTAAATTCTTGCATAAACTAATTTAAACACAAAAAAAAAGGTTTTACTATTTGTAATTGTTTTTGTTTGTGTTACTCTATTAATGACTTAATTGAAGTTAATATTCAGTCAGAAACAATTTTTTGGAAGTATTTTGAATGTTTATTTTAGGCAACATAAAGGAGAAAAAAAAATGACAGAAAAAAGAGTATGGCTTTTCAGAGAAGGAAATGCTTCTATGCGTAATCTTCTTGGCGGAAAAGGTGCAAACCTTGCGGAAATGACTAATTTGGGACTTCCTGTTCCCCCGGGGTTGACTATTACGACTGAAACTTGTATGGAATACATTAATGCAGGTAATAAGATGCCTGAAGGTTTAATGGAAAATGTAAAAAAAGCTTTAGCGGATGTTGAATATCACACAGGTAAAAAATTTGGTGATGCTTCAAATCCGCTTTTAGTTTCTGTACGTTCAGGCGCAAGGCTTTCTATGCCGGGCATGATGGAAACTATTCTTAACCTTGGCTTAAATGATGAAACTCTTCAAGGTATGATTAAACTGACAAATAACGAGAGATTTGCTTATGACAGCTACCGCCGTTTCTTAACAATGTTCGGTTCAGTTGCCTGGGAAATTGAAAGAGAAAAATTTGAAGAAGTTCTTGACGAAGTTAAAACTAAAGAAGGTGTTAAACTTGATACCCAAGTTTCAGTTGAAGGTTTAAAATCTTTAATTCCTGCTTATAAAGAAATTATCAAAAACGAAACAGGAAAAGATTTCCCTCAAGATCCATATGTACAACTTCAAGCTGCTATTGAAGCTGTATTTAGCTCTTGGAATATTCCTCGTGCGGTTGCTTACAGAAATCACTACAAAATTGACCACAACTTCGGTACTGCAGTAAACGTTCAAACAATGGTGTTCGGTAACATGGGTGACGATTCTGCTACAGGTGTTTCTTTCACAAGAAATCCATCTACAGGCGAAAACAAATTTTACGGTGAATATTTAACAAATGCACAAGGTGAAGACGTTGTTGCAGGTATCAGAACTCCAAAACAAATCGCTGAATTGGAAACTGAAATGCCTGAATTGTATAACCAGTATGTTGAAATAGCTAAAAAACTTGAACTTGGCTATAAAGACGTTCAAGATATGGAATTTACAATTGAAAGAGGTAAATTATATATCCTTCAAACAAGAAACGGCAAAAGAACTTCTCAAGCAGCAGTAAGAATTGCCGTTGAAATGGCTAACGAAGGTATTATTTCTAAAGAAAGAGCGATTCAATTAGTTGATCCTTATCAATTATATCAATTATTGTTACCAAGTTTTGATTTAGAAGCTAAGAAAAATGCAACTAAATTAGCAACAGGTCTTGCAGCATCTCCGGGTGCGGCTGTAGGTAAAATTGTTTTCAATACCGATGAAGCAGCTGAACGTGGCGAAGCAGGCGAAAAAGTTATTCTTGTAAGAATAGAGACTTGTCCTGATGATATTCACGGTATGATAGCTTCTCAAGGTGTATTAACATTAAGAGGCGGTATGACATCTCACGCAGCAGTTGTTGCAAAAGGTATGGGTAAACCATGTGTTGCAGGTTGCGAAGATTTGAAAATCGACCTTAAAAACGAAACTTTAACAGCCTCTGGAAAAGTGTTTAAAAAAGACGACATTATTTCTTTAGACGGCGGTACAGGTGAAGTTATGGATGGTGCTATAACAACGGTTATTCCTGAAATGGATGAAAACTTTGAAACATTATTCAAATGGGTTGACGAAATTAAGCGTTTAACTGTAAGGGCAAATGCTGATACACCTACCGATGTTGCAAAAGCATTGGAATTAGGTGCTAAAGGTGTTGGGCTTTGCAGAACAGAACATATGTTCATGGACCCGGACAGATTGCCTTGGGTACAAAAAATGATTATTGCAGGAACTCCTGAAGCAAGAAAAGAAGCTTTAGACAAATTGCTTCCAATGCAGTATAAAGATTTCTATGATATGTTCAAAGCATTAGGCGATCTTCCTATGACAATCAGATTGTTAGACCCGCCTCTTCACGAGTTCTTGCCTAATAAAGAAGAATTAATTGCAACAGTTGCAACTAAAAAAGCTAAAGGGGAAGATTATAAAGCAGATGAAGAAATGCTTCATATCGTTGAAAACTTGTCTGAATCTAACCCTATGATGGGTTTAAGAGGCTGCAGACTCGGTTTAACTTATCCTGAAATTAACGAAATGCAAGTGAGAGCAATCTTTAGTGCAGCTTGTGATTTGAAAAAAGAAGGTCTAAATGTTAAACCTGAAATTATGATTCCTCTTGTAGGCCATGTTAATGAATTAAAAACAGTTCAAACTTTGCTTGAAAGAGTGGCAAAAGAAGTTATGAACGAAAAAGGATGCGAAATTGAGTATATGTTCGGTACTATGATTGAGATTCCAAGAGCAGCACTTACAGCTAATGAAATTGCGGAATATGCTGAATTCTTCTCTTTCGGTACCAATGACTTGACTCAAATGACATTCGGTTACTCAAGAGATGACGCTGAAAGTAAATTCTTAGGTAATTACGTTGAACAAAAAATATTGCCGAGAAATCCGTTTGAATCTTTAGATACAGCCGGTGTTGGTCAATTAATGCAGATAGCTTTGGAAAAAGCTTTGACTGTGAGACCAAACTTGAAACGCGGTATTTGCGGAGAGCATGGCGGAGATCCTGATTCAGTGAAATTCTGTCACAAAATCGGTTTGCAATATGTTTCTTGTTCACCATTCAGAGTGCCGCAGGCAAGATTAGCAGCTGCTCAAGCAGTTGTTGAGGAAGGTTCGCTTACCGTTTCGCACAATTAATAAACTCAAACATATAAACACTAAGGCGCGGATTTTAAAAAAATCCGCGCCTTAGTGTTTATGTAAAATTAATTAAATAGTTATATTATTTAAGCTTTATTATTTTAAAGATTTCTTGTTGGGTTTTCTCTGTTTGAAGTTTTAATTCTGTTTTTAGTTTATTAATCTTTTTTTAACTAAATTATAAGGAAAAATCATAGAATCTTTTATTAAATCTGAAAGATATTTTATTTGTTTTTTAGCATCTTCCTTAAAAACGTTATATTTAGAATAAATTTTAACTAAAAACATAAAAAACTATAAAGCTAAACTTTTAATTACAGAGGTTTTTCAGGAAAAATGCAACAAACTTGACATTCTTGCATAAAAATGTTAATTTACTTTTAAAATCTTAAAATTTCTTTCAAATCAGCACCTAAGTAATTTGTAAATTCAACAATTTTTTCAGGGACATGTTTACGCGTTCACATTCTATCAGGCTTATGTGTTCACGGTTAAGTCTTGCCCTCTATCCCAAAACTTCTTGAATTAAATCCTTTCCTTGAAAGTTCCGCTTTTACATTCAAACCTAATTGTTTTAATAACTCATTATGATTATACTATAAACATTATATAGTGCTTTAATTTCAATTTCTATCAACATATTATTATACTTGAAGTAGGATTTAACTACACATTAAGGAGGCTTTTATGAATCATTACAAGGTTCCCAAAGAAGAAAAAGAGTTTTTAATCAAAAATTGCCCTGTAAAAATTAATAAGAACTCATTTAAAAAGTATCACTTATATACCATTGCAAAAGAGCTGGAAACCGGCCGCGAAATTTTGTTCTATAAGTTTCAAGACAATTTTATTACAGTTGAAAATATCGGTAAATTAATGCTTTTTGCAAGCGGAATTAATACTGATATTTTGTTAGTATTTGTCAAAAAGAAATCTATGGAATTAACTCAGCTTTTTGATTGGTTAGGAAAAAATCAAAACAAAAAGTTTATTTTAAAGTAGAGCTTTTTTCATGCAAATCCTAAAATTACGCTTGAGCTAACTTTTCTCTTACCAAAGATTGTATCTCGGCAAGCAATGTTGGGTTTGCCTCCAAAAACTCTTTTGATTTGTCCCGACCTTGCCCCAGTTTTTCATCATCATAGCTAAACCATGCACCGGCTTTTTTAACTATATCAAGATTAACTGCAACATCAAGAATATTTCCGATTTTGCAAATTCCTTTGCCGAAAATAATATCAAATTCTGCCTGCCTGAACGGCGGTGCTACTTTATTTTTCAAAACACGTACTCGAACGTGATTTCCCACATCTTCCGCATCTTTTTTCAGCCCTTCTGTTCTTTTTATCTCCATGCGGACACTTGCGTAATATTTTAAGGCGTTTCCACCGGTTGTTGTTTCAGGGTTTCCGTACATAATACCTATTTTCATTCTTAACTGGTTGATGAAAATAACTGTTGTATTGGTTTTACCTATAACACCCGTCAGTTTCCTTAAAGCTTTGCTCATCAAACGAGCTTGAAGCCCCATTTGCTGATCTTCCATTGAGCCTTCAATTTCAGCCTTTGGAACAAGAGCGGCAACCGAATCTACAACAACGATATCAACAGCACCGGAACGAACTAACTCTTCTGTTATATCAAGTGCCTGCTCGCCTGTATCAGGCTGTGAGATAAGCAAATCATCAATATTTACTCCCAAAGCTTTTGCGTATTCAGGATCAAGAGCATGTTCAGCATCAACAAATGCTGCAATTCCGCCTTTTTTTTGACATTCAGCAACAATATGCTGTGCGAGAGTTGTCTTACCGGAGCTTTCAGGTCCGTAAATTTCTATGATTCTTCCTCTGGGAATTCCTCCGATTCCCAAGGCAACGTCAAGTGCTAATGCGCCTGTAGGAATAGCTTCCACATTTACTGAAGGTCTATCCCCCAGCTTCATTATTGAACCTTTGCCGAAATCTTTTTCGATTTTTTCAATAGCTAATTTTAATGCTTTATTTTTTTCTTCCGAAATAGAAGGTACATCTTTTTCTTTTACTGTCGCCATAATTTTGCCTCTTTTCCCAATTTTGTAAATTTTTTAATTTATAGATATTTAACTTTAATTTTGCTATCCTGAAATTGTTTTCAGTATTTTATCAGTTTAGTAAGATGGATAGATGCTGAAATAAATTCGGCATGACATAACATTACAATGAAAAATCATCATTAGCTTTTTTTACATAAAGCCCTAAACCTACTGATTTGTAACTTTTAACAGTATTTTTTAAATGATAATTTTCTTTATTTAATTCATTAATTTTTTGTCTTAAAGATTCGTTTTCGGTTTTGCAGCGGATTAATTCAACTACAACTTCATCCATTCCGTCAAGTTTTTCATCAATAATTTTTGACATGGAATTTGTAATATTCTTTTCCATAGTTTCAAGTGTTGAAAGCAGATTTCCCACAACTTTTTGAGAATCCGTATGTATCAATGCCGTGCTTTTTGCAGAATTTTCATTAAGCTTTTTTAAATTTTGGACTTCTTCATAAGAAAAATAGGTCTGGCCGTTACGATCTTTCTTTGGCACAATAGAAGCCTTTTTGCAAAGTCTTACAATTTCATGATTGTCTGTTTTTAAAATATTTCTGACCTCTTGCGGCGATAGGACTTTTTTTTCTTGAATTACAGGCATTTTTAGCGCTCTTCCTAAACTTCTCTAATATCCAACATTATTTTATTTTATTCTACACAAAAATACAAATAAAAGATAAAAAAATTAACTTTATTCTTAACATGACTTAAAGAAGTAAGCAAATGAATTTTATTTGGAGCTTCAATTATTTAGTTTTGTTGAGAAAATGTTTATGAAGCTTCCCAGAATAATTATGAATAGCATTTAAAATAAATTTAATGGATTTGCCTGAATAATTTTTTTCGGAGAATATTTCTATTCCTGTTTCTGAATCAACTGCAGTAAACTTTCCTTTGGTATTCTTATATTAAGGGTAATTTTTGGAAGAATCTTTTGAAAACTTTCTAAGGTTTTATTATAAATGTTAAATTCATTATCAGGACATTTTCTTAATACTTTTAAGCATTTGAAATCCAGGTTTACAATTCGTAATAATTTTAAATTTTATGTATTAATTACTTTCTTTTTTGCTTTTTTATATTTTATAGTATAATAATTCCTGTAAATAAGGATTGGCTATGCAAATAGTTGAAGTAAAGAATAATTTAGTCAAAGTAAGTTATGACACAACACAAGAAAATCTTATTTTATCGGGTTTTGTTGTTATTAAAGATGCAATAAAGTCCTTTATAGGACAAATTATTCATTTAGAATCCAATTCAAAAGGAAATTTTGCTGTTGTAAAGCTGCTTTTTATTTTTAATGCCGAGGGAGTCATTTCGAGTTATAACGGGTCTATCCCTGATGCAAAATGTTTAATAGAAATAGTTAATTCGCAAGAAATTTTAGAACTTTTCACTTCTGAAAACCCTTTTTTGTTGGGTGAATTAGCACAGCAAAATATAGCCTTAAGCCTTGATAGAAGATTTTTTGAAGATAAATTATTAATTTGTTCCGAAAAACAGGATGATAATGATTTATTGGTAAATAACTTTGCTGTTCAACTGGCAAAACAGGGGAAAAAAGTTTTAGTATTCGATTTGGAGGGAACTTTAGATTTCTCAAAAAATAAAGTTACTTCAACAGAAGAATTTAAGCTTCCTTTAAACTACGATTCAATTAATTTCATATACAATCAACTTGAAGATGCTTCCTCTGAAACTAAAGCTATTATTCAGGAAGTTTTTCTGGAAGTTCAAAACTATGTAAAATCTTTGCCGGAACAATTTATTCCGTTTGAAACTTTTAAAGATGTGGTTGACAAACAATACGAAGAAATAGAACTTGTTGAGTTAATTTTGCTTAAAAATAAACTTCTGAAATATTATGAAGAAGGAATTTTTGCTCAGAGCAAAAGTGAATTTGTTTCCCTTCAAAATTCTCTTGAAAAAAATGAGCCGACAATTTTTGATTTATCTAAAGTTGAAGATAAAATTCAAAGGCAGATGATTTCTTACGTTTATTCCCTAATAAATCAACTTGATAATGAAATTTATATAATTGTCAACGTAAATAATTCCAACTCTGATAAAAAGCTGTTGAAACAAATTTTCACTGTGAAACAAACTTATTCAATTTTAATATGCTCTTATTCTTACAAATATTTAAAAGAATTAAAGCAGCTTTCAAAAAATCTAATCTTTTTTGCCCCTATTCAAAAACAAGACGATTTTGGGACCTATAATGTATTTTTAAGTAAACTAAACCAGCATGAATTTATAGTTTACGGGCAATTGACACATAATATACCTTTTATTGTGAAATTGGCAAAAATTTCAGAACCCGTCAGCGAAATTGTTGAGGAAAGTAAAACAGAAGAACAGGCTCATCAAGAAGATTCATTGTATGAAGAAATAAAGCGTGATGTAGATGAAATTTATACTGCTCCTAAAAAAGAGGGAACTAAAGAAGACTTTGATGCAGAAATTATGCCGGATGAATTAACAGAAGAAGATCTTGACTTTATTGAAGAAGAAATTATTGATGAAACAGGAAAAAGTGAACAAGATTCAACCGGAGTTGAAGAAAAAATAATTGATGAATTAGAAGAAGAAAAACAAATAAACGAAAACGTTGAAGAAGAAGAAGAAGTTTCTGCAAGCTTTTCAGAAGTTATGAACCAGCAAGCGCAAGAAGAAACCCTGCAGGAATCTCCTGTTGATATTTTACCGGCAAGCATTTCTTCAACTCCAATAGTTCCGATTTATTCCGCCGAAATCGAATCTAAAGTTCAATCTGATAAAATTGGGCAAGGTGATATTATAACTCATCCTAAATATGGCAAGGGAATGGTAGAAAAATTAATTTCTTACGGTTCAAAGACTTTGTATTCAATTAATTTTGATAATGTTGGAAGAAGACTATTAGACCCAAACTTAGCAGAGATTAAAAAATTGGAAGAGGAATAATTTTTTGAACACCCGAAAAACTTGACGGTTTTAAATTGCATATATGTATTATCCTTTTCACTTTTCACCCTTTAACCACTTGATTTTATTTACAACCGTTATATAATGACAATTATTATAAGAGGAATTACTCTATGAAATCAAAATTTTTTGAAAGCTCGGCTGAATTTTTATCATCTGCAAAGGTACTCAATTCTTTGGCTTTTTTAGCTTTTATAACAATTATGAGTGCAATTGTATCTTCTCCAAATTTATTTTTTAAAAGTATCATAGAAAATGGAATAAGCAAAAAGGATATAGTTGCACAAAAAACAATTACAGTCATTGATGTTCAAAAAACAGAAGCTCATAAAAAAGAAATAGCTCAAAAAATTGATCCCATTTTAGCACCTGCAGAAGATAATTTTATTAAAAATAACTTAGCAACTTTGCAAAGTTCTATTCTTCAAATAAGAAAAAAAGATGCTCCTGTTTCAGTAAAAAAAGATGAATTGGGGTTGCTTTTGGATATTTCTGAAAAGTATAAAAAAAATTATGTAATAAATTACCTGTTAAAAACCAATGAAAAAGACTTGCAACAGGTTTTTGACAAGTCTGCTTTAACTTTAACAAATATTCTTGGTATCGGTATTACCGAAAAAGATTATGAAAAAAATAATATGGGAAATATTATATATAAGAATTTAGTTTCAAATGTCCCTAAAAACCAAATTACAATCATAAAAGCTCTTTTGGAACAAGTAATTGTTCCAAATCTTGTTATAGATGAATATGCAACAGATATTGCCAGAAGAAATGCACAAAATTTAGTTAAACCCTACGAAGTCACATTTAAAAAAGGTGAGAAAATTCTTTTTGAAGGAGAACCCGTTACCAAACTGAAACGTGATGCTTTGGCAAAGGCCGGGTATAACATTCTTGAACTAGACTACAAAGGTTTTTTGGGAATATTAGTACTTGTTGCTTTAGGTACATTATCATTTTTAAAATACATAAAAACATTTGAAAAGAATTTCTTTGAATCGAATTATATTATGATATCTGCTGTTTTAGCTTTAGTATTTGCGTTTATATCAATACTGATTCCAAATGGATTCTCACCATATGTTTTACCGTTTCCTGCTTTTATAATTATCTTATCTATATTAACAAATCCTAAAATAGCGTTTGTAGAAGCATCCATTCTTTTAGCTATTCTAACTGTTGTAATGGGTTATAATCTTCAATTTGTGGGTGCTTTTATTTTAATTAATTTAATTTCTATGATTGTTATTGCGAGCTTAAAATTTTCTCGCCGATTTGACCTTATAAGGACAGGAATAGAAATTGGTGCTGCTTCTTTAATTATTGTATTAACTATTTATTCTCTTGAAAAATGTTTTACAGATATTGAAAATCTGCTTATAATAAAAGATTCTTCAATAGTACTTATAAATGGAGCATTGAGCGGAGTAATTGCTTTAGGTCTATTGCCTTTATTGGAGAGTGCGTTCAAAATAATAACTCCTTACGGTCTTGCCGAACTTGCAGACCACAATCAGCCTCTTTTAAAACGGTTACAATTTGAAGCACCCGGAACTTACCATCACAGCTTGATGGTTTCAAATCTCTGTGAAGCAGCAGCTGAAGCTGTCGGTGCAAATCCAATTTTAGCAAGAGTAGGAGCCTTCTACCATGATATAGGAAAGTTAAAAAGACCTTTGTTTTTTGTGGAAAACCAATCTTATTTTGGTATAGAAAATCCTCATACAAAACTTAATCCAAGACTAAGTAAAATGGTTATTACGGCACATCCTAAAGATGGTTTTGAATTAGCTAAAGAATATGGGCTTCCGCCTATTATATACAATTTTATACTTCAACACCATGGTGAAGGTGTTACAAGTTATTTTTATAGTCAGGCACTTGCAGAAGAAGGAGCTGACAATGTTAAAGAAGAGCAATTCAGATATACAGGTCCTAAGCCAAATATGAAAGAAACAGCTATACTTATGATTGCAGATGCAGTAGAATCAGCTGTCCGCTCTTTGAAAACTCCTACAAACGAAGAAATTGAAAAAATTATAGATAAAATTATTGTGGAAAGGCTAAATGACGGACAGCTTTCAGACAGCCCTTTGACATTGAAAGACATCAAGACAATTGCTGCAACTTTTAACAGAATTTTAAGAGGCATGCAGCATAACAGAATTCGTTACCATGAAGATTTTGTTCATGAACTTGACAAAACAAAAATTAACCTTCCGGATAAATTTATTGATGAAGAATTAGATGATAAAATTAAAGAATTAGAAAAACACAATGATAATTCCAATGATAAAGATTAAAAAAATTAATATATTTTCTGAAAATATTCATAAGAGTTTAAAAATTAATGAAAAAAACGCAATTGAAACTGCAAAAAAAATTCTACAATTTTTTCTAAAGCAAAATAAAATTTTTGATTCATCATGTCTTTTTGAACAGAATTTTAACTCTATTTCGTTTGATATTCTCTATTGCGATAACCAAAAAACCCATGAAATTAATAAAGAATACCGTGGAAAAGATTATCCTGCGGATATAATTACTTTTGCGATTTTTGCTGACAGCGAAGAAAAATTTATATTTGATGGTGAAATGAACTTAGGCGAAATTATAATTTCTCTAGATAAAGTTGTACAAAACGCCAATGAAAAAGATATCACCTTTGAAGAGGAGCTTTATTTTCTAATAAGTCATGGAATAATGCATTTGCTTGGATTTAACCACAATACAGACGAAGAATATAATTTTATACTTGAAGCCCAGAATTCTGCAATTAAAACAATATATTATTAATTATTTTTCATCTAACATTTTTTTAACATCTATTGCTGTATTATTTATAAATTTTGTGACAACAAATGAAGTTTCAACTTGACCGAATCTCGCTATATCATCATTGATAGCTTTAAATTCATCCATAGAAGCAGCCAATACTCTTATCAAAAAGTCATTTTTTCCGCTTATTCTAAGACATTCCGTAACTTGATGGTATTTTGAAACAGCTTCTACAATTCTTTTTTCTTGTTGGGCAAACGCACCGGACACACTCAGTAATATAATTGTGTCAATCGGAAAATCCAGCTTTTCAGGGTTTAAATTAATGGTATAATTGCTAATTATTCCGGCGTCTTCAAGTTTTCTAACTCTTTCTGTGACACTTGAAGATGCTAAGCCTATTTCTTTGCCTATTTCAGTAAAAGACATTCTCGCATTTTTTTGTAAAAGTGCGAGAATTTTAAGTGAAATTTCGTCAACACTAATTTTTTGCATATTTTCTCCTTTTTGCCTTAATTTTTATGGCAAAGTTTTAATTATTTATTTGTTTTTGTGTTTATTTGCCACAATCTCTATGGTTTTATAGTATCAAGAAATCAAGGTAATAGCAATAAGGAGGAAAAAATGAAAAAAATTGGACTTTTAGGCGGGCTAAGCCCTGAATCAACTGTAGAGTACTACAAAATTATTAATTCTGAAGTAAGAAAAGCTTTGGGAAAAGGAAATTCTGCAAAATTGATTATTGAAAGTTTTAATTTTAACGATGTGGAAACTTTGCAATTTCAAAATGAATGGGATGAGCTAGCGAACAGATTTATTGATTCTGCAAAAACTCTTGAAAACTGCGGTGCTGAATATATCGTAATTTGTACAAACTCAATGCATAAAATAGCACCTCAAATGCAAGCAAAAATTAAAACACCTTTAATTCACATAACAGATAGTGTTGCAAATGAAATAAAAAAACAAAAAATAAATAAAGTAGGTCTTTTAGGAACAGTATTTACAATGGAAGAAGATTTTTACTCAAAAAGATTATCTGATAAACACGGAATAAAAACCATTGTACCCGAAAAAGCAGACAGAGAAGAAGTTAATAGAATAATTTATGAAGAACTTTGCAGGGGGATTATCAAAGAAGAATCAAAACAAAAATATCTGGAAATTGTTGATAAGATGAATGCAAATGGAGCTCAGGGAGTAATTTTAGGATGTACGGAAATTCCTTTGCTTATTCAAGAAGCTTCTTTGCCTTTATTCAACACAACAAAAATCCATGCCATGAGTGTTGTTGAAAAAATTCTGGAATAATAATATTTGTAATAAATTATGATATTAAGTATAAGTATTTTTTGTTATTATGTTTGTTAAGTCAACTCGTTTTCGGTTTTAATTTTATCTAAATTGACGATAAAATTAATAAGAAGTATAATTTTATTGTTAAAATGCAAAATTCAGTATTAAACAAAATTAAGGATAAAAATTAGAAAAATGACAAAATACAAAAGACCGGGATTTTCAGGCACATGCCAAAATGCTTTTAAAGGGATCAGATTAGCTTTAAAAAGTGAAAAAAACATAAGGGTACACTTTGCTGTTTCATTATTAATCATTGTAAGCGGAATTACTTTAAAATTTAATGCAATAGAATTCTGTATATTACTAATAGCTATTGCTATTGTAATAATTGCCGAAATGGTAAATTCAGCAATAGAATTTTCACTTGACGCAATTTTTCGCAACAGATATTCAAAACTCGGCGGTATGGCAAAAGATATAGCTGCCGGTTCAGTTATGGTGGCAACTTTTATAAGTATAGCTATCGGGATTTTACTTTTTGGCAACAAAATAATGTGCCTTTTTAATTTATGTTAAGCAGATTCTAAGATTTGAGCACCTTGTTCTTCCACTTTAAAAGTGCGAAAATCTGTTTTAACGTTATAATTTGCCCATGTATCACTGACTATTGATTTAATTTTGTCTAAATTATTTTTTTGAGAAATGACCAAAATAGCAGGTCCTGCACCGCTTAAAACGCATCCTATAACATTTTCTTCATGTTTTAAATTATCCATAATATCGTATAAGCCCGGTACAAGCTTCATTCTGTAAGGCTGGTGTAATTTATCCTGAAGCGCAAGCTTCATTAATCCTACCTCCTTAGTGTGCAAAGCTTCAATAAACATAGCTGTTCTTTTTGAATTAAAAACAGCATCACGAAAGTTAACCTGCAAAGGCAGTACTGAACGTGAAATATCTGTTGCAAGCTCACAATCCGGAATACAAAGAGTTAAATGCCATTCCTCCGGCCAATGAAGTTTCTTATAAACTATACTACCATCGTCTTCCAGAGAAGTAAGTACGAGCCCGCCAACAATTGCAGGAGTAACATTATCCGGATGACCTTCAACCTCTGTTGCAATGGAAAGCAAAGCCGCCTCATCAGCAGGTTTGTTAAGAAGTTCGTTTGCCGCTAAGAGTCCGCCCACAATTATTGAAGCAGAACTTCCAAGTCCCTTTGCTATAGGAATTTGTGATTTTATATTGATTTTTAATTCACTTGGAGCCTGACCGATTGAATTATAGAGCGTTTCTACGGCTTTATAAATAATATTATTTTCGTCTTTTGGAATATGCTCGATAGCAAATTCGTCATCGTCATTAGTTTCAGAAATAACATTTATTTCAACTCCTGTACCAGGAAGAACCGTTTCTTCAATCGTTATTATATTGTAAATGGGCAAAGCCATGCCTATACAATCGAAGCCTGAACCAAAATTTGCCGTGGTCGCCGGTACTTTAACACTTACTTTCATAATCCCTCTTTATTTACTTTCTAGAAAATATATTATCACAAAAATATACTGCACCTATAGTATTTTTTCAAAAAGAAATGAAGAGGTTAAATTTTAAACCGATATTTATAAAATTAAAAGAAAAAGGGGTTAATTATGGTAGAATATCCTGCAATGATTTATAAAAACGGTAGAAATCGGGGTTATGTTGCAAATTGTATTATTAAGAATTTACTTGGATTTGGCAAAACAGAAGAAGCCGCAATCGATAATTTAAAAAAGTCTCTGCAAAATATTAGTCCCAAAAACGAGATAAGCGTAAAGCCCTTATATGGGATTTCCATGACACAATCAATTTAAGAAGATTTTCTTCTTGTTTATCTTTACTGGCGAGTTAGGGAATCCACCCTTCAAAACTAAGAATCTTTCAAATGTTTAAAATGATTTATCAAATATAAAATACCTAAAACAAATAATACAAAAACAATTGCAATGTCAAATTTATGCCAGAAAGCTTTTAAGATTTCTCTGTGCTGCCCAAGCTTTGTGCCAACATAAACAAGCGGATAACTCCAAATTAGGGAGCCGATAAAAGTAAAGATCAAAAATATTTTTAAATCAGCTTTTAAAATACCGGCCGGAAGCGATATAAAAGTTCTTACAATAGGCAGCATACGGCAAATAAAGAAAGCAAAATTTCCGTACTTCTGCTCCCATTTATCAGCCATTTCTAAATCACGACGGCTGATTAAAAACCATTTACCATATTTTTCAATAAAAGGTCTTCCGCCAAAATATCCAAGATAATACGAAGGAATTGAGCCTAAAACACAACCGAAAGCACCCGCAAAAGCTGCAACGTGTATTGACATGACTCCTTTGCTGACCAGATATCCTGCAAATGGTAAAATAGCTTCGCTCGGAAGCGGAATGTTACAGGATTCGATTGCCATTAAAAAAGAAACTCCCAACGGTCCCATTTTTGTTATTGTGTGTTCTATAAATCCTATTATCGGTACTAACACCGAATCTAATATACTCATACTTCTACCCTCATACCCTTTTTATTATAAATCAAACATAATAAAAATAAACTTATTCGGTCATTACTACCTGAATACAGACGAAAACATCATTCCTAATAAAAACCAAAAACTACCATGAAAAGGATAATTTGGCTCATAATTGGATCTCTTTGCGCTCACTATATAATTAATAGAAAAATTTTCTGCCATCAGAGAGTCGGGAATTGGCGGAAAAGAACATTTTTTTATTGCTGAAATATAAAAATTATCAAATTTTTTATCGTTTGATGAATGAATAACTTTAATTGAATCTATTTTTCCACTCTTATTAATTGTTATTTTTAATATAAGGCATTTTTCACGGAAGTATACCTTTTTGGGCAAAGAGTGGTAAAGAATAGCTTTAATTATTTTTTGATAATCCTTTGAAGCGGTAGTGTTTAAATCTGTATTAATATTATCCTTGGAAGAATTATAATTTTTTATTCCAAAAATGTTGTAATCAAAAGTAAATTGTATATCTACAGAAGAACCGTTAAAATTTTGGGGCAGAGGCTTGAAAGGTGAAGAGGCATAGATAGCTGCCAAAGCTTTTTGGTCATAATTTTGGTTTCCTGAAGATTTATATATCTTGGGTTCAACAAGTGTACCGTCTTTTTGAATTTTAAAAAATGCTACGACTCTTTTACTTTCTGAAAATCTAGGTGGCTTCCAGTTTAATTTAATCTGTTTTTCTAAATTATTCATATATGGTTTAAAATTAACACAATTTTTTTCATTTTTATTGTTCTGATTAATTAAATCAGACTTTGAAACTTGTGTTAATTTATTTTCACAATTTTTCTGGCAATTTTCTTTAATAATTTGAGAATTTAAAACTGATTTTGTTTCAAAACAATTTTGATTAAAAGTGAATAGAATTTTAATATTGTTGTCTTTTATACTTTTAGGAAGATGTTCAAATGGTACAGATTTATAAACGGCTGTTAAAGCAGTTTTGTCAAAATCTTCATCTCCGGATGTTTCTGTAACGTTTGCTTTTAAAATTTTTCCATTTCTATCAACATCGAAAGTTATAATTGTTTTTTTGTCTGTTTCTCCATGGGGTATAATCCAATTTGAATATACTTTATTTTGAAGCCTGTTCATATAAGCTGTAAAATATATATTTTGTTCCTGAGAAAAAACTCTATTATGTGCAAACGCAAAACTCAAAATTAGTAAAACAAGTGTTAAAAACTTTTTCATAAAAACTTCCAATTTTATATTTCAATTATTATCTATATTATAACTAAAATATAAATTTTAACATTAAGTACTAAATGCAAAATGATTTAAGGCTTTTTGCTCCAAAATTAAGAACACAATCAAAGAAAAAATCTCTCAAAGAAAGCCCTTTTTGAGTCACAAATTCGTAATTTAGCGTAATATCTTTCATATTCATTTCATCAGGGATTGGCGGAAATGAGTTTTTTTGCATTATTGCCAGTATTTTTCTATTAAAGTTTTTATCATTTGTAGGTTCTTTAATTTTTACATATTTTATTTTACCTGTTTCATCAATATTCATTTCAAAAATTATATCTTTGTGATGATAATAGCTTTTTCCGCTTATACTCGCGGAAATTATACTTTCAACCTGTTTGACATATTCATCGTAACCATTAAGGTTATTCACTTTTGCATTAATAAAGTGCTGGTTTGACTGCTTACATTCTTTAGGAATATATTTAAAAGTGAGGTGAATAATTTTGCTCTTTGCATCAAAATTTGACGGTAAAGCTTCCAGAGGAACCGAATTTGAAATAGCATCCAAAATAGATTTATCAAATTTTTTATCCTTTGAAAATTTTACAATTTTATAATCTTCAAGGGTTCCGTCTTTGCTTATTTTAACCTTAACGATTGTTGTTTTTTCTTTTTTTGATTTTTGAGGAACCCAGTTAGAATTAATTTTTCCTGCTAAATTATTTGCATAAGGAATAAAGTTAACATACGAAATTCTGTTTGAAACAGCTATAATATTTCTGCCTTCGCTGTAAAACAAAGGTTGTTTAACTTTATTCTTAACCGCCATAACACTTGTAAAAAGAGGGCTAAAAAAATATTGTATGCTCAGAGTTTCTTTATTATCCGTCAAAGGAGAAAAAGAACCTGTTTTTAAAACCGCCGCTATGGCTTTAGTGTCAAAATTTTCATCTTTTGAGCCTCTTAAAATTTTTATGTTTGAAATTTGTCCTTTTTTATTTATATCAAAAGAAATAACAGCACTTTTGCCTTCAGATTTTTCAGGAATAAACCAATTGGATTCAATTTTCTTTTGCAAATTTTTCATATAGAAACTTTGAGTATAGTTTTCTTTAGAAAAAGCCGTATTTTGAATAATTATTATATTTATAACAACAATAAACAGTAAAATGATTTTCTTAAACATAGGATTTTCCTTTCTTTGTTAAATCAAGTAAGAAGTTTTTACTTTAATTTTAGACTTAAAAGCAAAATCCGTCTTCCTTCATTCTGCTGATAACTTCCTGCAAGCTTTCGTCGCTGCAAACAATTGAAATTCTAAAAAATCCTTCCCCGTATTTACCGAAAGCATTTCCGGGAACTGCTACAATGCCGGATTTATACATTAAATCATCCGTAAATTCTTTTGAAGATTTATATCTTGGCGGAATTGGCAGCCATAAATAGAAAGTTGCGTCAGGAATATTTAAATTATCCATGTCCCAGCCAAGCTCTTTCAAGCCGCGAACAAGAATTTCCTGCTTCTTCTTGAAGCCTGAATTAGCTTCTTTAATATATTCATCGCCTTCTTTTGAATTGAGAACTTCCGAGGCCGCTTTTTGCAACGCTTTAAAAATACCTGTATCAAGAGTCGATTTAAGCTTGCCGAATATAGATATTGCTTCTTTGTTTCCGCAAACCCAGCCTAATCTCCATCCTGTCATTGCATAAGGTTTAGAAAAACTAAAAAATTCAACCGCAATATCTTTTGCTCCTTCAACTTGTAAAATGCTTGGCGGAAGGTTTTTTTCATCAAAGTACATATCTGTGTATGCAGCATCTGAAATTAACAAGATATTATGTTTTTTACAAAATTCTACGGTTTTTTGAAAGTAATCAAATGTAGCTGTTGCTCCAAGCGGATTATTAGGATAGTTTATAATCAATGCTTTAACTTTTTTTTCACTATAGCCGTCTTTTTTGAGGCTTTCCCAAACTTCATCCAAATCAGGCATGTAATTATTTTCCAGAGTTAAAGGAACAGAATATCCTACTCCGCCTGATACTTTAATCATTTCTTTGTAAGAAGCATAACCCGGATCAGGAATTAATATAATATCGCGTTCAAATTCATTAGATGTTGGATTAATTAATTCACGTATTAAATTCGCAATACCTTCTTTTGAACCTATAAGCGAAAATATTTCAGTTTTTGGATCTAAATCTATTCCAAAGCGGTTTTCCATACGTTTTGCGATAGCTTCCAGATAAAAAGCTTCGCCTTTTGGGTTGGAATATGAATGAATACCCTTAATATCAAGAGCTTCTTTTAATTTGTCAATGACAAATTGCGGAGGGTTTTTAACAGGCGCTCCCATTGATAAAGAAATCGGACTTCTGTTTTTGGCTTCAAGCTCGGGTTTAATTTTGGCAACGGTTTCCCCAATTTGAAACATTATGTAAGTTTCAAGCGATTGTACATATTGATTAAAAAGCTCTTTCATAAATCCTCCAAAGTATGTCCGACAAATTCCCTTTATATCAGTTATTTTTAATTATACACAAAATACATTTATATATGCAAATTCTAAATACATTTTGGAAGTATTTTCAAAATGTATTTAGGTTGAAGTATTAAATAACTGTTAAATACTTAATTTCATAGTATAATTTATTTGGAGACTTAAAATGACAACTGAATTAAAAAATACAATAAAATATAAACTTGAACAAAAAGAAATCAAAACCTTAAGCGAATTTGCAACAAAGAGCCGATTTTCTGCGGGCAGAAAAAAACAGGAAGATGAATGTCCGCTGCGTACAGATTTTCAGCGAGACAGAGACAGAATTTTACATTCAAAAGCATTCCGCAGATTAAAGCATAAAACGCAAGTTTATTTATCGCCCTTTAATGACCATTTTAGAACCCGTTTAACTCATACTCTTGAAGTTTCTCAAATTGGACGGACTATTTCAAGAGCGCTTGATTTAAATGAAGATTTGGTGGAAGCAATTGCTCTGGGACATGATTTAGGCCATACTCCCTTTGGTCACTGCGGAGAAAGCGTTTTGGATGAACTTATGCCGGGCGGCTTTCATCATAATATGCAAAGTGTTCGGGTTGTTGAATTTTTAGAAAAATTAAATCTGTGTCAGGAAACTATTGACGGGATTTTAACCCATACCTGGGGTTTTCAGCCAAAAACACCTGAAGGTCAGGTCGTGCAGCTTGCAGATAAAATAGCTTATATTAACCACGATATTGAGGATTCAATTCGTGCAGGAATTATAGCAGAAGGTGATTTGCCTCGGGATTGTATAAAATATTTTTCTTCTAACCAAAAGAAGAGATTGAATAAAATGATAGAAGAAATTGTTAATAATTCGATTGGTAAACCAAATGTTTCTATGAGTGAAGAAGGCTGGCATTATACAACTAAACTGAGAGAATGGATGTTTCAGCATATTTATATAGATTCCCCGGCAAAGCTTGATGAAGGTAAAGCAAGAGAGATAGTTAAGTGGCTTTTTAATTATTATATTGAGCTTTTAATTCCTAATTGCGGATTGGAAAAAGCACAGAGAATTACATGTGATTATATTTCAGGCATGACTGACCGGTATGCAATAGAAAAATTTAAAGAAAACTTCATTCCAAGCCCGATGATTACAAAAACCAATGATGATTATATATTCAAGCTTGCAAAAATGATAGATTAATTAAAATTTTTATAAAAATTTTTATCAGGGCAATTAGATTGGGATAAAACAATTTCTTTGTATTCATTTTTATCAATGTTTACACCCATATTTTTTATTTCAACCTTTATTTTTTTATTTTTTTGTTTTTTATTTTCTTGCATTTAATTTTTCTCATTTTAAGCTTCTTCCAAAGCACCTAATATCATTTCATCATCTTTTATTGCCATTTCGAGGAGAATATATGTCATGTAAGCTCCAAGAGCAACTGCTTTAGGATCTAAATCAGTATTATTAGCCGCTTCAATTATTGCAGTATTAATTTCAGGATTTTCTTCTTTAATATAATGTATCATTTTTTTTCGCCAAGAATGAACATCCTGAAAAATTTCCGCAAAAGCCAATGATGAATGTTCTTCTGTAATAATAGGCAGCATAAATTTTGTTCCTTATTTTATAATATATCAATCAGTATATTTAAAATTATATATCAATTCATCTTTTATTGCCATTTATTAAGATTCATTACTTCATTTTAAGTAATTTTTACATTTAGACTTTTTTAATAAAATATTATTAAATAAAGATATGACAGATGAAATTAATAAAAAAGTTATAAATATTTTTTCTAAACATAAAAAAGATCAACCTTTAACTCAAGAAGAAAACATTAAATTTTTTGCAGGATTTAATTATGTAAAAATAGACAAAGATGGTAACGGAAAACCTTTTAAAAAGGAGAATTTAGAAAAATATGCACAGAAATGCCATTACATTGTGAGAGTTATGCGGCATATTAATAATGAAATTGTTTTGTACAATTATGATGTCCCTAATGATAAATTGTTCAGATTTGTCAGAGCCTTTGAAAACAACACTTTAAACGGCAAAATTATTGAAATAGATAAATATTTTCCGGAAGATTTAGCATAATTAATATTCATAAGATTTTTACTTGTTTTGTTTGATTAGCTTGATTTAAAAAGTTTATTTGATAAACTGAAAATGTATTCACAGCTCAGCTGGCCCATTGAATCTTTTACGCAAGTAAAAGTTCAAAGAAAGTTAGATTAACGCTCTATACAGCTGAGAAAACGGATGAAAATTGAATATATAAGCGCCCGTAGCTCAGCTGGCACATTGAATCTTTTACGCAAGTAAAAGTTCAAAGAAAGTTAGATTAACGCTCTATACAGCTGAGAAAGCGGATGAAAATTGAATATATAAGCGCCCGTAGCTCAGCTGGCACATTGAATCTTTTACGCAAGTAAAAGTTCAAAGAAAGTTAGATTAACGCTCTATACAGCTGAGAAAGCGGATGAAAATTGAATATATAAGCGCCCGTAGCTCAGCTGGCAGCGTGCTCCCGTCGGGGGTTCGAATCCCTCCGGGCGTAAATACTTAAAATAAAGAGCTTTAGATATATCCTAAAAGCTCTTTTTTTCGGAAAATGTCTAATAATTCAACTTTAATTCAACAAGCCCTTAAATTTTGATTAAAAATAGCCTAATTTTCAGCAGCTTCTTTTTCATTATTTGCTTTATTTAAAAGCAAGTTAGCGAGCGTGTCTGATGCAGTTTCATCAGCCTTTTGCATAAGATGGCTATAAATATCCGTTGTAGTCGATACTTTGGAGTGCCCTAAACGTTTGCTTATGGTTGTACAGTCTGCACCGCTAAAGAATAACAAACTTGCCTGTGTATGCCTGAAAGCATGGGGGTTTATATGAGGTAATAGTTTAAGTTTTTCAAATCCCTGTTTATTTTTGTTTTCTTCATTTGTTTTATTAATCAATTTGTTATATTTTATGCTGAACTCCTTGCAATAATCAGTCAAAGTATCAGGAAAATTGGGGCTTCCATTTTCTTGTGTAAATACAAAGTTTTTATTTTGCCACTTACTACCCAATGCAAGGCGATTTTCATTGTATTGTTTTTTATAGGTTTTTAAAAGTTCCATTACGCCTGCCGGTAATTTTATAATCCTTTTTGATTGCTCTGTTTTTGGAGTATCTTCATAATATCCTTTTCTTTAGAATAAATAAATTGTTGCTACAGCAATTGATTGTTTTTAAAATCTACTTTGTTCCATTTTAAACCCATAATTTCACCACGTCTGCAACCTGTGAATATAAGAAGATTTAAAGCTACTTGCCATTTTAAAGGCTCTTTGCTTGCATAAAAAGTATGTTTTCTATATCTTCTATCTCAAAATGATTGGCTTCTTTACGCTCTAGCTTTGGCGGTGAGGCTTTTGAAGCGGAATTGTACATAATAAGTAGTTCCTTTTCAGCTTCCGCTAAAATAGTTCTTATGAGCCTGTGATGTTCTATAATTGTCTTGTTACTCAGCTTTTTACCTGTTTTTTTATTCATTTTATCCCCTGCAAGTTGTTCATAAAAAGCATTAAGATGTTGCGGACGCAGGTCCGCAAGTTTTATATGACCGATTGCAGGATTAATACGCTTAAGCAAATCTTTATATAAGAGATAGTTCTGTGCTTTACGCCTGTGCGTTCTTTTAGCTTGATAACATAGTCGGCATATCGTTCAAAGGTTTGCTTGTTATCGGCAATAATCCCCTCTTTACATTTTTGCTCAAATATAACAGCTTGTGCCTGTACTTCCTTTTCTATGCGGCTTTTAGTCCAGCCTTCGGGTACAACCCAAGTCATTACATAAGGCTTTAATTGCTTACCGAAAGCATCTCTGCCCTTGTGAACACGTATAGAATAAGAAATAATTTTGCCTTCTTTGTTTTTTCTTGATTGTATGTTTGCCATTGCTTCCCCCTATTCCTTTTTATCAGGGATATATGCAATAAAATCGCCTGGCTTAAGGTCTAATACTTCACAAACTTTATCCAAAACAGCGCAGTTAATAATTGATACCCTTTGTTTAACAAACGCGTGGAGCGTTGCATATCTAACACCTGTCATTGTGGCTAGTTTATTTATCGTAATTTCTCTATCAGCTAATATCATTTTTAAGTTATTTTTAATCATTTTAAATATTCCTTATTGCTTTTTAATGCCCTTTGGTTTATAATGAGTTTAACATGTACTTATAATAGTATAACAAAAAAGGAAATAAAATGCAACAGTTAAAAATATTGTTAGGGCTTTATTAGGACTAATTCTACAGGAGGTATTTAAACGATTATGACAAATTTAACAAAGCAAGAAGAATTTACAAATAAATAAATTATAACTAAAATTGAAGCTTATTTAAAAAGTTTTGAAAGATATAAAAACCTAGACAAGTTCCAACAAAAAAAAGATATTTTTTTAAAAAATTTTATACATGGGGATATTAAGAATAGACTTATTGATAAAACACCACAGTTAAAGCAATTATATCAAGAAAAAGTAAATTATTTTCAGAATTTAATAAAGTCGGATACGGAATTTAGCTGTTTGCTTGTTAAAATGGACAAAATAAAGGATAATTTAATCTATTTAATAGACGAAAATTTATTAGATGAATCATCTAAAATTAATGTTGATAAGTATAAAAAATTAAAACATAGAGAATTATATAAACCATACGAAGAAGAAGAAACTTGTTATTACTTTATAAAAAAGTTTTCCGAATATGAAAAATATAAATCTAAATATGAAAAACTTGAAAAATATAGTATAATAGAGCAATCAAATAAACTTATTAATGATGAAAAAAATGGAATTAAAAAATTAATTAGTGATACAAACCCTAAAAAAATTGAAGAATTTAACAAGATAAAAGAATCAGAAGAAAAGAAACAGAATCCCTTGTCAAAAAAGAACTACCTTTGGAGATATCTTTAAAGAATATGATGAATATGAAAAATGTTGGATTAAATTAGGTAATTTTCTACAATGGGAACCTAAGAATTTTCATTTTGAATATTTTTATGATTTTGAACATTTTGATATTTATGAGATTGATTGTGATATTTATAGAATAACAGAGGAAACTCTTGAACAATTAAAATCAAGTATAGAGGAGAAAGCTAACCGAAAACCTGAACAAACCTGAAATCCAGCAGCAAGATATTAATACTCAATATCCAATAAATTTCCAAGCACCGATTGTGCAAAAATTCCAATTCACAGAAAAAGAAGAAGAAGTAATACAAATAATACTTAATAACCGTATTTTATCTAATGAAGAAGTTGCCGAAAACTTATATATGTCTAAAAAAACCTTAGAGACACATATATCAAAGATTTTAAAGAAAATAAAAGAATATTTTGCTACTGATAAAAAAGGTAAAAAAGCAATTTTAGATTTTATTTATAGCCTTGAAAAAATCAGGGAAAACCCTTAGAAACCCTTAGCCATTCCCCGATAGATTTCCTTTAGACAATCTCAATAATTTAAACATAGTTTAATAAAGGAGGACTAAAAATGCTACAACAAATTAACGAAAACTTAAACATTGCAGGAATGGTAACAATTAATGAGGCTGCGACAATTGTCGGATTAGCCAAATTTCGTATACGTCAATTATGCCTTGAAAAACGCATTAAGCACGTAAGAGCAGGAAGAAAGTACCTTGTGAATTTGCCAATGCTGGTAGAATATCTTAATTCCTGTACTGGAACAGATGAGGCTACAATCGTATCATCAAATAATTTTAATATCCAACCAGTAGAAGTATAGGGGGCGCAAATGACAATAAGCAATAAAAAAGCCCCTGATTCAGAGGCAGTAAATATCCATACTGATATTGTACCATTAAAACGGCAAAAATTCAATGTTTTAGAAAACAAACGGGATAGTTTTGTTTTTTATCGGAGCTATGCAGAAGCTTTAGAGGGCTTATTGGATAAAGATAGACTTGCCGTTTTTGATGCAATTATAAGAAAATCTTTAGATTTTGAAGAATTGGAGCTAGAAGGAATACAAAAAAATCTGTTCGCTCTAATCCGCCCTCAAATTGAGGCTAACAATAAAAAGTATATAAATGGTTGTAAAGGTGCTAATTATGGCAACTTGGGTGGTGCACCTGTTGGGAATAATAATGCTACAAAAAAACAACCCCAAAATAACCCCAAAACAACCCCCAATGTAAATGTAAATGATAATGTAAATGTAAATGATAATGTAAATGATAATGTAAATGATAATAAGACACAAAAAAAATCTTTTCAAAAACCTTCTTTAGAAGAAGTAAAACAATATTGCATTGAAAGAAAAAATAATATAAGCCCCGAAGCATTCATTAATCATTATGATTGCAATGGTTGGATGGTTGGTAAAAGTAAAATGAAAGACTAGCAAGCTGCTATAAGAAAATGGGAGGTTAATGCTAAACAGTTTTCTAATAGTACAAACAAAAACCTTTCATGCCTAACGGGTGCAAGTTTTAAGAGCGATTATGAACAATATAGTAAGGAGTAATTATGCAGACTAAAGAACATTATATATCACTAAATAAGCTTATTTGGAAAGATGTTAAATCTCTTTCAGAGCAAGCCCCGAACTTAGTAAGATTGGTTAATTCATATTCCGATAAAGCGGATGAATTAGAGGAGTATTTTACAAATAAATATTTAACTGCACAATCTGATTCGGAAAGAAAAAGTATTTTAAGAGCGATAGAAAAAACGTAAGTTCAAGGTTTATTTCTAACCGAGAAAACGAAAAAGCCGTTTGTTATGCAGAACGTTTATTAAATAACTCTTATATTCCGTTTAACCGGCATGAGAATTCTTTTGAAAACTTTAAACCGCTTACGGGATTATTAAGCAAGGCAAAAAATCAAGCAATAACCTATATTAAAGACATAGACAAAGTTAAAAATGGTAAAAATCTTATAATCGCCGGTTATGGTAATGTCGGAACTGGGAAAACTCATTTAGCGATTGCAATTGCAAAGGAAGCTATAAAAGAACAAATCCCAACTGTCTTTATAAGCAGTACAACAATGATGAATCAGATGCGTAAAGACTTTGATACAACACCTTATATAAATACAGGATTGCTTGTCCTTAACGATTTAGGCAAAGAAAATAAAACTTCATGGGTGCTTGAACAATTATATTTAATTTTGGATTCAAAGCATAACAATAAAAACCGACTGTAATAACCACCGAAAATACTATTGATTATCTTGAAACTCAATTTGACAGTGGGGGCAAAGCCCTTATAAGTCGCCTATGTGGTAATTTCACATTGATTAAATGTACAGGTGATGATTATAGATTAAAAAGAAAATAAAGGAGATTGAAAGTTGGAAGAATTAAATTTTATTATACCGGGTAAGGTGCAGGCAAAGCAGAGCGTAAAATTCGCTAATGTGGGTGGATTTATGAAAAAATACACTCCGCCTGAAATGGTTAATTATGCAAACTGGGTAAAACAATCTTTTTGCAGCGAATACCCCGACTATATTCCTACTCAATTTATCGACAAAGCTATTACGGCTCAAATAGACGTTTATTTTGAGATACCTAAGTCATTTTCAAAGGTTAAAAGAAATAACGCTCTCTCAGGGGCCATAAGACCTACTATAAAGCCCGACTGTGATAATATTTCAAAAAACATTTTGGATGCACTGAACGGAATTGCATACCCGGATGACAAACAAATTTCAACATTAATAATAAACAAATTTTACTCTGAAACACCTTATGTCAGAGTTTCAATTTCCACAATAGGAACTATTTTAGAAAGAAAGGAAAACAAAATGAACAAAGACAATGAGTTACAATTATTTACCTATAAGCAAGAAATTGACGGTAGAACGGCCACTATTGTAGTTGCGGACGAACAGACCAGAAAAAAGCTGAAAAAGCAGAGTATAGAACTAAAAGAAATTAAAACCGATGAGGATTACAAAGAGTTATATTTAGAGAATTTAGCGCATAGTTTACATCAGGCATCCGAACTTTGTTTAATGGGTTGCAATCAGTGTGAACAAGACGACATATCAAAAAAACAGCCTAAAGGGGGAGTTTGAGTGCGTTCAGTATTATATCAAAAAAGCAATTTTTAATTTAGGATTACTACAACAAGAAGAGGGAATAGCATAATGAGCGATAATAAAAGATTATTATCACTTTGCGGAGGTTATACGCCTTTTACGGAAAACTTTAGTACAAGCTACACTCCGCCCGCAAATAATGTTTGGTACGATATTTATAATAACTGGGATTGGTTTTCTTATAGAAAGGCTCTGATAACAGTAAGCAGGGTTTATTGTAATACTTATGGAACAGGATACAATAAATCTTATTAAATTAAAAGTTCAAAGAAAGTTACAACATAAACCGTAGTTTTGACCTTAAATTTAGCTTCCAACTTTCATCTGATGCTCTCCCATATAACACAGAAAGAGTAGCATTATCTATTGGAGGAAGCACAGGAAGCCCGGGGCTTTTTAGTGCCTTATATGGACTGGAATTTAGAATACACACTGATGTAAACACTGGTGGAACATTATCTATTTTAAATAATAATTCACTATTAGGTTATCCATATAATTTTTCACGTACTTCTAAATACTATGTTTTTGTTCAAAAAAGAGGTTTGCAAGTAGGAGTTACTGTAAATACAACAGGAGTAAAACCTGCATCTCCTGCCCACACATATACAATGACTGATACAACGGCATTAAGTACAAGTTTAATTGTGTACTTAGGCTGTCAAGGGTTTGGAGATTACGGTGGGCAGTGCTGGTTCGATGATTTAGATATTTTATTATTTTAAAGGAGAGGTATTATGAATATTAAATCAAAACTTGAAAGGTTAGAAAAGCAAGTAATAGTAAACAAGGTGAACGATTTTTGGAAATCGTATCAAGCCCCCTTTCTTCAATTTACAAACTCCCCTGTTAGTTATCCAATTAACAACGAAGAAAAAACTGCTCAAAAAAAATTGACAGAGAGGAAGTTGCAAGAAATAATGAATTCAGAATATGGTAAGACTTGCTTCAGAATTAAATATAAGCACTGAGGAAGTTAAAAAAATAATGAATACAATAAAAATGGAACCAATAGTGATTAATTATATTCCAGTAAAGGCAGGTGAAAAACCATGAACAACTAAAATCTAAAACCCTTAAATACAAGAACAAAGGATGAACAAAGAGAAATTGCATCTTTGGGCGGCCAGAAATCAGGCGAAGCAAGACGTGAAAAAAAGAAACTCAAAGATGCCCTGAAAGCTCTGCTTGAACTTAAAGGTGATAAAGGACAAACAAATCAGCAAAAGTTATGTTTAGCACTCTTTGAAAAGGCTTTAAAAGGTGATGTGCAAGCATTTAACGCAATACGTGACACTATAGGCGAAAAGCCAGTTGAGAAAATAGAAAACAAAAGTTCTTACAAGCCTATAACGTCCGAAACAGCGCAACAAATCGCAAAAGATGTGTTCGGGATTGAATAAGGTAAAAAAAAAAAAAAAAAAAAAAAAAAAAAAAAAAAAAAAAAAAAAAAAAAAAAAAAAAAAAAAAAAAAAAAAAAAAAAAAAAAAAAAAAAAAAAAAAAAAAAAAAAAAAAAAAAAAAAAAAAAAAAAAAAAAAAAAAAAAAAAAAAAAAAAAAAAAAAAAAAAAAAAAAAAAAAAAAAAAAAAAAAAAAAAAAAAAAAAAAAAAAAAAAAAAAAAAAAAAAAAAAAAAAAAAAAAAAAAAAAAAAAAAAAAAAAAAAAAAAAAAAAAAAAAAAAAAAAAAAAAAAAAAAAAAAAAAAAAAAAAAAAAAAAAAAAAAAAAAAAAAAAAAAAAAAAAAAAAAAAAAAAAAAAAAAAAAAAAAAAAAAAAAAAAAAAAAAAAAAAAAAAAAAAAAAAAAAAAAAAAAAAAAAAAAAAAAAAAAAAAAAAAAAAAAAAAAAAAAAAAAAAAAAAAAAAAAAAAAAAAAAAAAAAAAAAAAAAAAAAAAAAAAAAAAAAAAAAAAAAAAAAAAAAAAAAAAAAAAAAAAAAAAAAAAAAAAAAAAAAAAAAAAAAAAAAAAAAAAAAAAAAAAAAAAAAAAAAAAAAAAAAAAAAAAAAAAAAAAAAAAAAAAAAAAAAAAAAAAAAAAAAAAAAAAAAAAAAAAAAAAAAAAAAAAAAAAAAAAAAAAAAAAAAAAAAAAAAAAAAAAAAAAAAAAAAAAAAAAAAAAAAAAAAAAAAAAAAAAAAAAAAAAAAAAAAAAAAAAAAAAAAAAAAAAAAAAAAAAAAAAAAAAAAAAAAAAAAAAAAAAAAAAAAAAAAAAAAAAAAAAAAAAAAAAAAAAAAAAAAAAAAAAAAAAAAAAAAAAAAAAAAAAAAAAAAAAAAAAAAAAAAAAAAAAAAAAAAAAAAAAAAAAAAAAAAAAAAAAAAAAAAAAAAAAAAAAAAAAAAAAAAAAAAAAAAAAAAAAAAAAAAAAAAAAAAAAAAAAAAAAAAAAAAAAAAAAAAAAAAAAAAAAAAAAAAAAAAAAAAAAAAAAAAAAAAAAAAAAAAAAAAAAAAAAAAAAAAAAAAAAAAAAAAAAAAAAAAAAAAAAAAAAAAAAAAAAAAAAAAAAAAAAAAAAAAAAAAAAAAAAAAAAAAAAAAAAAAAAAAAAAAAAAAAAAAAAAAAAAAAAAAAAAAAAAAAAAAAAAAAAAAAAAAAAAAAAAAAAAAAAAAAAAAAAAACATTAACAAAGAGGTACAGGCATGAAATAAGCAGTATTAGAAAAGAAAGCATTAAAAAGATTGTAACTGCTATTTTTACTACTTACGAAATAGCGGAAGCAGAAAATTTAACGGACTGGTGGATAACAAATTTAAAAACAAAGGAGGCGTAAAATGGCAACAGCAACTTTAGGAAAGGAAAGCCAATCAACAGAAGGAGAAAAAGAGATGACAGAAAATGAAAAATTTATTAGAAAAATTATGCATGCAAATATTGTTTTCTTATCCGGAGGAGCATTTAATAATTCTGGATTGAGTTTAAAGATGTATTGCAGTCTTTCGTTATTATTAATTTATCAATATTTATTCTTGAGTAATTTTCTTCTCAAATACTTGCTCACTTATCTTTTCGACCATTTTATTGAGGTCGCAGGGCTCTGTAATAGTATTTATAAAAGTAAAAAAGCATAATACAACCTCAACAGCCTGACCTAGTCGGGTTTTATTTTGCTTATTCTGCATTGTATAAATGCCCGTTATTGAGTAGAAAACTAACTAACAACCCCCAAAGAATTACTTAAGACCCGGCTATTATGTCGGGTTTTTTATTTTAATTCTTTGTATACCAAACGCCTCTTGTTGTACCGTGTTTTGTAAGATATTTATTATTTACAAGATTTGCTACGTGTTTTTTGACTGTATTAATATTTGCGCCAGTTTTAATAACTATATCCGCTACAGTTATTCTTTCTTTTTGGTTAAATAAATCTAAAATTTGCGTTGATAATTCAGGCAGAGTAAGCTTGCTTATGGTTTCTTTGCTTATTTTATGCTCAAGCCTTATTTTTTGTTTTTGTAATGTCCTTAAGAAAAACATTAACCAAGGTTCATAATCGGGCTTTTTATTAAGCGTTATTTGAGTTTGTCTTAATGCCCTGTAATAGCCTTCTTTATTATCCTCAATAATAGATTCTATCGAACTGTAAGGGGTATAAGCATATCCGGCTTTTAGAAGTAATAAACAAGTTAAAGCTCTCGATAATCTGCCGTTACCGTCTTGAAACGGATGTATAGCAAGAAAATTTACTATAAAAGCACCTATAACAATTATCGGATGATGAAACTTATCATCAATATTTTTTCTTGCCCATTCCACTAATTCTTGCATTTTTAGAGGAGTTTCAAAAGGACTTGCGGTTTCAAATATAACACCAATTTCCTTACCTTTTGCATCATAAGCCATAACGCTATTTTCAAGCTTTTTATACTCGCCTTTATGTTTAGCATCTTTTTTGGAATATTTAAGCAAAATGCTGTGCAATTGCTTTATATAATTCTCACTCAGGGGGACAACCAAATAATCTTCAAAAATCAGGTTCATTAAATCAGCATAACCTGCAACTTCTTCTTCATCACGTGACGCAAAAGATTTTTTATCAATACGTGATAGCAGCTCTTCGACTTGCTTGTCGGATAATTTATTCCCTTCAATACGATTTGAGGAGCCGACACTTTCAATTGTTGCTACTTTTTTCAAAGAATTTAAAATATCAGGTGAAATATTCCCTAGAGCTTTCCATTCGCCTTTAAATTCGTCAATTTCAGCTATAATAGTAAGCATTTGAGAGGTTATTTGAAAATCATTTGAGCTAATCATATCTAATAATACCTAATATTATCTAATAATATCTAATATTACCTGATATTATTTAAATAGTCAAGATTAAAGTGATTTAAATACAATAAGGAACAAAAAAGAAGAATTAAAAAATTGGGTTATAAATAGGCGTATTTTTAAATTCACAGCCCACGGCAAGCCATTTAAGCCCTGCTAAAATCATCAGATAAGGAATTATACTGCCAAAAAGGAATTTAATCCATGCTCTTGCATGAGCTACAGGTTGTGGATTATTAAAAACAAATTTCTGCATAGGATTAATGGGGCAATTTTAAGAGTTTATCTTTGGAATATATAAAACTGTGTACGGGCTTAAGGGTATATTTTCATAATCCTTAAAAATAATTCAACAATAATTCAACTATTTTATTAAAATTCAACAAAAATCACTTTAAATTACTAACGCTTATAAACCAAAAACTCTTATTTTACTTAGCTTTACGATAAATTACCAAAAGCTATAAAAAGTAACTTTTTCAACTACGAACCAAAAGGTCGGGGGTTCGAATCCCTCCGGGCGTACCAATAAAAAAGAAGGTTTTAAACCTTCTTTTTTTATGCAAATGTCCAACTTTTGTATTTTTTCATGCAAGTTGATGCAGGCAAAAGGTCAAATGCAAAAGGCGAAGAGTAGGGTGGGATTACCATCCCACCGATTCTGAAAGTCGGAAATGAGTTTGAGTCAAAGTGCATGAAAATGCACATTTCGTTCATCATTTGTGCATACCTGAAGTATGCAAATTATGCCTCCAATCTTAGAAACACAAACCTTTTAAGTCAATGAACAGATTATGCAGTTTGAAAGTAAAGGTCAGGCAATGCCTGACCTACCTTTTGATGAAATCAGAACTATGTTTGACAAGGCAAGCAATTTATAAAACAGCAGGTTTATAAATTTTATATTGTTCATTATAAATCCGCTCTAAGTCTTTAGTGGATAAATCAATATATTCATCATTCTTGGTTTTTAGTTTATATTTTCCTTCATCTTGATTATAGTAAATGATAAAATCAAATGTATTTAAACCACTTCTTTCTTGTCCATTTTCCTCCCAAATTCTTAATGTTTTTTCTCTTTGAGAACGCTCATTAGTATAACCATAATCTTCCATTATTTTTAATACAAATACAGGATTATTTTGAGTAGTTATATCAACTGTTATAACGATTTGAGAGTCTTCAGAATTAAATTTTTCTTTAATTAAATTTTCTAATTTTTCAAAAATCTCAGGTGTATACTCTTCTCTGCTACTTCTTTGCATATTCATGTTAACCTCCTTTTTTTCTAATAAATGGTAAAAAAATATTTAAAAAAATCCCCCCTATTAATATTATGGTATTAAAACTTGTTTTATACAACTTGTATTTTTTCATTCAGCTTGTAAGGTGCTGTCTTTAGACACACCGTAAATTTAGTCCTTAAATTAATTTTTGGCAGAATAGTAATTCCATCTACAGACTGAAGTTATTTTTCATAATTTATAAAAATGCAATTGAGTATATCAGCGTTTTTATGCAAATATTTCAAAATGGGAAAAAGATTTTGAACCTCTTCAATTTCAATATTTGCTTCACAAAAACATTCTAAAACAATCCCTGCATTATAAATATCATCCGCTAATTTTCCCATTTGCCTAAATTCGTGCTCTGTAAAACTATAATTTTTAAGTTCATTCATTACTCGCTCCTTTTTAGACTACTTTAGTCCACTTTTTTATATTATAAAATGTAGATTTAAATATGTCAATAGCATACAATAATATGCATATGAAAAACAATTACAAAAAAATATCTAAAAATTTTGGCTTTAAGATAATGGTTGAAAGAAAAAAACAAAAATTATCTCAAGAAGATTTGGCTGAACTTGCAAATATGCATAGAAATTCTATTGGTGATATAGAGAGAGCTGAAAAATCTCCAACATTAGAATCAATGTGTGCAATTGCTAATGCATTAAACTTGGATTTGAAAGAGTTATTAAATAATAACTTTTAATTAAAAACAATCTCAAACTCTTTGCTACTTCAGCTCAAAGTGCCTGATAATTTACAACTTTTGTCCAACTTTTATTTTTCAACCTGTTCGACATTCTCTTTGTTTTCTTGCTTATTAAAAATATTCCCGCTAATGTATTGGAAGCTACTTCATCCGCTTTAAACATTAAATGACTATAAAAATCTGTAGTTGTGCTTACTTTTGAATGACCTAGACGTTTAGAGGTAATTGGAATAACAAGCAAAGCAACTAGAATTAAAAACAAAGAAGACAAGGGAATCTCTTTAATTACTATTGCGTTTAACAAAAAAAATATCCCTATAAAATAGGGAAAGCATGGTTTAAGTATTGATTTTAATGATGAATACTTCAATTTTTTGTGTAATTACAATGGTTTTAAACTTGTGACCGATGACGTTGATTTTAAGGTGTTGAATTCACCGCTAGAAGTGATAACAGGAAATAAACATCTTTTAAATTAAAAAGTAATTAAAGTAGAAAAATTAAAAAAAGCCCAAAAAGATTGGAACCATAAGGAGATATGTTATGAATAAATATGTTTACGTTAAAGACGCAGAAGGATTTGTAACTAAAAAATTGAATAGCCAAATCGAAGCTGATGAAACAATTATCAGCAAAGAAGAATTTGAGCAAATTTCAGGTGTTGATTATTATAAAAAGACTTTCAGAGGTGGTGCAAGAAAAGGGGCAGGCAGAAAAAAAGAATACGTTGCTAAAAAACGTGAAGCCTTTGATCTTGAAGAAGCTGACATTATTAGTTTAAAAGAATATGCGAAAGCACGTAAAATCAGCAAAAATAAAGCTTTGCATGAAGCTATTGCAAATTTAACATGCCAAGAAGCATAAAAAATAAAAATACCCATTACTGTAACCATTATCACAATGGTATCAAACAACCTGAAAGCTTTCTTTGCATAATTGTTTTATTTTGCAAAAAGAGCATTTATAAAATCTGTTGGATTAAAATCTTTCAAATCTTCCATTTTTTCACCAACACCTATTAGTTTTACAGGTAATTTCAATTCTTTTGCAATTGCAAGAACAATAGCACCTTTTGCGGAGCCATCCAATTTTGTTAATGCAACACAAGTCAAGTTAACTGCTTCTTGAAAAATTTTTGCCTGTTGAAGACCGTTTTGTCCGGTATTGGCATCAAGTACCAAAATGCATTCATGCAAATTCTCGGAAGCATTTTTATCAATAACCGCTTTAATTTTTGACAATTCTTCCATTAAATTGTATTTATTTTGTAATCTTCCTGCTGTATCAATCAAAATTACATCGTGGTTTTCATTTTTTGCTTTCTGAATTGCCTCATAAACAACGGATGCGGGATCAGCTTTATCGCGTCTTAAAATATCTGCACCGGCTCTTTTTGACCAGATATCAAGCTGTTCTTCTGCAGCAGCTCTAAAAGTATCTCCGGCTGCAATTAAAACTTTTTTATTTTCAAGTTTAAATCTATATGCAAGTTTCCCGATTAACGTTGTTTTTCCTACACCGTTTACACCTGAAATAAAATAAATATTTAAATCATTTTCTTTATAATTTAATTTTGTTTCGCCTGTTTCGGATAAAGTTTTTAAAAATTCATTTTTCAAATAATTTTTAACTTCAGATGGTTTAATTTTATCCTGGTTTCTGAGTTTATCTACTAATTCCGAAGCATAATTTACACCTAAATCTGCACGAATAAGTAAATCTTCCATATCGTCAAGGACAAAATCGGAAAATTCTGCTTCTTCTTCAACACTTTCAACTACCTTATCAACAAGAGTTTCTGCTGTTTGAGAAACTGTTTGTTTTAATTTATCAAATTTAAGCCCAAAAAAATTAAACATATGCCCTCTTAGGTTTATAGGGTGATAAGATTATGAGGTGATAGGTTAAATTTACAGGATTGTTAACTTATAAACCTATAACCTAATGCTCCTATAACCTCACTTTATGATACTCCGTTTTCGACAATTACTTTTGCAAGAATACCATTTATGAACGATGAACTTTCATCCGTAGAATATTTTTTTGCCAACTCTAATGCTTCATCTACAATTACTTTCATTGGAGCATCATGTATATATAATAGCTCAGTAATTGCTATACGTAAAATATCTTTGTCCATTTTGACAAGTCTTTCGATGTTCCAGCCTTTAGCAAATTTTTGAATTTGCCCATCAATAAATGCTGCATTCTCTTTAAAATTTTCAGCTATTGACACCGTATAATCTTTAACTTCATTTTTATTCTCAAGTGTTGTGATTTCAGCTATTTCAAGAGCCCAAAGTGCTTTTTCCGCAATTTCAATCATTTCATTGATTCTTCCTGTCATATCCGAAGTCATTGGAATTTGTACAGGAATATTTGCTACACCTATCGGACGTTGAAGATTATCTTCGTGTCCTGCTTCATAATCGTCTATAAAAGATTTCATTTCAAACAAAGAACCTACCGTTAATTTTAGTTCTTCACTTGCATTATTTGTTAAAATTCTTACAGATTTTAACAATATATCTTCAAAATCTTCTTTTGAATAAGCTTTAAGCTTTTTATCAAGTTGCGAGAATAATATTAAAGCCAATTCCCTGGCGGCTCTGCGTGCTTGCATTTGTTTTTTCCCTTTATTCTGTTATAACATTACAATTAAACCATAAAGATAATTTCATGTTAATATATTTAGTAAAAAAAGGGAGTAAGTTTGAGGCTTAAAGATTAAGTAGCTTAAAATAATTAATACTTTGATTAAAAAAGGTGCAAAAATGAAACGGGCAATTATAATAGTAATAGATTCAATGGGTATAGGAGCAATGCCTGATTGCAGCGAATATAATGACGTTCCCGAATGCAATACACTTAAAAATGTTGCCGAATTTTGCGGTGGTCTTAAATTACCGAATTTACAGAAATTAGGGCTCGGGAATGTTCAAGAATGTGTAGGAATTTGCCCTATTCCTAACCCTATTGCGCAGTATGGCATAATGGCGGAAAAATCAAAAGGAAAAGATACAACAATAGGTCACTGGGAAATTGCAGGACTTATTCTGGATAAACCTTTTGCCACTTTTCCTAAAGGATTCCCTAACGAATTAATAAATGAATTTATTGAACAGACAGATTGCAGTGCGATTCTGGGAAATTACCCTGCAAGCGGAACAAAAATTATTGAAGATTTAAATGAAGAGCATCAAGAAACAAAATATCCGATTGTTTACACGAGTGCTGACAGTGTCTTTCAAATTGCTGTTGATATTGATGTAATACCACTTGAAAAACTTTATAAATGGTGTGAAATTGCACGAGAAATTTTAGATAATTCAAAATACAATGTGTCACGTGTTATAGCCCGTCCTTATCAAATTATTGATGGCAAGCCTACCAGAATTTCGAAAGACAGAAGAGATTATTCTGTTGTTCCGCCGAAGCCTACATTATTAAATGGGGTTCAGGAATCAGGCGGTGAAGTTATTGCTATAGGAAAAATTGAGGATATTTTCTCCAAGTCCGGCATAACTCATGCAGTGCATATCGGGAATAATAAAGAAGGTCTTGAATTAACATTAAAAGCTGTTAAAAAAGAATTTGATTTAGAGGAAATTAAGATTGCTGAATTAGACAAGCCTAATAAGTCATTAATTTTTACTAATCTTGTTGATACTGATATGCTTTACGGTCATAGAAATGACCCCAAAGGCTATGGAAAAGCTCTTGAAGAAATTGATATTTATTTGGGAGAAATTATCGACAGTCTGCAAGATGATGATTTGCTTGTAATTACAGCAGATCACGGTTGTGACCCTACAGTAGAAGGAACTGATCATACCCGCGAGTATGTTCCGGTAATTTTTTATCACAAAAATATTGAGCCAAAAGATTTAAAACATTTAATTGGTTTTGATAACGTTGCAAAATATGTTAAAAATTGGTTAAATATCGCCACAAACACTCTTTAATATTCTTTCTTGCTCTCTTAAAATTGAGTCTATTTCATGACTTTTAGGCAAAAGATTAATTAAATTTGGACGTCCAAGATGCTTTTTTTTATACTTTTTAGCGAGGTTGCATCCTGCTAAAAGATTTTTTTTACTCGCCTTTAATCTGATTCATAACTTCATCGGCAAAGTTTTCTTGTCTTTTTTCAAGCCCTTCACCAAGAACATATCTGTCAAATTTTTGGATTGTGAATTTACCTTCAATAAATCCTTGAATTGTTATATCAGGGTTTTTAACAAAAGGCTGCTCAAGTAAACATTTTTGCGCCAGAAGCTTGTTAACTCTGCCTTCAACGATTTTTTCTCTGATATTTTCAGGTTTATTTTGTAAATCTTCTTTACCCATTTCAATTCTTTTTTCTTCTTCAATTACTTCAGAAGGAATATCGTTTCTTGACAAAAACTCAGGAGCTGAGCTTGCTATATGTAAACAAACATCCTTTGCAATTTCATCATCTTTTTTATCAGTTACAAGCATAACGCCAATTTTACCATTATGAACATAAGTTGTAAGATTTCCTTCATATTTTTGAAATCTTCTTAATGTAATTTTTTCACCAATTGTAGCTATTTTTTCTTTAATCATTTCACCAATAGTTTTGTTAAGGACATGGCAGTTTGTATCTAATAGTTCTTCAACAGTATTTGCTTCACCTTCTGCAATTCCTTCTGCTAATTTTTGGGCAAGCTCTTTAAACTCTTCATTTTTAGCAACAAAATCTGTTTCACAGTTAACTTCAACCATTGCGCCTTTATTCCCTTTTATTGCAGAAGTAATAAGACCTTCTGCGGCAATTCTTCCCATTTTCTTTTCTGCGGAAGAAACACCTTTTTGACGAAGAACTTCTATCGCTTTTTCCATATCGCCTTCTGACTCTGTAAGTGCTTTTTTGCAATCCATCATTCCTGCACCTGTTTTATCACGAAGTTCTTTTACCATTTGAGCTGTAATATCCATTGATTTATAATCCTTTCTATTTTTAATTTTTGGGTAAACAATAAATGATAAACTGTGAATTGAAAATTTGCCGTTTACCTTTCAATTTCTATTCTTTTTCAGTTTTTTCTTCAACAGCAACGGCTTCTTCCGTTTTTTGTTGACTTTCTGCCGTTTCCTCTAAAACTCCCGCATCTTTTGCAGAAATTTTTTCGATTTTTGAAGTTTCATTAGCTTTGTTTTCTCTAAGCTGCTTACCCTCTAAAACAGCATCAGCAAGTTTTGATGTAATTAACTTAACTGAGCGTATAGCATCATCATTTCCCGGTACCAAGTAATTGATATTATCAGGATTAGCATTGGTATCCGCAAGACAAATAACAGGAATATTTAACTTATTAGCTTCCTTAATAGCAATTAATTCTTTTTGTTGATCAACAACAAAAATCAAATCAGGTAAGCCTCTCATATTTTTAATTCCGCCCAAAGTTTTACTTAATTTACCTAATTGGCGTTGAATTTGAGCAACTTCTTTTTTAGGTAATTTTTCTGCATGACCGCTTGCAATAAACTCTTCAAGTTCTCTTAATTTATTAACTCTTGCACGGATTGTTTCAAAGTTGGTTAACAAGCCTCCAAGCCATCTTCTGTTGATGTAATAAGCTCCTGCTCTTGTTGCTTCTTCCGTAACCACATCAGTTGCTTGTCTTTTTGTTCCGACAAAAAGAATATTTTTATTGCGTGATGAAAATTCTCTCACAACTTCATAAGCCTTATCAAGCATATCTGTTGTTTTTCTTAAATCTATAACATAGATTCCGTTTCTTGCTCCGTAAATATACGGTTTCATTTTTGGGTTCCATCGTTGTGTTTGGTGACCAAAGTGTACACCTGCTTCTAAAAGTTCAATCATTGACGCTACCGGCATCGGTTTTCTCCTTATGTTTTAAATGTAATATCCAGCTACATAGTCCCATTCTAATCGTCAGGTCAATAAACCTTGAGATGCTGAAATAAATTCAGCAAGACGTTACTAAAGAACTAGGGTAAAACCTATCAGACTAGTGTAACCTCAATAATTATAATACTACAAACAAAAAATTTAACAATTATTATAATTAAAAAATGTAAACTTTAATTTTTTAGAGCTGCTTTCCTTGTCAATTAAAGCTTTCAACCTAAAGTATAAGGATTTTACATATTTTTTCATGTCAATTTTTTATCTTTTTTATATTTTAATTATTATTGATAGCTGAATGGAGAATATACTATGGTAAGAATACTAAACCTGCAGGATTGCATGCCGGTACGCGGGCATCATTTTTTATGTTTGCCCGGGTATAAAGGGAACGCTTATAGTCCAAGTCATACGGAAACCAGTTGGGACAGAATTTCTTTGTTATTAAAACGAAACCCTGACAAAAAAGTAGTTGTGGTTACAGAAAAAGACGCTCTTTGTGTGGGATGTCCAAATGATGGCATAAAAGGTCCTGCTTGTAATAAAAATTTTTTAAGAGAACTTGATGAGAAAGTTAGGAAATTTTTGGAGCTGGAGCCGAATAAACCTTATGCATACAGTGATATTATCGGAAAGACTTATGTTTTTAATGACTCCGAAAAAGCATGAAGAGTTTTGTGGGGGTTGCCAGTGGAGGATTAAAGGTCTTTGTAAGGATACTTTTTTAAATACCCAAATTCCGATAGGAGAATGAGTTTACGGAAAAAGTCTTAAAACAGGCAAACGTCATTCTGAACTCGTTTCAGAATAGCATTAGCGAGAGGCTTTGCGACCCTGAAATAAATTCAGGGTAACGTAAGTGGAACTTTTTCCGTAAATTTAATAAGTTAATGGTAAATTTTAAATAAAGTTTAAAGAACTATTTACTATTTACCGTTTACTTTTTACATGCAATAATGTAAATTATGAATGAAAAAATTGTCATAACAGGGGCGAAGGAGCATAATTTAAAGAACATTTCGCTTGAGCTGCCTAAAAATGAGCTTATAGTATTTACAGGGGTTTCGGGCTCCGGGAAAAGTTCACTGGCTTTTGATACTATTTTTGCCGAAGGGCAAAGACGTTACGTAGAAAGCCTTTCAACTTATGCCCGTCAGTTTTTGGGTCAAATGGATAAACCCGATGTTGAACATATTGACGGACTTTCACCTGCTATTTCAATCGACCAAAAATCAACAAGCAACAATCCTCGTTCAACTGTTGGGACGGTTACTGAGATTTATGATTATTTAAGGTTGCTTTATGCACGTGTAGGAACACCTTATTGCCCTAAATGCGGAAATGAAATTAAACCTCAGACAATTGATGAAATTGTTGATAAAATAATACATCTTCCTGAAGGAAGCAGAATTCAGATTTTAGCGCCTATAGCCCGGGGGAAAAAAGGTGAATTTGCGTCAACATTTGAAGAATTACGCCAAGAGGGCTTTGTAAGGGTGAAAGTTGACGGTATAATTTATAATCTTGACGAAGACGAAATTAAATTGGAAAAGAACCTAAAACATACAATTCATGTTGTTGTAGACAGAATTGTAGTTAAAGAAGAAGCTAAATCGAGAATTGCGGATAGCACACAAATTGCCCTTAAAAAAGCCGATGGAATTATTATAGTTGACAAAGATGGAGAAGAAACCATTTTCAGCGAAAAATTATCCTGTGCAAAATGCAATCTATGTTTTGAAGAATTAGCACCCAGAATATTTAGTTTTAACAGTCCTTATGGAGCTTGTGATCACTGTTCTGGACTTGGTGTTGACAGTATTTTGTCCCCTGATTTAATTGTTCCGGATAAAAACAAATCTTTAGCTGACGGAGCAATTTATCCTTGGTCTAAAAGCACCACTACTTATTATTCTGACTTATTAAAATCTGTTTGCCAAAATTTCGGCATTGATATAAACGCACCTTTTAAAAAACTTTCAAAAGAACAACAAGACCTTATCTTATACGGAAACGATGATGTTATTAAAATAAACGTTAAACAATTTGGCACAAAGCGTTATCAAACTAACTATACAAGATATGTCGGGGTGATTCCTTATCTTGAAAAACGTTATAATGAAACAGGCTGCGAATATTGGCGTGAGGAAATTCAAAAATATATGGTAACAACTCCTTGTAAAACTTGTAAAGGAGCGAGATTAAAACCTTTCCCGCTTGCGGTAAGAATAGGTTCTGAAACAAATAAAAATTGTCATGCTGAACTCGTTTCAGCATCTAATCAGCATGCGCAAACCAGAAAGATCCTGAAACAAGTTCAGGATGATGTAAAGAAGATTCCAACTAAAGGACTTAATATTTACGAATTTACTCTTTTATCTATTGACGAAGCTTTTGATTTTATCTCAGAATTATTTCTAGAATTAACCGATTATCAAATGCAAATTGCAAAACAAATTTTAGATGAAATAAGGGCAAGACTAAAATTTTTACTTGATGTCGGATTAAATTATCTCAGTCTTGCCAGAATGGCAGGAACTTTATCAGGCGGAGAAGCTCAAAGAATAAGACTTGCAACACAAATAGGAAGCGGCCTTTCAGGTGTACTTTATGTTTTGGATGAACCTTCGATAGGATTGCATCAAAGAGATAATGCCCGTTTAATTCAGACGCTTATTAAGCTAAGAAATCTTGGCAATACATTAATTGTAGTTGAGCATGACGAAGAAACAATCAGGAGCGCTGATTATATTGTAGATATCGGACCTAAAGCAGGTATAAACGGAGGTGAGATAGTTGCTTCCGGCTCAATTGAGAACATAATTTCTTCTAAAAATTCTATTACGGGAAAATATTTAAAAGGAGAAAAATTTATACCTGTTCCGAAAGAAATTCGTGAAGGAAGCGGGCATTTTTTGCAAGTAAAAAATGCCCGCTTAAACAACTTAAAAAATATCGATGTTGAAATTCCGCTTGGAAAAATTAATGTTTTAACAGGCGTTTCGGGTTCAGGTAAATCAACGCTTATGCAAGATTTGATTTATGAATATGCATTGCATAAACTCCGCAAAAACAAACCAAAACCTCAGGGAATTGACGAAATTTTAGGATTTGAAAAGATTGATAAGGTTATTGATATCGACCAGTCACCAATTGGCAGAACTCCACGTTCAAATCCTGCAACTTATACGGATGTTTTCACTCATATTCGTGATTTGTTTTCCCGTACAAACGAAGCAAAAATCAGAGGCTATAAACCCGGAAGATTCAGCTTTAACGTAAAAGGCGGACGCTGCGAAGCTTGTAAAGGCGATGGCGTTTTAAAAATTGAAATGAATTTTTTATCGGATGTTTATGTAAAATGTGGTGTTTGCAAGGGAAAACGCTATAACAGAGAGACTTTGGAAGTAAAATACAAGGGGAAAACCATATCAGATGTGCTTGATATGAGTGTAAAAGAAGCATTAGAATTTTTTGAAAATATCCCATCAATTAAAAATAAGCTTAAAACCTTAAATGATGTAGGCTTGGATTATATAAAACTCGGGCAGAGCGCAACTACTCTTTCAGGCGGTGAAGCTCAAAGAATTAAGCTTGCATCGGAATTGAACAAGCGTGCAACAGGTAAAACTCTTTATTTATTAGATGAACCTTCAGTTGGTCTTCACTGGCATGATTTAGATAAATTAATTAAAATTTTACAGCAGCTTGCCAACAGCGGAAACACGATTCTTATAATTGAACACAACTTAGATTTGATAAAAGTTGCCGATTACATAATTGATTTAGGTCCCGAAGGCGGAAACATGGGCGGTGAAATTGTAACTACAGGTACTCCAAAAAAAGTCAGCAAAAACCCCAAATCTTATACAGGTAAATATCTAAAAGAGATTTTTAAATCTTAATATTTATTCATAATATAGCAAATTTTTATCTTCACATGTTTTAAGAGTAAGTAATTAGAGTGTTAAGTATTATTGAATTTATGTGAAAGGAAAATTATGTCATTAGAAGCAACTCCAAGCGTTACAACCCCAGTATCAGTTCCTGCGGTAAAAACATCTGCATCAGAAGTACCTGTAAAAGCAGCTCCGGAACAAGTAACAGTAAAAGCCGAAGCTAATGTTAAGCAACCAACTCCCAGCGAAACTCCGGGAAAAAAATTAGATGTTCTGGCTTAAAAATCATTTAACTCTTGAGAAAACCTCAACATTAACATCGTCAAAAGTGTTTGTTGAAAAATAAGCGCATGATGCTATCATAGAAGCATTATCCGTACAATATTTCATTGCAGGAGCGTTAACTTTGTAACCTTCTTTTTCAAGTTCAAAGAATTTTCTTCTGATTTCAGAATTAGCAGCAACTCCGCCTGCTAATACAACCTGTTTATAACCTTTTTCTTCCAATGCCCGTTTGGTTTTTTTCAATAAGACTTCCGACACTGTTTCTTGAAAACTTGCACAAAGGTTGGCAATGGTGAGAGGTGAAAGGTGAGAGGTGAGAAGTTGAGCAGGTGAGTTTTTTTTGCTTTTCGCTTTTTGCTCTTTGCTTTTTGCTTTGTCCAAGCTTTGGACAAGTCGCAAAACCGCAGTCTTTAGTCCGCTAAAGCTGAAATCATACTCTCCTACTTTGGCTTCAGGCAATTTATAAGCAAATTTGTTGCCTTCTTTAGCTAATTTATCAAGTAAAGGCCCGCCCGGATAAGGCAGACCTACAAGTCTTGCGACCTTATCGTAAGCTTCTCCTACAGCATCGTCAATTGTTTCACCAATTATATTCTGTTCTGAATGAGATTTAACTTCAATTATTTGAGTGTGCCCGCCGCTTATAAGTAAAGCAATAAAAGGTGGTTTTAAGTCTGTATCAATATAATTTGCAAAAACATGAGCATTCAAATGATTTACTCCGATAAAAGGTTTATCATGAACTAAAGCAAGAGTTTTTGCAGCATTAAGCCCTACCAGAAGCGAGCCTACAAGCCCCGGACCTACGGTTCCGGCAAATGCGCTAATTTGTTCGGGCTCAAGATTTGCCTGTTTAAAAGCTTCTTCAATTACAATATTGATTGCTTCCAAATGTTCCCTTGCAGCGATTTCAGGAATAACCCCGCCGTATTTTTCATGTGTTTTAATTTGTGATGCAACAATATTTGATAAAACTTCACGCCCGTTTTTTACAATTGCACAGGCTGTCTCATCGCAACTTGTTTCAATAGCCATTATGTAATTGTCATATCCGGAATCTTCGCCTATTTTTACAGTTTTTTCGCTAAAAAGTGTCTTTTTTGTGTTATTCATAGTAATATTGTACAATAAATATGAATGTATGAAGAGTTGAGCGTGGAGAATAAAGTGAAAACACTTCACTCTTCATCTTTCACTTTTTACAAAGATATAAAACCTGTAAATAAAAAGCAGGGTGCAGTAAACTGCACCAAAATAAGGATAATAAGTAATGTTTTTAGATAAAGCAAAAATCAAAATTCTTTCAGGGCGTGGCGGAAACGGCATAGTAGCCTGGCGAAGAGAAAAATATGTCGATAAAGGCGGTCCTGCCGGCGGAGATGGCGGAGCCGGCGGAGACATTTACTTTATTGCGGATGAAAACCTTTCAACTTTAATGGATTTTAAATATAAGTCCGTTTTTAAAGGAGAAAACGGAGTTAACGGCAGGAGCAAAAGCCAGCATGGACGCTGCGGAAAAGATTTATACATAAAAGTTCCGGTAGGAACTTTGATAAGAGATTTGAAAACAAACAATATTATTGCTGATTTAACTCACCATAATGATACTGTTCTTGCGGCAAAAGGCGGAAGAGGCGGTCGCGGAAATGCCCGCTTTGCTACTTCTCAAAAGCGTGCCCCCCAGTTTTGTGAACCCGGAGAACCGCCTATTGAAAGAGATTTGGAACTTGAATTAAAACTAATTGCCGATGTAGGGCTTTTAGGTATGCCTAATGCAGGGAAGTCAACTTTTATAAGTGTTATAAGTTCTGCTAAACCAAAAATAGCAGATTATCCTTTTACAACACTTGTTCCCAATTTAGGAGTTGTAACAAAACCTTCGGGTGACGGGTTTGTGGTTGCTGATATCCCGGGCTTGATTGAAGGTGCAAGCGAGGGAATAGGTTTGGGGCATGAATTCTTGCGCCACATTGAAAGATGCCGTTTTTTAGTTCATATTATTGACTTAACTTCAGAAAATCCTATAGAAAATTATAACAAAATTAATCTTGAATTAAAAAAACATTCGCAAAGACTGGCAAATTTATACCAAATAGTTGCTCTAAATAAAATAGATGTAGTAACTGATGAAGAAAAACAGCAGCACTTAAAAGAATTTAAAAAAATTGCTAAAGATGTATTTTTAATTTCTGCAGTAACAAGAGAAAATATTGAAGAATTAAAGAATTTTATCTCTCAAAAGGTTGATGAAATTCCAAAACAGGCTTTTGAAATTGAAATACAAGAAGATTTAGGGGCTTATGATAATGATGACAGTTCTTTTGAGGTTGTAAAAGCCGATAAAAATACCTTTATGGTTTTCGGCGGCAAAATCAAAAGACTGGCAAATGTAACCGATGCAAGAAATGTTGAACAAATTCTCAGGTTACAAAATATTTTAAAAAACATGGGCGTCTTTGAAGAGTTGAATAAAAAGGGAATTAAAGATGGAGATACAATAATTATTGAGCACTTAGAATTTACTCATTACGAAGATAACTAAAAAGGAGGTCTTAGGACCTCCTTTTTTTAAGCTGCTATTTTTAATTCTATTTCTTCTTGAATTTCTTCAAACGTTTTGTCTTTTATTTCTATATCAAGTAGTTTTGCTAATTCTTTTACTTCTATTTTAATTTTTTCATCTATTTCGTCCATTAAAACTTCTTTTGCCAGTCTTTCAGCTTCTTTTGCTGCTTCAACTTCGTCTGAAATATGACTAGATATTTTAACTGCTGCAACTTCTGATACTGAAAGTCTTGGCAGAGTACTTAAGTAAGGATAGTTCTTAAATTTATCACCTGAAGTAACTGCCATATTTACCAGATTTTCTTTAGATAAATTAGATTTTATAAGTGTTCCAAAGCTGTTATCTTGTATTACCTGTCTTTTAAGTTGGCTTAACAATAATTCTAATTCATTCTTTCCAATTTTAGCAGAAGTTTTAGCTAATTTTCCTGCTTCTTTTAAAATCTTTAAAGCTTCACTTCTGTTAGTTGCATTTTTTAATCTTGCAATTATAGAGCCTAAGCCTTCTATATCGTCTAATTTAGTGCAAACTCCTTCTAAGTCAGTTAAGATTTTACTTTCTTTAAGTAAAGGATTGGCCATAGCATTCTTAACATTATGAAGACCTTTTCCTGCTAAGTTATTAATAGTTTCAAGAACAATTTTATCGGATTTAGGAAGTTTAATACCTTTTGTCTTTGATAGAATTTTTATTTCTTTCAATGCGGTATTAATGATTTTTTTATTTCCTCCTGCATTTTTTAATGTGTTTATAATAGTTTTAAAAGACTGTAGATTAATACCTTTAATATTTTTTATGTTTTTCAATTCACCTATTAATGTTGTGGCAAGAGTTTCTGCTTTTGCTGCTCTTGAGGCATTTTTTGCAGCGTTAACACTTCTTAAGCTAACAATAGATAAAGCAAGAGCTCCTGCTCCTTCTCCTATATCTTCAAAAGCTTTTATTTCTTCTTCTCTGGTTTTGGCTTTAGATGCTTCCGATACACCTTTTATTGTTTGATATCCGCCAAGAACTACGCCTGCTCCTATTAAAACAGGTGTTAATGCGCCACAAGTAATAACATCTAAAGCTACAACTCCTGCGCCAATAGCAACTGAAGTTCCTAGTTTTGCCCAACTGAATTTACCTTCTTTATCTGTCCAGAGATTTGTAACATTTTTACATAAGCCTTTCAGTCCATAACCGATTTTTTCCAAAAAGTTTAATTTCTTCGGTTGAGATTCTTTTTTGCCTTCCAGCGAAGCTTTTGCTTCATTTAAAGCGTTTATTTGTTTAATTTCTTTTGCTATTGCTTGCTTTAATTCTTCTTCTTGTGCAATTTTTTCATTTTTAATTCTTTCTTCTTCGGCTTTTTTAGCTTCTTCTTCTTGTTTTCTTCTGGCTTCATTTGATTCTTTTAAAATTCTATTTACACTTGAATAATCCGGCATTGGTATTTGATTACCTGAAAAACTAAAACTATTCATCATGTTTAAATAACTTGAAATATCCGGCAATTGTAAATTATAAGTCGGAGGTGTTTGAATACTTGAAAAACTATTCATCATGTTTAAATAACTTGAAATATCCGGCGCTGAAAACCCAGAATAAAAATTTGGCATATAAATTCCATTCATATAAATATCCTCCCGTGTTTTTAAAAATCCTCTTAATTACATAAACACTTTTTGTTTTTATAAATTGCTTTTTACAAATAAGTGTAATTAAAAAATTTTAAAAAGCTTAAAATAACTATGAACATTGAGCTTAAGCTTTAAGTTTAGTTTTTAGTTAAATATAAATTATGTAGTGAACATATATTAAATATATATTCACTACATAAGAATTAATTACCATTTTATTAAGTTTTGTTAATTAAAATCTTAATTTAATTTTTCTGTGTAAAAAATACACATGTAAATAAAGGTTAATCAAACATTTGCAATTTTTTTTTGATTAGGTAAAATATAATTACACTATGCGGGAGTAATTCAGTGGTAGAATGCATCCTTGCCAAGGATGATGTCGCGAGTTCGAGCCTCGTCTCCCGCTCCATTTTGAAGAGGTTTTAAAGCCTCTTTTTTTGTGTTATTTTATAGTGGATATTAATTTAATCAGGAAAATTTAAAAATGAAAAAGTTACTTATTATTTTTGTGTTATTAATTTTTGCCTCCAATGTCAAAGCTTCTGGAGCAAAAAATATATCCATAGAAGAGTCTTTAAAAAAGCTTAATGAAGGTAATGCAAGATTTGTTAAAATGAAGCTTATTCATCCGGATCAATCAATAGCAAAGAGGATGGAACTGGTTGAAGGTCAGCATCCTTTTGTTGTAATAATTTCTTGTTCTGATTCTAGAGTATCGCCCGAAATTATTTTTGATCAGGGATTAGGTGATATTTTTGAGATAAGAAATGCCGGAAATGTTTTGGATAATCAGGTCATAGGCAGCATTGAATATGCTGTTGTTCATCTTGAAACGCCGGTGATACTTGTTCTCGGACATCAGAATTGTGGTGCTGTTCAAGCTGCTATTAAGCATAACAGAGAATCTGTACATATAAAAAGTTTTGTAAAATCGATTGAGCCTGCAGTGAAGCAAGCATTAAAACAACATGGAGATATTGTTGAAAATACTGTAAAAAATAACGTAATTAATGTTGTAAATGAATTAAAAAATTCAAAGCCTATTATAAAAAAATATGTGGAAGAAGATAAAATTAAAATAATAGGCGGTTATTACCATTTAGACAGCGGAAAAGTTGATTATTTATAAATAAAGTCAATATTAAAGAATTTTAGTCAAAAAGTATTTTAAACAAGTCTCCCATTATGGTTTTTTTTCACGTATTCTTTGTTATTTTTAACATATTCGTTTCTTGCTTTTATTAAATCTTCTATATTCAGTTCTATAAATACATGTTCACCGCTTGCTGTTAATCCTGTTAAAGTTATTTTGTTCTTTATACTTAAGTCCTTTATGAACTCTCTTTTTTATAGTGGAGGATGTAATTTACGCAGCAAAAGTCTCTTAATCTACTGGTGCAAAAATTACTCTCTGCGGGCTTTTTTTAATAAATAACACATAAATTTTTTTAATAATTTATTATCGTTTACATTAGAGTAATTAGAATAAGATGGTTCAGGAGTATTGGGTTTTATTAAAATATCATCTTTCTCATTATTGTCTTTATTGTTCACATCTTCCAAAATTGTTATAAAAACCTTTTGTATATTTCGATGTGCTTTATTTAAAAATGGAATTTTTTTTGTCATTTTTATGAGAAGGCCGCTTCCAATAGAAACCGCAAATCTCCAATTAAGTTCTAATCTGCTACAAAAATTTTTTATTACCCTTATTGCTGCACTATTTGCTTCAGGGGCATATGCTGCACAATTTACAATAACGTATACTCTTGCATTTTTATTATATGTTTGGTTATTTTCCAGATAAAAATAATAGTCTTCCAGAAATCTTATAAAAGCAGCGGGAAGACAATCTGCGTAAAGCGGAAATGCAATAATAATCACATCCGCATCAGCAATGTTATTCATTTCTTCATCTGAATATACTTCATTTGGTTTGACCTTGATATCCATAAAAAATTTATCGTAATCACTTTCTTTAAACATTCCACCCAAATCATTTAAATATTCCTTTGAAGTAGCTTTGTTGCCTGACGGACTCCCGTTTAAAAAACAAATTTTTTCCATATAAACTCCCAAATCAAATTATTTCTTTTAATTTATCGCAAATGGCATCATTTTCTTCAAAGGTTTGAGTAATAAAACCTTCTATTTGTTCTTTCTTTTTATATCTGGAAATTATATCAATAAAAGTGCTTTTTTCCTCTTCATTAATATTATTGCCATATCCGATAATTATTTGTAAATTCTTCATTAAATAATCAATTGGCCTGCCCTTATCAAGAACATTTTTTATTGTTGAAGAAAATTGTCCGAATAAAATTGGCGAAAGATAAATAATTGTATTGTTATTTGAAAATTTTTCCCTTGTCACTTTTGCCATATCATTCATAAAACATCCTTCCAGATCTTCTATCCAACATTTAAAACATCCAATGCAATATTTAAAATCAATTCTATTTAATCCCAATTTTTCAATTTTATACCCTTTTGATTCAACCAAATCAACAATTTTATACTTTATATCATCTAAAATTGGGCTATTAGATTCTTTATCATATATAAGTAAAATATTCAATTAAGCAATTCCTATTAGATTTATTAATTATGACTACTTTTAGTTTACTCCAAAAAAAAATATATTTTAAAATTTTTCAACATATTTTGGGCTGGGTGGCTTTGTTACACGGCACCCTACCGAAAATCCGCTCAACCAGAAAAAGTTTCGCTTTTGAATGAGAGGAGAACTCCCTATCGTGGGGTGAGATGCCTCTCCGACTCATTTAATTTAAAAAGAACTTATTTATTTAGGATAGTCCTTTTTAGACTGGAGGATGGGAGATTCTCTTGAATCGTAGGTGAGCGTCGCGAGCCGTACGAGTCAGGATGCGAGAGCGAAGCGAAGCTAACTCTGTATGTTTCGAGCCGCACGAGAAACATGTCGAGTTCGATATCTCCTCTATTATCATTTGTAAATTATCATTCAGTTTGAGCCGAATCTCATGGATTATGAGATAGGGGAGGGTGGAATCCGAACCCTCGCCCTTTCCGCCCTCTCCCCAAGCAGAAAGTCGGAAGTCGTTTACTTTCTATCAAATGCTATATCTATATATTTATCCAATGAATATTTAATATTAGATATTTTTGCAACAACTACTTCAAGAGTATTCCCAATATCAGACATTGTAACCGCACCATTTTCAGCATATACAGATTCACGTAGTATCTTCATCATACTTTCGGTTTCACAAATATCTTGAAAAATATCTACTATAAAATCATTCAATTCTATATTTTGCATTATTCTTCATCTCCTTAATTCGTTTTTAAATAATAATTTCCATATTTCCTTTTATATCAACTTAATATTGCATTTTTGTCCGTGATACAGTTTGTTATTTTGTCATTATAGCGGACAATTATTTTATGGACAAGGTATTGTTAAGAAAACTTGCAAAAAGAATTAAAGAATTGAGAAAAGAACATGATTTTTCTCAAGACGATTTGTCTTTTCATTCGGGAATTGCCCGTTCAACACTTGGAAATATTGAGACAGCTAAAAACGATGTTGTTTTTTCCAAGATAAAAAAATTGGCAAATTCGTTTGGTTTAAGTTTATCCGAATTTCTTAATTTTTAAGCATGAATACAAAATAAGCAGTAGGTCGGGCATACCTGCCCGACAATTTAAGCTAGTGAGTACATCTCCAACTAAATTCTAAGCCACAGAATAAGACAAGTTGTCAATTAATATTTTATAAATCTAATATATATTTATAATTATGAAAAAATTATTATTAGATGTAATTTTATTAAATATACTTTTATTAATAAGGGAAATTTTTGTTTCGGTTATATCAAAAAACATTATAATAAATTTGTTTTTATTATTGCCTTTGTTTATTTTTTCAATTAAATTTCATCACCATACTCTACTTGGAGCAATAATCTCAATATTTGCAACCATAAATATTATTGAAACATATAAAAGCATTGAAAAAGAAAAAAACTGGCAAAAGATAAGGTGTTTTTATTATTTATTATATTTTGAGCAATTGAGTTACATAATTGAAAAACTGAAAAATATAACTTTTACAAAATTAGATATGCTATCAGTTGATGGTCAAGGAAGACCTTACATTGCAATAGGTAAAGATACCGACGAAAAAATAAATAAAATTACTTATGATTTAGACAAGTATATTGAAGATAGAAGTAAGGATATTAATTTTTTCCATTTTTTTAATAATACCAAAAAGTATTTTGTAAGAATAATTAGAGATGCAATATCAAATATAGAACACTATTCAACAAGAAAAGAGATTTTAGACAAGGTACTTGAGGCAAAAGAATTTATAATATTACTAAATCAAATTAGTGATAATGAAAAATCCCAAATTAGTCAAAATGAAATTAAGCAATTAATTACTTTTTTGAAAATCAGTAACCAATTACTTAATGCAATTAAATCCGATTTATTTTTGTATAGATATAAGCATGTAAGAATAGGTCAAAATTTACTGATTGAAGGGAGTAATAAAGAAGGTGCATGGGAGTTTGGATCTATAGAATATATTCTTAATGATTTTTGGCAAGAGACATTATTTAAAGCTTGTAGATGGTGTTAAAGGAACGTATGTTAACATGATCGAACTCATAAAATTCTACATGTGGATGGACTTCAGCCCATTGATACATCAAACTGCATAATTCGTTCATTGGCTTGAAAGGGACGTGTTTCTTGAGTTTGAGGCATAATTTGCATACGTCAGGTATGCACTTATTATAACGAAATGTGCACTTTCATGCACTTTGACTCAAACCGATTTCCGACTTAAACTCCCTCACGTCATTCTGAATTTATTTCAGAATCTCGCCGATGTCGCGGGTTTGATAGATCCTGAAACGAGTTCAGGATGACAATAAGAGTGGGAATTTGAAGTTCAAACTACATGA
>CAWIVJ010000012.1:0-5546 GCA_963839525.1 uncultured bacterium | reverse complement strand
AGAATAAGCCCAATTATCTATCATAACTTTTCAATTGATTTATTATCTATTGATTAAATAAACTCAATTGAGCGATTGAGCGACTAATGTTATCGCCTAAATTTTAGTAAAATTGGCTATTTTGTGCAAAGGATTTGTCGAAATTGCAAACTTTTAAATACCCTGTTAGTTGACCTAGATTTTGCAAAAACAGGAGAAAATTAAAAATGGAATTTTGCAAAAACAAAAAAATCTCTATTGCAATCGTAATATTGCTAACAGTTTCAATGGCAGCTTCGATGATGCTAGTGCCCACCACTTCTGCTCATGATCCCGCTTGGGATATAACAACTAATGCTTACATAGCAGCTAACCCCAATCCTATAGGCGTCGGTCAGTCAAGCCTTATCTACTTATGGTTAAACAGAGTCTACGATGGTGCAGCAATCGGCAACGAAAATAGGTTCCACAACTACAAACTCACTATAACCGCCCCTGATGGAACAGTTACAACCCAAACTTTTGATACCATCGAGGATACAACATCTAACCAAGGCTATCGTTTTACCCCTGATCAAGTCGGAACATACAACCTTACCTTCAATTTCCCTGGACAAAACATAAACGACTATACCCATAATGCTAACTCGCAATATGTAAACGACACATACTTGCCCAGCAGCGCAACAACAACACTAATTGTTCAAGAAGAAGCAATTTCATACTTGCCTCTAACACCTTTGCCAACCGAGTATTGGACTCGACCCATATACGGCGAGAACACCAACTGGTTTACTATATCCTCTAACTGGCTTGGCAGCGGGTCACCCGGCTACGGTGGCTTCTCAAATAGTTACAACTCAGGCGGAAACGGTATCCTAGTAAGCCCACAAGATGCAGTTGGACCAATGACCTCTCACATAATGTGGACTAGACCATATGAAACAGGCGGAGTAGTTGGAGGAGACAACTTTGCAATCCAAGGTGACACATACTTCGAAGGCTCAGCATACAACCAAAGATTTACAAACCCACTAATTGTGAACGGCAAACTCTACTACACACAAACAACATCTTTCGTAGTGTCCTTCTTCGGAGCCTCAGGACCACTTACATGTGTTGATCTCCGAACAGGAGAACTCATATGGCAAAGAGATGATGTTCCCGCAATCAGTTTTGCCTACATCTATGATGTTCAAGATCCTAACCAACACGGTGTTTACCCAGCAATACTCTTCACAAGCAACTTTGGACGCGCTTTTGACGCAGACACAGGAAACCCATTGTTCAACGTAACTGGTGTGCCATCAGCAAATCAATACTCAATGGCACTTGGTCCACAGGGAGAGCAGCTACGGTTCATTTTAACAAATAAGGGAACGCGTAGTAGTCCAGATTGGTATCTCGCCGAATGGAACTCCTCTAAGCTTTGGAGTTACACTGGTTTGTCTCCATCCATTTCGGGCACAACCGACGGTAGCACTCCCGACCGATATGACTGGAATGTCTCAGTTTCAGCTCTTAACTCAGAAGGATCAATAACTGTGGTTCGCGCATTATACAACGATGTACTTCTATGCTACAGCGGAACATTACCCTCCCAAGGAGCCACTTTCATGGGTACATTGGGCTTCAATGACTACACATACTATGCCATCAGTCTCGCTGAAGGTCACCAAGGCAGTCTTCTATGGTCAAACACACTTAAGCCACCAGCAGGCAACCTTACTGTAATGGAATCTGGTGTTGACCCAATAAACCGAGTCTTCACTGAAACTCTAAGAGAAACCAACAATTTTGTCGGCTACAACTTAGATACAGGCGCAAAAATGTGGGGGCCAACACCACCTCAAGTAGCTCTTGACTACTACGGTAGCCCATCTTCAGGCAGCATAACCGATACAATAGCATACGGTAAACTATACGCCATGGGTTACGGAGGTATAGTCTACTGCTATGATACAAACACAGGCGATCTCCTCTGGACATATGGCAACGGCGGAGAAGGCAACAGCACAAACAGCGGCTTTGAAGTACCAGGCCACTACCCAATATTCGTTCAAGCCATCGGCAACGATGTTGTATACCTCGCCTCTTCAGAGCACACAGTCGAAACCCCAATCTACAAAGGCGCACTAGCACGAGCTATCAACGCAACAACCGGCGAAGAAATCTGGACTCTCTCAAGCTATACTGGCGAGTTCTTTGCCATGAGCTATGCAATTGCCGACGGTTACGCAACCTGGTTCAACGGCTATGACAACCAAATCTACAGCGTAGGCAAAGGACCAACAACTCTAAACGTAGAAGCACCCACACTTGCTAGCACACTGGGCTCAAGCCTCGTGATTCGCGGTTCACTATACGATGTTTCCGCAGGCACACAACAAAACGAGCAGACTAGTCGCTTTACAAAAGGCGTTCCATGCGCTTCCGATGCAAGCATGAAAGGCTGGATGGGCTATGTTTATCAACAACAGGTATTACCAAGCAACTTCATGGGTGTTGATGTTACAATCGATGTCCTTGACTCTAACGGCAACTACCGCAACATTGGAACTGCAACTACTGACGCAAGCGGAGCATACACTTTAACATGGATGCCCGATATTCCTGGAGACTACCTGGTTGTTGCTACTTTCCATGGCACAAACGGTTACTGGCCATCATACGCAGAGACAAGTTTCACAGTTGATCCAGCAGCGCCAACAGCAGCGCCGACAGAAGCACCGCCACAATCAACAGCTGACATGTACTTTGTACCTGCAATCGCTGGTCTATTCGTTTTGATCATTATCGTACTAGTCTTAGTATTATTAGTGCTCAGAAAACGACCATAAGAAAACAAAAACAAAACAACAAACCCTCTTTCTTTTTTTGTTTTTTTGTATTTTCTCTTTTCTTCATTTAGTTGACAGCGCTTCAGAAAACCTTGTTACTTACTGTCTTTTTAATGCATTTTCGGGCTTACTTTTGCAATAAGTTGGAAAATTTAGTTACATTGTAGAAATATTTTGCATTGGAGTCGGCCATTTTTCAGGAATTTTTCTCACACTAACCTCAAATTTGGTCACGCTTGATATACTCGAAATTTCATCTTGAATTCTAAACATTTGGTCTAAATCTCTTACCATTGCTGTTAATTGCATGTCGTAGTCCCCACTTGTTTTCGTAATTATTATCATATCCGGTATTTTGATGAATGATTCGATAATAGCTGATGATGTGGTGGTCTGAGAAGCAAATGCTAAATTAAAGTCTAAGATTGCCCAATACCCAAGTTTTTGGGATCAACTTGGATTGAAACTTTCATCGTTCCATTTTTTCTCAGATTATTATACCTTCTGGCAACTGTATTGGTTGCTATCTTCATTTCCTTTGCAATTTGTGAGAATGACATCCTTCCGTTTTGTGTAAGTTTTTGGACTAATTCTTTATCTATTGCATCTACACTTGCTTTATCACTTGGTACTACCGCAACTAATTTTGAAAGTTCTTGGAAGATTGTACTGTTTTCTCTTGAGGAATTATTAGTGTTAAGATTTTCAGGAATGTTTTTGACACTTGTCCATAAATAGGTTTTTAAATTTACAATTGGGAGTTTTTGTCTTATCATTTGCTTGACTTGATCCAATTCATTTAGATTTTGCAAGTTTGTTATTGCTCTAATATTGTATATGCTATTGTATTGGCGGTAGGCCTGGATCTCACTTATTGTTCCTATGTAGTCCATAATTTGATTTATTTGGTGAGCATCTACACTTATGAGTAGCGTAGCTAAAGCAGCATAACCTAAATGTACAAAATTAACTTGAGTTGTAGCTCCTTTAATGACTCCTTTTTTTTCCAGACCCTTATATCTTTTCCAAATTTTATTTGTTGACGCATCACATTGTTTGGCTAATTCATCAAAACCCATTCGCCCATCTTTCAATAGCTCTCGCAATATTTTTGCGTCCAGTTCGCTAATTTCAGGCAATGACCTCAATTGATTTTTCAACACTTTTACGAATTTAATTTTTTTGATAGGTATTTCAGTTATATCAAATATTGGAATAAATTTCGAATAGAGCGAGTTATTTTTCTTAGAATGTGGAAATATATTGTTTTGGAGAGGGCCATTTATCAAACAACAGTCTCGATATGTCGGTTTCTATGTTATTTATCCCTTCGATTCTTCCAATCTCGTCTTGGATAAACAGCAATTGCTCCAAATTCTGAATCATTGCATATATTTCAAAATCATAATCACCGGTTGTTTTCATAATGCTTATGACGTCAGGTATTGCGCTAATTTTCTTGATAATTTGTGACCCTTCTTTCTCAGAGGCAACTATAAAGAAGATGCATAATGCCTGATAGCCAATTTTTGCAGGGTCGATTTGAATTGTTACTTTTAATGCACCAATATTCTTTAAATTTTCAAATTTTCTTCTAGCAGTCGCAGTTGAGATGCCGATTTTTTTTGCGAGCAACTGCATTGATATCTTGCCATCCTCCGCGAGTTTGTCTACCATTTTTTGGTCTATTTCATCAATGATGCTCTTCGAAAAATTAATTTTAGTTCGATTACTTTTTGGTTCATTGGCTTTTTTTCGATTATCGTCAATTATTGCTAAGTTTTCGTTCATCTCTCTTACGTCTGTCCAGATGATGGTTTTCATTTCAGAAACAGAAAACATTCTTTTTATGGTATCTTTAATAGTATTCAGTTGTTCGAGAGTTCTTAGTGTTGTAATCATTCCTATTTTGTCTTTAATTCCTCTAGTGTAAAAGGCATAGACCTCTGGTACTCCTTTCAAGTATTCAAGCAGCTGGTCTGCTTGTTCTGGTTTAACAGTTACTAAGATGTTTGCAACTGCCTCAAAACCAAAAAGTCTGTAATTAATATGGATTGTTGATCCTTTGATTATACCTGCTTTTTTCAATTTTTGATAGTTAATTTTTACTGTTTCTTTACGTGAACCTATTTTTTGGGCTATTTCATTCACGTTCTTTCGTCCATCAACTATTAACTCTTTGAGAATTTTAGCCTGAATAGCAGTAATTCGAATTGATAAGACTAATACCCCTTTTGAATTGATTGACTCTTTGATAACGATTAATGACTGTATAATTCTTTCTATTTTACCCTTTTTCAGAGACTTTTGCGAATAACAGTATTGCTCAAACAGGCTACTTTTTTGACAAAATGGCGATTTATTTCCGGGATTTATTATCTTAATAAATGCTTAAATACGGGCTTCACTAATCAATAACTTTTACCGAGAAAAAGGAGAAAAGAGAAAAAATGCACTTTTCTAAAAGTAAAAATGCAGCTTTAGCTTTGGTTATTCTTCTCGCCATCTCAACTGCAACATCAATAACAATGATGATCCCGGCCGCTAGCGCTGACACTCCACCACTAGACATTACAACAAACGCTTACATCGCTTCGCTTCCAAATCCAGTCGGCGTCGGTCAATCCACACTCATCTACATGTGGCTCAACCGAGTCTTCGGACAATGGCCATCAGGTGAACCAGGAGGTACCATTCACTACGCTGCTGTAAGCAACGACTATAGGT
>CAWIVJ010000011.1:0-3658 GCA_963839525.1 uncultured bacterium | reverse complement strand
AGTTGATGCTCCTCTTGTTATAGGCCGAAGCGGCGAAGCGTTCCCGACACCTGTTCGACGTAGCCGCCGCCGAACAGCCGGACGTGCACGAGCAACGGGTAAAGGTTTAATAAGTATATTCGCTCTTCTCGGAATAGTCGATCGATCGGACGGATCTCGGCGTACCGTTCGAAGAAGGAGTCGCCGAAGGTGCCGAACAGGGTGGTGAAGGCGAGCTCGATCTCCGCGTCGGCAAAATAGATCGCCGGGTCGATCAGCGCGGCCAGCCGGCCGTCGCGGGGCAGCACGTTGCCGCCCCACACGTCGCCGTGGATCAGCGACGGGGTCGGCCGGCGCGGCAGCAGCTCGCCCAGCCGCGCCGCCAGCGCGTCGAGCCGGGCGCGGACCGGCGCCGGCAGCCGCCCCGCTTCGTCGGCCAGGTCGGCCATGTAGAGCAGGCGCTGGTCGCGGAAGAAGTCGACCCAGTCGTCGGTCGGCGGGTTGGGCTGCGGCAGCGGGCCGATCAGGGTGTCGCGTTCGAGCCCGAAGCGCGGCGCGGTGACGGCGTGCAGCGCGGCGAGCTTCTCGGCGGCGTCGCGCTCGACAGACGCATCGATCCCGCCCGCGGTCGGCACGTATTCCATCACCAGCAAATCCGGTTCGGCGTGGAGGACCGCGGGCACCGGCACGTGGCCGGCAAGGGCGCGGAGCATCCAGGCCTCGATCTCGAGGTCCTCGCCGCCGCCGGCCTGCTTGGCCACGACCGAGCCGCCGTCGTCGAGATGGACCCGCCAGCAGGCCGCGATGCAGCCGCCCGACAGCGCCTCGAAGCGCCCGGCGCGCGCACCGGTCACCCGCTCGACGGTCGCGGCGATCGCCGCCTGTCCGGTCATGCCCTGCCCCTCGTGACGCGTCGATGGCCGACAGGGTGCGCCTTCGCACCGGCAAGGACAATGGCGCGCGGCCGCATGTCAGGGATTCGTGAGCGGCATTCGCGCACGCGCTTTGTTAACGATTTGGGCGGGTTTTCGGGCCGGCCAGGAGAGGCCGTCACAAGACTGGTGGACGACTTTCGCCCCGCCCCCGATATATAGAGTTGTATTTGCCCCGACACACGATCTATTGACACAAACGGCCTTCCGATTTACCGTTTGTTTACTTGGAATTACTGCTTGATTATTAACTTTCTCTGTTAGGCTGAAATTAACGATAAATATTAATGGACGGGAACGAGACGCGAGACGGCGGCAGCACGACCGCCACGGCCCGGGACGACGGCGCCGCCGCCGTCACCTCGGCGCGCGCCCAGTTCGAGGCCGCGGCCCGTCCCGGTGCGCCCGTCCGGCGGCCCGCCAGCCGGCGGCCGAAGCCGTGTTCGACCGGCTCGACTGGAGCGGCGCGGTCGGCGCCACCGTCCAGGCGGCGACGGTCCACATGGACGGCCGGCGCGACGGCGCCCGCGAGGTGCTGATGTACGACCTCGACGAGACCGGCCTGCTCGCCTGCCGCGACGACGGCGCGGACGGCGAGACGGTGGCGCTCCACTTCGTCTCGGCCAGCAGCCGCGACGCCTATGAGCGGGTGCTGCGCAGCGTCGGCTATCTCAACCGCGCGGACGAACCGCACACCGGCGCGCGCCGCTTCGCCGTCGAGGTGGTCGACGCCACCGGCTTCCCGGTCCAGGTCGGCGAGCGGACCCTGTGGGTCGACGCCAAGGCCGCGGCCACGGTGCGAGAGCCCGCCGTCCAGGAACCGGCGGCCCACCACAGCCCGCGCCACAGGAGCCCGCGGTCGCCGACGTCGCCGCGAGCGCCGAGGCGTTCGACACGCTGGCCCCCGAGGTGATCCGCTTCGACGTCGACAATCACGTCCTCGACGCGGCGACCGGCTTCGACGACGCCGCCTTCGCCGCCCGAGCGCACGCATCGGCTGAGGCGGTCCTGATGCGCCCCGTTCCCGTGCGCACCGCCCCGGCGCGCAGAGCCCCGCCGCACCGGAACCCGCCCCGCGCGAGGCAATGGCCGACCACACCGACGGCGACCGCTTCGCCGCGCGCTACGGCGACACCGGCTACTGGGTCCACCGCCCGGCGCCGGCCGCGGTCGAGGAGACGGCGGCGCCCGTCCCGTCGCTGTTCGGCGACGGCGCCACGATCTACCACATCTATCGCCCGGCCGGCGCGAACGCCAAGGGCCACCCGACACATGCCGCGGCCCTGGTCGCCGACGCGCCGGTCTCCTTCGCCCACGGCGAGCGCGGCTTCCGCGTCTTCCGCCATCCCGCCGCCGCTCCGACGGCGCCGGCGCGCCACCCGCCCGCTACGGCCGACCGCGCCGCGCTGCACTTCGCCGACCTGTTCGAGGCGGAGGTCGACGAGAACGGGCTGGAGCGCGACCCGGCGAGGGACGCGCGACTTCCTGTTCGGACTGGGCCGGAACCGCGCCGCGGCCTGACGCTAGCCGCCGGCCGGCGACGCGAACCCGGCGACGACCTTCAACACCTGATCGACGTCTTCGGGCAGCCGAGTTCCCGCGCCAGCAGACGTGTTCGTCGGGTCTCAGCAGCACCAGTGGCCGCTCGTAGAGCCGCGCGGCGTGCGGGTCGTCGATGGCGACGACGTCCAGGCGGATGCCGAGCCGGTCCGCCGCCGCCTGAAAGGCGCCGGCGTCGAGCCGGGCCGGGTCGAAGTTGAGCAGGGTGAAGCCGCGGCCGAGCCGGTCGAACAGCGCCGTGCCGTCGGCCAGGTAGACCGCCGGCGGCCGCGCGCCGGGCGCCGTGGTCGGCCGGTAGTGGAGCGGATCGTCGCCGACGCCTCATCGGCTTGCCCCTCGTTGTTCGACTGGGCGCCAGCCTCGCCGATCACCACCGGCGAGCCGTCGTAACGGTAGCCCATCTCGATGCCGTAGCTCTCGTTCTCGGCGTTGCCGATCGCCGCGACCTTGGCGGCGCATGCGGCGCGCGCCCGCGCGCCCGCTTCCCCGTCCGCTTCCAGATCGTCGGACCAGACCTTGCCGACCGCCAGCCGGGTCTCGGCGTGCTGCTTCGCCGCCGCGCAGTTGCGGATGCCGACCGGCCGACGCTCGGCCTCGTAGGCGTCGAGCAGCCCCGGCCCGCCCCACCCGGAAGCCACCGCGGCGAGCATCCAGCCGAGGCCGTAGGCGTCGCCGATGCCGGTGTTCATGCCGTAGCCGCCGGTCGGGATGTACTGGTGCGCCGAATTGCCGGCCAGGAACACGCGGCCCTTCCGGTAGCGCTCGGCGACCAGCAGGTTGTTGAACCAGGTCGGGTCCTGCAGCAACTCGAAGTCGAAGTCGCGGCCGACGAAGCGGCGCACGGTCTGGTAGGGATCGGGCGCGCCGTCCGCCGGCGCGAAGGAGTGGAGCGTGTAACGCTCGCGGCCGTCCTGGCTGATCAGGGTGCCGTGGACCGGCGACTGGTAGTGCCAGGCCGGCCCCCACGGTTCGAGGATGTCCTTGTCGGCCGAGCGGAAGTGGACGCTGTAGCGCTGGCGGATGTTGGCCGCGCCGTCGAGGCCGATGCCGAGCGCCTGGCGGACCCGGTCGCCGCCGTCGCAGCCGGCGAGCCAGTCGGCGCGGATGGTGCGCGTCGCGCCGGTCTCGGCGTCCTCGACCGTGGCGGTCACGCCGGCCGCGTCCTGCGTCAGGCCGGTGAACTTCCA
>CAWIVJ010000010.1:0-5644 GCA_963839525.1 uncultured bacterium | reverse complement strand
TCGCGTTGAGTTGCAGGTTATGTGTTTTATTTTAAATAAAGATCAATAGGATAATCAATTTATTTTAGACTGACTTCCTCAACAACAACCGAAACTTTTTTATATTCTGGATTATTTTTATGCATAATTTCAAACTCTTTTGACATCCCAGGATTTAAATCATCAAGATTATTTGTGATATCAGAATCAAGAACTTTCCCATACTCATCCATATAGTAAGCCTTAATTTCAAAATATCTAACTATTTTATTGCCGTCATTTCTTATTCTACCGCGAATGTATGAATAGTTACTTTCTTTAGCCCAGTCCCAATTTACAATTGATATTTTATCTTTGTATTGTAATTCTTGAGTCTCATTAATTGATGGCGCTAACAGCATAAAAATTCCTAACAAAAGAGCAATAATTGAAAGACCTTTCCTTTTTTCTTTCCTAACCAAAGAAATTATTGAACTTCCAATTACAATTAAAACAAAGAAATTTAGAAATAACATCGGAGTAAAAAGTGAAATCACAAAAGTAACTAAAGCAATAATTTGAAAAATAGACGAAGAATTAACTTTAGGACTTTGTTTTAACTGACTTAATTGAAATCCACATTTTGCACAAAACTTATCATCATTTGATATTTGTTGTTTGCATTGAGGACATTGAGTAAGCGACATAAAATTACCTTATTTTATTCAAAACACATAACGACGTTGCAACTAAAGCGCCGCCCAGCAAAACTATGCAGCGAAATTACAAATGCCAATAATTTTACAAACTGTTGTTAACTTTACTCGTAACAACAGTTTGTTAGTTACTTAAATTGTTTGTAATCGCTCAGTCACAATGCTGAACTATTTTACAAACTTAAAAACCCTAAAAGTGACCGCATCAAAGAGGCGGTCACTTTTAGTTGCGGGTTAGGCGATTTTTATTTTATTAAAAAATGTAAATGAATTTTAACTTTTATCAATCACATCCTTGATGGAACCATTTTTTATTTTAAATATTTTATCTTGTTGGATAAAGTTTCCTTGTTCATCTTTTATTTTATATTCTAAGCGACAGTTCCAATAATTATCTATAACATATGGTTCATACCATTGAATATATTCGATTCTATTAGAATTAGTAGCATTCTTGTTTAGCCAATTTACAATAATATCTATTTTACCAGTCAATGGATCATTTTCAGGTTTTTTCCCAATTTGTTTTTCATAATTTTTTTCCATTTCTTCAATTGATTTTATTACAAGTTCTTCACCTTCCTTCATATTCCATCCGCTAACCCAACCAGTCTTTCCTTTATATTTAACTTTATACCAATTATTTTGCATTCTTCCTTGTTGTACTGTCATTTTATCCAAAACTTGTAACTTGATATTTGCAGGAATTCTAGTGAGTTCTTTATTACTGTTTGGGTCGGGAAGAAGTCTACTGTTATACGCAGTTGTTCTATATTCTTCAACTTTTTCTTCTGAAGCAAAAGTTGGATCTTTTTTTATAATTTCTTTAGTTCCCTTGTTTGAAATTTCCGAGTTAGTTTCCGATTCATCTTTTTTATTATTAGAATTATCTCCACAACCATTGAAAATCATATAAGATGAAAAAAGGCATAATAAAAATAAAATTTTCATAAGTCTCCCTCCTATTATTATTTTAATATATCAAGGTATAAAAGAATATACTTATTGTTCTAAATATCAAGAAAAAACATTTACATTAACTTAATAGTTTATAATAAAAGTTAAATTACTCGCCTAACGATGTTGCGGCTAACGCGTCCGCCCCAAACTGACGGACTGGTTAGAACCGAAACGCCAATTGTTAAGTAAACTGTGCTTAACTTTCTCGTAAGTACAGTTTGCAAAAATGTTATTTAGAACTACTCACTTGAACAAAATGCCGAACGAAAACTTAATTGCCAAAAACTTAAAAAACCCCGCACCGATTTGGCGGTCGCTGTTGAGCCGCAGGTTAGCTTGCACTTTAACTAATTTTCAACAAGGTTTAATAATGATATTACAGTCTCTGTAAATATTTCTAGATCAGTATAATTCATGTCGGCCATGTTTGCATCTCTAAATGGTCCATTAACTGTAATTTCAGCAGGTAGTGAACTTTTTAAATCTGGATATTCTTGGCTTATTTCATGTAATAATTTATTGAATTCATTTGCTAAATTAATTCCAATTAGTCCTTGTTTTTGATTTTCGGAAGTCCTTTCAACAACACTTTTTATACTTTTGAGTTTCGTTAAATAAATAGTTTTCTTTGGAATTGTCATTTTACCCTCTATTAGTTTTACTAATTAAAATAATTAATCAGATTTACTATTTATCTTTTGCATCGGAAATAAAACAGGGACACTAAATTTAACTCTGTTCTCAAGTAGGTCGTTTGCATTTAGTTTTCCTTGTGTCCCAACACCTAAGCCTCCAACGAATATTCCAACACCTGCTTTTGCAGTGCTGCCAGTTTGTGTTGTTATTACAATGTCAAACTGGATTTCTCTGTTGGCTAACTTCAAATCAGATGATGAAACACCATGGGGAACTACAGAGGCATTATTTGACTGAATTATTTCATGTTCTTGTGCTTCTGTTATTCCTTTTACAATTTGGACTAAGGTTTCTTTCACAAATTCGTGTAATTCCATTTTATTTTCCGACTAAATTAAGTAATGATATAACTGTCTCTGTAGCTATTTCCAAATCTAAATAATTTACTTCCATTTTTTTCATTCTTTCGAACATCCCAGTTGAAGTAAATGGTTTTGGTAATGAATCCTTTAAATCAGGGTATTCTTGAGCTATTTCAGAAATCAATGAATTGAAACTTTCCCCAAGATGAATTGCTATATGCTCTTTTTTTTGTGTATCAGAGGTTTTCTCTATTGTACTTTTTATACTTCTCAATTTTACAAAGTAAATATCTTTTTTTTGAACTGTCATTTCTACCTCACTTATTTTGCAAGCTAACAGAGTTGCGGCTAACGCGTCCGCCCCACACGGCTACGCCAGGTTGCCCACAACTGCCAATTGTTTAGCCGAAGGTGCGTAAATTATTCTCGGTACGCACCGGAGGCAATTATTTTAATTAGAACGAACTCCCCCGAACAAAATGCCGAACGATACTTAATTGCCAAAACCTTTTAAAAACCCAAACCGATTATGCGGTCGCGTTGAGCCGCTGGTTATATTGCTTTTTTATTTGTGAACAATTGCATTAAATCTTTTTCGTACATATTATAATTAAGCCATTCTAATTTGTATAAAATATTTTCGGCATAATGAATTAAGTTTTTATCATTTAAATCAAAGTATGGACTAACAAACCATTTTTTAAATGTTGGACTGTACCAATTTGCTAATTTATTGAATACGGTTTTGCTTGGCTCTTTTAAATTATCGTCATCATAATGCATCGCTTGATTTCTACCGGCAAATACAATCAAACCAATCGGAATGTTATCAATTAATTTACCTACGCAGAATTTTGCAGCGATTGATTTGGGGCGAATTACTTCTTGAAAATCATTTGGAATCATAGAATTACTTGAAAATAATTTTATCCCATTATAGGCAAATTGTAATATTGAACCGCATAAAGTAGAGCGCGCAAAATATTCAAAAGCAAATTCGTTGTCTCTTTTATGGCGTTCTTGCAATATCTCTTGATTTTCCTTTTGCCATTTTTCATAGGCTATTTTGTTTTCTTCTGAATCAGGCTCACCCCAAAATGTGAATACAGGTCTTTCAGGAACTTCCATCAATTCATAATAAGAATAGTAGGCTTCATATAGTCTTTGGACTGCGCTTTTTGTCTTTAATATATAATCTTGTATTTGCTTCATTTATTTTGCAATATAACAGAGTTGCAACTAACTTGTCCGCCCAAAACAGGGAAGACAAGCAGAACACAACTACCAAATGTTTAGCCGAAGGTGCGTAAATTGTTATCGGTACGCACCGGAGGCAATTATATTAATTAGAACAATTTTCCCCGAACAAGAATGCCGAACGAAAACACAAGTGCCAAAAACCTAAAAAACCCCGCACCGATTTTGCGGTCAAGTTGAGTTGCGGGTTAGCTGTGCTACTCTATTTTAAATATAGATTTTGCTTTTTTAATCAGATCCATATTCAAACTTCTAAATTCATAAACAGCTTTACCAGACATTAATAATTTTTCTTCGGATTTATGTAATGCCACAAGTTTTTTATAGACAATCTCAGCGCCCTTTTCTGTCTTACAATGTACTATATTAATTTGAATTCCATCTGCGCCAACTTCAATAAAGTCATTTGTTATTGTAACAGCCTCGACTCCGAGTTTAGAATTAAATGAAGAAATTTTCTCTTGAGGAACATTAATTGTTTTTACAATCTTCCAATTATTAGGAATTACATTCTCAATACTCGATTGGCAAATCAATAATTGAGGAAAAACAATTGTTAATGCAAGAAACAAAACGAATCGATTGACTATTTTCATATTTACCCCTTTGGTTTGATTATTAAGACAGCTAACGAAGTTGCGGCTAACGCGCCGCCCATAACTGACGGATTTGTTAGAACCGAAACGCCAATTGTTAAGCAAACTGTGCTTAACTTTCTCGTAAGTACAGTTTGCAAATTCATTAATTAGAAAGATCACTTTAAAAGAAACACCGAACGAAAAAGTAAAAGCCAAAAACCTTAAAAGTCCCGCACCGAAAAGGTGGTCGCTGTTGAGCCGCAGGTTATGTGTTTTCTAAAGATTTATTGATTAATAAACTCCAATGAATTCGATGAAACATAACTTCCTCTTAAGCCAGTGACCAATGTCTTTATCGCTGATTTATTACCCCCACACCAGTATGTGTTAAATTTATTTAGGTTATTAAATTCATATTTTATTGCGATTAAATATTTACCTTTTGCTAGTCTCCCAAAATTATAAAACATTATTTTTGCATTATATTGGATTCCTTTGCCCGGCTTAATTAAAATTAGATCTTTTAAGTCAGGACAAGCTTTCTCGCCTAAGCAATCAGGCATGTACATATTTGGTTTAATCAATTTTCCAGTGCTGTCTTTTACGATGGACTTTATTACTTGAAAACAAGGATAGTTTCTAAAAACATAAAAAGAATCAGCTGCAGTATTTATGATTGATAAATAAGCGGTTAAAATATTATTGGTACTTGTTAAACTATCAATATGAATAAGCATTACCGATTTTATTTTGTTCCTTTCTTGCAATACTTTATGATATGCTTCTAATTTAGGAGTCGACATTTTTCCTAAATCTATAAATGGAACTTTTAGCATAATATTTAATGTAACAAACTCATCGGAAGATTTAATTAATACGCTATCAATTCTAGTATTATAACCAATATAACTGGTTCGGATTGTATAGTGTCCTGGCGTTAAATCCAGGATAATAAAATATCCTTTATTATCAGTTGCGGCCCCTAATTTTGTGCCGATAATAAGTACATTCACACCAATTAAAGGTTCACCAGTTGCAGAATCCGTAACTATTCCTTCAATTGAAGCACCATAGATATTCAAATTGTATAATAAGAAAAGAATGAAAATCGAAAAATATTTTAGGTGTCTCATCGTGATCATTTCAAATAGCATTTAATTATTTTTATAAACACATA
>CAWIVJ010000009.1:0-3938 GCA_963839525.1 uncultured bacterium | reverse complement strand
GCGCTCTCTGGCAATTGCAAGCGTATATTTTTCCTTTGGGACTATCCTCGAGGTTACGAGGTGATCTATTCAACTTCAGGGTTGGAGAAAATAGCTATTGTAATCGGTATGCTGGTTGTCGCATCGCTGTTGCGCGCGCTATGGTCCATTTTGGATTTCAGGTTTCTACTTGACATCGATTAACTTGGCTGTTTTAGTAGCAGTTACAATTTTAGCGTTTGCCTATAGACGGTTCTGGTGCAGAATCTGCCCCCTAGGCGCTTTAACTGCACTTTTCAGTTCCTTCACTCCCTTCAAAGATAGCTTTGACAAAACTTCAGAAAGATGAGCATAAATGTACCAAATGCGGCGTCTGCAAACGTGTCTGCCCAACCCAAGCCACAGCAATGTATGAACAGAAAGGCGGAGACGTAACTGAATCAAGATGTATGCTCTTCGCAAGATGCGTCGAAATCTGCCCCTACGAAGGCGCATTAAAACTAGATTTCGCCGGAAAAACTATGTTAAAATCAAGGAATTGGCTTCAAGAAGACAAATCTATCGATAAGAATGCTTCTAACTTTTCTCATTAATTTTTTTGCTGATGGGGTCTCCGCATTTTTTGCAGAATGAAGCTTTCATTTTGTTCTCGCGCCGCAGCAACGGCAGGTTAACATTTTTGTATTCTCATTTGGGGGTGTTTGCTTTTGGATTTTCGTGCCGCAGTTTTGGCAAAAAATTGCGTCAAAATCATTTACATAGCCGCAACATTGGCAGGCGGGGTCTTTTATGGATGATTTTTCTTGGTGAATGGTTCTTGTTTGTAATGTATTGCAATAAATCAAAAGTTTAGCTTTTAGCATTTTGATTTTGGGCAGTAGATCACTTAGTTGAGTAAATTGCCCAAGATTTGGCGAAAACTTGGATATGCATTCTTTGCTTAGAATTATAAACTTGGGTTTGCGTGCTGGAATAAGCTTAACTTTTTCTATCTCATCGTAAGTATAGAAGCAGCTTTTCTTGCTAATTTTTAAGACGTCATCGAGCGCTAAAGCATTGATTTCTTCTTCTATCTTTTGCCTTTTAATTATGTAATCTTCATCATTTGACACTGGCGGCGGACCACCCAACACTTGAGACATCAAATAAGGTCGCCCAACTTCTTCCAAATTGGAACGATTTGCTCTTCCCATACAGACTAAGGCGATGCGCTTGTCAGTAAAATACACATCATATCTAGTGGAAACATCAATCGGCAAAACAACATCTTTGATGATTGCAAGTTTCCTTTCTGAACTTGACATGATTCAAAGCTCCAACCGAGAGTTGGTATTTATCTTTATTAGCTCTTAAGGTTTTGGAAAAGGATTTTTTTGAGAAATTTAGTTAGCGTTTGGTGGACGAGGCGGGATTTGAACCCGCGACCTCCACGATGCCAACGTGGCGATCATACCAGACTGATCTACTCGCCCAAACCTTCTGGCTTCTATTCTAAAATCCGCCTCATTTAATAAGCGTTTCTTAAGTTGTCAAGGGAAGCCACAAAAATCTGTCAATAGAGCAAACATTTGAGCACGCACCGTTTAGCCATAAGCTATGAGGTGGAAAAATGATACGAGGTTTTTTAGAGCTAAATTTTATTTCCACATGTTTGCGCAGCGTAGCTTTTTATAGGCAAACGCAAATAGAAAAGCCAAGCAAGGTGCAAAAAACGTGCCCAAAGTTAAAGTTGCATTAATCGGCGTTGGAAACTGCGCCTCATCATTCATTCAAGGCATCCAATACTACAATAAATTCCAAAAACCAGAAGACTGCATTGGACTGCGCAACCCTACCCTGGCAGGGTTAAACCCCAAAGATATACAGATTGTTGCAGCTTTCGACGTAGACGAACGCAAAGTTGGATTAGATCTATCTGAAGCCATTTTTGCCCCACCCAATAATACCCCAAAAGTGTGCGATGTACCTACAATGGAGGTTACAGTCAGCAAGGGACCTCTCCTTGACGGTGTTGGAGATTCAACTAAAGCCATAGTCCAGATAAGCAAAGTCTCTGATGCGAACACAGCTAATGTGTTAAAGGAATCAGGTGCAGAAATTCTGATTAATTTGCTTCCAAGCGGAGCCAGAAAAGCTACTCAATGGTACGCAGAACAAGCCCTTCTGGCTGGGTGCGCTTTCTTAAACGCGACACCGAACTTCATTGCCAGTGACCCTGCATGGGCCAAAAAATTCGAAGTTGCAAATCTTCCACTTGTTGGCGACGACTTAGTTGACCAAGTCGGCTCAACAGCGCTTCACAAAACACTTCTTAAACTCCTTTCAGATAACGGAGTAAAAATTGACGAAACCTACCAACTTGACGTTGGCGGAGGGACAGAATCAGTAGACACAATGGACCGGACACGCGACGCTAAGCGCACAATCAAAACAGAATCAGTTGCCTCAGCAATACCCTACAAAACTGAAATCGTCGCAGGCTCAACCGACTATGTGGATTTTCTGCAGAACAAACGTGATAGCTATTTCTGGATAAGCGGCGTTTATTTCTGCAACACACCTATGAAAATCGACCTCAAATTACAAACAACCGATGCACCAAATGCTGGCAGCGTACTCTTTGACATAGTTAGAGCAGTAAAAGTTGCCTTAAACAAGAAACTTTCCGGACCAGTTGAACCAGTTTGTGCTTATGGGTTTAAGCGCCCGCCCAAAATGGTATCGCTTGAAGTAGCGGAAGCACAATTCAAAAAATTTGTAGGTTAAGCTAGATTTTTTAGCTCTTCTAATATTTTATCTCTTACCCCGTTTTCTTGCAGGGCTCCTTTTAACAGGTTGATGGTTTTTACTGGTGTTGGGTCTGCTCCTCGCAGAACTGCCAAATAAATGCTGGTAAAGTCACCTACAAGGATGGTGGATAACATTTTTGCCAGGGCCTTTTTGCCCTGAGCTTTTAAGTCAAACATGATTAGCCCCTTTTGTTCCATGATCTGTTCAGTTATTTCTATTCGACTGCTGATTTCGATTGGTTCGTTTTCGAAGTCACGGATGAAAATTACCGAAAAGTATTTGCACTGTTCACCTCTACCTTCCCAACCAACAACCTCGTTATGATCTAATTCAGGGAAAAATTCCCATTTTGACGCAGATTTACTGTTCTCATTAAATTGCTGCTTAAACCGTTGGGCAACACTGCGATAAAACCCAAACCCATAGATTATAGGAGCTGTTTCACCAATGTGCGTAGCTACTGTTTTGGCAAAATTGTCTCTAGTTGGAGTTTCAGGCCCATTTTCTTGGCTGACTTTCTCCAACAAAGGTATTGATTCATCAAGCTCTTCAAATACTCCTTTAACTAACCCCACTTTCTCCAGTAAAACCAGCAGCGGAACAAGCATATAGGGCAAAGCTGCACGCGGAGGTATACCTCCAGGAACCTGAAGAAATGGAACTTTGTGTTTTTTGGCGTATTTTATTAGAGCCCCGCCGCTGCTTATGCAGAAAATCATGCATTTCCGTTTTAAAGCATCTAGAAAGCTGCTCAGTGTTTCTTCGGTGTCGCCTGAATAACTGTTTATTATGGCGAGAGTTTTCTTGTCAGCATATTTTGGTAAGCTGTATTCACGGCTAACTTCAATGGGAATGATCAGCTGGTTTTTTGCCCAGTCTTTTAGCAAATCACCGCCGATTGCTGAACCGCCTAGCCCAGCAACAACAATGTTAGCAGGCTTTTGATAGTTTACTATGATTTTCTGGGCAACTTTGAATGCCTCTCGATAATGGTTTGCAGCACTAATAGCAAAATTCAGCATACCGCTCTTGTCTACAAGTTTTATTTTTTCAAAATTGTCTAAAATGGGCGTTACCACGTTTTGAATCCTCCGAATAACACGCAGTTTTATATCTTGATCCTGCCTTTTAAGCACCACGCAAACAAGACATCGTCATGGTTGAGCGCT
>CAWIVJ010000008.1:0-16892 GCA_963839525.1 uncultured bacterium | reverse complement strand
ATTTGAACCCGAAGATTTAAATAATATTTTAGGCGAATTTCTTTCTCAAGTTGCTCTTGTCTCTGACATTGACGGACTTGAAAATATTTCTAACAATGTAACATTAATGACTCTTCACTCGGCAAAAGGTCTTGAGTTTCCGATAGTTTTTCTTGCAGGACTAGAAGAAGGTATCTTTCCCCATCAAAGAACCTTTGTTTCATCTGCTGAGCTTGAAGAAGAACGCCGCTTAATGTACGTAGGAGTTACCAGAGCAGAAGAAACTCTTTACTTAACAAGCGCAAAACGCCGTCAAATGTGGGGAGAATACAAATATTACAATCCAAGCAGGTTTTTGGAAGAAATTCCGCCTCAATTACTTGAAAGCTCCTACTCTGATAATATTTCATCCCAAACAACCTTTAAAAGCGCAGTTAATAAAATAAAAGGGGTAAATATAAATAAGTCGCCTTCGGCACCCTCAGATAGATATGGCTACATTTCGCCATCAAGCGGATTCGGAAAGAATTTTGTTGCACCGTCTAAAAAATCTCTTACATCTTATCCTTCAAAAGGGAATGAAAGAAGTGATGCGCGCAAAATTTTTATAAATAAATCACAAAAAAATGTTGAAAAGGAAAAAGAAAAAATCGACGATTTTTTCAAAGATAATGCTATTAAACGAATGCTTGAGGAAAAGAAAAAACAAGAAGCTGAGCAAAAACAAAAAGAGCTGGAAAAACTATCCTCTGTTCCTTACTTTTTTAATATAGGAGAACGGGTTTTTCACGAAAAACTGGGTGTAGGTCATGTTGAAGAAGTTACTCAGGTAGGTTCAAGCACAATGTATACAATAGATTTCGGAAAACTGGGGAAAAAAGCTATGGATGCCGCCTATGCAAGGTTGAAAAAATTCTAAGTTTTTTCATGCTAAAATCTTTATTATGAGCAAAAGAAAGATTGTTGCGTTATTAATAACTCTGGCGTTTTTAGGGTTAATTTTCTATAAAATTGACTGGGTAAAATTAATTCAAACATTTAAAATGTTCGAGTTAAAAAATTTATTAATAATTGTTCCTCTGTATGTTTTAACACTTTACCTGCGTGGAATTCGCTGGAAATTGCTGCTTTTAAACAATCAAAAATATTGCTCATACAATCTGGGTATAATTTTTACTATCGGCAGCATGCTTAATATTTTCTTGCCGGCAAGAGCAGGTGATGTTTATCGTGCCTATTATCTGGGCAGTACTAAACAAGAAAAAAAAATGAAACTGTTCGGGAGCATTATTTTAGAAAGAACCCTCGACGGAATTTGTGTGTTCTTAATCTTGCTTTCGGCTGTTTTTCTATTTTTTAAACAGCAATGGATAATGAATTTGTCATATATGATAGGCGGACTGTTTATAGGAAGTTTTATTATTTTTTATCTTATTTTCAAATTCAACAAAATTAATTTTATTTGTGATAAATTAATTTATTTTAGTTCTAAAATACCTGAATTTGCATCAAAAATTTTAGTCAAACTGATTGAAAATGCAAAAATACATATTAATTCTTTTATGGAAGGTTTTGAAGTTTTGGACAGCGTAAAATACAGTACCCATTCCTTTTCGATGAGCTTAATTATATGGTTTATAGAATGTTATGTCGCATTTTTAATAATAAACAGTTTCCACATTGATTTAGGATTTTCAGCGGCGCTTTTTGTAATAAGTTTAATATCTTTTTCTACTATGATACCTTCAACATCAGTGTTTCTAGGACCTTATCAGTATGCCTATATTTTGGCACTGGGAATTTACGGAATTGATAAATCAACCGCACTTGCTATATCAACAGTACATCAAGGAATATTAATGCTAATACTGTCAATAATAGGCAGTATTTACATGGTAAAATTTAACTTCTCGTTAAAAAATAGTCTTAAATACGAATAAATATTTTATACAGAAGTAGTAACTCTAATCTTTCCGTTACCTTCCAGAATAATCTCCGTATCAACCCCATCATTAGAAATGACAAGCTTTGATTTACGAATTTTATTATTATTTTCGTCTAAAACAGTGAATTCGCTTACTTCTTTAATAACCATTCCCATGTCTTTGCCTTTCTTTACTAACTTGTTAACTGTTTAACGGGTATATATACATATAATAACGTATTTTTAGGAAAATTCAACCCCTTTTGCTTTATATGTTATAAAACATAAAGAAGATTTTTTTTGACAAAAAAATTTAAAAATTTACATAAATTCATGAAAACAAAGAGGGTTGAAAAAAAATCTTTATAGTTTTATAATAACAACGGTAAAAATATAGGAGTTTATATTATGGATATTGAAGAAAAAAAAGAAAAATTAGAACATTTGCAAAAGTACTTTGTAAAAAGCTTTTGGTTAAGTTTTATATTGTTGATTATCGTAAGCATCCTTTGCATGGTTATGCATGATGCTCAAATGGTTATAGTTAACAAATACTTCCCGATAACTGAAGAAAGTTATAATTTTCTGGTAATTTTAACACTTGGGATTTGGAAAATTCTGGTAATTCAGTTTACACTGATTCCTGCATTAGTAATCTGGTGCATGCGCCGTTGCTGCTGTAAAGAATCTTGCAGTTGCCAATAATAAAATATAATCAAAAGGCGCCGGCAAAAATTTTTGCCGGCGCCTTTTGTATATAAAATCTTAAAACTACTCGGTTTTTTGAGCTTTCTGAGCTTCTTTTGCTTCTTCTGCCTTTTCATCGGCTTTGTTTCGTCTTACGCTGTTTATAATCGCATCAACAATTGCCCCTAAACCTAAACCTGTTAAAGCAAATACTCCTATTGTGAATGCTAAAACAAAATTTTTAGCTAATTTACCTTGTTTTCCAAATTCTTTAAAACCTTCTTTAAAAACGCCCTGCTTGATGCCCTTATATAAACCATAACCGGCAAAACCTGCACCGGCAACTAAACCTGAAAGCTTACCAATTTGGCTTTTTTTATAATCATTTCCGTTACGAGTCTTAGCTCCAAAAGATAGAGTTTTTATAGGTTGAACACTTATTGCCATTACAAATTCTCCACGTTTTTACACACTACTAATTATTTAATAACCAAACATAAAAATAATTGTACTAAAAAGCGATTTTTGTTACATAATTTAATTACCAAAGCGCCTTTGGCATAAATCGTTTATAAATCCAAACATCTATCCCGTCATATGTGAAATCAAAATCAGCCATAAGTTTTTCATCAACACCGATTGCTCTGATTGGAATGCCGATTTTTTGCGCTGCTTTTTTTGTTAGTTCATAACCTCTTATAACATCCTCTTTTGTGGTTTCATCACCAAAATGAGTATTTGAAATAATCCCTGAAAAATTTTTCCATGGTCTTTTCTCTGTTCCCAAACTAAAATCATGATATTCAATTATGTTTTCTACAGAAGAAGTTTCAAATTTTGAAGTATTAATTACAAGATAAATTTGTAAATTCTCTTCTTTACCTATATTGGTTACAATATCAAGAATATCGAGTCCTGAAGAGCCATAACCAACATCAATTACGATATCACTGTGCATACTTAAACAATTAATTTGAGCAGGAGTAACATAGCTACCTGCTTCACCAAGACCAAAGTAATCCAGCTGCGTTATAACGTTAATACCGTTATTTTCCAGTTCTCCGGCAAGTGGTCTTAAAGTATAAGCAGGTTCTACCGTATCCAAATCCACTAATGTAATTTTCTTATGCTGAATAGCAAATTGTCTTGCTCTGTTTATTGCTGTTTCTGATTTTCCGCTGGCATATGCTCCTGCATAAACCTCTACTGTTCTTGTCATCGAGGCCTCTTTTTATGTTTAATATGCTTTAATATTACCAAAAACACAGAATTTTTAATATAAATGTTCACAATTTATCATGTTTTTGTTAAGATAATTAAGCATAAAATATGTAAAAACAGATTAGGCTAGTAAGCCCCATAGAAAATAGAAAGAGAAAAAATGCAAGAAAAATATAAAACAAATAACTGTGGAAAACTGAATCTCGGCAATTTAAATCAGGAAGTAACATTATCAGGCTGGGTAGCTTGCATAAGAGATTTAGGCGGAATTATTTTTGTGGAATTAAGAGATAAAACAGGCTTTTTCCAACTTGTTTCCGATCCGCAAATTAATCCCCAGGTTCACTCCACATTCGAAAAATTAAAAAATGAATTTGTTGTAAAAGTTAAAGGTAAAATAACCCGTCGTCCCGAAGAGACTTATAACGAAAAATATGCTACCGGACAAGTTGAAATGTATCCTGAATTTATAGAGATACTTTCTGAGGCAAAAACTTTACCGTTTATGCTTGATGACGAAAATGTTTCTGAAGATATAAGGTTAAAATACAGATATTTGGATATTAGACGTGAAAAAACTTTAAACACACTTATGTTACGTCATAAAATTGTTACTGCAACAAGAAATTACCTCAACAATAAAGATTTTATGGAAGTTGAAACTCCTGTTTTGATAAATACAACACCGGAAGGCGCAAGAGATTATCTGGTACCTTCACGTGTACATGAAGGCAAATTTTATGCGCTTCCTCAATCACCGCAAATTTTTAAACAATTATTAATGGTCGGCGGTATCGAAAAATACTATCAAATCGCTAAATGCTTTAGAGATGAGGACTTAAGAGCAGATAGACAACCTGAATTTACTCAAATCGATTTAGAAATGTCTTTTGTAGAACAGCAGGATGTAATAGAACTTACCGAAGGACTCTTGGTTGATGCCTTTAAAGAAGCAGGTATTGAAGTTAAACCTCCGTTTATTCAAATGACTTATAAAGAAGCAATGAAAAATTACGGTTCTGACAGACCTGATACTCGTTTTGATTTAAAATTGTTTAATATAACAGACATTATGCAGGCTTCTACTTTTGAAGCTTTTAAAGGTGTAATTGCAAACGGCGGAACTGTTCGGGCAATTAGAATCCCGGGAATTGCTAATTATTCAAGAAAAGACATGGATGATATAAGAAACCTTGCAATTTCTTTTGGAGCAAAAGGGCTTGCCTGGGTAACTTACATGGAAGACGGCGAAGTTAAATCCCCTGTATTTAAATTTTTAACCGAAGAACAAATTGCTGAACTTCAAAAACGCTCCGGTGCTCAAAGAGGAGATATCGTTTTCTTCGTAGCAGATAAACCAAAAACAGTTTTTGATGTCTTGGGACGATTCAGACTTTATTTCGGCAAAAAACTGGGATTAATTGACGAAAATAAACATAATTTGCTTTGGGTTATAGATTTTCCTATGTTTGAGTACTCCGAAGAAGACGAACGCTATGTTTCTGTTCACCATCCTTTCACAGCACCAAATCCTGAGGATATTGACAAAATGGAAACAGATTCTGCAAATTGCCGTTCAATAGCCTATGATATAATTTATAACGGAACAGAATTAGGCGGCGGAAGCGTTAGAATTCATTCAAGCGAAGTTCAGGAACGTGTATTTAAAGCTTTAGGCTTTAGCGAAAAAGAAGTTCAAAAAAAATTCGGCTTTATGGTAAATGCCTTTAAATACGGAACACCTCCTCATGCCGGTATTGCAATAGGTCTGGACAGATTAATTGCTCTTCTTGCAAAAACTGAATCAATAAGAGACGTTATTGCATTTCCTAAGAACTCAAATGCAAAATGTTTAATGACAGATGCACCTGCAGAAGCATCTGTTCAACAGTTAAGGGAATTACACTTAAAAAGTACGGTAACAAAGAAGTGAATTTATATACGTCACCCTGAATTTATTTCAGGGCCGCATAGTTTTTCGTTTATGCGATGCTGAAAAATAATCTCAGCATGACGATTGAAAGAAAGTCATGCAAATATTTGAAGAATTAAATGAAAATAAAAACTTATCTTTAGCATTCGGTTTTTTTGACGGCGTGCATATCGGGCATCAGGCGGTTATCAAAAGCGCCGTTGAATTTGGGAATAAATACAACTTTAAGTCAGCGGTGATAACCTTTCAAGACCATCCGTGCTGTTTTTTTTACCACATAAAACCAAAATATATCATTAAAAGACATGATAAAATTAAAATGTTTGAAGATTTAGGCGTTGATTTCCTATATTTTCTTAAATTTGATAAACATTTGGCAATGATGAACGGTTATGAGTATTTGCAGGATGTTATTATAAAAAACTTTACCCCGTCAGCAATTTCAACAGGGTTTAATCATTCTTTCGGAGCTAAAAAATCGGGAGATGTTCATTTATTAAAAAAAATGCAGGAAGATTTAAAATATAAATACTTTGAGGTTCCGCCTGTCCTCTATAACTCAGAAATTGTAAGCAGCACAAGAATCAGAGATGATATTTCGCTTGGAAATATTGAATTTGTAAATGTCATGCTTGGTTATGATTACTTTTTGGAAGAAACAGTTGTAGAAGGCAAACACCTCGGGCGCAAACTCGGATTTAGAACAGCAAATTTGTTTTATCCTGATAATTTAGTTGAAATCGGTAGAGGAGTTTATAAGGTTAAAGTTGAATATAATGGTGAAATATTTGACGGTATAGCTAATTACGGTTTCCGCCCGACCATTTTTAACAATGAAAAAGCTGTTTTAGAAGTCCATATTCTAAATTTTGACAAAGAAATTTACGGCGAAGAAATAAAAGTGACTTTCCTCAAAAAAATCCGCGAAGAAATGAAATTTGATTCCTTAAATGAGCTTAAATTTCAAATTCAAAAAGATGTTGAATTGGTTGAAGGTAGTGCGTAAGCATTAAATTTGTACGATTATTTTGTAGATTTAGAAATACAAAATTTATTAAAAAGCATATCTATCAACTCAGCGGTTGTTTTCGTTCCTTTATGTTGTCCAATAAAGGTTAAATCTACTGAGTTAGGATTGCCGCTTATCTTTAATTTTTGTATTGCATCTAGTACTTGATCCATTTTAAGGCTGCATGGCAAGTCAAGCTCCTCTTTCGCTATTTTATTTACAATATCCTCGAGAATTCTTACTGTATCATCAACTTTCATGCCGAAAGTGGGATTTGTAACATTGTTTTTACGATAAATTGCTTGATTTTGATAGTTATTTGTTCTAATACTTTGTATTCTCATTTTTAATTCCTTTCTTATTATAAAGACTAACACATGTCTAAAAAACCTAAAAATATTTTTTGCTAGTTTTTTTATATTGTGTTCAAATTTCTTAATATTAAAAAATATCCTTTTTTTTGATAAAATTGTTTTATCGTTGTAAATTGTAAATATTTTAGTCCGGCAAAAAATAAGGAAAAACATGAAAGTAGTCATATTGGGTGCAGGCGAATTATTAACAAACTTAATTGCAGGCTGTATGGATGCAAACCATGAGATTGTGGGTGTTTTCAGGTATGATAAAGTTCGATTGCCTTCAATTGACAGAACTATTGTTGATTTATTTAATCCTTCTTCTGAATATACTTACATAAAAAGTCATAAATTATATGAAATTAAGGCTAAAAGTGTTAATTCAGCAGAGTTTAAAAAAGAGATTTTAAGATTAAACGCAGACATAGTTTTAGTCGGCTCATGGGGAGAGAAAATTAAAAAGCCTATTATAAATCTTCCCAAAATTGCTACGATAAATGTTCATCCTGCTCTTTTGCCAAAGTACAGAGGTCCAAACCCTTATTTGCAAGCCATAAAACATTTGGAAAAAAAATCAGGGGTTACGTTTCATTTAATGGATGAAAATTTTGATACGGGCGCAATTCTGCTTCAAAAAACCGTTGAAATTAAACCGGAAGATACAGGAGCAGAATTGCGCCACAGAATTGCTTTAGCTTCAAGAAAAGGTATCCGTGAACTTCTTAAAAAACTTGATAAAGAAATTATTATCCCTGTTAAACAAGATGAAAACAAAGCAAGTTATTTTCCCAGAATTACAGAAGAAGAAGTTATGCTTGATTTTTCAAAATCGGCAGAGGAAGTTTCTGCACATATAAGAGCATTCCACCCCTGGATTAAATGTTATTTTAGCTACAAAAACCATTTTTTTATCCCAAATCCTTATAAGCTTGAAATTATTGAAACTAAAAATAAGCCTGAATTGCTATCCCGCCAACAAGCAGGAGAAATTATTGAAAAATTCCATAAAGACAAATCCGTCACTGTTTTATGCGGAAACAACAAATTTCTAAAGATGAGCGCAATAGAATTGCACGGCTTTTCTAAATTTCTAACAGCTTTATACATCAAATACAGAGTTAAGGATAAAACTAACTCAACCTATTAAAAATTATTTTTTCTAATGCTTTTATTTTAAATTTCTTTCTTTTCTTTTCAAGTTTTCTTTGTGTTCTGTAGCTATAACCTGCGTAAATTAGAATACCGGCTAAAATCCAGAGCGGAAAAATTGTAGAAGATGTTTTTAAACTTCCCATTGAATAAAACATTAAGCCTCCGCATGTTAGTATTCCAAGAATTGGAAAAAGCGGAGAAAAAGGAACTTTAAAAGGTCTGTGACGGTTTGGATCAGTTTTTCTTAAAATTAAAACAGCAATACATACAATTATAAACGATGTAAAAGTTCCAAAATTACATAATTCGGCAGATATATTTATATCCATAAATAAAGAACAAACAATAACTATTAATGCTGCAAGCCAGGTTAAGATTTGGGGAGTACGTGTTTTTCGGTTAACTTTTCTCAATCCCTTAGGAATAAAGCCGTCTCTGCTCATAGCGTACAAAATTCTGGTTGTTCCAAGCTGATAAATAAGCAACACAGAAGTTAAACCTGCTAATGCTCCCATAGAAATAAACCCTGCAAGCCTGTTTTGACCAACTATTCTCATCGCATGTGCAATAGGGGCCTGAAAATCTATTTGAGTATAAGGCATCATGCCTGTTAAAATGAGAGCAACAATTACATACATAACAGTACAAATAACAAGTGTTCCTATAATACCGATGGGCAAATCTCTTTGAGGATTTTTAGTTTCTTCTGCAGTGGTTGAAATTGCATCAAATCCAACATACGCAAAAAATATTAAAAAAGCACCCATGAAGACTCCTTCAAATCCGTTTGGAGCAAAAGGTACCCAGTTCTCCGGTTTAACATAAAATGCTCCTACCAGGATAAAAGCAGTAATTATCACTAAGTTAACACCTACCATAATACTTGCAAATCTCGTAGATTCTTTGATTCCTTTTATAAGGACAAGAGTTAAAAGCAAAACTATAAAAACAGCAGGAATATTTATTGAAATAGGAATTCCTAAAACATGCGGAATAACAATATTCGGATCCAGGTGTTCTCTTTTACAAATAATTGTAGCAGAGCGGTAATCATTTACAAGCCAAATAGGCGGGCTTACAATCCAACCCGGCAATATATGGGAAAAACCTTTTAAAAGCTGAAATAAATATCCTGTCCAGGCACTTGCCACAGTAATATTCCCGATAGCATATTCAAGCATTAAAATCCAGCCTACAATCCATGCCATAAATTCGCCCATTGTAGCGTAAGTGTAAGTGTAAGCACTTCCGGCAACCGGAATCATTGATGCAAATTCACTATAACAAAGCGCAGCAAAAAGACTGGCTGTTGCTGCAAGAATCATTGAAATTACAAGAGCAGGTCCAGCTCCTACACCTTCAGGACCGCCTTGAGCAGCTATGCCCACAACCGTAAAAATCCCTGTTCCTACAACTGCTCCCATACCAAGGATTATTAAATCTCCGGCAGTCAAAGTTTTATTTAATTCAGATTTTTTTCCTTCTGCTATTAATTCATCCGGAGACTTAACCTTTAACATATTTTTTGTTAAGGTTTTAATTTTAGTTAGTAATTGGCTGTTCTTCATATTTCTCTTTTTCTTTTCTTTGTTTTTCCTCTCTTGCTTTAAATACTTCGGTTACTCTGTTCTTTTTGTATCCGTAATGAAAATATATTAAAGCCCCTATTCCAATCCAAACAGGAAACAACATCGCTGAAATTGTCAAAGAACGCATTGAATAAATCATTAGCCCGCCACAACAAATAATCCCTAATATAGGGAACCATGGAGAAAAAGGAACCTTAAAAGGTCTATGTCTTTCAGGATCTGTCTTTCTCAGAATTAATACAGCAATACAAACAATTATAAATGCTGTGAAAGTACCGAAGTTACACAATTCAGCCGCTACATTTAAATCTAGAGTTAAAGTTCCAATAACGCAGACTATTCCAACTGCCCATGTTAATACATGAGGAGTATGAAATTTGGGGTGAAGTTTTTGAAGTTTTTTTGGCAAAAAATTATCCCTGCTCATAGCGTATAGAATTCTGGTTGCAGCTAATTGAAGCACCAGAAGAACTGAAGTTAAACCTGCTAATGAACCTATCGAAATAAGTCCTGCTACCCAATTTTGCCCTACCATGCCCATAGTATAAGCCATAGGAGCTTTCAAAAATCCTTGAGGAATTAAAGTTCCGCTTGTAGGCTGTAAGCCTGTAAGTACGAAAGCAACCAAAACATAAACAATTGTAGTAATAATTAAAGAGCCTATAATACCTATCGGTAAATCTTTTTGAGGGTTTTTACATTCTTCTGCGGTAGTTGCAAGGGCATCAAAACCTATGTATGCAAAGAAAATTATAAATGCTCCCATAAAAATACCTTCAAATCCGTTTGGAGCAAAAGGTGCCCAATTTTCCGGCTTGACATAAAATGCTCCTACCAATATAAACAAAGCAATTACTGATAATTTTACAAAAACCATAATTCCAGCCATTTTTGTTGAATCCTTTATCCCTCTTATCAACATTAAAGTCATAACAGCAATAATAAAAATTGCAGGTAAATTTATACTGACAGGAATTCCCAAAATAGAAGGGATTACAGTATTTGGCTCTATACCATTTTCTGTTAAAATTTTTGCTGCGGATCTTGAATCACTCACCAACCAAACAGGAGGATTTACAAGCCAGCTAGGAAGATAATTAGAAAAACCTTTTAACAATTGTATAAAATGGTTTGACCAGGCACAAGCTACGGCAATATATCCTATAGCGTATTCAAGCATTAAAATCCAACCTATCATCCATGCTGCAAATTCTCCTAAAGTAGCAAAAGTATAAACATAAGCCCCTCCTGCAACCGGAATCATTGACGCAAATTCAGAGTAGCAAAGTGCTGAAAAAACACACGCAAAAGCAGCGATTATCATTGATGCTGTAAGAGCAGGTCCTGCACCAATACTTTCAGGACCTCCTGCCGCTGCTATACCCACAACAGCAAAAATCCCCGAACCAATAATTGCACCAATTCCAAGGATAATTAAATCCCAAACACCTAAAGTTTTTTCCAAACCTTCTGTTTTTGCCTGTTCAAGCATTACATCAGGGTTTTTTCTTTTAATTATATTTCTCAAAAATTGTTTTGAAAAATTTGCTCTGTGTGAATCTTTCATTTTTTATATTCCGACTTTCTCAGATTTACATAAAGGAAAACCTAAATTTTCTCTTTGTTTTACATATAATTTTGCAACGGCTGCAGCCATTGTCCTAACACGATTTATAAAATTTATTCTTTCATCTTTGCTTATAACTCCTCTGGCATCAAGCAAATTAAAAGTATGTGAACACTTTAGTACATAGTCATAAGCAGGTAAAACCAGCTCAGAATTAATACAATTTTCTACCTCTTTTTGGTACAAATCAAACATTTTAAAAAGTGAATCAGCAGATGAAACTTCAAAATTATATTTTGACTGTTCAATTTCGTTTTGAAGATAAATTTCACCATATTTTAGTTCTTTATTCCACATAACATCAAAAACCGAATTGACATTTTGCAAATATATTGCGATTCTTTCAAGTCCGTAAGTTAATTCCAAGGCTACAGGACGGATTTCAAGCCCGCCAACCTGTTGAAAATAAGTAAATTGAGTAATTTCCATTCCATCAAGCCAAACTTCCCAACCTACACCGGCTGCACCTAGAGTGGGGGATTCCCAATTATCTTCGACAAATCTTATATCATGTTTTGATAAATCAATCCCCATTGCTTCCAAACTTTTTAAATAAAGCTCCTGAGCATCCTTAGGGGAAGGTTTTAATATAACCTGATACTGAAAATAATGTCCCAATCTGTTAGGATTTTCTCCATATCTGGCATCAGTAGGTCTTCTGCAGGGTTCAACCATTGCCGTATTCCAGGGTTCCGGTCCTAATGAGCGTAAAAAAGTTGCAGGATTCATTGTTGAAGCACCCTTTTCTATATCATAAGGCTGCTGGATTATACAACCATAATCCGACCAAAATTTTGATAAGTTTAATATAAGTTCCTGAAAGGTTAATGCCATTTTTCCTCGTTTAAAGAGAACAATTAAAAGGTAATATACTGTTATGTCCGCTTATTGAGTTTGCTTTTCTATTTATACTTTCTCAAGCCATTTAGCAATTATAATTGTAACAAAAATAAAAAGCAATAAAATAGTACAGAAATATTAACTTATTTGAAATAATTGCCTTATTATAAAAGTTATTTTATTCTTTATTAAAAGATAAGTAGAGCAATTATGATTCAAATTGAGACTTTAGATAAAAATAAAACTTATGTCGGTTACCAAATAGGAAAAGCTTTAATTTCAAAGCTTATTCAAAAACTAAGCAAAAAAGCAACAAAGCTTCCCGTTAACCAAATTGCATCGCATGTTTTTGCATTAGTTTACATAAAAAATGAATGGTATGTATTTGAAGCTCATGCACAATGGAAAGGATGCAAAAAACTTAAATATAAAGACTGGTTAAAAGACTATAAACCGAATGGGATTTTTTGTGCCGAAAGACCGCTTTATATAGATGCTCTGGAGTTTTATGCAAACCCTCATTTTAATCCGGGCTATTCATTTGCTCAAATCACAGGGTTAGCACTGGAAGAAATATCAGAGATAAATTTTTGGAATGATAATCCGGGGATGGTTTGCTCCGAGTATTTAGCAATTGCGGATATCGGTTTTAAAATTGCTTATAAATACAAACTAAAATGCAACAGGATTAAACCTGTTCACTGGCAAATGGAAATTATTGAAATTTGTAAAAGCAAGGAAATTGAATAGTTAGTAAGATACATTAGTTTAGTTAGGAAAGAAATGGCAGAAAAAATTATTATATTTTCAGGTAAGCAATATTCGGGTAAAGACACCGTTGCAAAAGTTTTGCTTGAACAAATGCCTGATTATAAAAGATTCGCAATGGGCGATGTAATTAAGCTTGAATACGGAAAGCAAAAAGGCTTAACTTACGAAGAAATCGAAAAAAATAAACCTTTTTATCGTCAGGGCTTAATAGATTTAGGCAATTGGGGAAGGGCACAAGATCCTGATTACTGGCTTAAAAAAATTATTTCCCAGCCTGAAAAAATAATTGTAACTGATGTCAGAGTTCCTCACGAATATGAAGTTTTTAAATCGGCAGGCGCAATAGCAATACGCATTGAGGCATCACGGGAAACAAGAGCTAAAAGAGGACAATTAATTGGAGAAAATGATATAACCGAAATAGGTCTGGATAATATAAAAGATTGGGATTATATTATTGATAATAATAGTTCAGATTATGAAACATTAAGGATAAAGGCTATTGAATTAGCAAAAAAAATAAGTAGGGAAAAATGCTATTAAAACCGGATTTTAATTTAAAAAATATTTACGAAATTGATTTAAATTTGCTAAAAAGTATGGGTATAAAAGCTATATTTTTTGATTTAGACAGCACTATTATGGTGTCTAAATCCGGCAAATATAATGAAAAAACCGAAAAATGGCTTAAAGAAGTTAGCGAAGATTTCTTTATTGCAGTTATTACTAACAATAAAAAATTGGAATATATTAAAAAAGTAAGAAGTATATCAAATTTTAAAGTTATTGATAATGCAAAAAAACCATCAACAAAAGCCATGAAAAAATTATTGCATGAGATAAACGTTCACCACAAAGAAGTTATAATTGTGGGAGACAGACCTCTTACAGATATTCTTGCAGGAAAGCTGCTGGGTGCAAAGACTATTTTAGTAGGATCAATTAATGCAGAAAACGAAAACTCTTGGATACGCCTTATTCGCTGGATTGAAAGAAGATTCATATTAGATTAGAAAATCTTAATGAAAATAAACTAAAAATAATACTGGTTTTGAAAAGTTAAGGATTATAGAAAAAAAGTTTACTTTCTGTCAAATGCTACATCTATATATTTACATTATAACAAGTATTTACAAAAATATGCATAAAAGTCATTCTTAAGTATTACAAGCATCACTAAATGTAACAATTTTGTAATAATAAGGGGGTGGGATAGCAAAATTTTTTTTCACAAGTTTTAAGGCATGTGTAAAACTCAATTTATTAGAAAAGAAAGAAGGAAGGATATTATGCAAACAATTAAAATATCTAGTGCTAGCGGAAAAAACAAAATAGCTCACTATAATCGATTAGGATTTGGAATGACTCCTGAAGCAGAAAAAGAAATAATTCTACAAGTAGCTAGAAAAGTAGCTCCTGTAATGGAACAAATAGAAAATGTAGGAATGGAAACAACCATTAAGGTTATAAATGAATTTAAAACAAAGAATCGAAAACTTTGGGATTTAGTAGAAAAAATGAAAGCAGAAAGAGCGTTTGAAGATACTTTTAAATATCATAAAATACAAAAAAAATGGTTGGGGGACAAATTTACATTAATAGATCCAGTAAATGAGAATACTATATGGAAAGCTGTTAGTCAAAAATTTGAAATAGCAGTAACAAAATTGGCAGGTGTTTTATCAGGCAAAAAACAATTAAGATTAACAAATTATTATGGTACGGGAACTGATATCCCAAATATCGCTATTCTTGAAAAAACAGGGAAAAAATATGCCGGACCAAAAATATTAAGGTCCGACTCTATAGTAGTTAAGCGAAAAGACATTGAAACTGAGAATACGTCATTTTCTAAGATCCTAAATAACATAGAAAATGGGTTTAGGTTTGTTGGCGGTGGTTATGCAAATCCTACCAATGAGTTTGAAAGTTTACTTTATATGAGAAAGCCTCAAGATGTTGATGCTTTTATAAATTCATATTAAGAGGCAAGAGGCAAATTTTCACAAAAATTTTGCTCTTGGTTTTTAATTTCCTTTCTTTTTTCAAGTAGGGGTGCAATTTTTTGCACCTTTTAGCTTCGTCAAAATTGGAGTTAATAAATGGAATGTAATTGACAACTTCCGAACTTATTTACTTAAAAATGTTGCGTGAAAAATTAAGCATTTTTTAACCTTTTATCTTGAATAATTAATTTTTTGTTAATATTTGAAGAAAAATTTGAAGCCTAGAATTATAATTGTAGTAAGGGGAGCTGAGATAATTTAATAATATACATTACCCAAATTAAATTATCTGCCGACGTGTTAATGAATAAGCAGGGAGGATGTATCAAAGATGATTTTGAAAACAAGCAAGGCTTTTAAACCTAAAAATTTTGCAAGAAGAACAGGCACAAAAACATTGCAGCTAATTTTCGATAATTTTGGATTAGACAAAATTATCAACCTTGAGCATTTTGAAGACGAATTCTGCGAGCGATATGAAAAATGCCCCGATGAAATAAAAAACTATTTCAACTTAATTAATGATGTAGCGTGCGAAAAAGCAAGACCCGATTTGATAAAATATGCAAACAGTCTTGATATACAGCATAGTGAACTTGATACATTTGAGCTTGCTTGTCTTGTGTTTATCAAAAATGACAAAGCCATTTATGATATTTTTCAATGGCTAAACATTGATAATATAGACAACTTCAAAGAATTTGACGGCAACGCGCAAAAAGAACCTATTGAAAACAAACTGGAAGAATTTAAACAAGCACTTTCGGCTTTTTTCTCGACTGAAGGAATGGGGAAGCAAGTTGAAATTGATGTTTACAGGAAACCAAATAAAATTGCTTACATAATAAATTACGGCGGTTATATAAAAAATGAGTATATTGCGAATGATGAAAGTAAAAAATTTGAAACCGTAAAACAGCGCAAAGCAAACGCTATAACGCTTGTATATATTCCAAAACTCGCAAGATTAAGAATAAAATGCAAGAGTTTTAAAGTTATACAAGAGATTAAGGCAAATTTTGCAAAAATTTTACTTGATGATAAAACCTTTTTTGATAATGCCGAAAACAAAAAATATTTTGACCTTGAGAAATTATTAACTATGCGAAAAGAAGATTTTGCTACTTCACTTAAATATGGCATAAAAGATATTGATTTTGTAAGGATAGAAGGGCGTTTGTACGATGATGAAACATTAGACAGTGCCTTGAAATCAAGAAAAGGTCTTTTAAATGTTTTAGGGGTGGATGAATTTGAAAATAGGATAAAGAATTTAACTCCAAGAAGAATACACATACAATTTAAATTTGAAGAAGGCAGGGGAAACAAAAGAACAATACAATTTGCCGAACCAAATTCTAGCAATTTAAATACGTCTGCTAAAGATGCAATTATTGAAGAATGCCTAAAAAAATGGGAAATTATATAGATTGATTAAATATTTACGAAAAGCGCTTGTGCCTAAAATTACCTGCAGGGAATATTTATCACTTGATGAAAAATCTTTTTTCAATGAATTTCCGAGCAAACATTTTAATTGTGTTTTATGCCCTGAAAATTGTTCGCCTGAAATTTATTTGCTCAATGATGAATATTTTATAAACTGTGATACTGACTTTTTGCAATCCCCGCACAAAGTGGATAAAAGCGAAGCGGTACACTACAAATTTTGTATTGACAAACTCACACAAGAAGTTATTTCAAAAAACGCCTTGAAGACTGTTTTGCAAAAATGTGATGAAAAAACTTATATTATCGGGGAAAAGGTTATAAACGGAATTTTGCATAAAATAGTTTA
>CAWIVJ010000007.1:0-457835 GCA_963839525.1 uncultured bacterium | reverse complement strand
CAATAGCATGTTTGCACCATTCTTCTTTTAACGGGCAATCACAACGAGCTTCAACCACAGTTTTTTTGAAAATCAAGTCAGTTTTATAGAAATCCTGAAAATTACCTTTTACCTTTGCTTTGTAGAAATTTTTCTCAGGATACTTTTCAAATACCAAATCTTTGAGATAACATTCGTATCCTCTTCTCCAGCTGCCGGCAGTTGCTCTATTCTTAATATACTTAAAATTAAATTCGTTAGTACTCACTACTTTTGAGTATCTCTCTTTCTTTGCATATGCTACAAACATCCATGTCAGAGAAAAATTGACTTACGTGAAGGTGTTCACTAAAAGCCAAATGCTGTCCAACTCTGACAAGCATAAACTATCATTAACAGATTGCTTTACTTTATTATTACATAAAATTTTTTAAAAAACAACCTTAATTTTTAAAATTACAAGATTTTAATTATTTTTTATTTTTTACCATTTCCTGTAATTCCTGAACTTCATATTTCAATCGGTTTAATTCACAAGAAACAGGATCCGGTATTCTGTTGTGCATTAAAAGACCGCTTCCTTCATCAAATACTTTTTGAAGTACCACCCTTCCCGGAACACCTACAACAGTTGCACGTTCGGGAACATCATTTATCACAACGGAACCGGCTCCGACTTTTGAATAATTGCCTAAAGTAATATTCCCTAAAACTTTTGCTCCTGCTCCAACAACAACCCCTCTTCCTAAAGTAGGGTGGCGTTTTTCCTGTTTAGAGCTGGTTCCGCCAAGAGTTACACCCTGATAAAGAAGAACATCGTCCCCTATTTCAGTTGTTTCGCCAATTACAACACCCATGCCGTGATCTATAAAAAATCTTCTGCCGATTGTTGCCCCGGGATGAATATCGATTCCTGTTAAAAATCTTGAAAATGCAGAAATCAATCGAGGAATTAGTGGAATTTTCCAAACCCAAAGTTTATGCGCAATCCTATGCATTAAAAGGGCATGAAATCCGGGATAGCAAAATAGCACTTCCCCTAAATTTCTTGCAGCAGGATCTTTTTTATAAATTATTCCTATATCTTCTTTTAAGGTTTGTAGTGTTTTTGGTAGCATTTGACTCCTTTTAGTTTCTAACGTGATAAGATTATAAATTTCTAAGTTGAATTATTCAGCATAACTTTAACCTTCTCACCTCATAATCTTATAAACTACTAAATAATTCGGTAGATAGGTATCTTTCGCCAAAATCACACATAATTGCTACAATTAGCTTACCTTTATTTCCCGGTTTATTTGCCAACTTTTGTGCTGCTTTCAAAATAGCTCCCGATGAAATTCCGACCAATATTCCCTCATTTTTAGCTAAATTTCTTGCTGTTTCAATTGCCTCATCGGCTTGAATTTTAATTATACCATCAATTTTCTCTGCATGATAAAGTTCCGGCACAAAATTTGCTCCGATTCCCTGAATTCTATGGGGGTTAGCAATTCCTTCCGTTAATAAAGGACTTTCTGCAGGTTCAACGCCAAAAATTTTGACAGAAGGCTTTACTTTTTTAAGCATTTCAGAAACACCCATTGCTGTTCCAGAAGTTCCTATTCCTGCAACGACAATATCAACTTTTCCTTGTGTATCTTCAAAAATTTCTTTTGAAGTGGTTTCTATGTGGGCTAAAGTATTTGTAGGATTTGAAAATTGAGATGGTATAAAAGAATTAGGGTTTTCCTTGGCTAATTCAATTGCTTTGTCCACCGCACCTTGCATACCAAGTTCTTTTGGAGTCAAAACAAGTTTGGCACCATAAGCACTTATCATTTGTCTTCGCTCAAGAGACATATTCTCCGGCATTGTTATAATAATTTTAAGCCCCATAACTGCACAGCACATCGCAAGTCCGATACCTGTATTTCCGCTGGTTGGTTCAATTATCAAAGTTTTATCATTAATTTTCCCTGCTTTTTTAGCTTCATTCAGCATATAAAAAGCCGCTCTGTCTTTTACAGAACCTGAAGGATTAAAAAATTCAAGTTTTAATGCTATTTCACAGTCTGTATTATTAAGCTTATTTAGTTTTACAAGCGGTGTTTTGCCAATTAGTTCTAATATGTTATTGTAAATCATCTGTCCTCCAATCCGTCATGCGTGTAGGAGAGGGTCACAAGACTCTTTCCTCGTCTGCTCCCTTTGTCAAACAAGTTCAGGATGACAATTGTAAATTATTTTTTTATTACTTTTACAAAATTACGCTTCCCTGATTGTAAAATTGCACTTTCCTTACCAAGGTTGATAGAATAATTTATGTCGGAGATTTTTTCACCGTCAATTTTTATTCCGCCGCCCTGAATAAGTCTTTTTGCTTCACCTTTGCTTTTGACAAAAGTCAATTCAACAAGTAAATCCGCTAAATTTTTACCTGCTTCTATTTTAACCTCAGAAATGTCTTGAGGAATTCCCTTATTGGATACAACGTTAATAAATTCATTCTTGCCGAATTCTGCTCCTTCTTTTCCGCAATATTCTTCGGTAATTATGTAAGCCAGTTTAAGCTTTATATCACGGGGGTTAACTCCGGAAGCTAATTGTGCTTTAATTTCTTTTAATTCTAATTCGGGAACATCTGTCAAAAGAGTAAAATACCTCATTATTAAGCTATCAGGGATGCTCATTAATTTCCCGAACATATTTTTAGGATCTTCATTGATAGAAATGCAGTGTTCGGGATAAGATTTGGACATTTTAATTATACCGTCCGTTCCTTCCAAAAGCGGCAGTAAAATTACCATTTGAGGATGTTCTTTACCGTATGCGCTTTGGATTTCTCTGCCCAAAAGCACATTAAAACGTTGGTCTGTTCCGCCAATCTCTATATCCGTATCTAAAACAACAGAATCGTAAGCCTGCATTAAAGGATAAAAGAATTCATGAACTGAAATAGGTTTGTTTTCAGCAATTCTCTTTGCAAAATCATCACGTGTGAGCATTTGAGCAACCGTAACTTGTGAAGATAATTTTAAAGTATCAACAAAACTTAATTTATGAAGCCAATCAGCGTTATTAACAATTTCAGCGTTATCTACATCGACAATTTTTGACATTTGTTCAAAATAAGTTTTTGCATTTTTATCAACGTCTTCTTTTGTTAATCTTGGTCTTGTCTCGGATTTGCCTGAAGGATCACCTACCATTGCGGTTGCGCCGCCCACAATTAAAACAATTTTATGTCCGAGGTTTTGAAATTCTCTTATTTTTCTCATTACAACAGCGTGACCTAAATGCAAGTCGGGTCTCGTCGGGTCCATTCCTAATTTTATACGTAAAGGCGTATCGGTTTCTTTTGCCTTTTGTAATTTTATAGCAAGTTCTTTTACACCTCCGGGTAAAACTTCTGCTCCCCGAGCCAAAAAATTTGCCTGTTGTAAAAATTCTTCTTTGATTTCTGATTTTGTATCCATATAATACCTGTTAATATATTTCCCTTTAAATTATAACAAAAACATTCTTTATAAAAAATTAGTCTACGTAAAATGGTTGATTTTTATAAAATTATTATTAATATAACAAATAAAAAGCCGATATAAAATTAATAAATTTATTGGCAATTAAAAAGGAGAATAATATGGGCACACTGAGCGGATCATCATTACTTGCAGGAATTACATCAGGATTAACCAGTACTTTTTCAGTGTTGGCAAATGCTTCTTCAAAAGGAGTAACTCAGGAAAGCATTGCGAAAGCCAGAAGAGATTCTTCTTTGAACAATACTTTGAATCCTACTTTTGCATCATATATTCAAACAAATTTTTCATCTCTTGATAAAGATGGTAATGGTATTATAAGTTCTGCGGAAATATCAAATTTAACGTCAATACTTACTTCTCAGGGAATGACGGCAGCGCAGTTAACCCAGCTTGGAGCTGCATCCGGACTTTCCACAGAAGCATTGCAAGAAGTTTTGGCTCATTTTGCAGATATTGATGCCAATGGAGACGGTAAAGTTACCACATCAGAAATTAATGCTTATAATTTAACTTCTGCTATGGAGAAGAAAAAGACAGAATTCGCCAACAGAGCTGCGGCTAATCAATCTATATTTTACGGTGATGAAAATGCAGGTTCAACTGCTGATTCGTCAAGTCTTCTTTCATATAAATATCTTAGCAACGATAACACAGGTATAAATTCGTAAGCTCAGACAGAAAAATTTAATTACTTCTTAAAAATAACCCTAAAGAACATTGTTAAACAAAAATGTTGATGATAGAATAAAATTTGTAAAGTCAAAAACAAAATATCTATTATTAGAAATTATTTCAATATAGTGCAATAGAAGGGTGTTGGTTGACTTGTTCTTATAAATGAGGCTTTATGAATTATAAAATTTTATTTGTTATTGACAAACTTGAACTTAAGTACTTTGAATTTAACAAATTGGTAACTGATTTTTGGTTGATTAAGGAATTATTAGAACGAAATAACGATGTTTTTATAACAACAAACGAAAAACTCAGTCTACAAAGTTCAATTGCTTTTTGCAAATGCAGCAAATCATTCTTGAAAAATAACAATATTTATTTGGAAGAAAAATTTGAAACTTTAAAAATTGAAGACTTTAAGCTGGTAATGTTCCGCCCGGATCCTCCGGTAGATTTAGATTATATAAATGCAACTTATATTTTTGACTTTGTTGACAGGAAAAAAACTCTTGTTTTAAATGATACAAAAGCAATAAGAGATTTTAACGAGAAATTTCACGCTAATTTATTTAGCGAACTTATGCCTGAAAATATAGTAACCTCGAATAGAGAAGAGATAGAATCTTTTCTCGAAAAAAATGGTGAAATTGTTTTAAAACCTCTGAACAGGTGTTTTGGTTCGGGTGTTATGTACCTCAAAAACGGTGACAAAAACACCCATAATATTATAAATTCTATGACAAATAACCAAACAACACTCATAATGGTTCAAAAATACCTTTCAAATGCTCAATTTGGCGATAAAAGGGTTTTAATTTTAGGCGGAGAAGTTTTACACGAATGTGTTGTTAAACTTCCAAGCAGAGATGATTTTAAATTCAATACCCACAGTGATGAATTTATTAAAAAAACTACTTTAACTGACAGTGAAAAAATTAAATTCAAAAAAGTTGCACAAAAGCTGAATTCTATGGGAATAGTTATGGCCGGTTTAGACGTAATTGATGAGCAAATAATCGAAATTAATGTTACAAGCCCCTGTTATTTTATAAAAGAGATTAATAACTACTTTTCAATAAATTTAGAGAAGAAGATAGTTGATTATTTACTTAATATTTTAAATTCTTCTTTTATTTTTGTATAAGCTCTTCCAAATGCTCCTGCAAATTTAGGGTTATTGCTCCGGCTTGATTTTTATTTTCTTCAATAAAGGGCATCAACCATGCTAAAAATTTTATCTGTAATTATTTCTATATAATCAACATCAACCATGCCATTGATAATAACATCAGATATTTTCATTGCAGGACGAATAAATTCTTGTGCTGTTTTATTAACGTCTCTAAATTGTAAGTCGGCTGCCAGTCCTGTTTTTCCGCGCGAAGCTGCTCGCTTATACCATCTGTCTTTTATAATTTCAATCGGAGTAAATACATAAACTTTAATATCCATTATGTCCCGAAGACCTTGGTTAAGGACATATAAACCTTCATTCAAGATTACTCTTGCGGGTTTTTTAATTTCGCCGTCAAGCGATGAAACGCAGGTTACAAAATCATAACGGGGTGAAATGATTGTTTTTTCTTTTTTTAAGTCAATTAAATGTTTTTTCATCAGGTCTAAATTTATAACATCAGGTGTATCAAAACTAAAACCCGTTTTAAAAAGTTTTTCGTAGTTTCCTGCTGCTTTAAGCTCTTTTGAAGTATCTTTAAAATAATCGTCACAGCTAATTACGGTATAAATTCCTTCAATTTCATCTTTAACACACGCTTTAACTGTATTATCCACAAAAGTAGTTTTGCCTGAGGCAGATTCCCCTGCAATTCCTATAAGAAAAGTTTTTTTCTTTTCTTTGATAACTGTTCTTGCAATGTTCATAATAAAACTGTCGTTTATTTTTATAAAAAGCGGCTGTTTTTCTTTCTTATCTTCTTCTATAATTTGTTTTAAAGACTCAACAATGGTAGTAATTAACTCCATTTCATGTCTTTTTGAATAAAAATTATAATCAGTTAATTCAAAACTATTTTGTAACATCTCCATCCCAACAATTAATTAACATGTTTTTATTATTAACATGTTACTTTAAACTTCTTTAAAAAACTTGCATTTGTAAAATATTCTTAATAAATTGGCAAAATAAATTACGTTTAGTCATAAAACATTATGAATAGTTATTAGGAGAAGTGTTTATAATGATAAAAGGAGTTACCCTAATTAATAAAAGAGATAATGCTGGTTTTAAAAATAATTTTGAATTTCCTTCATTGGATTTAAGGTACCAAGACCTGAAGTAGGGCAAAAACCGTTACTATTATGGGAAGTGCAAGACCTTTCTGATTCAAAAGCTTTAAGATATTCTTTAGATAAATTATTTAGGGTTTTTGATTCTAAAGAAGAAATTTTGAAGGAAATTTTAAACTTTTATAGACGAATAAAAAAATAAATTTTCTTCTTTACTAAATATCTTTAGCCTGTAAAATAATAAATGAGAGGAAGATATTATCTATAAAAAAAGCTATCTGGCAAAAAAGATGCGAGTGAGCACATCTCAGAAGATTAGAGAGACGAAGATATAAGCAGAGAGCGCATTAATCTGGTAAGCCCGATAATAAAATGTTTTAGCGTTATACATAAATATAGGAAGGGCGAAACTGAAAAGTTTTCGTGTAAGGGTAAAAAAATGAAAAAATCAATCAGAGATTTAGGAGATATTAAAGGCAAGAAGGCTCTTGTAAGAGTTGATGTTAATGTGCCTTTGGATGCAAATAAAAATGTTACCGATGATACAAGAATTCAGGCTATTATTCCTACTGTAAAGTTTTTACAGGAAAAAGGAGTAAAAATAATACTTGCAGCTCATCTTGGCAGACCAAAAGGCGAAAAAAACATGGAATTTACACTTGCGCCTGTTGCGAAAAAATTATCTGAAGTCTTAGGTGAAGATGTTTTGTTTATAACTGATTGCATAGGAGACATTGCAAAAGAAGGTATTTCCAAATTGAAAGACGGGCAGGTTGCTCTGCTTGAGAATATTCGTTTTTACAAGGAAGAAGAAAAAAATGATTCTGAATTTGCGAAAAAACTTGCAGAATTGGCTGATTTTTACGTAAATGACGCTTTTGGCGCTGCACACAGAGCGCATGCCTCAACAGAAGGTGTTGCACATCTTTTACATCCTGCCGTTTCAGGGCTTTTGATGGAAAAAGAACTTGAATGTTTGGGCGGAGCTTTGAATAACCCGCAAAGACCTTTCACTGCAATTGTCGGCGGTGCAAAAGTTTCAACAAAAATCGGTGTTCTAGAAAACTTGCTTGATAAAGTTGATAACTTAATAGTAGGCGGCGGTATGACATATACTTTTGTTAAAGCTGAAGGTTATAGTGTTGGAAATTCAATTTGCGAAGATGACCAAATTGAAACCGCAAAAAAAATTGTTGAAAAAGCAAAAGAAAAAAGTGTTAATTTTGTTTTGACAGAAGATGTTTTAGTTGCTGATGCTTTTTCTCCCGATGCAAATGTAAAAGTTGTTGAAGCAACAGCTATTCCTGATGGATGGGAAGGTGTTGATGCCGGTGAAAAAACAATAAAAAAATTCACTGAAGTAATCAAGAATTCTAAAACAATCCTCTGGAACGGTCCTGTAGGTGCATTTGAAATTGATAAATTTACAGAAGGTACAAAGGCAGTAGCATTAGCAGTTCAAGAAGCAACCAAAAACGGTACAGTAAGTGTTCTTGGCGGTGGAGATACAGTTGCTGCGGTTAAAAAATATAAACTTGATGAAACCTCGTTTACTCATATTTCAACCGGAGGAGGGGCAAGTTTAGAATTTATTGAAGGAAAAATTCTTCCCGGAGTTGATGCTTTGGATAATAAATAAAAATAACAACCATGCTATCGGACAAATAAGTCCGATCAATCAACCTGAAAGCGAGTTAACAACTTAATCCGCTTTCTTTTTTTTAACAATTTTGGCATGTTTATATCAAAGCTAAAAGAAAAAAAAGACATTTTGAAGAAAATGTCTTTTAAATGGTGCCCTGAGCCAGACTTGAACTGGCACTGAGTATTAACCCAATTGGATTTTAAGTCCAACGCGTCTACCGATTCCGCCACCAGGGCATGGTTTATGTGGTTGTTAAATTGTTTGTTTACCTTGGCGGAATCGGTAGACGCAGCGTCTAACCTTCCCTCCTTCTTTTTTGATACTCAATCAAAAAAGCGGAGTCCTTGCCACCAGGGCATGGTTTATGTGGTTATTAAATTGTTTGTTTACCTTGGCGGAATCGGTAGACGCAGCGTCTAACCTTCCCTCCTTCTTTTTTGATACTCAATCAAAAAAGCGGAGTCCTTGCCACCAAGGCATGGCTTATGTAGTTATCAAAACATTGGCTTACAATAGTAAAAACCAAGCCTGTACTTAATTTTAATATAAAAAAAACTTCCTGTCCAGTACTTTTTTATATTTTATTTGCAAAAAAATCTTCACCTAAAGATGTTAGCTTATATTCTGCAACTTCTGATGTTCCTGTTAAATCAGGAACCAATTCAAGGAAATTCTGGCTTAAAGCTTCTTGCAATGTTGTATGATCTATCACTTCGGATAAATTTTGCATTATTTTTGAGTTAATTTGTTTTAGCGAAAACCTTTCCAGTTTTTCAAATTCTGACAAGTAATAAGCTGTAATTATCAAATAATGAAATTTATCATTTGTATTTTTTGATTTCACTAAGTTTAAAAATATTTGATCTTTTATCTTATCCGGCTCAAAAGCAGGATTTTCCATAGTTTTACCTAAAACAGCCTCAAAATCGTTTGATACAGGAATTTTTATTTCTTGAGGTTGTTCTTCTTTTACCTCTTCTTTTATTTCCTCTTTTTCTTCTTTCGGTTCGACTGTTAATTGTTCGCTTTGAATAGAATTAATAGTCTTTATATGAGCTGACTCTTTGTCATATGAAGACTCTTGTTCTTTTTCTTTTGGCTTATTTTCAATTATAACAGGTTCAGAAACTGCTTTTTGGGTTTCGATGTTTGATGTACTAGTTTTTTTTTGATATTTAACTTTACCGTTGCGTGCATACTCATCTGCATCAGCAACCCAAATTTGGAACTGTTTTTCAACTACGTCTCTGTCTTCAGTTGTAAATTCAACGAATACATCGTCTTTTTTAAATGTAAAAGTGTATCTTGACATTTTTAATCCTTAGTTACTGCTTTGACTTTTTTGCATCATAATGTCTTCACGCCATTTGTTAAGCTGTTGCTCTACAAACTCTAAATCATCAGATTTAAGTTCAATTTCGATTTCACCTTTTTTCATTTTAAATACGTATTCATGCATAAATCTTTCCTCACTTATCTGAATTTATGTTAACAAACCTATATTACCTCAAAAAAAAAATATTACAATTTCTTGAAACATTTTTTTAAAAATTACATCTTAATACTTATGTGTGTAATAATATTATTAGAGGGTAAAATTATTTCAATCTAGTTAGAATTTGAGGAGTAAAGTTTAATGATTTTGAAAAAGGATTTTAAAAAACGTGTACCGGTTATGGTTTTGTTAGGGATTATTTTCTCTTTTATTTTCAGCAATATAGTATTAGCATATCAACCAACCGATTTGTACGAGAGCGTTTGGCGATTAATTAATATAAAATATGTAGATCAAACAAATAACATGCAAGATTGGAATATTTGGAGATATAAATATGACAAGTATATTAAGACAAATGAAGATGCTTATGTTGCAATAGGAACAATGGTTGCAAGTCTTGATGATCCTTATACCAAATTTTTAAATCCAAAAGATTTTGCAGACGAAACCAGTTCAATAAGAGGTTCTTTAAAAGGAATCGGTGTACAAATTGCTACAAGAGACGGAAAATTAATGGTGATTGCTCCGATAGAAGATTCTCCGGCTGAAAAAGCAGGTCTTTTAGCGGATGACGAAATTATTGAAATTGATGGTGTAAGTACAAAAGGTGTTACAATTGATAATGCCGCAGACAAAATCCGCGGAGAGGAAGGAACTACCGTTACCCTTTTAATTAAAAGAAAAAATGAAATTAAACCGTATAAAATTGTTAGAAAAGAAATTGAATTGAAAGCCGTTTCAACAAAAATCCCTAATGACGTTAAATTAAATGACGATATAGCATATATAAGATTAAGTTCTTTTATAAGCAAAAATGCAGGTAAAGAATTTAAAGATATTCTTGTTCAAAATAGCAATAAAAAAGGCTATATCATTGACCTTCGTTCAAATCCCGGCGGTCTTTTAACCAATGCAATTTATATTTCAAATTTGCTTTTACCTGAAGGTATAATTGTTAGCACTGTTGACAGGGATGGATATAAAGAAACTCAGAGAGCAAGCAGAAGCTTTATTACAAATAAACCGTTAGTTATTTTAATTAATAAAGGTTCAGCAAGTGCAAGTGAAATTATGAGCGGAGCATTGAAAGATAATAAGCGTGCAGTAATTGTAGGTGAAAAATCTTTTGGAAAAGGTCTGGTTCAGGAAATTAACAGATTGCCAAACAATTCAGGTGTTAATATCACAATTCAAAAATATTTGACACCGGACGGTACTGATATTAATAAAAAAGGAATTGAGCCTGATATTGTTGTCGAATTGTCTGATGAGGATATTAAAAAGAAAGATGACAAACAACTTAAAAAAGCAAATGAAATTTTGCAAGATATGATTAACAGAAACAGATGTTATTGCAGATAATTAAAATATACGAAACCAAGCGGCCGGACTTCTGAGTCCGGCCGCTTCGTTAAATAATCAAGAATTTATTGAATCTGCTGCTTCAGTTGCAAATGTATTAATTTTACTTACTGATTCTTTCTTTTTAAAGCCTAAATAATCAGGATTTTCTTCCATTCTTTTGCCGGCTTTTTTAATGGCCTTAAAAGTCCTTCTGGCTATAGTTGCTTCTTTGGCGTTATTGCAAAAAGGACGGAATGCCCCGGTATTAACCCTCCCTGTTTCTGTTATTCCATCATAGTTCTTTAGTTTTATTTCAACATCAAAAAAATGAATACAAAATTTCTTTCTAAAATTTCCAAAAAGTATTATTACATCTTCATTTTCTAAATGTTTAATTTTTTTAATTTTAGATCCCAAAGATTTCATTTTTTCAAAAAAGTTTTTAATAAATTCTTCAGAGAATTTCTGTGATAAAAAACTTTGTCCTAATTCTTTAAAACTTCTCTCATCCACAATATAACGCCTAAAGGCCGGTTGTGACTGAGGATTATTATTCAGCTGGTTTTTTTTATGGTCAACATAACCATAATTTATGGGTGTAATTTTCATAATTCTTCTTCCTCTACTTTCTAAAAAACTAATCTTAATTCCACTTATATAAAGATCGTAAATTTTTTTTTTTGCGGGGATTAATTAATATTTTTACAATATTTAATATTTAAAAATATTTTTGTTCTTGTTAAACTTTAAAAGTAGGGGATAATTTTAATATGCAAAAAGAATGGATAATGAATAAAAATTCTGAAAGCTCAAAGTCTTTGATTGAAAGACTTTTAGCAGCTCGTGGAATAACAAAGCCTGACGAAATCAAAGAGTTTTTAAATCCCCTTGAAACAAAATTAACACATCCTAAAGCTTTTACAGATATGCAAAAAGCGGTTGAAAGACTTGTTAAAGCAGTTGATAATAAAGAAAATATACTTGTTTACGGGGATTTTGATGCAGACGGTGTAACTTCAACAGCCCTATTGCTAAGAACGTTTAAAGAATTAGGAGCAAGCGTAGATTATTTTATTCCTGATAGAGAAAAAGACGGGCATGGGCTCAATGTAAAATCCCTTGTTAAAATAATGGCTTCTAAAAAACCGAAAGTAATTGTTACATGTGATTGTGCGGTAAGTGATGTTGAACAGGTAGAATTTATAAACAGTTTTAAAATTGATGTGATAATTACAGATCACCATGAAGCTCCTGAAGAATTACCGCCGGCTTTTGCAATAATTAACCCTAAGGCTCAAAATGCTTTGGATGAAAAACTTTCTTCGAAAGAAATATTAAATTTAACTTATCTTGCCGGAGTGGGTGTTGCATTTAAACTGGCTCAGTCACTTTTAGAATATTATAAAAAGCTGGATTTTATTTATGATATTTTGTCTTATGTAGCTGTAGGAACAATTTCTGATATTGTTCCTTTAATTGGTGAAAATAGATATTTTGTTACAAAAGGTCTTCAATTAATTTCAAGCGGTAAACACTTCGGGCTTAAAAAATTGCTTGAGAGTGCAGGATATGTTTTAGAACAGGGGATAACTTCAGAACAAATTGCTTTTGGTGTTGCGCCAAGAATTAATGCTTCAGGAAGGCTTGATACTATTGAAGACGCGCTTAAAGTTCTTATTTCGGATAATAAACAGGAAATAGAAATGTCAATTATCTCTTTGAATAATTTTAATAAAGTGAGACAGGGACTTTGTGAAAGCACTTTCCTTGAAGCGGAAGAAATGCTTAAAAATCAGGGGAATAATGATAATTCGATAATTCTTTTTAATCCGAAGTGGCATATAGGAATTATAGGGATTGTTGCTTCAAAATTGGTTGAAAAATATTATAAACCTGTATTTTTAATGACTTTTAGCGAAGAGACAAAGCAAGTAAGGTGTTCTGCAAGAGGAATAGAAGAAGTAAATATTTATGATGTACTTTGCGCTAATGCTGAATTATTTGACGGGTTTGGCGGGCATGCAATGGCCGGCGGACTTTCTTTTGATGCAGAAAAAGTTACGTTTGAGGAAGTCAAAAAAGTTTTAAACAGCACTATTAATGAAATTTTAGAAGGTAAAAAACTTAATCCTGTTTTATATTTTGATTTAATTCTTGAGCCGAATGAAATTGACGGAAACTTAATTTCTGATATTGAACGTTTACAGCCTTTTGGGGCGGCAAACCCTAATCCTGTTTTTGTTTTGAATAATATTACTTTACTTCAGAAGAAGTTGATGGGTTCAAATAAAAATCATCTTAAGTTGGTGGTGGAAGATTCCGGGCATAATACTTATGACTGTATCTGGTGGTCAAAGGGAGATATTTCGCTTGTAACAGGAGATAAACTTGATATAGCGTTTTGCCCCCAATTAAATACTTTTAACGGTTCGACTACAATTCAATTAATATTGAAGGATGTTCATGCCGATAATTTAGAAGACGATTCTGAAAGTAAACAAGATGAAGTCTTGGGGATAAAAATCTATGACCATCGCAAAAAGAAGGCAATTTTTTCAAGCGTTGAAGATTATATTAAAAGTTCTAAACTGAATATTGCTGTTTTTGCTGAAGAAAAAAGTGTTTTAGAATGCTTAAAACCTTACAAAGTCTTAAGCGAAAGAGTTTGTAACAGAGAAAATATTGCAAAATGTGATGCAATAATGTTTTTTGATTATCCTGCAAGTCAGGAAATATTTGATGAAATTCTTCACAAAGCAGCGCCAGAAGTGGTGCATTTTATGAATTACGAGTTAAAAAATCTGGATGAGAAAGAATTTTTAAAAACTTTTTCAGGAATGTTAAAGTTTGCTTATAACAATAAAAACGGTATTTTTAATCTGGAGCGCAGTGCCGCTTTTCTGGCTCAAACAAAGGAAACAATTATTGAATTACTAAACGTTTTTTCTGAATGTGAAATGATTAAAGTTACAGAAAAAGGAACAAAAGATTACAAGATTGAATTTATGTTAAATACAGAAGTCTCAAAAGCTTTGCATACAAATTCTTACAAGAATTTTTTATCTCAGGTTAAAGAATCTCAGGAATACAAAAGTTCTTTGGTAGAAGCAGAGTTAAATAATTTTTGTAATTAAAACTTTTTATCAAGCTTTAGAAAGCAGATTTTTATTTGCTATTTTTTGTTTTTATTGTCATCGGGTTCTGAATTGGCGTAGTATTCTGGATCTTTTAATGCTTCAAGAGCTTTCATAACACCTAGTCTGCCTCCTTTTAACTGCATATCCGCCAACCAGGATTCAATTACAAAAATCATTGCTATGTTAAGCGCTACCCAGCTTACACCTGCTGCTTTTAAAGCTGTTTTTAAACCTTTTGTCATTAATATTTTTGCTATACTTCCATTTTTAGCAGCTTTAATAAATTCATCAGGATTTTTATTAAATTCTTCAATTGCAATTTCGATAATATTCTTAACTTCTTTTTGAGGAAGATTATTAAGCATTTTTTGAACTTTTGGAAGAATTTTTTCAAAATATGCTTTGTCCATTGATGCGATATCAAGACTTCTCAAAAGTTTAAAATTATATACTTTTTTAGCCATTTTAGCTGTCATTTCTTTGACCTCCGTATCAGACATTTTGCCTATTTTTTCAATAAAGTTTCCAAGTTTTTTATTTACATCTATAGTCGGTAATTTTTGATTTCCAAAGTTTTTATTTAAAATTTCAAGTAACATAACGGCTTGATCTTTTTTAGTGGTTTTTAATATTTCTTCAAATATTTTATTACCTTTAAGGAAAGGGAATTCTTTAAGTTTTTGAATTATCAAATTAAATTCTTTTTCGTTTAAATTATCTATATTTTTAGTTAGGGCTTTGGAGAAATCTCCAAAATTTAATTCATTTCCTTTAGCGAATAATTTATTTAGGTTAATATCTTTTAATAACTGTTTAAATATTTTTTCTTCAGTTTCTGCATTTTGAACGATGGTTGGAATTTTCTTTGCAGCATTATTCAAATAATTTTTAAAGAATTTTTTATTAATTATTTTTGACGAACCGCCTAAAAAGCTTACAATCTTGCTAACTACTGATTTTACACTTACTTTTCCTCTTGCGGCTTGTACCCCGAAAACTATTAAAGGAGAAATCATAGTCAATATTCCACCCAACATGGCAAACGGCTGAGCAATTTCACAAGCTGCTTCAACAGATTCTGAATATTCTTGAGATTTATCATCTACTTGTTCAAAAGTATTAAATATTTTACGCTGAAGATTTTTTGCATCTTTTAATTGTTTATCTGTGACTTCCAGTTTTGTCAACTCTTCTTTTAGTACTTTTTCTTGTTTTAATGTAGTTTTTTTGTATTTTTGATATTCAAAATACTGTTTTATGACATTAGGCAAGAATAAAAGATATTCTTTTAGCTTATTTGTTTTCTGCTTTGCAGATACATTCTGCACTTCACTAAGTTCTTTATCACTGTAACCGATGAAGTTTTGAGGATTTTTTTCTAATTCTCTTTTGGCAACATATCTGCCGGCACGTGCAGAGGCTTTTTGCAGTTTTAAACCTAGAACCATTCCTGCCAGACCTGTTATAAATCCGCCAATAAATTCAAAAGATAAATTTCTGCCTATTTTTGTTGATAAAGCTACAGTGGATATTTTTTTGAACATTTCTCCAATTTTACCCCATTTTGATAACGTAATTTGGTTATTAACATTTGACGACATTAAATTTTTTGTAAATTTACCTAAATGGTTAATTTTTCTAGTTAATGAAACATCCTTAGGAAGTCCTATCATTTTTTTGTAGGCTTCTTGCGCTTTTTCATCACCATATTTACTTACCATTTTTTTGACCATGTTTGGAAGGATTTTTGTGGCGGTTAGTATAGCTGAAACAACCCAACCAACAGCACCACCCAAAACAGGAGTCCCGTTAAGCAAAACATTAGCGGCAACTTCCATATTCTCGGAATAAACTTCTGCTTTATTATTAATTTTTTTAACTACTCTTTGAATAATTTCCTTATCTTTTTGTGCATTTTCAAGTTCTTCTTGAGTCAAATGTCTGTCTATTTTTTCAGGCTTAGCGTCATCACTTTTTCTCCATTTGCTGTAGGCTTTATTATCTCTTATGATGCTTGCTATTCCCCTAAACATACCGTTTTTTAATTTGTCGACTTTTAGTTTATTTTTCTTTTTGCTTTTTTTATTTTTGTTTGCTTTTAAATTATTTTTTGCTTCTTCAATTTGCTCGGGCGTATAGCTAACGAAATATTTAGGATCTTCCAGAACTTTTCTCGCTTGGAAACGTGCAATTTTTGAACTGCCAACCTGTAGTTTTGTTGCAAAAACATTTCCTGCAACAAAAGATCCTATTCCGGTTAAAAGAGGTATAAGTAAACTTATTTTTATTTTGAATGCAGGGTTTTTTATAGCTTGTGATAGCTCTTTTATGAGAACTTCGGCTTCTTTTTTTAGAGGTTCAGATGCTTTAATAGTTTTAAGTACATGTTTATTAAGAATTTGAACGTCTTTTAACCCTTTATTTAGAGGGCTTTCTTTTCTAAAGTTTTCAACTAATTTTTTAATTTTTTCTTCGTTATCTTTAACAAATTTTTTTTGTATTTCAGAGATTTTATTGCTTTGTGGGTTTATTATAAATTTTCCTATACCAAAGAAACTTAATAAAGTAGCGAGTATCGGAATAGAAGATAATGGTCCTATAGTTGCTGTTTCAACGTTTTCAGCTATATCTTCTGAATGTTGATCCATTACATCAACAACATCCATTATTGTTTCACCTAATTTTTTAGCTTTTTTAAGTTCTTCTTGAGTAGGCGGTTTTCTTTTATTCAACTCTTCGCGTTTCGCATCAATATTTTCTTGTTCAATCTCCCATTGTTTAAAGTTTGAACTGTTTTTATTTATTTCCCCAATTGAATTGATTATTCCCATTAATAAACCTTTCTATTTATATAAAAATTTACGCAAAAAGGTTCATGCCTGTTTTTTAAGATGAATTTACAATTATTAACATTAAAATTAAAGATTTTATTTTCTGTTAAAAATCATAAAAGATTTTAGCATTCTTCCGCAGGTGTCAGAGGCTGAAACTACCTCAATCAAGTTTTTATAATTTAAAGAAGTTGAGCTTCCGCCGTCAAATGCCATTGCTCGCTCGAGTCCTAATTTTTTGCATAAATCCCTTGCTTCATAAATAGTTTTCGGGTTTTTATTTGTGATTATTAAAATATGTATTTCTTTTCCTTTTAATCCGATGATTGTCCTTGCTGTTTTTTTAAGCACAGACGCAGATTCTCTTACAATTTTACCGTCAGAATTTTTTACGATAAAAAACTCTTCTTCAAGTTTTAACTCAGGCAAAAGCATTGGTCCTCCCTGAGCAGAGGTTTTTATTGAACACGCAAAATCGACAGGAGCTTTATGCGCAACTATATCATAATGGTATTTCCCGTCACACTCAACAACTCTAAATTCTGTACGGTTGACTATTTTATCAATATTTTGTCTTAAAACAGGATTCATTAATAAATTTTCATTAAGTAGCGGATCGGCTGCTGTATTCCTATCAGTTACAATGTAAGAGATTGTTTTTTGGTTATTAGGGTCAAAGAAACCCGCATTTATTGTTAAAAGAGAACCTGATTTTAAATGCGCTTCTTTATTTGTTATAAGCGATCCGCTTGAGATGAACTGAACTTTTTTAGCTGTATTTTTACCGTCCAGAATTATATGGTAAATACCGTTATTGCAGTTGATTGTAACAGGCTTACAAAACACCCGGGCCGCAGGGATTAAAGCAATAGAAAATAAAAAAAATAAACAAAATCTTCTCACTTTTCACCTCTCACTTTTCACTTTTTTATAAATCTTTGGATTTGTAAATACCCCATATTGCACCCAAGAAAGCCAATGGAGGAAAAGTTGCCGTAATCAAGGGATGTATTACCCCTTTTTCTGCCAATAAATCAAAAAACGGCAAAGTTATATAATAAAGGAATATACAGCCTATCGCAATAGTAAAACCTATTAAACGCTGTTCTCTGGGTTTGCTGAATCCTAATAAGCATCCTAAAACAGCAAGTAAAATACATACAAACGGTTGAGTAAAGCGCTGAAAATATTTATTTAGCATAAATCTGTACTCTTCTTCCAAACCTTCTTTTTTCAAGAGACGAACATATTTCCATAAATTTTTGTTATTTATTTCCCTATCTCTTTTTAATGAATACATCATCAATTTGTAAGCATTTTTAGCCGCATTTCCATGTAAAATATCCAGAGTTTTTAAATTATTAATTTCTTCAAAAATTCCGTCATTTGAAATTTTATATTCTATAACATCCTTTAATGTCCACTTATTGCTGTAATTTTGGGCATGTTTTGCCACAAAAATATGCGATAATGCGTGTAAATCAGAATAATTTTTGTCTGAAAAATCTAAAACTATAACCTTTGAGATTTTGCTTTGATTAAATCTTGAAACAACAACACCTAAAGTCGGACGCCCTTTTTCATCTTTTTGAGTATAAATATACTGGGAAGGACTGTATTCTCTTCTTATATTAACCAATTTATCAGCTGAAAAAGGAATTAACTTGTCATAAGTTACAAAACAAAATGCTGTTATTATAATGCTTAGGGCTAAAACAGGTGCAAGAATTCTCCAAAAAGAAAGTCCTGCTATCCTAAAAATCGTGAGTTCAAAATCTTTGCTTAATTTATCAAAAGTAAATAATGAGCCTAATAGCAGTCCGACAGGAAAGGCTTTTCCTAAAATATTCGGCAACTCATAAAAAATTACCAGAATAGCTGTTTTAACAGTATAACCGCCTTCCAATACTTTTCGGATAGTATTCAAAAGCATTTCCGGTGCTATCCAAATTACAGTGAAAAGTAAAATAGCGACCATAGTCGTCATAAAAACTTGTTCAAAAATGTAGCGGTCATATAATTTTATTTTTGAAAGAATTTTCATTAAAGTTCAAAATCCTTTCCTAAATAAAATTCTTTGGCAATAGGGTCATTCGCTACATTTTCACTGTTTCCTTGAATTTTAATTTTTCCGTCAAAAATCACATAAGCTCTATCGGTAATAGAAAGAGTTGCTTTAGGATTATGGTCTGTTATTAATACTCCTAATCCTTTCTCATCGGAAAGTTTTCTTATATTTTCTTTGATTTCGCCGATAGCAATAGGATCTATTCCGGTAAAAGGTTCATCAAGAAGGATAAAATCAGGGCTTGCGGCAAGTGCTCTTGCAAGTTCTACCCTTCTTCTTTCTCCCCCTGAAAGCGAAACTGCAGACTCATTTCTTAATTTCAATATTCCGAACTCTGCAAGTAATTCTTCAAGCTTTTTTTTCTTTTCATCAACAGTAAGTTTTTCATTCATTTCAAGAACAAGCTTGATGTTGTCCTGAACATTTAATTTTCTGAAAATAGAAGCTTCTTGAGGCAAATATCCGATGCCGGCTTTTGCGCGTTCATTCATAGGCCATGCTGAAATATCCTGACCGTCAAGAAAAATCTGTCCGCCGTTTGGTTTAACTAAACCTACAACCATATAAAAAGTAGTTGTTTTACCTGCTCCGTTCGGTCCTAAAAGACAAACGACTTCACCTTTATTAACCTCAATAGAAACATCATTTACAACGCTTCGGTCCCCGTAGATTTTAATGAGATTTTTTGCCTCAATTTTTTTCCCCGTAATTCCTATAGTATGAGCGGAAGACAAGCCTGCGGCTGTTTCCGTATATTTTGATAAGATATTTGTTTTCATTTTTTCTGTCATATCACCTCTTTGATGGCTGAAGCCTGCTCTGCATAACATAAAGAAAGAGGGATTTTATAAATATTATATTAGATTTAATCCCCCTCTTACATAATATTTTATGTTAAAAAAAAAGATAATACAAGGAGATTTAAGTTGCCTAAAATTTATTTCGATTTCTGCCAAATGCCCGGGGATAGTTTTTTGAACTTGTTTAAACAAAAAAACCTTGTTTTATATTCATTATAATATTTATCAGTAATTAATATGCCTTGTTTTTTCAATAAATGAAACTTAAAGTAAATAATTGACTAAAGTTTAAGAATTTGTTACAAAATCCCCGATAAAATCCTTTTATATATGCTATTATAAAAGGAGCTAGAAGGAATTTATGAAAGTATTAAAAATAGTCGGATTAAGTATTTTATCAATATTCGTCATAATTTATTTGGCGTTTTTATTTGTAGTACCCTACGTAATAGATTTAAACCAATATTCTTCAAAAATAACAAAAATTATCCAAGATAACACGGGGATTGAAGTTGAGCTGAAAAACTTAAAAATTAAAACCGCATGGAATTTGTCCGCAGGTGCATTAATTGAGAAAGCAGACTTAAAATATCCAACAGGTGAAAAATTTGCTCAAATTAACGGATTAGGGGTAAATATATCGCTTTTTAATCTACTTTTAAAAAAAATAAAAGTGAATAAAATCCAAGCTGATAAGGTTTTGGCAAATATTGATTTTAGTAAACAAAAAACGGGCAAAAAATTGTTTTCTGGAAACCATCCTTCATCTTTCACTTTTTCACCTGATTTTTCTGATATTTTTATTAAAAAATACAGAATTTCGTTCATTAAAAAAAACAACAATTATACTGTAAAAGGAAATAACTTAAAAATTTCTGATTTTATTTTAGATAAAAAAATAAAAGTTAAATCTGAGGGAGATTTATTCCTAAACGATCGTAAGCAAATTTCTTATAATATTAATGTTTTTTCGGAGGTTTTTCCTAAAAATGATAAACAAAAAACCGATATTATAAAAATCTTTGAAGATTTACATAAATACAATATCAAAGCTAACATTAATACGGACTTAAAAATACTGAATAATTCAAATATCTATGGAAAAATGGATATAGACAAAATATCTTTTGTTTTAGGGAATAAAGTTTTTCCGAAAAGCACTTTAAAAATGTATTTTAGAGAAGATAAAGCAAAAATTAATGCTAGCTTGCATGTTGATAAAGATTCAAAAGTTATTGTTACAGGTAGCTATAAATCCGGCAAAAATAAATCAATTGATTTGCGTGTTATAAGTGATAAGTTAAATATTAAACATGTTATTTTGGTAGCAAAGACTATATCAAAGCCTTTTGGTGTAAAAAAAATAAAAAATATAGATGCTGATGGAGTTATAAAGGCAGATTTTAAAATAAAAAGTGATTTTAAAAAAATTGAATCAAGCGGATATTTAAAAATTAAAGATGCGAATATAATAAACAAAATATACAAGGTAAAATTAAGTTCTATCAATGCAGACATTGATTTTTCCAAAAATGCGGTTCAGATAAAAAAAGCTACTGCTAAGTTTAACGGCCAGCCAATCAGTATAAAAGGGTGCATTGATAAAAATGCAGTTGCGGATATAGCCATTTTAGCTAAAAATCTTCAATTGAAAGGAGTTTTGTTATCAGCAGGACAAACAAAAATTCTTAAAGAAAATGATATTTTTAAAGGAGAAGTAAATATAAAGACATCTGTTAAAGGTCGTTTGGATAGGGCTGTTTCAAAAGTTAATGTAATTATAAGTGATGTTAATTTAAAAAATAAAAAAACAAAAATACAGATTAAGCTTCCAAAAGCGGTTATTAATACAACTTATAATAAACAAAATCAGGGAAAAGCCGAAATAGCGGACTTAAAAATTATTCCTTCTGCCGGAGCAGTAATTTCCGTTCCTAAATTAAATTTAAATTTTGATAAAAAAGATTTGAATATAGAAAAAACTTATTTGTATATGGATAAAATAAAAACAACCTTATCCGGCAAGATATCAAACTTAAACTCAAAACCTGTAATGAATTCTGTAAAAATAAGCATTCCTGAACAAATTTCAGTACCTATTTCAGGTTATGCCGGATCTAACATAATATTAAAAGGCAATTTGACTTTAAACGGAAGTTTAAATAAGCCGGAGATTAAGGGAGGTTTTACGATTCCTTTAATAAATATTCCTTCAATGTCAATGATTTTTAAAAATATTGCTTTACAAGTAGATAAGAATATAGATATTAATTGTGAGCAGCTCCAACTGGCAGATTCTTTTATGAATTTTACTGCAAAAATAAATAAAGATTTTTCAAAAGGGCTTATAGCCAGAAATGTTAATTTTAATGCAAGCAATATTAACTTAAATTCAATAATTCCTATTATTAAAACTTTACCAAATAATACTAATTTAAATTTAACTATTTTAGATGGAAGCAGTAAGGTGTATAAGTTTAGAGCAGGCCGAATTAATTCAAGTAATATTACCTCGGATATTTCTTTAAAAAATAAAATTTTATATCTTGATAATCTGCTTGGAGAATCTTATTTGGGAAAAATAGGCGGTAATATAAGCTATGAGTTTAAAAATAAAAAAACAAATTTTGATATGCAAGGAAGGGGTTTAAGTGCAAATCCTGCAATATCAGCTCTTACAGGCAGAAATGACGATATTAACGGGAAACTTGATTTTGATGGTAAAGTTTCAATGAGGGGATATTCTAAAAATGAAATATCGGAAAGCTTAAAAGGAAATACAAATTTTATAATCTCTAACGGAAAAATGGGTGTTTTAGGAAAATTTGAGCATTTGCTTTATGCTCAGAATGTTCTTTCAAATAATATTTTTAAAGGATCTTTAAACTTAGTTATAAAAGCAATTACTGTTAAAAATACAGGTGTTTATAAATATATGAGGGGTAAAGTAAATTTATCAAACGGTTGGGCAAATATTGATTGGATTAAAACTTCAGGACCTTCAATGAGTTTATATATAACAGGCAGATATTATTTGCCGGATAATACCGCCAGTTTAACAATATTGGGAAGAATTTCTGATGATATCGTAAGTGTTTTAGGACCGATAGGTGAGTTTTCTGTGAATAAAGTTACTTCCTATATTCCTCAGATAGGTCAAATTACAGAATTTTTTGCAAATAAGTTTACTACAAACCCAAATTATGAAGATATATCTCAAATTCCTTATCTAACTCCAAAAACAGGATTAGGAACAAAAGAATTTAAAGTAATAATTGACGGTGACGTACAAAAACAAAGCTCGGTAAAATCTTTTAAGTGGCTGGCTCAACCAAAAATACAACATATACAGCCGGAAAAAATTATTCCTGCTCCAACTCCAGTTATACCTGATTTTGTAAAGAATTTACCGGATTTGAAGAACTAAATTGTCAGGATGGGATTTAAATCTACCCTTGCAGGATAAAAACGTCATTGCTAACGAAGTGAATCAATCCAAAACAATCCAAAAAATGGTGGGTTAGGGAACCCACTCTACGTGCTACTATATCCGAAAAAGTTTAATCTCCCAAAATTCTTCTCACTTCTTTAGATAATGAATACATTTCTTCAAAAGCATGATTTACACAAATCCAATCCAAATCACCTTCATAAAAATTTCTTAAAGTACTGTACAAAAAATTAATCTTTAAATCCAACTTCAATGTTAATTCATTAATTCTTTCCAGCCTTTCTTCGTTCATTTTGCCTCCGTTGTTTTTCATTTGCTATCTTTAAGTTTGTAGGTTGGGCTTTTAGCCCAACAATCAAAAATGTTGGGGTAGAAACCCCCAACCCACAGACCGTATGATGAAATATTTCATCATACGAATATTATATACTGTAGAAAAAATTAGTCAATAGGATAAAATAATATTGTTATGATGATTAATTTAGACAAATTGGCAAAAGAATTCGGCAAGAAAGTTAAAATCGAGAGAATTAAAAGAGATATCTCTCAAGAAGATTTAGCAGAAATAGCTGATTTACATAGAACTACATTGGGCGGAATCGAAAACGGTAAAAATATGCCTAACTTGGAAACCATAGCAAAATTAGCAAATGCTTTAGGATTATCCCTGCCTGAAATTGTTGATTTGAATTTTTAGATTTTAGAAAGAAAGTAGGTTGGGCTTTCAGCCCAACAATCCAAAAACGTTGGGGTAGAAACCCCAACCTACAAACTCGGTAAAATCTTTTAAGTGGCTGGCTCAACCAAAAATACAATATATACAGCCGGAAAAAATTATTCCTGCTCCAACTCCCGTTATACCTGATTTTGTAAAGAAATTACCGGATTTAAAGAATTAGGATTGAGGAAAAGTAAAAAAAGAGTTAAAATAGAAAAGTTAGGGATAAAATTTATAACAAGGAAGTTAAGTATATGACAAAAATATACAATATCAGTCCCGGTTTTTTGCAAGCCTATCTTACATCTCAGGATAAATCGAAGTTAACACCCGAAGAAATTTTTAAAAGGCTTTCATTTGAAATGGGCGGTGACGGTAAAACTATTACCAGAAAACAACTTGATGATTATATTGATAAAGCTGATTCAGGTTTAATTAAAATTGATAAAAACAGGCTTTTAGCATTAAAAAGAATTCAAAAAAATTGGGATAAAATATCGAAAGGCGAGGACAGTATAATCTATGATGATATGAAGAATTATACTGCTCTTTTACTTGCAACGGTCAACGGAAGCTTTACAGCAACAGAAATTGATGGTTCAAAATCCTTTTCAGAAGATGATATTTATGACTATTTAGTTGATTATCTTGATTTATCAAGTAAAGAAGAAATTACTGAATCGGATTTAGCTTCATATTTAAATGAATTAATTGCAAACAGCTCAGATGAAAATGATTCGAATATCGAATTAATTGCTGCAGTTACTAATTTAATTGCGGCGAATTCTTCTAAGTCAACTGTTGATACTGAGATATAAATCTATTTTCTTTTGTAAAGAAAATTTTGAGATTAATAGTTTAGGATTGAAAACTAATTAAAAAAGAGTTAAACTGGTAAAGTTAATGGTGGTGCTGAAAAAATTAGGGAAATGTCCAACATTATGTTGAGTTTATTTCAAAATCGCATCAATTAAAGATTTTGCGGTACTGAAACAATTTCAGAACTGATAATTAAAGATTTCCCCGGCATTGATGTTAAAATTTAGATGAGTAGGATAAGGAAGTTATGTATGACAACAATAAGCGGTCTTAGTTCAAATTTAATTCAAAGTTATGAAAGATTTCAATCTGTAAGCAGATTAACTACAGAAAATATGTTTCAAATGCTTTCCCTTGAGATGGATGGTGATGGCGAAATAATTACAAGGGATCAGCTTGATACTTATGTTGAAGATGTCAAAGACGGATTAGTAGATGTAAGTAATAAGGAATTAGATGCATTAAGAGAATTGCAAAAAACTTGGGATGATATTGCCGGGAAAGATTCTGAGAGTATAAATTTTAAAGATATGGAAGAATATAATGATATTTTATTTTCTGCAGTTACAGGTGGAATTTCAATAACAGATGAATCAAGTACCGCAGATTCTGCTATAGAGGATATTGATTCTTATCTTATAGAAGAGACTCTTGGCAGATTCATAAATGATACAGGTTCTAATGCAACACATTTATTGCAAACTTTATTAGCAGGACCAACTGGTGAAAATGATGACAGTAATGCTGATTTAATTGCAACCCTCGTGAATCTGATAGCTGATTCCAGTTCAGCTTCAACAGTAGAAGTAGAAGCCTAGATTGGATTAACCGGATTCAACGTTATCGGGTAAAAGCTTTACCAAAACAGAAAAAACGACGGGTATAAAAGATACAATAAGGAGAACTTTTGCTATGCCGAATTCTTGTGCTGAAAATCCGACAATTGTTAAAAATACAGCAACAATTCCCCATGTAAAACCATTTATAAATCCTGAAACAATACTTCTGTAATCAGGTAAAAGCCTTTGAGCCATAACTATAATAACGGGTTGGGCAAGCATAGTTATAAAGCCTATAAATATAAAAATTACCAGAGAAAGTATAGGGTGTCCTTTATAAGTTGAAATAAATAATGCCATAAAAGGAAAAGTTCCTATCATTGAGATGTAAAAAACTTTTTTTGCTCCTATTGCAGCTTCTATTTTTCCGCTTAAAAACGAGCCCAATCCTCCCATAAGCAGAAATATGAATAACGCAAGTCCTATATAAGAGGGTCCATAACCCATCCCCTTCCATAAAAACGGAAGCAAAATAGAAAAACTTGTTAAAATAAGCGTTTTCATCATAGATATTGCCATTAATATAATCATAAATTTATTTGACAGAACTTTTTTAAAGGACTCTTTAAATTCTTTTCGTTCAGGTTTTATGGATATTCCCGATATTTTAGGAACATGCTTAAACATAAATAAAGCTATAACAATTCCCGCAATTGATAAATAAGGAATTTTTTCGAAGCCTAAATGTTCTGCTACAAGTGCTGAAATTACCGGACCTAAGGAAAAACCTATTGTTCCTGCACTTATAAAAATTCCCATGTTTGATACAAAATTACCATTTGAAAATCTTGCTATAAAACCCAGTGCCTGAGGATGAAAAAAGCTTCCGCCAAGATTTCCCAAGATTACAAATAATGTTAAAATAATTGCATTAGGTGCATTTGTTGCAAGTGGAACAAATAGAGAACCGAAAATCAGTCCCCAAAAAATAAAAAACCTTTTGACCATATTATCAGCAAAAAAACCGAATATCGGCTGAAACATTGAAGCACAAATTTGAGCAATACTCATTATTACAGTTGCAATTGCCATTGAAATACCTATTTTGGCAGCAATAAAGGGCATTATAGGATTTAAGAAACCTGCATATGCATCGTTTGATAAATGTGCAAGTGTAAGCCATGTTATTGTTTTTTTGTTTGTTTTTTCATCCATTCTTTATCCTTTCCTTCCTTATTTTAAGAAGGAAGGTGTTAAAAGCTATTTATTTTTTAAGACTTCAATGTATTCATATTCTTCTAAATACGGCATATGCTCTTTGGTTATTAATTCTCCGGGAACCAAAATTGAAATTCCCGGCGGGCATTCGGCAATAATTTCCCCCGCAATTCGCCCGATAGATTTTTCTTTTAAGATAACTTCTTTTTCCGCGTAGAAAGCTTCCTGCAAATTCATTTTGATTATGGGAGTAAGCATCGGCATATGCATTTTGTTTTCGGGATAATAAGTATCCGAATAGTCTTTTTTTGAAATTTTGTCCAGGCAATCTGCTAAATATTCAAAGTCAGAGTGTTTATTTCCTATGTTTGATAAAATCAATAAGCCTACATCAGAGGCGGATTCAACTTCAATCTTAAAATCAATTTCTAAAATAGATTCTAATCTTTTACCGGAAATCTCGTCAGCTTTGATGAAAATTTTCATTACATCCGTACTATATCCAAAATCTGCTTTAAGATAGTGCATATTTGAAATATTGTCAATTCTTTTTCTCAAATATTTAGCATTTTTAATTGCATTGTTAATTTGTTTTCTTCCCGTAGCGCTTTCCAGGTAAGCTCTTGAAGCATCTAAGCTTGCAAGTAAAATTAAAGAGGGGCTGGTTGTATGTAAAAGTTTCAAAGCTTTCTCTATTTTATCAACATCTAAAATAGAATTTTCACTGATATGAAGCATAGAGCTTTGACTCATGCTTCCGCCTGTTTTATGAAGAGAATGAACAACGGCATCTGCGCCAAGTTTTAAAGATGATTCAGGCAAATAAGAGTTAAAGTTCCATAAACAGCCATGAGCCTCGTCTACAATTAGGGGAACATTATATTTTTTACAAATTTTGCTTATTGATTTTACATCGGAAACAATGCCTTCATAAGTCGGATTTGTAATCCAGACATAGGCTACATCTTTGTTTTCTTGAAGTAATTTTTCAACATCCTCAGGCGAAACGCTTCCCCAAAGCCCCCATTGGTGAAGTCTTTTAGGAATAAGCCACAAAGGATCTGCGCCGGAGATTATTAAACCCGTAATAACAGAACGATGGCTATTTCTGTTTACAATTATTTTTTGTCCTTTTTTCATTAAGCCCATTGCAAGGGCCAAATTACCGACGGTTGAACCATTGAGCAAGAAGAAAGTTTTTTTTGCACTAAAAGCAAGCGCAGCAAGTTCTTCAGCTTCTTTTATCGGTCCTGTCGCAGGATTAAGAGTACCAAGATTATCAAATTCATCGGTTGTATCAACTAATAAAGTTTTTTTTCCAATTAACTTTTTAAATTCAGGATAAACAGCATGACCTTTCGTGTGACCCGGTATATGAAACTGGTATGTCGGATTTTCTATAGATTGTTGAAGCGCTTCTACAATGGGAGCAGAAATCTTTATCCTTCCCCCAATTTGTGGTTTATCCATTTTTCAAATTTCCTATAAAAATTTAATTATTATGATAATAATATACTATAAAAAATGTATTACTTAAATTAAAAATGCATTTTATAATAACAAAATGTTGACTTATAGTTGGATCGAAAATTTATGAATAATAAAATTAAATCTGCTTTATCTTTAGCATTATTTTTATCTCTTTTTAATTGTTCTAATGCTCAAGAAGTAATAAATACAGCAACTTCTGTTAAAACATTAAATGAAGTGAAAAAAATAAGCGAAACAAGCATTGTAAATATAGAAGAAACATCAAAAAATGATTTAAAATTAGTTGATAATGTTTCAAATAAAGTTGCTCCTGTTCTGGTTGCACCCGTAGTAGAGGATTCTAAAATTACAGAAAAAAGGAAACCTGAAAAAGTTAAATCTTCGAAAAAAATCGATTTAAAAGCTATATTTTTTGATCCTGATGCCGAATTTAATGAACAGGCAAGCGAAGAAGGTCGTGAAATGACAAAGGCTGAAGAGTTTCAGTATAATATTCATGAAGCTTTGCATGGGGAAGTCAGTAAATTATCTACAAAAGGTCTTATTTCAGATAAAATGAGAATAAACTTTGAAAGTGGTCCGATTGAGAATATATCACCATGGGTTGATTATAACGGGTATTTCTCTAATATTTGGAACGGAGCAAATTATAAAAATACCTTATATAGTATTAATTTTGCAGATGTTGGTTTCAATATAAATATGCGTGATAAAAAAACTTTTGCCAGAGTAATGTTTAGTCCCGTAAAAACTTATGCCGGAAAAAATTATTTTCAAACTTTTTTTGCAGATAATTACATTACGCGTAAAGTTGGAAAAAATAATATTATTTTAGTTGGTCATACATGGCTGCCTATTGGAATGGAAGGAAAAGAATCTCCTTTAGTTTGGCAATTCTTTAATCGTTCTCAAACTTCTTTAAATTACTCCGGGGCACGTGTTCTTGGTGCAAAAGTTATGGGTAAATATAAATATGCAGATTACCATGTAGGCATGTATAGCTCAGGAAGAGGTTTTACAGACTGGTTTCCGGGACCTGAGTTTGCCGGATGGGCAGAATTTAAACCGCTTGCAAATGTTGATGAAAAATATGGAAAGCTTACTATTGGAACGGGTTTTAATGCAGGAAATGCCCAAAGCCATTATGCTGTTGGTACAGGGGCGATAAATTATGAATATAAAAGACTTAGAGCTGTTACTGAATTTGGTATTGCGGATGGTTCTAACGGAGCAACCGGTTTTAAAAGCAATAAATCAAAAGGAATTAACGGAACTTTATCTTACCGTGTAACACCAAGGTTACAGGTTTTGGCAAGATGTGATCAATTTGATCCAAATCTTGATAAATCAAATGATTTAAGAAGAGAATATACAACCGGTTTAAATTACTTTATTAAAGGTTATGCTGCAAGATTAATGCTCAACTATGTTATGTATTCTTTAGAAAAAGGAACTTATGGAAGCAAAATTCTCTTTGGTACTCAAATAGTACTTTAATTTAGATATAAAATATTTATTCATACTAATACATCTATAATATTATCCAAGGAAACCCAGGCGTTTCCGATTCAATGATACTTTTTGGCGGTTAATATAAAATAGCAAAAAGCTAAAAGTAAAAAGTTATAATTTACTTTTTCCTTTTCCTTTTTAATTTTTACCGTAAAGGGAGGATATTATGACAGCCGATACAATAAAAGTTTTAATAGTAGAGGATCATAAATTAATGAGAGTGGGATTAAAATCTCTATTCGAAGGATATCCTGAAATACAGATTATTGCCGAAGCACAGAGTGGAAAAGAAGCGTTGGAAAAAGTCCGTATGTATAAACCGGAAGTTGTTTTAATGGATATTGGTTTGCCTGATATTAACGGAATAGAAGCAACAAAAAAAATATTGGAACAGTTTAATACTATTAAAATTATTATGTTAACATCTCATATCTCGGAACAAGAAGTTCTGGATTCACTTTCTGCAGGAGCAAATGCTTATGTGATGAAAGATATTAATACAGAAATTCTTATGATGGTAATCAGAACGGTTAAAGAAGGTGCAATATGGCTTGATCCGCAAGTTGCACCTATTATTCGTGAAAAGAATTCAGGAATAATTCCTCAAAGGCAGCTTTCGAGAGCAAATTTTAAAGCCCAGCATTCAAATCTTACAGAAAGAGAATATGAAGTATTGAAGCTTGTTGTAGATGGAAAATCAAATAATGAAATTGCTAAAGATTTAACTATAAGCGAGCATACTGCTAAAGCACATGTTTGTAATATTATTCAAAAAATGGTAGTTGACGACAGAACTCAAGCAGCCGTTAAAGCGCTAAAGGAAGGTTTAGTCTAGTATTGTATTAATTTAAATAAATTATTTCACTAAAAAAAGCAGGCATTGCCTGCTTTTTTATATAAATCCCCATTCCCATAATTTCGTTCTTGGATTATTGGCAGTTCGCAAAAGCGTGGTTTTGCTCACTTGGACGAGCTGGAGCACAAAGTGCCACGGCGCTCTTGCCAAAATCCGCTAGTCTAATAGCGCTTCTAAAATACTTGCATTTTTTGTAGCCACTGCATTGTCACGTACTTTTTGTTTGTGAATATAAGTTCTTAAAGCTTCTCTGATTAATTCAGAACGTGAACGATTTTCGCCATCTGCTACTTCATCAATTTTACTTAAAAATTCTTCGGGCATTGAAATTAAAACTCTTGCCATGGTGTTTTTCTCCTTTATATCACTTTTAAACTTGTCTATCTCTTATGTATATATAAAAACAAATTTCTATAAAAAAGTGCTATTTTTGTTATAAAAAATATATATTTAAAATAAAAATGAAGCTATTGCTTGGCTATAGGGGTAAACTCAGCGTAACAAAACTTAATAATATTGCTGGGTTTATTTTTTACTACTCTAGCAAGAGTTCTGCTTAGAATTGACAATCAATTTTTATACTTTAATATTAACTTATTAGAAATATTGGAGAATTAAATATGAAAATTATAGCAATTAACGGAAGCCCAAAGCCTGAAGGCAATACTTATCATGCTTTAAAGATAGTTATTGAACAGCTTGAAAAAGAAGGAATTGATGCAGAAATTATTCATGTCGGCAACAAAATTATTCGCGGTTGTCTGGCATGCGGAAGTTGTAAGCAAAATAAAAACGAAAAATGCATTATAGATGATGAAGTTAATGAAATAATTCAAAAAATGAAAGCAGCAGACGGTATAATAATCGGCTCGCCAGTTTATTATGCTTCTATTGCGGGAACTATGAAGTGTTTTTTAGACAGAGTATTTTATGTTGCAAGTGCAAATGGAGGCTTATATCGCGGAAAAGTCGGTGCAAGTATTGCTGTAGCAAGACGTTCCGGTGAAGTCGCAACTTTTGATCATCTTAATCATTACTTCACACTTTCTGAGATGTTTGTAACACCTTCAAATTACTGGAATGTGATTCATGGCGGAGTGTCGGGAGAAGTTTTAAAAGATGAAGAAGGGGTTCAAATTATGAGAATTTTAGGCAAAAACATGGCATTTTTGATAAAAAGTATTTCTCAAAGCCCTGAAAAACTTCCGGAAAAAGAAGCGAAAATTATGACGAGTTTTATAAGATAAATCAATATAATTTATCAATCATTTCTTTTGTTAACACAACACCTTCCAGCATTTTTTCCGGAGGAACAGTTTTTTTGGTTTTATTTATAAAATTTAACCGAAGTTCAGTTGGAGCAACAAGATATCCGTTTGTTGCGAAAACATTTCCATTGACGTCAATAAGTTTTCGACTTTTTCTGTTTTTAATATCATTTAAAAATTCTTGTTTATTTTTTAAATACGACCAATTTATAGACTCTCTCCCGTTAAAAAGTTTCTCCGCCCTTCCATTACTGCCTATTTCTTCCGAATTTGCAAGTTTTTTTAACAGCGTTTGGATGTTATTATCAATTTGATCTTTGCATTTAATATATTTTTTTGCAGATTTATAGTCTTCCTTATACATTTGTCTTAATTTTCCCAGAATTTCCTTTTTTAAAGTTTTGAGAGCATTCTCATCGTAAAATTCATTATCGGACATAAATCTCAATATAAAATTAAATTTATCGCTTTCAATAATCGGAGTAAAAGTAAATATGGCGTTGGCAATTCTGCGTGTATATAAGTCTCTGAATTTTTTAGCACCGTCTTCATCACCTTTCATTTTACATTTAATTGATTTTTCATTAATAGAATGGAAAGGATTAATTGAAATGTTTATATTAAACATTTCAGCCATATTTTCTCCTTTAGAAAAATGTTTTACAATTTTTTCCGCATATTTTTGATGTTTTTTATTTGTCAGAGTCCAGCCTGAAGTATCAAATATTCCTAATTTATTTGTTACTTGATGCAATAAATGATTTGCATCGGTAAAATCATATATTTTCCCTTTCATATCTTTCATCTTCAGGTCAATGCAATCTGCATCGCGGAACAGAGAAGATACAATGCCCGGGGTTCTTATTTTTTTCATAGTATTAAACCCCAGTCTTTGATTAAGTTCTTCAATACCATGCATTAATGAAGAAAAATCCTCCCATAACATTGAGTTTATCATGTTGGAATCTTTATTAAAATGTTGCGCAATAGCGTCTACGCCGCAATGAGAACAACCGTTTCTGCAACCGCGGAAAACCATTATTTCTTTTAAACCTTCTAAAATAAATGTTATTTCTTTCATTGTCATGTCTTTAAAAACTTTTATCCCTTCTTGAATTCCGTTTAATTTATTTAGATTAAAAGAAGAAAGCGAGGGGGCAAAGAAAGTTGACCATAATTTTTTAGAAGCTAAATATGTTTTTGCTTTTTTAAAAGCGCTTGAAGTTATTTCCTCTGTTTCTTTAAGAGATATAAACCCGCGAAAGGATATTCGAAAATTGGTAAAGGAATTACATTCGGGTTTAATCACCGAAACCTTATTTTTTTGAGGGTTTAAATTATTCAGTTTATTATGGGTTATATTCTGTATTGATAATATTTTCATAATTGATTAAAGATGAAACAAAACAAAAATTGTCATGAAAATTCAAAAAATTAATAAATTGTTATAAAATTTCAATTCATCAGAAAAATATGTTAAAATCCTTAGATAATAAAAGAATTGAGGACAAAATGAAAAAGATAGTATTTTTTGATGTAAGAGAAAACGAAATAGACCTTCTTAGTGATTTTTGCAGTAATAATTATAATTGCCAGTTTATTGCCGAGCGGCTTGACGATAAGACACAGCTTACAGATGAGATGAAGGAAGCGGATGTTATTTCTTGCTTTACGTTTTCAAGAGTCGGTGCAGATATATTAAAACAGTTCCCTCATCTCAAACTTATTGCTCTCAGGTGTGTTGGATTTAATCATATTGATATTGATTATTGCAAGGAAAACAATATTCAGGTTGTAAATTCTTTAGGTTACGGAAACATTACCGTTGCAGAATTTGCATTCGGATTGATTTTGGATGTGATAAGAAAAATTTCACGTTCATACATGAATTTAAAAAACGAACATCTTAATTCAGATATTTATACAGGTTTTGAATTAAAAGATAAGATTATGGGGATAATAGGGACAGGCGCTATAGGTTTGGAGGCCGTAAGAATTGCCAAGGGTTTTGGAATGGATATTTTTGCTTATGATATTTTTCCAAATGAAGAACTTGCTCAAAAATACGGAATAAAATACGTTTCTCTGGATGAACTTTTGAAAAAAGCGGATGTTATTTCACTACATGCTCCGCTGACAGAGGATAATTTCCATATGATAAACGAAGAAAAGTTTAATATGATGAAATCAACAGCCATATTAATAAACACAGCAAGAGGAGAGCTAATTGATACAAAAGATTTATATGAGGCACTTTCCGGAAATAAAATATTCGGAGCAGGTCTTGATGTTTTAGAAGCAGAGAACATGCTCACCCAGCCTGAAAAAACTTGGGATTTTGATTATTTAACAAATGATTCTATCAGGCAGACGCTAATTAATGAGAGATTGTTAAAATTGCGTAATGTGGTTGTAACTCCTCACATAGCTTACAATACTCAAGAGGCTCAAAATAGGATTTTAAATATAACAATTAATAATATAAATTCATTTTTTAAAGGAAAAATTATAAACAGCGTAATAAAATAATTAATTTTTTGTTTATTTTTTAATAAAGTTCAAAAATTAATGTTAAATTTAAATATATATTATGCTGGCAAAGCATTGGAATGAACTTGGCGGAATTAAAGATTTTTTAAAGTGAAAATCAGTTTAAAAAGGAGAATAAAAAATGGCAAAAACAATTGGTATTGACTTAGGAACTACAAACTCTGTAGTAGCTGTTATGGAAGGTGGTAAACCTACAGTTATAGCAAATGCGGAAGGATCGAGAACAACTCCTTCTATAGTTGGATTTTCCAAAACAGGAGAAAGATTAGTCGGTCAGCTTGCGAAACGTCAAGCAATTTTGAATCCCGACAAAACAGTGTCTTCAATCAAAAGACATATGGGTGAAGATTACAAAGTTAAAATTGATGATAAAAATTATACTCCGCAAGAAATTTCAGCAATGATTTTAAGAAAATTAGCGGATGATGCTGGATCTTATCTTGGAGAAAAAGTAACTTCTGCGGTAATTACTGTTCCTGCTTACTTTAATGATGCTCAAAGACAGGCAACAAAAGATGCGGGTAAAATTGCGGGTTTGGATGTTTTACGTATTGTTAACGAACCTACAGCAGCAGCTCTTGCTTACGGTTTAGATAAAGTAAAATCTGAAAAAGTTTTGGTATTTGACCTTGGCGGCGGTACTTTTGACGTTTCAGTTCTTGAAATCGGTGACGGCGTTCATGAAGTTCTTTCTACTTCAGGTGATACTCACTTAGGCGGTGACGATTTTGATGAAAAAGTTATGAACTGGCTTTGTGATGAATTTAAAAAATCTGAAGGAATTGACTTAAGAAATGATAAGCAAGCTATGCAGCGTATTAAAGAAGCGGCTGAAAAAGCTAAATGTGAACTTTCTTCAGTTGTTGAAACTAATATTAATTTACCTTTTATTACTGCGGATGCAAACGGACCTAAACACTTAGAAATTTCTTTGACAAGAGCTAAATTTGAAGATTTATCTCACGATTTGTTAGACAGATGTAAGAAACCTGTTGAGCAAGCGCTTAAAGATGCAGGTCTTTCAAAAGGTGATATTGACGAAGTAGTTTTAGTCGGCGGTTCAACACGTATTCCTGCAGTTCAGGCACTTGTTAAAGATTATACAGGCAAAGATCCAAATCAATCAGTTAACCCTGATGAAGTTGTTGCAATAGGTGCGGCGATTCAGGCAGGGGTTTTAGCCGGTGAAGTTAAAGATATCGTTCTTTTGGATGTAACTCCTTTAACTTTGGGTATTGAAACTCTTGGCGGAGTATTAACCTCGCTTGTGCCAAGAAATACAACAATTCCTGTATCTAAATCACAGGTATTTTCAACTGCAGAAAACAACCAAACAGCAGTAGATATCCATGTTCTGCAGGGTGAAAGACCTATGGCTAAAGATAACAAATCATTAGGCATGTTCCGTTTAGATGGAATTCCTCCCGCAATGAGAGGTATGCCGCAAATCGAAGTTACTTTTGATATTGATGCAAACGGTATTGTAAACGTTTCAGCAAAAGACAAAGCAACTAATAAAGAGCAAAAAATTACTATTACAAATTCAAGTAATCTTTCTGAAGATGATATTGATAAAATGGTTAAAGAAGCTGAATCTCATGCTTCTGAAGATAAATCAAAAAAAGAAGAAGCTGAAGTAAGAAACAATGCCTCAAGCTTAATTGGTTCTTCTGAGAGAATCGTCAAAGACTTTGAAGGTAAAATTGAAGAGACTGAAAAATCTAAGCTTGATGAACAAAAAGATGCCTTGCAAAAAGCTCTTGACGAAAATAAACCAATTGAAGAAATTAAAAAACTTTCCGAAGAATTACAGCAAACAATGTTTAGTATTTCTCAAAAGGCTTATGAGCAAGCTCAAAAAGAAGGTGAAGCAACTACAGCCGATACAGCAGGTACAGAAGAAGCTTCTTCTGAAGAAAAAGGTCCTTCTGATGAAGATGTAATTGATGCTGAATATACTAAAGAAGGTTAATAAATTAACTTTAAGATAAAAAGAGAGGGTAAAATTTTACCCTCTCTTTTCTTGTATTTTTAATCATTAAATTTCGGTAACGATTTTTCTTAGACCTTTAGGTTTATCGACATTTTTATTTAATCTTTCCGCTATTTTTAATGCTAAAAGCTGTATTATAATTATGTTAGAAAACATTTTTAAAATATTATCTTCAACTTCCATATCAATCTTAAAAGTTGAATTAATCCTTTCGCTGGAAGTTCCTATTACACAGATTGGAGGATTGTAGTCTCTTTTAATTTTTTCTAAATTTTTAATAGTAGAATATGCGAGATTTTCGGATGATACGTAGACTAACACGGTTTTCTTGTTATTCAAAACAGCAAGGTGTCCATGCATAAATTCGCCTAAAATATGAGACATGACATTTATGTAAGAAGTTTCTTTAATCTTCAAACAAGCTTCTTTTGCCAGTGCATAAGAAACACCGTCAGCTGTTATTATTATATTTTTGTATTTAGATAAAAATCTTGCAAAAGGTTTTATTTTATTCTCTAAAGCTAGTGTATCTTCTATAATTTGCGGTAATTTTTTTAATTGCTCAAAATGTTTTGATACATCAAGTTTTTTGATTTGAGCATATTTTAAAGCTAAAAGATATAAACAAAGCATTTGAGCAGTCAAAGCTTTTGTTGATGCAATGCTTTTTTCTTCACCTGCATGGCAATTTATTCTATAATCGGCAGTATTCCAGGCGGTTGAATTTTCCTTATTTGTAATACACATTGTCCTTACACCAAGCTCTTTAGCTTTGTTTAAAGCACTCAATGTATCGGTTGTTTCACCGGATTGTGTAATAAAAATATATAATACGTTCTTATCTTGAGGAACTACTTTTTTAAGCAAAAATTCACTTGAATAAATAGCTCTTGCTTCCAGTTCCACAATTTCTCCAAAAACTTCCGCTGCAAATCTTGCACAATGGTAAGATGAACCGCTTGCAACAAGAACTACTTTGTCAATATTTAAAGGCGTATTTAAAATTATATATCCGTCATCAGCTATATAATTTTTTAAAATAAGTTCTAAAATTTTTGGTTGCTGGCGTATTTCAGCTTCCATACTGCTTGCGACTTTTTTAATTTGTAAATTTGTCATAACACACTCTTTCACAAAATTGTAAAAATCGAAACTGTACAACTGAATTTTTTTAATGCTTGATAATATATCAACTTCACTCATATTAACCATATCGGTACTATTCCAAAAAACTTGAAGTTTATACACAAACATTAAGTTTTGTAAATTAACCTAATAGTTCTTTAAGTAATTGGTTTACTGTTTTTGGGTTTGCCCTGCCTTTTGTTTCTTTCATAACTTGTCCGACAAAGAATCCAAAAAGCTGTGTTTTACCGGATTTGTAAGTGTTAACTTGTTCAGGATTTGAGCTAATAATCTTTTGTACAATTTCTTTTAATACATTTTCATCTGAAATTTGACTTAAGCCTTGTTGTTCGATAATTTCAGATGCGCTTGTACCTTCTTGTAACATTTTAAAAATAATTTGTTTTCCTATGTTGTTTGAAATAGTTCCTTTCTCAATTAAGTTAACCAATTCAACTAATATTTCAGGAGTTAGTTTAGTTTCATTTATTGATATTTTTTGTTCTTTAAGATGAGCTGCAATTTCACCCATCAAGAAATTTACACTGATTTTTAGGTTTGCTCCGAGTTTGATTGTCTCATCGAAGAACAAAGCCAGTTCAGGTTGTTCAACTATAATGCCGGCGTCGTATTCGCTAAGTCCTAAGCTCATATAACGCTCACGTTTTTCTGTTGGAAGTTCAGGGATGTTTGACTTAATTCTGTCAATCCATTCTTGAGAAATTTCAAGAGGCATTAAATCCGGTTCAGGAAAGTATCTGTAGTCATGAGCATCTTCTTTCCCTCTCATTGAATGTGTTTTTCCTGAATTATCATCCCAGAGTCTTGTTTCTTGAATAACTCTTTCTCCTTCTTCAACTAGTTCAATTTGTCGTTCAATTTCGTATTCAATTGCCCTTTGTAAAGCTCTAAAACTATTAACATTTTTAATTTCGGCTCTTGTTCCGAATTCTTTTGAGCCTTTGGGCATTATAGAAATATTTGCGTCACAGCGCATAGAGCCTTCTTCTAAATTTCCGTCACAAACATTTATGTACCTTAGTATATTCCTTAATTCCTCAACATAAGCTTTTGCTTCATCACTTGAGCGCATATCCGGTTCGGAAACTATTTCTAAAAGCGGAGTTCCCGCACGATTCAAATCAACTAAAGAATAATTTGAACCTGCAAGTCCGTCAGCTCCTGCATGTACAAGTTTCCCGGCATCCTCTTCAAGGTGTGCCCGTGTAATTCCTATTCTTTTGCCTTTTATATCAAGGTAACCATTGGTACAAATAGGTTCATCATATTGAGAAATCTGGTAACCTTTTGGCAAATCAGGGTAAAAATATTGTTTTCTGTCAAATTTACAACGGTTTGGAATTTTGCAGCTCAAAGCAAGACCGGTTAAAATTGCCATTTCAACAACATTTTTATTAAGCACCGGCAAAACTCCCGGCATCCCTAAAGTTATAGGGCTTATTTGTGAGTTTTGTTCTTGACCGAATTCTGTTCCGTCAGGTGCAAAAATTTTTGATTTTGTCTTTAATTGAGCATGTACTTCCAAGCCTATTACAACTTCATATTTCTCTCTGGTTTTTATTTCCATTTTTGCCTTTTTTCTTGTTTTTACTTGTTAATTTTAACACAAAATAATTTATAATTCGTTATTTTTGATATTTTTTTTACATTAATTTAATTAAGTATATATTGGTTTTAAGTTGAAAATTTTCTTAAATTAAATTACCATGTTCATCTGTGCCGCCTGTTTTTACTAAATTATATTTTTCGGCCAATTCTTCTACAGTTTTTACTTTATGAAATTTCATAATTTTGCGGTGTCTGTTATACGGATAATAAACTTCTATTCCATCTAAGCCTAATTTCACAAGGCTTTTAACAAATCGGTCAAGGTTTAATGTAAAACAGCATGCTGGATGTGCCAAAACAGCTATTCCTCCTGCGTTATGAATAGCATCTATAATTTTTTTAGTTTTTTTCAGAGAAAAAATTCTAACCCAATCAGCTTCTGTACCCCGCTTTGTTTTTGCGCACAAAGATTGCAATTCTTTATTATTTACATCTATTCCATAACCTAACATGTGTAAAAAAACATATCCGTACCAGCAATCAAATTCTATAGCCGGAATTATAATACCTTCTTTTAAAATGTCTGTTTGTAAATACGCATTAAGTGTATTGTGGTCAGAAATTGCAATATATTTTAAGCCTTTAGATTTTGCTTGTTCAACGAGTTCTTTTGCACTTACTTTACCATCGGAAAAATTTGAATGGATATGCAAATCAACGTCTTTTTCATAATCTTCTCTTGTAAGAGACTTTATTATTTCCTGATAATTTTGCTTTTTTCTTTTCACTCTTCATCCTTCAGGTTTTTATATTATAATAAGTATATTATAAACATAACGGGAAGGTAAAACACAAAAGCTCTCTTCCTTAACTTTAGGTATGTTTAGGTTTTATGGAGAATAATAATATGGCAAAAATTAAAGATAGCGTTTGGAGTATTTTTGTAGAGGGTCTGAACTTATATTTTAAAAATTCTGGAAGTTTTTTTAGATATATGGCTTTTCCTGTTTTCGGTCAGATTTTCGGAATAACTTTAACTTTAATTGCATCTTATTTCTACACTGTAAACTTACCAAAATGGATAGTTAAGGGAGGTATTTTTGATAATTTTTCCATGATTTTTTTAATTTTATTCGTAATAACACTTCCAGGGCTTTTTATTTTTGCTAAAGCTTTTTGGGAGTACCTTGTTGCTTACGGTGCTGTGAATTCTATGGTTGATAATATGCTTAAATCAGGAAAAGTTTACGATTTTCCGGCTCATACCGAAGTGGTTACAAGAAGGACAGCGAAATTTGTCGGTCTTTGGTTTTTATTGGCACTTTTTATTATTATTGGTTCTTTTCCTTTATTTTGGGTAATTGCAGGAATCATGTTCGTTTATTTTGTTTTAATTTTTCAGGTATTTACATTTGAACCTGATAAATCAGTCTTGGAATGTTTTCAAAAAAGCGTTTCCCTTATTAAGGGAAGATTTACCAGAACTTTAGGGCTAATGGCTCTTTTAGGTGCATTAACTTACTGGATTTTGCCTGATTTGATTCAATTTTTATTCAAAATCATAAATATTACAGCTTTTTTAGTTATTCCGGTTGATATTTGGATAAATCAGCTGCCTATTAATGAAATAAATAAAATGCTTTTGCAAACTCCAACGGCATACCAAGTAACATCCCTGTTTATTGCCAGAACAGTTGTGGAAATTTCACTTGGTTATATTGTGATATGTTTAACTTTGCCTTTAAGAAGTATTTGCTGGGCACTGTGGTATAAGAATCTGAATAAAGGTGATATTAAATTAGATAAGAAAATTTTGGATAGGGCTGAAGGAAAAGGTTAACCCTTACTTTAAAGAACAATCAAGCAAGGATATAAAGTGTTTCGTTGTAAAAATTGCAAATCAATAGATAAATTTGAACTGATGTTTTCGCCTGAATACAAAGGTGATAAAGAGTTTGCTCAAAAGTATAATAAGAGAAATGAAATCGAAATAACGGTTGACGGTTATACTTTTGTTCCTGATTTGGCATTTATGAACGACCATGCTGTATGCAGGTATTGTGGACAAATTTACATTTGGGATTATAATTAGATATTAAAGTTTATTTAGTAAGATTTTAAGATAAATGGCAATAAGAAGAGTATCAAGGAGAAAAAATGAGAAAAAACAGAGAAAATAACGAATTAAGAGATATTAAGTTTACAAAGGATTTTACCAAAAATGCTTTGGGGTCTGTTTTAGTTGAGTTTGGAGACACAAAAGTTATAACTACGGCATCGGTTGATTTTTCAAAACCTAAGTGGATGGACAGGGATTCAGCGCAAGGATGGGTTACTGCTGAATATTCGCTTTTGCCATCTTCAACTAATACAAGATGTAAACGTGAAAGAACAAGTATTTCCGGACGGACACAGGAAATTCAGCGGCTTATCGGAAGAAGTTTGCGTGCTTGTGTTGATATGACAAAAATGCCGGATATGACGATTATAATTGATGCCGATGTAATTCAGGCTGACGGAGGAACCAGAACAGCAAGTATCTGTGGAGGTTTTTTAGCTTTAAAAAATGCTGTTGAAAAATTAATAAAAGACGGAAAATTAAAAGAAAGTCCTATAATTGAGCCTATTGCAGCAATTTCTGCCGGTATTGTCGACGGTGAAGTCCGTCTTGATTTGAACTATGAAGAAGATTGTTCTGCACAGGCTGATGCTAATATTGTTTTGACAAAAAGCGGAAAAATAATAGAATTTCAAACAACGGCAGAAGGCGACCCGTTTTCGCAAGACCAAATGCTGGAAATTTTTAAAATAGCTGAAAAGGGAATACTTGAAGTGATAAAAAAATATTAATTTTTATTAATTCTAAAAAAAAATATGGCAAAAGATATTTTTAGAGTTTTTATATTTAATGATAATAGATTTTTACTTATTTAAAAAAGCAAGGAGTATTAAAGATGAAAATAGAAAGCATTAATGCAAACAATTACAAGCAAAAAACTAATTTTGGTGCAGGCAAAGTATTTACAGGTCCATTAGGTTATTATACTGAATTAATGACAGAACGCAGCTTAATAGATTTTGCGGTTATGAACTCAATTCTCCCGTTGGAAAAGTTAGATGAATTAATGAAAACAAGAAGATTCATACAATGGGATGTTTTTGGAAGTTCTAAAGAAATTGAAGACTTGAGGAAGGCGGTTAAGAATATAATAGACACAATAAAGAGTGAAAAACCATCTAAAGAAGCAGCGAAAGCGAAAGAAGATGCAAAAAAATTATTTAAAAGGATTTTTGACTCTGCAGAAAGTCCAAAGGTAAGCAAACATTTAAGTAATGAAGAAGTCGAAGAATTAATAGAAGGAATGGATATTAAAAATATTTTCGGATAATCTTGCAGTAATAAATAGACAAATCGGGTTATTTTTTTGGATTTTAACCTGATTTGTTTTCTTGTGATAAAATTATTATTTGAAGGAGATGAGGAATTGGAAGATAAGGCAAAAAGGTTTAAAACTTTTGATAAGCGGTTAGGTTGTTGGCATGTTGCTTTTGGTCTTTTTGCGATAGCTTTAATTGTGTATTTATTTCTAATTCAAGTCATAGATATAAAAAATTACCGCTTAAGAGCCAAAAGGCAGAGAAGTTCAAGAAATTTTATTATGCGGGGGGATATTTTTGACAGAAACGGTATAAAACTTGCATCGGACAAAATTTCTTATGACGTGTATGCGCATCCTACCGATTATGACCATTCTCCCGAAGAATTGGCGAGAATGCTGGCTCCTTATTTAAAAATATCGACAGTTAATTTAGTTCAAAAACTTTCGAAAAAAAGTAGAGTGATAACCTTGAAGAAGAACTTGGATAGAACAAGCGCACAGGGAATTAAAAAATTAGGGCTCAGAGAGATTAGTTTGGGTAAAAAAAATACAAGAATTTATCCTCAAGGTGTAATGGCTTCGCATGTTTTAGGATATTATAACTTTGATGCGGATATAGCTGCAGGAGTCGAGCTTACGGCAAAAGAGCAGTTGGAGCATGTTGAAAAAAATGTTCAAACTGAAAGAACCCCTGATGGAAAAATTATTTACAGTTTTTCTACAGATCCTGTTGCGACGACTTCACCGTTAAAGGGAAAAAGTTTGACTTTGACAATAGATACAGCCATTCAGCATATATGTGAAAAAGAATTATATAAAATGGTATTAAAGAGGCAAGCACTTAGAGGAACTGTTATTGTAATGGATCCTAAAAATGGTGAAATATTAGCTTATGCAGTTTATCCTTATTATGATCCCAACAAATATAGAAATGCTTCGCAGATGCAAATTAAGAACTGGACTCTAACAGATGTTTTACCTCCGGGTTCTACTTTCAAAACCATAACAGTTTCTTCAGCTATGGCGCTTGGAAAAATTAATCCTTATAGTAAAATTTTAGATACCGGTAAAATTAAAGTTGGCTGGTGGGACATAAAAAACTATGACTATTCCAAACACCCTTCTCCCGGGTGGATAAATCTTGTGTACTTATTCGAACATTCAAGTAATGTCGGTTCAATAAAAGTAGCGCAGACAATGACTTCGCAAGAATTTTACTATATGCTGAAAAAATTTGGAATAGGTTCAAAAACCGGAATTGATTTACCTGGTGAATCAGTAGGTATTTTACCTAATTGGAAAAAATGGGATGCTTCAACCCATGCAGCAATGGGGTACGGGTATGGAGCTTCTGTAACTGCTATACAAATGGCTTCTGCTGTTTCAGCACTTGCAAACAATGGAGTTAGGATTACACCGCATATTATTAAATATCCGCCTGAAGAAGCCAGTTCAAAAATATTTGCGACTCAGGTTATGACACCGGAAACAGCTCATAATATAACAAAAATTTTAACGGAAAGTGTTAATAAGTCAAAAGCACCTGTAAAATTAGATAAATATAACGTTGCAGCAAAGACAGGAACATCAAAAAAGCCCAAAGAAAATGCTGCAGGTTACTCTGATAAACTTTATACTTCTGTTGTTGGTTATTTGCCGGCATCAAACCCGAAAGTTTTAATATATGTTTTGGTAGATTCTGCTTCAGGCGGAGATGTTTGGGGTAGTACTGTTGCGGCTCCCGTATTTAGAGAAATTGCAACCCAAGTTTCAAGAATCATGAACCTTAAGCCGGATAAGTGATATTTTTTTTGATTAATCATTAATTAGATAAAAAATTTGTAAATTAAAAATAATCTGTAGTATTGGAAACTAAATTTGTTATTGCTATAATAAAAGTTATGAAATAATTAATGTAAAGTTTTACATGCACTAATGTGAGGTAAAAATGCAGTTAGAAAAACTTATAGAGAATTTGCAATATGAAGAACTTATAAATTTTGAAGACGTTGAAATAACAGGTATTTCTTATAATTCAAAAACAACAAAGTCAGGTGATATTTTTGTTTGCCTTGTAGGAGAACATTTTGACGGGCATGATTATTTTAAAACTGCTGTTGAAAAAGGTGTGAGGGCTTTTTTTGTTGAAAAAAAGCTAGATACGCATCTTCCGCAAGTGGTTGTTAAATCAACAAGACATCAAATTGCTGATATTGCAGATAAATTTTATGGTTCACCTTCAAAATCACTTAACTTGATTGGTGTTACAGGAACGAATGGAAAAACAACGGTTACTCACCTTATACAAAAAATTTTGGAGACAAAAAATGAAAAATCAGACGGCAAATGTGCATTGATTGGTACATTAGGGTATAAATTAGAATCAAGCGGGGAATATAAAGAAGCAAAACATACGACACCTCAAGCTCCCGAGCTTCAGTCTCTTTTGAGTAGAATACTACAAGAAGGGATTAAAAATGTCGTTATGGAAGTAAGCTCGCATGCTCTTGAACAGAACAGAGTGGGAGGATGTATTTTTAAAGGAGCAGTTTTAACAAACTTAACCCAGGATCATCTTGATTATCACGTTACAATGGATAATTATTTTGAATCTAAAGCAATTCTTTTTAAAAATTTAAAAAAAGGTGATTTTGCCGTAATTAATGTGGATGATGAATATGCCGGAAGATTTTTGGAGGTAGTTCCAAAAGGAGTAAAAATTTTAACCTATGGGGTTGAAAAAGATGCTGAGATCATGGCTAAAGACATTGAGTTTTCAATCAACGGAGCCGAATTCACCTGCGAAGCAGGTGAATTCGGCTCCGAAAAAGTTAAACTAAGCATGAACGGCATGTTTAGCATTTATAATGTTCTTGCGGCAATTTCCGTAGGTCTTTCTTTTGGTATTAATCTTAATTTGTGCATTAAATCTCTGGAAAGAACCAAAGGTGTTGCCGGCAGATTTGAAATAGTTGCTAAACAGCCCCTTATAATTGTAGATTATGCACATACACCTGACGGGTTAGAAAATGTTTTGACAGCTGCAAGAGAGATTACCCCCAAAAAATCAAATCTTATTTGTCTTTTTGGCTGCGGAGGAGACAGAGATGCTACTAAGAGATCTAAAATGGGCACTATTGCTGAAAGACTTGCGGATAAGATTATAATAACATCTGATAATCCCAGAAGTGAAGATCCTCAACAAATTATTACAGATATTTTAGCAGGTTTAAAGTCAATAAACGCACAAAAAGTTTTTGTAGAGCCGGATAGAGGCAGTGCAATCATGCTTTTAAAAACAATTTCTAATAACGAAGATGTTATTGTAATTGCCGGTAAAGGTCATGAAGATTACCAGATACTTAAAGATAAAACTATCCATTTTGATGATAGAGAAGAAGCAAGAAAAGTATTTTTAGGCATTTAACAAAATACTACAATTGTAGGATTTTACAAATTGTTAAAAAGAATCTTTTGTTAATTTAAAAGGACTTAAACCTTTAGGAAAGATTTAATTTCTTTCTTACGTAAAAAGAAGGTTGACATGATTTTGTATAAGAAGTATAATTAAAAAACTAACTTGAGGGGAGCAAGAATTAAAAAATTAACTTGCAAACTGAGAACCACAACTTTCTGAACTGGCTGTGAAATCCGGCTTAGAATTTATCTAAGTCTGGTTTTATGTCCCAAAAATATTTCAGTACAACACAAATTACCAAATAGAAAGAAGTTAAGAAGGCTCTCAGAAAATAATATATGTAAGTCATTCCTAGTTCATAGCCTCTAAAATGAAAAATTCGACATAAATATTTAAAGCCTCAAGAAAGGAGCTTCGGGTAAGAAAATAAAATGGTCTGGATTATTTGTTGTAAACAAAATAATTTAGATCTGTCTCGACTCCACTTGTAATCAGTCGGCGTAGATGTATAATGAAATTATATACACCCATTAGAAGGAGAAAAAGAATGGACAAAGTTGTAAAAAGAGACGGACAAATTGTAGAATTCAATTCAGACAAGATTGAATGCGCCATTGAAAAAGCTGCAAATGTCACAAAAGAATTTGACAAAAGCACTGCAAAAAATTTGACTGAAAAGGTTGTTGAGCTTACTCAAGAACTTGTAAACAGAAAAAGAGAAAATCTTAAAGCGGCTTCTATTGAAGAAATTCAAGATATTGTTGAATATATTTTGTTATCTTCTGATTACAAGAAAACAGCAAAATCCTACATTCTTTACCGTGAACAGCAGTCTAAAATAAGAGATTTTGTCCAAAATTCAAATATTAATATGGTTGATGACTATCTTAAAAAACTCGATTGGGAAGTTAATGAAAATTCTAACATGACGTATTCAATTCAAGGTCTTAATAACTATATTTCTTCTCATATAAGCAAAAGTTACTGGTTAAATAAAATTTATTCAAGAGAAATTAAAGAAGCACACCAAAACGGTGATTTTCATATTCATGATTTAAACATGCTTTCTGTTTATTGCGTGGGTTGGGATTTGAAAGATCTTCTTATGCAAGGATTTACGGGTGTCCGCGGTAAAGTTCAATGTTCTCCCGCAAAGCATTTTAGAACTGCTTTAGGACAAGTTGTTAATTTCTTATATACAATGCAAGGTGAAGCAACCGGTGCGCAAGCCTTTTCAAATTTTGATACTTTGCTTGCTCCATTTATCAGATATGATGGATTGGATTATGAACAAGTTAAACAGTCTATGCAGGAATTTATTTTCAACTTAAATGTTCCTACGCGTACAGGTTTCCAAACTCCATTTACCAATATAACAATGGATTTAACTGTTCCTAATTATTATGCTGATCAAAAAGTTATAATAGGCGGAGAGCCTATGGCTGAAACTTACAGTGAATTCCAGAATGAAATGAATCTGCTTAATAAAGCTTATTTTGAAGTTATGATGAAAGGTGATGAAACAGGACAGGTATTTACTTTCCCAATTCCTACATATAACATTACAAAAGACTTTGACTGGGATGACCCTGAGCTTGATGGTTTATGGGAGATGTCTGCAAAATATGGTATCCCTTATTTCTCTAACTTTATAAATTCCGATATGAACCCTGAAGACGCACGTTCTATGTGCTGTCGTTTAAGAATAGACAACAGAGAACTTGAATACAGAGGCGGAGGGTTATTTGGCTCAAATCCTCTAACCGGTTCAATTGGAGTTGTAACAATAAACTTGCCAAGAATGGCTTATATGTCAAAAAATGAAGAAGATTTCTTTAATATTTTGTCTAAAAAAATGGAACTTGCTAAAGAAAGTTTGGAAAAGAAGAGAAAAATTCTTGAAAACTTTACAGATAAAGATTTATATCCTTATACAAGATATTATTTACGTGACATCAAAGCGAGAAACGGTTGTTACTGGGTGAACCATTTTTCTACAATAGGACTTATAGGAATGAACGAAGCATGCTTAAACCTTTTAGGTGAGGGAATAGGTGATGAAATCGGCAGCAAATTTGCTATTAAAGTAATGGATTTTATGCGTGGTAAAATTGTTGAATTCCAAAAAGAAACAGGAAATAACTATAATCTTGAAGCAACACCTGCAGAAGGTACTTCTTACCGTTTAGCTAAAATGGATAAAGAAAGATTAGTTGATATTAAATGTGCAAATGATAAAGACTTTTATGAAAAGAGTGCAAAACCTTTCTATACAAATTCAACTCAATTGCCGGTTAATTTCACTGATGATATTTTTGAAGTGCTTGATCATCAGGATGATTTGCAAACAAAATATACAGGTGGAACAGTTGTTCATATTTATGCCGGTGAGAGAATTCATGATATAGCAATTATGAAAAATCTGGTAAAGAAAATCTGTACAAATTACAGAATACCTTACTTTACATTCTCACCTACTTTCAGTACTTGTCCTACGCACGGATATATTGCCGGTGAACATTTCTCTTGTCCTAAATGTCAAGAAAACTGCGAAGTGTTCTCAAGAGTAGTAGGTTATATAAGACCTGTAAGACAGTGGAACGAAGGTAAAAAAGCTGAGTTTGAAGCTAGAAAAACATTTAAAATTACTAATGCAGAGTTTGTAAAACAGTGTTGCTCATCGTAAGACTGCAAAAATAGGCAGGAGTGTAATTTATTATGGCTCAAGCAAGTACGGATATTTTGATTGGCGGGTTACAAAAGAGCTCTTTAATTGATTTTCCCGGAAAGATTTCCGCTATAGTTTTCATTCAAAGCTGTAATTTTAGGTGTCCTTATTGTCATAATCCTGAATTAATAGAAAGCACATCCGAAACTGAAATATCAGTTTCGGATGTGCTTGAATTTTTAAAAAAACGAATCGGTAAATTAGACGGAGTGGTGATTTCAGGCGGAGAACCTACTTTAAGTAAAGGTTTGCCTGAATTTATAAACGAGATTAAAAAATTAGGATTTTCTGTTAAGCTTGATACTAACGGAATGAATCCTAAAATGCTTCAAAAATTACTGAATAGAAAATTAATCGATTATGTTGCAATGGATATAAAAGCGCCGATTGAAAAATATTCTGAAGTAGTTGGAGTTAAAGTTAATACAAATAATATTTTAAAGAGTATAGATATATTAAAAAATTCGCAAATAGGTTACGAATACAGAACAACAGTTGTTAAATCCCAACTTTCACCGGAAGATTTTGATAAAATCGGAAAAATGATTTCAGGCAGTAAAAAATATTATTTGCAAAGATTTGTTCCTACAAAGACATTAAACAGGTTTTTTATTAAACAAAAAACTTATTCTGATGAAGAGTTTGCTCCCATTATAGAAAATTTGAAAAAGTATATTAAACAAGTTGAGTTAAGGTAGTTTTTATAAAATAAGGGTAGGAATTCATAAATGTAAAGTCATGTAAAAAAAAAAATATTTTAGCAAAAATTTTTTTTACCGGACTTTAAATTAAGGGGATATTTTTGTTAATTTAAAAAAGTATATGAACATCAGATTAAGAGAAAATTTCAATATTGAAAATAAAAAGAAAGAAAAAACCGTTTTTGGCGGCAATTTTTCTTATTCTTCATCTTTGTTAGAAAACACTTATGCAGAAAATAATTATAAAATCTCTCAAAATATAAGTTTTAAGGGCGGAAATGACAAGGTTGTTAATAAATTATCTGAGGCATTAAAAAGATTTAATGACGAAATTGGAGAATCTGCTAAGAATCATTTAGATGAGACTATTAGAAGATTAGCTTCTAATAAAAATTCAGGTGTAAATCTCGCAGGTGATGAGTTAACTTTCAAAAAAGAAAATATTTTTACAAAAATTAATCAGTTTATTGTTAATCCGGTTATTCATTTTCCCGTTGATTTAACAATTTCGACTCTTAACTTTTTTAAAAAAATTCCCGGACTTAAAAACTCAAAATTTATTGAGAAGAATCTTGGAAAAGGAGTTTTGAAAAAAAGAAGCGATTATTTAAAAGATTTTTCAAATACTATGGCCCTTAAGCATTATTTTGAGATACTTGGAGATCCGAAAACCGGAAAAGGAGATATTCTTAAAGAAGCACAGAGTAGACTTAGCACGGAAATTGCTAATTATACTCCAAGATCTGAAAGAACATTAACAAGGATAGTAACAGGTATAATTCCTGCATTCTTTCTTGCAAATGATGCGTATAATCTTTCAATGTATGTGAATAATAACAAAGATATGGCTAAGAAAGAAAAGAAAAGACGGTTTTCTCAAGAAATTACCAGAATTGGAATTACTGCAGCAACAACTTTCGCAACTTTAAGTTTTTTATCTAAACAAGGCAATTCAAGTGTTAAATCTACCGCATATATTATGGCCGCACTCACTTTTGTTTCTGAAATAATCGGCAGAATGATTTCCGGTACACCTTTCTACCCTATAGGGAAAAAAGGTGCTGAAAAATATGCAAAATTACAAAAGAAAGATAAGTTAAAGAATGATAAAAAAGAAACACCTGATGAAAATTTAAAACAAAATTCTGTTAATCAAAAAAGCTCTAAATCCATGGATATTTTAAAGATTCTTGGAATTATGACCGCAATAGGTATTGGTGCGAAATATCTTCCTAAATACATACGACCTCTTAAAAAAGTTTTAGGTAACATAAAAGCTAAACAAAAAGAATTTTTGATGGACGATTTTACTGTCCCAAGAAATGAAGTTGAAGAAATGATTCTAAAACTTAAAAATGAAGGAAGTAAATTTGAAAAACTTGCACAACATTATGACAATCTTGTGAATAAAATTATACAAGACGGTAATTTAACGATAAAAGAAACAAATCTTGTTAATAAAAAAATTGATAAGCTCGTAGAAGCAGAACTTCACGGTATGATATTGACAAATAAAGAATTTGAAAAATTAGAAAAAGATATAAGAGAAGATGTAATTAAAAATAATAGACAGAAAATTCTTCAAGAATTCAATTTGGCAAACAAAGATATTCAAATGATTAATATATGCGGGTATACAAATAAATTTAAATATGGAGCGTTTAAAATTTTAACACTCCCTGTAAAATTTGTATGGGAAATTATAAATATGCCCTATAAGGCTGTAGTTGAACCTTTAATAGATTTAATAAAAGCCGGATATAATAGAATACTTAAGTTTTCTGGGAAGTTAGGTGTTAATAAAGTATCTGATGAGACTAAATTGAAACCTAAAAAAAGTACGGAACTGAGTGAAAATGAGAAACTTGGAAATAGTATCAAATTTTTCAGAGAAATAGGTAAAGAGGAAAACCTTAACGATGAATTTAATAATGCGATTTTGAATTCTTTTGATAATGTTAATAAATCAAATGTTTCAGGAGCAAAACTCGGAGGTGTTGCTAAGGTAGCTGTAAGCACTGCTACCAGCGCATTTTTAGTTTTAGATAACTACAATATGGTTATGATTGATACAGAAGGAAAAAACAAAAAATTAGCGGGACAAAAAGCAAAAGAAAGAACTATTCAAAGAATTATCAGGATAGCTTATGGAGCTTGCTTAATTAAATTATTCAATGGTGTTTTTAAAACACAATATAATGCAAGCTTATTGGGAGCTCAGAGCGTTAATGCTTTGAATACATATATTACCGAGACACTCGAAAGAACATCAGCAGGCTTGCCTTTGCACGAAGCGACAAGAGAGGAAATTATAGAAAAAGATAGAAATAATCTAACGGCTACCGGTCTAAAAGGCGCTTTTTATAGATTAATGGCTAAATTGACCGGTAAAAAAGCTCTTTCAAAAATGGAAATAAATAAAAAATAAGAGGATTTGTAATAGGTTAATACCAAGGTGTGCCGTCCCAAGGTGTATCATGATCTTCTTCCCCTCTTAGATACCTCTCATACCATTCTGGTAGTTTGTTTTTCTCCTCTTCCCTTACTTCTTTTGCGGCTTTAATAACTTTTTTTATGACTTTTTTTAGTCTTGAGAGTAAGTCCAAGTCCTCTGGATTTTTTCCTAAAAAAAATACTTCGTAAGAGTATTTTTGCGATAAAGCAACAGTTTTTGATGATATTCCTTTTAGCGAATTTTTCTGATAATTTTGAGGATAAGAATTTCCCCGCGTTGTTTTAAGAGCGTTGATTTGCATATATTCTCCTTAGTGCTGGCTAGTATTGGGCTAAATACGTTATTACGCATTAGAAAACTTAGGTATTAAAAATTATAAGCCATAAAAATAATTATAAAACCTATTTTCTTGGAAATAGCCCAATCGGGCAATAAAAATTTTAATAAAACTTAAGTTTTAAAACTTGTTTTTGTATTGCTTTAACTAACTATAGCAGAGGAATTACGCTGAAACTCTGTCATTTTTTACTTTATCCATAAGAACCATAAACTCTTTTTCATCAAGGGTTTCTTCTTCTAAAAGTTTTTTAGAAATATATTCAAGCATATCTTTATTTTCTTCAAGCAGTTTTTTTGCGATCTCATAGCAGTCATCGACGATTTTTTTAACTTCTTTATCTATATTTGCTGCAATTTCTTCCGAAAAATCTCTTGTATGTCCGAAATCACGACCCATAAATACATGCTCTTCACTTTTTCCATAAGCCATATGCCCCATTTTGTCGCTCATTCCGTAAGCTGTAACCATTTTACGTGCAAGAGCGGTAACTTTTTCCAAATCATTCATTGCTCCTGTTGTAATTGCTTCTTTTCCATACATAAGTTCTTCCGCAACTCTTCCTCCGAGAGTCATTGTTATTCTGTCTAGTAATTGACTTTTTGTCATCGTTAAATGATCTTTTTCAGGTAACGTCATAGTAATACCTAATGCCATGCCACGCGGAATAATTGAAACTTTATGTAATGGATCACAATTTTTAAGCAGTTTTGCTAAAAGAGAATGACCAACTTCGTGGTAAGCAGTATTTTCTTTTTCTTCATCGGATATAATTCTGCTTTTCTTTTCAGGACCCGCCATAACCTTATCAATGGCTTCTTCTAAATCATCCATGTGTATTTTTAATTTGTCGTGTCTTGCAGCCAGAAGGGCAGCTTCATTCAAAAGATTTTGTAAATCAGCTCCAGTAAAGCCCGGCGTACGCTTTGCCAGAATTTTTAAATCGACTTCATCAGAAAGAGGCTTGTTTTTGGAATGAACCGTTAAAATTTGCTCTCTGCCTAAAATATCAGGTCGATTAATAACAATTTGTCTATCAAATCTACCCGGACGCAAAAGAGCATTATCAAGAATATCAGGTCGGTTTGTAGCCGCAATTACTATAATATTTGTATTTTCGTCAAAACCATCCATCTCTACAAGCAGTTGGTTTAAAGTTTGTTCTCTTTCGTCATGTCCACCGCCAAGACCGGCTCCGCGTTGACGACCTACTGCATCAATTTCATCTATAAATATAATACATGGTTGGTGTTTTTTTGCCTGTTCGAATAAATCACGAACTCTGCTTGCTCCTACACCTACAAACATTTCGACAAAGTCAGAACCGCTTATTGAAAAGAAAGGTACTCCGGCTTCCCCTGCTACAGCTTTTGCCATTAATGTTTTACCAGTTCCGGGAATTCCTACCAAAAGCACTCCTTTAGGAATTTTCGCGCCTAATTTGATATATTTTTCTCCATTTTTCAAAAAATCAACTATTTCTTCAAGCTCTTGTTTTTCTTCATCAATCCCCGCTACATCTTTAAATGTAATTTTAACTTTGTTATCAAGCATTAATTTAGCCTTGCTTTTGCCAAAAGACATAGCCTGAGTTCCTCCTGCCTGAAGACCTTTTGCCATTACAACCAAAAAAATTATAAATAACAATGGTAAAATCAAAGAGCCCAAAATACCTAACCATTGAGAAGATTCGCTTGGTTTTTTTACGTTAACATCAACTTTTGCATTTTCCAACTTTGTAATTAAATTCGGATCATTAGGGGTTAAAACTTTATATTGAATCAAAGGAGGTTTTTGTTCTTTGTATAAAGTTTTCATACCCTCAGTACCTTTTTCCCCCTCAGCTTTAATTTGAACTTTCGGATGCGCAATTAGCGATGCTGCATCTTTATCTATTTCAACGCTTTTAATATCTCCGGCTTTAAGCTTTTGCAAAAATTCTGTATAAGAAAGTTCTTGAGTACTTGTAGTAGGTCCTGCAATGAGCATAGAAACAAATGCTAAAATCATTATGCCCAGTATTACATACATTCCCATTGATTGACTCTTGTTCATTTATAAATTTCCTCTGTGCTTACTAATAATCTTTTTTTATTATACTTCAAAATTTGATAAATTGTTAATTTCATTTAAAGTTAGTTTATTTTCATAAAGAATTTCAGGAACATAATCTTTTAATACAAGCATTTTATTAAGCTCTTTACTAAGGTTTGAAAAATCAATGTTTACATTTGAAACAGAAATTTCTTGTCTGCTTTTAATAAATAAATTTATCATCATCAATATATTTAAAAAAGCGTCTGCGTTAATATGTGAATTTTCTAAATCATCTAAGACTTCCATTAAATAAGGATAAGAATCTTTACCTCCGTTTTTATTTAGAATTGTAATTTGCTCCCTAATTTGAGGAGTTTCAAAGTCAGCATTTAAAATTTTTAAATAATATTTAGAATATTTAAAAATACCTTCTATAATTGTTTTTGGAGCTTGATATTTTAAAATAGTATAATAGTATTTTTTAAAATTATTGTACAAAGAGCTCTTATTTAATGTTTCGCTGTCAGTTCTTGTAATTAAAAAATCTCTAATAAAAGATTCCAATAAAAATTCGGATTTTTTAAAAGAACCAACTATTGTTTGCCATAAAGCTCCGGATGTTTCATCTTCTTGAGCAATAAAATTTGAAATTAATTTTATTTGAGATTCATTTTTATTCGAATTAATTACCTGATAAAAATCTCTGACGGAAATTTCTAATTTATCAGTAATGATAGTCATAAATTGGATTTTTGAAATTATTCTAAATAATTCTGTTCCTGCAATTTTACGTTTTTTTATAGCGCTTAAAAAGCTTTTATATGCGAGAAATAAATTATTTTGTTTTTCACTTTCATTTAATTCTTCAGAAAATAAGATTTTTTTATAAATTTTTTGCTGTTCAATTTCTAGCCTAAGTTTAGGTTCGCCTTGAGAAACCAAGAATCTTGAGAAAATTTTGCTCCTCGCATCTTCATTTTGTTCTGAAGTACCTTTATAATTTTCGCATAATGCACATAAAAGCAGGCTTATTGTTGTAAGTCTTTGTAAACCGTCCACAATTGTATAATCATTTCCGGTTTTTTCCATAATTAAAATTCCTGAAAAAATAGGACTCGGAGATATAGAATTTTCTATTAATTCCTCAAAATAATCCGCAGCTTTTTTTCCATCAAAACTATATCCTGCAGAAAATCCTGCAGAAAAGAAGATTTGAGCATTATTTAAGATTTGAGATACACTTATAATAGATGAATCCATAATTTATCCTATAAAACTACATTTAACCATGTAATCACAAAAATAAGGTTAAGTGATTAAGTAATTTAAAAAAGCAAAAGCCACAATAATATTTTACAGCTTTTTGCTTTTTTAATACAAATTTATTAAGTTTTAAAAACAAGATTTTTTAAATACTTAAAACATATCCGCCGTTTTCTGCATTTTTGAGTTTATTACCCTCAATTTTTGAACGGAGATTTTTTATATATTTATAAACATAATCTCTAGGTAATCCAAGTAATTTAGCTAAATCTTTAGCATAAACAATTTCCCCTTTATTTTGTGAAAAATAATCAAAAACCAATTGTTCTCTTTCTGTTAAAGCTTTAGCAAAAGTTAAATTTACATCTTCTCTTAAACTGTTACCTTCAGATATTACGGTCGAATCGGCTTTGCCGATAGTTACACCAGCTTTTTTAGAAGTATTTTGAGAATTTTTAGCCTTAATATTTACTGAAAAAGGTGTATTAGAGATTTCTCGTTCTCTTTCAAATGCTCTTTGAGCTATAGAGCTTATTTTTTCGCCTCTTGTTATATTAGAATCTTCGACTTTAGACATTACGGGCTGTCCTTTTAAAACTATATCTATAAGATCATTAGTCTGTTTTTCTTCTTCTATAACTTTCCCTAATCTTGCAGCGAATTCTTCTAACGTAATCTTTTCTAATGAACTTCTCCACTGCTTAACTTCCTCTTTGCTCAAGTATTCTGGCATTTAATATCTCCTTGATTAACAAATGAATATATCGTACATTTTACTAATTTAGCATAAATCTTTTCGAGTGGAACAAAATGTTTCATAACGTAAATTTTTGTTTTAATTAATTTACAATATTAAGAAAGTTGAATAATTGAAAGATCTTATTATTGAAGGGTATAGGTAAATATATCTTTAATTAAAATATCAACCTTTCCAATTTGTGTATAATATAATTATGGAGAAGTATGAGTTTTTTAATAAATTTAATGATGCTGTTATTATAATTAATGACAAAAGGGAGGTTTTATATAAAAATAATGCCTTTAAACGGACGTTTAAAGACTTTATAAGTTTGCAAAAATTTTCTCATCAATTAAATTTTGATATCTGTGCTCTTTACGGTGATAATATGGAAATGTATTCACCTGTTTATCAGGCAATCAGGTCGCCTCAAAACTTTTTTGCTTTAGTAACATACCAAAATCTCCAAAAAGAACTTTTGTATTTTAATATAACTGCAATAAGAAGGAGCCGCTACATTATAATAATTTTTAGCAATGTAAGTGCTCAACACAAAATAGAAATTCTTGAAAATGAATATCAGGAACTTTCCGATAAATATAAGAAACTCCAGATTGAAAATAGAAATTTTATCAAAATTAAACAAAAAGCGCAGGCTCAAGCAATTAAAACGGTTTTGATTAATAAAATTTCAAACGCAATAAGAGAATCTATTGATACCTCAAAAATCATAACTTCGACAATAAAAGAGCTTGCAAATATGTTTGGAGCTTTTAAAATTTATTACGCTTCAATTTTTAATAAATCTTTTAAAATAGAACAAATTAATAAGGATTTTAAGTCAGAAATAGGTTCTGTAATAAAATTTGATAATGCTACTCATAAATTAATAATAAATAAAGAGATAGTAGTTTCAGGTTGTTTGAAAGAACATTTGAAGGCGGATAATTTTAAAAAGTGTGTTTTTAGAATAATTATTCCAATATATCACTTAAATCAATTGCTTGGGATTATAGTTATTTTATCAAGCCAAAAAAGAGAATTAAGTAGTGAATTAGATATTTTAGAAAGTGTTTCTGCTCAGCTTGGAAATGCAATTATTCAGGCAAAGTTGTATGAAAAAGATTTAAAAACCGTTGCAGAGCTTCAAAATGCGCTTAAAGAATTAAAAGATACTCAAATTCAGCTTATAAATTCTGAAAAATTAGCATCTTTAGGACAATTAATCGCAGGAGTAGCGCATGAAATCAATACTCCTTTAGCTTCAATCAATTCTAACAATGCTATTATTGCAAAGTTCATTAAAAAAATTAATGATGCTGAAATTGCTGAAACTTTAAAAGAGATTAATGAACTTGATAAAGAAGCTGTTACAAGAATAAGCAACATGGTTAAATCTCTTAAGCAATTTGTAAGACTCGATGAGGCTGAACTGCAGGATGCAGATATAAATAAAGAATTAGACTTAACTTTAGACTTAATTAGACATGAAACTAAAAATAAAATAGAAGTAATAAAAAATTATTCCGAACTTCCTTTAATAAAATGCTATCCTAACATGCTTAATCAAGTTTTTATGAATATACTTATAAATGCTTGTCAGAGTATTGAAAAATCGGGTAAAATTATTATTACAACAGAGTTTAAAAATAAAAATTTAATTGTATCGATAAAAGATACAGGAAAAGGAATCCAGCAAGAACAAATTAATAAAATCTTTGCTGCCGGTTATACTACGAAAGGTGTTGGTGTAGGAACGGGTTTAGGATTAGCTATTTCTGAGAAAATAATTCAAAAACATGAAGGCAAAATATCTGTAAACAGTAAGTTTGGGTATGGCAGCGAATTTATTATTACCATCCCCGGTAAGTAGTCTATGTAAAGAATTATTAAAAAAAATTCCCCGATATAGTTAAAAGACAAGCATTTTTATAAAAACAATTATTAAAAATATTAAAATAATCCACCTAATGTAAGAAAAAAATGAGAAACATGTGTTATTATGTTTATATAAAGTGTTAATTTTACCCTTAATTTTTAGAAGTAGATTAATTAGATTTAGGAACAAATGTTACAAAAAATTTATAAAGTCATGTAAAAAGTAAATATTTCCACACTAAAAGTTTTTATTTAAATATATAATGTGTGGAAGTAATATTTTAGTGTCGGAGGAAAATGCGAATGACAATTAGTGTGAATAGCAAAAAAAAGCAAGTTAAAAAAACTTTTGATGAATTGTTGATGGATTTAAAAACAAATAATTCAGAAAAAATAAGGTACAATGCGGCTCGCATGCTTGGAGAAATGGGAGATTCTAAAGCAGTAGAACCGTTAATTGATGTTCTTAGATATGATAAAAACGGCTCTGTTCGTTTATATGCAGCCCGTGCATTGGGTGAGCTTGGGGATTCAAAATCTACGGTTTTCTTAATTGAATCGTTAAGAAATGACCGAAATGTAGATGTAAGAGTTCGTGCTGCTCGTGCTTTAGGCAGATTAGGCGGAGAAATTGTTGTTGAGCCTCTTGTTGAATCTCTCAATGATGAAAATCCTCAGGTTTGTATTACGGCAACAGATGCTTTAATCGAAATTGGAGATGTGGCAACAGATGCTTTGATGGAATCTTTAGACCACGAAAAAGTTAATGTTCGTTGCGATGCTACAAGAGCTTTAGGTGAAATTGGAAACAAAAAAGCTGTTGAAAAAGTTATAGATATGCTTTATGATGAATGGGTAAATGTTAGAATTTACGCAGTTACATCTTTAGGGAAATTAAATGACGTAAAAGCAGTTCCTGCTTTGATAGACGTTATGAAAAACCGTTCTGAAAATGAACTTGTAAGAGCAGGGGCAGCAGCAGCTTTAGGTGTTCTGCGTGATCAAAGAGCGTTGCTTCCTTTAAGAGAATTAATTATGGAAGCCGAAGAACTTGGTGAATTGGAAGATACAGCATTAAAGTCATTTAAGAAAATTATGGCTGCAAACTGGCAATCAATTCCGGGGGCTTCTTTGCAGAAAAAACCCATGACTTCGATTCAGTAAAATAAAAAATAAAAAAGAAGGCGGCTTGCAAAGCAAGCCGCCTTCTTTTTTATTTTACTAAAATAGCCTCTTTAGCCTGTTTCCAAAGTTTGTCAAATTCTTCAAAAGAGTATTCTTCCAAAGGTTTTGTTGCAATTTTTTCCATTATTTTAAACCGTTTTACAAATTTTTTATTAGCTTTTAGAAGAGCTTGCTCGGCATCAATTTTATTCCAGCGAGCAAGATTAACTACTGCGAATAAAATATCTCCCATTTCTTCTTCCATGTGTTCTAAATTGCCTTTTTGGCAAGCTTCCTGAAATTCTTGTATTTCTGAAAATACACAATCGTATAAAGTTTTTTCATTTGGCCATTCAAAGCCGGTTTTTACGGCTTTTTTACTGATTTTTTGAGCAGACATAAGTGCCGATTGTGCCTTTGAAATACCATCCATAATAGAAGTCCGGTGGGATTTTTCTTTCTTTTTAATATTTTCCCAATTATCAATAATTTCTTTTGTTGAATTAACCTCAACGTTACTGAAAACATGAGGGTGTCTGCGAATTAATTTTTCATTTAATTCTTTAGCTACATCTTCAATTGTGAAAACACCTTCTTCTTTTGCTATTTGCGAATGTAAAATAACCTGAAGCAAAACATCGCCCAGTTCTTCTTTCAAATGTTTCATATCCTTATTATCAATTGCATCTACTGTTTCATATGCTTCTTCAAGCATATTTTGACGCAAAGAATAGTGGGTTTGTTCTCTATCCCATTGACAGCCGTTCTCTGAACGTAGAATATTTACTGTTTCAATTAATTTTTCTAAATTTTGGTACATTTTACCCCCTTGTTATACGGTAGATAAAATTGCTTTGTCATTTTGTTCCTCGCAAAAACTTATTATCTAACCATTTGGTCAACGGTCATTATTAAAATGCCTTGTCCGCCAAGTGCTTTTAGGTGTTGAATACTGTCATAAACTTTATCTGCATCTACAACAACATGTATAACAACATTATTATCATCTTCCATTAGCGGCATTACCGTAGGAGAAGAAAGACCGGGTAAGAATGATTTAATTTCTTCAAGTGCCGATTTTGGCACATGTGCCATTAAATATTTTTTCTCTCTTGCATCAATAACAGCTTTCAGTGCTCTTAAAAGAGCTTCGGTGCTTTCTTTTTGTGATTCGGATAAATCTTTTCTTGCGATTATAACGGCTGTAGAGCTTAAGATTTTATCAATAATTTTAAGTTTATTGGATTTTAAAGTTGAGCCGGATGAAGTTATATCAACTACAACATTTGAGAGACCTAAACGAGGTGTAATTTCAGTTGCACCTGAAACTTCAATAATCTTTGCTTTTTTCCCTAATTTTTCAAAATAATTTTTAGAAATATTAGGGAAAGATGTTGCGACCTTTATTTCTTCCGGTAATTCTGAAGCGGAGTTAAAGCCGTCTTCTTCTTTAACTGCAACAACCATATCGCATTGCCCAAAATCTAAATCCATGATTTTATTAACATTTGCCTGAGTTTCTGTTACAATATCAAAACCTGTGAAGCCAATGTCTGTAACTTCATCCTCGACAAATTTAGGAATATCTTGAGTTCTTACAAAAATCAATGAATATTTCCCGTTTTTAGTTGTTACTTGAAGAGCCCTTTCACTTTTTGAGGGAAAGTTCAGTCCAGCATCGCTAAGTAAGTCATATATTTTTTCAGATAACCTGCCCTTATTCGGAATGGCTATTCTAAGTTGCTCCATTACTCTTTACCTTTCAAATTTAACATTTTACTTTCATGATACAATAAAAAAATAATTAGGTAAAATACTAAAAGATATTATAGCCGGTAAGATTTGTAAAGTAAGGTTAAAAATGATAAAAAAGCCGATAGTAGCAATAGTTGGTCGTCCGAATGTGGGAAAATCTACATTTGTTAATCGTCTTGTGGGCGCAAGGCAATCAATTGTTGATGATGCTCCCGGTGTTACGCGTGACAGAATTTATTTTGATATAGAATGGCAGCATAAATATTTTACGGTGATTGATACAGGCGGAATTATTCCGGGAGATGAAGATGAAATTATGCTTTCAATCTTTGATCAGGCGAAAATTGCCTGTGATGAAGCTGATAAAATAATTTTTCTGGTTGACGGGCAAGACGGGGTTCAGCCTGCGGATGAAGATATTGCAAATATTTTAAGAAGAACGGATAAACCTGTTTTTTTAGTAGCAAATAAAATTGATTCTCAAGCCGCTGCTCCAATGCTTGCGGATTTTTATTCACTTGCAATAGGAGAACCGATGGCAATTTCAGCGCTCCATGGAAGCGGCGGAGTAGGAGATTTATTGGAAATAATTACTGAAGATTTTGAAGCGGAAGATGAGGGGGTAAATGAGGATACGATTAGAGTAGCAATTGTCGGTCGCCCTAATGCAGGAAAATCATCTATTGTAAATGCTCTTTTAAAAGAAGAAAGAGTTATTGTTTCGGATGTTTCAGGAACAACAAGAGACAGTATTGATTCAAAAATCAGACATAAAGACAAAGATTTTATATTAATTGATACTGCAGGAATAAGAAAAAAATCTAAAGTCGGATGGGGTGTCGAAAAGTTTGCTGTTGACAGAGCTATTCGTTCTATCAGAGATTGTGATGTTGCTGTAATTTTAATTGATGCAACAGAGGGACTTGCCGATCAGGATAAAAAAATTGCATCGACAATAATAGATTCGGGAAAAGGTATTATTGTTGCAATAAATAAATGGGATTTAGTCGAAGAAAAACAAACCAACACTATGAATCAATTTAATAAAAAACTGGCGAGTGAGGTTCCTTTTTTAGATTTTGCTCCAAAAATTTATATAAGCGCGGTTACTAAGCAAAGAATTAATCAAATTTTTGAAAAATCAGTTGAAGTTTATGAGCAGGCTGCTAAAAGAGTTGCGACAGGAATTCTAAATAAAATTATAAATGAGGCTTATGCAATGAACCCGCCTTCTTCAGTTAAAGGAAAAAAATTAAAAATTCTTTATACAACTCAAATAAATACTAAGCCGCCTACTTTTGTAATGTTTACAAATAACGGTGACTTGATGAAAGATTTTTATAAAAGATATTTAGAAAAAAAACTCAGAGAAGCTTTTGGATTTTTTGGAACTCCTGTAAGGATTTTAATTAGAGAACGAAGCGGTAAAAATAAATAAGTAAAAGAGTATTTTTTTTTCTTAACTGGCATTTATGACAATTTTGTTATAAAATTTTCCTATGGAGATATCTGAAGTTAAGAAAATTTGGGAAGATGTGAAAAAGGAGTTAGCTTTGACTATTCCGCCGTCTTCATTTGATCCCTGGATTTTACCTCTTGAGCCGATTGGTTTTGAAAATGGTGAATTTTCTGTTCTTACAGGGCATGCCTTTGCAATTTCTATTATTAGAAAAAATCATTATCAACAAATTATTGATACATTTAAAAAAATTTTGGGAAGGGAAGTTGATTTTAAAATAATTTTTGATGAAGAATTATCTGCAAAGATTAAAAAACAACTTGAAAAAGCTAAAAAAGCTGTAGAGAAATCCTCAAAGGAGAATACTATTGATAATCTTGCTCAAATGCAATCATTTTCAAATTTAAATTTAAAATATAAATTTGATAATTTTGTTATTGGTTCAAATAATAATTTTGCACAGGCAGCAGCTATAGCTGTTGCAAAAAATCCGGCAAAAAAATATAATCCTTTATTTATATACGGAGCTTCAGGATTGGGAAAAACTCATTTAATGCAAGCTATCGGGCATTATATTATATTTAACAGTCCAAAGCTCAAAGTAAAGTACATAAAGACAGAAGATTTTACTAATGAACTCATTAATAACATAAGACGTGGCGGAGATATTAATGAAAGAATGTCTAAATTTCGCCAAAAGTATCGAAATATTGATGTTTTACTGCTTGATGATATTCAATTTGTAGAGTCAAAAGAAAGAACTATGGAAGAAGTTTTTCATACTTTTGACAGTTTGCATAATAATTCAAAACAAATAGTAATTACTTCTGACAGACCGCCTAAAGATATACCAACGCTTCCTGAAAGACTTAGAACACGTTTTGAATGGGGTTTAATGGTTGATATTACGCCTCCTGATTTTGAAACTCGTGTTGCAATTCTGGCAAACCTTGCTGAGGGAATAGAAATGAAAATTTCTTCCGATGTTTTAGAATTTGTCGCTCAAAATTACAATAAAAATGTTCGCGAACTTGAGGGTGTATTTAATAAAATTAGCGCTTATGCCAGTATTCAAAATGTTGAACTTGATGTTGATACGGTGAAGAAGGTCTTGAATTGTAACTGTAAAATTAAGAAAGTTGATATTGAAACAATTGCAAAAAAAGTTTGTGAGCATTGTGATGCTTCTGTTTCAGATTTAAAAAGCTCTGCAAGAAAGCAAAAAATTTCAAATGCAAGACAAGTTGCAATTTATTTAACCAGAGAATTAACTCAAATGAGCTTTGTAAATATAGCGGAATTTTTTAATAAAAAGCACCCGACCATTTTATTTTCTTATGAAAAAATTAAATCGGAAATTAAAACAAATAATCAGCTAAATGAGCTGATTTGCAATCTGACAAAGGAAATTAAATATTAAAAACCTATTATCATAGATAATTCAGTATGTTCAAGCTCCAGAGAATCTGCAACAGGCTTTGAAACTAAGTGTCCTTGATATGTATTAACACCTCTTGCTAATTCTTCACAAGATTTGACTGCTTTCACAAATCCTAAATCTGCCAATTTAAGTGCATAAGGTAAAGTAGCATTTGTAAGAGCTATTGTGGACGTTCTGGCAACCGCCCCCGGAATATTTGCAACTGAATAGTGCATAACTCCATGTTTTTCAAAGACAGGATTTTCATGGGTTGTAACTCTATCAATTGTTTCGACAATACCTCCTTGGTCTATTGCTACATCAACAATTACAGATCCATGTTCCATGTTCTTAACCATTTTTTCAGTAACTAAATTAGGTGCTTTTGCACCAGGAATTAAAACAGCTCCTACTAGCAGATCTGCATATGAAGTGCAGAGTTCAATATTAGAACTGTTAGACATAAGAGTTTTTATTTTTCCGTGAAAAATATCATCAAAATATCTTAATCTATGTAAGTTTAAATCTATAACAGTAACATTTGCTCCCATTCCATAAGCAATTTTAGCAGCATTAAGTCCTACAGTTCCGCCGCCTATTATGACCACATCTGCCGGCATAACCCCTGGAACTCCACCTAATAAAACACCTCTTCCGCCATGAGGGTTTTCGAGAAAAGAAGCACCTATCTGAATAGCCATTCTGCCGGCAATTTCACTCATGGGAGTTAAGAGCGGTAATTCTCCGTTTGCAGTTTGAATTGTCTCATAAGCGATGCCATTTACTTTTCTTTTTAAAAGTGCTTCCGTTAATTCAGGCTCAACTGCTAAATGCAAATAAGTAAAAAGTAATTGTTCCGGTCTTAAAAGCTTATATTCACTTTTTTGAGGCTCTTTTACTTTTATAATCATATCCGCTTTTTTATAAACTTCCTCAATATTCGGTAAAATTTCAGCTCCGATATTGGAATATTCTTCATCTGTAAAACCGCTTCCTAAACCTGCATTTGACTGAACAAAAACTTTATGTCCCTTATCTATAAATGTTTTAGTTCCTGAAGGAGTTAGAGAAACCCTGTTTTCCCAATTTTTAATTTCTTTAGGTATACCAATAATCATATTCTGTCTCCTGATTTGATTTTTTAATATTTCATTTATATTTTTCGGGTTTAAAAACTTGTTTCTATTATACTTCGCAATGTAATGCAGAATTAATTTCATCAATAATTAATTTTATAGCAGCTACTTTATCTTTTGCGTCAGTAATCGGTCTTCCTATAACTAAATAATCCGCACCTGCTTTTATTGCTTCTGTAGGAGTATCTACTCTGACTTGATCATTTACCGCAGCCCAGGTTGGACGAATAGCAGGACATAAAATTATAAAATTTTCTCCCAGTTCTTGCCTGATTTTTCTGGCTTCTGATGCTCCTGCTATAATACCGTCTAGACCATTATCTGTAGCTATTTTAGTTAAACGTATTATGTAGTCTTCTATTGTTTTTTCAACACAAAGTTCTTCAGTTAGCGTTCTCTGTCCAAAACTTGATAGAAGACCCACCCCCAGAATGATAGGAGGAGGTACATTCAAAGATTTAGCTACTTCTTTAGATGTTTTTACCGCCTGAGCAACCATTTTTGAACCGCCTTGTAATTGCAGATTGAAAAAATTTATATTGTGTTTAATTAAGTTAGAACAGGCATGCGAAACAGTATTGGGAATATCATGAAATTTTAGGTCGCAATATACTTTTCCACCATTATCTCTAATCATTTTTATTGCACTAAAACCGTAACTGGTAAAAAGCTGAAGTCCGACTTTAAAAAATCCTACATATTCTCTGAGTTCGACTACAAGTTTTTCAGCTTCATCTAAATCATTTATATCTAATGCTAAAATTATACGATCTTTTGCTTCTATAGGTTTTATCTTATTCATACTAACCTCCCGTAACAAAAATACTATCACTCAATGCAATTAAAATCAAGTTAGTACTTAAAAATTTACTTTGTTATTAAATTTTATTAATAGTTTTTAAATAAATTTCATCAAATAGTACACAAATTAGTGATGCAATTGCCGGAGCAAGGATAACTCCCCAGATTCCCAGAAATTGTGCGGCTACTAACAAAGCAAAGATAATTATTAATGGATGCAAGTTTAAAAATCTACCAAAAATTACAGGTCTTACCAAATTATTTGATATCCATTGAGCTGTCAGAAACATTAGAAAGACAAGAATAATTTTTAACCATCCTGCCTGATAAACCATTATTAAACACAGGATTAATGCAATTGTAGGTCCTACAAGCGGAATAATATCAAGAACCCCGGTAATTAATCCTAATAGAAGTGCATAATCAACTTTCAGCAAAAATAGTCCCAGAGCTGTCAATAAACCAATCATAACCATATTTAAGAGCTGAGCTATAACGTAACCGCCAACTTTTTTTGAAATATTATCATAAATTTCCGAAGCTTTATCCTTCATTTTATGTGGAAAAAGTTTAATAAATCCTTTTTTTATATGAATTTTATCTAACATAAAGTAAAAAACAATCATACAAATTGCAAGAAAGAATAAAATTCCCTGAGCAAAACCGAGAGTAAAATTTATTGATTGGTTTACAAGACCTGTAGTTATTTGGGATACGGAATTTATAATAGATTCAATATTCACTATATCTGGAATTCTATATCCGTAAAATTCGTGATTCATAATGAAATCTTGAATAAAGTTAATTTTTTCGGGTAGGGTAACAATAAGTCCTTGCACTTGTTTAATAGCCACAAAAATTATAGGAACAAAAAATGCAAAAAATACGGTTAAGGTGCTGAATAAAACTAAACTCGTGGCTGCAGAGCGGTTCATCTTTTTTTCTAATTTGTCAACAAGGGGATTTAAAGAACATGCTATTACATAAGAGGCAAAAAATAAAAGAGCAATAACAGTTATTTGAGATAACCCTTTTAAGATAATAAAAATTAATATTATAAAAATAACATTTTTGACTGTTAAATATTCTTTAAAAGGCATTTTTTATCTCCTTATTTAAATTTATTTGTATTTATTATAACAAAAAGAAAGATAAATAATAAAAAAATGTAAATAATTGTTTAATTTGTATATAAGAAAGGTTGAAGAAAGCAAATTTAACAAGTATACTAAGTAAACTTATTTATTTTTACTACAATTGTAAAGATAAGTTAAAAAAAAATTAAAAAACTAGCAATTAATTATTTCCCTTGTACTTAATATTGTTAAGTGTGAGTCTTTAATTAAAAAAATAGCTCAAAATAATGTACAAATAGTGGAGAAGGTTAAAAAACAGTGAAAATATCTTCAACTCCCAAGGTAAATTATGAAATACCTGCCCGTCGTGATTTTAAAAATTATAAGGGGAATTTAAGCAATAAAATTAATGAAGACAAAGTTTCTTTCGGCAGCCTTGGCGGAGTATTAAGAGACGGAACTACCAGCCTTTTTAAATTTATAGAAAAAAAAGGTTTCTTCGTTGAATTTTTAATAGTTGACACTTGCAGTCTTGTTATTCCCAGAATTTGGATAGGACTTAACAGGGATAAAGATAAAACAGGACAGTTTAATTATAAAGCCGGAGCTGAAGAAGCAGGAAGAGAAATGACTTCCGGTCCTAGTATGAATTTAATTCCTATGGGACTTTTATATGCTGTAACAAAACTTAAGCCGGCTTCACATATGGAAAGAAATACCTTGGATGCTTTAACCAATAGTATGGTTAAAGCAGTTAAAGATGCTAAAAATCCAAAGCTTAACAAAAATCTTGCAGAGAAGATTTTTGATGATGCATTTGCTTCATTGGAGCTTAAAAATGCCGGTGATCTTAAAACGAGATTTATCAACATTCTTACAGAAGCCCGAAAATTGAAATCAAATGAATTTAAAAATAAAGTAAAAGAATTTGAAGATTTAATTTCCGAAATTAATAATAGCTCCCAAGAAGCACCTTTATATGAAAAAACTCTTAACTTAAGTCTTATTGACGGTAGCAAAACAACAGTAAAAGCTAAAGACTTGATTGAAGATTTTAAAAATTATTCTAAAGACATTATAGAAAAATTAACAAAGCAAGATTTTGCTAAAAAAGCAGGTGATGCTTGTAAACAAGAAGCTGTAAAATGGCTAGAGGCAGTTAAAAATTACAGATTTGGAATTAAGTTAGCGACAGCTTTCGCATCTTTCTTTGCGGTAGGGACATTTTTATTATACTTACCTAAATTGTATCAACAAGGCAGGGTTTCTCCTGCACAAGAAAGCGCAATGCGTGTAAAAGGAGGTGCAAATGAAAATAAATAATGCAGCTCCTGTTATTAAAAATAACAATATCAAAAATAATAAAAAAGCAGCTTTTAAAGGTCTTCCAAAAAGTGTAACTAATTTTATAAGTCTTGATCGTCAAGGACCTATGGTAAGATCCCTTTTTCTTTTCAATGCGTTTACATTTTTGTTGGGAAGTAGAATTGTTACTTCGCGTGATAAAGATGAAAAAAGAGAAATTATAGTTAGGGATGTTCCTACAATTTTTATAGCAGTTGCGGGGGTTCCTATTATTAGCAAATTCTTTGCAAAAATCATTCAGGATAAAAGTGGTTTTGCTATCATGAAGGATTCAGGTCCTTCCTGGTTAGACAAATTAATGGATAAAATGACCGGAAAAGACATGATTCCTCATGACCAATTAGAAACATTATATAAATACGATAAAAATCTTGCATCAGGAATGGCAGGATTCTCTAAAAGACTTCGCAATTTTGGCGGAAACTTGAAGAAAATCTATTCTTCTTTAGGCAAGGAGATTGCAGAAAAATTAAAATCATTCAAAAATAATAAAGAAATTATTGAGGCATTATCAGAAGAAAAAAAAGACGTACCAAAAAATAAAGAACTTTCTGATATGCTTATAAAAGCACTTTCAGATGACAAAAACGCAGCATTAAAAAAAGCAGGATTCTTGAGGACGATTCCTACACTGATTGGCTTCGGCTTGACTTTAGTGTCAATAGGAATAATTATTCCGAAACTCAATATAGCACTGACAGAATATCTTAATAAGAATAAAAACAATAAAAATGAAACAGCCAAAGCAGATTAAGAAAAATAGTAAAATTGTTCAAAAGTTGCGCCCAAAAGATATTACTTTTGGGCGCAACTTTTGCTGATTGGTCGAATAGAATTTATGAAAAAAAATATAATCTGTTCAATTGTGCCTGAATATCGGCACCTGTAATTTGCTGGGAATGTTTGGAGTTTTGCGTTATTAAGGATTTTTGAACAAAAACAATCTTTGCTTCAGCAAGTAATTCATTTATAAGAGCTTTTTGCTGTTGAGAAGCTGCAGCGGATGATTGCATAGCTGATATTTTAGCGTTAAATCTTTCATAATCAATTGCTAAATCTCCTGTTGCAGTTAATCCGATTCTGCTCATTAAATTTGCCCAGGGAATATTTGTTGAATTACCTGCATCTATCGCTTGAGATTCTTGTTGAACAGATGCAATATTTCCTATTACTTCTACATTAGCTTCTGAATACATTGCCTGATACAAGGCATTTATATCTTTGTATCTATCTCCGCTGGATTTAATACCGTATTTTCTCATCAAAAATTCAAATTTTTCAGCAGGAATAGTCTCGCCAAAGAATTTGTACTGGTATTTTTGAAAATACGAATAATTGCTATTTATAGCATTAATACTCACAACAATATCCCTGATTTGCATGCATATATAAAATATATCGGTAATCCTTTAGAAAACTTTAGAGGCAATTAAGGTCATTGTTACAAATCTTAATTGCAAGATTTTTAACGAGAATTATAAGTTTGGAAATAAAAATTTTATGTTAAAATATTCTAGAGCTGGTATAAAATAAGTATAAAAGGTATTTAAAGAATTATTTAGATATAGGTGTAATAATGAGAAAAGAATATTTTCCACAGGAAATTGAAAAAAAATGGCAGGAAATTTGGGAGAAAAATCGGGCATTTTATACTCCAGATGAAAGTGACAAGCCTAAATATTATGCATTATCAATGTTCCCATATCCTTCAGGTAAACTTCATATGGGACATGTAAGAAATTATACAATTACCGATGTAATAGCAAGATTTAAAAAAATGAACGGGTATAATGTTCTTCATCCTATTGGATGGGATAGTTTTGGGCTTCCTGCAGAAAATGCGGCAATGCAGCATGGAGCAAATCCGGCTGTATGGACTGATGAAAATATTGTTTACATGACAAAACAGCTTAAAATGCTAGGACTTTCTTATGATTGGGAACGTGAAGTTACGACCTGTAAACCTGATTATTATAAATGGACGCAATGGTTATTTTTGCAGTTTTACAAAAAAGGATTGGCTTATAAAAAAGAAGCGGCTGTTAATTGGTGTGAAAAATGCGCGACGGTTCTGGCTAACGAACAGGTAATCGAAGGTAAATGCTGGCGTTGTGATGAAATCGTAACAAAAAAATATTTGTCACAATGGTTTTTAAAAATTACAGATTATGCGGAACAACTGCTTCAAGACCTTAATAAACTTGATGGTTGGGGTGAAAACGTAAAAACAATGCAGTCAAATTGGATTGGAAAATCTACCGGAGCTATTCTGAAATTTAAAGTAGTTGAAAAAGATATGGAGATTCCTGTTTTTACAACCCGTCCGGATACGGCTTACGGGATAACTTATCTTGTTGTTGCGCCTGAATATAAAGATATTGAAGCTCTTACAACACCTGACTATAAAGAAAAAGTTGAGGTGTACAGGGAAAATGCACGTAAAATGACTGAAATTGAAAGGCTTTCAACAGAAAGAACGAAAACGGGAGTTCCTTTGGGAACTCATTGTATAAATCCTTTTACCGGCGAAAAATTTCCTCTATGGACGGCTGATTATGCGCTTGCCGAATACGGAACAGGAGCTGTTATGGCTGTTCCTGCTCATGACGAACGGGATTTTGAATTTGCAAAAGAATATAATTTACCTGTAAAAGTAGTTATACAAAATCCTGAAAATCCTAGTAAATGTCAAGACGCAGCTTATATTGAACCGGGTGTAATGCTTAACTCCGGGGAATTCAACGAAAAATCAAACGAAGAAGCTAAAAAATTAATTACTCAAAAGGCAGTCGACGGCGGATTTGGAGAGTTCAAAACCCAATACAGGCTTAGAGATTGGTTAATTTCTCGCCAGCGTTACTGGGGAACCCCAATACCGATAGTTTATTGTGAAAAATGCGGAGTCCAGCCTGTTAAGGAAGAAGATTTGCCGATTTTATTGCCTGAAGATGTTGATTTCAGTGTGTCTGGAAAATCACCTATTTTAACTTCAAGAACCTTTATTGATGCAATTTGTCCTTGTTGCGGGAGTGCTGCAAAACGTGAAACCGATACTATGGATACATTTATTTGTTCAAGTTGGTATTATCTACGCTATGCTGATCCTAAGAACAGTAAAAAACCCTTCGATAAAAACCTTGTAGATAAATGGCTTCCGGTGGATCAGTATGTAGGCGGAATAGAACATGCTATTTTACATTTACTTTATTCAAGATTTTTTACAAAAGCATTAAAAGATATCGGGCTTTTAAGTTTCGATGAACCTTTTAAAAACCTCCTTACTCAAGGAATGGTGTTAAAAGACGGCTCAAAAATGTCAAAGTCAAAAGGAAATACTGTTGATCCGGATGAAATTTTTGAAAACTACGGAGCAGATACCGCAAGACTGTTTATTTTGTCAGATTCACCTCCTGCTCGTGATTTTGATTGGTCAGATGCAGGTGTAGAAGGCTGCTATAAGTTTTTAAATAGAGTTTGGCGTCTTGTTTCAGCTAATCAAGATAAAATTATTTTTGATTATAAGATAAATAAAGCTCTTTCAAGAGAAAATGACGACTTGGTTCGTATTGTTCATATGCTGATAAAAGGAATTACAAATGATATTTCTAATGAATTTCAGTTTAATACAGTAATTTCAAAGTGCAGAGAACTCACAAACGCAGTATATGAATGGGTTGGTCATAAATCAGATAATAATTTTAGCGAAGATGACAAAAATGTCTTTAGTTTTGCTATTTTGACTTTAATGAAGCTTTTGTCTCCTGTTGCTGTGTACCTTACAGAAGAAGTTTGGAACTCTTTGGGCGGAAAAACATCAATTCACGATGAAAAATGGTGTGAATGGGATGAAAATCTGGCAAAAACAAGTACAATTACTCTTGTACTTCAAATTAACGGAAAAATCAAAGATAAAGTTGATGTGCCTGAATCTTTCTCTAAAGAAGAAATGAAAGAAATTGCATTAAATAATAACAAAATAAAAGAACTTGCAAAAGATAAAGAAATTGTTAAAATAATTGTTGTTCCCAAGAAACTGGTTAATATTGTTGTAAAATAATAATCATTTTATCTTCTTGGATATTGGTTTCTAGGGGCGGTTATAATATTGAAAATTTCATATAAACCAAGTAATCCGGCACCGATTAAGCCTGCAATTTTGACCCCTCTTGGAATTTTAGCAAACACTTCTTTACCTTTTTCTAAAACATTTTTTGCCATATTTTTTGCTTTGTCAAAGAAAGGTTTTTTTGTGATTTCTTCAACTGTTTTTTTAGTTTTGTTACCAATATCATTTGCTTTATTTTTTATTATATCAAAAACAGGTGTTTTGTTAGCGTCTTCTATTTTATTATTACTAAATATAGATGTAATTTTTTCTTTGATGTTTTTTAAAAAGCCTTTTTTCCCTGCAACTTTTTTAGAAGTGTTCTTAATTAATGATTTTATTTTAACGCCCAGCCCTATTGCTAAAGCACCTACTAAGCCGCCGGCTAAAACTCCTTTAAAAGGAAATTTAAAAGGTCTTTCTCTATTTTCCTGAAAACTAAGAACATCCGTTTTTGGGGTTCCTGATAAATTTTTTCCGGGTTTTATCCCATAATACCCCATCCTTGCGTCGTATAAAGGTCTGTCCAGCGGTGACAGAAATTCTTGATTATAAGAATTCCCTGTTATATTAAAATCATCATCAAAACCAATAACTCCTGATGCAGCTAAATTATTCAACGCATAATTCGAACCTAATCCCATAAAAATAACCTTTTATTAATACCTAAATATATAAAGCTTTTTTCCTTAACAAAATTGCTTTTTTATAAAAGCTTTGTTAAGCTTTAGTAACATTTTATGTTGGAAGTAGCAATATTTTTATTTTTAAGTTTTCCTACAAAAGGGGATTATAAAAAAGGAGTATTAAAAATGTTAATTTCAAGAATCGGAGTAGTTCCAAGTAAAAATTCTAATTATAGAAATCAATCGTTAAATTCACAATTGAGCACAGGATACAATAAAAGCAATGTCGTTTTAAAATCGGCTATAATAGCTGATAAAATTTCTTTTTCAGGAAGCAGATTATCAAAATTTGCCCTAAAAGTAATAGAAAGAGCGGAAAAAATAGCAAAAAGAGCAAATGATGCTTTTGCAAATCCAGAAAAAAATGGCTTTGTACCAACCTCTTTAAACCATCTTGATACAGACATAAAAGAGTTTTTAATTTTTCGTAATAGTAAGTTATTTGAACATTTTCAAAAATTTCCTAATGGAAAGCTTAAATATGAGACTTTTTTTAAATTGGATGGAACCGTAAACGCGCACGTTAAATATAAACGGAATGGTAATATGAAGTATGCGATATTCTTTGATGAAGGGGGTAACCCTACCTACCTGTATGAACTTTAATAGATACCTATCAAAATCCGCCTAAAAATTGTATACTTTTGTAACAAAAATAAGTTTTACTGAAATCGAAGCTTCTTGTTTTTTTTTATATATATGTAAGTGACACGAAGATAGTTAAGGAGAGTTTCTAATGGCAGCAGGTTTCAGCTTTATTCTTTCAAATAATTCAGGTTTATTAAGCTATTCAGCTTCTGAGTCTGAAACAAGCTTGCTTTCAAATAATGGTGCAGAAAATAATACAAATATTTTAACAGCAACAAATAGTGATTATGGATTTGACGCTTTTGGCGGAAAAGACATTTTTGGTTCTATAGATTTTTCAAATATGAACGAAAATTTATTCGCTGATGCTTCACAAGCAGAGACAGCAGGTTCAATCGCTTTTAATTCAATAGAAACAGTAGGTTCAATTGCATGCACGTCTGTTGAAACCGCAGGTTCAGTTGCTTGCTCAAGCACAGGTTTTGATTCAGGTTCATGTGGCGGAGATGCTTTTTCTTCTGTTTGCTGATTTTTGACAAACTTAAATAATAAAGGCGCCGAAAAAATATTTTTTCGGCGCCTTTATTATTTAAGTTTATAACAAAATAAATTAATCTCTTTTAAAACAATCTCTACAATAAACTTCTTTTCCTTCAATTGGTTTAAAAGGTACTTTGGTAGCAGCCCCGCATTTTGAGCAAAAAGTATCATAAAGTTTCTTTTTGTTTCTTTTCTTTCGAGCTTTTCTGCATTCCGTACATCTTTTAGGCTTATTTGTAAGACCTTTTTCTGAATAAAATTCCTGTTCACCCACCGTAAATAAGAACTCACAACCGCATTCTTCGCAGATAAGTTTTTCATCTTCTTGCATCTGATTTTCTCCTGATTTTGGTAACGGATTAAATATGCTTTAAAAAACTTCATTTAATCTTTTATATTTTAAATCTTTTTTGCAATTTTTGCAAGCTCTATAAATTCTTTTACAGAATTAACAGGAACGGCAAATCCAATGCCGATATTAGATTTATTATTATCAGGATTATAAATTGATTGGCTTATTCCTATAACTTCACCGGAAGAATTTAGAAGTGGACCGCCTGAATTTCCTGGATTGATAGCAGCATCTGTTTGAATTTTATTTTTTGAATAATCTATTCTTGATACAATTCCTTGAGTAAGTGTTCCTGCAAATCCGAAAGGGTTGCCTATTGCCAATACTTTTTGTCCAACTTTAATTTCTTCCGAATCTCCCAGGTTAATTATTGAAAGCGACTCTTTGGTATTTATTTTTAATAGCGCTAAATCATTATTTTTACCTAAAATTGATATTACATTTGCTTTATAAACTTTTCCGGAATAAGTTGTTACATCAATATCACTGGAGCTGTCAACAACATGAGAGCTTGTAAGAATAACTCCGTTAGGTGTCAAAATACAACCTGTTCCACTCGAAATACCCTCTTCTAATTGTGCATCAATCGTTACAATGGCAGGCGTTATTTTTTTATAAACATTTATATTGATTTGTTCGTCAGCATCGTAAAATTGAGCTTGAGCAGGGATTGAAATAAAAGAAAGAACCAGTATGAGTGTTATAGCATTTTTTTTAATCAAATTTAACATAAAATTTCCCCAATTTGCTTTAAATTAATTACACAAATTTATAGTCAATTTGATTTTTTATCAAATTTAAAAATCCCGCTATCTACAGGAAAAAAAATAACAGATTAATTATTAGCATGATTAAAATTTTAATGTTACAATATAAAAAAATTTAAGTTATTATGCGAAAGGAGATTTTATGAGCAGAATTGATTTATTTAAACAACATTTAAGAGAGAAAAGGGCAGTTAAGGTTATAGCAGGGATTGATAATTTTGATATTGAAAACATAAAAAAAGTTGTTTCTGCAGCAAATCAGGCAGGTGCGAGCGCAGTTGATTTAAGCGCAAGTGAAGAAAGTCTTGTTACGGCAAGAAAATTAACAGATTTGCCTTTGTTTGTTTCTTCAATTAAACCTGAAGAACTTGCTTCTGCTGTAAAATGGGGTGCTGATGCAATAGAATTAGGCAACTTTGATGCATTATACAAAAAAGGTATGAGAATGGATTCAGAAGAAATTTTAGAACTTACCAGAAAAACAATATCTTTAATAAATAAATCCGAAACTTTTTTTTGTGTAACTGTTCCTGGACATATTTTCGTAGCCGAACAAATTGAGCTAGCGAGAAAACTGGAAGAACTTGGTGTTGATTTAATTCAAACAGAAGGGGCAGCTATTGCTAATGTTAAAAGTGAAGGCGCAAGAGGATTTCTTGAAACAGCACAAATTTCAATTGCAAATACAATTGAAATTGCAAGAAATATAGATATTCCTGTAATGACAGCAAGCGGAATTACCCCAACAACAGCAGCTTTGGCTTTTGCTGCAGGTGCAAGCGCAATAGGGATAGGTTCTTGTATCAACAAACTTGATTCATCTCTGGAAATGACAGCTATGGCAACAAATTTAGTTGAAATTGCAAGTAAAAAGACTCAAAAAGAAACTGTTTTAGTGTAAAATTAATTTTAGAGTAGGCGAAATTTTTCGTAGAAAAATTTCGCCTACTTATATGTTCAAGTTACATTGAAATCACTAGGTTTTTTATCTTGAAGCCATTTTTGCATAATATGTTGCTCATAGCTAAGAGCGAAATTGTAAAGGGCGTTAGTTAGAATTCTTCCACTTTCAGATTTTGCCACAAGCAAATAGTCCCCTACCTTATTTTTTGCAATAGCTATTTCTGTATGTATAATTTTTTCAACATTTGTTTTTGGTGTTTTATCAAGAACAGATTTAATCCAGGCACTAAGCAAGCTAGTGCAGGATTTTTTGTTAATTATTTCCTGCTCATTTTCTTGTAAATATTTAGCAAATTCTGTTAGTATCAAAGTTTTTTGTTTCCTGTTTACTGTTCACTGTTCACTGTTCACTTATCGGTGTGGTTGTTGCAAAACATATAATATCATTTATACCATGTTTTTTCAATTCTAAGATTATATTTTCAAAAGTTGAACCTGTTGTACAAATATCGTCGAACAATAAAACACTTCCTTTTGATAACTTGTTTTTATCGATTTCAAAAGCGTTTGCAAGATTTTCCATTCTTTGGGTTTTGTTTAATCTGTATTGAGGCTTGGTATCTTTTATTCTTTTTACTAAATCTAAATTCATTTCGTAGCCGCTTAGCTTGCAAAATTCTTCGCAAACAAGTGCCATGTGATTATATTTTCTGGTTTTTTCACGTTTTTTAAAAAGCGGAACAGGCACCACTTGGTAAAAATCTTTTTTATCCGGGATTCTTTGCCAGTAATCATACATGAATTTTGCCTGAAAATAAGCTAAATCTCTTTGCTGGTGGTACTTAAGTCCCCGGATAAGTCTTTGCAGATTGTCCTCATAAACTCCAGCACAGTAAATATTTAATTCTGAAATTTTGCGGTTTTTCTCAACCGGTAAATATTCCATTTCCTCATAGCATTTTGAGCACATTTTAATACACTCCTGAGAGCTCCCGCAGAAATAGCATTTCTTTTTGTAAATCCAATCCAGCAAATCAATTAAAAACTTTTTCATAGATTTATTATACATCGAAGATTTACGTGGTAAAATATTATCTGAGGAGAAAAAAATGTCAATAATTATAATGTTGTTATTATTAAGCGTTTTGATTTTAGTGCACGAAGCAGGTCATTTTTTAGCTGCAAGATTTTTTAAGATTAAAGTTGATAGATTTGGTTTTGGGTTGCCTTTTGGACCTGTTTTATATGAAACAAAGTGGGGTGATACAAAAATTTTAGTTCACGCTTTTTTACTTGGAGGATATGTCGCTTTTCCTGACGATGAAAAAGATTGCGGACTTGCAAAAGATTCTCCTGAAAGATTTACAAACAGACCTGTATATCAGCGAGCAATTGTTGTATCAGCAGGCGTTATAGCTAATATTATTTGTGCTTTTGCTTTTGTATTTTTAACAGCTGCACTTTGGGGACAAATACCTTCCGGAAAATATGACATCTATGTTAATGATATTGTTGCTTCTAAAAATGAAAATGTTTGGCAGAGCGGTATTAAAAAAGGTGATAAAATTATTGAGTTAAACGGTTCAAAGATTAATAATACATATGCTTTGATGAGTTTTATCAAGTTAAGCAAATCTTATGACGGAAAAATTGACTTGGATCTTGCAACAGACAATTTTATAAAATTAAAATCTCTTAATCCTGTTTTGTTAAAAGATGAAATTGTACCCTCAGGAGTTGCTGTAAAATTGCCTGAATCAAGTACTGAGGCTCCTGTTAAAATTAATGAAAAAGTTTTAAAAGGAATGAAGAAACATAAAAATTCCGAAGTTACACTTTCAAGCGGGCAAAAGCAACTTAGAGATGAATTAAAAGGAAAGTCAGCTTACATTTCTAATGGAAAATATACGCTAAAAGATATTTCATATGCGATGTCGGATAATGTAAGACCTCTTAATATAAAAGTTGAAAGAAAAGGTGAAAATATCAAGCTGAAATCAATATTTACCAACAAACAAGGACTTATAGGAATTAAGCTTGAAGCAAAAGAAGTTTTAATTCCAACTAAAACACCTAAATCTGTTATAATTACCGGAACTAATTATTTGTATGATAATACCTATATGCTTTTATACGGATTGTATCAAATCTTTACGGGGCAAGTTCCATTGAAAGATTTACATGGAATTATTGCTATAACAAAAGTTGGCGGTGATATTATCAGTAACAGCGGTATTTTTTCAGGGCTTTTACTTATTGCGGTTATTTCAATGGATTTGGCTATAATTAATTTCTTGCCGATACCTGCATTGGATGGCGGGCATATTATGTTTTTGATAATTGAAAAATTAAGAGGCAAGCCAGTTAAAGAAGAAGTTGTTGAAAGAATTGGAAATACAGGTTTTTGGTTTTTAATTTTACTTATGTTTTTTGTTATTTTTAACGATATTTTTGGATTGATTATGAAAAAATTCTAGGTAATGTAGATTTTATTTTTGAAATATTTACATTCTGTTAATACCATTTTTGCGAGTAACAATACTTTAGATTGGAAGTATTGTACTTAGAATTTTTATTTAATTTTTAAATTTTTGAACCTTACACAAATAGCCTAGGCAGATAACCTTTTTTGGCAATGTTTCATATCATTATTAGATTACATAATCATTTGTACAAAATTATTTTAAGTCAAAAAGTTTTTTAAATTAAAAGAGGTTTTTATTTATATAAATTAAACCTCAGGTAAACACAAGGAGGTAAAAATGACTATTAAAAAACTTACTGTGGCAGCTGCGATTGCCGTTGGAATAGCAACGTGTTCATTTTCAAACGCAATGGCAGCTTGTCCGTGTAAAAACATTCCGGTAGTAAGCAGTGGTTGCCCATGTCAACCTTTGGTTACACCTAAAAATGCAAAATGTCCGATTTCATCATGTGATCCGTGTTGTGATCCGTGTTGTGATCCATGTTGCGACCCATGTTGTGAGTCTAAAAAGCCGGCATGTGGAATGGCTCCTAATTTGAGTTGTGCCGATTTGGATATGAAACAAGTTTATGCATATCCGAATGCTCTTTACGGTGATAACAATTATGTTGGGGAGCAAACAAACGCGATTTACTCAACAGAAACAGCTTTTATGCTTGATTGCTGTGATAATTTAGCAGCATGTAAATCAGGCTATCCTATGGGTGCAGCGGCACATTTGGGAAACAATTGCGGATGTAATCCTACACCTTGCGAGTGTGTAAATGGCGGTGTTCCTGTAGCTAGAGGATGTAACCCAAAATGTGGTTGCGAATGCAATAGTTGTTGTGAAGGTCAAACCGGTGCGGCAGTGCCTTGTGAGTGTCTGCCTGTTATAAATGCACCTTGTTGTGGATGCGCAGCACCTTGCAATTGTGGTATCAAAGTTGAAAGCTGTGATTCTATCCAAGCTATAGAAAAATCTTTCTCATGTGCTCCATGTGCAGCATGTAATCCATGTGAGCCTTGTGCTGCAGCACCTTTAGGATGCATATTCACGGATGTTCCTGATGGCTATTGGGCTGGATGTGCTATTGACAGACTTGCAGCCACAAATGTTATAGCAGGATATCCTGACAGAACATTCAAACCTCAACTACCTGTGTCTCGTGCAGAGTTTGCAGCTATGATGGTAAAAGGATTCAATCTAAATCTTGCGGGTTGTGAATGTTTGAATTCTAAAAAAATCTTTAAAGATGTACCTATGAGCCACTGGGCTAATCCTGTAATTGCTAAGTCTGTTAAAGACGGTATTATGGCAGGATATTGCGGTGGAATGTTCAAACCAAATCGTCCTGTATCTCGTGTAGAGGCCTTAACTGCAATGTCACATGGTATCAATTGTGATATAGATTCCTGCAAAGCGAAAGAAATTTTGAGCAAATACTGTGATGGAGAGAAAGTTCCATCTTGGGCTCAAATTCCTGTAGCAAAAGCACTTGAAACCGGTGTTTTAAAATGCAGTCCAAATCCAAATACAATTAATCCTTGCAAAGATGCTTCAAGGGCAGATATAGCTTCAATGCTTCAAACTGTTCGTATAGCAGCAGGTTACGATAAAGACATGAATCCTACAGTAAGCAGTAATTGTCCATGTCCTGCATGCCCTGTAACAAATAGTGATTGCTGCAGTAAGACAACTACTTATGTAGAAAATGAGAAAATGGTAACTATTCCTATTTTGAAATTAAAATTTTCAGATGAAATTAATGCTAAATCTTCACGCGTAGGACAACAATTTGCCGCAACAACTACCGAAGACATAACCATTGACGGAAAATGTTATCCTTGCGGTTCAAGAGTTAACGGTAAAATTGTTGAAGTAATAAGACCTTCAGGATGCCAAAAAGGCGGATTGAAAGTAGCATTTACAAATATACAAGGATGTGATGGTTGTAAATGTGACTTGCCAAAACAAATCTTGTCAGCTACAGTAAATTGTGATAAAAAACAAAACCCTGTTGCAAGACTTGTATCATTCCCATTCACTTGGGCAGGTACACTCCTTGGTACAACAGGCAGAACAATTGGCGGTATGGTATCTAACCTCGGTAATGCTGTTGAAGGTGTTTCAAATGGTGTAGGTATTGCATTCGGTGAAACATTCCAAGGTGAATTCCGTGCAGCAGGCAGAAGCTTGCAAGATGCAGCAAAAGAAACTATTATCGCTCCTGTAGACTTCGCAAGAACTGCTTTAAGCGGTACAATTGGATTATTCCAAACAACAGGCGACGAGGTTGCTTACCTTGTTGATCCTAAAGGATATAAAATCTCTTCAATTAATCCAAGAGAAGAAGTTTCAATCGCTTTCGGTTGTTCAGAATAAGATTAATTTATTCTGAAAAGGAAGAGTCGGTTATTTAACCGGCTCTTTCCTTTTAATAAAATGTTTTTTTGAATTCAGAATTCTTCTAAATTTGTAATAATTAGGTTCGCTGAAAGAAGAAGTTAGTAAAAACAAGCATTTAAGCGCAAGTGAGAGAGATAAGATTACAATTTTACGGGGGCAGGACAATTTTCAAAAAGAAATTAAAGAACAGGGTATTGAGAAAAATATAAATGTATTATTTGAAAAACTGAATCTTGAAAAAGATTACGAAGCCTTTCAAAATGCATATTGGAGGTTATTAGGTAAAGTTGGCAGGGCTGATTAAATGAAGATATAAATTATTAGAGCTAAACGGCCATGACCACTATGTTGTTTTTGTCTGCAAATTTTATGACTTTTTCCTGATCGACGATAATTGTTTCGTTTGCTTCAACAGTCAAAAGGTTTGCTTTGTATTTTTTCATTATTTTAAGTGTTTTTAAACCAATGGTTGGAATATCAAAACGCTTGTCTTGAGACGGTTTTGAAACCTTTATTACAGAAGAGCCTTTTTTTGCAAGTTTTGCACCTCGAATAATGCACTTATCAGTCCCTTCAATAGCTTCAACCGCCATAATCATTTTATTCTTTATTATAACAGATTGCCCTACATCTAATTTACCCATTTCTTTTGCCAGAGCAAAGCCATAGTTTAAATCTTCCATTTGCTCGGGAGTAGGATTTAATTTACCTAAAACACCGGCGGGAATCATTAAATTTTTAATAAAAATAGTTTGATCTAAAACAGTTATACCTATTTTTTCTAATTCAGCCACAAGCCCCAACATTACTTCATCATCATTTAATTTTTTTGCATTTTTAAGCAATTCAAGAGCTTTTGAGTCAAATTTAGGACGCTTTATGAGCAAACCTTTATGGACTTTTCCTAAAAAAGTAAGTTGTTTAATTTCTTCATCTTTAAGAATTTTTTCTATTTTTGAAACCTCTCCGGGGGAGCATGAATAAACTTTTGAACAATATTTTTTTAATTGTTTATAATTGTCCGAGGAAAGAGAAACAGCAACAACATCAAATCCGTTATCTTTTGCGTATTGCGCCATTTTAACAGGCAAAAGTCCGTCTCCTGCTATTAAACCCTGTACTTGCTCCAACATTATCGACATAATTCCTGAAATTCTCCTCTTTAAACTATGAAAAAATTATACTACAAAAAAGATTAGGAGGACACGGAATAAAGAATCCAAAAAATAAAATCAAAAATTATTTTTGAGATTAGTATATAATTTCATTATGAATGATTTTATTCAAAATCTAAAAAATAATATCGATTTTTTCTTAAGACAGCATTTAAACTTTTCAAGAAAAAATTATTATGAAAAAAATGAAGAAAAAGAAGGGCTTTTTGCGAAGCAAAAAGCCCTTGAAAGAGAAAAATTTTTATTCGAAAAATATAATTTAAATTATCTTAAATCAAATTCAACAAGACAAAATTACTTAGAAAATTTGTATATTATTGATTTATTAGATAAGTATTTAAGTATTTATTTCAAAGAAAATTTAAGTATATTAGACATCGGCTGCAAGAATTGGTTTTACGCTAAAGGTGAATACTTTTTCTTTAAAAAGTACTGTAAAAATTTAGTTTTAGACGGGATTGAACTTGATTCCAACAGGCTTTATCTAGATTTTTACTCTAGGGCAGAAGTTGCAAAATTTCATATAAAAGGCTTGGAAGGAGTAAATTACTTTGAAAAGAATTTTCTCCATCATAATGAAAAATATGATTATATAATCTGGATTTTGCCGTTTGTAGTTGAAGAACCCCATGTAAAATGGGGGCTTCCGAAAAAATTTTTTCAGCCTGAAGAAATGCTTATGCATGCTTATAAATCTCTTAAAGAAAACGGAAGAATTTTTATAATTAATCAGGGAAAAGCCGAGTATGAAGTTCAAAAAATACTCTGTAAAAAACCGGGTATTCCTTTTGAATCTTCCGATAATGTCGAAAGCGATTTCTTAACGTATAAGCCACGATACTCCATTTTAATAAAAAATTAGCCAAAAAGGTAATGATGTTTCTCTCTTTACGTTAAACAATTAACAAAAAGGAGAAAAAATATGAGTGAATATATTGATAAAATCAGATATGATTCTGAAATATCTGAAGATTTTTTTGGTGAAAAACTTGCGTTCACTTTAGGACCTGTCGAACTAAAAAAAATGCTTGATGAAAAAAAAGTTAAGTTAATTGATGTGAGACGAAAAGAAGATTACGACGAAGGTCACATTCCTGAAGCCGTTTCTATTCCTAAAGATGAATTAAGCGAAAAACTTGCTTATCTTTCAAAGGATAATGTACACGTGTTATATTGTTATAACCAGCAATGTCACCTTGCAGCTTCCGCGGCTCTGGTTCTAGCTAAAAACGGTTATCCGGTAATGGAGCTTGAAGGCGGATTTAAAGTCTGGCATGAAGATTTTAAATTTGATGTAGTTAAATAAATTATCTACATCCTCCGATAGAGCCTTCTGCACAAATTCTGCCATCAACCCAGGTTGCAAATTCAAGTTCTGCATTTTTGAAAATTGCACCTTTAATTTTTGCACCCTTCAAATTGGCTTCCTCTAAATCAGCATCAGTGAAGTCTGCGTTGGTTAAATTTGCTCCTGATAAATCAGCTTCTTCCAAATCTGCTCTTCTAAAATCATAACCGCTTAAATTTCTTCCCCTTAGATTGGCACCTTCAAGTTCTGCACCGGCAAGGTTTTTATCTCCTTTTAAAAGTCTTGCAAAATCTTTAGCCGAATAATCATCTCCAACCGCAAAAACTATCCCTATTGCAGAAAATGCAAAAAGAACAGATAAAGTTAAAATATTTTTTTTAGTCAACATTTATAAGCCTCCTTTTGATTGGGTTTTCGTTATCCAGTGATATATATTTTGAAACAGATACATTAAATGCAACGTTTTTACTTTTCTTATTAGGTATTATTACAGCACTTGTTATTGAAATTGTAGGAACAGGTCTGTATTTTAACCCCACGCCCATCTTACCATATGAATCTTGAGTTGACAACCAATCTAATGCGGTCCTTAATTTATTAGAGATTAAAACTTGTTCTATTCCCAGTAAAACTCCCATTTCATCCGGCATTTTTTTTGCCCCGTTAAAATAAACACCTGTTGTTAAACTGGTTCTCGTCTTTTTAATCCTATGAGATAAATGAGAGAAAAAAAATGTATTTGGATGTGATGCTTCTGTTAAATAGGGGCTTAAAGTTCCGCCAACAGTAAGTCTTGACGCAGATCCTAAAAACCAAACTTTTTTTGCAGAAAAATCACCTCTTACCGCTGTGTTTTTATTCGCGTCAATAGAAGTTCTTATTGCTGTTGATATTTCTGTACCAAACCCTATACCCATAGTCGCACAAGGAGTTATCGAAGTAAATTTGTCTGAAAAGAGACCGGCTCTGTTTGAATCTTTAATAATAATATCCCCGGCAGGCAATATTTTAGAGGAAGGAACATTAATAATCGTTTGTTGTGCTTGAACGTTCTGACATTGATAAATTAAAATTAAAAACAGCAAAAATTTTAAAAAACCAAATCTTTTAAAGTTAAATTTATCCATATAAAAAGATTTTACAATAAAAACTATTTTTATTCCAGCAAATCATAAGCTTTTTTTATTTCTTGAATATCCTGCCACATAAGCCATTTAGGGCTGCCTTTTTCTCTAGAATCATTTCTTAAAAGGTAAGACGGATGAAAAATCGGCATCATTTTAGAATTATTAGGACCGTCAAACCATTTTCCTCTAACTTTTGTTATCCCCAAAGTGTTTTCGACCATGGAGTTAAGTGCAATTCTTCCGCAAAGCAATATGATTTGAGGTTTTAGGATTTCAATTTGTGCATCAAGATACTCCCTGCAAGCTGCTTTTTCTTCAGGTAAAGGGTCACGGTTATCAGGCGGACGGCATTTTAATGTATTGCAAATATAAACATCTTTTTCTCTTGATAAACCTACAGATGCAAAAATCTTGTCAAGCAACTTGCCGGCTTTTCCAACAAAAGGAACTCCGCTTTGATCCTCATAAAATCCAGGTGCTTCCCCTAACAGCATTAACTTATTATTAAGTTTTCCATCAGAAAAAACTAAATTAGTTCTGGTTTTTGAAAGACTGCATTTCTGACAATTTTTACATCTTTCCCTAATTTTTTCTAATTCTTCAAGCATTAGCATGTATTTTATTATATCAAAAAATTTACTTATTTAAAAATTTATGTTTATATATAAATAGAAGGTTTTTAGTTTTAGTTTTTAGAGAATGATATGAATATTTTATTTATACATCCAGATTTTCCGGGCCAATTTAAATATTTGTCTATAGTTTTGGCAAACAATCCTCAAAATAATGTTACATTTATAACTACCGAAAAGAAAAAAGAATTTAAAGGCATCAAAAAACTTGTTTACGAGGCTAATAGAAAAATCCCTAAGGATGTTCATCCTTATTTGTTAACCTACGAAAACGCAGTAACTCATGCTCAAGAAGTGGCAAAAATACTTTTTCAGTTGAAGAAAAAAAATTTTAAACCTGACGTTATATTTGGTTTTCCGGGATGGGGTTCTTCAATATTTGTAAAAAATATTTTTCCGAATGTTCCACTTATTTCTTACGGTGAATGGTTTTATAATCCGGAAGGTGCAGATGTCGGATTTAATGGAAAAATGTTTAATGAAAATGAAAAAGCAAAATTAAGGTGCAAAAATTCACATCTTCTTATAGACTTATATTTAAGTGATGCAGTTATTTCTCCTACAATTTGGCAAAAAAGTCAATTTCCTAAAGAGTTTCATGACAAAATTACCGTAATTCATGACGGGATTGACACTGAAAGCTGTAGTCCAAATAAAGATTCTAAATTTTTGATTAAAGATAAAAACTTAGAATTGACTGCTGAAGATGAAATTATAACTTATGCTACAAGAGGCATGGAACCCTACAGAGGTTTTCCGCAGTTTATGGAAGCTGTTGAAAAACTTCAGAAAAAAAGACCTCATGCTCATTTCGTTATAGCCGGACATGATAAAGTTTTTTATGGTCAATATCTTGACAAAGGAACTTATAAAGAATATATGCTAAAAAAGCTTAAATTGGATATGAGCAGAATACATTTTGTAGGAGCCTTATCGTTTATTGATTATGTAAAACTCCTGCAGATTTCCTCAGCTCATATTTATTTAACCTATCCTTTTGTCCTGTCATGGTCAATTTTAGAAGCAATGTCAATCGGATGTTGCATAATTGCATCAAATACAGCTCCCGTCTTAGAGGTAATGCAAGATAATTACAATGGGCTTTTAGTAGATTTTTACAACGTTAATCAACTTGTAGAAAAGGTAGAATATGCATTGAATAACAAAGATAAAATGCAAGAAATTAGAAATAATGCAAGACAATTTATTCTCGACAGGTATGATATTAGAAAACTTTTACCTTTGCGAATTAATTTTATTAATAATTTAATACAGAATTTTTCGGAGTCTTAATTTATGAATATTTTATTTATACATAGGGATTTTCCCGGACATTTTAAATATATAGCGCCTGTGCTGGCGCAAAATCCTGCTAATGTCGTTATGTTTATAACTGCTGAAGATAAGATTGAAACAATAGCAGGAATTAATAAACTTGTCTATAAGCTTCCGGAAAAAATTTCAAGCGGAAATAATTTATATACTCAAGATTATGAAAAAGCTGTTTTACACGGACAAGCAGCTGCTGATTTGGCTTTAGCTATAAAAAAGCGCGGGATTAAGCCGGATATTATTTACGGACATTCATGGGGTTCAACAATGTTTATGAAAGATGTTTTTCCTGATGTTCCGCTTCTTTGTTATTTTGAATGGTTCGATAATGCGGATGGTGCAGCTATTGGATTTGACGGAAATAGTCCTTCCTTAAGTTATAGAGAACAAATCAGATTTAATAATGCAAGAAGACTTATAGATTTATATTCTTGCGATGCAGGAATTTCACCGACTCAATGGCAGAAACAACAATATCCTAAAGAATTTCATGATAAAATCAAAGTAATTCATGACGGGGTTGATACAAATGTTTGCAGCCCTGATGAAAACGCAAAATTTATTATAAAAGATAAAAATCTTGAACTGAGTGCAAAAGACGAAGTTATAACATATGCAACAAGAGGTATGGAACCTTTTAGAGGCTTCCCGCAATTTATGGAAGCTGTTGAAAAACTTCAGAAAAAAAGACCTAATGCTCATTTTATTATAGGCGGTGAAGATAGGGTTTGTTATGGAGAACCGCTCAAAAAAGGAACCTATAAGGAACTTATGCTAAAAAAGTTAAAACTTGATATGAGCAAAGTTCATTTTATAGGCGGATTAACTTTTAACGAATATGTAAAACTCCTGCAGATTTCCTCTGTACATGTTTATTTAACTTATCCTTTTGTACTCTCCTGGTCCGTCTTGGATGCAATGTCTGCGGGTTGTTGCCTGATTTCATCAAACACATCGCCGGTGCTTGAAGTCATAAAAGATAATTACAACGGGCTTTTAGTAGATTTTTACAACGTTAATCAGCTTGTAGAAAAGGTAGAATATGCATTGAATAACAAAGATAAAATGCAAGAAATCAGGAAAAACGCAAGACAAACAATCATAGATAACTATGACTTAAAAGACATGTTAGTAAAACAGATACAATATATCCAGAGTTTAATAAAAAAATAAAAAAATTATGGTTTTACCAAAAACTTAATTGCAGTTCCTTCAATATGTCTTTCCAGAGCTGACTGGACATCCTGAAGCCCTATTTTGCCTGTTATAAGTTTTTCAACAGGCACTTGACCTGATGCAATGAGGTCAAGTGCCTGTCTGAAATATTTTGGAGTATGGTGAAAAACACTTATCATTTTAATATCGCCATAATGCATTCTTGTTGTATCAAAAGTGACTGTAGAACCGGATTTGCAACCGCCAAAGAAATGAACTGTTCCGCCCGGTCTTACAAGCGAAAACATTCTTTCCCAAATTGAAGGCAAGCCTACACATTCTACTGCAACATCAAGCCCTTTTTTTTCTTCTGTAAAAGAAAGAAATATTTTTTCGGGATTAGGGTATTTTTTTAAATCAACTATTTCATCTGCATCGGCAAATTCTTCTGCGAGTTTTAATTTAATCGGGTTTCGGCCTGCCGCGATAACCTTTGCTCCTTTTAGTTTCGCAAGTTTTGCAAACATAAGTCCGATAGGACCTATTCCAATAATTCCAACTGTTTGCTCGGGTTTGATTTCTGTTCTTTCAACACCGTGAACAACGTTTGCCAGAGGTTCACAAAAAGCAGCCTTGTCAAAACTTAAATCATCAGGTAGTTTAAGCATGTTTTTCTCTACAATTCTGGCAGGAATAGTTATATATTCAGCATAAGCACCATTTAATAAATCAAGATTTTCGCATAAATTATATTCTTCTTTTCTGCAAAAAAAACAGTTTCCGCAAGGTGCAGAATTTGCAGCGACTACTCTATCACCCACTTCAAAACCTTCAACGTTTTTGCCTAATTCTGAAACAACTCCTGAAAATTCATGCCCGAATCCCGATGGAATTTTTTTTATTAAAACGGGGTGTCCTCTGCGATAAGTTTTAACATCGGTTCCGCAGGTCAAAGCCGACTCTACTTTAACTAAAACTTCGCCACTTTGAGGAGGCTTTACACTAACCTCTTCAAAACGGATGTCACCCGGTCCCCAGTATTGTATTGATTTCATTTTCATTATTATAACTTTTTATATTTTTATGTACGCTTTTAGTATTTTACTACTAATTGTATCATGAAAAGCCTTTTCTATATCTTTAAAATCATAAATTGTTGAAAGGTTACTTACATTAACTTTTTTACTTTCAAGTAAATTCATTGCTTCTTTTAAATCTGCAGGAGAAGGTGAGTAGCTTCCCATCACAGTTAATTCTCTATAATAAATTTCGTTATTTGCATAACCGAAATTTTTTGGAGTACTTGAAAATACAATAATTTTTCCACCGTCTCTAACATTTTTTAAAGCTAAATCAATAGCAGCATCAGCACCGGAAGTCATAAACACAGCATCGACACTTAATGCTTTAATATCTGCTGAATTAAAACTTTTAATTTTATATTTATTCCCTAAATCAATTCTTTCCTGAATAATATCACATCCAAAAGCTTCTATTCCATAAGCGTTCAATGCTTGTCCCATCAAAATGCCTATTGAACCTAATCCGATAACTAAAGCTTTTTCATTTTTTCCGATACATTTGCCTGCTCTTTTTATTGCCCTAATGCAGCAACCCAATGGTTCATAAAAAGAAGCTTCTATTTCTCTCAAGTTTTCAGGGATTTTAAACGCGACATTTTTTAAATGCTCTTCCGAAAGATAAATGTATTCACTAAAGCCACCGGGAATTATATTTGTTTCTTTAAAATGTTCACACATTGAATAATTTTCGTTACTGCAATAATCACAATTAAAACAAGGAATATGGTGAGAGCTTACAATTTTATCGCCAATTTTAAAACCGGTTTTTGAATTAATTTCAATAATTTCGCCGACAATTTCATGCCCAAGTACAGTTCCGTCCTTAACAAGCTTTTGTCTTAATTTAACAATATCAGAGCCGCATAAACCGCAGCCTAATGTTTTTATTATGGCGCCAAAGCCATTAATTAATGGCTTTGGCGCCTCTTCTATAATAATTCTGTCTCCTTTTACTGCGGCTATTTTCATTCTGTCATTGCCTCTATTTTTATTTTCGTAGAATCCATCGAATCAGCAGGCCTCATAAAAACATAATTTTTAATTTTTTTTAAATCAAGTTTAAATACAAAGCCGTATGCTGCTATTGCAATCATGGCAAAAATTAAAATGTATTCAAGTAAATTTTGCGCCTTTTTCATAATAAGATTTTATCACAAAGCAATAAAAAAGGGACTTAAGTGGTCCCTTAATTTCTTGAAAATGGAGTTTGTGAGTGAAAAATCTCTAATATAATAATTCTCTTCTTATGATCCAACCAGCTTTAATGTTTCTTCCAAAAGCTGTTTATTTGACGTAATAAGTTTGTTTGTCAGTTCCATTTGAACTTTTGCCTGTTGGAAGCTCATAATATTATCTTTAAAACCTACATTTGATAGTTCAAGCAATCCTGAACGAATTTCGCCTCTGCCCATTACCGGAGATCCTGAATCTTCTGTTTCAATAAATTGACCTTCTTTAATTTCATATAATCCTGCAGAATTATGGAAATTCATATTTGCTATTTTGTATAGCGGAACTTTTGTTTGTCCTTTGTCGGCTTTTCCATATAAAATTCCATCTTCTTTAATTTCATAATCATCATATTTGCCTAAATATTTTCCGTTATTAGGATCAATCCACAATTTAACATTCGTTGTAGGAATATTCATTGCTCCACCTTTTAAAGAGGTCTGTTGGTACAAATCAGCATCAACTGTTTTTGTACCTTGCATAATTTCACCTTTATCATTTAAAATATATCCCTGAACCTTGTATCCATCTTTATTTTTATAAACACCTTCCTTATCAAAAGTAAATTCGCCAAGTCGTGTGTAAATACTTCTTCCTTCAGAATTTTTAACAAGGAAAAATCCTTGACCTTCTAAAAATAAATTAGAATTTGAAGTTCCAGGAGTAGATTTACCCTGACTAAATTTCTTGTTTGGATTATCAAGTATTGCTCCGCCTAAAAAAGTCGAAAAATTAACCTGAGTTTCTTTAAAACCCGGGGTATAAATATTAGCTAAATTATCAGCAAGTACATCCATCCAGTTAATAGTTGCTTTTTGAGTATTAAGAGCTGTTATAAATGAATCATTCATCGTTATTCTCCTTTTTTTTAGATTGGTTTTGTTGTTCTTGTTTTTCATTGTTTCTGTAAGATAATTCATTATAAGGCAAATTTTGATTATCAAAATTTTGTCTTAAACCTGCAATATTATTTTTCAAGTAGGCTTCAACCGCAGCGCTTCCCGGAATGAAGCTTGCACTGAGTACACCTTCTTTATCAACTTTCATGATAACTGCAATATCTTTATCAAAATCTATTCTGAAAGGTTTGTTAGTTTTAGCAGATTGATTTATTGCATCCAATAATGTTGCAGAAACTTGAATTGTTGATTGTGTTGCTTCTGACTTAACATCCGTAAACAAAGTATTTGAAGGGTTAAAATTATTCACTTGACCAATTTGTGCTAACATTTGACGATTTTCTACCAAATTCAAAAAGAAAGATATATCATTATTATCCATTTTTATTGTCTGGCAGTAATCCTTTTTAGTAAATAATGAGTCATCTGCTTTTCCTTCAGTATGATGTATGCTTGAAACATTTTTAATATTTTTTATAGCTGCTATTTTAGAATTTAATTCAGCTAAAGAATTTGAAATTTTTGCATTTTCATTATTATTATTTGGTTTATCTTTCTCTTTTGCCGATTCTTTAGAGGCTTCTTCTGCATTTTTTTGAGTACTTTGAGCTTTTTCTGATTCAACTTTTTTTGCTTCTTCAGTTTTTTTATTTTCTTGAGTTTTTACAGCTTCAAATTCATCTTTAAAAGTTGCTTCACAATCTTTTTTCTGTGCGCTTGAAGATGTTTCTGTTTTTGAAGATTTTGTTGCTGTTACAGTTGTTGATTCAACGTTCATTTATATTTCACCTTCCATTATTTTCATTTCTGCCTGATTAATTTGTTTAAGTATCTCTTTTTCTTCATCCTCAAGTTTTTGTCGGGATTGTTGAAAATGTCTTTGAACACCTATTTCTGAAAGCATTTTTAATTCTGCTTTTTTTTCTTCTTCAAGGTAAATTTCTTTAATTTTTTCCTTATGTTTTTCCAGTACTTTTACACCTTTTTCCAGTTCAAGCAATTTTTGAATTTCTTCTTGAAGTATTCTTTCTTTCTCTTGTCTTATTTCTTCAAGCATTTTGCCTTTTTCCCAAAGATGATGCAAGTATTTGTCATAAGTTTCCATCATTAAACTATCTGCTTGTCTTTGGTTTTGTTTTGTCAGTCCGATTTCATTATCATTTTGTTTAATATCATTTTCTGCATTTGTCAACTCTTGTTGAGCTCTTTGAACAACTAAAAGCTGTTCTTCCTTTTTGCGAATTCTGAAATCAAGTATTTTTTGTAATCGGTAAATAAAAGGCATGGTTAAACTACACTTTCACACATTTATTATGGAACCTTAAGCCAATTTTTTACACATCTAAATGTATGAATTGTTCTACAATTCTTATTTAAGTATTTTTTATTAAAAGTCAAAAAGATTAAAAACGAAAAGGCGTCTTTGCTTTGCAAAGACGCCTGAATTATCCTTTAATTAACAAAAGTGATTCTTTTCTCTGTACTTATTTCAACCGGAGCGTTTAGTTTTTGCAAATAATCTACAATTAGTTTATTTTTATCAAAATCAAATTTCTTTTCTATATTATCAGAAGCCCTTGAAAGATATTCACATCCTCCTTTCGCAATAAAATCATCTATTGCAACCCTATAAGTCTTAAAAGGATTAGGATTCTGAACATCTATCGGTATTTCTTTTCCGTCTTTATCAATAAAAATAGCTCCTTTAACTTCACCCGATCGGGACAGAGTATATTTTAATCCTGAAAATTGCAGTATTCCGGGGAAATATTCTTCATTTGTTAACGACTTTGCGCCAACTTTAATAGCATCAACCAAATCTTTTTCTGTTAATTTGAGTATCCATAAATTATTATCAAAAGGAGTTATTATCTTTAAATCACGGGTTGTTAAAGGTCCTTCTTCTATATTTCCACGAATGTTACCGGAGTTTATCATAACAATATCAACTCCTATTTCATTTTTTACAGCATCTGCAAGAAAATTTGCAGTTGGATTTTCGGCTATTAAAGTATGCTTATGCTTTGGTGCAAATTTTATAGTTCCAACAACTTGAGGTTTACCCAGAATCTTATCCGTAAAATACTTCATAATAGAACTTCTTGAAAATTTCTCTGTTTCGCCGATATTATTTTGTGCGTTTGTAATAACTCCTTTATCATTAAATTCTAAATTTAATATTCCGAAATGATCTCCATTTTTACCGGCTTGAGTTATTATTGTAGGTTCTCCTGTTTTCTTTGAATAAAATAAATTCTTACCCTCTTCTATCCCTTTCAATAAATCGTGGGTATGTCCTCCCAATATTACGTCAATACCTTCAACAGACTTTGCGAGCTCGACATCTGCACTATAACCCGCATGAGAGAGTAATATTATTTTGTTCACTCCCTGTTCTTCAAGCTTATCAATTTCTGCCTGCAAAAGCGGAATTGTTTTTTCAATAGCTAAAATTTTAAAATCTCTATATTCATCCGGGTCTGAAAGATGGAACATAAAATCAAATGGCAACATGCCGATTACACCATATTTTTCACCGTTTTGTTCCTGAATATATGACCTAATTAAATCTTTTTTTAATTCTTTATTTATTTCATTATTTTGTGGAATATCAACATTCAATCCTAAAAATTTATATTTAGATTCTTTCAGCACTTCTGCCAAATCTTTTTTGCTTAAATCAAATTCATGGTTACCCGCTGCACTTGCCATTATTCCGGTTGAATTTTGAAAGGCTACAGAGAGTTTATTAAATGAAGCATCTCTGCCGACACCTATATCTCCTGCCGAAAATTTTAATTTATCTGTTTTTTCAGAAGGAACAAATGCGTCAAATTGATCAGAAGCACTTTTTAACTTTTCTATATTTTTTAAATTAGAATGCAAATCATTTACATAAAATATGCTTGTTTTTGTCGTTTTTGGAGTTATTGATGTTTGTGAAACAGAATTTACCATTTTTAAATCCTAATAATCTATCCGAGTATTTAAACCCTCCTAAAAAAAATATTTTACAAAAAAACTCCTTTTGTAAAATATTTTTTACAATAAATCTAAAAATATTTTCTTTTTATTTTATAATTTTCCGCCAACAGCTTTGTACAAGCTTATTTGATCAATATAACAATCTGTCTTGCTTGCCACAAGCATTTTTTTCATAACAAGCAAAGTCTCTTTCTGCTGCAGTAAATCCAATTTAGATATAATTCCGTTATTGCTTTTTATGAGATCCGGTAAAACTGCTCAAAGTGAAAGCGAACCCCAACGCTGCATTAAATCTTAAATTTTTAATCTCCCCACTTAGGTATTGAATTTTTTTTTAAATACTAAAATAATTTTTAGGGTATAATCAAAAAAGAAGAGGTATATTTTATGAATGTATTCGGAGATATTAAACTTAAAGGTATTGATGCAAAAGGTGAGGAGAAAGAATTTTCTCTTTCAGATCTTAGTAAAAAGCTTGTTCTTTATTTTTACCCTAAAGATAAAACGCCGGGATGCACTCAAGAAGCACGTGATTTTAGAGATAAACTTAATAAATTAAGTAAAGAGGCAACCGTTATAGGAGTGAGTCCTGACAGTATTGAAAGTCATAAGAAATTTTTGCAGGAAAATAATTTGAATTTTCCACTGCTTTCCGATCCTGAAAATAAACTTGCTAAAAGATTAGGCATCGATCATGAAAAGGTCAAAGAAGGCAGAAAATACATGAGCGTAGATCGTTCAACTTTCATAATTAAAGACGGATTAATTACAAAAGCTTGGAAAAACGTTAATGTTCCCGGACATGTTGACGAAGTTATAGAAAGTTTATAAAGATAAAAAATGGAAGTAATTTGTGATTTAAATACTAAAAACAGTCTTGAAAAAACTCAAGGAAATATTGTTATGGCACAGCTTAACCCTCTGCCGGGAAATGTTGAAGAAAATGCTAAAAAAGTTATGAAGTGCATAAAAAAAGCACAATCTTTAGACGCTGATTTAATTATTTTTTCCGAGTTAACTTTAATGGGCTACCCTATAATGGACACTATTGACAGACACCCTGTAATTGTTGAAGAAAATGTTAAATGGTTAAAAGAAATTGCAAAATTAACAAAAAAAACTCATGCTATAGTAGGTTTTGTAGAACCCAGAAACGGAGAAAAAATCGGTAAAAGATACTTTAACGCTGTTGCAGTTTTAGGTGAAGGAAAAATTAAAGGAATAGTTAGAAAAAGCTTGCTTCCGACTTATTCTGAATTTAATGATTATAGATATTTTGAACCATCACCTATCGTAGGTATTCAGCCTGCTGAAAGCTTAGGTTGTTTCGGATTTGAAAAAATAGAAAAAAATAACGGCTTAATTGAGATTAACGGAATAAAATATGCTGTAGTAATTTGCGAAGACGGCTGGAATGATAAGGATTTTTTCATAAATCCCTTATATGAATTTGATCCGGTTGAAATTCTAGTAAAATCAAAGCCTGACGTGATAATAAATTGTTCTGCCTCTCCAACCCGAACTAAAAAGGAACAATTAAAACATAATATGTTTTCTTTTGTCTCAAAAAAATTCTCTACCCCTATTGTTTATGTTAATCAGGTGGGAGCAATTGATGATATTTCTTTTGACGGCTCCAGCAGAATTTATAGTGCAGAAGGGAAATTAATAGCACGTACAAAATCCTTTGAAGAAGATTTTGCATACGCTAACATAAAAACAGGCGGAGAAATTGCTCCTTTAACCGGTGGTCTGGAAAAAACCCTGACTGAAGAAAAAGTTTTTTCTCTTGATTATAAGCCTGATTTAGAAAGAACTTACAGGACAATAATTCAGGGAATAAGAGATTATTTCAAAAAAAATAGCCTAAAACGTTCTGTATTAGGTCTTTCAGGTGGGCTTGATTCCTCTGTTTCTGCCGTTTTGTTAGCAGATGCTCTTGGTGCAGAAAATGTTTTTGGAGTTAGCATGCCTTCTGTAATTACAAGTCAGGAAAGCAAGGATGATGCAAAAGAGCTTGCTCGCAATCTCGGAATAAAATTCGCTGTAGCTCCTATTAAAGAAATGGTAAATACAATAAATGACCAGTTAAATCCTTTGTTCAAAGAAGTTGAAAAAGAATGGAACGGCAACAGAAACAAAAACTCTTACGTTCAGGATAATGTTCAGGCTCGTTCGCGTGCAACTTTACTATGGGGAATATCTAATGAATTTGATGCAACAATTCCTATTGCTACGTCTGATAAATCAGAACTTTACATGGGGTACTCAACAATAAACGGTGATATGTCGGGCGGATTCGCTCCGATTGCAGATGTTCCTAAAACAAAACTTTTTGCACTTGCAAGATGGCTTAATAAAAACAGGAAAATTAAAAACGCAATTCCCGAAGCAATAATTTTAAAACCGCCCGGAGCTGAACTTGCGATTAATCCGGAAACGGGTAAACCGCTTAAAGCAGAAGAAGCGCTTATGCCTTATGAGTTTTTAGATGAAGTTATCTGGAGAATTGAAAACAAACATGAAAGTTATAAGGATATGATAAATTCAACATTTTTATATGAAACTAAAAATAAAATTACGCCTGAATTAAAAAAAGAATGGTTAGACAAATTTTATAAACGCATGTCCAGAGCCTTGTATAAATGGTATATTTTACCTCCCTCTGTAATTGTCGAAGGGCGCTCGATTAACAAATCGGATTACCGTCAACCTATTACTTCCGGCAAAATTAATTACAAACATCAATGGATAAAAGAAATAGAAGAAAAACTTAAAGATTTGATGAATTAAATTTTTTTTAATTACAAAAGTTATTGTATTCACATACTTCACAGTTTTCTTTATTTTTTTCAAAAACACCTGAATTTACTGCAAAATCTATTTTTTTACAAGTTTTTATAACTTTTTCTTCAGATTGTTTTTTCAAATTCTCTGTTAATAAAATTTCTTTATTAATATTATTTTTTAATCCTAAATAAGCAAATTTAAGAGAATTATATCCATTTTTTTTTGTTAAAAATTTATCTGTACAAAGCAAATATATAATTGTCTGAAAATCTTGCTCGGCATTTTGCGGGATGTTGCCGGTCTTATAGTCAAGTATGATAAAATTTAAATGATTTTTTTCACCTATTTTTTGTGTCATCCCGAACTCGTTTCGGAATCTTTCCTGCACTGACTGCTTGTTAGATGCTGAAACCAGTTCAGCATGATAATTCGGAATTTCATTTTCGAGCATTAATGCATCTAAACGTCCGCCTATCCAATATTTATCAATTTTACAAGAAAGATTGTACTCTGTATTCACGACTTTTAATTTAAAATATTCATTAGATTTCAAACTTTCCCAAATTTTCTTTTCATCAGAATCTAACGCTTGTTCCATTTTTGAAATATCAAAACCTTTTAAATGATAATTGGCAAGAGCATGAATTTTTTTACCTTTTTCAAAAATTTCTGAACGTTGAGTCAATAAAAATCTTTCAACATATTTTAAAAAGAACTTTTGTTGGCATTCTTCAAACGTTTTTAACATATTCGACGAATAATTATTCATAAAATTTGCCTCCATAACCGCATATTTGAAGAAAATTGTTAATTAACATGATTTTGCTCCTTTCAATGTCTCAAAAATTACACTTGGAGACGGAACAGTAGAAGTTCTTGAACTTTTATTTGCAGTTATAAACAGTTTTCTCTTCGCTCTTGTAATCGCAACATACATAAGCCTGAGATTTTCCGCCAGCAAAAATTCTTTTAACTCCTTATCAGTTTTTGGTTTATAAGCAGGATTAAGTTCACGGACATTTTCCATAAAACGTGCATTTTTCTTTAAAGTAACGTTTTCAAAAGCTAAAGGCAAACTCTTTTCAAGCATTTCAGGCAAGAAAACATAATCAAATTCGTCCCCTTTTGATTTATGTAAAGTCATAATCTGGACTTTGCCTTCTAAAATTTCTCTATCGGATTTCTCTTCTTCAGAAAAGAATTTAAATCCGCTTAAGTTAGGTTTTTTAGCTAATTCACCAAGTCTTTCTATCAATGCTGAGTAATTATAAGCGCCACTCAAGCGTTTTATAAGAGTTGAAATTAAATAAACATTTGATTTTTCTATTTCGCTGCTGTAATAATGCAAGCCGATTTTTATTGCAAGTTCTTCAACAGGAAGCATCGAAAAACTTAGCCAGTAAATTAAATCCCAATAAAAATTTTCCAAACCCGTGTTATTCATTTCATCAACATTCATCTGAATAAAAGGTTTAGGGCATTCTTTGATTGTCTGATAAAGGTTTGATTTACAATGCCCTAACTCTGCCAAAACATCATAATTATCAGCAATATTTTGATTATCAAAAGGATTTAGAATAATTTTCATAATTGCAAAAATTGTTCTAAAAATTCCTTTTTGTTCTAAGCATTCACTTCTCGTAATAGTCCTAAGTCCTGAATTTTTAATAAAATTAGTCCAGCGTCCTACCTGAAAATTGCTTCTGAGTAAAATCCCTATAGTTGCCTTTGGGTTTTTAGTTAATAGTTCTTTAATTTGCTTCAAAATATAATTTTTTTCGGCAAATTCATTTTCTAAAATAAGAGAATTAATTGCTCTACTTTCTTGAGGATTTTTTCCTTCAACCGGGTGCATAAATATTTTATAAAATGCGTTTTTACTTTCGGGTTTTGACTCTGCATAAGTAATTAAATTATTTGCAAGAGTCCAAACTTCTTTTGTACATCTTTGAGAACAATCCATGCTCACTTTTGTTTCGCTTTTTTCAATAAAATCCCTAAAACCTTCAACATCTGCATTGGAAAAAGTTGTTGTAATTGCCTGATTAACATCTCCGCAACGGATTAAATTTTTGTGCTTTGCGCTTAGAAACTCAATCAATCTTTGTTGAATAGCAGACGAATCTTGCGCCTCATCTTCAATTACATAATGACAAATGTTTTGATAATACTTTAAAATATCAGGGTTTTCTTCCAGTAATTTAACTGACAGCAGAAGCATATCATCATAATCAATTAAATTATTATTCTGCAAAGTTAATTTGTATTCTTTAAAGAATTCAAGAAATTTTAAGAGTTTTTTATCTGTTAAAGACGTAACTTCCTCCAATTCAATTACTCCGCTTATCTTTAAAATAGAAACAGCTCGATCGAAATCTTCAAGTTCAGTCTTTTTAATATTCAATTTATTGCCTATTTCCCGTAAAATTCGCGAACGCTGTGTATCATCACAAATTTCAAAATTCATATTCAAGCCTAATTTCTCAAAATTTGCATTTTCTTTTAAGATTTTAAGAGCAAGACCATGTATTGTGCTTATATTTGGAAGCTGTGAAAGTTCTTGATTAGAATTTTGTATACGTTCCCTAAAATTTCTGGCAGCAGACTCCATATAAGTGAGTACAAAAATGTTTTCAGGATTTATCCCGTCATTTAAAAGTTTTATTATCAAAGCAAGCAAAATCGTTGTTTTTCCTGCACCGGGAACAGCAGAAATTGCCATTTTTCCTTCTTTGTATTTCAATACAGGTTTTTGGTCATTACGAGGAACAAGTATTTTTTGAGGAATAAAGGCTTTAGCTTCACCATGGCTTAAATATTTTTCAATCCCGCCAAAGTTTTCAACACCGTTATTATCAAAGAGACTTGCATAAGCATAAATAAGTTTACCCCCGCATAATGTTAGTTTTCTAAGAATTCTTGCTGTTTTTTGCCTGCTTAATTCAATATGGTCCTGAAATGTAAATTCAGATTTTTCCCAATCTGCTTGAAAAACCCATGCATTATATAAAGGTCCTGTATCATTTTTTATCCATTCATCTGATGAAACATCAAACCAAAATTGATATTTAGTGTGAGTTTGATTATCAATAATTTTTTGCGGTGTTGCAACAATCAAATTATTATCTTTAATTTCAAGTGTAGAATAAGGATTCTCGGAGATAATTGAATTTTCAATTTGATTAATTATATCAACTTTTTTAATATTGCCAAAAACATTCTCAAAATCTTCAATTTGTTTTATAAAAAAGTTAAATTTAGTAATTTCATTCTTCGTATAATTATTTAAGTCAACAAGATTTTCATAAATTGAATAAACTTGTTGGGATAATTTACCAATTTGATTTAAATTATTGATTAATTTAAGGAATTTTTTATATTTTTGAGTATATTCTTCAATTACAAATTCAAATTCAATGAATTTTTTCGTATTTTCAAAATTTTCTAAGATTTCCTTACAGTGTTTTATTGGTATTTGTAAAAAATCCAAAACAGCTCTTGCGTCAAATTCACATAAATCATTTCTTAATTCAGCATCACAAATTTTAAGAATAGTCAAAGATGCAAGTACAATAGGATTTTGAATGATTTTCTCACTTCCGGAAAGAAAAAGTAAATTATTTGGACCAAACGCCTCTTTTAAGCAAAATTTTAACATATCATCTATTATTGGTGTTACAATTGCAATTTCAGACGGTTTAACACCTTTATCTATAAGCACCTTTATTTCATTTATTCCTCTATCAAGCATTTGTGCCCGTTTTGAAAGAGAAAGTAAGGAAAAGTGATTTAATTTTGTATTTTTTTGCTCAATCACGTTTTCAAAAAGTATTTGAGAATCATCTTTTAAATTGGAATTAAGAGACAAAATGTCAGGAGAAGAAGTAATTTCTTTATTAAACAATTTTTCAAGCTTGGACCCTGCTGTTTTATAAGCGCTCAAGTAGCCTGAGCGGCTTGAGCCAGCGTCATCATAGGCAATAAAAACATCTTTTAGTTGAGGAGCTAAATATTTTATAAAATCAAAACAAATAGGAGTAATTTCATCAGCATCATCAACAATTAAATACTCGATTTTTGAAAAATAATCAGTATTCTGATAAATATAGTTAAAAATTAAACTCTGTCTTAAATAATCAAAACAGCGAACTTCTAAAGTTTTTTTCTTAAATTCATCAAGTGCCTTTTTAGCATCGGGAGCAAAACTTTCTTTCAAAATTTCTTCAGAACGCCATTGTATTTCTTTATCGCTTAAATTATTTTGAACTATTAAAGAATAACGGCGAAAAAGCTGATGTAAAAGTGATTTTTTAGAATTATAACCTTCAAATTTAATATCAGAAATAATTTCTTTCATAATAAATTGAGAAACTTCAAGTCCTGTAAGATTTGGAATAATCTTTGTATTATTTTTGTCCGGGATTCTGTTTTCAACCAACGCCCAATTATCCAAAATAGTGTTATAAACTAAACCGAAAAAAGAATAAACCTGTAATTTTTCTACAACATCAACAGTTAATTTTTCAAAAGTTTTCTCAATAAATTCATTTTTTCTGTTGGAATTTTGTAAAATTACAAGAATTTTGGAGCTGTCTACACCGGAATTTAAAAGCCCTGCATAGCTCTCAACCAGCTTTTGCGTTTTATCGGTTAATAGATTTCCTTGTAAAAGCATTTCAGCCTCTCCTACAAGTTAATTTTATATATTAAAGAATAAATTACAAGTTGAACCTAAAATAAAGATAAATTCTTAATTAAAAATATTAAAATATGTAACTAAATGTAAAAAAATATGTTTTTATTGGCAATAAATATTTTTATATTAGTTATATAAAAATATAGTAGTTTAAAACAGGAAAATCATTTAATTATGAATATAGCACCTATAAGAATGTCAATGAATAGAAAAAATTATCCGGGAAATAAAAATAATATTTCCTTTAAAGGAACGGGCACATTGTATGTCAAACTTAAAGAGATGTCAGAAGTTGACAGCATGAAGGTATTTAAGCAGATTGAAAACTTATTAAAAACCGCAACGGAAAACGTGAGTGAAAAAATAAAAGATTTTACCGACAACCTTGAAAGAGTTGTTATTAAAGAGGGAACGGATGAATTTAATGAAGACCCGCTTCAAAACGCAAAAAAATTTATAATGACAGGAGGGACTTTAGATAAATCTATAACAGCCAAAGACGTAACAATAACAGGAGGAACTTTTAATGATAATATATATGCTAAAAATGCAAAGATAACAGGAGGGAATTTTAAAGGCGGAATTATGGCTGACAACTTTATTGAAATGAAAGGAATAAAATACCCGTTTTCAGGAGGAATATCGTCAGATGGTGATTTTAAAGCCACAGACTGCACACTTTATTCTCCTGTTTCAGTCCGTGGAAATGCTATTTTAAAAAACGTTGAAAATAAGAATTCACTTGAAGTAGAAAATACTCTAATAGCTGAGGATAGCACAATAAATCACGGTACTAAAGTAGGTGGAAGAGCTTATATGATAGGCGGTGAAGTTAATAGTATGCTATTAAGAGGAAATTTATTCGCTAACGACACAAAAATTTTAAATGCAACAATTAAAGATAATATTCGCCTTACAGGAAATACCCGTCTTGTTTGTGGAGAGGTTGGAGGAGAGATAGTTAACCATTCTCCGGAAAAAGCAGTAATTGGAGAGCAAGTTAAAATCAATAAATATAGAGAAAATTTTTGGAACAGTTTCTTTCCTATCCCTCCCAAAGATTTTTGGAAAAAGTTATTTCCTATCCCTCCCAAAGAATCTTTTAAGTAATTTCATCTTTTAATATTTGTAACATTATTCTCAAGAATTAGTCCTAAAGGATTATATTTTTTAGCCTTTTATGCTATATAATTTATATATAGGATTGTATGATAATAGTATTATCCTAAAAAAAGAATGGGGGTCTCACTATTTAGAGACTCAAGTAAAAACCGCCAATCTTTAGTATAAACGTGAGGCCATTTTTCACTTTTCACTAAAGCTCAACGGAGAAAGAAGGCAAAATGTCAGTAGGACAATTCGTTTTTATGTTACACAGCCACCTTCCCTTCTACAGAAAAGCCGGTATGTGGCCCTTTGGAGAAGAAAATCTTTATGAATGTATGGCTGAAACTTATATCCCGCTGCTTAATGCAATAGCAGAGCTCTGGGAAGAAGGTATTAAAGCAAAATTAACACTCGGAATTACACCTGTTCTGGCAGAACAGTTGAATGATGACCATTTAAAAGATGGTTTTGTAACTTTTTTAGATGACAGAATTTCAGCAATAGCAAAAGATTTGGACAGATACCCTGATCCTAATGTTGCTCATTCACAACATTTAAAATATCTGGCAAAATACTACTTTGACTGGTTTAATCATATTAAAGACTCTTATGTAAATAAGTACGGCCGCGATTTAATCGGAAATTTGAAAAAATATCAAGACCTTGGCTGTATTGAAATCACTACATCAGCAGCTACTCACTGTTTCTCACCTCTTTTAGAAACAGATACTAATTTAAATGCACAGTTTAAAGTAGGTCAGGATACAACCAAAAAGCTTTTTGGTCAAAAAGGCTGTGGGGCTTGGCTTCCTGAATGCGCATACCGACAAGGTTATGAATATATAGGCAAAGACGGACAAAAAAAATGGCGTCCGGCGCTTGAAGTTATACTTCAAAATAATGATATTGAATACTTTTTTACTGAATCTCATGTTATAGAAGGCGGAAATTCAATCGGAAATCGCCGTGTAGTTGGAGTTTACGGAAATATCGAATATATTCCTTTACCTGAAAGAGAAGCAACAGGTTATGATACATATTCCGCATACTGGTTACCTGATGCGCAAGTTGCAATCATGGGAAGAAATGACAGAGCCGGTTATCAAGTATGGTCAGCTGCGGACGGATATCCCGGTGACGGCTGCTTCAGAGAATTCCACAAAAAAGATGACAAATCAGGCGCTCATTACTGGAGAGTAACATCACCTACAACTGATTTAGGTGATAAAATGCTATATGATCCGGTCTTAGCTCTTAATAAAATTAATGAGAATTCAGATCACTATACAACATTAGTTTACCACTTACTAAATGATTATAAAATCGCTACAGGCAAAGAAGGTCTTGTAATGGTTTCGTTTGATACAGAATTATTTGGACACTGGTGGTTTGAAGGTATTGAATTCATAAAGCAGGTTATTAAAAAATTCCATGCTTATTTGCCTGAAGTTGAAAGATGTACAGCTTGTGAATACTTACACAAACATCCGCCGACAGAAGCAATTCAAATTCCTGAAAGTTCTTGGGGACAAGGCGGGCATTTCTGGGTGTGGCAGAACCACTTGACAGAATGGATGTGGCCGATTATTCACTCTTGTGAAAAAAGAATAATTGAAGTTATTTCTAAATATGAGCAAATTCCTTCCGATAACCTTTTGCTAAGAGCCTTAAATCAACTTGCAAAAGAAAATCTGCTATTGCAAAGTTCAGATTGGCCGTTCCTAATTACAACATGGCAAGCTAAAGACTATGCAACAGACCGTTTTAGAGAACATGTCGAAAGATTTGAAAAAATCGCTGATATGATTGAAAATAATTCAATTGATGATGAATACTTAAAATCTATTGAAGCAATTGATAATTGCTTTCCAATAATGGATTACAGAATTTACCTACCGATTGAAGAAGGTAAAATTCCTCAACAAGAAGCTAAGTTATCTCCTTTATATAATTAAGAAACAAATTTATAAATAAAAAGCGGGCAAAAGCTTTTAGCTTTTGCCCGCTTTTTATTGCTCTTTAAGTTTTATAAAAACTTAATACTTGATTTTTATCTTTGTAATAAGTATACTTACCTCTAAGAAATAGATTTTCTGGAGAATTTCAACTATGGGTTGTTTAAAAAATATTTTAAAAGCTATAATTTTAGTCTTGGCTATTATTGGTTTTATTTCTATAGGAGGAAAAGATTTTTTTGTACAGAAATGGAATGAAATTACGCATCCTCCTCAAGACGTTATGCTAGAACGTGCTAAAAAAGTAGGTGATTTCTCAAAAATAGGAGATGAATTTGAAATAGATAAGGCAGCTAATGCTCTCGGTTATTACGGCGTTTTGGCGGAACACAGAGCAAGCGGACAAAAAATGATTGTTGTAGATTCAGGCAAAAAACCTCTTTTGACACCAAAAGATTTTCAGGAAAATAAAGTCGAGGAAAAATTACAGAATTTAGTAGAAAAATTTAAATACTCTGTTATAAATATTAAAGATTTGGAAATTTCCAAGAAAGGTTACATCAGAACCTTTGGACAAAAAGTACCTTATGTTAGATTTAGTGCAAAAATAAGCAAAGTGCCTTCGGGTGAAGTTGAAGGAATTATTTCTGCAGTCCAAACTAAAGACGGACAATCCAGAACAATTATTTCAGCGAATGAAAAAGGTAAATACTCACAAATTATTGCACAGGATTTTTTCAAAAACGTTAAGGAATAACAAATTTTTTTCTTAAAATTATTTACCTGTTAAACTTCTTATAAATTCTATGTGTTGAGGCAAAAGTTTTTTTAGATTATATTTATCAAGAACTGTTTGTCTTGCATTACTTTTAATATCCAGAATTTTATCTTTATTATCAAGAGCATATTCAATTTTTTCTACAAGTTGATCAATATTGTAAAAATCGACTAAAAGACCGTTATAATTATCCTCTATAACCTCAAGAATCGGTGGAGTATTTGAAGCAACAATACAGCATCCACAAGACATTGCATCAAGTATTGACCAGGAAAGAATAAAAGGAAAAGTTAAATAAACATGTACTGATGATATTTGTAAAAGCTCTATATACTTAGTAAGCGGCAATGTTCCTACAAAATGAACTCTATTCATATCTATCTTAAGATTTTTCAGCATAAGATCTTTATATGAACCTTCAATTTTTGTTCCGTAGCAAACAACATCTTCGCCCGCTATTATAAAATGAGCATTGGGACGTTTTACAAGAAGTTTTTCTACAGCCTTCATAAATTCAGGAAATCCTCTATAAGGTTCCATTCCCCTGGTAGCATAGGTTATAACTTCATCTTTAGATGTAAATTCTAAAGTTTTGCCGTCAACATTAATCGTAAGTTTTGCATCTTTATCAGGTTTACAAGCTTCTGTGTCAACTCCGTCATGAAGTACTTTAATTTTATTATGAAATTCTTTAGGAAATTGTTGTTTTTGCCAGTTTGTAGGAGTTATTCCGGCATCACAGGAACATAAATCTGAAAGAAGGACCGAATTATTGCATATTATTTTCGCCTTTTGATCTTCATTAGGAATAATGCCATCAAACCCTATATTTGAACCTTCAACATTATTAAACCACTCAAAATAACAAAGCAAAGGAACATCAGGGAATACATCTTTCATAAACATCGGAGGGCCCCATGAATGACCGTAAATAATATCCGGTTTAATTCCTCGTTTTTTCATAGCTAAAGCAATATCTGCAGCAGCTTTCCCGTGTCTTAGTGCTTCTTCGTAAGTTTTTAAATAAGGATGACAACCTTCAGAATTCTTCTTTTCAATCTTATAAATTAATTTGTTAACACCGGGCATATCAAAGCCTGAATTGCTTGTTATAAACATTAGTAAATTTAAAGGATTTTTAATCAGATCAATAATAAGGTATCTGAATTGCGCAGGAAAATTCCTATGCAAAAACAGAACATTCAAACCCTTTGCTTTTAATATATTAGCTAAATCTTCTGTACCCAAATTTTTCATTTTTCTTCAAAACACCTATAATATAAGATATAATCATAAATATAAAATTTTATCAAATTTTTTGCTCTAAAATAAAGGGCTTTAGAATTTCTGTAAGAATTTTTATCGAACGGTTTGCAAGAAGCTCCTTTTTAAATTTTTTATTTTTTCTATCTTGTTTTGATAGTTCAATCGGAGCAATTATTCCCCAGTTTGAGTTTATCGGCTGAAATTTTTCGTGGCTTTCATCTGAAATATAAGTACACAAAGCTCCCAGCATCGTTTCTTTTGGTAAACAAAGTAATTCTTCCTGCTTTATATATCTTGCCATATTAATCCCTGCGAAAAGACCTGTTGCAATTGATTCCGTATAACCTTCAGTTCCTGTAATCTGCCCCGCAAAAAATAAATCCTGTCTTGTTTTTGTCTGTAAAGATGCATTTAAAATCTTTGGACTATTTATAAAAGTATTTCTATGCATAACGCCATATCTGACAATATTTACATTTTCCAGTCCCGGAATTGATTGAAGAAGTTCTTTTTGACTTCCCCATTTTAAATTAGTTTGGAATCCGACTAAATTATACAAAGTTTTTGCAGAATTATCCTGTCTTAGCTGAACTACAGCATAATTTTCTTCTCCTGTACGTTTATCAACAAGTCCTACCGGTTTCATAGGTCCAAATCTCAAAGTATCAATTCCGCGGGAAGCCAAAACTTCAATAGGCAAACATGATTCAAAAAATTTTGCATCTTTTTCAAATTCTTTTAATTCAATTTTTGGAGCATTAATCAAAATATTGTAAAATCTTTCATATTGTTCTTTATTCATAGGACAGTTTATATAAGAAGCATCATAATTTTCTTCACATCGCCCTGAACTTGTTTCAGGGTCGCAAAATCGTTCGCTTGTGAGATGCTGAAACGAGTTCAGCATGACGTCATTTTTTTTATCATAGCGGTTTGCATAGAATGCAATATCAAAATCTATGCTATCTTTTTCAACAATTGGAGCAATCGCATCAAAAAAGTATAAATGTTCGCTATGTGTAAATTCTTTAATTGAATTTGCAAGAGAATTGCTCGTTAAAGGTCCCGAAGCAATTACCGTAGGAGTATCTGGAATTTTTTTAATTTCATCTCTTACAATATTTATATTTTCATTTTCTTCAATTATTTTAGTAATTTTTTTGGAAAAAATTTCCCTGTCAACAGCAAGAGCTCCTCCTGCCGGAACCTGACATCCATAAACTACCTTAATTAATTCTCCACCGAGAATTTCCATTTCTTTTTTTAAAAGTCCTGACGCATTTGTAATATCATAGGATCCAAGACTGTTAGAACAGACAAACTCGCCAAATTCACCAGAAACATGAGCTCCAGTCATTTTTTTTGGTCTCATCTCATATAAATTAACTTTTATCCCTCTTTTAGCAAGCTGTAAAGCACATTCACTTCCCGCCAAACCTGCTCCGATTACATTAACTTCCATTTTACAAGTTTAACGTAAAATTATAACAGCGTCAATTCAAGTTTTTAATAAAAAGCAAGCAGTAAACAGAGTTAAATTAATCCTTTCAATATTTTTAGTTCATTGTTCAATATGACTCTTAACATTTATTTACTCCCTCTTGCAATTAAATCTTTATATTATATTATAAAATTATAGTTTTGTCAGAAAGAACTAAATACCATTCCAAATAGCTTGAAGTATGAAAAGGGAACGTTTTTTAAGCGACCTGTAAAATAAAAATTCATACCCGCTTTTATTTTGGGGTATTTAGGGCAAAAAGATAGGTATCACTAATCAGAAAGGTAAGTAACAGTGGCAAAAGAAGAAAAAATAGAAGACTTAATTGAAGAAACAACAATAGAAACTGCTGAAGAATCAGCTGAAGAAAAGAAAGAAGAAAAAGTTGAAGTTGAAGCTAAAACTGAAGAAATAGTTGAAGTTAAAGCCGAAATAAAAAAATCGAGATCAAGAAAAAGAAAATTTGACACTCAAGAAGAAAAACCTCAATCTGAATGGACTGAAAGAGTAGTTCAGATCAGAAGAGTTACTAAAGTTGTAAAAGGTGGTAAAAAACTTAGCTTCAGAGCTGTCGTTATAGTAGGAAATCAAAAAGGTCAGGTAGGTGTAGGTTGCGCAAAAGCAGCAGAAGTTATTATTGCAATTCAAAAAGCAATAGCTGACGGCAGAAAAAACCTTATCAACGTACCAATTTTTAAAACAACCATACCTCACCCTATAACAGGACGTTCAGGTTCCGGAGCAGTAATGTTAAGACCGGCATCTCAAGGTACGGGGATTATTGCAGGTGGTGCAGTCCGCTCTGTTTTAGAACTTGCAGGAGTTGAAAATATTTTATGTAAATCTCTAGGTTCTAAATCTCCGCTTAACGCTGCCAATGCAACAATGGAGGCATTAAAAAATTTAACTCCGTTCAAAGATATTGCTAAAAAACGCGGTAAAACAATTATGGAAATATTAACATAATTTTCAGTGAAAAATGAAAAGATAAGTAAAAAAACAAGGAGCATATAAAACCATGGCAAAAACACAACTAAAAAAAATTAAAATAAGACTTAAAAAAAGCTTAATAGGTTCATCAGAAGCTCAACTCAGGGTTGCAAAAAGCTTAGGTTTAAGCAAAATGAACCAAATTGTAGAACATTTTAACAGTGCAACAATTGTTGGAATGGTTAACAAAATTCCTCATTTAGTGGAAATCGTAGAATAAGTGAGAAGTTAAAAGAGAGAATTGAAAAGAAAAAACTCTCTCCAAAGCATAAATTGATAGAAAGGAACAAATAAATGTCGAATATAACATTAGAAGATTTAAAACCTGCAGAAGGTTCAACATCAAAGAAAAAACGCGTCGGTCGCGGTCGTTCATCAGGAAACGGTAAAACATGTTGCCGCGGACATAACGGTGAAGGACAACGTTCAGGCTGCTCTGCTAAAAGAGGTTTTGAAGGCGGTCAAATGCCTGCTTATAGAAGACTACCTAAATTAAAAGGGTTTAAAGTTATCAATCAACTTAAATATGCAGAACTTAATGTAAGTGCATTAGAAAAATTAGGTTTAAAAGAAATTTCTCTAGAAAGCTTAAAAGAAATTAAAAAAGCTCATCCGTCTTGTGATTGTTTGAGAATTTTAGGCAATGGAGAAATCACTAAAAAAGTTACAGTTAAAGCAAGTTACGTTACGCCTCAAGCAAAAGAAAAAATCGAAACAGCAGGTGGAAAGGTTGAGATAGTATAATGACACAAAAAGTTAAAATGCCTACTACATCGGATTTAATGTCATTATGGCAAGCATCGGGATTAAAAGAAAAATTGATTTTTACATTTTTGATGATTGCAGCTTTTAGATTTGGTGTCCAAATGCCTATTTTTGGTATTAATAACGAAGTTTTTTCTAATATGGCTGCTCAAAATAATATCATTGGTTTTTTAGATTTATTTTCAGGCGGAGCTCTCGGTAAAGTTTCTATATTTGCATTAGGTATAGGACCTTATATTACTTCATCAATTATTATTCAGTTAGTTTCTGTAGTAATACCGTCTTTAGAGAAACTTCAAAAAGAAGAAGGTGAAGCCGGCAGAAGAAAACTTGCTCAATATACAAGAGTTTTTACATTAATCTTAGCTGTATTCCAATCATTGATTTTTATGATTTTTATGTCTAAACTTCCCGGAGCTATTCTTCCGGGGGTAAGTCAGGGCTTATTTTTTATAAGCTCAATAACTGTTTTGACAGCAGGAGCTATGCTTGTAATGTGGATTTCTGAGCTTATAACCGAAAAAGGAATAGGAAATGGAGGTTCATTAATAATCTTTATAGGTATTTTATCCGGAATTCCGATCTATGCATCCAGGACAGGACAATTAGTAGCAAGAGATTCAAGTTTACAATTAGGTTTGTTATTTTTGCTCGCTATTTTCTTTGCTACAATGGTTTTCATTGTAATAATGCAGGAAGCTACAAGGAAAGTTGTCATTGTAAATCCTAAAAGACAGGTCGGAAATAAAGTTTATGGCGGAGTAAACACACATATTCCTTTTAAACTTAATCCCGGCGGTGTTATGCCTATAATTTTTGCAATTGCTATTTTGCTTTTTCCAACAACTGTTTTAAGCGTTGTTGGACAAGCAAACATAACCAATCCTATGGTAAAAACTACAATTTTACACTTAACTCAATGGTTAAGTCCTTCCGGCTGGTTTTATTATTTGATATATTTCTTGATGATTGTCGCACTAACTTTCTTTTATGCTTCAATCATGCCCAATATGCAGCCAAAAGAAATTGCTAATAATTTAAAAAAACACGGTTCATCAATTCCCGGAATCAAACCCGGAAAACCGACAGCTGAGGCTCTTGATAAAATTCTAAGCAAGACCACATTTATTGGAGCATTAGGGCTTGCAACAATCGCTCTTGTACCTTCTTTTACGAGTTATATAACGAATATTAAAACTCTTCAAGGGATAGGGGCTACATCTCTAATAATCATGGTCGGAGTTGCTCTTGATTTAATAAATCAAGTAAGAACCCACTTGCTTGCAAGAAATTATGAGAGTTTCTTAAAAGAGTAATATTTATAAAACATAAAAAAACAGGACCGATTTTGTAACAAAATCGGTCCTGTTTTTTTATGAAAAAGATTATAAATGTTTTTCAATATTAGATAAAATAGAAGATTTAGGCATAAGCCCTACTAATCTTTCTACTGCTTGACCATTTTTAAAGACCAACAAACTCGGAAGACCAATAATAGAATATTCTTTTGCTGTTTTTAGATTTTCATCTGTATTGATTTTTGCAACTTTAATTTTACCTTTAAGTTCTTCTGCAACTTCATCTAAAACAGGACCGAGCTTTCTGCAAGGACCACACCAAGGAGCCCAAAAGTCTACAACGACAGGAACGGCTGACGATAAAACTTCTTCTTCAAATGTTGCATCTGTAATTTCTATTGCATTTGACATAATTTTCTCCTCTTTTTTTCACTTTTATACTTTAACATAAAAAAAATATATATCAATATTTTTTCATCCATGATAATATTAAAAAAGGAGGTTGAATGAGTAAAAAGAAAGTTATCGAAATAGTATTAGATGTTGAAACAACCGGTTTAGATTATACTAGAGAAAAAATTATAGAGTTTGCTGCAGTCCGACTTGAAAATGGTAAAATTAAAGATGAGTTTCAAACTTTAATAAATCCTCATCAGCATATTAGAAAATCTAGCATGGCTATTCATGGAATTAGTGAAGAAATGGTGAAAGATGCGCCCACTGAATATGAAATTTTACCTCAAATTTTAGACTTTATCGAAGATTATCCTATTGTCGCTCATAATGCAATATTCGATTATTCTTTTTTAAACGAAGCATGTATAAGAAATTATGATAAAGAATTAAAAAATCCAAGAATAGATACCCAACAAATGTTTAAGGAGGTTTTTCCTGATCTTGAAGCTCACGGTCTTGAGGCGCTAACCAAAAAATTTAATGTTGAATTTAAAAAACATCATCGTGCTATGGCTGATACAATGGGGCTTGCACTTTCATATCCAAAACTAAAAGAATTGTACCTTCAAAAACATGATTGGCAAAAAAAGCAGTTAGAAAATATTGATTATTTATTTGAAAGATACTTAAGAATTCAACAAAGTGTGCTGGTAATGCAATCAGAATTGCAAGATTTGCGTTCTGTTTTTAAAATGCATTTTGATTTAGGCGGAAAACCTGTTAAGGCTCAATCAGGAGAAACTTTAACTTATCAATCCCGTCAATCCTTCGGATATGATTTCATACAAATTAAAGATATTTTAGAGGAAGTCGGGGCCTTGGAAAAAGCTGTAAAATTAAATACCGGTTTTATCGATAGATTAGTCGGAGGATTAAGTCTTGATGAAGAAAAACGGCTTATTATCAAGGATGCGCGTCAAGAATTATCTGAAACCAGAAATATTCAAATAATTAAATCTGACAGAAATAGTAAATAGTTAAGTAGTAGAATCGTATAGAAGAAAGGAAAAAGATGTTAAAATCTATTGCCAAATTTTTTAAAGAACCGCCTTTAAAAGAAGTAACAGGCAGTAAAGAAGAAATTAAAAAAACATATTCCCACTGGCGTATGAGAATGTTTTATTCTTGCTTTATAGGTTACACTGTTTTTTATCTTTGTAAAAAAAATATTGCTGTAGCTTTACCGGGATTAAGTACAAATTTTGGATATTCTAATACAGAATTAGGTTTATTGGGAAGTTCACTTTATTTAACTTACGGTATCGGGAAATTTATAAACGGGGTTCTTGCAGACAGTTCGGATGTAAGAAAATTTTTGCCTACAGCATTAATTTTAAGTGCTATTGCAAATCTCTGTTTTCTCATAAGTGCACTAGTGATAACACCCGGACATGCTTCGTTTTTCGGGTTACCTTCAGAGACAATACTTTTATGGTTATTTGTGTTCTTTTGGGGTGCTAACGGTTGGTTTCAATCAGCAGGATTTCCTGCAATTGCAAAAACTTTAACTTACTGGTATTCAAATTCTGAAAGAGGAACAAAATGGTCATTATGGTCTTGTTCCCATCAAGTCGGTACTTTTTTAAGCGTTATAATTTCAGGATTTTTGGTTGCACACTATGGATGGAAAATGGCTTTCGCAGTTCCTGCTGCTTTAGCAATTTTTGTTGCTTTTTGGCTTATTAACAGGCTAAGAGATAAACCCCAATCCTTGGGCTTGCCATGTGTTGAAGCATTTAGAAATGAACCTGTTAAAGAAAAATGTGATGAGGATACAGATACACGTTCTTACGGTCAAATTTTCAAAGAAAATATATTGTTTAACAAAACAATATGGCTTCTTGCAATTGCATATATATTTGTTTACGTAATAAGATTTGGTGCTGAGGACTGGATGGTTAAGTATCTCAGTGAAGATAAAAATAATTCTTTAGAACTTGCTGCAATGAAATTAAGTGCTCTGCCTCTTTTCGGAATTTTAGGTACAATTTTCTCAGGAGTAATTTCCGATAGAATTTTTAAAGGTCAAAGAGCACCTGTAAATTTGATTTATCTTGCAGGAGTCGCTATTTGCCTAGTATTACTTAAATTTAATACAATAAGCAATATAGATTTTGTCTTAATAGCCTTAATCGGAGCATTTACTTATGGTCCACAAATGATGATAGGCGGTCTTTGCGCAGTTGAAAGCAGTTCTAAAAAAGTTGCCTCTGCGGCTACAGGATTTACAGGCAGTTTCGGCTACTTAGGCGCTGTGCTCTCCGCAACAGGAACAGGATTTTTCGTAGATAAATTCGGCTGGAGCGGTGCTATTTGGTATTGGGTATCTTTCCGCGTTGATCTGTATAGGGATATGTATAATTCTATTCTTTGACGAAAGAAAAAATTGCAGAAAAACGATGTGCGAAGAAAATCAGTAAATCTTTTGGATGTATTACAAAACCGGCTGAGTTAAACTCAGCCGGCTTTATTTAAAATAAATAATAAAATTATTTAAGTGTTTTTAACCTTTCTAGCAACTCTTCTGCCATTTCAGCAAAGGCTTTAGCGGATTGTCTTGTATTTAACGATGCATCAGCAAAGAGAGTTCGAAGTGATGAAAGTAACCGATAAAGAATCATAAATAATTGCCATTCTTTCTAAAATCCTTGCTTTTTTTTGAATCCCCTTAATTAATTCATTGTAATTCGAGAGATATTTTTTTAGGAGGTCTGTTGGTGTATTATTAATAACTTCTGACATTACTGCCTTTCCGTTATTAGTCTGCAAAGCCCTTTCATGCACTCTTGGTATATCTGAAATAGCTGAAGATATTTTAGCACTAGTTCTTTTAAGTTGCTCGTTCTTAAAGTTAAGTTTATATATAAGATATTCTTGAGAATACTTTTCGGTTGGGTTTGTACATTTATAAAAGGCTCTTGCCTGCTTCTGCCTTTCGGGATCTAGTTTAATCTTAAAAGGGCTCATAGTAATTGCCATAATTCTTCTCCTTTTTCCTGCTTATTTTATGTCTTAATTACAATTATATAAATCTTATAATTATTTTTTTTTGCCACTTTAAAAAAAATCAAATTAAAATTGTAACATTTTGTAGCAAAGTCTGTTACTTTTCTGTTATTGCAGGTAAACTAAACCAGAAACAACTGCCTTTTTTGAGTTGGGATTTAAAAGAAATCTCTCCTTTATGGGCATCAATGATTTTTTTACATAAGGCAAGACCAACACCTGAGCCCAATTGGCGTTTTAGCTGACTTCTGTTTACCTGAGAGAAAAAATCAAAGATTTTTTCATAATTTCGTTTACTTATACCATCACCTGTATCCGTTATTTCAAAAAAGAATTTTTTGTTTTTAACATAAATAATAATATTTATTCTACCGTTCTTTTTGTTAAATTTTATTGCATTTGATACAAGGTTATATATAAGCTGCCTGAATCTCTTTACATCTGCTGAAATTTTTATATCAATAAGTGTATAATTTAGATTGATATTTTTTTCTTTAATCATTTCTTCAAGTGCAAGTATAATCTGAATAATCTCTTCTTTAGGCATGAAATTTGTATAATTTAATTCTAATAGTTTATATTGCGACTTAGAAACATCAATAACATCTTCAATGAGAGAAAGAAGATGTCTGGAACTTTGCAAAATATTATTAATGTATTTAAATTTTTCACTATCTGTATTTTGTGATTTTAGAATTTCAGTAAAACCGATTATAGAATTTAGCGGCGTCTTAAACTCATGAGAAATACCTGCTAGAAATTCAACCTTGCGTTTATTTTGTTTTTCAGATTCTTGATAAAGAGAAATATTTTCCAGTATTAATGCAATATGTTCTGGAAAAATATTTATAAAATTAATATTCTCATTATAAAAATTATTATCTTCTTTTATTAGCATTAAATAACCCAAAAAAGATTTTGCATATATAATAGGCACAATTATATGTTGTTTTCCGGATATAGATCGAAAATATTCCAATACATTCTCAATATCCAAAGATTTTTCTAAAAATCCATAACAATTAGAATTAATGCTATCAATAAATTTTTTTAATTCTTTTTTTTTAATATTTCCCGTATAAGAAAGCTTTTCAATTTCTGTAGTGCTATTATCCTGATTAAAAAAACAGCAAAAACAAATTTTAGAATTTGTTAATTTTAAAAAACCATTACAAATGGCTTTACATAGTTCGTTTTTTTGTCTTATTGAGTTAAGTTTTTTTAATAACAAATTTGTAAATGCCCATTTTTCTTCAACTTCAAGAAATTTATTTACATACTTAAACGTTTCAAGTCTAGAATTAACCAATTTATCAATAAGTTCATTTTTGGATAAATCATTAAAGTTCTCTTCTTTTTTTTGAGTTTTAGCATCCATAAAAATACCCTTTAGTTAATTTTTTTTTAAATTATAATAGAAACATCATAATTAATCCGCCCAAAACCATTGCCGGTCCGAAAGGCAAGAAAATCATATTTTCTTTATTTTTTAAACCGCCTAAAATTCTTTTACATACATAAATCCCTGCGGCACACAAAAGCAAAGTTAAAAATCCAAAAACTATTAAATTATTTAAAATACTTGAATAATCAAGCCAATGTATAATAAAAACCAAAATAAAAAATACAAAAAATGAAATCATTGTTCTGTAGTCTTTATTTTTAAAGAGTTTCTTAACAAAAATAGGGATTGTTAAAAAGATTTGAATAATAAAGGCATACACTAAAACGATTATTAAATATTTCCAGCCGAATATTGCTCCCAATCCTGCTGCAATGTATGTATCACCTTCTCCAAAAGCTCTTGTTCCAGCTATAAGATAACCTAATCTTGCAAACGTTTCCATTATAACAATGCCAAGTAAAATGCCTAAAATAGCAGCTATAAAAGAATTATTTATTGCGAATGAAAAAATTTCAATGTTAATTAACTTATCCCCTGCATAAAAATTTCCAATATTAAAAAAATTATAAATCAATCCTAAAACTATAAGAAAATATGTATGAAAATCAAAAACAACTTTTTCTTTAATATCAGTAGCCGCAAGGACTACAAATAAAGAAATAAAACATAAGGAAAAAAGGGTATTTAACCCTATTCCGAATTTAATAAAAACAGCAACAAACAATAACCCGGTAATAAATTCTACTATAGGATACTGAATGCTTATTATATCTTTGCAAAATGCGCATTTGCCTTTTAAAAACAAATAAGATAAAATTGGAATATTCTGATACCATTTTAAAGGAGTTTGGCAAGACGGACATTTTGAATGCGGAAAACAAACAGACTCATCGCTGAAAGCTCTTAATATAACAACATTTAAAAAACTTCCGACACAAAGTCCAATTAAAAAGACAAAAAGAATAACCATTATAAAAAACATTAATAAAGTCATCTTAATACTTTACTTTCTTTGGTAATTATTTTATACATTTCTTCTAATGCCTTTTTTAACCTTCTTGACACCTGCATTTGAGAAATATTTAATTTTTCTGCAATTTCTCGTTGATTTAAATCTTTATAATAATTAAATTCTATAACTTCTCTTAATTTTGGTTTAAGCTTAGAAATAGCTTCGGAAAGCATAATCTTTTCTTCATAAGAATTTAAAAACTCTTGGTAATCACCGGAAGGAATTTTATCAGCCAAAGAAATAGTATCATCATCTTCAAAAGTAAAGGTTTGATCAAGAGAAATAGTACTTTTACGCCTATCCACTTCTATTATGTCATTAACTCTGTCGACAGATAAACTCATCTCCTCTGCAATTTGCTCAGAAGTGGGTTCCTGACCTTCTTCGGTTAATTTTTTTATAACACAATTTATTCTGAACGCAAGTTCCTGGATTTCCCTGGGAGCTTTAATCATAGAAGCTTTGTCTCTTAAATAGTGCCTTATTTCTCCCGTTATCAGGTAAGTTGCATAAGTTTTAAATTTTGTCCCGAGTTCAGGATTATAAAAATCTATTGCTTTGATTAATCCGACTGCTCCAACCTGAATTAAATCATCAACAGGGTCTGTTGCACGCCTCGCCAGTCCACAGGCAATTTTTTTAACAAAAGGCATCGCTGCAACTACGATTAAATTTTGAAGTTGTTTTTTAACTTTTTTATCGCTTGAACTCTTATAAGTTATCAGCCAATCATTAATCTGAGCAAAATTTTCATCCTGATTAATCAAAATAAACTCCAATACCTCTTCTAATTAAAATTATTATAACATGTTTTTTTTTTATGAAAGGTAAGCCATTAACCTTGCATGCCCTTTGCATAAAAGTCGATCTTCTTCATCTGGAAATATTGAAAAAATCTTAGGAAGTCTTTCTCAATTCCAATAATTTTCATAAATGTTTACACCTTCAACTAAACTAATACATTTCCAATAGAATTCAAAAATTCTTTATTTTTTTCTATTGTGTTTTTTGTTGCAACAATAGAAATTGTCGGGTTGGTTTTAAAGATATAATTTGCTGCTGCTTTAATATCTTCAACGGTTATTTCATCTACCATATCCAAAATTTGGTTGTCATGAGAAATTCCGTAAAAAGATTTCAGACCTAGCAAAATAGATATATTTTTATCAGAAGTTAGTTCTGAATAATTCAAGATATTATTTTTCAATGTAAGTTTTGCGCTTTCAAGCTCATCTTCAGCTACATTTTCGTTCATAAGCTTTTGAACATGATTATCAAACCCGTCTATAGCTTTTTTCATATTATCATAACTTGTAACTCCTGACAAAATATCATCTGTTGTTGTTTTTATAAACATCGATAAAATCCCTGAATTATCAAAATAACTCAATTTTGAATTAACCTGATAAGCAAGTTTTTGTTTTTCTCTTAAATCTGAAAAAAGCCTTGAAGAAGGTGTTCCACCTAATATTGTATTTAAAAGAGCAAAAATAATTGAATCTTTTATGTTATCGTTTGTTTTAAATTTATAACCCATTCGTATTTCAGCTTGAGATTTATTATGCTCCTGAATCACAATATTTTTACTTTTTATAGGAATATAGCTGCTAAAAAGAGTGGGTTTTGACTGCTTTAAATTTGGAAAATTGGTAGATAGTTCGCTTAATAATTCGGCTTTTAGATCCAGATTTTTTTCAAACGGTCCTGAGATAACTATTCGACCCTGGGAATTGTTCATAATGTAATGATAAAGCCCTTTTACATCACTTAGCTGTATATTATCAACATTTCTAAGAATATCTTCGTTAGTTACTCCGTAGAATTGCCCTTTAAACATTTCTTTTAAAAGCCCTTCTATTGAATTTTTAGGAATATTTTGGATTTTTTCTTTTAAAAAATTTTTTGCATAAAATAAATCTTCTTGAGTAAATCTCGGGTTCAAAAGTACTTCTTTTGCACTTTTCATAGCACTAACACCATCTGTGGGGAGAAACATTGAATTTATGTAAAGTTCTCTTTCACTTGCATCAAAAAAAGTTTGAATACCTTGATTTTCTAAATTTGTAAAGAATTTTTTCTCATCTTCAAATTTTGAACCGCGGTTAAGCATTATTGACAAAACCTGGCTTACTCCCGGTTTTACATCCGCCGGAGCATCTGCAGAAAGACTTAAGTCAAATGTAGCCAGATTTTTATCTATATTATTCACAACTACAGAAAAATTATTCGCAGCAAGATAGTTTTTAATTTTGCTGGTATCAATTGCTTCTTTATGATTTATTTCACCTCCACTGTGTCCGAAAGAAACATGGTGAACCCTTTGATAATTTTGGTTTATGGATTTCATATCAGCAGTATCAGGGTGAACGACCGTAATAGCAACTTTATTCAAATTGAAATATTTTTTTGCAAAATTAACAATATCCTGTGCCGATAAATTATCAATTACATTTTCAAACTCCATTACGCTCTTTAAATCATTATCCAACATAGCTGTTCCAACAACAGAATTAATAATACTTGAACTTTCAAAAACTTGTGCAAGATTAAGCTTCAGTTTCTTCTTAACAATATTAAGTTCTTGCTCTGTAGGAGGGTGTTTTTCAAGATCAATAATTTCATTAAAGACTTTTTTAATTGCATTTTCTATATTATCATCAGATGTTTGAGTAGAAAAAAGTATAACTAAATTATCATCAGGCTTTGTACTAATCCTATCCGAAGCTATAAAAGCATTTGTTTGAATTTCTTGTAAAGATTTATTCAATCTTGCAACGCTTGACCCTACAAGGAAAAATTGAAATGCATCCAAAAGAATTTTATCTTTTGTATTATTATTTTTAGGTCCGTTAAAGCCCATACAAAGGATAGCTGCTTTTGTTTTGTCTGAAATAAAATCATTTCTGATTGTATTTTCAATCGGCACTAATTTTTCAAACATCCTTGGTTTTGGATTTGTATTTGTTGAATGAAAATACTTAGAAACCAAAGATATTGCATCTTCGGGTTTAACTTCACCTGTAATAACAGTTATCATATTGGAGGGATAATAATTTCTTTTGTAATAGTCAACTATATCCTCTTTGGTTAAATTATTAATGTTTTCAACAGTACCGCCTATTATGTCTTTTGATGTAGTTTTGATGTTATACAATAATTTTAAAGTATTATTTGTTGCTATGTTATCAGGATCATCTAAAATCATATTAATTTCTGATGTAACCGGTCCTTTTTCTTTTTCAATCATTTCTTTTGCAAACTTAGGGGTTTCAATCATTGATGCATGGATTTTAATTTCTGTTTCAAGATCATGCTTTTTTAGTAAATTAGACTGAATATAATAATCGGTAGAAGCAAAACTCGTAGAAGCATTAGTACTTGCTCCCATTTTGTTTACGGTTGCAAAAAAGTCTCCTGCTTCAAGTCCTTCTGAGCCATTAAACAAATTATGCTCAATAAAATGGCTTATTCCTCTAAGCCTGTCAGGTTCATTCATTGATCCGACATTAACATAAGTTTTAACAACGGTTGGTCCTTTTTTAGGAACAATCACAACTCTTTGACCATTTTCAAGCTTGTAAAGATGCGCCTTCATTGATAAAGGTAATTCTTTCACTCCCAAAGAAGCATATTTTAAGGGAACCTTAATATTATAATCAGGTGTAATATCTTGCAAATCCTGTGTTTTCTGAATGGGGTTAGTAGCTAAAGACTCGCTTTGAGGCTTTTTTTTTGTTTCTATACTTGAATTAAAGCTTACTAATTGAATAGGATTAATTTTCACAGTAATACCTTTACACACTTGCTTATAAATTATTAAAACCCTAAAAAAATAAAAAATTGTTAGTTTTAATAATAAATCTTAATAAATTTAAACATTCGTAATATTAATTTTTTATCATATAATTATTACTATGAATAATATGAATTTGGAAAAAATAAATGAATTAATAGTTTTAAAAGAATTTGAAGAAGCAAAAAAATTACTGGAAGCACTACTTAATGAAGAAAAAAGTAATATTGAAGCCTTAAAGTTATTAGGATTATGCAATGTTAATTTAGGAAATTTTGCTCAGGGTAAAAATAATTTCGAAACAATTGTTAAGTATAAGAACGATGATGCTACAAGCTGGTTTTATTTAGCAAATTGCTATGAAAATCTGGAAGATTTTAGACATGCAAAAACAGCTTATCTTGAGGTAATAAAGCTTCGTGATAATTATATAGATGCTTATAAAAATCTGGGTATTGTTTATATAAAAGACAAAGAGCTGAAAAAAGCTATTGAAATAGCCCAAAAAGGATTATTGCTGGAACAAAATGACTACCTGCTTTATTATATCGTTGGAACAGCCCTTCTTGCAGAAACCAGTTTTGAAAAAAGTATCACGTATTTTGAAAAAGCACTTGAAATTAACCCTTCACATTCTCAAATTCATAACAATCTGGGAACAGCGTATTTAACTCTGAAAAATTATGATAAAGCTTATGAAAATTACCTAAAAGCAAGTGAACTAAATCCAAAAAATTCAATTACTTTTTACAATATAGGTTCTATTTTGCAAATTCAAAATAAGCATAAAGAAGCTTGTGAATATTTTAAAAAAGCTTATGATATAGAAAAATTTGAGCACTATCTGGTTTCTTTAGCCCTCTCAGAATTTAAAGCAGGACAATATGAAGAGGCTATAAAATATTATAAAAAATTGGTTTCGCAACATCCCGAAAAACATAATTTTCAATATAATTTAGCATGCTGTTATGAAATGATCGGAGAATATATTTTTGCGATAGGAATTCTAAAACAATTGGTTCTTTTAAATCCAAAATCTAAAGCTATGGCACAAAAATTGGCAAATTTATACTTAAAAACAGACAAACCTTTGGAAGCTAAAGAAATTTATGAAAAAATTATAAAACAAGGAATCGTTTCCGAGGAAATTTATTATGAATATGCTTTAATTTGTTCAAAAACAGGAGATTTAGACATAACAGAAAAGATTTTTAAAAAAGTAATAGAGCTTAATCCCAATGCTGCTAAAGCTCATAAAGATTTAGGTGTTATTTATTTGAATAAAAGACTTTTTGACTATGCAAAAGATGAGTTTGAAAAAGCTTATGAAACTTCTCCTGAGGATAAAGAGATATTATTTGAATATGCAAATTTTTTACATGCCACATCTGATTTTTCAAAAGCACAAGAGTTTTACCAAAAAGCGTTTGAAAAAGATCCCAACAATCCTAATATCTTAATTTTTAATTCTTTAAATTATCTTGCACTGCAAAAATTAGAAGAAGCTTTAAAATATGTTGAACTCGCAATGAAAATTGCACCTGATGATTATTTTATATTATTTACAGCAGGTAAAATTAACTATGCCCTAAAGAATTATGAAAAAGCTCAAACATTTTTAATAAAATCCTGGGAAATAAACCAAACACCAGAAGCGGAAAATCTCTTAGGTTTAAATTATTTTGAACTTGAAGAATGGGAAAAAGCTAATAATATTTTCTTAAATTTATTAAAATTAAACCCTCTAAACACCATTTTACTTTTAAATAGTGCAAAATGTTATGAAAAAATGTCAGATATTAAAATGGCAAAAAAACAATTGCAAAAAGCATTGGAAATATTCCCGGATATGGAAGAAGCTCAAGAACTTCTAAAAAAAATTTCAAAAAAGAATTAAAAAAGCAGGAAGTTTTAGTTTCCTGCTTTTTTTGTTTTTTTATTTAATTTACTCTTTGCCCGTTCCTGATTTAGCAATGATTTCCGTTTCAATGTTAGAAGGAACTTGCTCATAACTTTTGAATTCCATAGAGAAAGTGCCTCTGCCTTGGGTTTTTGAACGTATATCGGTTGCATAACCAAACATTTCAGCTAACGGAACAATTGCATTAACTTTCTGTATACCTGTTCCCTCAATCATTTCCATACCTTCAATACGTCCACGGCGAGAAGAAATATCACCGATAATATCGCCGGTATTTTCTTCAGGAACTTCAATTTCAACTTTCATCATCGGTTCAAGCAAACAAGGTTTAGATTTTTTAACCCCTTCCTTCATTGCCATAGATCCTGCAATCTTAAACGCCATTTCAGAAGAGTCAACATCATGGTAAGTTCCGTCATACAATGTAACTTTAACGTCAATAACAGGAAAACCTGCCAGTATACCACCTTCAAGAGCCTCTTCCATACCTTTTCTTGCAGGTTCGATATATTCTCGAGGAATCGATCCACCAACAATTTTATTTTCAAATACAAAACCTGCATTTTCTTCTGCCGGTTCAATTTTAACTTTAACGTGACCATATTGACCACGACCGCCGGATTGTCTGATGAATTTAGAATCTTGATCCGCTGTTCCTCTAATTGTTTCACGGTAAGCAACTTGCGGTTTACCTACATTAGCGTCAACTTTAAATTCTCTTAACAACCTGTCAACAATAATTTCAAGGTGAAGTTCGCCCATTCCCGAAATAATGCACTGACCTGTTTCCTGATCAGTTTTAACTTGGAAAGAAGGATCTTCCTCTGCAAGTTTTTGCAATGCAATACCCATTTTATCCTGGTCTGCTTTTGTTTTTGGCTCAATAGCAACAGAGATAACAGGTGTAGGAAATGTCATTTTTTCCAATATAACAGGATTTTTCTCATCACATAAAGTATCACCTGTTGTAGTATCTTTTAAACCTACTGCCGCACAAATATCACCGGCATAAATTTCAGAAACTTCATTCCTTTGGTCTGCATACATTTGTACAAGTCTTGAAATACGTTCTTTTTTACCGCTTGTTGAATTGATAACGTAAGAACCGGAAGTTAATTTACCTGAATACACCCGCATAAATGTTAAGCGGCCAACGTACGGATCTGTCATAACTTTAAACGCAAGAGCAGCAAAAGGTTCATCATCGGAAGAATGTCTTTCTACTTTTGTTCCATCTTCTAATTCGCCCTCAATAGCTTTAACATCAGTAGGTGCAGGCATATAATCAACAACCGCATCCAATAATAATTGGACACCTTTGTTTTTAAATGCAGTACCGCAAGTTACAGGAACAATTTGGTTGTCACAAGTTGCTTTTCTTAAACCTGCTTTCAATTCAGCAACGGTAGGTTCTTCACCTTCCATAAACTTCATCATTAAATCATCATCAAATTCAGAAACTGCTTCAATTAATTTTGCTCTGAATTCTTTAGATTTATCAAGCATATCTGCAGGAATTTCTTCAATTTTAATATCAGTACCCAAATCATTTGTATAAATATGAGCCTTCATTTCAATAAGATCAATTAAACCTTTCATTTGATCTTCAGCTCCTATAGGCAATTGAATGGGATGAGCATTACCGCCTAAACGATTTTTAACCTGCTCTACAACACGATAGAAATTAGCACCGACCCTGTCCATTTTGTTAACAAAAACCATACGGGGAACTTCATATCTGTTAGCTTGTCTCCAAACTGTTTCTGATTGAGACTGAACACCGCCAACCGCACAGAAAACAGCAACAACACCGTCTAACACACGTAATGAACGTTCAACTTCAATTGTAAAGTCAACGTGCCCCGGTGTATCGATGATATTAATTTGATAATTTTTCCAAAAAGACGTAACAGCAGCAGAAGTAATTGTAATACCTCTTTCTCTTTCTTGCTCCATCCAATCGGTTACAGCAGCACCATCATGTACTTCACCGATTTTATGGATCTTACCTGTATAAAACAGAATACGTTCTGTTGTCGTGGTTTTGCCGGCATCAATGTGAGCAGCAATCCCAATGTTCCTAATTCTCTCAAGAGGGGTTTTTCTTGCCATTTCTTTTTTCCTTTATATTTCTAATACTACTTAGTGCTATTATTTCTAGCTAATTTAATTGTTACATAAACAAGCAAATTTTCAAATATTATTTAAATTTTTTTAATATTCATGATAATATAGGTGAAAAGTTTAAATTTATATTTTATAAAAAAAGGAGGATGGGGTGAGAAAAAGAGCTTATATCAGTGTTTTTGATAAAGAAAACATTGTTGAATTTGCACGTGAATTAATTGAAAAAGAAAAATTCGAAATAATTTCAACAGGCGGAACCTATGATTTACTGCAAAAAAACGGAATTGAAGTTACTGAAGTTTCAAAATTGACAGGTTACCCCGAAATGCTTTCAGGCAAAGTTAAATCTCTTCATCCCGAAATTTTTGCAGGAATTTTAGCTGATATGACAAACTCTAAAGAAGCTAAAGAAATTCAATTAAACAATGTCAAGACTTTTGACCTGGTTGTTGTAAATCTTTACCCCTTTGAAAAAGTATCACAACAAACAGACAATATTGATGAATTAATTAAAAATATTGATATTGGAGGGGTTTCGCTTTTAAGAGCTGGAGCAAAGAATTATAAAAATGTAACAGTTATTTGCGACAAATCTGATTATTCAAAAGCACTTAATACAAATGAAGAAGTTCGTCAAGAACTTGCTCTTAAAGCTTTTGCAATAACTTCAAATTACGATAAAATAATCGGTTCAAAGTTAGGCGAAATTTTTGGTTTCGGGGGTAAATGTGAAACCAAAAATTTCGCATTCCAAAAAGTGCAAAATTTACGCTACGGAGAAAATCCTCACCAAAAAGCAGGTTTATATTGCCAAGCAGGGATTTCTAACCTGCAGGCAGCTTATGAAGTGCTTTGGGGGAAAGAACTTTCTTACAACAATATTCTTGATATGACTGCAGCAACAAATATTGTAAGCGAATTTTATGATGTTCCGGCTGTTGCAATTGTAAAACACCTTGCACCATGCGGAGTTGCTCTTGGCAAAGACATTCTGGATGCTTATCTTAAGGCTTTTGATTGCGATCCGATAAGTGCTTTTGGCGGAATTGTCGCATTTACTCAAGGAGTAAATGTCGAAGTTGCAAAGCTTCTTAACTCGGTATTTTTAGAAGTTATTATTGCACCTGATTATGACAAAGAAGCTCTTGATATTTTAAAGAACAAGAAAAACATAAGAATAGTAAAATTAAATACTCCTTTAGAAGATTATAAAAAGATTGCAAATGAGGAAATAAAAATTACACCATTTGGAGTCTTAATTCAGGATACAGACAAAAAAGAGCTTGATAAAGATACTTTCAAAGTTGTTACAAAAACAAAACCAACAGCAGAGCAGATTGAAGATGCAATTTTTGCCTGGAAAGTTGCAAAACATGCAAAATCTAATGCCATTGTAATAGCAAAAGATTTTAAAACTCTTGCAATTGGGCAAGGTCAAACAAGCAGAGTAAGCGCAATGGAATGGTCGCTTGACTATGCATGTGAAGGTTCAAAAGACGCTGTTGCAGCATCTGACGGTTTTTTCCCTGCCATAGATAATATTCAGGCAGCGGCTCAAGGTAGAATTGCTCTTATAATTCAACCTGGAGGAAGCATTAAAGATAAAGATGTGATTCAAGAAGCCAATAAGCACAATATTGCAATGATTACAACGGGTATCAGACATTTTAAACATTAAAAATAAAACTTATTTAGCTCTTGATGCTAAATTATTGATTATTTCTTCAACAGTTACACCGTTTTCTACCATAAAGGCAAGAACGAAGTACATTAAATCCGCAACTTCCCATTGAAGTCCGTCGCCCTGTTCAAAATTTACGACTTCAAAAGCTTCTTCCATTATTTTTCGCTTTAAAAGGAATTGGTCTTTAAAAAGTTTTGTTGTAAATGACTTTTCAGGAAGCTCTTCTTTTCTGGATTTTAAAATCTCATAAAGCGCGCGAATACCAAATTCTTTATCGCCAAAACAGCTGAATTTATCAAGGTGGCAAGCATTTCCTTTTTGGTTTACACTGAACAAAAGTGTATCAAAATCGCAGTCGAACCTAACAGTTTTAAGCTCCTGAGTATTTCCTGAGGTCATGCCTTTTGTCCAGATTTCTTGACGAGAACGGCTAAAATAAGTTGCTAAGCCTGTATCAAAAGCTTTCCTCAAAGATTCAGGAGTTGAATACGCCATCATTAAGACCTGACTTGTCTTTATATCTTGAACAATTGTCGGAATCAAACCGTTATTTTTTTCAAAATCCAAACATGCGCAAAAAGCATCCTCAAGCTCTACTGCTCCTGTGTAAATACACATTCCAAGCTGTGTTGATATGTTCATTCTATTGAGTTTAACTATTTCTTCTACTGAAGAAATACCGCCCGCTGCTACAAATTCTTTTTTGGTTGATTTTCTGACTTCTTCTATTGAAGAAAGGTCGCACCCCTGCATCATTCCCTCTTTTTCAACAACAGTGTACAAATACCCCGAACATAAATCATCAAACCTGTTTATATAATCTACCGGCGTTTTATCAAGCTCTTTTGTCCAGCCTTCTGTTGCTATTTTACCGTTTTTGGAATCAATTGCGACAATTACTCTATCCTTTGGTAATTGGGACAAAAATTCTTCACTTGCTGCCGTTCCGATAATTATTTTCTTTGCACCATTTGCAATCAATCTTTTTGCTTTTTCAACTGTACGAACTCCGCCACCAATTCGGCACGGTGCAACCTTACAAAGTTTTTCGATTAATTCTTCGTTGTTATTTCCGTTTCCGAAGGCACTGTCTAAATCAATTACTGCAATATCTCCAAATCTTGAGTAATACTTAGCCAGTTCAAAAACATTTTCTCTTTCAAGAATTTTTTCTCTGCCCTGCTTAAGCTGTACTGCTTTGCCGTCCATCAAATCTATACTTGGTATTATCACTTTTGCTCCTTATGTTGTCGGGCAAGTATGCCCGACCTACAATTCACTTTTTTATTATAGCTTAAAAATAAACACCAAACCTATACAAATATTTTTATTCTTGATATAAAATATAAACAATACTTTGTCATTGCGATGAATTTTTACGGCAAAGCACTGACAAAAATATTGAGGTTTTATGAAAAAAATTTTATCCGTAATTTTTTGTTTATTATTAACTTGCAGCATTGCAAGAGCTGATTTTGCACAGCATTATAATTTAGCTCAACAATATTTATCACAGTATCAGTATTCCAGCGCAATAACCGAGTTTAAAAAAGCTTTAAGAATAAACTACCTTGATAATTCTGCGAGAATAGGGCTTATTAATTCATATTTAGCAAGGGGAACTTACTTTGCAAATAAAGAAAAAATTTGGGAAAAAGCAGCAAATGACTACCGTGCAGCTTTATTTTATTTAAAATATTATCCTTCAGATACTGAAGTACAAAATTCAATGACAGTAATTTCTAACTCAACCAGAAATCTTAATCAATGTCTTGATATGCAAAATTTTGATAAATCTGCCAAAACTCGCTATAATAAAGCAAAAGAATTGAGACTACAAGGACTTTTTCCCGAAGCCGGTTATGAGTTTAATCAAGCTCTGGCTGATACAAGCTTAAGAAAAAGTTCTTATGAACAAATTGCCGATATAATGAAAGTTTTAGGAAATGATCCTAAAAGTGCAGAATATTACAAAAAAGCTATCGAAATAAACCAAAATGATGCTTGTTTAAGGTTAAAATATGCAAGGGTTTTAGATAAACTTGAGAAAAATGATGCTGCGGTACAAGAATATAATTATGCGCTTGCAGGTTGCGGCAATGATCCTGAAATTCTCTATGCATTAGAAAGAATTTACAGACAAAAACTTGCCCAATCACCAAATGACGCGGCTACAATTACAAATTTAGGCGCAATTTTACAAAAACAAAATAAATATGACGAAGCCCTTAAATATTACTCTCAAGCAAGCCAACTTGACCCTACAAGCGTTACTACAAGGCTAAATGTAGGAACTTTATACCAGCAGAAAAAATCTTATGATTCTGCTATCGCCGCTTATGACAGCATTTTAGCTTTATATCCCAATCATCTTCAAGCAAATCTTTTTAAAGGACAATGTTTAGCGGCAAAAGGTGAAGGTGGCAGAGCAATGGAATCATTTAATAAGGCTTTAAAAATTGACCCTGCAAATAAAGAAGCAAAAGCACAAATTTTTGAAACACTTAAAACAACAATGACACCCTCTCAAATAATGGCTTATTTGAGTAAAAATTCTGTTGTTGATAAAAATACAATCAATGATTTATATGATTATGCAATAGAATTGCACGAGAAAAACAGACTTGACGATGCAATTGCTTTTTACAATGAAATTTTAAGGTTAAAAAGCGATAATCCTGAAGTTTACATAAATCTGGCTATTGCCTATAAGCAAAAACAAAATTTAGCACAGGCTAAACAAATTTTGCTTGGAGCAAAAGCAAAGTTTCCGGCTAACAAGCAAATAGCAGAAAATCTTCAAGCCTTGACAGAAGAGACTCTGGCAGGAAAATTCGATGAAGCTTCAAATTATTACAACAGTGGAAATTTTAAAAAAGCTCTGGAGATTTATCAGACAATCCAGCCACCTTCTTTTGACTCCCTCGGTGCAATCGCTTCATGTTATAAAGCATTGAATAATGATAACCTTGCAATAGAATATTACAAAAAAACTATTGCTATTAAACCTGATTCTAACTTAGCCTATTATATAGGTGCCCTCTATTCCGAAAAGGAAAATTGGACCGCTTCAAAAATTTATTTAAAAAAAGCTCTGGAAATTAATAAAAATAACCAACAGGCAAAAGATTTATTGAAATCCGTCAGCGAACAGATAAATTTAAAACTCGTTGATGAAGGTATTGCCCTATATGACAAAAATGATTACACAAAAGCTTTAAGTATTTTTAATAAAATCTTACAGAATGATTCTAAAAACGCCTATGCATATTATTATAGAGGATTGATTTTTGATGCAGAAAAAAAATACATTCCTGCTGTCGGAGAATATCAAAAAGCAATGAAGTATAATCCTGAATTGACAATTATTTATTACTTACTAGCATTGGATTATGATAATCTTAAGCAATATAAAAATGCTTTAATTAACTATAAAAAATATGTTGCGGCAACAAAAGAAGAAAATGAGTATAAACAATACTCTCAATCCAGAATAAAAGCACTTAAGAAGTATGAATAATAAACAGGAAATATCAAACAATTTAAAAATAGGAAACTTAGTTTTAAGCAGCAATGTTTCACTTGCTCCGATGGCAGGTATAACTGATTATGTATTGAGGAGTTTAGTCAGAAAATATTCAAAAACATGCCTTTTAACAACAGAAATGATAAGTTCTGAAGCTTTAATCCAAGAATCAAAACGTAAAAAGAGGGCAAATCTTTTAACTCCCCAATCTGAAAATAATCTGGTATTAAGAAATAAAGACCATTCTCCTATTGCATATCAACTAACAGGACACAAACCTCAATTAATGGCAGATGCAGCAAAAATTTTGGAAAAATACGCAGACATAATCGATATAAACATGGGATGTCCAGTTAATAAAGTTGTTAGAGGACAAGATGGATGTGCCTTAATGCGGAATCCAAAACTTGCTGCAGAAATAGTTAAAGCAGTTAAGTCCTCCATTCAGATCCCTGTAAGTGTAAAATTCAGACTCGGATATACAATGGAAGAACTCAATTTTGTCGATTTTGGGATAAAAATGCAAGAAGCAGGAGCAGATTTAATAACAATTCATGCCCGAACACGCTCTCAATTATACTCCGGCAAAGCCGATTGGGCAAAAATAAAAGAACTTAAGAGAAATGTCGATATTCCTGTTTTTGCAAACGGCGATGTGAATTCAATTGAAGCGGCGGCGGATTGCCTGAGGCAATCCGCCGCCGCAGGAATCGCAATAGGTCGGGGAATTTTAGGAGATGTAACTTTAATTTCAAGAATAGAACATTATTTCAAAACAGGTGAAAAACTTTCCCCACCGACATTAGAAGAAAGAATTGAAACACTAAAAACCCATTTGGATGAAGAAATAAAACTTCGCGGTGAAATAGTGGGCATTAAATTTGTAAGAAAATTTTATCCTTATTACATAAATTCTGTAAAAAATGCTGCAAAATACCGTGCAGAACTGGTTTTAGAAGACGGTTACGATAAAATAATTAAGAAATTGGATTCGATTCAATACAGACCTGTACTCTGCTAAAATTGCTTTATTTATTTAATTAATATACAATTGATATAGATTAATCAGAGCGGAGTTAAGATGAATTATTTTACAGGTTCATACATTGTTACTGCTTTAGGCGTTATATTAGCATGGTTTTGGGGTGAAAACTTTCACCATGGAGCCGGTCTTTTAAATGTTTTTATTGTCTTGGTTTTGGGTATTTTAGAAGTAAGTTTATCATTTGATAATGCTGTTGTAAATGCAATAAAACTCGAAAAAATGAATGAAAAATGGCGCAGGAGGTTTTTAACCTGGGGGATTGCAATTGCCGTTTTTGGAATGAGATTTTTATTTCCTGTGCTCGTAGTCTCAATTTTTACCAGAATAAACCTGATTGAAGTAACAAAAATCGCATTCACAGATTCTCTAAAATATGCACATTATTTGCATCAAACCCATGCCCCTCTTGTTGCTTTCGGCGGAACGTTCTTAACGATGTTATTTTTATCGTACTTCTTTCATAACGGTAAGAAAGTTCACTGGATTAAATATATAGAGAAAAAACTCCAATATTTCGGAAATATAAAAGGTGCAGGAGCAATAATAACTCTTCTGGCTTTATTTTTAATCCAAACTCAGGTTGATCCTCAACAAAAATTATTTGTAATTGTCTCCGGTATTAGCGGCGTAATTATTTATTTGCTTATTGACGGGCTTACCCGCTGGCTTGAAAAAAAAGGAGAGGAAAGTGCAAAACACTTTTCAACTACAATAAAAGGTACCGGCTTTGTCGGTTTTTTATACCTTGAATTAATAGATGCTTCATTTTCTCTTGATGGGGTTTTAGGAGCCTTTGCTTTAAGCAAAGATATTTTTATAATCACAATAGGACTAGCTATTGGAGCAATGTTTGTACGTTCTTTGACAATAATGCTTGTGGAAAAGAAAACTTTAGGCAAATTTATTTATATGGAACACGGTGCTCATTGGGCAATAGGAGCTTTAGCTGTTATAATGCTTATTTCCAGCTTTCATGAAGTTCCTGAAGTTGTAACAGGTTTAATCGGTTTGGCTTTTATTTTAATGGCACTAGCTTCCTCTGTGATTCATAATAGAAAAACAATAGAGTAAATCCAATCTAATATTTTTTTACAGATAATTCTATTATAAGAGCTTTTACCAAATCAACTTTTTACCTCCTAATTTATACTAACCTGCTTAACAAATACTTTAAACCAGCTGAAAGTATTTGTTGCTATGTAAAGCACGGTATTTTTACAATTCTTATACTTAAGTACTCTTATGGTTTATAGGATTACAAAAAATTAACCGTTAAGAATTGTAAATAATTTGTAAAAAAAATGACTTTTTCCTAAAGGTCATTAAAACATTAACCGATATATAAAGAGTGAGCGAAAAATAGGAGAAAAATAATGACATCTATTAATCCGATTAACGTAAATACTCAAGGAATAGGCAGTTCTTACGGATATGAAACACCATCTAAAGCAAAAGAAAAAGAAACTAAAGAAAAAGAAATAAGCACAGAGAATCAAAAAAATCCTGTCCCTGCAGACAAAGTTTTAAATTATATGGCTCAATCAGCAGTCGGAATGACTACTGCGAAGAAGGCTCTTGACCCTTCAAAATATGTGGATGAAGAAAGCGCGGCAAGAATAGCAGGTTTTATGGCTCAATTTGAAGATATAGTAGCAGAAAACTTAAGTGCTATTTCCGCAGAATTTCCTGAAATGTCAGAAAGCGCAAAACAAACCTTAGCTCTCGCACAAATTAAAGCATAAGCTTATAATTATAAATCACCCCCAAAAAAAGATACCTGATAAAAGGTATCTTTTTTAAATATATATTATAAAAAACACAGGTGCAATAATAGTTTGTTCTTGGTAAGATTGTAGTGTCATTGCGAATCTTTCAATATTCGTAATAATTGAATGGAAAAGTAGATTGGGCTTACCAGCCCACAACATAAAGTTGAAAGGCAAAAATGTTAAAAGATTTTTTCTTGGAAGAAGTTGAAAAAGCTGTTAAAAAAGCTATAAAAGATGGCAAATTAGGACAAATGACAGAATATGAAAGCGGAACACTTTCTGTTGAAAAACCAAAAAATACGGATTTCGGAGATTTTGCAGTTAATGTTTCTTCTTTAGCGCGATTTGCGCGGCTTTCACCTGCGCAAATCGCGCAAGAAATAGTTGCAATATTAGAACTAAACGATTGTGAAGTAAATATTATTGGCGGATTTATCAATTTTAAAGTTGGTGCGGAATTTTTAAGACAATCGGTTTTTGAAATATTTAATAAAAAAGAAAGTTTCGGTAAACCGGAAAAAATAAATAAAGAAAAGATTTTACTTGAATACGTTTCTGCAAATCCTACAGGTCCTTTTCATATCGGGCATGGCCGTTGGGCAGCAATGGGAAGTGCCTTAGCTAATTTGCTTAAGTTTTACGGACATGATGTAACTCAGGAATTTTATATTAACGATGCAGGTTCTCAAATTGAAAAATTAGGTAAATCTCTTGAAATTCGTGTAAGACAGGAGCTTGGTGAAAAAATTGATTTTCCGTCAGATGAAATTGAAAGAAAAAATTATTACACAGGAGAGTATTTAGTTCCAATTGCTAAAAAATATATTGCAGGAAGTAGACCCTCACTTGATACAAAAGAACTGTCAGATTATGCAAGACAAGAAATGCTTAATTTGCAAAAAGCGCTTTTAAAAAAGTTCAGAGTAAATTTTGATATTTTCTATTCTGAATTAGATTTACATAATTCAGGCAAAGTTGATGCTTGCGTTGAAAAATTAAAAAATATGGGTAACGTTTATGAAAAAGATGGTGCCATCTGGTTTAAATCTTCTGATTACGGCGATGATCAGGACAGGGTTATTAAAAAAGCCGACGGTTCAAATACTTATTTAACAGCAGATATAGCTTATCATCTGAATAAACTTGAGCGCGGTTTTAACAGATTAATAAACATTTGGGGCGCAGATCACCATGGTTATGTTGCCCGTGTAAAAGCTTCTATTAAAGCATTGGGGTATGAGCCCGATAAACTTGAAGTCCTTTTAGGACAACTTGTAAACCTTGTAATTAATGGCGAGGAAGTTAGAATGGGCAAGCGTAAAAATATGGTTACGCTCGAGGATTTGATTGAAGAAGTAGGGGTTGATGCGACAAGGTTTTGGATGAGCATGAGAAATATAGATACTACACTTGATTTTGATATTGAACTTGCAAAAACATCCTCGGAAGAAAATCCTGTTTTTTATGTCCAATATGCTCATGCCAGAGCTTGTTCAATTCTAAGAAATGCTGTTTCAGAAAAAATTGATACTGAAACCGGAGAAAAAATTCCTGCTGCAATAACGGAAAAAGAGTTACAAGATTTATCTGAAAATTATAAAAAAGATTTTCTGGATCCGATTTTCGAAGAAACTGAAACCATTGCAAGCGCAAGAAAATTAATTTTAAAACTTGAAGAGTATAAGCATTTAATTAAATTCTCGACTGAAAACCGTTATGTTTACACAATTTGCAGGTACGTTCAAGAACTCGCAGCTGATTTTCACTCTTTTTACAATATTTCAAGAGTGATTACAGAAAATAAGGCAATGATGGAAGCCCGATTAGCTCTTGTTTTATCAACAAAATCTGTTTTAAAGAATGCTTTAAATATTCTTGGTGTAAGTGCTCCTGAAAAAATGTAACAGTATTGAAAGGTTAGTAATTGAATGGTTACCAAGTGGTTAAAAGAAAATAAAAAACAAATATTTTTTTACGTAATTTTTTTCTTTTTTATTCTGGCTTTTAGTTTAACAACAAACAATTACGATTATGATTTATGGGCAAGATTGATTGTAGGAAAATACTTTATTCAAACAGGTCACGTTTTAAAACAAGACTTTTTATCTTATACTCCTACCCATACAATTTACGACCATGAGTGGGGTTCAGGAGTAATATTTTATCTGGTAAATCATTATTTTTCTCATGTAGGTTTGCTATTTCTGCAGGTAAGTATATTATTTTTAATATTTTTTATAATTATACAAATAATAAAATTACGCGGAGTTAAAACGACTACACCTTACAATTTTCTTTTTTATTTCTTTTCCTTTTTAGCTATTACTCAAGTTGTAGACCAGCCTATACGCTGTCAAATCTTTAGTTTTTTATTTTTTACGGTATTTATGTATATTCTTGAATTATCAAGAAAGGGTATAAACAAACCTCTTTGGACAATGCCTTTTATTATGATAATTTGGAATAATTTACATGGCGGCTGTGTTGCAGGTATCGGCTTAATACTTATTTATATTATTGGTGAAATCATCAATCGAAAACCTGTTAAAAAATACATGCTCACGTTTTTACTAACAATATTAGTTTTGCCAATAAACCCATGGGGTATAAGTTATTTAATCTTTTTGCTAAAAGCAACAACAATGCAGCGAACACATATAGTTGAATGGTGGGGTTTATTTTGTCCGGTCTATAAAAAAATTTTTATAGAATTTAAATTTTTTACATTAGTTTTACTTTTAGCTGAAATAGGTTACATAATAAAAGCTACAAAAGACAAGTCTTTTGTTTTTGATGCAGTAAAATATCTAGCCATTATTATAACTTTGGTTTTAGGAATTTGGCACATTAAATTAATACCTTTTTGCGTAATATCAATGACAGCATTTTTATATGATGATTTTTATACTTTTTTCAATTTTATAACTTTTAATATTTTAAATAAATTTGCAAAATTTAAGGATATTTTTATTTATTACATAATTATCATTTTTATTTTTATAAATATTAATAAGAAAAATTTTGAGCCTTTTTTAGATTGGTATAAATTTCCGATTATGGCAATTGAATTTATAAAAATAAATGAAATTAAAGGTAATTTATTTGTAAATTTTGGATTAGGCAGTTATGCAAGTTACAAATTATACCCGAATAACAAAATATTTATAGATGGACGATACGAAGAAGTTTACTATGATTTTATGATGCCTATGATGCAAAGATTTCTTTTGGTACAAAAGAATTGGGACGACCTTCTTAAATATTATCCGCCCGATTTGTTACTTATAGAAAAAATATATCCTGTATATTCAGTATTATCCAAGGATCCTTATTGGACACAGATTTTCGTGAATGAACAGTTTGGATTATTCATAAAATCAACAAAAGTAAAGAAAAAATATAAATTACCATCACCATTTCTCAAACATTACAAAAAAACACTTTTTGACACAGATATCGATTTTATGATAAAATCCAAAAGTGAACAAAAATGACAAATCTCTAGAATATACCTGTATTTTTGGTGGCGGAGCAATTCGCGGAATTTCTTATGTAGGAGCATTAAAAGCGCTTGAAGAAATAGGTGTTTACCCAAAAACAATAGCAGGTTCTTCTGTAGGAGCTGTTTTTTCCGGGTTGCTATCTGTAGGGTACAATGCTGATGAACTCAAAGAGATTTTTATGGATGTAAACTTTGAGCTTTTTCGGGATATTCACTTCGGACTTGGAAAAGATTTCGCTCTAAGTAAAGGGGGCATTTTTCTTGATTGGTTAAGAGATTTAATCGAAAAAAAATATTATGGAGAAAACTATAAAAAAGGTAAAAATCCTCCTGTTACTTTTGCTGATTTAGATAAAAATCTTATTATTATAACTACAGATTTAACTAATTTTAAATATAAAGAATTTTCAAAATTTGAAACCCCTGATTTTGAAGTAGCTTATGCTATAAGAATTTCATCAACGATGCCGGGTCTAATGAAACCTATTGAACATAACGGCTCTTTGTTAGTTGACGGAGATTTGCAAAAAAGCTTGCCGTTATGGAGATTATCTAAAAACCTTTGCCCTGATGAAGGAAGGATTCTTGAATTTAGACTTGAAGGTGATTATGAAGGGAAAGGTCAAAGTGCTATAAACTTTATAAATACCGTTTATAGCTGCTTAACATCACTTGCCACAGATTTTATTATTGATGTTTACGGACAACGTGATAAATTTGACTACATAAAAATTAATACAGGCACTGTTATAATTGTTGATTTCAATCTTCCAAAAGAAAAAAGAAAAGAGCTTATGAGTATAGGCTTTCAACAAACTATTGAGTATTTTAATTCTAACTTGCGAGAAAAGAAAAAAGAACTTCTAAATTATTATAAGGACATTTTCAAATATATTATAAAAATCAAAAAACTTATTTGTTCTAATAAAATTAAACTTGCAAAAGAAGAGTTAGGTAATTTATATATTAGTTTTTGCTCTTCAAGAAAGCATATTGACTTAAAATATTGCGACATGATTGATGATTTTAAAGAAAATTTTATAAAAAACATTCTTTGCGCTCCTTTTTTAGGAATTTATTTATTAAAAAATTCTGATTTAATAAAAGCCCAGATAAATTCAATATCAATAAAATTTGAAAAAAAAATAATAGAACTTGAAAGCTATATTTTTGATTTATAAAACTTTTCAAACGTGTTGTAATACCATTTTATATATTTTTCATATGTTATTGAACCATAATCTTTACCAATTAATATAAAACTGGTTGTATTTAAAACTTTCAATTTTCTCTTCTCTATATTATGGTTTAACCAAACATTAAATAATCTTTCCGCAAGGTAAGCCGGAACCCTTACTGTATTGTAAGTATTATATTTTGACCAATCTGTTCTCTCTTCTATAGTAAATAAAATATTAAAAAGCCATTCCATATATTCATTAAACAATTCTTTTTTCATCACAAAATGCAAGCAAGTAACCATTTCTTTGGCACCAAAAAGCTTGAGAGTTTCAAGAAGATACTCAGGGTAAAGGTCTTCAATTACTTTTAATGCTAAATTAAACTCCCCTAAAGGATGGTATTTAAAATATTGATCTAATATACTTAACCCAAATTTAAGTTTTTGTGGCAGAATAATATCATACCCCTCTATACAATTTAAAATGTTTTCTTCTGTATATTCTTTAAATATTTTTTTAAATTCTGTGTCTTTTATAGGCTTAAAGGGTACATCTTTCATCTTATGCATATTAAAATCCAAGAATCTGCGATAATGGCAATAGCCTATGTACTCAGCATTTGTTGTCGGAACAAAATTCTTCCAAACCCAATAATTACCGGTTAATTCTCCATAATGTTTATTCTTTTCTGATATATTTATACCTGTATCATCTCTGATTAAATCAGGAGCATTCCAATCAATAGAGGAGGTAAGTATGGGCTGATAAACATTTGATTTAAAAATATAATTCGGCTTATAATACCCTACAAAAATCTTAACTCTGCTTCGTTCTTCCTTTTCACAATTTTTCATAAGCGCCCCTCAACACATATTCTTCAAAAGCTTTTTTATCCGCAGATTTGGACTTGGGATCATTTATCATTATACAAAATGCATATTTTCTTCCGCTTTTTGCAGTTAAATAACCAGAAATTGCGCTTACATTAGTTAAAGTCCCTGTTTTTGCACTTAATTTATCCTTAAAATACAGCATTCTATTGGTTAATGTCCCCTTACCGGGAGTTGCAAGACAATCTTCAAAATTTTGAGTTTCTTTGTTTTGTGCTATTTTTAGTAATATTTCAGTCATAAAATCCGCTGTAAGCAAATTATTTTTTGAAACACCGCTGCCATCAACTATTTTTATATTCTCTGTACTAATTCCAAGTTTTTTATAATAAGCCTTAAACATTTCAATTGCTGCAGGTATTGAACCTGTTTCCTTTGTATAATTCCCCCCGGCTAATTTAAAAACCGTTTCCGCAATCATATTATTGCTGTTTTCTAAAATATCTTTAACAGCACAAGACAAAGGATGTTTTACTTCTGTAATTAAATAAGTACTTTGAGGAAGTTTTAGCCTTGTAAAATCTCCATAATATGAAAAATTTTGTTTTCTGAGTATTTCTTCAAGACGTAAAATAAAATATCTTCTGGGGTAATTAATAGGAATTTGAATAGATAAATCATGTGATATTACACCATCCGCATTTATAACATCCGGGGAAATATAATTTTTTCTTTCTAATTTAACGTCTGTCCTATCTCCCGTAGTAACATTATTCATAAACGCAGTAGGGTAAAAAACTTCAGTAAGAATGTTAGCAGGAGCGCCCTTAATTGTCGGCATTAAACTTATTGTAATTAAATTTTTGTCCATATTATAAGACCCAAATCTCGGCATTAAAGGATTTAAATCATTGTCCCATTGCCAACCTTCACCCCATTCATTGCTGTCAAGAATTGAATCGTCAATATAAAAGGATTTAGTTGAATAAATTTTATAATTTGCAAGACATCTTATCATTTCTTTTAAGTCTTTAGTTGTAAAATAAGGATCAGCACCCAACTTTAAATACAAATTATTAGCTTTATCTTTATAAAGCTGCGTTTTAAATAGATATTCCTCACCTAAAGTATCTATTGAAGGTAATATTGTCACAATTTTTTGAATAGACGCAGGAGACATAGGTGTTTTTGAATTCATTTCAAAAACTTTTCTTCCATCAGAAATATCTTTAAATGAAGCAGAAATTAAAGCACTTTTTGAAATATCTGCTTTTTTAATTGAAGACTCAATTGGGTTAGCAAAGGGTTTTGCACTAACAATACCTCTAAAAAATATTGCAAAAATAAAAAACAATAATAATAATTTAATTAGTTTTTTCATTTATCCGTCCATAATTTAATTTTAAAGGTTTCTTTAAAAACTTCAGGTGCTCTTTTCTCAAGTTCATTTAATGAAGCTTGTAACTGAATTCTTACTTCTTCGTCTTTTTCTTCAGTGTTATCTGCATTAACATAAATTGGTTCGCCATAAAGATTTATCATTCTAGAAAAACCAAGGGGACACCTCAAACCATCCCAAGACGGCATCTTTAAAAAAGTTATATCACTTGAATACCAATAAACAGGAATTATTGGTATCTGAGACATTTTAGCGATTTTAATAACACCATCCTTCGCCGTAAATGCAGGTCCACTTGGACCATCTAACATCATTGCGATACTTTCGCCTTTTTTTAATTTGTCAATCAACTTTATTGTAGCTTCAACACTGCCCTTTTTACCCTTTGAACCTCTAACTGTCTTAAAACCCCATTTTTCACCAATTCTGGCAATAATTTCACCGTCAATAGAACGACTTATAAGGATATTTAAGTTACTTCTATCGTTTATTCCATGTACACAAAGTTGATGGCCATGCCACATTGCATATATACAAGGCTTGATTTCAGGATGATTTACCTCTTTAATGGTTGTAAAAGGCTCTTGCATTTTAAAAATTGCATAAAGCAAGTTAGATAAAAAATTTAGTTGTTTTTCCCCAGATATCCTCATAAGTTAATTTTAACATAAAAAAATATAATGTAAAAAAACAGGCGGTTTTTTCTTAAAGAAAAAACCGCCTGTAAAAGTTAAATTATATAATATTATTATAATTTATCTGCAATCATTAAAGTAGTTTCAGCCAAACGGGTTGAATAACCCATTTCATTGTCATACCAAGAAACAACTTTAACCATATTTTCACCGATTACCATTGTCAATGCAGCATCAACAGTTGAAGATTGGTTTGTTCCGATAAAATCAGTAGAAACAAGCGGTGTTTCTTCATAGGCAAGAATCTTACCGTCAGCTGCTTCTTTTAAAGCTGCGTTAACTGATTCTGCTGTCACAGATTTTTCTGTTTCAAAAACAACATCTACAACTGAAACATCAGGAGTCGGAACTCTCATAGCAAAGCCATTTAATTTTCCTTTTAATTCAGGAAGAACCAATGCAACAGCTTTAGCTGCACCTGTCGTTGTAGGAACAATATTCAAAGCCCCTGCTCTTGCACGTCTTGGATCTTTATGACCGGCATCAAGAATTCTTTGGTCACCTGTATAAGAATGAACTGTTGTCATCAAACCTTTAACTATACCGAATTTTTCTAAAACAACTTTAGCGACAGGAGCTAAGCAATTAGTTGTACAAGACGCCATAGAAATTACATTATGAACATTAGTATCATATTTGTCTTCATTAACACCTAAAACAATTGTAATATCTTCATTTTTTGCTGGTGCAGAGATAATAACTTTTTTAGCACCTGCATCAATATGAGCTTTTGCTTTATTAGCATCTGTATAGAAACCTGTTGACTCAATTACAACGTCTACTCCAAGTTCTTTCCATGGTAAAGCTGCAGGGTCTTTTTCAGCATAAAATTTAATTTCTTTACCATTAATTACAAGAGTGTTGTCCGTTGCATAAACTTCACCGTCAAATCTTCCCATTACAGAGTCATATTTAAAAATATGTGCTGCATCTTTTGTTGTTAAACCGGGGTCATTGATTGCTACGTAATCAATTTTTTCATAAATTCCTTCTTTAATTGCAGCTCTTAGTGTATTACGGCCAATTCTTCCGAAACCGTTAATAGCTATTTTTTTCTTTGCCATGTGTTTCTCCTTCTATTATTTAATCCATGTGCTTATCAACATGTTACTTATACCGCAAACAAATTCCTTTGTAAAGAAATAACTTAAAGCAAAAAAGAACAATTATTTTTTTAGACAGTATTTTTAATGATTTCTTTATTTGCAATCCGAACAGTGTTTTTGCCGTTTTCTTTTGCCGATTTTAAAGCTGCATCAGCTATTTTAACTAAATGTATCCCTTCTCTAATATCATCTGCACTATTCAAATCAACAACGCCGCTGCTTAACGTAAATTTTCCATGTTGTTCCACGTGACTATCCCATTTAAGCAGGTCATTTAAAAGATTTTTATATTTTATATAAAGATTATTTAATTCCTCTCCCAAAGTGGTTTCACCGAATTTTGTATTAATTGATAAAAGACCCGAAAGCTCTTTCTGTTTTGCTTTTTTAAATTTTTCAATGATTTCTTTTAGAATTTTGTTATCTGCAGGATTATATTTTTCAATATGCTCTTCAATAATTGAAATAATAGCCTTTTTTACTTTTTTAGGCTTAGTCGTAATTACCTTTTCTCTGCTTCTTAAGCTTCTAAAAATCGAAGAATCAAGTTGTTTTTTTGCTTTACTTAAAAATTTAATATCAGCCTTGGTTTTTTCTTTAAATTTTGGTAAATATGATTGGATTTCTTTATCTTCTTTTATTAAATCAGCTATTTCCTCTATTACTTGTTTTAAGTTGTTTGCATTTTTGTCTTTTACTGTAATTACAAACTCTTCGCCCCCGTACCTAAATCCTTTTGCGTTATATTTTTTAACTACAGAATTAATATGTAAAGAAATCCTTTTAAGAAATAAATCTCCTGTACTATGATTAAAAACGTCATTAATTCCTTTAAAATTATCCATATCAAGCATTGCAACACCAAGATTTTGTTTCTTTTTGACAGCTGTATTAAAATCTTTAACAATATTCGCTTTTAAATAAGCATTGTTAAACAATCCTGTTAATGCATCTTTCGTCGCTTTGTCGGCAACCTTTATTAATCTTCCCTTCAAGGAAACAGGAAGCTTATCTATACCTAATGATTTTAAAATTTTTCCAAGCCTATATCTTTTAAGAGCAAGTAATGTAAAACTTGCTCCTGTTGTACCTAATAATACAAAATTTAAATTAGTAGAAATTTTATGATTGGTCATGAAATTGAATTTATCCAAAGATTTAAGACTGTTTGAATATTTTTTAGATTCATCTCTTTTATCTTCGATTTTTTCAGTTTTTTGTATAGTTTTATTAGCACCAAAAGGAAGTTTTGGTTCTTGATTTGTACTAGTTCTTCTCATTTGCTTATTTTTAAATTTAATTGGGTAATGTATTTTGTTTTGCATGTATCCTGAACTTTTTTTACTTTTTTATATTTCCATATTAACAAACTAAAAACAATAAAAAAATTGCTCTTATTTTTTTTTTAAAAAAAATCTCTTTCATTGAAATTATTGGATATCAAGCATCTCTGGTTTTAAAGTTCGTATTTACAATTTGTAATATTACAAAATTGGCGAATTCCTGTAATAATCGCAATACTTAACTTGCTCTGGTTAATCCTCTAAATTTTTCATTTGGTGTCATATAGTTCAAAACCGCCATGGGTCTGTTATTTGTCCAATCTTCAACCTATTTTATCCTTCTGTATTCTACTTTATCAAAGTTTGTTCCTTTTGGAAAGAATCTTCTGATTAATCCGTTAATGTTTTTTACCGTTCCTTTCTCACAACTGTGATATGGCTTGCAGCCATTATCATATGTTAGACTTTTTCTCTTTTTTTGCTAATTCTAGCATTTCAAGCTTAGTGTTGCGATTACTTTGCGAACTTAATTACTTGTAAATAAGCGAATTCTTGATATAATAATTGAATGGAAAGATTATTTATCATAACAGGTGAACATTCCGGTGATATTCATGCCGGCAAGGTTGTTAATGAACTTAAAAGGACCTGTCCTGAATTGGTTATTGAAGGAATTGGCGGAGAAAACCTTAAGAATACAGGAATTAAGCTGTTTTCAACTCAGGAAAAAATGTCAGCAATGGGAATTTCATTCAAAATACTTTTTGACCACCTTACTTTAGGCAAAAGATTAGTTGATTATTTAAAAAACGAATATAAACCTGACCTGGTTCTTTTAATTGATTATGGTGCATTTAACCTTAATATTGCAAAGTTTTTAAAGAAAAATGATAAAAATATTAAAATTTTTTACTACATTCCGCCTCAGATTTGGGCAAGCAGAAAATGGCGTATTAAGGTGATAAAAAAGTATGTTGATAAAGTTTTGTGCATTTTTCCGTTTGAAAAAGAACTTTATGAAAAAGAAGGAATAGATGTTCATTATTGTGGACATCCTTTAATTTCACAACTCCAGCCGCCCGCAAACAGAGATGAATTTTTTGAAAAACATGGACTTGATAAGAATAAAAAACTTATTTCAATTTTTCCGGGTTCAAGAGTTTTTGAGCTTAAAAATTTGATGAAAATTTTTGTGAAATCAGCTAAAATCCTTAAAAAATTCCATCCGGATGTTCAATTCTTGATTTCGCATGCTCCAAATTTGTCAGATGATGTTTTTAATAAATATTTGAAGGATATTGATTTTAAAGCCGTAAAAGGTGAAAATTATTCGATGTTAAGTGTTTCGGATGCTTTGATTTTAGCTTCGGGAACAGTTGCTCTTGAAGCGGCGTTGTACCAAACTCCTATGATTATTTCTTACAGAGGTCCCTGGCTTTTATATTTTATATACATTCTTGTAAGGTGTATAAACAAGGTTTCTCTGCCAAATATTATTACAGGCAGAGATATTGTAGCTGAGCTTATACAAATTAATGCAAAACCTGATTTAATCGTTTATAATATTGAGAAATTGCTTTACGATGAAGAAATCAGGGAAAAACATGTAAAAGCTCTGGGCGAAGTAAAAGAACTTTTATCGGATAAAATATCTTCTTATGAAGCTGCTCAAGAAATTGAAAATATTGTAACAAAATCTTGTTAAGGGCTTTAAAAAAGCAATTTTTAAAACCTTTTGTTTTTTATATATTTAAAGGGTTTTGTGTAAATGATTGATAAAACAACAAACAGTACTAATAGGACTGTTTTTGCACCATTACAGAGTAATAGTGCAGTTTATGCTATTTCAAAACCCTTTACTGAAACACAAAAGGCCGAATACAAAGAACACAAAGAGAAGAAGAGTGAAAATCTGGGCTTTAAAATTGTCAGAGCAACCTTAATTACAGGATTCGGGGCATTTTTATTAATAAAAGGAATGCCTAAAAATGTACGTAAAAATGTTGATAAATTATTTAAATATCTGGAAGAAAAAATATCAAAATTAAAACTTGAAAATGCTAAGCAGGGTGGATTTGAAACTTTTTATTATAAAACCTTGAATAAATTAAAATCATTAACTAATTTTTCAAAAGGTTATTTTAACATTGCTCCTTTAAAAGACATTGCTTTTAAGAAAAAAGTCTCTGATAAGTTTCTGATTGTCAGAAAAATCGGGGATAAAATTACGGAAGTCTTTGAAAAAATTTCTGTATCAGTTTCAAGAAATTCTTATAAAAAAACCCAATCCTATTTTGCTGATATGTGCAATGTTTTTAACAAAATGAAAACTAAAATTTCAGACAAAAATATTATTAATGATATTGAACAAAAATTTTCAGTAATTCAAAAAACATATGATAACAACTTTAGCCTTAATGCTCATGGTGAAAGACTGAGTGAGACTAAAAAAGATATGAGTGATATTGCTGAAAGATTTTGGGATAGAACTTTTGGGCATACAAAAGAATTTCTAACAAACATAGAATCTTATAGAACTTTCTTGCCTGAAGAATTAGCTGCTTTTGCCAAAATGAAATTGCAAAATACAGTGAGTAAATTAAAGAAAGAAATTACAATAAGTATTAATGATAATTATTCTGCTGTAAAAAAACAGTTAACCAATATCAATTCTGTTCTTAGAGATAAAAACTCAAGAGATTTTATGAAAGATACAAGAAAAATCCTTGAGAATTATAGAAAGACAAAGGATTCTTCAGCAAAAGATTTACTTGTTAATAATTTAAATAAGTTAAAATCTCATGTTTCTGATACTAAAATAGCTGATGAAATTTCAAAAAGTATTGAAATACTTAAAAAAGAAGAAAAAGGCAAAATTCAGGAATTGATGGATATTTACCAGAAACACCTTTCAAAAGAAGATTATGCAAAACTTGAAAAATCTGTAAATAAGGCATTAAAATCTCTTGATAAGTCAATAGATACAGAAACAGATAAACTTTTCGACAAGATTCGGGATATTTTAATCGGTTCTGCGCCAATGGATGTTATAGGTATTTTGATGGCTTTAGGTACTGTAGGTTTTTGGCTTGGAAAAGCTGATAATAAGGATGAAAGAATTTCTGCCGCTTTAAAATTCGGAATACCTGCTTTAGGAGCTATTTCAGTTTCGTTATACTGTACATTGGCTTTGATTTCAGGCGGTCCTGCCATGTTAATAGGGTTAGTTTCAGGTATGTTTATTAATAAATTAGGTGTAATGATTGATAATATGAGAAAAAAATATAAAGAACAGCCGCCGACTTTAGCTGATGCAAAAAAGCTTTTACCGGATTTTGAAAAAGGTTAATAAGATTACTTAAAAAAGAAACTCTGCACAGATGCGATTTTGTTACCTGCTGAGTCTCAAGCAGGTGGGTGAGCGCCTTAGCTAATCCGTTTCCCACTATTGGTTTGGAAATAAATTTCAAACTTGCTCTGAAATTTCAGAGGTGGGTATACTTCAATGCTATTAGAGTCAACTCTCCCTTTCGTAAAAAATGTAGGAACAAAATAGACACCTATGCAAAGTAATAGCATTATTACATATATTCGGCATGTTTTCAAGGGGGGAAGAAGAAATTAAGAATTTAAATTTAATTTTTCGTTAGGAATCTTCTTTTTTTTGTTAATTTTATTTCCTATATGATTTGCAATAGGAGTAACAAGTACAGGAGCAATATATCTGTACATTAATCCGAATATCATCATTGAAGAAGCAGCCCGGATACCTTTTTTATAATTATCTAAAGCCCTGGGAGTTTCTTTATTGAAATTTATTGTCATAAATTTATTTGTAAATTCATTAACTTTTTTCCCTGCAATTTTATCAAAGGTATATGCCATTATTGTGGATAAGGCGCAGACAATTCCCTGATTAATAGCCAGAGTTTTTTTTCTATCCGATTCTAATTTGTCATTTTCTAATGTTCTCTTTATATAAAAGGAGGAAAGCACTAAACTGGTTGTTGTAGATAAGTGCGGATAAAGATTCTTGCACTGTTTAGTTTTTTTGATAAAATTCTCTATAAATTTTAGTTGTAGAATTTTTGAAAGTCCCCATGCTATACCATCAATTATTTTATTTCTTATTGGTTCAATAGTTTTTTTGACAGATTTAAAAATTTTTGAATTTGGCTTTTTGGGGTTTCCCGTAAAATTAATATTGCTTTTAAAAGGTTTTAAATCTTTTGTAATTGTATTTCTTTGATTATTTAGGATCGGAGTAACTTGAAAAATTTTCATTATTTTACCCCTCCTTTAATCTGCATGTTTGACATCGTTAACGGCTGGTTTTGGTTGTCAGGTTTTATATTTTTATTTTTTACATTTTTCTTTTTCCAGCCAAATACATTTTCCAATATAACAGGAATTAGGGCTATTGTAACAATAGCCCTGAATGGAGCCAAAGCTGCTTCAGGAAGTTTCTTCATATAACTTCCAGCAGCGTCCAATGCTTTTTTGTCCTTTAGCAAATATTTCAGATTAAAATGTTCAGGTTTAGCCATGATTTTTTTCATAGCTTCTGCTATTGGATAAAAAAGAACAAGAGACATTAAATAAGCAATAACTCCAGAAGCTATTGAGTGAGCGGCTGCATATTTTTTATCTTCTTTGTTATTTTTACTTCCAGGTAAAGTCATAATACTTACAGGTCTGAGTATGCAAGTTAATCCCAATGCGAAAAGTGCATCAAATACAGCAGGATTATCAGTTGCCATGTTTAAAAACTTTTTAATATACTTGTTAGTAAAAATTTTTGATTTATCATTGTTTTCTAGTGCTACAATACCATCAACTGCTGCATTTATTGTGCTTTTTATTTCTTTTTGCAAATCTTCAGGGCTTAATGAAATTTTATTTTCTTCTTCTATTAAAAGTTTGGTTTTTTGAACTATAGATTCCATATCTTTTTTATGTAGCTTTAAAAATGATTCAATTTTAGTATTTGTATCTTTTTTACTTCCACTTAATAAATCAAAAGTATCATCAAGTAGCTTTCTGATATCTTTCAATTTTACTTTATCACCCAAAAATGTTTTTACATTATTAAAGAATTTTTGAAAAAATTCATTATGCGCCAATTTAGCACTTACAAGCCCGCGGAAATTTATTCCCGCGGGCTTGCTTACACTTATTCCTATACTATTGTTTACAGTCACACTACTTCTTCGGTTTTGCTCCTTATTTCTCCTTGTTTGATTCAGCTTTGAAGAACGACAAACCCGAGTAATATGTGAATCTTTAAAAAGACTGTTAATCATATGCTCCTAATAAAAATGCTATTCTGTCTATACATGTATTTTAAAATAAAACATAATATTAATTGCTGCATGCTCTAATTAATATTTACAATTCAACATATATTTTTTTAAAAATAAAGTTATTAGGGAAAAATGGAATATTTTAAGAATTTTTATAAATTTTTAACAAAATTAACTTAAATGTTTGAATTTTTTTTATTAAGTAATAGAATATTAGTTAGAGACTTAATACTGGAGTGTAATTCATGATACAACTTGAAACAAAACTACTCACAGGAGCGCAAATTTTTATAGAATCATTAAGAAAAGAAGGCGTCGATACAATTTTTGGATATCCTGGCGGCGTTATTCTTGGGATTTATGAACAGCTTTATCATACTAAAGATATTAATCATTATTTGGTAAGACATGAACAAGCTGCAATCCATGCCGCAGAAGGTTATGCAAGAACAACGGATAAATGCGGAGTTGCTATTGTAACATCCGGACCGGGGGCAACAAATACTATTACAGGGTTGGCAAATGCTTATCTTGACGGTTATCCTCTTGTTGTTTTTACCGGACAGGTAGGCGCAAGTTTAATAGGAAATGATGCATTTCAGGAAGCTGATATTGTAGGAATTACACGGTCATGCACAAAGCATAATTATCTGGTTAAAGATGTAAAAGATCTTGCAAAAACAATAAAAGAAGCTTTTTATATTGCAAATACAGGAAAAAAAGGACCTGTTGTAATTGATTTACCTAAAAGTGTTTTAGACCAAAAAATTGAATTTGAATATCCTAAGGAAATTTATCTTGAAGGGTATAATCCGACTTATAAGGGAAACCCAAAACAAATTGCAAGAGCTGTTCAATTACTTTGTGCTGCAAAGCGTCCTGCAATAATTTCGGGTGGAGGAGTTCTATCTTCTAATGCATCAGAGGAATTAACTGAACTTGCAAGACTTATGCAGATTCCTGTTGCTAATACTCTTATGGGAATCGGCACTTATCCTGAAGATGATGAAAAAGCTCTTGGGATGCTTGGCATGCACGGAAATTACTGGGCAAATTATGCAATATGTGAATGCGATGTGCTTTTAGCTGTAGGAACTAGATTTAATGACAGAGTCACAGGACCTTTATCACGATTTGCAAAAGGTGCGCAAATTATTCACATAGATATTGATCCTTGTTCTATTTCCAAAAATATTCCGGCGCACATTCCGATAGTAGGCGATGCAAAGCTTATTCTGTGCGATATGCTTAAAGAATTCAAGTCAAAAAAACACGGAATTAATGAAGAAGCTAAAAATAATTGGTTTAATAAAATTAAAAAATGGAAAGAACAGCGTGTTATTCCTGAAATTCAATCTGAAAAACTTCATGCGCACATGGTTTTGGAATGTATTGCCGAGTACACAAAACAATATGATCCTATAGTCGCAACAGAAGTTGGTCAGCACCAAATGTGGACTGCTCAAATGTTTAAATTTACAAAACCTCGCAGGCTTTTGACTTCCGGCGGTTTAGGCACAATGGGTTTTGGGTTTCCTGCTGCAATGGGAGCATGCGCGGCCAATCAAAGCAAACTGGTTCTAAATATCGCAGGTGATGGTTCGCTTCAAATGAATATTCAAGAACTTGCAACCTGTGTAGAGTATAATTTACCTGTAAAAGTTATTATTATGAATAACGGTTATCTTGGCATGGTTCGGCAATGGCAGGAAAAACTCTTTAATAAACATTATTCGCAAACAAAAATCTCAGGTCCTGATTTTGTTAAGGTGGCTGAAGCTTATGGAGCAAAAGGAATTAGAATAGAAAAAGAAGAAGAGATTATTCCTGCTTTAAAAGAAGCTATTGAATATCCGGGACCGGTATTTTTAGATTTTATAATTGAGCCTTTTGAGACGGTTTATCCATGGGTTTTGGCGGGAAAGCCTATGCACGAAGTACTTTTGTCAAGAAAGGAAAAACATTAAAAGGCTGGCAGTAAAACAGATGCTAGGTAAAGTACAACATTAGAGGAACAACGAAATAATGCCCGAGTGCATATAGGCTAGTAAGCTGGTAAAATGAAAAAGTTAGTATTAATTTTAATGAACGATAAAAGCGGAAACCGAATGGTTTCGTGTAAGGATGTAAAAAATGCAGCATACAATTTCAGTTTTAGTAAAAAATGAAGCAGGGGCTTTGTCCCGAATGGTTAATCTATTTTCAGCAAGAGGATACAACATTGAAAGTTTGACGGTCGCTGATACTTTGGATAAAGCTTATGCAAGAGCAACAATTGTTGTTACAAATTGTGATGATACAGTAATTGAGCAAATTTTAAAGCAGTTGCACAAGCTAATTCCTGTAATAAAAGTTAGCGATTTAACTCCTGAAAACTCTACTACGCTTGAACTTGTATTGATAAAAGTAGATGCAAAGGAAAGTAAAATAGGAGAATTATTGAAAGTAGCGGAAAGTTTTGGCGCTAAAGTCATTAATGTTTCTCAAAAAGCTTATACTCTTCAGGCTGTTTGTGATGAAAAACAGTTTCAATCTCTCATGGAATTGCTAAAACCAATAGGGATTAAGGATGTTGTTCGTTCCGGTGCTGTTTCTATATTGTCAAGCAATGGTATGTGATATTAATTTTTAGTTATTATTACTATTTTTCTTCGAGTACTTCTTTTAAATCGAGTTACTTTAATTAATCCTTAATGATTTTATATTATCCGAAAGTATAACTCCTAAAACTGATTTAGGAGTTAGGTATAATGAAATCTTTTGGTAAATGTTGTAATTTTAATTTGGAAAGAATAGCCGGATTATAAATTTAAAAGGAGGTACTGTTATGAAAGGTAATTTAATTTTAAGAGATCCTGAATTAAGCTTTGATAGTATTCATCAGGAACTTAATAATTTTTTAAGAGATACTTTTATGGAGAGCGTTTTTTCTCATCCGCTAAACTTGCGGAAAATTTCAACTTGGCGTCCTGCAATAGAAATGAAACAGACAGATAAAGATTATAAGATAAAAGTTCAATTACCGGGCGTAAATAAGGAAGATATTCATATTGATTTAAACAACGATTACATGACCATTTCGGCTGAAATTAAAGAAGAAAAAAGTGAAAAAGCTGAAGATGAGAAAGTACAAACATGCGAATTTAGGTATGGAAAATATATTCGAACAGTGTCTTTCGATATACCGGTAAAAAGTGATGAAAGTACCGCAGAATATAAAAACGGTGTTTTACATATCACTATGCCAAAACAAAAAGTTGAAAAAGCAAAAACTAAACGCTTAACGGTTAAGTAACAAATGATGAATAAAAGAGAAGCATTATGCGGAGGCGCATTTTAGGTTAATTTAACCTAAAATGCGCCTCTTGAATAAAAAATTTCTTTATGTGATAATAATCGGGTTGAGTACACATTTTTATATTAAGAAAAGGAGAGATATTATGCCAACATTTATTGAAGATATTACGGCAAGACAGATTTTAGATTCGCGCGGCAATCCGACTGTAGAAGTTGATGTTAAATTATCATGCGGTGTTTTAGGAAGAGCAGCTGTTCCATCAGGAGCTTCTACAGGTATCTTTGAAGCATTGGAGCTTAGAGACGGTGATAATTCGATGTATTTAGGTAAAAGTGTTTTAAAAGCTGTTGATAATGTTAACAGCAAAATAGCACCGGAACTTATTGGAGAAGATGCTTCTAATCAACAAGAAATCGATAAAATTATGTTGCAGCTGGATGGTACTGATAATAAATCAAATCTCGGAGCTAACGCAATTTTAGGTGTTTCGCTGGCTGTTGCAAAAGCTGCTTCTTTAGCTTATGAAATGCCTTTATATAGATACTTAGGCGGAATTACGGCTAATACTTTACCTACACCGATGATGAACATTATCAATGGCGGTGCACATGCTGATAATAATGTTGATTTTCAAGAGTTTATGATTGCACCTGTAGGTGCATCAAATTTTCAAGAAGCTATCAGAATGGGTTCCGAGGTATTTCATAACTTAAAAAAAGTTTTAGGTGACAGAGGCCTCGCTACTTCTGTTGGTGATGAAGGCGGATTTGCTCCGAATTTAAATTCAAATTCTGAAGCAATTGAAGTAATCTTGACTGCAATTGAAAAGGCGGGTTATACTACAGATCAAATTAAAATTTGTTTAGACCCTGCTTCATCTGAATTTTATGAAGACGGGAAGTATGTTCTTTCAGGCGAAGGAAAAACTCTTTCAAAGGAAGAAATGGTCGATTTTTATGCAGATTGGGTAGAAAAATATCCTATTATTTCAATTGAAGACGGTATGGCTGAAGATGATTGGGAAGGCTGGAAGTTGTTGACCGAAAAACTTGGGCATAAAATTCAGCTTGTCGGAGATGACTTATTTGTAACCAATACAGAGAGACTTTCTAAAGGTATTGAAAAAGGTATTGCTAATTCAATATTAATTAAAGTTAATCAGATTGGTACATTAACAGAAACTTTAGCCGCTATCTCAATGGCTAATGAAGCAGGATATACAGCAATTTCTTCTCATCGTTCAGGTGAAACAGAAGATACTTTTATTGCAGATTTGGCTGTTGCAACAAATTGCGGACAAATCAAAACAGGTTCGGCTTCACGCTCTGACAGAATTGCTAAATATAACCAGCTAATCAGAATTGAGCAAGAACTTGGTTCCGCAGCTAAATATCTTGGTATTAAAGCTTTCAATGGACAAAAAAGCGAAAATAAAATTTGCTGCTGTTGTAATTAATTAAAAGATACAATAAAAAAGTACCTTCTCTAACTAAAATAGAGAAGGTACTTTTTTTAAATTTGCTTTATTTTATAATTTGGATTATTGCATTGCTCGCCGGGCTCGTTTCCCACAACGACATGAACGATTTTAGCATAATATAAAAACATTTACCCCTCCTCGCAATGATGTGAATACGAATAATTCTTGCAGTTTATTAATCAAAACCTTTTTGTTGAAGTGTTTTCAAAAATATATCGTCCCGCACTCATTGCTAAAGTTTTTAAAGAGCAGATACCATTTTCTTTATCTAATATCCCTAAACTTGCTAAACGAGCAGCTAAAAGCTCATTCAAGTCGCTTGCATCTATAAAAAGAGCGCATTCAATTGTGCATTCTCTCTGACTAAACGGACATTTTTTTATTTTTTTATTGCTCATAAAAATAACTCCTACTTAATTATAGGAGTTATTATACATCTTTTTTATTTTTTTTACATCGTATAAATGTCTTGTTTATTTTTACTATCTTACATCTCTTCCCAGCTCCAGCTAAATTTTCTTGCCCCAGCTTTCAGTGTTGGACTTGGTGTTACTTCCAGTGTTGGACTTGGTGTTACTTCCAGTGTTGGACCTGGTGTTACTTCCAGTGTTGGACCTGGTGTTGCTTTCGGTGTTGGACCTGGTGTTACTTCCAGTGTTGGACCTGGTGTTACTTCCAGTGTTGGACCTGGTGTTACTTCCGGTGTTGGAACTGGTGTTGCTTTCGGTGTTGGACCTGGTGTTACTTCCGGTGTTGGCATTGGTTTTGGTTCCGGTGGTGGTGTTGTTGGACTTGGTGTTGCTTCCGGTTTTTCTTCCGGTGTTACTTTCGGTTTTACTTCCGGTTTTACTTTCGGTTTTTACTTTTTTATTTTCTTATTATCGACTTTTTTATCATTGCCTTTTTCGTTATTAGCTTTCTTATCATTATCTTTCTTATAATAGACTTTATTGTCTGAGCGATCTAAGATATCCTCGTCCTCGTAGGTTATTTTTATATCTTCAGCACCTGCTTTTATCATTTTCGGATCAATATTGTCTTTTGCAGCAGGTGCTTGTTTTGACGGATTACCTCCAATTAAGCCCAATATAGCTGTCAAGAAAGAACCTGAAGCAACTGTATAGCCAAGGGGATTAATAGAAGAAGCTGCAAACATTATAGACGGTGAAAAGATATTAGCTATTGAGCTTGCTGCATTCAAATCAACGTTTAAAAATGGAGAATTCAAGCTTTTTGTTTGAAATTGTTGGCATAAATTATTTTCAAACATTGATCCAAATACGCTTGGGAGTGAAAAATTTGATGATGAATATCCTGTCATTTGATTTTGTTGTGGAAAAAGATTAAAGCTCGTTGGAGAAAAATATGGACTCATATAAATATCCTCTCTTTTATTTTATATATCCTATATATACAAAAAAACAAAATTAAACATATAATTGCCTAAAGGTTTTTGTTTAATTAAGAAATTAACCTTAAACACTGATATATCAAGAAAAAATTTTGTTAATATTTCGTTACAATTAAATCAGGGCGAATTTTACATTATTGCGTTCAGTAAATATCCTACAAAAATGAAAGAAATAAGTAAAAAGCATACAAACATACCAAGAATTTTCCATTTCAAAATTCGATTTAACATTATTAATTCGGGCAAAGAAATTGCTGTTATACTCATTAACATTACAAGCGTTGTTCCAACAGGAACACCTTTCATTAAAAGGACTTGAACAATAGGCAAAACACTGTTGTGATTTGCATAAATTGGAATTCCAACGATTGCAGCTAAAGGTACCGCAAAAAAGTTTTTGCTTCCCAGATATTTAATAAAAAATTCTTGAGGAACGTATCCATGCATAAAAGCACCTATTGCTAATCCTAAAATTACGTAAAGTCCTATTTCTTTAACAGTGCCACAGGCATAATTATTTGCGTAAGTAATCGTTGACTTGATTTTTTCTTCTAGCGAAGCACAACAGTTATTCTCTTGTTTAGGTTCTTCAATTACTTTAATAAATCGTTCTAGTCGGAAAAAGTCACATAACCAGCCTCCAAATGCAGAAATTACAGAACCTATTAAAATATAAATTAATGCAACTTTCCAACCGGCATTAGGAGTAATTAACAGCAAAAAAACAGCAACTTCGCTTATTAAAGGAGAGCTTATCAAAAAAGCCATTGTAATTCCGAAAGGAACACCTGCAGCAACAAATCCTAAAAATAACGGAATTGAAGAACAAGAGCAAAAAGGTGTTATTGTTCCGAGCAAAACCGCTAATATATAGCCGAAAATAGATTTTTTACCTTTTAAATATTCTCTGATTTTTTCAGGAGAAAGTGGGTACCTGAAAAGTGAAACAATGAAAAGAGTTAAATAAATAAGTAAGAAAATCTTAAAAAAATCTTCAATAAAAAAACTTACAGCAGAACCCAAATGGGTTTGCAGCGATAACCCTATTTTCACTGTTATCACATTGGCAAAATTGCCAATAAAATCTAGCAATCTCAATTACCTCCAGAAAGTATGTATAGCGAATTTCGCTGTTTCTATCCCCCCTGTGACATAGATATACTTGTTACGCCGGAATTTCTTGCAGAATCCATTAATTTTACAACTGCACCATGGGTTGCTTCAGGTGCCGATTCTATTAAAAGTCCGTCAGGTAAGCTCTGAGCTTTATCTTTAATCAAAGCTTCTAAATCCTGAGCAGGGATTTCTTGTCCGTCAAATATATATTTATCATCATTGGTTACAGAAATAGCCATGGTCTTGTTTTCTTTTATCTGTTCCTGTTCAACAATATCGGGAACTTTTAAATTTAATCCTTGCTGGTCAAGCAAAGGAGCAATAACCATCATAATAATTAAAAGCACTAAAAATATATCCGTTAAAGGAGTTATATTTATTTCATTAAAGCTTTCACGTTGTCTATTAATCATTTTATATTACACCTATTTATCTTTATCCTATTAGCTTAGCTTTGCTCAGCATTACATTTATTTTTATTCCACCCAATCGCTGCTTTCATTTTTCTTAGGTGGTTCTTCGGTTTGTAATTTTTTTTGTTCTTTTTTGCTTAAAGGTTCTCCGGCTAAAATTAATTTTGTAAATTCAGCTTCTTTTGCTGAATCCATAATTTCCATTATTTCAGAACTCTTTGTCTTTTCGTCAGCTTTAACAACCACTTCTTTTTTCTCCAGAGTACCTTTTAGTGCAATTAGCTCGTTTGTTAAGTTTTTAGGTTCAATTTGTCTTCCGTTTATGTACATAAGACCTTCTTTAGTAACCGCAACAGTTGCATTTTTTTGCTCAATCGAAACACCGCTATTAATCTCAGGAACGGTAATAGATTTATTCATTGATTGAAACGTTGGAGCTACAACCATCATGACAATTAAAAGCACCAAAAATATATCCGTCAACGGTGTTATGTTGATTTCTGTAAATAATGCATCTTTGCCTTTTGCGGTCTTTATTGACATAATTTATATCCTTATTTAAAGTTATTTAAGAGTAATATTTGCAGCTGATTGGACTCCTGCTTCTTCATCCGAATCAACGAAGCTTAAGAAGAGCAATTTAATAAGCTGGAAGTCATCTTCATAACGTTTTACAATTGATTGAAAGGAGTTGTAAAAAATAACAGCAATAATTGCAACACCTAAACCAAAAGCTGTAGCAATCAAAGCAGAACCGATACCTGTTGCAACAGCTGCAGATTGGTTACCTTGGGTTGCCAGATCTTGAAAAGTGTAGAGAATTCTTACAACTGTTCCAAATAAACCTAAGAAAGGAGCAACACCTCCGATTGTACCTAAAATAGTTAAATGATGTTCTAATTTTCTTGTAGCCAGATTTGCAGCAATATCAAAAGAACGCGAAAATCCATTCTTTTGTTCAGAGAAAATTCTAACTGCTTCTTCAGTAACTTCACCGATAACTCCGCCAAGCTGAATTGCAAGGTTTTGAGCTCCATCAAGGTTGTTTCTTGCTAATTCTTTTTGCAATTTTGGAATAAACATTACAACATCCCTTTTGTTTATGTTGTAAAAAGACCATCTATTAATCGCGACAGCCACAACCAAAACTGAACAAATTAGAATCGGTAACAATACTGGCCAGTCCATTTGAATTGATTTTAATAGTAATTCCATAATTTTTATCCTCTTATTTTGTAATACCTTTTTTTATAAATTATATTTACCTGTATCCTGATGCTCCAAATACATTATAGTCAAACGTAAATTGAATATCTATACTAGAACCCTTAAAATCCGGCGGTAAAGGTCTGAAAGGAGCTGTTAATTCAACTGCACTTAGGGCTGCTTTATCTACATTCGGGAGACTTGATGATTTAAATACTCTCAAAGAAAGTAGTCTTCCGTCTCTTGCGATTTTAAATAAAAGCACAACCCGTTTACTTTCGTTTCCTTTTGGAGGATCCCAGTTCCTTTTAATTCTTCTTTGCAAATCTCTCATGTAAGGTCCGAAATCAGGTTCTCTAAGAGAATCTATTCCTGGAGGGCCTCCTCCGCCACCGGGATTTCCTGCGTTACCATAGCCAGAACTGCCTTTTGATAGTTTTGAACTGGAAGAACCGCCTCCTGTTGGCGCAAGAGAAGGGACAGGCGCATAACGGCCGCTGCCGCTTTTACTGGAACTGCTCCCGCCTGATTTTGCTTTTCCGCTTCCTCCTATAGGACCTGTTGAATAAGTTTTTCCTGTTGTTCCACCTTTAGGTACCGGAATAGCAAAAGGTGAAGATGGCTTAGCAGTAGGTCTTGGTACTGAAGGAGGTTTTAAAGAAGGTCTTGCTGAAGGCGGTTTAGGTCTTGCTTCCTGTGTTGCTTTTGGTTGCAACAAGGATTTAAATATATTTTTAGGGGTTACGTTTTTTGCAGCTTTCTTTTTTTGTATCGGTTTACGAGCTTTAGGTCCCGGAGTTGATTTTTGCCGAACAGATTTTTTTGCCGGCGAAGGAGAAGGCATTGAAACCTTTCTTTTGGGGTCTCTTTTTCCGCCTGTTCTTGTGTTTCGATCAGAGCGAAACGGAGTTTTTTTATTTAAAGGCATTTGTTCTCTTGCATTATCAACCAAAACAAATTCTATATCGTTTATTTTAGGTTTTGGACGCTCAAAAATTGAGAGAGAAATTCCCAACAATGCAAGAATAAAAATAGTCAACCAAATTATACCGGCTACAGCCGGATGTAAAACAGTTGATAAAATGATTGATTTTTTTAAAGATACCCCATCCTTATCCTCTCTTGCTGTTGCGGGAATGGTGTAATCTTCTTTTTTATCAATATCCTCTTCTATTAAATTATTTTTGTTCCCCAAAATTGCCATTTTTATCTCACTGACTTTGTAAGATTGGGGCAATAACTGCCCCAATCTATTTTTTATTTTTTCATATTTTAATTAAAAAGTGAAAAAAACTTATTAGCCGATTTACTAGTAATCATAACTATTATATCCTGATGGATTAACAGTAATTGGCTGGTCTATCATAAGATCAATTGTAGAGCCTGAAGGAATAACTACATCTTGACCTTTGTCGTAAACTGACTTAGCAATACCGCCCGCAGCACCTATACCCGTCATTATAGCTGTCCCTTTACCTTTTGATCCTCCTGAGATAGCTGAAGCGACAAGACCGCCAAGAGCGCCTACAGCTGAACCTATCGCTACATCTTTAGCATACTCTTTAGCAGTATCTATTTTTGTACCTCCCTTTAAAATACCTGTTCCGTCACTCGTTTTAATTGTTGCCGAAATAGGTATTCTTGTTCCGTAAGGTGTTGTTATTTCAGTAAATCTTAGTTTTAATGAACCGTTTATTGTTCCGCGTTTTGCTTTTTTAACCTGAGTTACTGTTCCTAAAACAGTACTACCTGCAGGTGCGATTAATGTTCCATTGTGATAAAAATCAGAACCCAAAGTTGTTGTTACAGTTTGCCCCATGGTTAGATATTGAGAACTTATAGGAGCTGAAACTGTTGCTGACATGCAAACTCCAGGCGGAACAGTTACAACCCGGCCTTTTAAGGTTTGCCCGGGGTAATAATTCTGGTTGTTGTTATTCGGGTAATAATTTCCTTGATATTGAGGCTGAGGGTTATTTTGCTGATATGTATAATTGCTTTTAGCAAAAGATACGTTTGCTCCAAAGAGCGAAATTAACATTAATAAGCTTAAATTCTTTTTTATTTTAGTCTTCATTTTACCATTTCCTCCTGTAAAAACCTTCTAATATAATTATCATCCTAAATAATTTGTTTGTCAATTTATTACGGTATGTGTAATAGATAACGGTCCAGTAAGTACTATAATTAAATTTGCCCCGGCTGCAACAACTTTATGTTCTCCCATTTTTCGAGTGTTCCCCGGCACATATCCAACAAAATTTTTACATCCCTGCCTGTAAGAGGGGATTTTATCATAAGTTGTGGGTTCAGTGAGCTCTCCGCCTATAATATTACCGTTGGTAGTGAATATATATCCTCTCATTGGTACTTCGAAACCATCGGCAAGTTTTAATTTTGTAATTTTTATAGTCATTGAAGCATTTGTTCCTATTACAGGTTCGTTAAGTTTTTCAATGTAGCCGAAAAATTCAGTATTTTGAGGGATTATGTTTGTTTCGCGCAAATACAAGTCAGTTGTTGAAATGAATTTTACTTTAGAGCCGATATCGCTGTATAATGTCGAAATTTCTTGAGAGCTTATGACCGGAATAAATGTTCCTTTAGCAATTTGTATCTCGTTATAATTTCGTAATTTACAATTTTCATCTGCAAAGCACATATTAAAAAAGACAGAAGTAAATATAAATAATCCAAGCAGTAATTTTATTATTTTAACCATTCAATCCTTTACTCATTAAACTTTTCAATGCTTTAAAATTATATCAAAAAAGTTAAGAAATGTAAATCATTTAGAGGAGATTTTTAAAGTTTTTTTTAAATTAATCCGATAAAAATTATATGAGAAACCGAAAAAGGTTTTTCATAACCTCCTCCCCAAGTCTAGTAGCCGCCTCTTAAAGGACGGCTTTTTTTTGCCTTTATTTAATACAACTCAACATCCTTAATATATCTTGGTCTTGCTTTAACTTCGCGGTAAACCTGACCTAAATATTCTCCTATTATGCCTAAGCAAAAAAGCTGTATACCTCCGAAGAAAGCAAGGAAAACTATTTGAGTGGCCCAGCCTTTCGGAGTTGAATTTAAAACTATTTTTTCATATAAAACTTCAATACCCAGACCAAAACTGAAAAGAGCCATTAAAAATCCTAAAACGGCTATAATTCTCAAAGGAATTATACTAAGAGAAGTTATTCCGTTAAGGGCAAGACCAAGCAAGCTTAAAAAGTTAAATTTAGATTTTCCTAAAGTTCGAGGTTTTACATCAAATTTTACATGAGCTGTTTTTAAGCCTATTTCGTGAAAAAATCCGCGTAAGAATAATTGCGTTTCTTTGTATTGAGCTAAAATATCAAGAGCCCGTTTGCTTACAAGTCTGTAATCAGAATGATTTACCGGAATTTTTGCTCCCAGTAAATTCGTTAATTTGTAGAAGAATAAAGCGGTATATTTTTTAAAGAAAGAATCAGTATCTCTGCCATTTCTAATCCCCGATACAATGTCATAGCCTTCTGAATATTTATCAATAAATTTTTCTATTGCCCATTCATCTTGTTGTAAATCTGCATCAATGGAAACAACGCATTCACATCCAATTTCACGTACACCAAGAAGCCCTGCCATTAAAGCTTTTTGATTTCCATAATTTTTTACGAATTTAACCCCTTTTATAAGCGGGTTTTGTTTATGCAGTGTTTCAATTATTGACCATGTATTATCGTTTGAACCGTCATCCACAAGATAAATATAGCTATCTTGTAAAATTTTGTCTTTTTCAATCAGTGAATTAATTACTTCAAAAAGACTGTTTACGGTACTTTCAATCAGTAATTCTTCATTATAACAAGGTATAATAATTGCTAAGGTTGGTTTTCTCATTTATAAAGTTCCGATTTTATTTCCTATGTTTATATTATAATACTTATGTCGCAAGGGCAAGGAAAAAATTATATTGAGTAACAAAAAATTTATACTTAATGCAGATGATTTTGGGATGTCTAAAGCTTTCAATAAGGCCGTTTTAGAGGGATACCACAGCGGTTTTCTTACAAGCGCAAGTATATGTGCTAATGGTGAAGCTTTTGATCCGGCGGTTAATGAAATTATCCCGGAATGCTCTGATCTCGGTATTGGAGTGCATCTTAATATTATAGAAGGAAAATCTTTGCAAAATTTTACAGATACCTTTTCTCTTACAAATTCAAATAACGAATTTAATAAAGGTTATTTAAAATTAATTTATTTATCTGATAACTCATTGTTTTTAGAAAAGGTAGAGCAAGAATTTAGACTTCAGATTGAAAAAGTTTTGAAGTTTACTAAAGTTGATCATCTGGATTCACATGTTCATGTGCATGCTATTCCAAAGATCTTTGAAGTTACATGTAAATTGGCTAAAGAATATGGTATAAATCAGGTTAGAACACAATATGAAAAATTTTATATTGTTCCAGATATAATAAAGCATATTAATATAAAATATCCGTTGAATATTTTGAAAATATTGCTCTTAAACGCTTTTACATCAAAAAACAGAGAAATAATCAAGCAATATAATCTTCAGACAAATGATTTTTTAATTGGTGTAGGGTATACTGGATTAATGGATGAAGAATCTATTTATCAGGGACTTTGTAAAATAGAAGAGAATGCTGTTGTTGAAGCGATAATTCATCCATGTAATTTCTCAAATTTAAAAATGAGTAAGAATCAACATCAAAAAGAGTTTAAAATTACGCAAAATATGGATTTAAAAGATAAAATTCAGCGATTAGGTTTTGAAATAGGAAATTATAAGAATTAAAAGGCTGAGAAGGTGAATGGATGAAAAAAATTTCAGTTGTTCTTTTGTTTATAATTTTCTTAATTTTTTTATTTTATCATACGCAGAGAAGTACAGAGTTTCAGGTTCTTAAAGTAATTTCTCCTACGGAAATTGTTGTTGATTTTAATAAAAACGGTGTTGAAGATAACGAAGAACTGGTTTTGCTTGAAAATATCAATAGTTTTTCTACAAAACAGTTTGAAAATCAACTTGAGCTTGCAAAAAAAATAAAAATATCTCAAGAAGATGCTATTGGACTTGGTTTTTTAGCTGAGAATTTTGCAAAAGAAACAATTGAAGGGAAAAAGATTAAACTAAAAAAATCTAACATAACAATTGATAATAAGGATTACGAAAATTTGATGGTAACCAGAGGTTTTGCCTTTTATAAGGATAAAACTCCTGATTTTCAATTTTGGAAAAATGTTGAAAAAGCCAGAAAATATAAACTAATAATTTTAAATAATAAAAATCATAAATACCATAAATTAAATTGCAAATATGGACTTGTTGCCCATAATTCGCAAATTTTGCCTGCTTTTCAACTGCCAAAGGATGCAAAACCTTGTAAATTTTGCTTTGCAAAAGAACAAAATGCAAGAGGCAAAAAGCAAAAAGTAAAATTTGATGAAATTCCAAATATAAAGAGTCCCGCAGTAGTTTTTCAAACAAATTATATAAAGGTATTTTTAACAGATATGACAAGGATTCTAAAACCATCAAATTCGTGTAGTACAGAAATTTGCAAAGCATTATTGGGTGAAATTAATCGTTCACAGGAATCAATTGATTTTGCAATTTACGGGTATACAAAAATTCCTGAAATTCAAAAAGCACTTGAAGAAGCTCAAAAAAGAGGGGTTAATATTAGATTTATCTATGATTTAGACTCTTATAATAAAAATATTTATCCCGATACTCTTTATTTAGCAAAAATCTTTACAAATAATAATCATGATGTTGAAAACACGATTATGCATAATAAATTTTTTATCTTTGATAAAAAAACAGTTATGACAGGTTCTGCAAATGTCAGCAATACCGATATGTCCGGATTCAATTCAAATGTTGTATTATTTATTAATTCAAAAAAAATAGCTGATATTTACAGGCAAGAATTTAATCAAATGTATAACGGAAAATTTCATAAGAAAAAGTTGAAAAGTTGTGATAATTTGGATAAAAATGTTAAAGTTTATTTCTCACCTCAAGATAAAGCAATAGCAACACAAATAATCCCATTAGTAAATAATGCACAAAAGTACATTTACATCCCTGCTTTTTTAATAACCCATAAAGATTTAAGTGATTCTTTAATTAATGCATCAAAGCGTGGAGTTTCGGTGAAAATAATACTTGATGCAACTAATACTCATACAAGCTCTTCAAAAATGAAAATTTTAAGGCAGAATGGAATTCAGGTTAAAACGGAAAATTTTGCCGGGAAACTTCATTCAAAATCAATAATAATTGATGATTTGTACACATTAATAGGCTCAATGAATTTTTCCAGAAGCGGAGAGAGTTTAAATGATGAAAACTTAATAATAATTAAAGATCATGATATTTCTTTATTTTACAAAACATTTTTCCAATACTTATGGCAAAGAATTCCCGATAAATGGTTAAAATACAATGCTCTTTCAGAGTCTTTTGATTCTATAGGTTCATGCTCGGATGGAATAGATAATGATTTTGACGGAAAAATTGATAAAGCTGATGAAGGTTGTTCTTATGCTTTTCAATTAAGAAAAAAATAAATTTAACAATAATAAAATAAAAATATACAATTGTTTAACTAGAACGCAATTTTTTGATGCAAAATGTTTTTATATTTATATAGATAGATTGGTTATTGGGGAATTTTTATTTTATGGCTGGAATAAGACCATTTAAAGCACTTACAAATATAGCAAACAAATTTATATTTTATGCAAAAGGATGGGCGAAAAGGTTTTGCCTAAAATTGAAGAAGAAGTACAAGCCACAACAAACCCGCTTGTTAATGATGCAAGAGCAACTTTATCAAGACTTACTGTTGAAAATAAAGTTAAACCTATACCAGAAGAACTTGCTACCAAAATAAAAAAAGTCTTTAAGCAAAGCCTCTTAAATCTGATGGTGCCAAAATAAAAGAAACTTCAATTAAGAAACCTCTTGATTTTGATTTAGAAATAAAAGGTTTGTTAGAAAAAATTGAATTTTTAGATAAATTTAAATTTGATAATGAAGAAATCGAAGAACTTATTCCGACAGTTAAAAAATTATTAATAGAACCAAAAACAAAAGAATTTACTGAAACTTTATTAAAAGGCAAAAATTTGGATGAAATGTTCATTGTATTCATTTGTTTGGGATTTATCTATAGAAAATGTAGAATTATATAAACGTCTATATTCAGAAAAAATGCCTGACGGTACTCAAAGGTTTATAGGGCTAATTATGCTCGAGCTAAACCGCATTGGAATCAAGAAGATGCAGCATTTAAAGCATTATATGAAGCAGTTGATGCGTCAGGTAAAGCCAAGACTATCAGGAAAGGATATTTTTGGTATCCAACAGATCATTAATATGAGAACAGCGATGAAAGCAGGAATTGATTTTAACCCAATGTTTGGCTTTAGGGAAGAATTATCTCCTAAGATGAAAGCAAATTTACTTAAAGAAACTAATAATGTTCTTAACTTAAGAAGTGCTAATGGTGAATTATTAAAAGGAAATCAACTTTCGTTCCTTTTAGGATTAGAAACATTAAGCAGTAAGCTTAATGTTGAAAAATTACTAAAAGCAAAAGGAATTGAAGACCTTTCTTTAGTTGATAGAAAAGAATTATTATATGCCTTGGAGATGAGTAAACAGCAAACAACACAAATGACGCAAATGCTTGAATCTCAAGGAATTGATATTAAAAAACTTCTTCCTGACTACAAAAAACTTGATTTACCGTTTATACATGTTGATGAAGCAGGAAAAATTGATACTAAAAAATTAGCAGCAAGCTTGGTTGAAGATGGTAAAAGCTTTATAAAAGTAAGACAATTAAGCAATCCTGAAATGCTAAAAAGCTTTAGAAACGGAATGATTAATTTAGAAACTGCTTTAATTTCAGGTAAAATTGATGTTGCCAAAATAAAATCAATCAAACTTGAATACCCAAGAGCAAGTTTTGTAACTGATGCTAAAAAAGCTATGCAGGGGCTTAACGAAGAAGAAGCTAAAGAATTTACAAGAGTTTTTGGCTTTGATTTTGCAGGTACTGATTTGGTTAAGTATCCTGTAACTGCAACAAAGGAAGAAATATCTCAAATTTCAAATTCAAAAGTCAGACAAGCTATTGAACAATTTAATACTAATGTAGAACGTTTTACAGTCGGTAATAGGGTTTCAGTCACTGAATCACCTGAATTAGAAAAAGCATTAAATGAAATTACAAGTGTATATCCTGAATTTTTAACTACTATTGGAAAATCACAGCATGGTGCTCATGCTTATACTTTAGATATTCACATATTAAAAACTTTACAGGAAGCATTAAAAGACCCAAAATGGGCAAAACTTAACGAAGCTGATAAAAAACTGGCAAAAATAGCAATTTTATTCCACGATATAGCAAAAACAGAAGGACAAGTTGATAAACTGCACCATATCATATCTGCTAAAGATGTTGCTTCTTTGCTTAAAAAATCTGATTTATCAGAAATTGAAAAAGAAAGAGTTGTTGGTTTGATAAGAAATCACCACTGGTTAGAACAAATTAATCAACCAATGACCCAAGATGAAGCTGAAATGCTTGGGTTAAAACTTGCATTTGAATTTAGAAAGCCAAATGATTGGCAAATAGCTCAAATCTTTGCAAAGGCAGATTTGAAAGCTGCAAGTGATGATATTTATAAAGCATTTGGCGGTGTTTTAGAACATCCTTTGGTTGAACAAATTGGTAAAAATGTTGACAGGATACATTCCGCTTCTGTATTTTTACCTCAAACAGCTATTCCAAAAGCATCACAACTTAGAAAGATAGAAACATCAGCTATTTCAACAGTTGAAGGAACAACAAATAATAAAATCGTTCATTTAACTGACGGTACTGATTTACCATCTATGGGTTTTGCTCCTACGGCAACTCCTGAAAACTTTAGAGTACTGGTACATGTTATCAGTCCTGAAAATAAAGGTTTTATACAAATGTTAAACGGAGCAACCCAAGAAGGTGCAAACGGAGTATTCAGTACATCTTATGTAACCAAAGACAAAGTTGCAACACTATTTGATGGCGAAAAATCTGATATTACGGAAATGAATAATTGTTCTAATTCAGGAGTAATTTTCCATGTTGACCAAAATAATATAGCTGCCGCATATCCTCAAGACATGGATTCAGGAAGAATGAAGAGCGTAGCTGATATTATGAACTATTTGTTTGTCAATAAACCTGAACATGAAGCAACTTATTTAAGAATGTTAGCTGAAAAAGGTAATGAATCAAGTATTTTTGCTAAATTACAAGGTAACTTGCAAGGTGCCACTACATTTAAAGATATCAAAAGTGAAATTCAAAGGGAAAATATAAAAACACTTTTTGAAAGAAGACTTAGACATAGAAATTATATTGCATTAAATATTAAAAAGTCTCTGAATTTGTCTGATGAAGAATATACAAAACTTATGAGGGAAATTAGTCAGTATCAAAGTGTTGACGAAATTAAAGACCTGAAAGTAAGAAAAGCATTTACAGAAGCTGCTGATTCATTGATGGATTATAAAAATGCACCTGACCACGATAAATTGTTTGAATATACTTGGAATGAAGCTGTAGTATACGCACCAAAACCTCAAGCTGTTTTTGCTAAAAGCTGTAATCCAGAAGAAATTCCTTTTGAGCTTCGTAAATACGCTCAAGACCATGACCTCCCGATTGTAATTTTTGATAAGGGTTAATTTTAAAAGGATTTTCTAAGAGTTTCTTTTTATTCTTCTTTCTTCATTTCTTTTAATTTTTTATCCAAAGCTTTCTTTTTGTTCTTTTTTTCAGTTTTTTTAGCTTTTTTCGGCTTTGTTTTTTTGTTTTATTGCTTTTTCCTGCTTTTTTTCTTCACTATATGTTGTTTCAGGATTCAAAATCCCATCTTGGATAAGTTTATAGCCGCTTAGCACTATATTTCCTTCTTCTTTAAATAAAGAGACTAAAAGACTTCTTTCACCTTTATAATCAATACTCCAGAGACCTAAAAATTTCACTGTTTTTCCTGTAAAAGCATAAGCTGAAACAACAATTCTTTCAGGCTTGTTAGCATCAAAACCTATAGGATAAATATCCCATCTTTTTTCATCAAGAATTAAATTTTTATTATTTTTCCAGTAAAATTTTATGGCTTCACGGATTTCAGAAAGTTGTTTTGCGGTTTTCGTATTAAAATCGTAAATCCATGCATTTGTTTGCCAAATACCATCATTTACATTTCCTGTTTTTTCTTTAGCAAGCAATTTTGAACCATCAGGAGAAAAGTCTATAGGTGTCATTGTCCTAAAAATATATTTTTCCCGAATATCTTTTTGTGTAGATAAAATCGGCTCGGGAAGTTTTTTAACAACATTTGCTCTCATAATTCTTTCTAAATCAGGCAGAGTTTTGTCAAGCGGGATTATAAATAAATCTCCTGCCGTGCATTGATTAACAGCGTAATAGTAAACAACAGGATATACTAAAAGATCTTTTTTGGGGGAAGTGATTCCAGGGCAAATAAATTGCCGGTCATATTTAAAGCGATTGTCTATATGCAACTCCGGAGAACCCGGAGGATTGTTATAACGTACCAGTTTATAAGTGGGCTGCGGCACGTATTTCATTTTTATGTCCTTGGGAAATTTGTATTCGGGAACTTCTCTTTTTGAATTAGAGATATCTTCGGATTTTTCTTCGTATTCTTCCCTTGTCATATAACCTGATTCAGGCAAGAGGCTTCTTTTGTATTTCTCTATTTCTTCTTTTCTTAAAAGTTTTTGCTGATATTTATATTGACTTTTAGGAGTAGATACTTTTGTTTTTTTTCCAAAAGTAATACCGGAAAAGAAAGTCAAGACATATTCCGATTATCAAACTAAGTGCGATTTTTTTTCGCATTTAAACTAATCCTTCTTTCATCGCCATAATGGCTGCTTTTGTTCTGTCATCAACATATAATTTTTGTAATATACTATGTACATGAGCTTTTGCTGTTGCTCTTGTTATAATAAGTTTATCAGCAATTTGCGGATTTGAAAGTCCTTCAACAATTAGTGCTAAAACTTCCATTTCTCTTTCTGTTAATCCGTAAGTATTTTTACCTGCTTTGTAGTTAATTTCGCCTGTCGGAACCAGAGACGTTTCGGCTTTTTGTATATTTGATAGTACTAATCTTGCAATTGCAGGGTCAATCCAGGCTGTTCCTTCGCTTACTGCTTTAATAGCATTGGTAGTTTGAGCAGGAGTAGAACCTTTCATTATGTAGCCGTCTGCACCTGCTTTAAAACTTGCAAAAACATCATCCTCATTATCACGGGAGGTAAAAATCAATACTTTAGAGTCGGAATTGCTTTCTTTAATTCTTCTTGTTGCTTCAATTCCGTCGATATTAGGAAGACCTATATCCATTAAAATAACATCGGGACATAATTCTTGAGCCATTTTGACTCCTGAAATTCCGTCTTCAGCTTCACCTATAAGCTCTATGTCTTCAGTTTTTTCAAGCACAAGCGAAAGTCCCATTCTTGTCATTGTATGGTCTTCAATCAATAATACTTTTGTTGTATTCATTTTATCTCCTTTTTAGGTGAGTAGTGAAAAGAATTTCCTCTCACCTCTCAATGCCCACTTTTTCTTTGATTTTAACTCCTGTCAATAAAAACGAGAATTGGCTGCCCTTATTTAATTTGCTTTCAAGCCAAATTTTACCGCCATGAGCGTCTATTATTTGCCTTGATAAGTAAAGACCAAGTCCTGTCCCTGTTGAACGTTTTTTGTTCGTACCTTGTGAAAAACGTTTAAATAAATTTGGAATATCTTCAGCAGGAATACCGTTTCCATTGTCAGTTACGGAAAAAATAATATTGTCGCCTTTTTCATTGACTTCGATATTTATTTCTCCTCCCATATTTGTATAATTAAGTGCATTTCCGCATAAATTTATTATTACTCTTCGAATTTCACCTCTGTCCGCATTTATCATCAGGTAATCTTCCGGCATGAAATTTAATTTAAATTCAATATTTTTGTTTTTTGCCAGAGGCTCTAATTCATTAAAGCATTGTGAAACTAAATCCTTGAAAGAAAAGTTAGTTTTGCATAAAGCAAGTTTTCCTGATTCATACTTATAAACTTCTAAAAGCGCATTAACAAGACCTAATAAATCTTCGTTACTTTTTTGCATTGTGGATAAAAGTACTTTTTGCTTTTCTTCAAGATTTCCTAAAGAGCCGTCCAAGAAGAATTTTAATGTTTGAATTGCAGCTAAAAGAGGGGTTCGCATATCATGAGTTAAAGTTGCTACGAAATCATCACGAAGCCTTTCCATTTCTTTTTGAGCTCTGATATCTCTTATAACCCCGACAAATTTCTTTAGTGCGTCTGGTTCTTCAGAGATTATGTCGGCAAAACTTATTTCAACGGGAATTTTTTTATCTCGAATCGAGTTTAAAACGTAACAGTCTCTTAAGAATATTTCGGAATCATTTTTTAATGCTTCCTTAAAATTTTTTTTGTTCTCACAATATGTGATGTTGGAAAAATTCATTTTTATAAGATTTTCTTCAGAAAGACCGACCATGTTTTCACAAGCAGGATTAACCTGCTCTATGTGTCCATTCTCATCAATAATTATAATTCCGTCTGCACAATAATTTATAATTCCCGATAATTCGGAGTTAATTTTGACTAAATCAGCTGTTTTTTTGGCAACGATTTCTTCTAAACCATGCGAATATTTTTCTAATTGCTCTTTTGCAATTTCAAGTTCGTTAATTTTTTTTCTTAACTGGCTTAAAAGATGGCTCCTCTCTATTCCGTTTTTGATGTTCATAATTAAGTCATCATTATCCCAGGGTTTTTCAATGTATTTATAAAGACCGATTTCATTAATTGCTCTAATTGCATTTTCTTTATCCGCGTAACCTGTCAGTAAAATCATGCTTACTTCGGTATAAAGCTCTTTTGCTGCTGAGAGGAATTCAAATCCGTTCATTTCAGGCATTAAAAAATCCGAAAGAATTAAATCCGGTTTTTCAGTTTTTAAAAATTCAATAGCTTCTTTGGGATCGTTAAAATAATGAGTGTTAGAGAAGCCCTCTAACTTTAAAAGAGTCTTCAATGTAGATGTAACTATCTTGTCGTCATCGACAACAACTATTTTGCTCGACTTAATCATTTTCCCCTTTGCTCAACATAGAAATTAAAAAACTTCCCTTATTAACAGGGTAGCTCATGTTTAGACATGGGACAAGTTTTTAACAATATCGTAATAAATAGTTAGCTTGTCAAAAAAATCAAACAGTAGTTCTAAAAAAAGGACTGTATTTAAAAAATACTTTAACAGGGCTCTTCTAGTGTTTTAATAATTCTCTGGCAACTTTTAACATACGTCTAAGCTCCCTATTACATTTAAGTTTTTGCATGCTTTCTTTATAAATTGTAATTATCTCATCTTTTAATCTTGATGCTTGTAAATCTAATATTTTTTCTGATATATTGTCAATATCTTCCATAACTTTATAATATAATTTTGAAAGGGGGGAACCTTTCCTTTAGATTCAAAAAGAAGCCTTCCGTTAAAAGAAGGAGTGTTTACTTTCACTTAAAACTCTGTCAAAAAATTTTTTGACAGAGTTTTAAGTGAAAGTAAATATTTTGTTAAAGTAACTTTATTCACCTAAATTTATTTGAGAGAATTGAACAATCTTATTTTTACCGCGTTTTTTTGCATTGTATAAAGCGTGTTCTGCATATCTTATTATTGTATTGGCATTTTCTTCAACATTTTCAAGGCAAGGATAAGTTGAGATTCCGCCGGAAATTGTTATCGGATGTCTTTCTTCTTCTCCTGCAGGAATAAATTCCATTCTTTCTATATCACGTCTGAATCTTTCAGCGAACAAGAAAGCATTTTCTTCCGGAGTATTTGGAAGAACAAGTAAAAATTCTTCATCGCCATATCTTGTCAAAACATCTTCTTTTCTAACAAGGGCTCTTAATTTTTCTGCTAATGATTTTAGCAAAACATCGCCCCAATCATATCCGTACATATCATTAACCACTTTAAAGAAGTCTATGTCAAACAACAAACAAGAAAGGTTTGTCTTATAACGCTTTGCACGGGAAATTTCAGCATCTAAACGTTCATGAAGATATTTCCGGTTATGCAGACCTGTTAAGTCATCAGTTGTAGTAACAACTGATAAAGTATCTTTTAGATCTTTTATTTTAAGTAATGTTTTTGCTCTTATAAGCAATTCATCTTTGTTTACAGGAGTGTTTATAAAATCATAACCCTCGGCTCTTATTGTAACATCAGTAAAAATAGAGCCAAGAAATAGAATAGGGCATTGAAATTTTGTTGTCATTAAAACATCTTTTAAACCTTGTCCCTGCTCAATAATTAATAAACTGGGATTCAATAAAATATAATCTTTCAGTTGGGCAAAAGGCTCAACCCTGACCGACGTGTCTTCAATCTCAGAAAGAATACTTGTTAAATCTGATTTTCCTTGAGTTGAATAAATAATTATATTTCTCATACTATTCTCCTTAATAATTTAATATTATTTTTATTTTAGCAGAATTAAATAAAAATACAATAATGTTAACAAATTATTCTTTGGACGAGTCTAATTTGCTGTAAAACTGATAATTTATTTCACCGCCGATTAACAGCAGAATTGAAGTATAGTAAAGCCAAACCATTAACATAGCAAATGCTCCGATTGTCCCGTATACTTTATTATAAGTATCAAGGTTATTGACATAAATTGAAAATAACCATGAACCTGCCAGCCAAAAAATACAGAAAAACAATGTTCCGGGGAAAGAACTTTTCCTTTTTAATTTTTCATCAACTTTAAAATCAGGTAAAATATAGTAGTTTATAAGAGCCATAAAATAAAGTGCAAAAAATGATACAGGCCATCTTAAAGTTAAAAGACTTATTTCAATAGCAGGCGAAATTCCTACATAATTTACCAGAAAGTTAATTATAACCTTACCGAAAACTATTAAATTTATACTTAAAAAGAGCATAAAAGTATTTACAAAAACCATAATAATTGACAAAACACGTATATAAAAAAAAGAGCGGGTTTCTTCTACTTTATAGGCTCTGTTTAAACCTTTCAAAACAACAGCAACAGCATTTGAAGTTAAAAATAAAGTAACGATAATACCAATAACAGCTACCAATCCGCCTTTTGAAAAAATCATAACTTCGTTTAAAACAGTTATTATTAAACCCATTGAATCTTCAGGCAAAATGCTTGACATGAAAATTAGAACAGGATTTATAAAAGATTTATTTCCCATCCATCCAAAAACAGCCATTAAAAAGAGCATCGCAGGGAAAATTCCAAGCATAAGCATAAATCCCATTTCAGCCGCCATACCTGAAAAATCATTTTCAAGTATAGATTTAATAATATTTCTTGGATATTCTGCAATTTTTTTCATTTAATTTCCTTGTAAATTTCTGACAAAAGTTTTTTTACAGCTTCTTCGCAAGACGTTTTTATTGTACATCCCGCAGCAAATTTATGTCCGCCACCGTTAAATCGCGAACAAATACTTGCAACATCTGTATTTTTACTTCTCATTGAAATTTTGCAAATCTTTGTATCGACTTCTTTTACAACAAAAGATATTTCTGTTGAAGATATTGCTCTGAGTGCTTCTGCTATTCCATCAGTAGAATCATCTCCTACAGAAAACTTTTCCATATCTTTTTTATAAATAACAGCATATGCAATTTTGTTATCCTCTGAAAAAATAGATTTGCTAACGCAATAATTTTGAAAAAGTACAATTTCTTTTGATTTTGATTCATAACTTTTTTTATAAAGAGCTCTTGGATTAACTCCCATTTTAGTTAATTCCGCTGCTATTTTAAAAACTTCTGATGTTGTATTTTCAAACCTGAAACCGCCGGTATCGGTTAAAACGGCAACATAAAGACATATTGCAGTCTCTAAAGACTTAGCTTCTATTTGCCAAGCGAGTTTTTTAAAAATTTTGTAAAGAACTTCTCCACTTGAGCTTGCTTTTGGATCAACAAAAGCCAAGTCTCCGTAATTGTTATTTGTTTGATGATGGTCAATATTTACTGTATATTTTGCTTTATTGAATAAAATTTGTGCATCGTTAATCCGATCTAAGGATGCAACATCTACAGTAACTACAAGATCATACTCTCTTGATTTATCAAACATGTCAATAGTTTTTGCTTTATCAATATTAGGCAAAAATTCATAAATTTTAGGCAGTTTTGATAAAATAAGCATTTCTGCTTTTTTTTTGTATTGTTTATAAATTGCCGAATATAAAGCGCACATTGTACCTAAGGTATCTCCATCAGGATTTACATGTGAGATTATTAATATATTTTTGGATTTTTTTACGATTTCGTCAAATTTTTGATACTTTTCCATTTTTATCCAGTTAATAATGTTATAATGATTACACAAGTTTAACACAAAAAAGTGAGAAGATAGAATTGGAAGCTAAAAAGAAAATTTTATATACTGATTTTGAAGATACGCAAAGCATAATAGAAAAAATGCTATCCTCAAAAGAGCTTAAAAGAGCGGTTACAAGAAATAATCTGTACAATTTTTGGGATAAAATTGTTGGCAAGAAATTTTCTCAAAAGTCCAAACCTTATTCTATGATGAGCGGAGGAGTTCTCATTATTGCTTGCGATAGCTCTGTGGTTGCTCAAGAACTTTTACTTCAAAAAAAGCAAATTTTGGAAAAACTTCAGCCATATTTAAAGTCTTTGTATTTAAATGTTAAAGATATAAAGTTTGACCCGAAAAAATGGCAGGAAGTATAAACTCTGTAAAATATTCATTTTCAAATTACTAAAAATCAAGTTACAAAGACAGAATTTTTAGGGTCTCTTTTAAAATATCTTCGGCATTATCAGTATTTTTTACAAAAGTCATGGCTTTGGAAACAGCTGTTTTAATTTCTTCACGTTCGTATCCCAGTGAAATTAAAACAGTTTGAGCGTCTTGAATGGCTTGTTCGTCTTTTACTTCAATGTCGCCGGAAAGAGTTACAGGCAAAGTGTTTTGAAGATTAATTAATTTATCTTTTAATTCAAGAATAATTTTTTGTGCAAGTTTAGGACCAACGCCTTTTGCTCTGGTCAATTCCTTAAATTCACCTTTTATTACAAGAGAAATCAGTTCATAAGATTCAAATTCATCTAGTAGCATAAGGGCCATTTTTGGTCCTACACCTGAAACAGAAGTTAAAATTTTAAAAATATCTCTGTCTTCCTTTTGTAAAAACCCGCATAAAGACATGCTGTCTTCTCGATGTAGCAAAACCGTATAAATTTTTATTCCAGAACCTATTGCGCCGAGTTTGGAAAAATCCCGCGATGTAGTCTGAATTAAATATCCTATGCCATTAACATCGATTGTTAATGAAAAATTATTCATTCCCTTAAATGCTAATTGGCCTTTTATATAATCAAACATTGCTTCCTTTCTATTCACTTTTTTATTTTATTATAATACAATAACAATATGGGTAAAATAAATGAATTTAAAGAATATATAAGTGATAAGTTTAACTTTTCGGATGCTAAGACGTTTGAATTCTTTTATAATTCAGGAATAGATGCTTATGATAAAAAAAATTACGAAAAAGCAATAAAACTTTTTAAAGAGGCGCTTGAACAAACAGATGTTAAACCTCAGGTTTATTATAATCTTGGGCTTTGTTATCATTCTGTTAATGATTACAATAAAGCAATTGCAGCTTATAAAAAATTCTTGGAGCTTAATCCTGATGACTATGACGGGTTGTATAATATTGCTCTGGTTTACTACATAAAGAAAAACTATTCTAAGTCCGTAGAATTTTTTGAAAAAAGTGTTGAAATAAATATGGAAGAAGACAGTGTAAAATCGCTTACTTTAGCTTATTTAAGCAATAATGAAATGCAAAAAGCTCTTGATTTTGCAGAAAGAATATTTAAATTTGAAAAAAATGGTATGTATTTATATAGCAAAATAGCAAAAGTCTTTGAGACGAAAAATTCTTTAAGCAGAGATTTTACTTACGTTGATGCAGCGATTGAAATGTATTCCGGAATAATTGAAAAAGATGAAAATTATTTTGATGCTTACATTTCAAAATCTATTTGTTATGCTAAAAAAGGGGAATGGGAAAATTCGCTTAATTTTTGCCAAAAAGCACTTGAGAAAAATCCTCAGTCATATGAAGCAAATAATCAAATGGGGTTGGTTTATTATTGCCGTGATGAAATAGAAGAAGCCGTTAATTATTATGAAAATGCTTTAAAATTAAAGCCGGAAGGAGACTATAAAGTATATTCGAATCTTGCTTACGCTTACGAAAAAATGGGAGAGAAAGATAAAGCAATTAAAGTTTTTGAGCAACTTATAAGAAAATTTCCTAATATTCCTGCTATAGAGGAAATAAAAAACCATTTAAGAATTCTAAAAAACTTTAATTTTAATACTTTGACTTAAAAATTTGTTTTTGATAATATTAACTTGAAATTACAAAGAGCGAGGAAATTTTTATGAATTTAATGGAAGGTAAAAAAGGCGTTATTTTTGGTGTTTCTAACCAAAGAGGAATTGCTTACGGTATTGCCAGCGAACTTAATAAAGCCGGAGCTGAAATTGCTTTTACATATGTAAATGAGGTAATGGAAGGCAGAGTAAGACCGATTGCCGAAGAAATGAATGCTAAAATTATTATGGAATGCGATGTTACAAAAGAGGAAGACATCAAAAAAGTTTTTGCAGAATGTGAAAAAGTTTACGGCAAAATTGATTTTGTTGTTCATGCTGTTGCTTTTGCTAATAAAGAGGATTTACAAGGTGAATTCATTAATACATCAAAAGAAGGCTGGGACTTAGCATTGGGTGTTAGTGCTTACTCGCTTATTTCAATTGCAAGAAATGCTCAACCTGTTATGAAAGAAGGAGGGTCAATATTTGCCCTTACTTATCTTGGTTCAGAATATGTTGTTGCCAATTACAATGTAATGGGTGTTGCAAAAGCAGCTCTTGAATCAAGCGTAAGATATTTGGCTACTGATTTAGGTAAGTTTGGAATCAGAGTTAACGCTATTTCTGCTGGTGCAGTTAAAACTCTTGCTGCAAAAGGTATTTCAGGGTTTGATAAAATGCTTAAAGCTGCAATTGTAAAAGCTCCTTTAAAACGAAACGTTACTTTAGAAGATATTGGCAGAGCCGGAATTTATTTAGCTTCTGATCTATCTTCAGGAACAACCGGACAAATTTTATTCGTAGATTGCGGATGCCATGCTGTTTATGCATCAGGCGAAGAAATGCAGATTATTTCAGAGACCCGTCAGGCTGTTGTATAAATTTTGATATGATATTTTTATGATAGAAGTTAAAAAAATAAAATTAAAGCATTTTGAAATCGGTGGAGATAAGCTTACTATCTTTGCGGGTCCATGTGTTATAGAAAATTATAACATTCTTGCAGAAACAGCACAGAGATTAAAAGAGATTACTAAAAAATTAGATATAAATTTTGTTTTTAAATCTTCTTTTGATAAGGCAAATCGTTCATCAATAAATTCCTACAGAGGTCCCGGCATTGAAAAAGGTATTGAGGTACTTGATAAAATTAAGAAAGAGTTTGATGTTCCTATTGTAACGGATATCCATTTGCCCGAACAAGCTGAAATTGCCGCTAAGGTTGCTGATATTATTCAAATACCTGCTTTTTTATGCCGTCAAACAGATTTGCTTGTTTCAGCGGCGAAGACAGGAAAAATTGTAAATATAAAAAAAGGTCAATTTCTTGCACCGGAGCAGATGAAATCTCTTGTAAAAAAAGTTGAAGATTCAGGAAATTCTAACATTTTATTAACGGATAGAGGTGTAATGTTCGGGTATAATAATTTAGTATCAGATTTTAGAGCAATTCCTATTATGCAAGAGACAGCTTATCCTGTAATTTTTGATGCTACGCACAGTGTTCAGCTGCCCGGTGCAAACGGAGAATGTTCTGATGGTGAGCGCAGGTTTGTACCGGTTTTAGCAAAATCGGCGATTGCTGCAGGATGTAACGGACTTTTCTTTGAAGTTCACCCTAATCCTAATAAAGCACTTTGCGACGGTCCTAATATGATTCCGTTGGCTGATGCTGAAAATTTATTTAAAGTTTGTAAGGAAATTTTTGAGATAGTAAAATGATTTTAAAAAAGTTTACGTTAGGTCCTATAGAAGCTAATAATTACCTGCTTATTGATGAAGAAGAGGTAAATGGTTCAAAAGAAGCAGTATTAATTGATTGTACTCAGGATTGCAAAGAAATAGATGATACATTAAAAAAATATGGTGCAAATTTAAAATACATTTTAATCACGCATGGACATTTTGACCATGTTCTCGGTATAAATTCATTTAAAGCTAAATATAATTGTGAAGTTTTAATACATGAAGAAGATAAAATTATTTTAGATAAAATGAATGAATATACTACAAGGTTTGGTCTCGGGGAGTTTGAGGTACAACAAGTAGATGGATTTGTTAAAGAAAACGATTTAATAGAATTTGGTAAAAATAAAATTAAAGTTATTCATACGCCTGGGCATTCCAGAGGCTGTGTTTGTTATCTGCTTGGAGATAAAGTTTTTACAGGTGATACTTTGTTTTATGAATCAGTTGGAAGAACAGATTTACCCGGGGGAAGTTTTAGTCAAATTAAAGCAAGTATTAAAGAAAAACTTTTTACTCTTGAAGAAAGTACCAAAGTTTATCCGGGTCATGGATGGGAAAGTACAATCGGGCATGAAAAAGTTAATAACAGGTTTCAATAAAAAGAGTTATATCTTATACTAAACTTCTCTTTAATAAGAGAACAACGGAAAGGCAGAAAATGAAACAACAGTTAGAGAAAATATTTAATGATGCTTCAGCGGATATTGAAAAAGCAATATCTTCAGATGATATAGAAAATATCAAGCTAAGATATTTAAGCAGAAAAGGTGAATTAAATTCAATTAAAAAAAATTTAAAAGATCTTTCTGATGAAGATAAAAGAATTATAGGAGCTTTTGCAAATGAAATTACTCAAAAATTAGAACAATTAATTAATGAGAAATTTGATTCCATTTATAGAAAAGAATTAGATGAAAAACTACAAAAAGAGAAAATTGATATTACTTTAACGGGTAAATATATTCCTCAAGGTAAGGTTCACCCTTTAACCGCAACAATAAATGAAATAATCTCAATTTTTCAAACTCTTGGTTTTTCGCTTGTGAATTCAAAAAATTCTCCTGAAGTTGAAACGGAATATTTTAATTTCGATATGTTAAATTTTGCACCGGATCATCCGGCAAGAGACATGCAAGATACTTTTTATACAAAAATTGCACCGAATATTGTTTTAAGAAGTCAAACATCAAATGCACAGGTAAGAGAGATGGAAGAACATAAGCCACCGGTAAGAATTATTTCACCGGGAAGAGTTTATCGCAGTGAAGCTGTTAACGCAAGAAAAAATAACTTTTTTCACCAAATTGAAGGGTTATATGTTGATAAAGATATAACTTTCGGCGATTTAAAAGGTGTTTTGAATGAATTTATCAGGCTTTATTTTGGTTCAAGCAGAGTTACAAGATTCAGAAGCAGTTTTTTCCCTTTTACAGAGCCCAGTGCAGAAATTGATGTTCAATGTATAATTTGTGAAGGAAAAGGCTGCAGAACTTGCTCTCATACAGGGTGGCTTGAAATTTTAGGTTCGGGTGTTGTTGACATAAATGTTTTAAAAAATTGCGGTATTGATCCTGAAATATACACAGGATTTGCTTTTGGTATAGGTGTAGAAAGACTTACAATGCTGAAATATGCAATTGATGATATAAGATTATTTTTTAACAATGATATAAGATTTTTAAGACAATTTTAGTTTGTATAGATATTTATTTTATCTTATATTTCAGGGTTGTTTTTTAATATTTTTATGCTTTAATGTGAATACGGTGATTTTATCACTAGTCCAAACGAAAGAAGATTTTTTCATTGTTAAAAAATATAAAACTGGCCAAACATTCGGGATTTTGTTACGGTGTTAAAAGAGCCGTAGAAACAGTTAAAAAATTAAAAACTAAAAATCCTGATAAGGATGTGTTTGTTTTTGGGGAACTCATCCATAATTCCCATGTTATAAAAGAACTTGAAGATTTAGGAATTAAGACTATCACGGAATTACCTGAAAGAGGAAATGGAATTTGTGTTATAAGAAGCCATGGAGCTTCGCCTGAAATTTTTGAACAAATTACAAATGCCGGCTTTGAGCTGTTTGACTTGACTTGCCCCGATGTTAAAAAAGTTCAGCAAAAAGCTATTGAACTTATTCAAGAGGGTTATTTTTTAGTGATTGTCGGCAAAGCGGAACACCCTGAAGTTGTTGCAATAAAAGCAAGCGCCCAGCTTTTTGGTTCTGATATTTTTGTTGCAAGCGAGGTCTCTCAGTTAAAAGAAATTGAGCAAAAAATTAAAGATCATAAAAAAGTAGGTATTGTTGTTCAAACAACTCAGCGAATTACTACATTAAATCCTATTGTTGAGTATTTAACTTCAATATCAAAAGAGCTTACAATTGCTAATACTATTTGTTCAAGTACTAACTTAAGACAAAACGAAGCAAAAGAGTTAGCTTCGGAGGCTGACTTAATGATTGTTGTAGGGTCTAAAAAAAGTGCAAACACAACCCACTTGGCGGAGATACTTAAGGGTATTACGAAAACTATCCATATCGAAGATGATAAGGAGCTGGTTAATTATGAAAATGTTGTTCATGATGCAAAAAATATTGCTATTACGGCAGGAGCATCAACACCTGAGAATATTATTAAAAATGTCATAAATAAATTAAAAGGAGGCTAAAATGACAATAGCAGAAAAAACAAAACTAGATGAATTTGAAAATTTATTAGAAGAATCTTTTACAAAACCGTATAGTGTTGCGGATATTGTTGAAGGTATTGTAATAAGAAAAGATAAAGAAAGTTATCTTGTAAGTATTAAAGGCATAAAAACAGAAGCAATATTGCCTGAACATGAAATTCCCGGAGGAGCAAACGAAAAAGAAGCTTTAGAAATAGGAGACGAAAAAGATTTTTATGTTTTAAAGGAAGAAAATGATGATGAGCCTATGGTTTTATCATTGAAGAGAATTGCTTGTGCTCAAGCTTGGATGCAATTAAATGATGCTAAAACATCAGGCGATACAATTCTTGCAAAGGTTGTTTCTCTTGTTAAAGGGGGTGTTTTAGTTGATGTTGCTGATTTAAAAGGTTTTATTCCTTCAAGTCAACTCAGAACAGGGCTTCCTTTTGAAGGTTTGATTAATCAAAAAATTGAAGTCAAAGTCCTTGAAGCTGATCCTAAGAAAAATAAATTGATTCTTTCTCAAAGACAGGCTGTAGCAGAGCAAAGAGATCAAGTAGTTGATAATGTTCTTTCAGAACTTTCTGAAGATCAGGTTGTAGCGGGTGAAGTTGTAAGAATTGCTGATTTCGGTGCTTTTGTTGATATTAACGGAATTGATGGTTTATTGCCTATTTCTGAAATTTCATGGCAGAGAATTAAACATCCTTCGGATGTAATTACTCTTGGTGCAAAAATTGAAGTCAAAATTATTAAAATTGATAATGAATTAAAACGTATCAGTTTAAGCTTGAAAAGAATGGGTGAAAATCCATGGCGGCAGATTGAAGGGAAATTCAAAGAAGGTGAAATAATCAAAGGAACAGTTAATAAAATAACAAGCTTTGGTGTTTTTGTAAATATATTCCCTGGGGTTGAGGCTCTTTTACCGGCTTCAGAAATCCGTGGAGAAAATGTTAATCCTTTCAATGTTTTCAAAGTAGGTGATGAAATAGATGTATTAATCAAAAAATTCACTCCTCAAGAACATAGAATAGCACTAAGTACTAAAGATATTGATATATAGAATTTTATAAAATTTAGCTAAAAGAGGTATGGTTTTTTTAATTTTCCATACCCTTTTAGTATTTATTTTTTGTTTGCTTTTTACCTAAATACTTATTATGATGTATACAGAAACACATTTTTTTATGTTAAAATATCTTACGTTAGTTTATTATAAGGAATAAAGAATGGTTTTTAAAAGCTTTTTACATAAAGCTAAAGATATTGATATTTTATCGTCGATTCCTGATGGTGTTATGCTTGTTAATAGCAGCGGTAAAATTGAATGGATTAATGATTTAGTTCCTGTTTTTTTTAAAATAAATAAAGGTGAAGTACTTAAATTAAACATTAATGAGATTATTGAAAGCGGGTTAAATTTAGTAAAGCAGGCTGCCGAAAGTTTTAAGTCTGTTATCGGTCGTTTTAAGTCAGCTACGGGTAAAGATTCTTATTTTGAAATAACCGCAAAATTTGTTGATGATTGTTTTGTAGTTTCACTCAGAGATGTTACCCAGAGCTATAAAACGGTTACAAGTATTCTTGTTGAACATGAGAGCTCTAAAAAGGTTAATAAGGATAAAAACACTTTTCTTGTAAAACTTTCTAACGAATTAAAGTCACCTATTCAGTCTATAATAGGTTTTTCGCAAGCCATGATGGATGGACTTGGCGGTAAAATGAGCGAAAAGCAAGAAAAATATGTTAAAATAATCAATAAAAATTCTAATGAAATTCTTTATTTATTGAGTAAAATTATTGAATTATCTAAAACAGAATCGGGTTTATTTGAATATGATTTTCAAATTTTTGATATAGTAAACTCAGTTCAAACTTTGTTAAAAGAATATGAACAACAAATAAATGCTAAAAACTTAAGTGTATCTTTTGATGCTAACGAAATTATTAAAAAGACGATTTTTTCGGATGAAAGTGCATTCAAAGTTATTTTGCAAAATATTTTAGAAACTTCAATAAGTTCAACGGATATAGGCTCTATAAATATAAAGATTTGCCACCCCGATTCAGAAATTGTTTCCCAGCAAAGTCTTGATATGGCTGAAGAATTTAATGAAAAGTCTTATTTAATGATTACCATTTCTGATACAGGAGCAGGAATTGCCGAAAGCGATTCAAACGCTATTTTTGAACCTTATGCTCAGCTGGATAAGACGAATAAAAAGAATATTGTTCGCTCGATTGCCCTTGCTACCTCAAAAAATCTTGTAAGACACCTTAAGGGAGCTATTTGGGCAGATTCAGAACCCATGCAGGGAACAACATATAATATTATAATGCCTACCGAGAAATTTGTTGGCGGAAATTAGGTTAAACAGCTTTATAGTTTACTTAGCCAATTTAGGTTTAGCTATCGTATCTTTAACTTTTAGACCTAGATATTTTAAAAAAGGAATAACTTATTTATAAATACTTAAATAAGTTTTGTGGTATAATTTTTTTGTAATTATTGTTTAAAGATAAATAAATTTTTTGAGGGGGGCTTATGAAAAATAAAATATTTTTTAAAGGGTTTATAATTGTAGTAATTACTGCATTTTGTTTTTCTATTTTGCAATCAGGTACTTATGCATCAACTTCTAAAAAAATAAAATCAAATGTAAAAACAGAGAAACAACAGGCTAAATCAGTAAGATGTAATAATTGCCCTTCTAATTGTTTAATAAAATCGAATCAAACAGGTAAATGCGGTCAATACAAAAATATTAAGGGGAAATTAGTACCCGTAAAAAAATAATTCTAATCTAAAAGTAATTTATGGAAAGAAAATACACAATATCATTTTTTCGTTTAGCAACCCAAGTGCTTTTTTTGAGTTTATTTGTGATAGGTTTAATTTCTTTTAAATCATTAATGATTTTTATAATAATTGTGTCTATTATTTTAGGTCCATTTTTTTGTGGTTGGATGTGCTTTGTAGGCTTTTATCAAGATATATGCCGATATATAGGCAACCTTGTAATAAAAAAAACAGTTGAGCCTAATGAAAAAATTCAAAATATTTTAAAGTATTCCAGATATTTAATACTATTTTTTTCTGTTACAATCGGTGGTATCTTTTTGTTCCCAAATAAAGTTTGGGGCAGTTTTGCAGGAGTTTTAAAAGGATATATAAGTTTAGATTTTGCTTTTTATTTTTTAATAATGTTAGGAATTTTATCTTTATTCACTAAAAGGTTCTTTTGCCGTTATTTATGTCCTATTGGTGCAAAATTAGGTTTATGTTCAATATTAAGACCCATAACAATAAACAGAACAGATTCTTGTCTGTCATGTAAACTTTGCAGTAAAGAATGTTTAATGGGGATTTCCGTTAATAAGATAAACAGCTTGGTAAATCCAAATTGCATAAATTGTTTAAAGTGTCTGGAAATTTGTCCTAATAATAGTCTTAAGATTGGAATTAGAGATTACTTAAGACCATAATTTACAATTTGTAATAACTCGATTTTTATGGAATTTTCTGTTAAAATGGTTAAAGTTTTGAAAATATTTGCAGCAGCGACCATTTATGGAGATGAATAATAAAAATTGAGTGAAGTAATTCTTAAAAATATACGAAAATCATATGACAAAAATGTTGTTATCGATGGAATTAATCTGGAAATTAGAAATAAAGAATTTTTGGTTCTTGTAGGTGCATCAGGTTGTGGTAAATCTACTATTTTACGTATGATAGCAGGTTTAGAAGAAATAACCGGCGGAGAAATTTTTATCGGAGATAAAAAAGTCAATAAAATTGCTCCAAAAGATAGGGATATTGCATTTGTATTCCAAAGTTATGCGCTTTATCCTCATATGACTGTTTATGAAAATATTGCTTTTGGACTTAAAATGAGAAAAGTTAACGAGGAAGTTATTCATAAAAAAGTTATTGAAGCTGCTAAAATTTTGAATTTAATAGAGTTATTGGAACGTAAACCAAGACAATTATCAGGAGGACAAAGACAGCGTGTTGCTTTGGGTAGGGCTATTGTGCGGGAGCCTAAAGTATTTTTAATGGATGAACCCCTTTCTAATTTGGACGCTAAATTAAGGGTACAAATGCGTTCTGAAATAAAAAAGCTTCATGAAAAACTTCAGACGACCTTTATTTATGTGACCCATGATCAAACTGAAGCGCTTACAATGGGCGATAGAATTGTTGTTCTAGACAAAGGTGTTATTCAACAGGTAGACACTCCTGACAACATTTATGAAAATCCTCATAATACTTTTGTTGCAGGATTTATTGGCTCTCCCCAAATAAATTTTTTACGTGGGACAATATTAAATTCTAATACTATGGTTATTGCAGATATTCCCATAATTCTTAGCGAAGAACAAAAGTTTGCTGTAGGCGCAAGAAAAAATGTAACTGTAGGAATCAGACCTGAAAATATGACGAGTTCTGATGGAGAAATTAAGCTTGTTGTAAAGGTGGATATGGTAGAAATGCTTGGCAGTGAAAAAATTGTTTATTTTTTCATCGGAAAAGTAAGATGTTGCGTGAAACTTCCTCCAAATTTCGCAGTTGATGAAGATCTTGTCTTAAAAATAAATAAAAATAAACTGCTATTATTTGATTTAGAAACTGGCAAAAGGATTTATTAGTAAATATTTTCATATAAAAAGTTTATTTGTTAAAAATTATATAAGGATAAATTTCTTCGGTTGATTTTTGCCAGTTTTCAATTTTCTCAAATCCTATAGAAAATTCTGCAGTATTATTACCTAATTGCTGTGCATTTTTAACTATAATTGGCGGACCTGCAGGAGTTAGGCGTGCAGGGTTTTTAGGATTTGAAATTATCCCTGTTGAACGCAGTAAAGTTATAAGTATAGAACTTTTTTTGACTTCGTATTCGCACAAACCTTTTGTTATAATTTCAAATCCTTGTGCTGAAACATATCTTTGCAGCGGAGCTGTATTTGTCTTTGCTTCAATTCCTTTAGTTTGGGGTAAATTTTTTCTTATGTCATAATCAGGATTAAAAGATCTTTCAATAAGAGTATGCATGTCTTCTGAAAAAGTTTTTGTAATCGGTTCTTTTAAATTAAATTGAACTTGCAAAAGATGGTTTTTAATTTTATTGTTCCAATTGATTTTAAAATTTATAAGATGAGAATTTTTATTCAAAGAAATTTCTGTGTTTAAAATGGTGTTTTTAACTTTGAATTTAACTAAAAGGCTTGATTTAAGCTCTTTTTTTCTTGAAATTTTTGAAGAAATTATGATGCTTTTTTCACCAAGGTCATTTATTTTAGGTCCAAAATTATAAGTATCACCCTTATCTTTAAAATCTACAAAATCAATAAAATCAGAAAAGGTCTGATTGGATATTTTATCTTTTATTGTAATTTTGCCATCTTTAATTAAAAGTGATATTTTTGAATTTTCTATTTTATTATCAGAAATACTTAAATCTGATTTAGAATAGTTTCCGCCATAAGGTCTATGAGTTTTTGAAAGTATTTTTGACGGAGTTTTATTTTCAATTTCTGCTAAATAGGTATAAATATTTTTATAATCTTCAGTTATCGGAATTTTTTGCGGATTATATAAAAGAGCATCTTTTACTCCTTTTTCTACACAGAGAAGTTCAAATTCTTTATCAGAATATTTTTGGGGGCTTTGAAATTCAATAATTCCGCTAAAATTAATATTCGATAAATTTATTATTAAAGATTTTTCGCCTGTTTCCTGAATTATTTCTTTTACAACAGTATCAGCTATTTGCAAAACTTTTTCGTAGCGAATTTCATTTTCTTTATGAACTAAATCGGTTGAGCATCCGCAAATTCCATCATGAGCCTGATTTTGTAAAAGCAGTTTATAAGCATATTCAATAACATTATCATAAGATTTTGTTTTATATTTTTTTTTGGCGAATTTTTGAAATCTATTTGCTAAATCAAGCATATAAGAACATTTAACGTTATATTGTTTAAGCTTTACACGAGAAGAATAGCATCCTGATAAAATAAAGGTAGAAGAATTATCACGAAGCTCATCATTACACTTAATTTTAAAATTGTTCTTAATAAGCTCAAAATATTTAAACGGCGAAGAAAGTTCTATTTCATAATCTTGTAAATGTTCATTAATCTCGTTTATTTGTTCTTTAATATCACTTTTAACTCCTAAATGATCTGCGCCAATTGGCAAAAGCAATACATTTGAAGATTTTTCAGCAATTTTATCTAAGATTTCTTTTATAAAATTGCTTTTTTCTTTAATTGGTAAATCGCTTGAAAAAATATCCATGAAATATCCGCGAATGAGATTTACGGTCTTAATCCCGTTAAATAAAAATTCAGAAGGAATATTCTCAGGACAGCCACGCCAAACTACAGCTTTATCAATACCGAATTCCTTTAAAATTAAAGGAACATTTTTACTGTGACCAAAAGTATCTGCAAAATACCCTAAAAAATCCTTGCAACCTAGGCTTTTTGCGTATTTCAAACCTATTTCAATATTTTTTCTGAAACAAACTCCATCTGTCAAAAATTCATCAATAAGAGTATAAGAAGGTCCTATAAAAAGTTTTTTTTGTTTTATTAAATCTTTTATAAGAGTCTCTTTTTGAGGGTTGATTTCAAGGTAATCTTCAATAGCACTTGTTTGACCGTCAAAATAAAAACAGGGAATTCTACCTTTTTCAAGTAAATTTAAAGTATTATCAAATACACTTAAGAGCCTTAGTCTAAAAACTTCAAACTCTCTATACCATTCTCTATCCCAGTGAGTATGCAAATAAGCAATAACTTTTTTCTTCATTTGCTTATTTTAGCTTATTTTTTTTAAAATTACAAGACAACAATCTTGACGAGAAAATTAAATATCCAACCCTAAGTCCAATGTCGGAGCTTTTGCAATAATTGCACTGGATGAAATTATGTCGACACCTGTTGATGCAATTTGATTAATGGTTTTTAAATTTACATTCCCGCTTGCTTCAACAACAGCTTGTTTATTAATTAACTTGCAAGCTTTTTTCATTTCTTCTTTAGTCATATTGTCAAGCATAATTATATCTGCTTTGCATTTTAACGCTTCTTGAACTTGCTCTAAATTATCACATTCAATTTCAATTTTATGTGCATGCGAAAGATTTTTTCTTAATTTTTCAACAGCTTTTGTAATAGAACCTGCGAGTTTAATATGATTATCTTTTATCATCACGCAATCTGAAAGGTTGAATCTATGTAATGACCCTCCGCCGGTTTTTACCGCATATTTTTCAAAAAGTCTGAAATTTGGAGTTGTTTTTCTTGTGTCAACAATTTTTGCAGAATAATCACTTATTGCTTTTACGTATTTGTTGGTTTCAGTAGCAATCCCGCTCATTCTTTGAATGTAATTAAGAGAGGTTCTTTCTCCGGTTAGTATAAATTTAGCAGAACCTGATATTGAGGCGATTTTATCGCCTGCAGCGATAAAATCGCCATCTTCAAAATAAAATTTAATTTCAATTTTATCGCAAAGCACTTTGAAAACCTTTTCAAAAACTTGGCATCCGCATAAAATACCATCTTCACGGCTTATTAATTCTCCTGATAAAAAATCATCTTTTGTCGCTAGAAAATCAGTTGTTATGTCGCCATAACCTATGTCTTCTTCTAGTGCGGCTTTAATATGTTTTTCTATTATAAAATCATGTAAAAATTGTTCCATAACCCTTATTGCCAAACAAACACAGGCGTTTGTTCTCCTTTTACTATACGACTATGCTCCGCTTTCTCACTTGAGGCAGGGTAATCTTTCCTAAAATGTGCGCCTCGTGATTCTTTTCGTTTCAATGCTGAATCAATTATCAATTGAGCAACAATAAGCATATTTTTATATTCATATTCTTGCTTATTAGAGCAATTTTCATTTATAGAGAATTTTGATTTAAGTTCTTCTAATTTTTTATTTGCAATTTTTAAGGATTTTTCATCCCTTAAAATTCCAACATAATCCCACATTGTGTTTTGTAATTCGGTTTTGAATTTTTCAACATCATATTTTTTTTCTTCAATATTTTGAGAATATTTATCCACAATATTTTTAACTGTTTCATCGATTTGTTTTGGAGGAATAAGATTGGAAGAAGTTAAATAATTAGATAACTCGTAAGCGCAAACAACGCATTCAAGCAGGGAGTTACTTGCAAGACGGTTTGCACCGTGCAGCCCGGTTGAAGCAACCTCTCCTATTGCATAAAGTCCGCGAATAGATGTTTGTCCTTCAATATTTGTTTTAATTCCACCCATTGAATAATGTGCAGCAGGAGCTACAGGAATAAGATCTTTTGAAATATCAATTCCATTTTCTTCACAAATTCTTGTAATATTCGGAAAACGGTTTTGTAATTTATCTTTTTCAATATGTGTTGAATCTAAATAAACGTTATTTAAATTTTGTTCCTGCATTTCGTTAAAAATAGCACGTGTTACAATATCACGGGGCGCAAGCTCTTTTTGTTCGTGATATTTATGCATAAATTTAACTCCATTCGCATCAACAAGCTTTGCACCTTCACCTCTTACAGCCTCTGAGATTAAAAATCTGTTACCATCCGCATTTAATGCTAATGCTGTAGGGTGAAACTGTATAAATTCCATATCCTGAATAATTGCACCTGCATTGTAAGCTAAAGCTATACCATCACCCGTTGCAACTGTTGGATTTGTTGTGTATTTATAAAGCTGTCCTAATCCTCCTGAGGCTAAAATCACAGCAGATGAATATACTACCTCGTATTCTTGAGCTAAATCATTAAATACTATCATTCCTTTACATTCGCTGTCCGGGTTAACTAGTAATTCAACTGCTAATGTTTGTTCATAAACTTCTATGTTCGGATTTTTAAGTACTTTTTTTGTCAAAGCCTGTTCTATTCCTCTTCCCGTTGCATCACCGCCTGAATGCAAAATTCTGTTTACGCTGTGAGCTGCTTCTAAAGTTAAAATAAAATTATTATCTCCATTTTTGTCAAATTCTACTCCTAAATCGAGTAAGTCTCTGATAACATGGTCGGAATTTTCTGAAATAAATTTTGCAATATTAAAATCGCTTAATCCTGCACCTGCTTTTAAAGTATCAGCTATGTGGAGGCTTGTGGAGTCTTTTTTATTTTCTTCCAAAACAGCAACAATTCCGCCTTGAGCATACCTTGAATTACTTTCTCCGATTTTTGATTTTGTTATTAACAATAATCCGTCGGGAAGCTCATTTTTTTCAGTTATTTTTAACGCGGCGTAAAGACCGGCAATCCCGCCGCCTATTATTACAGCTGAGTATTTTGAATGTTTCATTTAAGAATCCTTTTATTTTAGAATATTTTAAATCAAACAAAATATTTTTTCTATAAAAACATTTTAATAAAAATTTAAATTTTATTAAGAGGGCAATTTTTTTAAATTAAAATATTTTATAAATATATAAAAGTAGTAAAGTGTATAAATAATGAATTCAGTTAATCGTACAAGCGGACAAAAGTATAAAAAGCCCGGTTTTTGGTTAAGTGCCGGAGGAATTACTGCGGGAATTGCTTCACTGGCATTGCAAGGGGGGCTTTTACAGATAATAGATCCTAAGATTGAAAAAATCTCAAATGATGCAGATAAAGTTACTCCTGATGAATTTAAAAAAATAAATAAAGCAGCGGATAAAATTTTAGAAGAAAACAGGGTTGTCTAAAAAAGGAGTATCAATTAAAAGATACTCGTCTAAAAATGCAGAAGAAATTAAGTTTATATTTAGTGTCAACACTCCCTAGTTTGTTTTGTATGCAACCAGCATTCCGCCTGGTAAGTCAAGGATCTCCACTTGATAATTCGGGTCGGATTTGATTTTTTCTACAAAAGGCGCAACTTTTTTAGGATGTGAGGTAATGTTATCAGCTGTTATTATCCCGCCTTTTTTAAGTTTCGGGTCAATTAAATCAAAATATTTTATGTACTCACCCTTATTCGCATCTATAAATGCAAAGTCAAACTCTCCATCAAGAGTTTTAAGCACATCGCATGCGGAACCCTGTTTTATTGTAATAATATCTTCAACTCCGCATTTTTTGAAATTCTCTCGTGCCGGTAAAATCCTTTTTTCATAATATTCAATTGTAGTTAAATGTCCGCCGGTTTCTTTGAGAGCGCCGGCAATCCAAATACCTGAATATCCGTTTGAGGTTCCAACCTCAACAACATTTTTGGCTCCTGAAATTTTTATAAGCATATTTAAAAAGTTTGCACTTGCACGTGAAATATTCCAAAAATCTTTTTGCGTTTTTTCAAGGTTAGTCAAGACTTCCGAATAGTGTGATAAGACTCCAAAACTACTCTTTTCGCCTTTCACTTTTCACCTCTTACTTATTTATTTTCTTGATTTTTGGTACAACAACAATTTCACTAACTGGAATTTCAAGAGAATTTGTTTTAATAACTTGTTTTTTATTAAGGTCTAATACTGAGTATTTGTCCACCTTAGTATTCATTACAAGTGCAATATTTGTGCCTTTGATTTGATAAATTTTTGTTGAAAATCCTTTGGTATTGAGATAAATTGTATCGGTTATTTCATCTTTAACAGCATCTAATACCTGTACAATATTATTTTGTGCAGATAAAATAAATATTTTATCCTTATAAACTAACATATCAATAGGTTTTGTTTCGATATCAATTTCTTTTATCAAACTCAATGTTATATAATCTACAATCGCTAACCTATTTTTTATCCGGCTTGTCAGATAAATTTTCTCTTGAGAATACTCTATTTTTGAAATATTTGGAAAATTCCCGATATTTTTTATAACAAAATTGTTATCAAGTTCAATAATCCAGATATCATTAGTCTTTTTGTCTGCATAAAGAAGCTTTGTCCCATCTTCACTTAATGAAAGCTTTTCACACATGCCTTTAACTTTAATTTTTTGTTTAAGTTTCATTGTACTTAAATCAATTACGTAAATAGATGAAGTTTTCCCACTTGAGACATAAGCTTTATTTTTAATTTTATCTATTACAATTTCTTCTCCTTGAACCGTTAAATCAAGTTGTTTAATTATTCTTTCATCAGCCAGAGAAATTACGTCTACAAATGTTTTTCCATATGATGTAACAAGCAAAAATTTACCATCAGGTGTTGAATTAATATCAATAGGGATGCTTTTTTGTGCAAGCGCATATTCTGAAATACTGGATTCTCCTTGTACTACCTGGATATTTTTTGAATAACAAGTTGCAATGTATAGTGTCTTGTTTTGTAATTGAGGAACTTTTGAAACAAGATTTTTTGTTGTTTGAGAGGTTTTTACTGTTTTGTATTCTAAAAAAGGTTCGGCTTTAATCCTAAGTCCCGCATCAATAGCCGTAGGTATTTGGAGATTTCCTATAATTCCTTTTATATTGTCAGGAATTATAAGTCCTGTAGGAACAAGCATCTCTTGAGGCAAAAGACCTGTTTTGACTTCTATAGGAGGATTTTTTAAATTTATAACAGTTTTTCTGTTTTTTTGATCAAGTATAATTTTTAAAAGCACAAAATCATTGTTTAAGATTAATACATCAGGCTTATCAGAGAGAGATTTTCCAGTCGGAAGGGTACTCTTTATTTCAAGTTTTTTAGGTTTTTTAACTAACGCCGGATACAAAGGTAAATAAATCGTTCCATCGGGAAGAATTATCAATCCATCAAATCTAAAATCTGTTTTTGGAAAATCTTTTTTAATGATATTTTTAACATCATCTTGAATTTTTGCCGCAAAAACATTTGTAGAAGTTATCAATATTAAAATTAAGGCTAAAATAATTTTCTTCATATATTAATTATAGCAAGAACGATGCAATCTAGAATAATATTAACTTTTTGTAACAACTAAAAATAGTTGTTACAAAAAGTTTTAGACTAACGCTTAATAAATCTTAAAATAAAAAAAATAAAGGATTGACTTTTGATTTTGATATGTAATAATAAGTATATAGATTTAAGTGTAGCTGAAACACTAAATAGCGAATGAAAAAGATCATTAACCCCAAAACATATAAACTCCTAAATATAAACACTAAAAAGAGACCATTAGGATGCAGAAAACAATCCACTCTAGCGATAGAGTGGTTTTTTTTAATTAAAAATCCTTTTAAATTTGAAATTAGTGTAAGTTCTACGCTTTAAAATTGCGGATAAGTATGCAGTGTAAGGCAAGTAACTTTTCTTGCAGGTTAAAAAAGTATTTATTACGTAGTTTTAATAAATTTAACAGCCTCTTCTTTTGTTGTTACTTCACCGGATAATTGTGCTTCTTTAAGCAATTTTATTATATTTCCGAGTTCTTTTGAAGGTTTTAGATCTAGCATTTTCATGATTTCTTCGCCTGAAAGTAATTTAGGAAGTGGTTTTAAAGAATCTTTAATTTTTAAATAAAAGTTTAAGAGAGATTTTAATTCGCTGATATTTTTTTCTACTATTTCATCCGTAATTTCAATTCCTCTTGCAGAAAGTCTGTCTGCTATTGCTAAAATTATAATATCAATAACTTCGTTCTCCATCTTTCTTATAAAACGCATGTATATTTTTTCGTTTATTTCAGGTGAAGCGACAACATGAGAAGGATAAATATGATATTTTATCATTTTGGTTATGTAATCAATTTGTTTTTTTGAAAATTTAGCAGTTTTTAAAAGTTTTTTGCATATTTTAGAACCGATATCATCATGTTTAATAAAGCGGTGTCTTTGCGTTTCTTCTTCTATTTCCCAGGTTTCAGGTTTACCTGCATCATGTAAAAAACCCGCAAGCTTGAGATGTGAAAGCCTTGTTGCTCCGCCAAAGTCAATTTTTTCAAGATGCTTTTTTATTTTTTGGGAACTTTTTTCATATATTTCTTGAATTTGCTTTACTATTTCAATGGAATGAGAAAAAAGATCAAGGTGATGATGCAAATTTGGTGGAATTTTTTTTAGTTCTTTAGAAATGGGTAAAAGTTCTTCTAGCAATCTTGTTTTGTCCATTTCAAAGAGTGTTTGGGCTGTATAACTACCAGAAAATAATTTTAAAAGTTCATAATTGATTCTTTCGTTTGCTGATTGATTAATTTTTTTAGCATGTTTTTGGACTATTTTGACTAAGTCTTTATCTAAATCAAATCCGAGCATGCTATGAAACCTGTATGCGCGAAGCAATCTGAGAGGATCATCTATAAAGTTTTGCTCTGATATGTGACGGATTTTTTTTGATTTTAAATCTTTTATTCCATTATTTACATCAATTATTTCAAAGGTTTTAAGATTGAGGGCAATAGAATTTATGGTTAAATCTCTGCGTTTTAAATCTTCTTCAAGCGTTGCTCCGATAGGGTTTGCAATATCTATACAATTAATTTTATCTTTTAAAATAATCCGGTAAATTTTATTTTCTTCATCAAGTTTTATAAACGTTGCCTTTAGATATTTTGCTAAACTTTCAGCAAATCTTTCAGCGTCAATTTTATCAACAATTATATCTTTATCAAAATTTTTTTTATCTAAATAAAAATCTCTTAAAATTCCGCCTACAAGATAAACTTCAAAGTTTTTAGCTTTTTTTAAAGCATATTCTTCTATATGTTTTTTTATTAAAATAATAATTTCATCTTTTTTAATTTTTTCTATAATTTTATTCATAATGCAATATTTCCAAGAGCAACAATAACGGCAGTTTCTGATTTTAATATTAAATCTCCGAGAGACAGAGTTGCAATGTGATTTTTTGTAAAAAAATCGAGCTCTCTATTCGAAAAACCACCTTCAGGTCCTATTATAACAAGTATCTTTTCGTTTTTCAAAAAAGGATTTTTAATTAAGTAATTCTTTAATTTGTATTTTGCATTTCTTTCGGTGAAGGCTAAAATCCTGTCAAATTTTTCTGTTTTAATTAAATTTTCCATATCTGAGAGATTAAAACAAGTTGGAATATTTGCCCTTTCACATTGTTTTGAGGCCTCAAACATGATTTTTTGCCATTTTTTAATTTTTTGTTCAATCACACTTCTTTTTAAAGAGCAATTATCGCTGAAAATCGGATAAATACCTTCAATACCAAGCTCTGTAGCTTTTTCCACAATTAAGTTTTGTGCATCACTCTTCAGTGGGCTTTGAGCAAGATATAGTTTAAAATTGAGAATTCTGTTAGATTTATAGTTTTTATGTATCATTATGGTTATTGATTTAGATGTGATTTTTTCTATTATGCCTTCATATTGAATTTGATTTTCATCAATCAGTAAAATTTTTTCGCCACTTTTTGCTCTTAAAGATTTGGCTATATGGTTATAAGTTTCTTTTTCTAAAATAGTTATGGTATCATCTTTTATTGTTTTAGAATCTATAAAAAAATGTGGCATAAAATGTTTTTCCTCAATTACATGGAGTATTATTATACTTTTGTATAATATGCCAAAAAACTTTATTCTTCAATCTTTTTGCCTAATTTCAATGAAAAATCTATGAAATTTAATGTAAAAGATATTTGCATTAAATGTCGATTTATTAATTGGAATAAAGAGGTTTTTGAGGTAAGGTTATGTCTTTATATTTATCATCTTATGTTGCTAACAGGTATATTCGTAGTACTTTAGAGAGAAGTACTGATTTATACCAAGATGCATTGGAACAGCTTTCATCCGGATGCAAATTTACGTCTCTAGGAAGAAACCCTGTGGATGTTTCTAAAGTTGCAAATCTGGAGGTGGAAATTAATTTTAACAAAAGAATACAATCTAATATTGATATCGGAGTAGATATGCTTTCAATGACAGAAGAATATCAAGCAAAAGTTATATCAAATCTTCAGAGGATTCGTGATTTAACATTAGAGACCGCTAATGAAATTTATACTTCCGAAAATAGAAATTTTATTTTAGAAGAAATTAGAGGTTGTATTGATTATATAAATGAGATTGCTGATTCTACAAGTTTTAACGATACTAAAATATTAGATGGTTCAGCTATTGGGCTTAATTTAAAAATAGGTTCTAGTGTCTCTGATAATATAAATGTTGGGTCGGTTTTAATTGATGTCCATACGGATGTTCTCGGAATTAGTTTAGATCCTGCCATTACAGGAGAGAACTGGACTATTCCGCAAATAGAAAGTTACCTTAGCAGTCTTGATACAGCAAGCTCACTGTTATCAAATAACGGTGCTAAGTTGGGTTCTTTTATAAACAGATTGGATGTTGCATCAGGAGGGTTGTTTGCAGCTACTGAGGATTTAACTGAGTATAAGTCTGTTATTTCTGATACCGATACCGCTGAAGTCAGTGCAAATTTAGTTAAGTATCAAATTATGCAAAATGTCTCGACAAATATTTTTGTTAAAGCAGACCAGTTACGTAAACAAATGGTGTATTCTTTGCTTAATCCGTCATAAAGACAGAAACAAAACTTCTTAGCGTTAATTTTTAAGTCAGTGTTTTTTTATAATAAAGGAGGCTAAATATTTGATAAGTAATCAAATATTTTATTACTTGGTAAGGTTAATTCTTTTACATTGACTTCTTCATCCAATTCAAGTGTTATTATCGGTATATTTCTTTCAATTCCGGCATATGTTCCAAAACTTCCTAGAGTTGGATATCCGATATCCCCTTGAACGGGGTATTCAATTATTTTAGAAATTTTTTCTGCGATTTCTTTTGCAGGACCATCATAATTTACAATTTTAAAAGGAGCGTGTAAGGTTAAAATCAAATCAGGTGAAAATTCTTCCAAAATTTCTATAATGAATTTTGTTTCAATTTCACTCGCTGGAAATTCTCCGCCGTAATATTCGGTTTTCTCTACAAATTTCTTTTCCCAGTTTTTTGTTGGAAAATTTCTGTTTATATCAATTTTATTTGCGTTTTGGCGAGTTTTAAGAGCAAATCCGTCAGGATTAAGGCAAGGAATAAAAAGTAATTTATTTTTTGAATTACTTTGTTTATCTTGTAATGATACAAGATAATTCTCTATTAAAAATTTTCCCTGAGTTTCATCGCCATGCACAACCCCTATTATCAAGATATTTTTTCTGTCAGGCGATTTTTGCTCCAAATTATTTTTTTGGGGGCAAAAATCGCCTGATTCTACCAAAACAATCTCATTATTATTTTTCGAATATGTTTTTTTAATTACGTGCATTATGATGCCTTCTGTTTTAGTTTAATTATTATCACTTTATTTTTTTGTTAAATTTTTTTCTAGCAAAACCATCAAAACAGAAATATCAGCAGGTTTTACTCCACCGATACGTGATGCTTGAGCGAGTGTTTTTGGTCGAATTTTTTTCAATTGTTCTTTCGTCTCTGTTGAAATATGTTGAATTTTTGTGTAGTCAATATTATCCGGGATTCTATATTTTTCAAGTTTACTTGATTGCTCTACCTGTAATTTCTGGCGTTTAATATAACCTTCATACTTTATAAGAATTTCAACTTGCTCATTAATATCCTTAGGTAAGTCTACTTCACAAGTTTTTTTGTCTATTTCTTTTAAAATTTTATAATCAATATTCGGACGTTTTAAGAGCTCCGATAGTTTCATTCCTCTTTCTATATTTTCGCCATATCTAGAAAGTATTTCATTTACTCTGGATTTATCATCATTAGGTATTTTTTCTTCGTTCAATCTTTTTAGTTCAGCTTCAATTTTTTCTTGTTTGTTTGTAAAATTTTTGAACTGTACATCATCAATTAATCCGATTTTATGTCCCAGAGGCGTTAGCCTTGTATCCGCATTATCCTGTCTTAGCAGAAGCCGGTATTCGGAACGTGAAGTTAACATTCTATAAGGTTCCTGTATATCTTTTGTTACCAAGTCATCAATCAGAGTGCCGATATAAGATGAGCTTCTTGATAATTCAAGCATTTCTAAATTATTCAAATAATTAAAAGCATTGATTCCGGCAACAAGTCCTTGAGCTGCAGCTTCTTCATAACCGCTTGTACCGTTAATTTGTCCTGCATGAAAAAGTCCTTGAATAATCCTAGTCATAAGTGAATGATTAAGCTGAATTGCAGGAATATAATCATATTCAACCGCATAAGCAGGTTTAATTACATGAGCCTTTTCTAAGCCGGGTAAACTTCTCAACATCAAAATCTGTACATCGGCAGGTAAGCTGCTTGAGAATCCTTGCACATAAACTTCATAAGTATTAAGTCCTTCCGGCTCAATAAAAATATGATGAGACGGATTTGAAGAAAACCTTACAATTTTATCTTCAATTGAAGGACAGTAGCGAGGTCCTACTCCTTCAATTAATCCCTGATACAGAGGAGATTTATCAAGATTTGCATTAATAATTTCATGAGTTTTCTCGTTAGTCCTCGTTAAATAGCAAGGTACCTGAGATCTTAGGGGACGATTAGGCTTAAAAGAGTAAAAACTTAGTTCTTCATCTCCTGGCTGGATAGTCATTTTGGAATAATCAATTGTTCTGTTGTCAATTCTGGCAGGTGTTCCTGTTTTTAATTTTTTTACGCTAAAACCTAATTTTTTTAAACATTCTGAAAGCCCTAGTGCAGGCATTTCGCCTAGCCTTCCTGACGGAAAGGATTTAAGTCCTACAAAAATCCTCCCGTTTAATGATGTTCCAGTGGTTAAAATGACGGTTGGTGCAAAAAATTCCACACCGAATTGATCCGTCACACCTTGAATTTTTTCATTTTTTACAATTAAGTCGGTTATGCAAGCCTGCCTTAAAAAAATATTTTTGTTTTTTTCTAAAATATTTCTCATGTAATTCATGTATTCTTTTTTATCAGATTGAGCTCTTAATGCACGAACTGCCGGACCTTTTGAAGAATTTAACATCTTCATCTGAACGTAAGTAGCATCTGCTGCTTCACCCATAATGCCGCCAAGAGCATCTATTTCTCTCACCAGAGTAGATTTTGCAGGCCCACCTATTGCAGGGTTACAAGGCATTAAGGCAATGTTATCAAGATTAAGTGAGCATAGAAGCACTTTTAATCCTAGATTAGCACTTGCAAGAGCTGCCTCACAGCCAGCGTGACCGGCTCCAACGACAATTGTATCAAACTTGTTTTTTAAATATTCCATAATATAATTATATTACAAACAGTAGACACAACCCATTGTTTAGGGATTCAATTCAGGTGAAAAAAGTAAACGGAGATATTTTTATGAAAAAAATTATTATTTTATTTTTATTAATGTTTCTAACATTACCTTGTTTAGCAAAATCGGTTGAGCAAAACGTTAAGCCAATTGAAGCAGGTATAACTTTTGATTGGGATTCTAAAACTCAATTTCAGCGTGATGAAAACATTAAAGAAATTCAGAATATTTTATTTAATGATAAAACTATTATGAGATATTCCAGAAAAGATTTTAGGGAAAAATATGCTGATTTTTGGAGAAATGAAAATTATATCAAGGATTATGAGGAGATTTTAAATGGAAAAAAAGAGGATAAAGATAAATTTTATTGCGGATTTTATGTAGGGAAATTGCTTATTGCTTATGGAATTCAATACAAAAATAACATGGAAAATATTTATTATTATGATGCAATGGGGCATTTAAGATGGGTTGATATTTTCTCCCAAAATTATCCTAAATTTCCTTATTTAGCATATCAATACTACAGAAACGGAAAAATGGCTGCGGCTTATTATTATCTTTCAAACGCTGATCAATATATTTTTAATTCAAATAAAAAATTTAAAGGACGTTGGTACAAAGAAAATATGTATAACAAAAAAGCAAAAATTATTATGACGAGATCAAATTTTTAACCTTTTTTAAGTCTTTTAACATTAAATCTCTTGGAGAATTCGGTTCTATTGAATGATTTCTAAGCAAATATGAAGGGTGAAATATAGGTATTGCGGAATATTTTCTGTTTCTTACTTCAATTTCAATAATTTTACCTCTAATTTTAGATATAGGTACTTTTTCTTTTACAAAAGATTTTAAAGCTGTGGCACCGCAAAGTAAAATAATTTTTGGATTAATTATCTCAATTTGAGAAAGCAAAAAATCTCTGCAAGCTTCTTTTTCTGTTGTAGTAGGAACCCTATTGCCCGGGGGGCGGCATTTTACGGTGTTAATTATATATAAATCTTTTTCTCGCGAAAGGTTTGCCTGTGTGAGAAATTCATTTAACAATTTTCCTGCTCTTCCAACAAAAGGAATCCCTTGCAAATCTTCATTTTCTCCAGGTGCTTCACCAATTAAAACAATAGAAGCAGTTTCGGGATTTCCATCAGCGAAAACTATATTATGCCTTGTTTCATGAAGTCCACAAGTTTTACAACATTCGCTGCAATTTAATCTTAATTCGTTAAGTAATTTTTCTTTCATGTTATTTATTGCATTCTAAATTAGCTGTAAATGCTGCTTATAAATTTGCAACAGGTAGACTTTTACCTATACGGGTATTTATAAATTAATTTAACTTATTTTATATTAGAGAATGTCCATGCATCAAAACTTGGTCTTTCTGATACTTTTGTTTCCGGTTTTTCGCCTTCAGCAGAAACTTCGCTGTGGGCAATCGGATTATATAACCTGTTATAATATTCTATAACCATTCTATCAGAATTAAAGTACGCTTCAGCTGTTCTAATTGCTTGACGAACCAGTCTTGCCCATTCTTCTTTATTATCGTAATAAGTAGGAATAATTTCGTTTTCTATTTTACTCATGATACATTCGTGATCTTTCCAGTGGCGTTCTTCCCAAGGCATTTCGTCATCAAGCCCTTCATATTCTACTGTATAACCGTTAATACCGTCAAACGTACCTTCGACTGTCCAACCATCATAGATAGATAAGTGTAAAGCTCCGTTCATGTTTGCAGACATACCGGATGTTCCTGACGCTTCAAATGGTCTTAAAGGAGTATTTAACCAAATATCTGAACCTTTTTTCAACTTCGCACTCAAATCAAGCTCATATCCCGATAAAACTACAACGTTTTTCAGAGTATGCGAACGGTGTAAAATTTTATTGAACATTTCACGCCCCATAATGTCATCAGGGTGAAATTTTCCGGCAAAGATAATTTGAACTTTGTTTGATTCAAGTAATTTGTTTAATCTCTCTTTATCCATTAAAATAAGCCAAGCACGCTTATAATCTGCAAATCTTCTTGCCCAGGTGATTGTTAATACATCAGGATCAAATCTTTTACCGGCTTTATTCGCAATATACTTAAATAATTCCGTTTTCATTTCACGCTTAGCTTCAAGTAATTCTTCAGGTGTTTTTGCAGTCCCAATTCTTTGGTCTTGCCAATAATGCACATTTACGGCATTTGTTATAGCTCTTATAGGACATCTGCCATCAACCCATTCCCACATTTTATTTGCAACAAGTCCATGGAGTTGAGAAACTGCATTTGCTATTCTGCTCATTCTTAGGGCTGCAACAGTTAAAGAAAAATTTTCTCCGCCTAATGCAACAGCTGTTTCTCTTGGGCAACCTGCAAAAAAGCCGCCTTGAATAAGCGTGTCTACCCAGTGAACTTCATTTCCAGCTGCAACAGGAGTGTGAGTTGTAAATACAGTCTTCTTTTTAACTTGTTCTAAGTTACCTTTATACTGCCTTAAAAGCTCAAAGGCAGCAGGTAATGCATGCCCTTCATTCATATGAATGACATCGAAATTGAATCCAATCTGTTGTAAAATTTTGATTCCGGCAACTCCTAAAACTGTTTCTTGAGCGATTCTTATCTTTTCATCACCATCATATAATTTATGGGAAATGCTTCTTGCCCACTCGCTGTTACCTTCAATATCTGTTGTTAAAAGATAAACAGGACAAGTCCCGAATAATCTAGATTCTACTTTGTAAGCTTTGACTTTTATTTTCTCTCCAAAAGATTCTATTTCAGTATATAAATCTAAATCAGTAAGAAAGTCATAGTATTTTCTGATATATGCAATTTCAACATTTCCTGAATGGTCTATTCGTTGATCGTAATAACCATAAGACCATAACATAGTTACTCCAACAATAGGCATTTGTAAATACCCTGCAGACTGCATATGAGATCCGGCAAGAAACCCTAAACCGCCAGAGTAAGTACTTAATGATTGATCTATTGCTATTTCCATTGAAAAATAAGCTACATTCGGTAATGACATAAAATTTCCTTTTTTTGTGTACTACTTTACTTTTAAAATGTTATAAAAACAGTTATAACAACAATATAGCATGATTTCAAGACATAGGAGGTCTATTTTTTAGAATTACTTAAAAAACGTAGCAAATAAGCATAAAATAAGAATTCTAGAAATATTAAGTTTTTTAAAGAGAAATAATTTCAACTATTTTTGCGGCTGAAATATCAAGACAAGTGAGCTTTTTACAAGTAGTTTGACGTTTTTCCCATAAGCATGGTTTTAAATCACAGTTAGCATCTGCAATTATTGGTATTATATTGGGCGAAGTAGGAATTAATTTTTTATAATCGGTTGGTCCAAAAATAACATAAGTTTTAGTTTCCAGCGCTACTGCAATATGAAGTGGTGCTGAATCTGAGCATAAAAATTTTTCAACTGATGCAATTAATTTAGCTAAATCAATTAAATTTTTGGTTTTTCCGTAAAAATCAATAAAATTTTCACTTGTTGATTTTTTCATAGTATTTCTAATTATTTCAATACACTCTTTATCATCTGGACCACCAGTTAAAATTACTTTTTTACCGCCTTCTATTAGTAAATCAATTACTTCTGCCCATTTTTTTGCAGGAATTGTTTTAATCATGCCCATTTTTAAGCTTAATTTACTGACTCCCGGATGAACTAAAATAGTATTAGGTTCTTTTGCAATATTTTTAACATTAATTCGCGGTAATTCAGTTTTGATATTTGTTAAAGGTGTAATTAAATCATGATACATATTACAAGCATATTGATTTTTATTTAAATCAACGGTTTTTGTGAGCAAAAATTCGCTTAATTTCCCTGTGTTATAGCCGTAGCGGTCTTTTATACCTGTTAAAAATAGTAAAATACTTATGAATTTATTTCCGCCTGAGGAAATAACCATATCAAATTTATCCCGTCGGGCTAAAAAGATTAATTTTAAAAGTTCAAAATACTTATTTTTTGATTTAACATCAATTAAAAAAAGTTCATCGATAGTATCGGTTAAATCTTTAATCCCTTTACTTCTAGGTTCAAGTGCAAGGGTTAATTTTGCATTAGGAAAAGCTTTTTTAAGAGATATTAAAGTAGGCAGGAAGAGGATTTCATCTCCAATTCCACCAAAATTTATTGCTAAAATCTTTTTAATATTATCCATATATCTATTATAAGACAAAAAATAAGTGCATTATGAACAATGAAACTTCCACAGAGGAAGCACTTGAAATAATTCAAGAATTTTGGTCATACATGCACTTTTCATATATTATTATAATAAATTTTTAACAAAAAAACATTGCCTTGAAGTATAATAGATTAAAAAGGATTAATATGGTATCAAAAGTAATTACAGCAACTACAATAGGTTTAGATTCCTACAAAATTGAAGTAGAAGTTGATTTTGTACATTCTCTTCCTAATATTTCCATTGTTGGACTTCCGGATGCAGCAGTTAACGAAGCTAAAGAAAGAGTTCGTTCAGCGGTTAAAAATTCAGGATTTACTTTCCCTGCCTTGCGTGTAATTGTAAATTTAGCCCCTGCTGACATTAAAAAAGAGGGAACTAATTTTGATTTGCCGATTGCAATAGGAATTTTAGCTCAAGGTGGATTTATAGAAGAAGAAAACTTGAAAAATATCGCTTTTTTGGGTGAACTTTCGCTTGATGGTGTTCTGAGAGGAGTGAACGGTGTTCTTCCATTGGTATCGGGGCTTAAAGATATCGGAGTAAAAAGAGTGATTGTTCCGATGATTAATGCGAAAGAAGCAGCTTTGGTTGAAGGAATTGAGGTTTTAGGCGCAGAATGTTTAGTTGATGTTGTTAATCACTTTTCGCAAGATTCTGACTGTAAATTAAGACAAACAGTTGTAAATACTCATGATTATTTAAAAGAGAACTCTCAGAATAATTATATTTATGATTTTAAAGATGTAAAAGGGCAGCAAAAAGCTAAAAAGGCTTTAGAAATTGCTGCAGCCGGCGGTCATAATATTTTAATGCTGGGATCCCCTGGTTCAGGTAAAACTCTTATGGCAAAATGTTTTGCGTCGATTTTGCCGCCTTTAGAATTAAAAGAAGCTTTGGAATTAACCAAAATTTATAGCATAAGCGGTATTTTACCTTCTAAAGAACCTTTAATTACTCAAAGACCTTATAGGGCAGTTCATCATTCTGCTTCTGCGGTTGGAATTATTGGTGGCGGAAGTAACCCTAAGCCCGGTGAAATTACACTTGCTCACAGAGGGGTTTTGTTTTTGGATGAAATGGTAGAATTTCCAAGAAACGTACTTGAGACTTTAAGACAACCTCTTGAAGATGGTGAAGTTACAATTTCTAGAGCCCAAACATCTATTAAATATCCTGCTGATTTTATGCTTTTAGGCGCCATGAATCCATGTCCTTGTGGCTTTTTAGGGGATAGTCAAAAACAATGTACATGCAGTGAATTTCAGATTCAGCGCTATCGTTCAAGACTTTCAGGACCTCTTTTAGATAGAATTGATTTGCAAATTGAAGTTCCAAGATTAACACCTGAAGAATTATTAAATATGCAAGATAGCGCAGAGTCTTCAAGTGAGATTAGAAGGCGTGTTATAAATGCGCGTAAAATTCAGGTGGAACGATACAAAAATACTGGTGTTTTAACTAATTCAGAACTTAATTCCAAGTTAATCAAGCAATTTTGCCGGATTGATAAAGATTCTGAAGACATGCTTAAGTCTGCGATTATAAAATTTAATTTATCCGGCAGAAGTTACGATAGGATTTTAAAATTAGCCAGAACAATTGCTGACTTAGAAGAAGCGCAAAATATTTCTCAAATACAAATTGCTCAAGCTTTGCAGTATCGGAATTTTATTATTGAAGGGATAAATGTTTAAAAAAATCAAAAGATTTTTTGCTTTTAGTTCTTATTTTTTCTTATCCGTAAAAATACCTACATAGAGTGGGTTACGTAATACTGCGGACTTTTCAAATTTGAATAATGATTTATACTGTAATTGTAAATCAAAGATGATTTGCAGCTGGTAGTTAAGGTTCACACCCACGATGGTAAAACTGTTTGCTGTTAGTATAAGGAGGAGAAGCCTTTGTTGTATACTTAAAGGGGAATTTATGGGTTATATTCATTGTTGTGCAGGTTTGAGAAAGTCTAAGAGTTATTCTATTTTACCGGAAGAAAATTATTTATTTGCACAAGTTGACTATCTTGAAGAGTGTCCTGTTTGTGGGCATACTGTAACTCAGCTTACAAGAATTGATGTTGAAAATAATGTTTCGGTTTACCGTAAAATTAATGAAAAAGCCAGAAAATTATTTAAAAAGTTGAAAAAATTAATATTATTTGAAAAAGAGCCTGAAAAAGGTCGACTTAACGCGAATTCAAAATTCTATCTTTATTACAATGAATTTGGAGTAAAAAAGAAATGTTATTCAAATCTGAGTTCTCTTAAAATAGGTTTATTTGAGAATAAATTTTAAATTATTTTACCTACTAACTATCCTAATAAGGCGTGAAACGCCTAAATTATCTTACTCTGTTGGGGGGCAATTTATGCCCCTCCTTTTTTTTTTTATTATAAGAAAATACATTAGACATAGTTCAGATTTAAAGTGTAGTATTAAGTAACTAGCTAGTGTTGAGAATATAAATAGAAAACTAAATCTAAGGAATTATGATGAAACTATCAAAAAGAGAGTTAGAAATCCTTGAGCTGATAAGTCAAGGATATTCTGATAAGGAAATTGCGTGTAATTTACATATATCAGCAAGAACCGTCCAAACTCATGTTACAAGAATTGTTATTAAATTAGGCGCTAGAAACAGACCTAACGCCGTAGCAAAGTATATTAAACAGTATTATATAAAAGTTGCATAATGGAGTAAAATGAAACGAATTATCATACATTGGACAGCCGGTGGACCTGTTCCTACTTCTTATGAAAAAGAACGCTATCATTATTTAATAGATAGTTTAGGAAAAATTCATTTAGGAAAATTTAAGCCGGAAGCTAATTTGATCTGCAGAAAAGGAAAGTATGCAATGCATACCGGAGGAGGAAATACAGGTTCTATAGGTGTATCTCTGTGCGGAATGGCTAATTTTAGAAATAAAAATAATCAAGGCAATTTTCCGCTTACTAATATTCAATTTGAAGCTGCAATGAAGCTATGTGCGAAACTTGCTAAAAGGTATCGTATAGTAATAACTCCGGAAACTGTTATGACACATTATGAGTTTGGGCAAAAACATCCTAAAACAACCAGCCATGGAAAAATAGATATTATTTTTATACCATCTTATCCATGGGTAAGCAAAGATGATGTAGGGAGTTTTATACGTTCAAAGATTAAGTGGTATGAAGAAAGAGAAAATCAGTAAATAGTGCAGGAATGGCAAACCGGAAATAAAAAAAATGAAATAAATTATGTAATTAAGACTAAAAAAGAGGCACAAAATGCAGACGTACTTTTATAATCTTGCAGGCGGAATTAATCAATCTGCAAGTAAAACAGCATTGGGCTTAAATACAAAAAAACTTTACTGGGCAGATGCAGAAAATGTTGAAATTTTACAAAACAGCGGAATTGTAAGACAAAAAGGTAATACATTGTTGTTAAGTCTTTTATCACAAGAAGAAATTATAGGTATTCACCAAGTAAAAAATAGCAATAACTGTAATATTCTAATAGCAACAAGTAGCGGTAATTTATTTATATATAATTCTAATACTTTATCTTTAACGCAGATTGATAAAACAATTGATGGTTCTTCAAGAGTTAATTTTGTGAATTTTTTAGACGGTGTGCTTATCGGAGGGAAAAAAGATGCTTTATTCTACATAAATAATGATATTGGTTATGAAGTAGAAAATTGCAATCTATTGGATTCCAACGATAACCCCGTTAAATCTGATGTAATCTGTGTATATAAAGGGCGTGTTTGGCTTGGAAGCGGATCCCAGCTTTATTATTCCGCTCTTGGAAAATATAACGATTTTGCAACGGAAAACGATGCAGGATATATAAATAATTTTTATACAGATACAGGTAATATTGCGGCCTTAAAAACATATAAAGATTATTTGGCGATTTATAAAGAAAATTCTGTTTATCTTTTATCGGGATCAAGTAATGAGGATTTTTCAATAACTCCTTTTGTGGATAAGGGAACAACTTCTTTTAGCGGAGTTGTTACTGTTAATAATAAACAATATTTTATAAATCAGGGTATTTTTTCTATGGAACAAGCTGGACTTTTAAGCCAAATTCAGCTTGGTGGTGAAATTTCTTTAAAAATAAAGCCCGAATTTGAAAATTTTGATAAAACACATTTTGATAAAATTATTGCTTTGCATTATGAAGCCAAAAATCAAATTTGGTATTTTATTCCCTACAAAAATGATGATTATTTTCATACAGTTTGGATATATAGTTATATTAACGAAGCTTGGTTCAAGAGAGTTCTTCCTCAAGATATAACAACAGCTTGTTTATATGAGGATGGAATTTTAACTGCTGATAAAACAGGGCGAATTTACAAAGAAGATTTTGGGAATACTTTCAGCGGAGAAGCTGTTAAATTTATGTGGAAATCTCCGTTCTTAGCTTCCGGGGATTCTAATGTAAGAAAAACAATTGAAGAATTTTATTTTGTATTAGATGAGTCTTATGATAATAATTTTAATTTTTCAGTTTATAAAAATTATGATAGTACCTATAAAGATGATGAAGATACTGTATTTTCATCGAATTCAGAAAATTTAATTTGGTATGCCGAAAATGTACCTTCAAATTTAAATACTTACTGGAATGATGAGAATTCTGTAAATAGTATTTGGTCAATTGGTTCTAATTCAATATATAAAACTGAAATTTCTGAGTCTAATTATTCTGTCCAACTTTGTGTTGAAGGTTCTGAAATTGAACAGAATACTGCAATAATTGGTCTGGAATTTAAAGAAGTTTATTTAGATGAATAAATTTATTGAACATTGAAAAAATTAAAGATTTAATTAAAAAGACTTTTTAACTATTAGGCTTTTAAGTCTTTTTAAATAGTAGTATACATAATTAAGAAAGGAACAAAAAATGACTGACGAAACATCAACAGCACATTATTCAGCGTTTATACCTGAAATTTGGAGTCAAAAATTAAACAACATGTTAGCAAAGAACTGTGTTATGCTTCAATGTGTTAACAGGAATTATGAAGGGGAAATTAAGAATCAGGGAGATACCGTAAAGATAATTACTCCTGCAGAAGTTACTATTTCAACTGTTACTGATTCAGCAATTTCTTACAGTGAATTAAATCCTACAGAAACAGATTTAGTTATTGATCAAAAAAAATTCTTTGCATTTAAAATTGGGGATATCGCTCAAGCACAAGCAAATCAGGATATTATGGAAGCACATTTGCAAAATGCAAAAAATGCGATTGAGGAAGTTCAGGATTCTTATCTTTTAGCTCAATATGCTTATGCTGATGTAGAAAACGTAGTAAACAGCGGAACAGCTGTTACACTGGACAAAACAACAATATATTCTTACTTTGTTGAGCTTGCTTTAAAACTTAAAAATTCAAATGCACTTTCTAACAACCAAAAACCCTGGGTTGTTATTAATCCGACTATAGAGTCTTTTTTACTTCAAAGTACAGAATTTATAGGTGCGCATAATGTAGCTGATGAAACCCTTAGAGATGGAGCAATCGGCAGAATTGCAGGCATGGATGTACTTGTGAGTACGAATTTAACAGCAACAGACGGTCATTATTATGTGCTTGCAGGAACAAATGAAGCTATAACTTTTGCTTCTCAATTATCGAAAATAGAAACATTAAGAGATAAAGACAGTTTTTCTGACCTTGTTAGAGGGTTATATTTATATGGCGCTAAAACAGTTCAGCCGAAGGCTTTAGCTAAAATGATTGTTACAGCGGTATAGTCAAATGAAGTGTAAAGTGTAAACGGTAAATATAGATAATTCTGTTCACCGTTTACCGTTTATTTTTTACTCTTTAGAAAGGAAAAATATGTTTAGTAATCTAAAGAACACTATAACAGATCTTGCTTATTCAGCTGTTATTATGACAGAAGAAAAACTTTCTACATCTACAGGCCAAGAAAAAAAATCAGCAGCAATTGAGTATATTGTTTCAATGCTACCTGTTCCTTTTATATTCAAAGGGATTATTTCTGTATTTTTATCAAAATTTATAGATGAAGCTATTGAGAAATCTGTAGAATATATGAAAAGTGTAAAAAGTTTGGAGGAATAAATGAGTTTAGAAGATATAGAAAGTTCGTCTTATGTCGATCGCCAGGAACCACAAACACCTGATGTGGAAGCTGAAGCAGATAATCCAAATCAAGAGAAAGAAGAACAAAAGAATATCGGAGCGGAAGATTCTGATGTTTCTTGTATCTTTGATAACCAAACTGATAAGGAGCTTTACAATGAAGTTCTTGAAAAACTTGATATTGTTAAAGAACGAAAACAAGCTAATCAAGAAAGGTTTATGCAGGAAAAATTAAATAATGAGGCAGATTTTAATAATATTCAAAATTTAAAAAAATCTCAAGCAAAGAATCAGATAGAGAATGCTTTAGCCAGTGATTTTGCAAAAGTTCAAAAACTTGTGCAATCAGGCTTCCTCTCCTCAGGACAAGGACAAAATTTAAAGAAACAAGTACTAAAGAAAGCATTTGATAAGATAGTACAAACGGAGAAGATTAAAAGAAATCTATCTACTGCCTCGCAATTAAATAAAAAAGAAAATGGAAGCATAAACTCAGATAAAGTTTTTGAAGAATTCAGCAAAAGTAATCCTGATTTTTTTAATTCCGATGGAAGAAAAGAAGTTTTGAACTACTTAAAATCAGGCGGTGCAGATATTGGAAAAGAAGAACTTAATAAGATATCTGAAATAATAAGAATTGTTGAAAAAACAGCTATTGACAGATATTTACAAAAGATGAGTCATGGCAAGGTTTTGAAAAATTCAAATGAATCAGCAAAGCAAAGACTAACAGCAAACGCCCAAAAGGCGGGTTTTACTGACAAGAATCTTTCAAGATCTTTTACTCGTGAACAAATCGGAAAAATGAACGGTGCAGAATTTGCAAAGTACGAGCCTTTAATTATGGAGCAGCTTAAAAAGGGGCTAATACGTTAATAGTAAACGGTAAATGGTAAATAGAAAAGTCTGTTTACTGTTTTCCGTTCACCGTTTAAAGTTATAAAAGGAGAATTAATGAATTATTTTGAATTAATAAATAAATGTTTGATTGAACTCAATTATAAAAAATGTTCTGAATTTACTGATTTAGTAAAAAATGATCATGAAAAAATTAAAAATATTCTTAATATTATTAATGCAGAAGTCTGTGGTTTTGATAATTGGAATTTTCTTTTAAGAAAACTTGAAGTCGAATTACCTAAAAATACTGGTGAAATTTTCAATACTATTTCAGGACGTATTCATTCTTTATATATAGAGAATGAAAAATATGAATTTTATAGCGATTTTGAAAAATTTTTAAGGAATAAACAACCTTCTGGTTCTTATACGGTATTTAACGATAAGATTTTACTTCCAATTTTTAATGAAAATAAAACAGTGGAAATTATTTATTATACAAATAATTTTGCTCAAGATATAAATAGGATTGATATTTCTTCAATGAAGGATAAAGAAGATATCTCAGTTATTCCGTTTCCTTTTGTTGAGCCAATATTAATTTATGGAACATGTATGAGACTAAAAGGTAATACAGAATATTCTAAGTTCTCTTACTGGTATGGAATGTACAAGGATTCGCTTGCAAGCATTAGGGCAAAAATAGGTGCAAGCGCACTTGAAACACCCGGGATAAAAATAACAAGACAATAAAAATAAAAAACAGGAAGGTAAGAAATTTTTAACTGGAAAAGGCAAGCCAAATAAAAGGAAATATTAAAACATGCCCCTGATATTCTCAGTTAAACATTATCTGTCCCCCCCTGTTAAGATTTTACACTAGCCGAAATATAAATAGCATGACTATTATATAATTTTTTTTCAAAAAATACAAATAATTTATAAGAAATGTAAAATGAAAAACTTAACAAAACAACAAAAAAAATTTGTTTCAGAATATATAAAAACCCTCGATGCAGAGGTTTCAGCCAAAAGAGCGGGGTATAAGTCCAAAGATTTAAAATTTGTTACAGAAAATTTACTATCTAACAATTTCGTAATAAAAGAGATAAAGTTCCAACTTAAACATAATATTTCTTCTTTAAGGATTCATAAAGGATACGTCATCCAAAAATTATTAGAAATAGCTGAATTTTCACTTGAAGAGGAAGAAATATTAGATAAGGATGGCGGTTTCACCGGTAGAAGAAAGCTTCGTGATGCTGCAGTTGGTTTAAGAGCCCTTGAATATTTATGTAAGTACCTTTGTTTTAATACAAAGGTAAGCGATGAAGTTATTCCTGAAACAAAAATTATAACGATTAATAATCTAGATGAAGACAAAATATAAGAGCAAAAGGCGAAAAAGTTCTTATCTTACTTTTTAGTATTTTACTTTTAGCTTTTTGCCAAATAAGGAGCAAAACAAATGACAAAAAAAGATGAAAACGAACTGGAGCAAAGACTTTTAACCCATGCTTCACTTGATGAATTAATCAAGATAAAAATGGAAGAAGAGATAAAAACAGAGGTTAAAAAAGCACAAGAAAAACCTAAAAAACAAATTATTACGGATATTTCAAAAGTTCCTGCAAAATTAATATTCAGCAAACAAGCAGTTTACAAGCTGTTTAACCGAAGTAATAAAACAGAAACATATATAAATGGTATGCAGGCAGAGGCAATGTTGGGATTACAAAATGTAATAAGAGAAAAGATTAAATCAGGTCAAATGGATGCTTTTTCAACCGATAATATTTATGTAAAATTCGAGAAAATAGAATGTTAGGCGTCCATTATGAGAGAATTTTGCTGGAAATTAATTTAAAAGAAGAATTAGAGCTTCGTTTATAAATAGAATAAAAAATAATAATAAAACCAGAATCGCTAATATTTTTTGTATATCAGCAAATAAAAATTCTCTTTTATTTTTCCTAAAATCTTTAATGACCAAAAATTCTTGTGTATAAGGTTGAGCAGGCAACCTTTTTTCCATCTCTTCCAAAACTTTTGAAAGTTTTACTTTTATTAAAAAATTATATGAATCTACATTTATCCACCATAAAAGACAAATAGCTATACCGGCAATACTAAAAATAAATGTTGAAGATAATCCATAAGGAAAAGAATAATCTTTTGTTAAAAACATTGTTAAAATAATAACTAAAACTAATAATAAATAAAATTTATTAGTAAAAAAACTTCTGTCTACAAATTTTTCTTTTTGCTCTGCATAAAGCTTGTATTGTTGGAAAATTATCTCTTCTAAATTCATAGATGCCCCTTTCCACTCTAAACAATTGTATATTTATATACAAGAAAAGTCAAGAGGGTAAACGTAATGTAATTCTTGCCGAAAAATAAGAGTAGGCAAATATTCTTAGCTGAAAGCTTGATATTACAAAAAGATTAAATTCAAAAGGTAAAACGTAATGAGTAAATTTATAAAAATAATAATAAACAGAAAAAAAAAAGAATTTAAGAATATTCAGTATTTACCGCAAATAATAAGTTTATATGAAAGATTTTCCAGATATTTGCATGATGATTATTTTCTTAAAAATCAAAAATCATCAGTTGATGCTGTAATTGATTTGATTGAAAAAACAAGTCCTTTTTTTTGGGCTATTGTAGATAAAAAAAGTGAGAAATTCAGCGGTTTTGTATTTTTGGATAATTGGGTAGGCAGCAAAGATAATTTTCATTCGGCGGAAATTACAACTTGTTTTAACCCTGCATTTTGGGGTAAATATACAAAAATTTGTGCTCAAAAATTCATAAAATATTGTTTTAAAAAATATAATTTTAAAAAATTAAAAGCTTGTGTTTTTGTGCAAAATTTTAAAGTTAAAACTTTATTGAAAAAATCAGGATTTAATAAAGAAGCACTTTTGAAAGCGGAGACGATTAAAAGAGGGGTTTTACAAGATATTGAAGTATTTTCAATAGTGAGAGATGAAAAGAGCTAATACTCTTCTCCCTTCTCACCTTTCACTTCTATTTAATAAAAAGGAGATAAAAATGCGATTTGAAAAAACAAATGAAGATTTTACATTTACATTGAATAAAGATGAGGAGATTCTGTTTATTCAAAAAATTCCTCAAAAATATGATGAATTGGAGGATGTTAGACTTGAACAGCTTAAAGACATAAAAATTCTTCGCAATACTATTTATAATAACCAAAATTCTCAGCTTAATGGATGGGACTCAAAAATAGAATTACCAGATATCTATGAGCTTGCTCAAACTTTAAAATCTCACATTACTGATAATTTATATTCACATCCTGATGCGATGTTTGATGTTTCGGGCTCTACTCCTCAGGCGCAATCTTTTGCAAATAGACAAAAGGCAATGCTGGTTAATGTTTTTGAACAAATGAAACTTGAAGATGAGCTTGAAAAAGTTGTTGATGGAATTGTTGAAGCTGGAGAGAGTACTTTGTTTGTGGGTTGGGAAACAAAAATTAAATCGATAAGACGGGCTCAAAGTGTTGAAGAACAGTTGGTCTCGCCGACAGAAGACGGTTTTATTGTTGAAAGTAAAATTGTTTATGATAACCCTAAAGTAAAACATGTTAGACCTGAGGATTTTGTTTTTGATAAAAATATGCGAGATAATTGGGATAATTGTGTAAAAGTATACAGAACGTATTCTGATATTGATGAGTTAAAAGTGAATAAAGCAAACAATCTTTTAACCGAAGAAAAGATTAAAAAATTGAAAGGGATTGTTGATAATAAAACTAAAAAAGAAACAAATAAATCCGTTAATGATAATAGGGTTGAAGTTTTAGAATATTGGGGAGATATTGAGTTAAGTGATGGTGAATCACTTAAAAATTGGCTGGTTGTTGTGGCAGGACGAAGCGAAATAATTCGTTTTGAACCAAACCCTTTTATAACTAATCCTTTCATTCATGCAAATATTATTGAAAATCCGAATACAGGTCGGGGGATTTCTCCTCTGAGAGTTGCTTTGATTTTAAACAATATTTCTTCAACTATTTTAAATAAACAAATTGATGCACTTGCTTTAATGATGAATCCGCCTTATCTGGCGCCTAAAGGCTGTTTTAAAGGTGAACAGATAGTAAAACCGGGGAAAATTATTGAATATGATGCGGCTTTAATGCCCACTGCTCCTACAGCATTAAGTTTTGATAAAGCAATGCAGGGATGGGAATTTTTAACTTATTTTAAATCAACAATAGAAAGTGCTACAGGGATTTTTAATAATATGTCAGGAAAGCTTCAATCTGAAGAAAGAACAGCTACTGAATTAAATTATTCTGTGAATGGTCAAACGGCAAGATTAAATATGCTTCTTGACTCAATTAACCGAAAAATAATTGTTCCTATGGTTGAAAAAACAGCAGAACTTATTGCTAATTTTAAACTAGGCAGAGAAGTAATAAGTATAAATGACAGAGGAAGAACTTTATTTATTGAGATTGATGATGGAATCAGAAATGAAAATTATATTTATCGTTATGGCGACAGAAAAGCTTCCCTTGAGAGAAAAACTCGTTTAAATGAACTTTTTACGATTATTAGATCTTTTGCGGAAGTTCCGGTTGTTGCTAATCAGGTTAATTGGCTTGAATGTTTTAAATTTGCACTTGAACAATATGGAATTGAAAATGCTAATAATTTTTTATTAGAGAGCAATAAGAATTAGTTAAGAGATTTAGTGGATTGTGAACGGAGACACATCCCGTTTACCGTTTACTATATTAAAAATGGGAGAAAATGGAATACAATTTATTAAAAGCACAGCGGGAGTTTTTAGAAATTCCGCATAATTATAGTTTGGATGTAGCAGTGTATCAGGGCGGATTTGGCTCAGGAAAAACTTTTGCAGGTTCTCTGCTCGGGATTTTGTTATGTATGAAATTCCCCGGAATCAGAGGTCTTGTAGGGGCTCAAACTTATACTCTGGTGAGAGATACTACTCTCCAAGCATATTTTGAACATTTGGAAAATTTAAAATTTTTAGACGGTAAAGATTATGACTGGTCATCTTCTTTACAAAAATTAATATTTAAAAATGGTTCTGAAATTCTATTTAGACATTTTGATGAACCGAACAAATTAAAATCTTTAAATTTGGGCTTTGCTGAAATTGAGGAAATGTCCGATATTCCTTTTTCAACTTTTAAAATGCTGCTGGGAAGAATGAGGCAGAAAATAAAAAAAGAGTGGAAAAATTTTACATACAGAATTTTTGGGCATACTAACCCCGAATCGCAGCGAGGTTGGGTTTATAAAACCGTTGTTGAGGATTATAAGCCTAATTATCGTTTGATTTCAGCCCCTACAACGGAAAACATTTATCTTCCTGACGGTTTTTGTGAAGAATTAAAAAAAATTTATGATGAAGAATATTACCGGATTTTTGTACTTGCTCAAAACGGAGAATATGATTCGGGACTTGTTATAAAAGATTTTACACATGAAAACATTAAAGAAATTAAATATCAGCCTGATATGGACTTACATATTACATGTGATTTTAATGTAGATCCTATGGCATGGATTTTAGCGCATAAAACAAATGATAAAGTTTTCTTTTTTGATGAAATAGTAATTGAAAACACTACAACTGCAAAAGCTTGCGATGAATTTTGCTACCGTTACCCTAAACATCAGGGCAAAATTATTATAAATGGCGATGCTTCCGGCGATAACAGAAGTTGTACAAGCGAATTTACAAACTATGTAATTATTAAAAAGAAGTTAGAGCGGTTTGGTTATGAAGATATAGAAGTTCAAATAAAAGCTTTTAATCCTCCGATCAAGAACAGAATCATGGCTTTTAATTCAAAAATCCGTTCTGCTGACGACAAAATAAGGCTTTTTGTTGACAAAAAATGTGAAAAACTTCTTTATAATATTTATAACTTAAGATACAAAGAAGGTTCTTCAAAAATAGATTTACCTTCTTACCATCAAATAAAACAGGCAAAAGAATTAAAGTTTCTGGGACATCCCATGGATGCGGCTTCTTATTTGGTCGAATTTTATTGGCCGATAAGTATTTAGTGAACGAAAAACGGTAAACAGGAAAAATTTTGATACGAAAGGAATATATGAATAACTTACTACACTACTCCCCGATTTTAATAGCGATTATGGTTTTTTTAATACAGCAAAGAATAGTTGTAACTCCCGAACAACTTGAAAAAAAACACAGAGAGATATTAAACGATGCAGAAGAAAGATTTGCAACCCTTAGCAGTGTCAGAGACTTAAAAGAACAATTTTCAGACATGAAGGAAAAAATTGATAAAATTTATGATTGCATAATTACAGTTAGATAGAAATTTTGTATTGTGCTGAAAGTATCAAAAAGAGGTTCTTTTGTTACAATTTATAATAATTCTTTCAAAAAATTCGGCAGCGCAAAACGTGCCATGTGGTATTCCTTATTATAAATTTTGCAAGTTTTTGTAACCTCTTCGCAGCGTTTTTCGTCAATATAAGAAAGCGGTTCGACTTCTTCCGAACAAAAAGCCCATGCCCAATATCCGCCAGGATATGTAGGGATTGGCGAGGTATAAGTTGAAGTTATAGGAAAAACTTTTTTCAATAGAGTATACATTTTTTTGATTTCTTCTTTATTTACAACGGGAGATTCTGATTGCGCACAAACAATTCCGCCTTTTTTAAGAGCTTTTTTAACATTTGTGTAAAACTCCTGTGTAAATAAACCTTCGCCCGGTCCCATAGGATCGGTTGAGTCAATCAGAATTACATCAAATTCATTTTCTTTATTTTTAATATATTCGATTGCATCTTCGACCAAGATTTCAACACGACGGTCATATAATTTGTCTGCAATAGTTGGCAAATGTTTTTTACATGCATCAATTACCATTCCGTCAATTTCGCAGAGGATAACTTTTTCAACTGTGTCGTGCTTTAAGACTTCTCTTACTGTTCCGCCGTCACCTCCACCTATTACAAGAACAGATTTAGGGCATTTATGCGACATCATAGGAATATGCGCAATCATTTCGTGATAAAAATATTCGTCACCTTCTGTTGTCATCATTAAATCGTCAAGTGTTAAAATTTTGCCTAAAGCTGAATCTGTATCAATAATTTCAACTTTTTGAAAAGGTGATTGATTAGAAAATAAAACTTCTTTAACTTTTATTGCTATCCCAAATCCTGCCGGTGTAATTTCTTTATAAAATTGTTCTTTCATTTTTCTCCTTGATATAAGGTAAACGGTTAAAAAAGAGTATATTCATTTACTTTTTACTCTTACTGTTTATTTACTGTATTTGACAAAACATGAACGTGAAGATGGAAAACAATTTGACCTTCTTCTTTTCCTGTATTTATATGCACTCTGTAGGCTTTCACATTCTTAATTTCTGCAATTTTTTTTACTCCCTTAATGAGTTCAGACATAATTTTTTCATCTTCAAGCTCATTTAATGATTCTATATGTTTTTTGGGAATAACTAAAGAATGAACCCTTGCTTTAGGGTTAATATCTTCTATCGCTATTATATAATCATTTTCATAAAGTTTTGTTGAAGGAATTTCTCCGTTTATAATTTTACAAAAAATACAATCTGTCATTCATAGGCTCCTTTTAAGCATTCATTTTCTCTAAGATTAATCCGGCTAATAACGCTTGTGCAAAAGTAACTATTCCCCATGTACAAACTGCAAGCAGAGAAAATGGTGAACAAATATAACTTATAAACAGTCCCGGAAGGACAATAAGCCAATATATAAGTCCAAACTGAATACCTCTGGGAAGACCTTTTTTCGAAACAAATGCATCTTTCGTTATATTCCAAACAAAAGCTAAGATAAACCCCAAAAATAAAGGATGTAAGAAATAAAGCATCATTACAGGGTCATCCATCGCTCTATATAATGAAGTATTAGAATATTCCAATTTTAATACAGGTAAAAAATAATAAAAAGCTTGATTAAAAATGAATGCGGTTACAAGCATTACAACTCCTGCAACAAGCCCCGAAATAATAATTTTTTTCATAATCCCTCCCTTTCTATAAAACTTTAAGTATCTTCCACCATATGCTATTCTGAAAGATATTTAAGCATGACATTACTTTAAAAAAGTATAACATAAAAAAAAGGACTTTGAACCGTAACCTTGCAACTATTCTTTTAATTTTAAAGTCAATTTATTTTTAGCTGTTTCTATAATACGATATTTGTTTTTATAAGTTAAAAAGATGGCTATTCCTCCTGAAATTAAACCAATTGCTAAAGCAGCAACTAAAAGAGGAATTTTTGAAGGTTCTTCTTTGAAATACATTTTTTGTGATTTTGAAACCTCAACAGACGCTGTAGAATATTGGAGAGAGGCTTCCCGTTTTAAATTTAAACTGCTTAAAGTGCTTATGAAAAAGCTTAAAGAAAGGATTACTGATACAAAACTAATAACCCAGGCAATTTTTCCTGTAGCTTTTATTTTTAATACTTTATTTGCCAAATCACCTTCAATTTCAATTTCAGGTACTTTTTTACTTATTGCGCTTTCAAGTTCTGCTTGATCTTTTACAGTTATCGCCAAAATAATATCCTTTTCAATTACTACATAGAATAATAATTCTTATTTAATCTCATATAGGCAAGATAAGTAAATTAGTCATTTAGGGAATATTTAAAATTTAATTATTTTAGGCATTTTTTAATTACATCTTCTGTAGTAAGTTTTATCATTTCATCGGTTGCACGTATTTTAAATTCAACCAGACCTTCCTGGATTGTTTTTCCGACAGTAATTCGGTAAGGAAATCCTATTAAGTCCGCATCTTTAAACTTTACTCCTGCTCTTTCGTCACGATCATCAATAACTGCTTCAATTCCTTGAGAAAGCAGTTTTTCGTAAATTTCAGTTGCAACTTTCATTTGAAGTTCATCTTTTATGTTTACCGGAACAACAATTACTTTATAAGGTGCAATTTCAGAAGACCAGATTATTCCATTTTCATCATGATATCTTTCTACTGCAGCAGCAGCGGTTCTCGAAATACCTATTCCGTAACACCCCATAACATAAGGTTTTTCTTTGCCATCAACATCTGTGAATACAGCGTTCATAGGCTTAGAATATTTTGTACCTAATTTAAAAATATTTCCTACTTCAATTCCTTGAGTTACTTTCAAAAAATCTTCGCATTCAGGACAAATTTCACCTTCTTGAACAAGCCTTATGTCATAAAATTCTTTTATTTCAGGCAAATCTTTTACGAAATTTGCTCCTACTAAATGCTTATCTGTTTGATTACATCCTACAACGAAGTTTTTTAAGTCTTGAACTGTTTTATCCGCTATAATTTTAACCCCTGATATTTGAATAGGTCCAATAAATCCTGCTTTTGCATTAAACCCTTTTTCAGACATAAGCTCTTCAATTTCGACATTTGAAGCTATTCTTATTTCATTTGCATTCAATGCATTTGCAAGCTTTGTTTCTTCAATCGCTTTGTCTGCTCTTATAAGAGCGAGAACAGGTTTTTTATCGGCAATATAAACAATGGTTTTTAAAATAACAGTTGGTTCCACTTTCAGGAATTCAATTAATTCCTCTATTGTTTTTGTATCAGGCGTATCAATAACTTCACGATTAGAAAAACCACCGTCAGTTAACGTTTCGGGTAATTTTGAAACTGCATGATTCGAATTTGCAGCATAGCCACAGTTTTCACAGTAGAATACATCATTTTCCCCGGCATCTGTATCTGTCAAGACCATAAACTCATGGCTCACACTTCCTCCTATTGCTCCGGAATCTGATTGAACCATTTTTGTTTCAAGACCGCATCGTTCGAAAATTCTTTTATAAGCTGCAGCCATGTTTTCGTATTCTTTATCCAATCCTTCTTCATTAATATCAAAGCTGTAAGCATCTTTCATCAAGAATTCACGTCCTCGTAAAAGTCCGAACCGAGGTCTTATTTCATCTCTGAACTTCGATTGTATTTGATATAAATTTACAGGGAGCTGTTTATAAGATTTTAAAACATCTCGGGCAATTGTTGTTATAATCTCTTCATGTGTTGGTCCAAGGCACATATCTCGGTCATGACGGTCTTTAAGGCGCATTAGCTCACGCCCGTAGACATCCCATCTCCCTGATTCTTCCCATAATTCCTTTGGTTGAACAAAAGGCATTAGAAGCTCCTGAGCACCTGCTTTATCCATCTCTTCTCTAACGATGTTTTCAATTTTTCTTAAAACTCTCCACATAAGAGGCAAATAATTATAAATTCCGCTTGCTAATTTTCTTATATAACCTGCACGCGCAAGCATTTTATGAGAAATAACTTCTGCGTCCGCAGAGAATTCTCTTAAAGTTTGCACAAAAAGCTTTGACATTTTCATAGTGTTTTTTCCTTGATTACTTAATTTTACTCTTATTCTGTAATGCTGAACAATTTTCAGCATGGAATTTAATTTTCAACATATAATAACTCAATTATTTTATCATAAAAGAACAACTTTTGTTTTTTAGTGTATAATTTATTCATGCAAAATGAAAAGAAAAAATTATTTGTTATTTCAGGTTCTTCAGGTGTCGGAAAAGGAACTGTAATAGAAAGTTTTTTTAAAAAAAATCCTGATTTTAGCCTTTCAATTTCTTACACAACAAGAAAAAAAAGAGAGGGAGAAATTGATGGTATTAATTATTTTTATGTTTCAAAAGAAGAATTTTTAGAAAGCATAAAAAATAATGAATTTCTTGAATGGGCAGAGTTTTCAGGCAATTATTACGGAACTAAAGAAGAATTTATAAAAAAAAGCTTGAGGAAAGTCAATAATTTACTTTTAGAAATTGATACACAAGGAGCGTTGCAAGTTAAAGAAAAAATGCCTGAATCAGTTTTGATTTTTATTTCTCCGCCTTCTTTTGACGATTTAGAGTTCAGGCTTCGAAGCCGCAATACAGAAAGTGAAGAAGCTATTTCTAAGCGGTTGGAGTTTGTAAATTTTGAATTAAAGAATTCAAAAAAATTTGATTATGTTATTATAAATGACAAGATTGAAAATGCAGTATCGGAACTTGAAAAAATTATAAACGCCGAAAGGATTTGCTGATGCTTAGCGGAAAAAATATTTTAATAGGGATAACCGGCGGAATTGCAGCTTATAAGATTTGTGAATTAATCAGAATGTATAAAAAGCAGGGTGCAAATGTTAAAGTTATTGTTACGCCGAATGCTATTAATTTTGTAACTAAAGTTACTTTACAAACCCTGAGTCAAAATCCTGTTTATATTGAACAGTTTGATGTTGAAGAATTTACTCCTGAACATATTTCACTTGCGGATGAATCAGATATTTTTATTATAGCTCCTGTAAGCGCAAACACTATTTCAAAATTAGCAACAGGAATTTGTGATAATTTATTAACTTCAGTTGCATGTGCTTTTAAAAAATCTGTAATTCTTGCTCCTGCAATGAATTGCAATATGTGGGAAAACTCAATTATACAAGAAAATTTGGATAAACTGAAAAAAAACGGTTACCGTATTTGCCAACCTGAAGAGGGTTTTTTAGCCTGCGGCTACAATGGAAGCGGTCGATTATGTCCGGTTGAAAATATTTTTGACAAATCTATAGAAATTTTAGGTACAAAAAAAAAACTCTCAGGTAAAAAAATTGTTGTGACGGCAGGAGGAACAAAAGAAAAAATTGACCCTGTAAGATTTATTTCTAATTTTTCATCGGGGAAAATGGGCTTTGCTTTAGCTGACGAAGCTTACAAACAAGGTGCAGAAGTTGTTTTGATTTCTACGGTTGAAGTCAAAAAGCCTTACAAAGTTGAGATTGTTCAATCAGCAATTGAAATGAAAGAAGCTGTTGAAGAAGAGTTTGATAATGCTGACAGTTTGATTATGGCGGCCGCTGTAGGTGATTATCGTGCAAAAGAAATTGCGAATTCAAAGATGAAAAAAACATCAAAAGATGAAATTTCAATAAATCTTATTAAAAACCCGGATATCTTAAAAGAGTCTTGCTCAATCAAGCATAAAAATCAACTTGTAGTAGGTTTTTGCGCCGAAAATGAAAACATTTTGGAAAATGCAAAAGAAAAGATTAAAAAAAAGGGATGCGATTTTTTGATTGTAAATGATATTTCGAGATTAGATATAGGATTTTCAAGTGATTATAATGAAGTTTGTGTTCTTGATAAATCCGGAAATATTGAAAAGATAGAAAAAGCGCATAAGACAGAAATTGCAAAAAAAATATTTGAAATAATATTCAGGTAAGTTATTAAACAAGCCTCAAAATTTCATAAATGTTTAATTTTTTAGATTTTCCTCTTATTGAAACTTCAGAAATTTTTATTACATCCGCAATATTGCGTACTTTCTCGTAAGTTGTTGAGCTTATTAAAAATTTTGTTTTATAAACCTTGTTATAGCTTTCAATTCTGCTCGCAAGATTCACTACATCACCGATTACTGTATATTCAAGTCTTTTTTCTGATCCAATATTCCCGACAAAAGCTTCACCGGTATTAATACCTATACCGATTTCTATTTTCGGCTTACCTTCTTTTATCCACTTTTTTTGCAGTGCCTCTACTTTTTCAAGCATAGCATTTGCACATTTAACAGCATTAAGCGCATGATTTTTGTCTTGAATCGGCTCTCCAAAAATTGCTAAAACAGCGTCCCCGATAAATTTATTAATAACACCTTTATGCTTGCTTATTATGGGTTCTATTTCGGTGAAATATTCATTAAGTATAACAGAAACATCTTCCGCACTCATTTTTTCACTCATTGAAGTAAAACCTCTTATATCAGCAAAAAGCACTGTTACATTAGCACGTTTTCCGCCAAGTTTAAGTTTGTCGATGTTCTTGACAACGTCTTGCATAACGTCGTTTGATATATATTTTCCCATTGCACTTTTAATTTTTTCTTTATTCTGTCCTTCCAGAATAAATCTGTAAGAATATGCTATGGTCATTGTAATTACTTGGAGCGTTATAGGAGTTATAACACTTATTACGAGATTAAAGCGGTAGCAAATAACACAAATAGCTATGTATGTAATCATTATTAGTGCGACTATTCCAAGTGAAACAAATAATGAAAAATATTTTATAACCAAAAAAGTAGCAAGAAGAAGTATTATTACGCTTAAAATATCTTGAAAAAGAGTTGTTTGAATAAGAAACTCATTGTGCATAATATTATCAAGATTTGTAGCTTGAATATCCACGCCCGGGAAATTATTTGAAACAGGTGTTCTTTTTATATCTTCCAGACCAACAGCAATAGCTTTTGCATTTGCTCCGACCATAACAATCTTATCCTCAAATACTTGTGGCGAAATCAGCGGTTGTTTGCCTTTTTTAAGATTATCAAAAGAATCCATTATATCTATCGCTGAATAGGTTTTGTGTGAGTATTCCGAATCCGGTAAAGTATTATAGTAATGAATATTATTAAAAATTCCATTGTAATTAGTAAATGTCGGGATTTTTAAGTTTAAATTTGTAGCAGTTATTTTTTTATCTTTTATTATAAAATTACTGTCAGGATTTAAAAAAGCATAAATTCTAAGCGAAAGAGAAGGGTATAAGGTTCCTTTATAGTCAATAAATTGATCTATAGCTCTTATATAGCCGTCAGAATCAGGTGTGGTTATAACAGAGCCTACTTTATTAACGGAATTAAAGTAATCCTTTGGGAATTTTGATAAGCTTTGATAAAAAGAAGTTGACTTTTTTCTCCTTTCATCCTTCACTTTAACCGAGAATTTTTTTTTGAATTTTTTATCATATTTTTCACCGTTTGATTTAGAAACATAGGGTGAATTTAACGGAACAAAACCTGCCACAATATTATCAATGTTTTTTATAGAGGAATAGAATTTAGCATCGGAACTAGGATTTTCTATATCAGGAGTGGCAATAATAGCGTCAAAGCCTATTGCTTTTACTTGTGTATATTCATTTAAATACCTGAATATTTTACTGTAAAGTTCTCTTTTCCATGGCCACCTTATTCTTGCTAAAGATTTATCATCAATTGTAATAATGACTATTTCATTTGAACCATGCTTGTTTGCAGAAAAATTTTGAACCATGAAATTGTAAGCTTTGGGTTCAAAAAATGACGCAGAGATTATGTACATGATTGTTATAAATGTAAAAATTGAAAAAACAATTATTGCGGATTTGGGATTTTTTATCATTTTCATGTTTATCATGATATAATAAATTTCGAAAAGAGACTATTATGTAATACAAAAATTATTAAAAATTGTTTCTTTTGGCTTGCTTTAACATTTTAAACGCCTTGTAACGGTGTATTAAACAATAGAATTGAATTTTACTTCTAACTTGAGCAAAGCGGCAATCCAAATAAGAAAAGGGAATTATGCAAGAAAACTTCATCAAAAAATTATCCGAAGAAAAAATATATCCTATAATCAGAAGTTCTGATGCGCAAAATGCTATAGATACTGCAAATGCACTTATAGAGGGCGGAATTAAAGTTTTGGAGATAAATATTGAAAATTTTTCTCTATATCAGGCAATTCATGAAGTATCCAGAAATGCAGTAGTAGCTGCAGGGGGTGTTATAACCGGACAACAGGCAATTAAAGCTATTGATGCCGGGGCTGAAATATTATCTTCTCCTATTTTTCAGATGAATATGGTAAAGATTTCAAAAGATAAAGAAATCCCCTTTATTGCTTGCGTTTCAACAGCAAATGAGGCGTATAATGCCTGGAAAACACGTGTACCTTTGCTTAAAGTATTTCCTGCAAAAGCGTTGGGCGGTGTCCTTTATATTGAAGATTTATTAAGACCAATGCCTTTTTTAAATATTATGCCTTCAGGAAATATTTTATTAGATGAAGTTCCTGATTATATAGGCGCAGGCGCATTAGCTGTAGGTGTTGGTAGAAGTTTTTATGAAAATTCAAGTTTCGCTGAAATTACAAAAAAAGCAAAAAACATTATTAAAAAATTGAAGGATTTATAATTCTTATGGATGAAAAATTAGATATAATAACTCTCGGAGAGGGATTAATAGAATTATCAAGTAATGTCAGCCTTAGCCTGGCACAGACTTTAGATAAATATTATGGAGGAGATACTCTAGCAGCAGCAGTTGCGGCAAGACGTCTGGGTTCAAAGGTTGGATATATAACCCGTGTAGGATGCGATTATTTTAAAGAATTTTTAATGGGCAGCTGGCAAGCCGAAGGATTAGATATTTCTCAGGTTAAATTGACAGGTGATTTTAACGGCCTTTACTTACTTGCAAGACCTAAGAACGGAGAGAAAGAATTTTCTTACTACAGAAAAAGGACAGCGGCATCTAAGCTATCTATTGATGATATTTCTGAACAATACTTTGAAAATGCTAAAATATTTTATACTTCAGGAATTGCTCAAACCCTTTCATTATCTGTTAAAGAAGCTGTTGGAAAAGCTTACGCGGTAGCTAAAGAAAAGGGACTTACAACGGCTTACGATCCAAACTACAGCCCTTTGATTACAACTACAGAAGAAGCTAAAGAAGCCTTTGAGGATGTTATAAACAGTATTGATATATTGTTTTTAAGTGATAGAAATGATATAGCCAAACTTTTTGAAATAAGTTCAGCAGAAAAAGTTATTAAGTATTTTTGGGATTTAGGAGTAAATAATGTTGTAATTAAATCAAGCGAAAATGGCGGATATTACACAGGCTACGCCGGAGATATAGTTTTTTGCGAATTCTTTTCAAATTATACTGTAGATACAACTTCTGCAGGTGACGCATTTAATGGCGGATTTTTACACGCAATTTCTTCAGGATTTTCTCCTTTTGAAGCTACAAAGCTAGCATCGGTTGTTTCCGGTCTTCAAGCCCAAAACATTGGAGCAATTAAATCAATACCTACAAAAGAAGAAGTTTATGCAGAGTATGAAAAAATTTAGTAAGAACCCAAAAAAAATTTTAATATCAGGTTATTACGGGTTTGACAATTTTGGCGATGAAGCAATTTTGGGTGTTTTGACCGCAAAACTTAAAGAATGGAATCTGAAAGTAAGAGTTTTGTCCAAAAATCCGAAAAAAACTTCTGAATTATACGGTGTTAAATCTTCATTTTTATTTTGCCTCCGCCAGATTATTTTTGAAGTCAGCAGGTGCGATATTTTAATTTCAGGCGGTGGGAGCTTGCTTCAAGACGCAACCAGCTTAAAAAGTTTGCTTTACTACCTTTTAGTTATAAACATAGCTTTATTTTTCGGGAAAAAAGTAATAATTTTTGCTCAAGGACTCGGACCTATAAAAAATAAATTCGGCGCTTTTTTAACAAAAAAAACATTACAAAGATGTGCATTAGTTACTGTTAGAGATAGAAAAAGCCGTTTGTTGCTTCGTAAATGGGGTGTAGATGCCGAATTGGTTTGTGATCCTTTATTTGATTTGACTCTGCCCGAATATCGCCCTTCAAATAAAGCAGGAATACAGTTAAGAAGTTTTAAAAGTCTAAAAGAAGAATTACTGCTAAAATTGGCAAAACAAATTAATAAAGATTTTTCGGATAAAGAAATAGAAATTTATTCTTTTCAGGATAGTCTTGATTTAAGTGTTTGCAGCCATTTTGAGGAGATTTTAAAATCAATTAACCCTGAAATTAAAACAACTTTAATTTTTAATCAAACTTCACAAGAAATTCTCGAAAAAATATCTAGACTTGAATATATTATAGCAATGCGGTTTCATGCCAATTTAATTGCGATTAAGTATGGAATAAAGACTCTTGCTCTATCTTATGATATTAAAGTTGAAAAACTTGCCGAAGAAGCTGAAATCCCTTGCCTTTCAATGAATGCAGATGAAGATTACAATATAGCATTTGAACAGCTTAAAAATCTTAATCCATCGGAATTAATAGAATTTTCTAATTCAAGACATTTTGATTGGGCAAAAATAGAGGAAATTATCAAGCGATAAAGGTTTTTGTTAACTTTGTAAAGTTTTTTAACATCCTACGCAATTTTTCAACTCCAAAATACTTTATATATATACAGGGGATATAATAATTTATAACGGAGGATGAAATTATGAGTTCAATTACAGGAGTTAAGGCTTGTTCATTGTTAACACAGCCGCAAGAAGAAAAGAAAAAACCGCTTGTTGCTTATGCAGGAATACCAAGTATAGGCAATCTTTTGAATGGTTCTGAAAAACCGCCTAAATCCACAGAGGCGTCAGCATTTACTGCATAGTTTACTCAAAATAATGTTTGTTATAAAATAGTCTCATAAACTAGATATATGAGACTATTTTTATGTTATTAACAGCTGATATTGGAAACACTAGTATTAATCTCGGACTTTTTGATGAAGAAGCACTTATTGAAAGTTTTAGACTGGCTTCTGATAAAGATTTATCGCAAGAAGAATACGAGGTTTTGCTAAAAACTCTTTTTAAAAGTTTTAAAGTAGATGGATGTATAATCGCATCTGTAGTGGATGAGCTTAATGAAAAATTTAAATCTTCTGTTGATAATGTTTTTAAGATAGATTCCATAATGTTGACCAGTGATTGCAATACCGGAGTTAAAATAGCACTTGATAACCCGGATGAAGCTGGAGCTGACAGGATAGCAAATGCTTGCGGAGCATTTATGCTCTATAATAAACCTTGCATTGTTGTTGATTTTGGAACAGCAACTTCTTTTGATGTTGTTAACCGACAAGGTGAATTTACAGGCGGTATAATTACACCCGGCTTAAATTTACAAATGAAAGTTTTGAACAAATTTACGTCAAAATTGCCTAAAATAGACGTAGCAATTTCAAGCAAAGCAATAGGAAATAATACTTCTGATGCTATTCTTTCCGGCGTAATAAGAGGAACAGCCTGCATGATTGACGGGCTTATAGAACAATGTGAAAGAGAATTGGGTGCAAAAGTAACTCTTATTGCAACAGGCGGATATTCAGGACTCATTTCAAGTTATTTAAAACGTCCTTTTGATTTTATTAACCCAACGCTAACTCTTGAAGGACTTAGATTTTTATATTTGTTGAATGCAAATATTTTATACGAAAAAGAGACGTCACTCTGAGATAAAATCCGAAGAGTATATAAAATTTTTAATTATAAATAACTTTAAGCTTTAGTTTTTTTATTAATATATAAAACGCCCGGGGTTCTGACAAGAGCGTATTGATAATTTATCGGAGATTTTTCGAATTTTATAAATATTTCATCATTAGTGTTCGCAAGTTCACAATTTAACCCATCTTTATCTATAATTTCAATAACGTTGGTTAAAAATTGTTCATTCGGAGTAATAATTTCAACTTCATCATTTAATAAAATCTTATTTTTAATCTTAACCTTGAAAAAACCTCTTGAGCATTCTTTAGTGAGAGGCAAATCATTTGCCTCTTCCTTGAAAGGGTATAAACTTTCTTTAGCATGGGTTATATCATTTACCCCCCAAAATTCGCACAAGAAATCAGAGCCGGCAAGTCCTTTTGAAACATTATAACTATAGCTTTCAGAGTCATTGTTTCCTAAATAAAAGCCTTGAGTATAACCTCTATTTCCGACTTTTTTAAGTTCTTCCAAATATTTGTTTAAATTAACATTGGGAGTTTCAAAAATTTCATCAATAGCGTTTCTATAAGCTTTTGCAACTGCTGAAACATAATATAAACTTTTTGTTCGACCTTCAATTTTAAATGAATTTACTCCTGCATCAACAAGTTTTTGCAAATGTTCCACAAGGCACAAATCTTTAGGGCTTAAAATATGACTACCTCTATTTTCCTGATGAATTTCAAAAAATTCTCCAGGACGTGTTTCTTCAACGAGCTTGTAGCTCCATCTACACGGCTGAGCGCAGTTGCCTTGATTAGCTTTTCGTTCATTATCAGTCATATAATCACTTAATAAACATCTTCCGGAAAATGAGACGCACTGTGAGCCATGTACGAAAACTTCCAGTTCAATGTTTGAAACTTTTTCTCTGATTTTTGCAAGATCTGCTATCGATAATTCTCTTGCGAGAATTACTCTTTTTGCACCGTTATCTTCCCAAAATTTTACTGCTTCATAATTTAACGTATTTGCCTGAGTGCTTATATGAATAGGCATATCGGGTAATTTTTTTTTTACTATGTTAAATATGCCAAAATCACTTAGAATAATCGCATCAGGATTTGCATCTTTAATAATATCAATAGATTTTTCAAGATTTTCAATGTCATTATTAAATGCAAAAACATTTAGGGTTAAATAGGCCTTTGCGCCTAGCTCACGAGCTAAGTCCACGGCTTGTTTTAAGTTATCAAAAGTTATCAGTTCACCTTTTCTCATTGAGCGCAGACTAAAATCAACAACTCCCAGATAAACAGCATCGGCTCCATACTTGATTGCATATTCTAACTTTTTTAAATTACCGGCTGGTAATAATAATTCAGGTTTCATAAGATTATTTTACTATAAAAAATCTTTTAAGTTAAATTATGTAAATATATAGAAGATATATGTTATATATATAATTATTTGAGGCATAGTAAAAATATAACCAATCTCTTTTTCTTTATTTTCTCCTCCACTCCTTTATCTAATTAAAGTTTTTAGCCGTTAATTCGGCTATTTTTATATAATATCGTATTTCATAGTCATGCGATATTAACAGGTATATATCAATCTAAGTGAGATATATGCCTGTTTTGTATCTAAATTAATAAAAGCAAAAAGAGCTACTCAAAAATTAAGTAACTCTTTCTTTTATTAAATCTCGCTTAATTACGCAAGAATTTTGTCTACGACACCTGATCCAACGGTTCTTCCGCCTTCTCTTATAGCAAATCTCATACCTGCTTCAATAGCTACCGGAGTGATTAATTCAACTTCCATAATTACGTTATCACCAGGCATTACCATTTCACCTTCAGAATTTAATTGAACCTGTTACGTCAGTTGTTCTGATGTAGAATTGAGGTCTGTAACCAGGGAAGAATGGAGTATGTCGTCCACCTTCTTCTTTTGTTAACACATAAACGTTAGCTGTGAATTTTGTGTGAGGTTTGATTGAACCTATAGCTGCTAAAACTTGTCCTCTTTCGAATATCAGTTTTATCAACACCTCGTAAGAAGCAAACCAACGTTATCACCTGCTAAACCTTCATCAAGAAGTTTTCTGAACATTTCAACGCCTGTTACAGTTGTTTTTTTGGTGTCACCGAAGCCAACAATTTCAACTTCTTCACCAACTTTAACTTTTCCTCTTTCAATTCTTCCTGTTGCAACTGTACCACGACCTGTGATTGAGAATACATCTTCAACTGGCATTAAGAATGGTTTATCTAAATCTCTTTCTGGAGTTGGGATGTAGCTGTCAATAGCATCCATTAATTCCCAAATTTTATCAACCCACTTATCTTCACCTTTTTGAATTTTTGGATTAGCATTAACTGCTTCTAAAGCTTTTAATGCTGAACCATTAATAAATGGAATGTCATCTCCGTCGAATTCATAAGAAGTTAATAATTCTCTAACTTCCATTTCAACAAGTTCTAATAATTCAGCATCATCAACCATATCACATTTATTTAAGAATACGACCAATTTAGGAACGCCAACTTGTCTTGCCAATAAAATGTGTTCACGAGTTTGAGGCATTGGACCATCTGCTGCTGCTACTACTAAGAATAGCTCCATCCATTTGGGCTGCACCTGTAATCATGTTTTTTACATAATCAGCGTGACCTGGACAGTCAACGTGAGCATAGTGTCTTGCATCTGTTTCATACTCAACGTGAGCTGTAGAGATTGTAATACCTCTTGCTTTTTCTTCAGGAGCAGCATCAATCTCATCAAATTTCTTTGCTTGAGCATTTCCTGCTGCTGCATTGTACCTGTAATTGCTGCTGTTAATGTTGTTTTACCGTGGTCAACGTGACCTATTGTACCTACGTTAACGTGCGGTTTGTTACGTTCAAACTTTTCGCGTGCCATTAGATTAGTCTCCTTTTAATTATACTACCTATTTTACTTATTTATTAAGTTTATATACCTATTCTATATGCTCAATATTTAATGTCAATAATATTTTTCTATTGTTAATCTTTACTCTCTTTTTTTGACTTAGTTTTAGCAGAGTCTTTTGTTTTTGCTGCTGTTTTAGTTTTTGAAGTTTTAGTTTTTTTAGGTTTTTCTTCTTTAATTTCCTCAACTTCTGTTTCTTCTTTAACTTCTTTTTCTATTTGGATTTCCTTTGGTTCTTCTTCAGATGAACTTGTTAGTTCAGGAGCATCTTCATCTTCTTCAAAAACCTGTTCGTTTAGTTCTTCTTGAATTTCCTCTTTTAACTCATCTTCCGTTTCAATATTTTCATAGTCATCATTTACTTGTTCTACCTCATAATTCTGATAAACTTCAGAGTTTTGCATTTGGGTTGCACTTTTTATATCTATTTTCCAACCCGTTAATTTGTGGGCAAGTCTTACGTTTTGTCCTTCACGACCTATAGCAAGACTGAGTTGATCGTCAGGAACAACAACAAGAACTTCTTTTGAATATTCATCGTCTGCTAAAATATCAACAGAAATTATTCTAGCCGGAGAAAGTGCATTTACAATGTATTCTACAGGGTTTTTAGAATATCTTACGATATCTATTTTCTCATTCTTTAATTCACCGACAATTGTTTGAATCCTGCTGCCTCTGGGTCCTATACAAGCTCCTACAGAATCAACTTCAGGGTCATTTGACCATACTGCGATTTTTGTTCTAAAACCTGCTTCTCTTGAAATTGATTTAATTTCAACAATTCCGTCTTCAATTTCCGGAACTTCAAGTTCAAAGAGTTCTCTTACTATTTCTGCATGTGCATGAGAAACAATTACCTGCGGTAATTTTGTTGTTTCTTTTACATTCAGAACAAAAACTCTTATTCTGTTGCCCGGTTTATAAAATTCACCCGGAATTTGTTCTTTCTGAGGCATAATGGCATCTGTTTTGCCTATGTTAACTATAACATTGCGATTTTCGACTCTTTGAATAATTCCTGTAGTCAAAGAACCCTTTTTTTCCATAAATTCAGCTAAAACAAGATTTCTTTCGGCTTCTCTTATTCTTTGCGTAATAACTTGTTTTGCGGATTGTGCTGCAATTCTACCGAATTGATCGGGAGTTACCTCAATTTTTACTTCATCGTCTAATTCGACATCTTCATCAATTTCTTTAGCTTCTTTTAGTGAAATCTGTTCGTTTTCATCTTCTACTTCATTAACTACAAGTTTTGTTCTAAAAACACCTATTTCACCGGATTGTTCATCTAAAATAGCTTCTATATTTGTAGCTTCTTTTATGTGCATGTGTTTTTTGTATGCTGCGACCATAGCATCGCATAAAGATTCTATTAGAACTTCTTTTGAAATTCCTCTTTCGCGTTCTATTTGCTCACATGCTTCAAATAAAGCCGTACCTATTTTAATCATTTTATTTCTCCTTTTTCCTTATTCAATGTATAATCTTGTGTTTTTAATTTTATCCAAATTTAAAATCATTTCTTTTTCGTCTGAAAGTCTTTTTATGTAAATATTTCTTTTAGCTTCATCATAATCAATTAATTTTGCCTTAAAAATATTCTCGGATTCTTCTTCAAGAGGTTCTTTTAATTTAATGCTGACGTTTTTTTCTTTGAAAATTAAATATTCTTTATCTGATTTAAATTTTCTCTCTAAGCCCGGAGATGAAACTTCTAAATAATATTTGCAAGGAATAATTTCATCTAAAAAATCATTAAGACTTCTGGTTACATTTTCGCAATCTTCAAGTGTCACACTTCTTTCTTTAGAAAAAAGAAAGATTCGTAAAAACCATTTATGATTTTCTTTTTCAAAATCAATTTCAATAGGGATTAAACCAAACCTCATTGCTGTATTTTCAATTAGTGGTGTGATTTTTTCCAATATTTCATGTCTGTTGATTTGTTCTTTCAATTTTTTATCCTTTTAAAACTAATTTGTAGTTCCAGATTTCTGAAACTACCTGACATTACGTGTAATAAAAGGCAAAAATACTTACGTATAATTTTTACACATTCTAAATAATACACTAAAAATTTAAGTTTGTAAATATGTGAAGTAAAATATTTACAAACTTAAATTTCATTATAAGTCTTAAAATGGGTTTTGCAAACTTCGTTTAAGCGTTCTTTTGCGTATTTTTTTACAAATTCCGCAGCACATTTTTTTACTCCGTCATTACAGCCTTTAGGGAACTTACATCCGTAAAAATTTTCCATATATTTCATTTTTTGGACAAAAGTTGCACGCGCAAGAACTGATGCTGCTGCAACAGCAAGGTCGCTTTCCGCTTTTGTTCTCTGTTCAAGAGTGATTTTTTTGCCATGTTTTTGCAATGCGTTTTTAATCAGGCTTTCATCACCGAATTTATCTGAAAGCGCATATTCACAGGGCTGCTTCTCCAGAATATTTTCAATAGCTCTGGCATGTCCCCACGCCAGAAGCTTATTAAGGTTTTTGAATTTTGAATAAAGCTCATTATACTTTGTATTGGAAATTGCAACAACCGAATAGATAGAATGTTTCTGGATTTGTTTAGCCATTTTAACTATCTGTTCATCTTTTAATTTTTTAGAATCTTTAATTCCTAAATTTTCAAATATAATATGATTATTTTCATCAAGTAACACTCCGGCAACTACAAGAGGACCAAAAAAATCACCTTTTCCGGATTCGTCGGTGCCGATGTAGGGGAAGTTTGCCCTTCCGACGTTTGGAGGCTGAGATGTTGAGAGGCCGAGAGGTACTCCTTCGCTTTTTAATGGGGGTTGTGAAGAGTGAGGAGTGAAGGGTGAAGAGAATCTTTCACTCAATTTTTCCAGCAGCACACCAATATTCTTCCCTTGCATTACAAATTTCCCTGAATTATAAAAGATTGCTGTAAAATCTCTGTTTTTAACTTCCCAAAAAGCATATTGTTTAGGGTTCACAATAGCATCAAAGTTTTGCAAAATAAAATCTTTTATCTCTTCTTGTTTGTTTATTGGTATTTTTTCGGAAAAAATATTCATGAAATTATTTTAGCATGAGAATTTTTTATTATATAATGAAAAGATGAGAAGTGAAACGTGAGGAGCAATATTGTTCTCACCTCTGACAGCTCATCTTACACTAGAGGCAAAAGTGAAAGGATTTAAAATGATTAAAGTAGCAGTATGCGGTGCATGCGGAAAAATGGGGCAGGAAGTTATCAAAGCAGTTGTTAATGATCCTGAATTAGAATTAGTTGCTAAGATTGATATAGTAGAGAAAGAAGATGTTTTTAAGAATATAGATGATGCGCTGAAAGCATCTGAAGTTGACGTTTTAGTTGATTTTACGCAGCCCAAATCAATTTTTGAGAATGCTAAAATCTGTTTAAATAATGGAGTACGTCCTGTTATTGGAACAACGGGACTCTCTGATGAGCAGGTTGAAGAATTGAAAAAATTGGCGGAAGAAAAAAATCTTTCTTGTCTAATTGCGCCGAATTTTACAATCGGTGCTGTGTTAATGATGATGTTTGCTGCTCAGGCAGCAAAATATTTTGATAATGCCGAAATAATTGAACTTCACCATAATCAAAAGAAAGATGCACCTTCAGGAACGGCTATCAAAACAGCAAAAATGATGGCGGGTGAATTTGAAAATAAATCTTTTGCAACGGGAAATTGTGAAGAAATTGAATTATTAAAAGGTTCCAGAGGCGGAGTTTCTTACTCGGATATTCATATTCATTCTGTAAGAATGCCGGGATATATGGCTTCTCAAGAAGTTATATTTGGTTTGCCGGGGCAAGTTCTTAAAATCCGCCATGATTCTGTAGATAGATCATGTTATATGCCTGGAGTTCTTTTAGCTGTTAAGCATGTGATGAAGGGGTATGATTTTGTGTATGGATTGGAAAAAATTTTATAAGTGAGAAGTGAGAAGTGAGAAGTGAGAAGTGAGAAGTGAGAAGTGAGAAGTGAGAAGTGAGAAGTAAAATAAATTCTTTTCCCTCTCATCACTCACCTTTCACCAAAACAAAAAGTGAAAGGATTAGACATGAGTTTGCCAAACATAGCTATATTAGGTGCGACAGGAGTTGTCGGAAGAGAAATTTTAAAGGTAATAGAAGAAATAAATCTTCCTTATGAGAATATAAAGTTACTTTCCAGTTTAAGAAGTGCCGGAAGTAAACTAGAGTTCATGGGAAAAACATTTACTGTCGAAGAAGCAAAGCCCGAAAGTTTTGAGGGAGTTAATATTTGTCTTGCTTCTGCAGGAGGTTCAACAAGTCTTGCTTTAGCACCTGAGGCGGTAAAAAGAGGTTGCGTTTTTATTGATAATTCGAGTGCTTTTAGGATGGAATCAGATGTTCCGCTTGTAATTGCAGGAGTGAACGACGAGGATTTAAAAAAACACAAAGGAATTGTTGCTAATCCAAATTGTTCAACTTCTCAATTAATGCTTGTATTAAAGCCTCTTGATAATTATGTAAAAATGAAAAGGCTTATTGTTTCAACTTATCAATCGGTCAGTGGAGCAGGTATTGCAGCTATTAATGAACTAACAGAAAACACAAATGCTGTTTTAAATAATCAAAAATTTGAAAATAAAGTATTTAAAAAACCGATTGCATTTAACGTAATTCCTCAAATTGACGTGTTTTGTGAAAATGGTTACACGAAAGAAGAAATGAAGGTTGCGGATGAAACAAAAAAGATTTTGCATCTTTCAAAAGATTTTCCGATTTCATGCACTGCGGCAAGAGTTCCCGTTTACAGAGGGCATTCTGAGGCTGTTACAATTGAATTTGAAGATGAATTTTCGCCTGAAAAAGTCAGAGAGATTCTTAAAAATGCTTATGGAGTTGAAGTAATTGATAATATTGATAATTATGAATATCCTACAGCATTAGATGCGGCAGATAAAATACCTGTTTATGTGGGCAGAATAAGAAAAGACCTTGCGTTTAAGAATGCGGTATCTTTGTGGTGTGTCGGAGATAATTTGCTTATAGGTGCGGCTTTAAATACTGTAAGGATTGCCGAAAAAATTATTTCTATGGGGCTATATTAAATTAAAAAATTATGTTAAAATATTTTTATGAAGCAGTCGGATAATCGCGTCTTTTTATAAAAGATGAGGAAAGTCCGGGCATCTAAGGACAGGTCGCCGGAGAAATTCCGGAGTGCGTGAGTGCGTGGATAGTGCCACAGAAAAGAATGCCTTGTGTGAAGAGGCGAAACGCTTTGCAGCAGTGCAATGCGTTGAAGCCTCAAAACTATTAGATACCGCTGTTGTGACTGGAACGTAAGTGAAAGGAACGGACAAATCTTTGATTTGACAGGCGGTTAAGGTGAGACTGCCGATGACGTGTTAAAGCGAACAGGCGATGGTGCAACGGTGAGTTAAGAGCATCACCAGCGTATTTGAGAGAATACGGCTAGGTAAACCCCGACCGGATGCAAGATTGAATTGAAGATTAAGGCTGTCCGCCGCCTTCAAAAAAATCGCTAGAGGTAATAAGTAATTATTATCCCAGACAGATGATTATCTTGAAACAGAACCCGGCTTATGAACTGCTTCATTTATTCTATATTTACAGACTGTTGTAAAAAATCCTGAAAAACTTTTCAAACAAGGAGTTGCAACTCCTTGTTTGAAAGATTAATTAAAATAGGCATAAAGTTGTTCTCTCCCTTCTTTATAAAAATTTACAAAGGCTTAAAATTCAATTATCACAAAGAATAAGAACAAATGAAATCCAATAAAACAAAATTTTTCATGACAAAAATATTTTTGATATGCTTTAGATAATTGTATTAGATAACATTTCCGCAAGGAAAAGAAAGGCATAAAAACATGTGTATCGGAAGAATGATGGGAAGTCTTCCTGTCAAAAAATTAGAAAATTTAGGACTTCAAATTAATAAAACTAATATGGCTATGAATCCAGTGCTGGAATTTAAAAAAAACTTAACAAGAGAAGTAACAACCTCTCCACTTCAACGTTTTAAAAAACTTTGCGATGTTATAAAAGCTGCTTTAGCTAAGATTAAGAAATAATCAATAAGATTAAAAAAAAAGAGAAGAGGTCTTACTGAAAATTTTCAGTAAGACCTCTTCTCTTTTTTTCTCTTTTTTAACTTATTTTTTAATTACCGGTATTGGCGGAGGTGTTGCACTTTGTGATTCGGGTTGAATTTCTTCCTTTGCTGCCGGATTATTTTTTGCTTGTTTTTTTAAAGCTTCTTGAATTTTAGCAGGATTATATTCTTCATTCACATACTCAATTTTTGCCTGTTTTTTCAAAGATTCAATTAAGTTTTCCAAAACTTTAATTTGTGCCTGATTTTCAAGATATGCTTTAATTTCATCTTCAACTTTTAAAAACGGTTCCTGTCCTGCTTTCATTCTGTCTTTTACTAATATAATATGATAGCCGTAAGGTGTTTGAACAATTTCACTTATTGTATTAGGTTTTTGTGTAAAGGCTGTTTTTGCAAAAGGTTCAACCATCTCTTGTCGTGTAAAGAAGCCTAAATCTCCACCTTGCTTTGCACTCATTGTGTCATCAGAATTTTCTCTTGCTAATTTAACAAAAGACTCAGGGTCTTTCTTAACTTCCGCTAAGATTTTTTTAGCTTTCTCTAATTTAATTTTAAGTTCTTCATCTATTTTAGCTTGAATTTCATCCTTGCTTAGAGTTTTATTTATTGGATTTGAAGTAATTTTTTCTTTAATTTCTTCAGGATTTGCTGAAATTAAAATGTGCGAAGCTCTAACTTTATCTGGAAATTTAAATTTATTTAAATTTCCTTTATAGAATTTTTTTGCTGCTGCATCAGATATTTCTACTTTTGAAAGAGTGTTAACAAGTTTTTTCATTTTAACTTCATCATTCAAATCTTTTTTAAACTGTGCTGAAGAAATTCCATTTTGTTTTAAAATTTCATTAAATTTCTCTTTGGAGCCTATCTTATCAATAATAAATTTTAATTCTTTATCTGTATCTGCTTTTGTAACTTTAATATTTCTTTTTTCCATCTCTTGATCAATTAATGCTTTAACGATGAGTTCATTAATAACTTTATCTTTTATCATTAAATATAAGAAACTATTTTTATCTTTTTTAACATCAATTCCAAGTTGAGAAAACATAGAATTTCCTAAAGCCTTATCAAATAATTCGTTAAATTGTGATTCAGTAATATCTTCATTATTAACCTTGATAATAACATTTCCTTTGTTAAAAGAACAACCGCTCAGTAGGATTGCTGAAAGTGCAAGGGTTGCGAATAATTTTTTAACTTTCATATTGAACTCCTCTTTTATTTTTTGTATTCGTGACTGACCTTATGAATATAATAAAACAAATCTGACAATATGTTAAATGTTTTTTCAAAATTCATATAAGAATTATTGAATAAAATAATTGAAGGACCTTCTTTACAAGCTTTTGGGGCAGAAATAAATTTTATATATTTTGTAATATTTGAAGGTAAGTGTCTTAAGATAATTTTATACTCAGGTTGGGAGTAAGATGTATAAATCCTTATATTATCAGGTGTTTCGCGTATTACAGAGATTTTTGCATCTGTTGCTGCCAGTCTGATTTTAATAAGTTTTATTAAGTTTTGAACACTTTCGGGCGGTTTTGAAAAACGGTCTTGCCATTCTTGTATTATATAATCAAGTTCAGTTTGGGATTTAACATCGGCAAGTCTTTTGTATTCAATCATTTTTTGTTCGGTTGAACCAACCCATTCATCAGGAATATAGGCTGTAACATTAATATCAACAATAGTGGGCGGAGTTGTTTCAATTTTTTCGCCTTTAAGTTCATTAACAGTTTCTTCTAAAAGTTGACAGTAAGTATCAAACCCGACATTAACCATATGCCCATGTTGTTTTGTTCCTAAAATATTTCCAATCCCACGTATTTCTATATCCCTTAGAGCTATTTGATATCCACTTCCAAGAGTTGTAAACTCTTTTATTGACTTAAGTCTTTGAACCGCCTCTTGTGTTAAATTCTTGTTTTTCTTGTATAGGCAATAACAATAAGCTTGTCTTTCGCATCTTCCTACCCGACCTCTAAGCTGGTATAGCTGAGCAAGTCCAAATTTATCCGCATCATGAATTATAATTGTATTTGCATTTGGAATATCAAGTCCTGACTCAATAATAGTAGTGCAAAGCAGTAAATCAAATTCTTTATTTGAGAAATCAACCATAACTTTTTCCAGTGTTTTTTCGTCAAGTTTTGCATGCCCTACTGCTATCCTTAAATTTGGAACAAGTTTTTGTAAATTTAATTTAAATTCTTCAATAGTTTCAACCCTATTATAGAGGTAAAATACCTGTCCATCCCTGTCAAGTTCATGTATAATTGCATTTTTTACGCTTGTTTCATTATGTTCCCCGACAAAAGTTTTTACGGGTAGCCTGTTTCTAGGCGGAGTATTAATTACGCTCATATCTTTAATACCGGAAAGAGACATATAAAGTGTTCTGGGTATAGGCGTAGCGGACATACTTATAATGTCAATATTTTCTTTAAGTTTTTTAAGTTTTTCTTTATGGCGTACACCAAAGCGATGTTCTTCATCAATTACCAGTAATCCTAAGTTTTTAATTTTTACATCATCTTGTAAAAGCCTGTGTGTCGCAATAACAATGTCACAGGTCCCTAAAGAAAGATCTTTCAGGGTTTGCTTTTGTTCTTTTGAACTTCTAAAACGAGATAATAATTGAACATTTACTCCAAAAGGTCTAAACCTCTCCTCAATGGTTTGGAAATGCTGCATTGCAAGAATTGTAGTAGGGACAATAACCGCAACCTGTTTTCCTGATGAGACAGCTTTAAAAGTTGCACGCATTGCTACTTCTGTTTTTCCGAATCCTACATCTCCGCAAATAAGTCTATCCATGGGGCTTTCGCTTTCCATATCAGTTTTAACGTCAATTATCGCTTTCATCTGATCAGGCGTTTCAACATATTCGAATGCTTCTTCCATTTCAACCTGCCATGGAGTATCAGGTTCAAATTCGATTCCTTTTTGCATTTTACGTCTGGCATATAGTCTTAGTAAATCAAAAGCTATTTTTTCAACCTCTTTTTTAACTTTTGCTTTTGTATTTGTCCAATCATTCCCTCCCATACGCGAAAGACGGGGCTTTAATGCTCCCGAGCCCCTGTATCTGCATAAAAGGTTAATTTGTTCTGCCGGCATATGCAATTTGTCATTATTAGCATACTCGATTGTCAAGTAATCTTTATATTGCCCGTCAATTTCTTGCTGGCAAAGTCCTTTATAAATGCCCACTCCATGTACGGAATGAACAACATATTCTCCTTCTTTTATGTCATTTATACTTTCTATAAATTCTTGTTTTTCCTTAAAGTAAGAGCGTTTGGATGCAGTAATTTCTTTTGGACGTTTGTTAAATAACTCTCTATCGGTCAATAAAATTATTCTTAGGTCGTTTAAAATACATCCTGAACAAGAAAGATTTTGAGTTAAAGTGATATCAAAGACACCACTTTCGGTAAAAATTTCATTTACCCGTTCGGGATAATCCGTTGCTATAATTGTCTGGTATCCATGTTTTGATTTAATATATTCTGTAATTTCATCTAAACTGGAGAAAAATCCCTTTAACGGTTGAGAATCAAATTCGATTAATTCACCAAAATTAAAGTCTATAAAATTATTCAGTCCTATTTTTACAAAACTTGCTGTTTGGTTATGAAATTCTTCAATTTCATAATGATTTTTGTCTTTTAGTTCATAATTTAAACCTAATTTTAGATTTTCTAAATATTGAGTTTGATAATTTTCGGCAATAAATTCATATTTTGAAAAAATTTCAGATGTTTCATCAAAGACAATAATATAAGGAGAAGATTTTAAATAATCGAAAATGCTTACTAAATCATCGTTTAAATAGTTTTGATATACTTCAATCCCTTCAAAGTAGCCTTCCTCTTGAATTTTTTCTTTTAAAAACTCAGGTAATTCATTTACCGTTTCCTGTTTACCTTTTACCAAGAATTTATAAACAGGCTTGATTAAAACTTCTTTAACTTTCTCAATACTTTTTTGAGTTTCGTTATTGAAAAATCTTAAATCAACAATTTCATCACCCCAAAGCTCAATTCTAAAAGGATATTCTCCAAGTGAAAAAACATCTATTATATCTCCTCTTACTGAGAATTCTGAAATATCACTTACCATTGTAGAACGTTTATAACCTAAATCTACAAGTTTTTGAGAAAATTCTCTTATGCTAATTTCATCCCCAATTTTTAAATTTATCGAATTTTCCTCAAAAAATTTATTTGTAGGAAATTTTTCAAGCAAGGCTTTAACCGGAGCAATAATAAAACCGTTATTTGAATTTAAGATCTCCAACTGTTTTGAATAATCATATAAATTTGTAGAAATACTTTCATACATTGATGCATTTTGATAAGGCAAAACTTCTGCATCAATATCAAAAGCTGCTTTTAAATCATTTTGATATTTTAGAGCATTTTGTTCATTTGCTGTTATGAATAAAATGCCTTTTTTTGAAATTTCTTTAATCTTTTGCAGCAATATTAATCTTAAAAAAGAGGTTAAGCCTGTTATTACAAATGATTTTGGTACCAGAAGATTATTTGTAAGATAATAATAATTTTTATTTTTTTCAAAGTTTAGATTTAACATTTAATTATTTTGAGTATTTGGTCTTTCGTATTCCACACCCATTTCGCTTAAAGTACTAATAAAACGTTCAGCACAAGCTTTTTGGATATCAGGAGGAACAACCCGTAGCAGTTCAACTGTTCTTGAAATAACAGGATCATAATCGTACCAGCGGTTTCCATTAACAGGTTTAACAAGAGCATAAAATTTTTCTATTGCTTCTTTTGATACTTTTTCTTCAATTTTTTGAAGAAAAAGTTCTGCTTGAACTTTTAATTCTTCAGGATAATTTTTTAAAAGCTCAACCACTTCTAACAATAAAGGATCATGGTCGTACCATCTCTTATGAATTGGTTTCATTATAAGTCCCCTCTTTTTGTCCAAGATTTGAGGTTTCATTATAACGTTCAATTTTCCCCCCGAGTAATCGTATTTTTTCCTCAAAATTTTCATAACCCCTATCTATGTGATGAAGGTTTTCTATAATTGAAGTACCTTCTGCCATAAAACCTGCAACTGTAAGTGCTGCACCGGCTCTTAAATCACTTGCACAAAGTGTAGCCCCGGTAAGTTTCTTAACACCTTTAATTATAGCATGATTTCTGTCTTGATGGATATCAGCTCCCATCCTTCTTAAATCAGGAACTTGCATAAATCTATTTTCATATAAGCTTTCAGTGATAATTCCAACTCCGTCAGCGGTAGTCAAAAGTACCATTGCCATGGACTGTAAATCTGTAGGAAAACCTGGATACGGCTGAGTAACAAAATTTATTGAGCTTAAGCGATTTTTACATGAAACCTCGATTGCAGTTGGTTCAATAAGTTTTATATTTGCACCCATTTTAAGCAATTTATCGTTAAAAAAGGTAAGGTGACCGGGAAATATATTTCTAATAATACCTTTTCCTTTTGTGGCGACAATGGCAGTCATATAAGTTCCTGCTTCAATTCTGTCAGGTATTGTTGTATATTCAATTGCGTGAATATTTTCAGGTTTAACCCCGTTTATAATAATTTCAGAAGTACCTGCACCTGAAATATCCGCTCCCATTGTGTTTAAAAAATTAGCTAGATCGATGATTTCAGGTTCTTGGGCTGCGTTTTGAATTCGAGTTGACCCTTCTGCTAAAACGGCGGCCAGCATTAAATTCTCTGTCGCACCTACAGACGGAATATCTAAATAAACATCTGCGCCGACTAATTTAGATGCTTTTGCGTGAACGTAGCCTTTTTCTATTTTAATTTTGGCTCCAAGTGCCTCAAGACCTTTAATATGGAAATCAACTCTTCTCTCACCAATTGCACAACCACCGGGGAGTGCAACAATTGCTTCTTTACATCTTGAAACAAGTGCCCCGAGAATTATAAAGGAAGCTCTCATTTTACTTACAAATTCGTATTCAGCGGTAATGTTTGAGATATCTGTTGCATCAATCGAAACAGATTTTTCTTTTTTATCATGTTTAACTTTTGTTCCCAATCCTTGAATAACACTGAGCATAATATCAACATCAGTCAAATCGGGAACGTTATAAATCTTTGTTTCACCTTTTGCTAAAATAGAAGCAGCCATTAATTTTAAAACAGCATTTTTTGCTCCGCTTATTAAGACTTCACCTTTTAGTGGCACCCCGCCTTTTATTATAAGTTTTTCAGACAAAGCTCCTCCAAGTATAACAATCTCTAATACTAACATGATAATACAACTATAATAGTTTATTGTAAATAGATTAATTAATGTAAAGTTTTTATCGCTTAAGTAAGTATAAATTTTATAAAATATTAACTTTATTTTTATTAAGCAGTTTTTTTGTTTTTTTAAGACGTTTCCACTTTTTTAAAAGTTTAAAACATATTTTAATAAAAATTAATAAAAAGTTTACATTGTAAATAATATATATATAGCTTAAATATACTGCTTACGCTATTTGGAGTTAATTTGACTTCTTTTTAATATTAAGATTTGTTTTATTTTACAAACATACACTTTAAAAGTACACAAAAAAGTTTTATACTAAAGTATCATATAATTCAAACTAAATTTGAATTAATAAAGTATGAAAATGTCGTAATATGAGTATGTGGGATAAGAATATGTTTATTGCCTCGTCCGGTTTTAAGTCTAATTTTGTTCCGCTAGAGTAGAGTGAAAAAACACGGAAGTAAGCTAGAATCAATTGAAAGGAGTCAATTATGGCTATTACGGTAAACACAAACATGCAGGCGTTGCGTATTCAACAAAATTTGTCTAACGCAACTGACAAAATGAACACTGCAATGGAGAGAATGTCATCAGGTTCAAAAATTAACAAAGCATCAGATGACGCAGCAGGATACGCAGTATCTATTACATTAAGTAAAACAATCTCCAGTTCAAAAGTAGCATCTGACAATGCTGCAATCGGGAACGACTTGTTATCAACTGTTGAAGGGACTTTAGACGTTATCGCATCAAACTTGGCGCGTGTACGTGACTTGACAGAACAAGCAGCTAACGGAACTTATTCCGCAGACGACCTTACAGCAATTTCTGCTGAAGTAACAGCTCGTTTAGGTCAAATTGAATCATTAGCAAATACTTCATCATTCAATGGTAAAAAATTGTTAGATGGAAGTACCAGTGATGGTGTTATACTTCAAGTAGGCACAGAAGCAGGAGATACTCTTGAACTTAGCGGTGATATCTTTAACAGTGTTAATTTAGAATCTATAGATACTGAATTATCAGCAACTATTACAGGTGGTACAAGTGACGCTATCACTTCGATGCTGAGTACAATTGACACAGTTATTTCAGATGTTACCGGAAGAATAACTGATATAGGTGCAGCAGCTAACAGATTAGATGCAGTAGCAGATGGTTTAGTTGTTCAGCAAACAAACTTAACATCAGCTCTGTCAACGATATCGGACGCAGACGTAGCAGAAGAATCTGCTTCGTATGTTGCATCGCAAATACTGCAATCAGCATCTGCAACATTGTTGGTACAGGCAAATTCAGCGCCACAAATTGCATTAACGTTGATTCAAGGTTAATCAATAAGCTGATAAGCTGTATAAATGGATTAAATCCAAAAGGAATCATGTACTTTTGTATGTGGTTCCTTTTTCTTTTTTAAAAATCATACTAAAGTATAAGAAAAATCAAACTAAATTAGAATAAAGATGTTTGAAATAAGACCGTAATCATTAGCAAGAAGAGAGAGTAGAAACTATAGCCCCGTTCGGTTTTAGTTTAATTTAAAAGATACACAAGGAAGGAATTATTTGAAAGGAGTCAATTATGGCTATTACGGTAAACACAAACATGCAGGCGTTGCGTATTCAACAAAATTTGACTAATGCAACAGAAAAAATGAACACTGCGATGGAGAGAATGTCATCAGGTTCAAAAATTAATAAAACATCAGATGATGCGGCAGGATACGCAGTATCTATTACATTAAGTAAAACAATTTCCAGTTCAAAAATAGCTTCAGATAATACAGCAATTGGTCAAGATTTAGTAGCTACTGTTGAAGGGACTTTAGATGTTATTGAAGCAAATTTGGAACGTGTACGTGACTTGACGGAGCAGGCAGCTAACGGAACTTATTCCACAGACGACCTTAAAGCAATTTCTGCTGAAGTAACCGCTCGTTTAGCTCAAATAGACGATTTGGCAAAAGCTTCATCATTCAACGGCAAAAAATTGTTAGATGGAAGTACCAGTGATGGTGTTATACTTCAAGTAGGTACAGAAGCAGGAGATACTCTTGAACTTAGCGGTAATATCTTTAACAGTGTTAATTTAGACGCTATAGATACTGAATTATCAGCAACTATTACAGGTGGTACAAGTGAACAGATTTCTTCAATGTTGAGTACAATTGATGGGGTTATTGATGATATTACCGGAAGAATAACTGATATAGGTGCAGCAGCTAACAGATTAGATGCAGTAGCAGATGGTTTAGTTGTTCAGCAAACAAACTTGATATCGGCTCTGTCAACGATATCGGACGCAGACGTAGCAGAAGAATCGGCTTCATATGTTGCAGCGCAAATACTGCAGTCAGCATCTGCAACATTGTTGGTACAGGCAAATTCAGCGCCACAAATTGCATTAACGTTGATTCAAGGTTAATCAATAAGCTGAAATATATGATTTAAAAAACCCCGCAAAATTTGCGGGGTTTTTTTATTATTTAGATTCAATAACCGAGCTCGTAATAACTTTATCTATAAGCCCGTAATCAAGAGCTTGTTGAGCAGACATATAATAATCGCGTTCGGTATCAGCTTTAATTTTTTCAATGGGCTGTCCGCAATGTTCAGCTAAAAGAGCATTTAATTCATTTTTCATTCTCACAATTTCTTTTGCTTCAATTTCTATATCCGTTGCTTGACCTTTAGCGCCGCCCAATGGTTGGTGAATCATTATTCGGGCACTTGGTAAAGCCATTCTTTTACCTTTTGTCCCTGCAGATAAAAGGAATGCTCCCATACTTGCGGCTTCACCAAGGCAAATGGTAGAAACATCTGCTTTAATGAGTTTAATCGTGTCATAAATTGCCAGTCCTGATGTAATAACACCTCCGGGGCTATTTATATATAGCATAATATCTTTTTCAGGGTTTTCACTGTCAAGCAGCAATAATTGTGCAATAATTGAGTTAGCTACTTCGTCATCAATTTCTTCACCGAGAAAAATTATTCTTTCTCTAAGTAATCTTGAAAAAATATCAAAAGATTTTTCTCCTCTTGAAGATGCTTCAATTACAGTCGGAACATAATTTAATATTTTGTTATAATCTGATTGATTTAAAATTGAATTTTCAGTAGTTTTACTTTGAACTTCGAATTTATCCATTGTTTCTCTCCAATATATGAAATTACTGAAAATATTATACTATAAATATTTTTTATTTTACAAATGTGGACATGTTGTAGTATAATTATAGTATGTATTGTGTAGATTATACTGTTTACATAGAAGATGACGACCAATGCCTTACTTGTGATAACTATGCAAGAGGGATTGCTTGCCCGCTTTTGGAAGCTCTTGGTCAGGGGGTCGTATATTTAGAGGATAATTTAACAGTGAAAAACTGTGGCTTTTACAAAGAGTTTAAGAGAACATTAAAGATAGTAAAAAACGAAAATGAAAAATAAAATAACATTAATTCCGGGTGACGGAATTGGTCCTGAAATAACAGATTCTGTTATTAAAATAATTCAAAAAAGCGGATTAAATATTGATTGGGATATTCAGCTTGCGGGTATTAATGCTGTAGAAAAATCGGGCGAACCTTTACCCAAAGAAGTTATTGATTCAATTAAAAAAAATAAAATCGCACTTAAAGCTCCAGTTACAACTCCTATAGGAAAAGGATTTCGTTCGGTTAATGTTGCTTTAAGAAAAGAATTGGATTTGTATGCAAATTTAAGACCGTGTAAAAATCTAAAGGGTGTAAAAACTAAATTTGATAATATTGATATTATAGTGGTAAGAGAAAATACGCAGGATTTATACGCAGGTATAGAACGCCAACTTAATAAAAATACAGCTGAAAGTGTAAAAGTTATAACGAGAGAAGCATCTGAAAAAATTGCACAATTTGCTTTTGATTATGCGGTTAAAAATAATAGAAAAGAAGTTTGTGCGGTGTCTAAAGCAAATATCTGCAAACTTTCTGACGGACTATTTCTTGAAGGTGTAAGAAAAATCAGAGAAGAGTATCCAAATATATTATATAGAGAGATTTTAGTGGATAATCTTTGCATGCAATTAGTCCAGAATCCTGAACAATTTGATGTTTTGGTTTTACCTAATTTGTATGGAGATATTGTGTCGGATTTGTGTGCCGGACTTATCGGAGGATTGGGTGTAGCTAAAGGGGCAAATATAGGAGAAAAATTTGCGGTTTTTGAACCTGTACACGGTTCTGCTCCTGATATTGCAGGTCTGGATAAAGCAAACCCTACTGCATTATTATTATCCGCGATAGAAATGCTTAAATATATAGGTGAAAATTTTTACGCTGAAAAAATTGAAAAAGCTTTGCTGAAAACTTTAGAAGGAAATATTTTAACGCCGGATTTGGGAGGCAGTGCAAAATGTTCTGAATTTACGGATGAAATTATAAAATATTTATGCTAAAATAATATAGCCGTGCTCCACGGGGAGGTTGCGGATCCCTTGACTCGAACGCTTTTGCGAGGTGCAGAGCCTGCTATGAGGCTTGTTTGAATTTAGCGGATGGATATATTATTGTTGACATTTTGAATTATAGCGGCGTAAGCTGCCGAACTGTGTCAGGATGGAAACATAGCAGCACTAAAGCATAACTTGCGGGTGTTATAACTTCAAAAAAGAGATAATATTTCCCTGAAACTTTATTCATACTTGTCGATAGGCAGTGGCACGGTTTTTAATTAAAAATCATTTAGTTGAAAAGATAATTTGTTTTTTCTCTTAAATTATCTTGAATTTCATTGTAGTTAATTGAAACAGGGGTTGGCTTTGATGTTTTAATTACGTCAATAAAAACTTTGTTGTTTAAAGGCGAATTTTCGCTTTGCGAAAATTCGCCTCTTGCAACATCAATCCTTGCAGGAACAATTAACCCGCTTTTTGTAAATTTTTCAATACTTTCTTTTGAAGCTAAAAATTCAATTAATCTCATAGCTTCATCTTTATGTTTTGAATTCTTGGAAATAGCCCAGCCTGAAGCGTCAAGTGGAACAATGCTTCCTTTGTCACCTGAAGGAAAGTTAATTACATTCCAGTCAAATTTGGCATCGGTTGTATATTTAGGAACAAGCCAACGACCTGAAAGCTGCATTGCAAGCTTTTCCTGCAGAAAAAGTTGAGCCATTGTAGCACTTGCACTTTCAGCTTTTGTCGGTGCAACATGATATTTCTTCCTTAAATCAGCATAAAATTGTAACCCCTTTTGACTTTCAGAAGAATTTATTATTAAAGTTTTTGCATCATCAGATAAAATTCCGCCGCCCTCTGACATAAGATAAGGTAAGTAGAAAAGAGCCGGTGTTTCTTCAAAACTTATCCCCCAAATATCCGTTTTACCGTCATCGTTGGTATCTTTTGTAAGTTTTTGCGCAATAATTAAAAAATCCTCAAAAGACCAATATTTATTGGGTAATTTTACATTATATTTTTTAAAAATATCTTTATTTAAATAAATAACAAGATTTGAAACATCACGGGGAATTGCATAAAGTTTTTTATTGTAGGATAAAGCCTTCAACGATTTTTCAAAAAATATTTTTTTTGAAAAATCGTTTTCTGATTTAATATTTTCTATTTTTTCAAGCAAACCTGCTTTTGCATAAACAGGCAAATATAAATTATTAATAAAAATTACATCCGGTGCTAAATTTGAAGCAAAAAGCAAGTGAATTTTCTGAAAATAATTTTGCGGAATATGTATGAAGTCAACATTAATATCAGGATTTTCTCTTTCAAATTCAGACAAAATAGGCTTGAGAATTTCAATTTCTGATTGAGAGCCCCAACTAGCGAATTTAATTCCGGTTTTTGAACTTGTAGGCTGGACATACTTGCCCAACAGCACCAATACAATAAATATAAATATAGCAAATAAAATTAATAATTTTTTAGATTTCATTATAATTCAATCAATAAATTCATTTTTTCGGGCGTTACTTCTACAAGCCCCCTAAAATTTTCTACTTTTGTCATATAGCTTGCAGTGCTGTTTTTTTTCTCATCCAATCTTGCTTTTATAGGACCCTGAACCTTCTTGCCAAATTGTTTTAAAACAAATATTTCATCATCAATATGTCCCACAAGAGAGGTTTCATCTTCAAAATCAACTAAATAAAAACCTTTTTCTTCATCAATAACAAATTCTGATTTAACAATTTCATCCGCAGCTTCAACCTCTTCAGTTATTTCAGTACTTGTATACGTTTTTGTCTTTATTTCTTCTGTTTCTTCTGTTGCCGCTTTTATTCTTTCTTTATTTTCTTCAGTTATGAAACCTTCTTCCTCTCCAAAAAGTTCATCTAAAGAGACTTCTTCATCAAATTTCGGTAAATTATCTGTTTCAATAACTTCACTTATTTTATCTAAGTCCGAGATTTCTTCCTCTGCTACTTCTTGAGTTATTTCAGACTGTTCTTCTTTTGCTTCTTTTGCTGTTGATGCGCGCAACTCGTCTTTAATTATTTCTTCCGGAGAAATTTCACTCTCAATATCTTTTTCAGAAGCTTCTTCACTTAAATCTTGCTGAGGTTCAAATAACTCATCTAATTCTTCATGAGGCGGAGTTGTTTTAGATTCTTGGATATCTTCTTTTAGAGTTTGATTTTTTACATCAACATAGGTTTGAAATTTTTCTTTCCAGGTCATATTTTCATTAATTTTTTCTGAAAAATCAGTTGTATTTAAAGGTTTTTCTTCTAAATTACTTTTAAAAACTTTTTTTCCTGCTGTTGCATTTCTTTTTATTTTTCTTGCAATGATAAGTAAAAAGAAGAAAATTGCAAAAAGTATTCCTAAAATAGTATAAAGATTGTTTTTTATTATTCTTTTGTATTTATGTAATCTTCTTTCTTTTTGTACAGGAGGAGTTGTTGCTTGTATTTTTTCAGGTAAATTAATTTCTTCTGCCGCAGTTGGATTTTCTTCCAACACAGGAGTAGTTTCTATTGTTTTTACAATAGGTGTTTCTATTTTAGGTATTTCAGATTGTGTTGTTGTCAAATTAGAAGAAGCGTAAGAAACAACAGGTTTTTGCCTGGTTTTTGTTAACTTTTTAACAGGTTTTATTTTTGCACTTTTTTTAGAAGATTTAACTTTTTGTACTTTTGATACAACAACAGACTTTTTTGTACGCGGTTTCATTTCCTTGCTTGCTTTTGCTGCACTTTTATCGGTTGTTTTGCTTACAGTAGTTGATTTTGGCTTTTTAATCGGCTTAACTGTTTCTTTTTTTTGTTTAGCCTGTTCAGTTTTCTTTTTAGTCGTTTGAGCAAGTAATTCTTCATAGTCGCTTTCGCTAAAACTGTACTCGGAAGATTCTAAAGTTTGAGTTTGGGCCATTATTTCAGCCGGTTTTTTTGTAAAAATAGTTATTTTTGTATAACCTTTAATATTGTCTTCATATTGTTGGGTTTTAAAGTTAACTGCACTAACAATATCCGCTACAGGATTTAATATTGGACTGGCTGTCATAGCGTTTGACATCTCAGGAATTAGAACAACATATTCAAAGTCGCTTTTTTTATTTACAACAATAGGATCATCATAAGATTTGCTGGTATATAAAGTTATTTTAATTTCTCCTAAAGGAGTTTTATAAAAATCTGTTCTAAGCAAGTTATTTTGAAATGTCTGATTTGCACAAACAAGCTGTATCCCTAAAAATAGAATACAAAATAAAATACCAAAATGCTTAATGATGTTAATACTTTTCACCTTAAAACCTCTGAATTAGCATTATCTTAACATCAAAATATTTTAATTTAAACTAAATTGTAAATAAATTTTACTGCAAAATAAAATAGTGCATGTAATAAGCATAAAGAGCACCAAAAGCTGCACCCGCAAAAACTTCGATAGGCGTATGTCCTAATAGTTCTTTAAGCTTTCCTCCCACCGCATGCACCTCATGTTTATAAAAATCATCCATTATTTTATTTAAGCAAGCCGCCATTTTCCCCGAGGCTCTTCTTAAACCTGCTGCATCATACATTACGACAATAGCATACCCCATCGTAATAGCAAAAGGTATTGAATCAAATCCTGTAATAATCCCTACAGAAGTAGCTATTCCAACTACTCCGGCAGAGTGAGAGCTTGGCATTCCTCCGGTTGTAGTAAAGAGTTTAAAATTAATTTTTTTTTCAAAAATTAAATGTAAAATAAATTTGATAACTTGTGCAATAAATGCAGCTAATAATCCTGTTAATAAAGCTTCGTAGCCTGTATTTAAAATACTTGTTTTTGTTAGCATCCTAAGAAGAAGTCCTTTCTTTTATACTGTTTATTATTTCGTTGAAAATTTCAGACTGAATTTTACATTCGCTGATTATATCATGGGCCTCATTTAAAAGGCAAATAACTTCACTTCTTGCTTTTTCAAGTCCAAAAATAGATGTAAAAGTGGACTTTTGGGCTTGCTTATCTTTCCCCAACGTTTTACCAAGTTCTTCAAATGAGGACGTTTCATCTAAAATATCATCACAGATCTGAAACGCAAAGCCTAATTTTTGTCCAAATTCTTGCATTGAAAGAATTCTGGATTCATCAGTCCCTGCAATAATAGCACCTGATTTTAGTGCAAATTTAAATAAATCAGCTGTTTTGTGAGTGTGGATAAATTCAAGAGTTTCAGGTGAAATTTTTCTACCCTCGGATTGAATATCAACAACCTGCCCGGCGATTAGTCCGTATGCACCTGCCGTATTACAATATTCCTCAATTAATTTTAATTTTGTTTTATTATCAAGATTTTTTGATTTTTGTAAAATCAACTGAGGTGCAAAACTTAAAAGAGCATCTCCTGCCAGAACAGCAATAGCTTCACCAAAGACTTTGTGATTTGTCGGTTTTCCTCGTCTGAAATCATCATTATCCATGCACGGCAAATCGTCGTGTATTAAGCTTTGAGTATGCAGTATTTCAATAGCACAAGCTGTAGGAATAGCGTCTTCAATATTTCCGCCGAAAATCCTACATGCTTCAAGACACATAACAGGACGAAGCCTTTTTCCTCCTGCAAGAACACTATATCTCATTGACTTAAAAATCTCTTCAGGGTATTGAACTTCTAAAAATTTGTCTAAATGGTCCTCTATTAATTTTATATATTCTTTTAATTCTTTATTTTTCATAAAAAAATTGTAACATGAATAACAGAGCTATACATTTTTTTAATATTCTAAATTTTTATAAATATCTTGCTTAAGAGTGCTTCTGGCGGATTGTCTTTTTTGGGTGCTGATTTTTGCTACTTTTTTATTCAAAACTTCTTTTTGCGAAGTTTCTTTTTTGGTCCCCTGATACTTTGTTTTTTCTTTAAATTCCTTGGCTTCTTCTACAAAAGAAAGATAGCTTTTGTATCTGGATAAATCTATTTTGTCCAGATTAGCCAGCACATTGCAGCCTTCTGCTTGGTTGCTCGCGTTAAAAGGCGTTTCGGGCAAAAGCGTGGTTTTGCCCTTCAGTCTCTGCTCGCAATCCGCTTCCTGAATATGCAAACAATCTTTGAATTTGCATTCGCTTTTGTATTTTTTTATTTCATCAAATAATTCATCAACCTCTGTTGGCATTAAAAAATCAAATTTTAAGTTGCTAAAACCGGGAGTATCTATTATTTTTATAGGTTTTGTGCCATGCTTAATTTCTATTATTTCACAATGTCTGGTTGTATGAACTCCCCGGGCAGATTTTTCGCTAACTTTTTTTGTCCGTATATTTAAATCGGGACAAATTGAATTTATTAAGCTGGATTTCCCCACTCCTGAATTTCCGCAAAAAACAGTTACTTTTGAATCCAAAAGTTCTACAAAATCTTCTATTCCTAATTTTTCCAGAGCTGAAGTAAAAATTATTTCAAAACCTAGCGGTTCATAAATTTCAAAAACTTTTTCGATAATACTGTCATCTTCCGAAAGGTCATTTTTATTAAAACATAATTTTGTTTCAATTTTATGATACTTTGCAAAAGAAATATATCTGTTAAGCTGCTCAAAATCCAAATCAGGCTCTTTTATTGATGAAATTATAACAACCTGCTCGACATTAGCAACACTTGGACGTGTAAGAAAATTTTTTCTGGGTAATATTTTTTCAATAACTGCTGTTTTACGAGTTTTATTAATCCCATTAAATTCAACAAAGTCTCCGACAAGAATTTTCTCTTTTTGTTTCTTTAAAATTTCTCGCACTTTACATTCATAAATTTCATCATTAAAATTTACGTAATAAAAATCCGAATGTATTTTAAAAACTTGTCCTATCACACTTTTAGATTCCTGTTTTCTTTTATAATACTTCATTTTGGCCTTTCAAGCAACAATTGTTAAGCAAATTTGAAAATAGGATTGTTTATGATAATATCAAAAAAGATAATATTAATGAGGTAAATTATGATTTCCGTTAATGATTTAAAAACAGGTTTAACACTTGAATTAGACAATGGTCTTTGGTCTGTAATAGAGTTTTTACATGTAAAGCCGGGAAAAGGAGCAGCTTTTGTAAGAACAAAATTAAAAAACGTTAGTACCGGAAATGTTGTTGAAAAAACATTCAGAGCCGGTGAAAAGGTTGCAAGGGCAATGTTAGACAGACGAGATATGCAATATTTATATAAAGAAGGTTCTGATTTTGTTATGATGGATTCAGAAACTTATGAACAGCTTTCAATAACCGAAGCTCAAATCGGTGACGGAATAAAGTATTTAAAAGAAAACATGAATCTTTCTATATTGTTGCATGACGGAAAAATTATCGGAGTAGATTTGCCTATGCAAGTCGAACTTGAAGTAACCGATACTCCTCCAGCAGAAAAGGGAAATACTGCTCAAGGCGGAACCAAACGTGCTACTTTGGAAACAGGCGCAGTGGTTAATGTTCCTTTCTTTGTGCAAAACGGAGACAAAATACGAGTAGATACAAGAACAAATGAGTATTTGGATAGATGTTAAAAAGTGGAAATTGATGAGTAAAAAGCTAATTTCTTTGCTTTTTATGTTACTCTTTATTAAAGTTAAAACAGTTAAGTTAGGAAGGTAAAAATGATTGATAAAAAATACATACAAGAATTAGCAGATTTGTTAAATGAAAACAATTTAACAGAAGTTTCTTTAAAGGCAGGAGATAAAGAAATTGTTCTTAAAAAAGAAAAAGAAATTATGGCGGGTGCAGCTTCGGTAGTTGCTTCAGCTCAGACTGTTTCTGCAAAATCACATGAATCTGATGTAGCTGCCGAGATTGATAAAAACCTTGTTCCCATAAAAGCTCCAATGGTAGGAACTTTTTACAGAGCTCCTGCTCCCGGAACCAAACCATTTGTTGAAGTAGGTTCGGTAATTAAATCGGGAGATGTTGTTTGTATTATTGAAGCAATGAAATTAATGAACGAAATTGAGTCTGAAATAAGTGGTACAATTGTTGAAATTTGCGTGGAAGACGCTCAATTAGTCGAATTCGGACAAGTTTTGATGTGGATAGAAGTAAAGTAAAAGGAAAAAGAGAGATTAAACAGAAGGAGAATAATTATCATCTTTGTTCTCAATTATCTGTTCATAACTTCTCTAAATCAAGGGATGATAAATGTTTAAAAAAGTACTAATAGCAAATAGGGGCGAAATCGCCGTTAGAATAATCAGGGCATGTAGAGAATTGGGAATACCTACGGTTGCGATACATTCAGAAGCTGATGCTAAATCTCTGCATGTCAGTTTAGCTACGGAAGCTTACTGTATAGGACCTGCACCGAGCAACAAAAGTTATTTAAGTATTCCTGCAATAATTTCAACTGCCTTAATGTGTGGAGCAGATGCAATACACCCGGGATATGGGTTTATGGCTGAAAGAGCTGATTTTGTCGATATATGTGCACAGCACGGAATAAAGTTTATCGGTCCTTCCGCAGAGGCTATGAGAAAAATGGGAGATAAAGCAACTGCAAGGAAAACAATGATAGAGCATGATGTTCCTGTAACACCGGGTACTGATTTGGTTAAGTCTGTCGAAGATGTTAAAGAATTTGCTAAAAAAGTTGGTTACCCTATCATTATTAAGGCTACCGCGGGTGGCGGCGGAAAAGGTATGAGGATTGTTAGAAGAGAATATGAACTTGAATCAATGATGAGTATGTGTCAACAAGAAGCCCAAAATGCATTTGGAAATTCAAATGTTTATATTGAAAAGTACTTAGAAAATCCAAGGCACATTGAAGTCCAAATACTAGGAGACAATTTTGGAAATATTGTTCATTTAGGGGAGAGAGACTGCTCAATTCAACGTCGTCATCAAAAATTAATTGAAGAAGCTCCTTCACCTGCTATTGATGAAAAAACAAGAAAAGAAATGGGAGAGGCAGCTGTTCGTGCGGCTAAAGCTATTAATTACGAAGGAGCAGGTACAATAGAATTTTTGCTTGACAGTGACGGTAAGTGGTATTTTATGGAAATGAACACTCGTATACAGGTAGAGCACTGTGTTACAGAAATGATTTCAAATATTGATATCGTTAAAGAGCAAATTTTAGTTGCATCAGGAGAAAAATTGGATTTTACTCAAAAAGAAGTATTTTTGAGAGGTCATGCTATTGAGTGCAGAATTAATGCAGAAAATCCCGAAAAGGATTTTATGCCTAATCCGGGAACTATTGATGGTTATGTTTCTCCGGGAGGGTTTGGTGTAAGAGTAGACTCACATTCTTATCCGGGATATTCAATCCCTCCGTTTTATGATTCTATGATAGGAAAGCTCATTACTTGGGGCAGAGATAGAAATGAAGCCCGCAGAAGGATGTATAGAGCTCTTAAAGAATATGTAATTACAGGGATTGAAACAACAATTCCTTTTCATCAAGATATAATTGAGGATGAAGTTTTTATGTCCGGAAACTTTAATACAGGTTTCATCGAAGAATATTACGAAAGAAAAAGTAAAATATAAATTATAAGAATAACCAACTGCAAACAATAATAGACATAACCGCCGCAATTATATCTGCCAGAATACCAACCCAAATTGCATATCTAAACTTTGTTATTCCAACTGAGCCAAAATAAACGGCAAGAACATAAAATGTTGTTTCAGAACTTCCCACCATTACGGCGGCAAGTTTAGTTGAGTATGCAGCAGGTCCTGCTGTTGCTGCAATTTCTGAAAATAGACCTAATGCTGCAGAACCGGATAAAGGGCGTACAAAGATTACGGGTAATACATCTGCAGGGATATTTAGTCTTGTCAAAATGCTTGATAAATGTTGGGCGAGCATTTCTATTGCGCCGGAAGCTCTTAACATTGAGATAGCAACTATTATGGCTACCAGATAAGGAATTATATTAACTGCAACTTTAAATCCGTCTTTTGCTCCTTCTGTAAAGACCTCATAAACCGGAACTTTTTTGACAATACCCATTGTTAAAATTGAAACAATTATAACAGGTAAAGCCCATAAAGAAATTATGTTAAGAATTGCTTGAAAATCCATTTTATTTAGCCCTCCTCTATCGCAATTTCATTGAATGACCGTTCATTAATTACCTGCGGAGGAGAAAATTTTTGAAATATTTTTGCCAGAATAATTGCACTAATGAATGTAAAAGAAGTTACTAAAAGAGTCGGAGCTATTATTTCTGTAGGATTTTTGTAACCTACACCTACTAAAACAGCAATTACTGTAGCAGGAACTAATTGAAAACTTGCCGTATTCATAGCTAAAAACATACACATTGCATTTGACGCTGTTTTTTTATTTATATTATGCTTTTGAAGATCCTGCATTGCTCTAATTCCTATAGGTGTTGCTGCATTTGTTAATCCTAAAGCATTTGCAGAAAAGTTCATTGCTATATTTCCAATAGCGGGATCTTTGGGCGGAATTTCATCAAAAAGTCTTTTTGTAATAGGTCTTATAAGTTTTGCAATGAATTCTACAAGTCCTGCTTTTTCTGCAATTCTCATTATACCAAGCCAAAAAGCCATGATACCGATTAATGACAACGCTATTTTAACAGATTTTTCAGCCCCTGTAAGAATTGCATTAACAACATCAGGCAATTTTCCGTTAAAAGCTCCAATAATTATTGATAAAACAATCAAGCCGTAAAATATATAATTCATAAACTTTATTTAAGCATTAACCGTTCTTAAAAACAAGCTAATCTAGAATACGAAGTTTTGTAAATATGAATTTTTAACGTCAAAACCCTTATCATTAAACGATTTTGCAAAAATCATATATTTTCCCGTATGTCTGGTAACAAAAAAAATTTTTACGTTTTTTATACCTTTGTATTATGTTATGGAAGTTATAGGAGTAACAATGAAGATACAAAACAATTTTTACAATTTGCATTTAAGTAATAACAGAAGAGAAAAAGTCTCTTTTTCCGGCAGGGTATTTTTTCCTGAAAAATTGCCTGAAATTGATAAGATGGAAAAATATGTAAACGCTTTTAGTAAACGTATATTCAAACAAATGAGAAAGATTTTAATAGAGGCCCCTGATTTGAAAAGAAAAGAAGAAAATATTAATAAACTTTGTGGAGAAGTAAGAGAAATAACATTTGTTTTAGTCAAACAAGGAAAGGATACTTTAGAAGAAGCTGAGGTTCATAAACTTTGTGTTTATATTGATTCGGTTAGAAAATATTTCCAAGGCTTTGTATCCATAGTTGAAATAATTTTATTATGGATTGAAACGAAAACAAATAGAAAAGATTTTTATAGCGAAAAATTTATTCAATTTTTGAAACCCAAAAATTTTAACAATAAAGGACTTGTTAATCAGGAAGATTTTACGAAAATAATGTTCAATTGGATGAGGCATTCAAATCCATCTAAAAGAATTCTCCCAAACGGCGACGTCCTGAATGATGGCGTATACTCAAATAAAAGACTTATAAACGAAATGAAAGAAATAGGAAATATTTTATCAAAATCCGCGGATAGCAATAGAACTTAAAGAACTTTTCTTAAAATCTTTTAAATTCTATTAATGATAAGTTTCTTTATAAACCCTTTAAAGTTTAGTTGTTTTAAGTTAGAATTAATTTAATGAAGAGGTAAATTTTACTTATTTTTTTAGGGTTATTTCTCAAGGCTAATTAAGAAAGATTTTGTATGCAAGAGTTTTTGACGAACAATAAGGTAAGCTGTAATTTAATGTCGCTTACGGGATATAGAACGCTTGTTATTTTTGCTGCATTGTTAAGCGGTCCTAAATCAAGTAATGAAATTAATGATTGCCTCTTCAATAATCAATATATTAAAGAAAGATTTTCCGGTGATACATTAAGAATTTATATAAATTCTCTAAGGTCAATAGGGTGTGAAATTACCCGAGCGGATAGAGCCAATAGTAAAAGGTATTCTCTAATATCACATCCGTTTGCTTATAATATTCCAAAATTACAACTTAAGGCTATTTCTTCATTATATAAAAATATTTATGAAGAATTAGATTTAAAAGAAATAATTATTATAGAAGATTTTTTTAAAAAAATTTCAGAAAAATTAATAAATGACTATACAAAAAATTTTCTGCAAAATATTTCCGTATTAAAAAATGTTGATCGAAGTATTTTGAATGATTTATTATTGCATTGTAAAAATAAAAATCAAATAGTTTTTTTATACAATTCTCCAAAAACAGGTGAAAAAATGATTGAAATTATTGCAGATAAACTTTCTTTTAAATCTAATAAGCTTTATTTATGGGGAAATAACTTTACACACAACGAATATTCATATTTTTTGGTAGAAAGAATCTTAGAAATTTGCAATATTAAATTTTTCAAAACAAAGGAACGTTTTCCTTTTATAAAAATTATTTATGAAATTTATGATTTAAACTACAAATTAGAGACGGATGAAAAAATTATAGAAAAAACAAAAAATAAAATGATTATTGAAACAAATGCGCAGAATGAATTTAACGTTATGCAGAGAATTTTATATTTATCAAATAATTGTAAAGTTCTTAAACCTGAATCTTTTAAAATAAAATTAATGAATAAATTGAAAACTATGGAAAAGAATTATGAAAATGTCTAAAAAAATAGGAGATACTAGTATACGAGTATTGGAAACTCTTAAATTCTTGTACAAAAATAATGCCAGTGTTCAGGATATAATATATTACTTTGAAAAACATGATCCAAATAAAAAAATTTATACAAGTGAAGTAATTTTAAAATACATAAATACACTTAAAGTTTTTGGATTTAAATTTGCAAAAGATAAAGACAAATATATTCTTTTAAATTATTTGATACAATTTGATTTTAACGAAAATGACTTAAAAGCTATTTATATCCTAGAAAAGTTTGCACAATTATTTCCCGAAGAAAAAATTAGAGCAGAAATAAACAAATTTTTGCAGGAATTGGAAAAAAGATTTAACGATAATACAAATTCCTTATTTCAAAATATAAAAAAAAATAATCCTGTAAAGTTTAAATTTATATATGATTCATATTTGGATAAAATAAAACAATATGAAAAATATTGTATTGATGAACAAAAATTAAAAATAAGCTATAAGAATCAAAATAAAACAGAAACATCTTTAATAGTTGAGCCAAATGAAATTAAATATGCAGGCAATGAAGTTTATTTTAGGGTATATAACCCTGTTTCCGCTCAAATTCAAGATATAAATTTTAATTCTATTATAAAAATTGAGCAGTTGCCTTTAAAATCAAACCGCACAAGTATGCTTTCTTCAATTACTTTTAAACTTAAAGATAGGTTAGCTAAGGCATATAAGCTTCATGAAGGCGAAAAGCTTTTACAAATAAATTTAGACAATAGCATAACTGTTTTAAACCAGAAAGAGGATAGAATGTTATTATTAAAACGCTTAATGAGATATGGTGAAAATTGTGAATTAATATCCCCAAAGGACTTAAGAGAAGAAATGAAAAAATTAATTAGAGCAACTCTAAGCAATTATAGTTGACTATATAAAAATTGAGAATAAATTTATTGTAATGAATTGTAACAAGTTTAAGTTTTTGTGAAATTCAATACTTTAGATATACTTTATATATATGTAAGGCAAAGATAAATAAAACAAAGATTTAAAGATATAAACACATATAGATAAGAGAGAGACTTAAAGAAAACAAAACTTTCAACCCTACCTACCCCCTACCTTCCCTTCCTAAAAACAAATTTTAACCTTAGCTCCCATCGGGAGCTTTTTTATTATATAAATTTTGAAAATCTTTTTTAAATTTATATAAAATTACCCGATTTAACTATTAAAAGACTATCCAATCGGTGTTATTTTTAAATCTTATTTAGTGTATTCTATTATTAGTAAAAAGGAGGAAAAGCATGAAATTTAAAAATTTTACAATAATCACATTAATTTTTGTGATTCCACTGGTAGCTTATATGATTTTATCAAAGCCTGATGCTAGTTTTGCAAATAAAACAATTACTGCAAATAAGCCTCAGATAATTAAATTTACATCTTTGATGTGTTTGGACTGTAAAAAACTAGGAAAGGTAATGATGGATGTTTATCCAAAATACAGTGATAAAATTACTTTAGTTGAGGTTCAAGTGCAAAATACAGATGCATATACAAAGAAACAAGTTGAAAAATATAACATAACTTTAGTTCCTACACTTATTATTCTTGATTCTAAAGGCAAAAAACTTAATAAAATTGAAGGTTTTATAGAGAAAGAAAAATTAGAAAGGATAATGAAAGATTTAGCTAATGAATGATTATATAACTGTACTAACTCAGGGATTATCGGGTTCAACGCATTTTAGCATAATTATGCTGGCGGTATCTTTCTTGGGAGGACTGTTAGCGTCAATATCACCTTGTTCACTTGCAATGCTTCCGATTATAATTGGATATGTAGGGGGCTATTCAAAAGAAAGCCCGGTTAAAATATTTTTACAAATGCTGTTCTTTGTCTTCGGTTCTTCTCTCGTTTTTGCAGCAATAGGTGTTCTTTGTGCTGTTACAGGAAAAGTTTTTGTTTCTTTTGCTCCTACATATTTCATATTAATTTTGGCATCGCTGTTAATGGTTATGGGTTTAAATGTTCTTGGAGTTCTGGATTTTAATATGCCTGTAATTATTAAACAAATACCGCAAAGTTCTGGAAAGAATATTGTTTTATATCCTATTTTAATAGGAGCAGTTTTTGCTCTGGCCGGAACGCCTTGCTCTACTCCAATTTTAGCTGGAATAATGGCTTTTGCATCATTGTCTGCAAATATTTGGTCTGCTGTTCTAATGCTCTTCTTGTTTTCATTAGGACAGGGTTTAATACTAATAATAGCAGGTGTATTTACTTCAAGCTTAAAAGGATTCAAAAGTTTTTCCCGTGTTTCAGAGGTCTTATTGAAATTAAGCGGAGTGCTTTTAATTTTATCTTCCGGTTATATTTTTTATAAAATATTTTCGCCCTTATTGTAAAAATATAATGTATGTAGTAAAATTTAAACAATTAATATTATTGTTGGGTTAGAAAATCCAACCTACTTTAATTATGGAGAAAAATATGGTAAAAACGATTGAAGGTAAATTAACAGTAAAAAATGAAAAATTTGCTATTGTGGTTTCAAGATTTAATGAGTTTATCAGCTCAAAACTTTTATCCGGTGCAATTGACGAATTAACAAGACATGGAGTTAAAGGAGATAATATTACTGTAATTTGGTCGCCCGGGGCTTTTGAAATTCCTGTTTTGACTAAAAAACTTGCTAAAACAGAAACTTACGATGCAATAATTGCTCTTGGCGCAATAATAAAAGGTTCAACGCCTCATTTTGACTATGTAAGTGCAGAATTATCAAAAGGAATTGCATCTGTAAGTTTGGAAACGGGCGTTCCGGTGATTTTTGGAGTGCTTACTACCGAGAATATTGAACAGGCAATAGAAAGAGCAGGAACAAAAGCAGGAAATAAAGGTTCAGATGCCGCTAAGGCTGCTATTGAAATGGCAAACTTAGTTAAACTGGTTTAGTAAAATTTATACAAATTCTTCAGATTGCTTGAAGGATTTACCTTTAAGCTTAATACATGATTGGAATAAAGGATTTTTCTGCGTATTATATTGAATAAAGTCTGAAATAATTTTAGGATGAGAGAAAAAGGAAACATGACAGAAGTTATTACTGAATATAGAAACGAAAACACAAAAGATATTGATATAATTTCAACAATTGATATGGTTAAAAAGATGAACGATGAGGATAAAATTGTTGCGCTTGCAGTTGAAGAAGAAGTAAAAAATATAGCAGAAGCTGTTGACTTAATTGCAAAACAATTTTTAAAAGGTGGAAAATTATTTTATTTCGGAGCCGGAACATCAGGAAGACTGGGAATTTTAGATGCTTCTGAATGCCCTCCTACCTTCTCGGTAAAAACTGATATGGTTCAGGGGATAATTGCAGGTGGCGAATCTGCTTTTAAAACTGCAATTGAGGGTGCTGAAGATGATTTTGAGGCTGGGGTTAAAGACGCAAGAATTTTGGCAAAAGAGGATGTTGCCGTTGTAATTTCTGCAAGCGGAAATCCTAAATACCTTTTAGGCGTTTTGTCACAAGCAGAAGAAGCCGGCACAAAGACAATTGCTGTAACCTGCAATTCGAAAGGTAAAATTGTCGAAGAAGCAGGTATTGTAATTGCTCCTGAAGTCGGTCCGGAAGTTATTGCCGGTTCAAGCAGATTAAAAGCCGGTACTGCTCAAAAAATGGTATTAAACATGCTTTCTACGGGTGCTATGATTAAAATAGGCAAGACCTATGAAAATTTTATGATTGATTTACAGGCAACCAACGAAAAGTTAAAGGATAGAGCAATAAAAATTGTTTCACAAATCGCTGAAGTTACTCATGCCGAAGCTTTTTCAATGCTTCTAAAAAGCAATTGGGAAATAAAGACGGCAATTGTAGCTTTGAAGTTAAAACTAGATATAACAAAAGCAAGATTTGAATTAAAAAACCATTGCGGGGTATTAAGAAAAGTTATATAGTTTTTTAGTAAAGTTACAAAAAAGAGGAAAATACATGAAATTAACAGTAATTGGTCCTGGATGTTGGGGGTTAACCCTAGCCTGGTTATTAAATGATAATTTTGATAAAGTTGTTGTCTGGGGAAGAGAACAAGATTTAAATGAAGATTTGGTTAAAAATAAGCATTGTTCAAAACCTCTGGAAATACAGCTTTCAGAAAAGGTCGGAGTAACTTCTGATTTGAAAAATGCCATAAATAATGCAGATATAATTTTGCTTGTAGTTTCTACTTCCGGCATAAGAAATGTTTGTGAACAGCTTAAAATTGCAGGCATTAAAAAGGAACAAATTTTAGTAAATGCTTCTAAAGGAATTGAATTGCCTTCCTTAATGAGAATGTCAGAAGTTATAAAAGATGTTTTGCCTAATCAAAGTCTTGCTATTCTTTCAGGACCTACTCTGGCAAAGGAAATTTTGATGGGATTGCCAACTGCGGCTTCTGTAGCTTCGGATAATATGGAAACAGCTAAAAAGGTTCAACAAATCTGCTCTGTTGCGAGCAAATTCAGGCTATATACTAATAAAGATGTGATAGGTGTTGAGCTTGGCGGAAGTTTAAAGAACGTAATAGCAATTGCTTCTGGGTTTGCACGTACAATGGGGCTTGGAGATAATTGTTCAGGTGCTCTTTTAACTCGAGGAATGGCTGAAATAGTTCGTGTAAGTGTAAAATTAGGTGCAAAGCCTTCTACTTTATATGGACTTTCAGGTATGGGCGATTTAATAGCGACTTGTTCAAGTCCTTTGTCAAGAAATTACACTGTAGGTTCAATGCTTGCTAAGGGTAAAAAAATCGATGATATTTTAAAAGAATTAGGTTCTGTTGCAGAAGGTGTTAAAACATCTAAAGCCATTTGTGAATTGGCAAAAAAACTTGATATTGAGGTTCCTGTTTCAAGTGCAATTTACGAAGCTGTTTATACGGATATAACACCACAAGCCTTACTTGATAAACTTATGAACAGAGAATTGAAAGAAGAAGAAAGTTATTTATAAGTTTATAGTATAATGTAATCAAAGGAAGCTTATGAAATACGCAGTAAGATTAATTAAAAATACTTTTCATCCTTTGCAAGTTCCCGAATCATTGGCTATTGAACATGGACAGATGGTTTTGGTGCAAACAGAAAAAGGAGAAGAAGCCCTTAAAGTTTTTACGGTTAATTCGGAAATTTTTCAACAATGGAAAAAATTTAAACCGGAAACTTTATCTGTTATAAGAACTTTAACTCAGGAAGATTTGAAAACTTTAGATGAAATTAAAAAAGAAGAAGTCGATGCTTTCCTAAAATGCGAAGAGCTTGTTAAATACCATAAGCTATCAATGAATTTAACCCAGTGCAGAATTACTTTTGATAGAAAAAAAATAACTTTTTACTATACAGCTCCGGAAAGAGTTGATTTTAGGGAACTTTTAAAAGATTTAACCCAAATCTTTAAAAGAGTTAGAATTGATTTAAGGCACATTGGGGTTAGAGATGAAACTTCAATTATGGAAGGTACAGGTATTTGCGGAAAGCCTTTTTGTTGTTGTTCTTTTCTAAGAAAATTTGAACAAACAAATGTAAAATTAGCAAAAGATCAAGGAATGCCTATAGCTCCAGGTAAAATTTCAGGGACTTGTGGAAGATTGCTTTGTTGCTTAAATTATGAATATTCAAATTATATTGATGCCGCAAAAGGAATGCCGCCTATTGGAGCATCAGTTATGACAACCGATGGTTTAGGTAAAGTTTTTGCATTAAAAATTTTAAATGGAAAAGTTGCCGTTAAGCTTGAAGATGGAAAAATAAGAAATTATTTAAAAAATGATATTGAAATTGTTGATGCAGAAGTTAATGTAGAAATTAATGTTTCTACGATAACATATCCGGATGAAACAGAAGGAATGGATCTTAAACAACTTGAGGATGACAGGAACAGTTCAACAGGTAATGTATAAATGTAAATAACAAAATATTCCTTTAGTGTTGTTTTAGTATCCTATGGACCAAGCAAAAGGTTTTTGAGCATTTACCTTCTTGTTAGTAACCGTATTAGAAGAGACGGCAGGAACTTCCATAACTTGTTGGGCTTTTTGAAGTATATTGTTTTTTTGTACTGTTATATCAATATTATTAAAAGATTTTAATTTATCCAGCTTATTCTGCAACTCAGAATTTTCATCATTTAAAACAACTGTTTGTCGGCTTAAATTATTTAAAACCATCTCATTTTCAGTTGCAAAGTAATAACTTATAGCAGTTGCAATAAGAGAAATACCTAACAGTACAGTCAATGTTGTATTTATTTTTCTAATTGCCATTTCTTTTCTTATATTCTCCTTGGGGAAATAGCCTTCTATTACAGAACTATTTTGTTGAGGGTTACTCTGATAGTGCTGCTGATACTCATCCAAATATTCATAATTATTAGCATAGATTTGACTTTGTTTCAATGCTCTTACTCCCTAGCTGAAAATCTTTTCAGCAATCCTTAATTTTGCACTTCTTGAAGGTGGATTCTCTTCTATTTCTTCTCTACTTGCTAAGACTGGTTTTTTTGTAATAACCTCTAACTTCGGAGGATTACACTTACATATCATTTCATTTCTTTCACACCTGCACTTTTTGGCATGATGTTTAAAAAAAATCTTTACTATTCTATCCTCAAGTGAGTGAAAACTTATTACGCTTATTATAGCACCATTATCTAATAAATCCAACAAATCATTTAAAAATTGTTTTACATTTGTTAACTCTTGGTTAACCTCTATACGAATAGCCTGAAATACTCTTGTAGCAGGGTGGATAGAAGATTTTATACGGGGAGTTGCTTGCATAATTAAATCTGCTAATTCCTTTGTTGTTTCAATACTTTTAGCCTTTCTTTGTTCTGCAATTTTTTTAGCAATTCTTTTGGAAAACCTCTCTTCCCCATAGTCACTAAAAATACGTACTAAATCAGCTTCTGAGTAGCCATTTACTACATTGAAAGCGCTAAAATGATTATCTTTATTGAATCTCATGTCTAAAGGAGCATCTTTTGAAAAAGAAAAACCTCTTTGAGCTTTTGTCAATTGGTGGTAAGAAGCCCCTAAATCAAGGATTATTCCGCCTGTTATTTTATCTATTTTTAATTCTTGTAAAACTTTCTTAATGTTTGTATAAGAATCTTTTATTATTGTTAAGTTTTTGTAATCTTTCAATCTTTCTGATGCTGCATTAATTGCATCATCATCCACATCAAAGGAAATCAATCGACCGGAAGGTTGAATTTTTTGCAAAATTAACTCACTATGTCCTCCTCCTCCAAGAGTTGCATCAATATAAATTAATCCGTCTCTGCATTTTAATGCATCAACAGCCTCATTTTTCATAACTGTGTAGTGTTTGTAGTCATTCATTTTTCATACCGTTAAATCTTTTTTATTCTTTGCTTAATTCTATCATGCACAAAGAAATGTTCTTTGGGAACATCTTGAAAAAAAAGACGTCTTTTTTACTGATTGGGGAATTAAAATTAACCAGTTGGGACTAATTATTCGGAATGAAATTATCCCAAACACTAGGGATAACTACTAAAACTGTATAAACAATAAAACCAAAAAAAACTAAATTTAAAACTTCCATATTTACACTCCTTTAGCTCACGGTTTATTGTTCCACAGATTTGATATTTATAAACGGTTATTTTAATTTCCTCAATAAAACTTAATACTAGTGATAAGTTTTTTCGTAGCACTGGTAACAAGAGATTTGTGTTAAAATTAAAGTTGAGGGGATTATGAAGAGAAAAATAGCTACTTTATTCAAAGAATTGTGTTGTTCAGATTGTAAATCGGATTTTGATGAAAATTCTATACTTATAATGCGTGAAGAAAAAGATTCTGAAGAAGAAATGCTTGTATTCAGATTAGTTTGTCAAAAATGCGGTAAAAGTTTTGGTGTAGCTTTTTTAGGTATTTCTGATTTTGAATTAAAAAATTATAAGGAAGATGATTTAGCACTTCTTTTCCAGAAAGGAGCAGATCCGATAAATACGGATGACGTAATTGACGCGCATAGATTTATAAGAAGACTTGATAAAAATTGGCAAAAATTTATTGATAACTTAAAAGACAAATAATAACTTAAATAACTTAACAAGTAAAAAGCCATAGTAATTTCGGAGCGTAATAAATTGAAACTTTACTACGCTCCAAAATGTTTAGCTTACTTTCCGTTTTCTTCAATTGGCTCTTCTTTAATACTATCTTCAATATGTTTTTTAACTATAACAAGTTTTGTAATCCTTGCTCCAACTATTTCTTTTACTGTGAGTTCAAGATTTTGAACCTGCACGATATCATCAATTTGTGCTATTCTGCCAAGAAGCTTTATGACCAAGCCACCTATTGTATCAACATCTTCATCAATCATTTCAACGTCAAAGAATTCTGCGATTTCATCTAAGCGCATCATTGCATTTGCTAAATAAGTATTTTCAGCAATTTCTTTTATATCAGCTTCTTCATCTTCATCAAATTCATCTTGGACTTCCCCGAAGATTTCTTCTAAAACATCTTCAAGAGTAATAAGCCCGGATGTCCCGCCAAATTCATCTACCACAATTGCTATTTGGCTCTGACGTTTTTGAAATTCACGTAACAAAATATCCATTGTTATTGTTTCCGGAACCAGAAATACAGGACGTAATAACTTTTGTACTGAAAATTCTTCTTTATTTAATAATAAGCCGTATAAATCTTTAACGTGAATTATACCTGAGATATGGTCAAGATTTTCTTCATAAACAGGATATCGGGTATATTGACTTTCTGTTGCAAGTTTGTTTAATTCTTCAAAAGAAATATCAGAAGGAATACAGGCCATATCAGTTCTAGGTACCATAACTTGTTTAGCTGTTAAATCAGAAAATTTAAATACATTATGTAAGAGCTGTTTTTCTGTTTCATTTAAAACGCCTTCATTATAACTTGCATTAATTAGCATATTTAACTCTTCTGCAGAGTGAGCCAGATGAGAAGTTCTGGAAGGAGAAACTTTTATAAGCCGCAATAGAAAATTTCCTAAACCGTTTAATACATAGATAAACGGATTAAACAATTTTGTAATCAATTTCATTGGCAGTGCAATAAGTAACGTTGTTTTTTCCGGGTATTGAAGAGCAATTGATTTTGGCATTAATTCTCCAATTACAACGTGCAATATAGTTATTAGAGAAAAAGCAATAGTTATAGAAACAGTGTGGGCTGTTGCAATTTGGTAATTTGCAGGGAAAAATTTAAACAAAGGTAAAATCATTTTAACCAGAGTTGCTTCTCCTACCCACCCGAGTCCTATACTTGAAATAGTAACTCCTAATTGAACTGCAGCTACGAACCTGTCTAAGTCTTTTAGGGCATCCAAAGCGAGTTTTGCACTAACATTTCCTTCATTTGTAAGTTGGATTATTCTTGTTTTGCGAACGCTTACCATCGCAAATTCAGCCGCAACAAAAAAACCGTTTGAAAGAAGTAAAAGCCCTATTACAAACAAATTGAAAAATATACTGCCTATTTCGTCCATTAATTATCCTTAAACTGATTTTTTTAATATATATTTTTTTATTATAATATATTATAACTAAAAAAATATATATGAGCAAGTTATAAATTGTAAAATTGTAAAGATATAAAGAGTTTACAGAAAAAGTTAAAGGTAAAAAATGCGGCTAGATAAATTTTTAAAAGTTTCAAGATTAATAAAAAGAAGAACTGTCGCAAATGAAATTTCCGATAAAGGCAGGATTTTAGTTAACGGAAACGCTGCAAAACCTTCCAAGCAACTTAAAGAAGGGGATGTTATTAAAATAGAAAGCTCAAATAGACCGATGAGTGTAAAAATTCTAAAAATTCCACAAGGAAATATAAGTGTACAAGAAGCTTCAAGTTTATATGAAATTATTGAATAACATTTTCGCGTTAAAAAATTATTGATTATTTTCTATCAATTTGTTATAAAACCCTAAATATTTTTTTGCAAGTTTTGTTTTTTTCAGCATTTTGTAAGTATATGCTAAATTATAATGAAAATCGGGTTCTGTATTTTTAATTTCAATTGACTTTAAAAATGCAATTTTGGCTTTTTTTAAATTACCGCTTTTTAAGTAAGCACAGCCTAAATTGTAATAAGCATAAGGAAATTCAGGATTTAATTTGTTTGCTTTTCGGTAATTTTCAATTGCTAAATAAGGCTTTTCTTCTTCCAGATAAATATTTCCAAGATTATAGTAGGCTTTATAGAATTTAGGATTTATTGAAATAGCTCTCTTGTACATAAATACTGCATCCGAAATTTTATCCTGATCTTGAAGAAGGTTCCCCAATAAAATCCAATCTTGAGCTGTTCTGTCAGCTTCTTTTATTTTTAATAAAGTTTCAAATGCATTTTTTGAATTATTTTCATTGTAAAGCAAAATAGCCTGCTCACTAGGCGAAAGAGCATCATAATAAGTTTGTTTTACCGGTTCCAAACGTTCCTGTGCAGTAGGTTTATTCATTAAATTTTTGAAAAAGTTTGAGCCAAACCCTTTCGCAGAAACACAATTGGTTGAAAATATAATAATTATTAATAATAAAACTATCTTTTTCATAATAATATTATATCTTTAAAAAAGTTAAAGGCAAAAAATCTTATTATTAAGCTATTAAGCTAAATTGACTGAATTTGATTTTTTAAAAAACGCATGTAATGATGTTGGTGATGTCTCTTTTACTGATTGGTCCTTGTCAAAAATAATTTTGGCAAGGATTCTTTTTTTTAAGGATTAATACATTTTAATTGCTTTTTTTACTTCTTTTAAAACTTTTGCTGCTTCAGAGCGGGCTTTTTGGGACCCTTCTTCAATAATTTTTTCAACTTCTTCGATGTGCGTTTCATAATAACGTCTTTTCTCCCGAATTGGAGCAAATTTTTCATTAATTATTTCAGCCAATTGTCTTTTACAATCAGTACAGCCTCTGAGTCCCTTTTTACATTCGTACTTAACATTTTCGATAATTTGTTCAGTACCAAAAATTTGCCAGTACTTGAAAGTAACTTCACATTCATCAGGGTGTCCCGGGTCATCTCTTTTTATTCGGCTTCTATCAGTTATAGCCTGCATTATCTTTTTAGCGGTCGTTTGTTCATCATCTGAAATTTTAATATCATTGTTAAAAGACTTACCCATTTTGGCACCGTCAATACCGCAAAGAACAGGTACCTGTGTGAGTTTTGGTACAGGTTCGTTAAATAAGTCTGCTTTATAAATATTATTAAACCTTCTTGCAATATCTCTTGCAATTTCTACATGAGAAACCTGATCTATGCCGACAGGTACGGCTGAAGCATTAAACATAAGAATGTCCGAACTCATCAAGACAGGATACCCCATAAGACCGTAGCTGACTTGCGCATGAGCGCTATCTTTTGTTTTTATAATTTTAATCATATCTTTTAAAGTCGGACAACGTTCAACCCAATTTTGCGGAGTAATCATGCTCAAGTAAATATTAAGCTCAGCGATTTCAGGAACAAGAGACTGAATATAAATTGTAGAAATCTCCGGGTTAATTCCGCAAGCGAGCCAATCCATAACAATATCAATGGTGTTTTGGCGTAAATCTTGAGTATTATCAAATTTTGTCGTTAAAGCATGCCAGTCGGCAATAAAAAAATAACAATCATATTCATTTTGAAATTTAACCCAATTTTGAATAACTCCAAGATAATGCCCTAAATGCAATTTGCCTGTGGGTCTCATCCCTGATACTATTTTTTCCTTGTTTTTCACTTCCATTGAATATTCCTTAAATTTTTATTCTGTCATTGCGAGCAAAGCGAAGCAATCCAAAAAGGTTTTTTAATATTTTGTCTGAGGATTGCTTCTCGTTTTACTCCTCGCAATGATGTAGTTGTAAGATTTTTTAAAAACTAAGCACTTTTTCCACTTGCTCATTATACTCCAAAGATTTTGTAAATTCAAAAATGCTATTCATACACCAACCGGAATCCCAATGACTGCCATGCTCTGAAAGGTATAATTGAGTAGCCGGATTCTGTCTATTAAGCTCTACAGAATTGTTAAAAGAAGCTATTCGGTCTGTTTTGGAGTGTAAAATTAAGATAGGGCATTTTACTGCCTTGATTTTTTTTATATTATCCATTTTTTGCACAAAACGCATTTGTAAAATATGCTTTTTTGCAAAATCCGCTAAGGGACTTAAATGCAGTCTTTTGAAATAAAAGTTCAAAACGTCAATCGCCGCTGATTTAATTTCTTTAATAGGTGATTGCAGTATTACACCCATTACATTGTAATATACAGCGGTTTCAAGTGCAACAACGGTACCCAGTGAATGTCCCCAGAGTATTACTTTATCTTCGTCAACGCCAAGTTTTTTTAATTGAAGCATAGCAGCTTTTGCATCTTTGTAAAGTCCTCTTTCGGATGGACTGCCACCGGTTTTGTAATGACCCCGATAGGAGAGCATAAATAATCCAAATCCTTTTTCAAGGCAATAAAGAGCCAAATCTTGATGGCTTAAAATAGATTCAGCCTGACCATGCAAATGTAAAAAAACGGGCATATTATTTTTTGGTTTTATAAACCAACCGTAAAGTTTAATCCTGTCAGAATTAATAAACCTTTGCGTATTAATTCTTTTTAACAAACCTCTTTGTATTTTTTTTGCACGAAGCTTTGAAGGTTGAAAAATCAAGTAATTTTCAATGTTTTTTCTAATCGCAATGAAAAATTTACCTTTTCTATTGAAAATAGGATAAATAAGCAAAAGACAAGCTTTTTTTAAGATAATTAAATAAAAAAATAACTTTCGCACAGATGTATTGTAACATATTTTTGAAAATAAAACTATTGCTTAATTAATAAAATATAACCTTGCTTGATTTTATTAATTTGCTATAATATAAAATATGGTAGATTTTTATAACCAATTTAAAGATTTTAAAGCTTTTGAAGTTGTTATTCTGAGAGAAGGAAAAGAGCTTCAAAAAATTTTTTGTAATGTAAAAAGCATTGAAAACAATAATATAAAAATTGTTGCTAATAATGAAAAAAACAAAAATATTTTCGCAAGTACAGGAGATAATCTTAAGCTTTACATATATACTGAAAATGGTATATATTCAGCAAATTCAAAGGTGTTATTTGTTGGCAAAGGTATTCTGAATACAGAATACCTTATAGCTTATCCTACCCAGAGCAAACATTCGCAAAGACGTGAGTATTTTAGAGCTGATTTGGATGTTAATTTTATAATGAACGTTAAAACTAAAGATAAGCCTCAAAATGTTTTGGTTATTGACTCTAAAACAAAAAATATTTGCGGAAAAGGCATGAGTTATATTTCTGACGAACCTTTTCCTGAATATGATTCCATTGAAATTAATCTATTTTTCAATGAAAAAACTATTAATACTCAGGCTACATTTGTGTACTATAAACAGATAATCGTAGGGAATCATCCTAAATTTTTAAATGCTTTTGCTTTTAATAATATTTCTCAAAAAAATATTGATTTTATCGTTAAAAAATGTTTTTTACATCAACTTGATTTAAGAAAAAAACAACAAATTTGACTTTAAGCAAATTTTGACTATTATAATAATATAGAGAGATGGGATATTAAATGAGACTTATACAAAAATTAAAACAATTTGAACGCCAATATGTTTTTATAAGATGGGCAACAGCAGAGGAGTATGGAAAACTTAAGTATGTTGGTCGTGATTTTATTGAATTCGATGTTATTAATACAGAAACTATGGAATATGTTGAAACAGTTTTAATTAACAGCCAAATGGTATTGGAAGTAATGATTGGCGGTGCGGATATAGCGAGGATTATTGCTGAAGTTTCTTCAAAATTGCCTTCAATAGAGAAATAAGAATCAAATAAAAAAGGCGGCTTGTAAAACGAGCCGCCTTTTTTATTTGATTTAGATATTAAAAGTTTTTCTTGTCCCTATTTCATGGTAAACTCCGCCCCCGCAGATTGTTTCAACAACTTTGAGCACAAACTCTCTTGGTGCATCCATTTGAGTAAGATAAAATTCACGGTTAGCAAGATGCCTTATTGTAATAATCGTATTTTGTATTTTTTCTGCAGGAATAAATAATGATGCTATTTCATTGTCCAGTAAGGTTTGCATTTCATCATCTTTTGAGTTTTTCATTAATTCGTGATAGTTTCCTCTTATTGCCATAATTCTGCAAGAAAATAAAGGCGCGTCATTTTCTCTGAAAAATGCTTGCGGCTGGTAGTTGCAGCGGGTAGTAAAGCTTATTTTATGCCAAAGAATGTTAATAACCGCTACAGTTTTTTGAGCATCAACTTCCAGATAAATATTTTGAGTAGTAATTCCTCTTGAAGAAAAAGATTGTTTAAGCGTTTCTACAACGGTTTGTAAATCATCAATCATCCTTAAAAAAGCTTCATTGGTGTCATGTTGGCATGCTGGTAATCCAAAAACTGCTTGTACATATGTGTAGACACCAAATTAACCCTCTCTTGAATAACAGAGGATTTTCTAAACGAAGTTTCCAAATTATCAAAATTTTCGTAATTATCAGTCAATTTTTACACTCTTTGAGGAATACTACACCCATTTTATGAATAAACATAATATTATGTAAACATTATACGACTTTTTTTTACAAACTGGAATACTTAATTAAGATTATTTATCAAAATTATGATAGTAAATGCTATTAAAATAAATAATATATGCCCGGGGGGAATTGAACCCCCAACCTTCGGCTTCGGAGACCGACGCTCTATCCGTTGAGCTACGGGCACTTACTTTTTCTGTAGAAAAAGTAAGCAAAAAGACTTTAGCCATTCTTGACTTATCTTTCTTCTACAAAATCTTAGTATTTTTTAATTATATCATGGCTATACCGAATATAGCTTTATTTAACTAAGAATAAAATTGTCATATGGAACTTAGTTTAAATACCTTCTTACATAATAATTTTCATCATTTTTCAATTGTTCTTTTAATCCATCAAATTCAATGTCATCAATTTTAGCTAATATTTTAGCAGTTTTCTCTCTGATTGTATAGTCTGAAAATTGTGCCGTATCAAAGAGAATCCTTTTTATCTCTTTTAGTTCGATTTGTTCAATTATATTAAATAAAGCTTCTAAAGCCCAGTATAGTTGAAAATTTCTTTTGCTTAGCACGTATTGCTTTGTCCTAAAGTCCAGTTGTTTTATTTCATTTAAAATTTTATTAATACTTTCCGGTAATTTAGTGCAAAGATAGATCCGAAATTGAGTATTTTCAAACCATTTTCCGCTAATAATGTGTCTACAGACATTTCCATTAATATCCATAATCCCTTGACGTAAAATATCAAAAATTTTTTTATCAATAAAAAGTGGAAAATACTCAGACTTTTGGGCAAGTTCGTTAATCTTAAAGGCAACAGCTTCTCTTACTTTTCCGTTTTGCCCGACAAGATTTGAAACCAGAATTAAAGCGTCTTCTTTTGACTTAAGCTCATTTAATTCCAATGCGGCAATATGTTTTTCTAAAATTTTACCTGTGGATAAAAAGGTCATAAGTTCTTCATAGCTGTACTTTTCTCCACTCATTTTCATGGCGGTATTAAAATCTGTCTGAAAACTGTTATCTAAAGTAGTATTCAAATTTTCATCCTTTTTTCTCCTAATACAAATATATCATAAATAGGGATGAAAAAATTGGCAAAAATAGTTTTAATGTAGGATAATAAGAATATGATTTAATATATACTTATGTAAGGAGATATATACATGGATAAAGTTTTAAGCTTTTTGCAAAAAATATTTATGTTAAAAAAAGACGATGAGATAAAAGTAGGTTTAACACAATTTAAAAAACAAACCGTTACACCTGTTGAAAAAGATGTTTCAATCAGAACAAAAGATGTGAAATTATCAGATTTAATGCGCAGGGTAGGTTAGTTTTTGGCAAATAGGGATATTTATTTAGTTTGATATCTTTTTCAAGATTTTTTGTTCAATTTTTAACGCTGTTTTTGTTTTTGCAAGCCCTGCTTGAGAACTTTCTTTTAACATAGGAGACATAAGCTGCCCTGTCTGAGATAATGCATCAACTATTTCATCAGGGGGGATTTTACTTTCAATCCCAGATAAAGCCAATTCTGCTGCTGTTACTGAGTATATTGCCAAAAAAGCATTTCTTTTTACGCAGGGAATTTCAACCAAGCCTGCAACAGGGTCGCATGTTAAACCTAAAACATTTTTAAGTGCAAGTGCAACCGAGTGTACGATTTGCTTTTCATTTCCGCCTAAAATCTGAGTCAGAGCACCTGCCGACATAGCAGAAGCCACTCCGCACTCAGCCTGGCATCCTGCTACTGCACCGGCTAATGCAACTTTATTTTCTACAATTGACCCTATTGCTCCTGCTGTTATAAGAGCATTTATCTGTTCTTCTTCAGAAATATTGAGCTCTTCAGAAATAGCCACTAATACAGAGGGTACAATTGCACATGAACCTGCTGTCGGACAAGCAACAATTTTTCCCATTCTTAAATTTTCTTCAATCGTCGCAAGTGCATAAGTCGTTATTTTTTCAAAGAGTTTGCCGAATAATGCAGGATTGTTCTTAAATCTCTTTTGTAATTTTTCACAATCATCTCCGCATTGTTTGCTTAATGATTTTTCATTAGATTTTAGTCCTGCTTGTATAGCTTCTTTCATTGCATCTAAACTCTTTTTAGCTTTATCCCTGATTCTTTCTAAGCTCGTGTCAAGCAGGAAAGCTTCTTTTTCTTGAAAGAGTTCGTAAGTTCTTTTTCTTTCCTGACCACAATTCAAAAGCAATTCACTAAATGTTGTTATATTCTTTTTCATCCCGATTTTTCCTGACTAACTTTCTAATTTTGCAACGTGCCTAACCAAATAAATATCATCAATTTGCCTGATTTTTTCAACTGTACTGTAATTTAAAGCTGTATCAAGACAAAGACATAAAGACGCCGCATCTCCTTTTGCTTTTCTTTCTCCTGTTAAAGAGGCAATATTTATACTTTCATTTTGAATAATCCCGCTTACTCTTGAAAGTATGCCCGGTCTATCTTTATAGGTTAAAACCAGTGCATTATATTCTCCTGACAAATTAACAGAAAAATTATTTACGCTTTTAATTTCAACATTTCCGGCTCCCACTGAATTACCGGAGATAATCATTTTTTTTGTACCTTCAAAAATAAAATCAACAGCATTGGGATGTCTGTTAAAATCTTCTAAAAACTCAAATTTATACTCAATTTGAGTTGATTCAGGCAAGTCAAAAATATTTTTTATTCTCACATCATCAACCTGAAAGCCTAAAACACCTGCTAAAAGGCCCTTATCTGTTCCATGCCCGCGTCCGGTTTGAGCATAGGAATTATACAATTTAAAAGTAACTTTTTTAGGAGTAAATCCATAAATGTTTCTAGCCAAAATCCCAAGCCTGACGGCTCCAGCCGTATGTGAACTTGACGGACCTACCATTATTGGAGAAATTATATCAAATAAAGAACTTTGTTTCATGTTAAAAATTATACATCAAAAATTGCTTTAATATTAAATAATTTATTCAGGGGATTTGCAAAATAATAAAAATAGTTTATACTAATTAAAGTTTCTAAGAAGAGGTTATTTTATGGGTTTTGAAGTTAATTTTAACAAGCCTATAATTAAAGAAACACAATCTTTGCAAGATGGTGGAGCTGGTAATTTAGGTTATTTTGAACAAGAAGAAGAAAAGAAGAAAAAAGATAGGGATAAAAGTATTTTTGAAGCAAAGGAGTCAGATACTTTTGAAAAAGACGGGCAAGAATTTAGCAATGATGAAGATTTTTCTATCTCAAAATTAATTGCTCAAATTATTTTAGCCATTAAATATTGGTTTAAAAAAAAATTTAATCTTAAATAATCCTTGTTTAGTCTAAAATAGTAACACCGGCACCGTTGCCGAAATCGTTAAATTCATCGCTATAACTATATCCCCAGGGACCGTTATTTACACGAGAACCTCTATAAATGCCATGTCCATTAGCAAAAGGATTGATTTGTTTATTGTAGCCGTTATTATAATTATAGGGGTTTATTGGAGGGGTAAATCCTGTCATTGAACCCCCTAAGAGAGTGTTTCCCAAGTTGTTTACTAATCCTTTCCAGCCATTTTGTGCAACTTGAGTTGGATAATATTTTTTAGTTTGATTTTTATAGGCCATCTTAATTGCTTGGTATCTAGAATCAATATCTCCGCTTTGTACTGCTCCAAAAAGTTCTTGTTCAAGCCTTTCTATTCTGTGTTCTACATTGTTTTGCGAAAAATTTTGGTTGAAAATCCGTGTTTCTATTCTTGATAATGTATTTTTTGAGATGTTAGGGTATTTATTCATTTGATTAAAATTAGAAATTATATTATCAAGCCGTTGAACAGGATTAGAATTTGGATAAGTTGTTGAAAATAAAGCCTTTTCAATTCTTGATAATCTTATCGCTATATTTTGTCCTTTATATGTTCTGCCAAATAAAGATTTTTCAATTTTTGTTATTGCGTAATAATTTATATTTGCAGTTTGTGCAAACGGATTGGCAATATTTGTTAAATTATTGCCGTAATTTTGAAAAGAAGCCGGTTCAAGTGGTTGAAAAGTCGTAAAGGACGTAGTAGCAGATTCTCCCGATGTTGCATTTAATAAAAAAAACATACACAAAATCAATATACGTCTCATATCCACTCCTTATTGCTTAGATTTTTACTTAATCTAAATCATAAGGATAGATTATGCATTGCACACCCGGGTAACAACCAGTGTATATCCTAAAATATTATAAAAAATAAAGCAGATAAAAAACAAATTGATATTGAACTTAAAACCATCCATGTATGAATTAACGGATGTGGCCGCTTTAAAACCTCAGATAAAGAGTAAGTCGAAGAATTATCTAAATGATAACAATTTTCAATTTCTATATCACTTCCTAATGGTCTGCTTATGTAATGATGGTTAGAAACAGGAACCTTAGAATCTTTTAATACTGTTTTTGTCATAATTTGCATTTTATCCCTCCATAAAAAATCGTCGCTCCTAATAACAATTGTGTACATTCTACAAATTTGAACATCACCTAAATGGTTGATTAAGAGGATAATAAGAATACAAGCTATTATTTTATTTGAATTTCTTAAATATTTTAAATTGTAAATAAAATTTAAGAACCTAAAAATTAATAATATAACTGGCTTTAAGGCGATATGTTAAGGTTTTGTTACAAAAATTTTGTCAAAAAGTCAATTTTTAAAAACAAAATGTTTTTATATAAGAGTAAGGTTAAATTGGTTAGTTAAATCAAATTTGGTAGGAGTTATGAAATGTCACTATTGATTTTCACGTTTCGACATCATGAAATAATTTCTTTAAAAGCGAAGTACAATCTTGCGCTTATGAATTTAAGAAGAAAGCTGGAAAATCTTCAGGATTATACATACAGAATCGCTGATGGAGTAACATCTTATGATGATTTGGCAAATACTTCTTTGTTCAGTAGAATGATTGGGTTTGCAGGTTATGCCCATCAGTTTGCTACTGCAGGTGCTAGCCGTAATTTTGAAATGATGAAAATGTCAAATCCAAATATTTTCACTCAATTAAATGCAAATCAACAAAAACAATATAGTGAATATTTATGGACAAGCTTATATAATCAAGAACGTCAAAAGGCGGCTGATAATGAAGCAAAGCTTTTACATAAGGAAGAAACAAAAATCAACAATGAAATTGCTGATATTGAAACTAAGTTAAAAATGATTGATGCTGAAGAAGATAAAGTAAAAAGTGCTGAAGATAAAGCAGCCAAAGATACAGCCCCTTCATATGTAGCATAGTAAAAAATAATCTTTGTATAATATAAAAATTTAAATATAGATATCGGATACTTAATCTGATATGGCGAGTTAATTTGGAAATTATAACCCTACAATAACCAAATAACCTCGAAAAGTCTGCTGAAAATTGTTCGCAGACTTTTCTTTTTTAGAAAATAGTATGCTATTGAAGAATGGATTTGTTTGAAATACAATTCTTATATGAAATAAATTAGTAAAAAGGCATAGAATGAGTAAATATTTATTAGAAATAGGAACAGAGGAATTACCGTATAAATTTATTCCGCAAGCAATTGAACAATTAAAATCAGGATTTGAAGAGTTTTTTAAAAATAATAAAATTGAATTTGAGTCGGTGAAAGTTTTGGCAACCCCCCGGAGATTAGCTGTTCTTGTCCAAGGATTAGTTGAAAGTCAACCGGACGAAGAAAAAATAATTAGAGGGCCGATTAAAAAAGTTGCTTATGATGAAAATGAAAACCTAACTCAAGCCGGAAAAGGATTTTTGCAAAAAAATCAGGTAGCAGAAAAAGATTCATATATAGAAAATGATTATTTACACGCAAAAATTTTTTCTAAAGGTAAAAAAACTTTTGAATTACTTGAGAAGAATGTATCACAGATTGTTTTAAAACTTCAAGGACCATATTTTATGCGTTGGTCAGACTTCGATGAGAAGTTTTCTCGTCCTATTCGTTGGATTGTTTCAATTATGGATAATAAAGAACTTCCTGTCCAAATTGTAGATGTAAAATCTTCTAAATTTACCCGCGGGCACAGGTTTTCTGATACAAATGTTGAAATTAATACCCCTGATGAATATATTCAAAAGCTTAAAAAAGCCCATGTAATTGTAAATCAGGAAGATAGAAAAGCTTTAATTGTTGAACTTACGAGAAAAGAAGCTGATAAATTAGATGCAAAAACATGTTATGACGAAGATTTATTGGACGAAGTTACTTATTTATGCGAATACCCTGTTCCGGTCGTTTGCAGTTTTGATGAAAAATATCTTGATATCCCCGAAAAAGTTACTGTAACAGTTATGGCAAGCCATCAAAGATATTTTGCTCTTTATAAAGATGAGAAATTACTTAATAAATTTATTACAATAACAAATTATCTGGGTAATGATTTTTCCAATATAAAAGCAGGAAACGAAAGAGTTATTGTTGCAAGACTTGATGACGCTATTTTCTTTTTTAAAGAAGATACAAAAATTCCTTTTGAAAATTATGTTGAAAAATTGAAAGGTGTTACTTTTCAAAAAGAAATGGGAACGGTTTATGACAAAACTCAGACGAATTATTAAATTGTCGAAAACAATCGCCGATGAGCTGGGTGTCAAATCTGAAACAATAAACCGTACAGCTCTTTTATGCAAAGCAGATTTAACAACAAGTCTGGTTTTTGAGTTTACAGAACTGCAGGGTTTTATAGGTGCTGATTACGCACGAATTTCAGGTGAAAACGAAAAAGTTGTTCAAGGGATAAAAGAACATTATTTCCCTCTAAATGCTGAAAGTGAACTTGCAGAAGACATTGAAGGACAAATTGTTGGAATTGCTGATAAAATTGATACAATTTGTGCGGTTTTTGTAAGTGCCAGATGTGGAGGTAAAAACCCGACAGGCTCGTCTGACCCACTAGGCGTAAGACGGGCTGTATTAGGCATTTTAAAAACAATTATAGACAAAAATTTTTCTTTGAATTTATGCAATTTAATTGATTTTACAGTAGAACAATTACCTAGACCTGAGGTACCTATAATTCTCACTACTGAAAAAGAAGCTAAAAATGAAGATATTAAAGAATTTTTTGTACAAAGACTGATTATTCACCTCTCAGATAATTACAAGAAAGATGTGCTGGAGGCATGTTCTAAAAATAAAAATCCGCTTGAAAATCTTTGCGATTTTGTTAAAAGAGTTACATTACTTTCCGAATGGATTAAAAAGTCGGAGTTTATATCTATAAATGAGAGTGCTAACAGAATCAGCAGAATTTTAAAAGAAGAAGTAAATCAACCAATAGATGAAAATCTTTTACAGTTAGATGCTGAAAAAAATCTTTTCAGTAAAATAAATCAAATAAAAGAAGACAATTATGAAATTCTTTTCAATAGTTTTAACGAAATAAATCCAACGATTGAAAAATTCTTTGAAGACGTTTTAGTTATGGATGAAAACGAAAAAATTAAGCAAAATAGACTTGCCATGCTTACCATGCTTAAGAAAAAATATGATAAAATTGCTGATTTTTCTACTTTACAAATGTAGAATTATGTGTTAAAATGCTGTAAATTAGAAGATTTCCAGCAGAATTTAAGTTTTGTAAACATTGTTCTAAAAATAGTAAATAATTTTTTTTAGGATACTTTAATTAATTGAAAGAAATTACAAATAAATTTACTAACAACTTACACCAGAGGTGGGCATGATTAACAGATTTAAAAATTTGAAAATAGTTAAAAAATTGAAACAGGTTAGCCCTAAATTAAAGTGGCTTATGTTCAATCAAATGCAAGATTACAAAATTAACTCAGAATATATAGAGATGATATGTTCTGATAGTTCAAAAGAAGTAAATTCTGACAACGATAGGCTGGAAGCGATGGTCAGAGAATCTCTCGTAAAAGAATTTTCAACTGATATTAAAGATATGAAGTCTTACGAGTTTTTAGTCGATGCAGTAGTGCATAACTTAAAGAAAAAACAGCTTCAAGCCACTAATGAAGAAGAAGATATTGCTTAAATATCGCTTCAATATTAAAAAAATAATACTCATTTGTATAATATGAGTATTATTTTTTTTATGCTAAATTTATAATGATAAGGCAGGAGGGTAAAATATGGCAACAATTATGGGTGTAAGACTCGATAACAGAACACAAACAGCTGTTGATTTTCAGGCAACATTAACTAACTTCGGATGTATTATTAAAACCCGTTTAGGGCTTCATGACGTATCAGAGAACAAATGCGCATCTAATGGTATCATATTAATGGAAGTAATAGATGATGAAGAAGCAAAAGAATTTGAAAAAGAATTGCGTAAGATAGAAGGAATTCAAATTCAAGTAATGAAGTTTTTATAATAAGTATAAATGTTTAGCTGAGATTAAAAGCTAAATTTTTAATCTCAGCTATTGCAAAAAAAAAATTAGTGGGTATAATTGAATTACAGGCTTTATTTTTAAAGAGTTGTGTAAAAGATTAAAAATGAATATTTAAAATAAGGGGGCGTAGCTCAGTTGGTTAGAGCGCATGCCTGTCACGCATGAGGTCGCGAGTTCGAGCCTCGTCGTCCCCGTTTTTACAAAAAAGCCCACTTGAAGGGGCTTTTTTAATGCGTTTTTCTTGTATTTGAAGTTTAATTATTTTACTAGATATTGAAACAAAACAGGAAAAATTATTGTTGCTGCTTTTCCCAAAGGAATAATAATTAAAATAAAAAATATTATCCAAACTACATCCATGATTATTTTTGAGCAATTATCAAAATTTTTTTCTTTATTATAAATGTCACAGTGTGCTTTTACTTGCCCAAGCGAAAGTAAAAGCATTTTTATGGTTTCCCAGATTACAAATAAGCCTAATGATACCAATACATAAAAAGCAATTGTAGACCCATTTGTTTTATCTATACTATCTTGAGCCAAATTTAATAATGTAAATAATCCAACGAACCCAACAGTAATAACTACTTCTGTATAAAATGATAATTTTTCTAAGCTTTTATTATATAGTTTTAAGGATTTTTGATATGATTCTTGTTCTTTAATATAATTATTCATTAACTATTCCTGTTTAATATAAATCATCAATTGCATAATGTATTGTATTTTTGATTTTGTAAATAGTTCAGTGGGTTGCTCTATATAGATTATTTTTATTTTTCCAACAACATCAAAAACAGCCACATCTAGAAGAAAACTCCAAACCACTTGAAAAAATAAAAAAGATAAGATATAATAAAAACATAGGGAAACGGCTTCAAGAATTGCCGTTCTTGAAACCGTTCTTAACTTCCCTGTACGTTTAACTGTTTAAATAAAGTTCCAGTACCTCGAGTTCTGGAATTTTATTTTTGTACTTTTGAATAAGTAATTCATAAAGTATAATCCAGTTTAACTTCATAAGCATCACCTCCTTTCTGACGGATTTCTTAACTAATCTGTTGTGTCAGTGGAGGTTCGCAGGAAGCTTACCCTTCATTCTGATTTTAACATGAATAATTTTTACGCTGCAGCCTTAAAATTTTTAATCTGATAAATTATATTATTAAATTCTTTTGCAGATAAAATGTGCAAAATTTTCTCTGCAAAAAGTTCGATAATAGTCTCGTTCGTGCCTCCATTTTAAAAGGATTTCAGACTTTTAAAATTTAAAAGAAAAACAAAATTGTTCCCAAATTTTTCCCAAGGTGAAATTTTTGTTTTATGAAATCCAGCTTCTTTTTTAATATTCCCTGAATATTTGATTAGAAAATATAAGTTAAATCCAAGAGATATAATAAGTAAAACAATAATTATCTTAAATTTTATTTAAATACTCCTTTTTTTATTTAACTTAATGATGATAATAATTAATAATTTTTTTAGTTTATCCCTCAAAAAGGCTATTTTATATTGATTTCTTTGCGAAAAATTTTTGTTGGTGTTAGAATACTATTAAGGGGATTGTTGTATGAGTATCGTAACTTTTGAGGATGTTGTATCTCAAATTAAAGATAAATTAGATGTTTTAGATGTCGTCTCAAAAGATGTCATTTTAAAAAAATCCGGCGGGAATTACTGGGGATTATGTCCTTTTCACAAAGAAAAAACGCCGTCTTTTTCTGTAAATCCGTCTAAAGGAATTTACAAATGTTTTGGCTGCGGAGAAGGCGGAGATGCTTTGAGCTATTTAATGAAAACCCGCGGAATTACCTTTAAAGAACTTGTTAATGAACTTGCAGTCGAATTTGGACTTGAATTGCCTAATACTTTTTCGGGCGTTAAAAACAAAGATGTCAGAGAACAAATGATAAAAGCCTGTTATAAAGCTGCTGAATATTACCAGCATTCACTTTTTGCAACGTCTGATGCTCAAAAAGCTCTTTCTTATTTGAATAATCGGGGTATTGACGAAAAAATTATTAAACGTTATATGCTTGGGTTTGCAAATAAGGATGCACATAATCTTTATTCAACGCTAAAATCTCAATTTAGTGATGAAATTTTAGAAAAATCAGGCTTGATTTTAAAAACATCTAAAGGTGATTATATAGATAGGTTCAGAAACAGAATTATAATTCCTGTTCAAGATGAAAATGGTGATATTGTAGCTTTTGGTGCGCGTGCTGTAGATGAGGGTCAAAATCCTAAATATCTGAACTCTTCGGATTCCTTAATCTATAATAAAAGTAAGCTTCTATATGGGCTTTATTTTGCAAAAGAATATATAAAGCAATCTGATAGCGTAATTATTATGGAAGGATATTTTGATGTTATTTCCGCACAATCGCATGGTATAGAAAATTGCGTTGCTTCTTGCGGAACTTCCTTAACTTCTGAGCATATTAAACTTATATCCAGGTACTCAAAGTCAAGAAAAATTTATTTATCTTTTGATACTGATGCAGCAGGAATTAAGGCAACTCAAAGAGGTGCGGAAATAATAAAAGAAGCATTTACCGGACTTGGTAACATAAAACAATTTGATGAAAACTATACCGGAACAAATAATGATAAGTATGCCTGTGAGATTAGGGTAATAACTCCGCCGGAAGGAAAAGATCCTGACGAATTTATTCGTAATTCAGGAGCAGAATCTTATTTTAAATACCTTGAGCATGCTCCACTTTTAATAGATTTTCAAATAAATGAAATTCTAAAATTCAAAAATGAAGTAAAAACTCCTAATGAAAAAATGAAGCTTGTTAAAAAAATTATACCTATTTTAGCGGAGATTCAGAACAATATTATCCGTTCAGAATACATTAAAATTGTAGCCTCTACACTTAATGTAGATGAAAACGCATTATTGTCGGAGATTAATAAACTAAATTTTGGGATTCCACTAAAAACAGGGAATTTAAATTCAATTGTAACAAAATCTTCAAATATTTTGGAAAAAACGCAAAAAAATTTATTGAGCCTTTATTTAATAAGTGAGAGTCATTTCTCTTTTAAAGAATTAAGTGAAATGATTAATGATACGTTGTTAAGTAATGAAAAATTAATAATTGTTAAAAATACAATTGACAAATTATTATGTAGCGTAAATAATACAAAAGTATTAGTTGAAAAATTATACATTGAATTTGCACAAGATGAAGACACTAAGGCAATTATTACAGATTTAATATGCATATCAGAAACATTTAATAAATTATCAAAAAAAGACTTTAAATCAATCATTGATGAAAATATCAATAAGATTGAAGAGTTCCGTATTGAACATGAGAAAGCCGAATTAAGAAATTTATATAAAAATGTTAATGGTAATGATAATGAGGCATTAAAGTTACAAATGCAGCTAAGAGATAAAATAAATAGTTTTACGGGAGATAATTAATGAACAAAAAAAGAAAACCCAGTACCTCAATTGTAAGTATAATAGATGAATCTGAAAGTTTAGATTTAGAAAATAAAAGCGAAGAAGATATAACAGAAGATGTAAGTACCCCTTACATTCACATGGAGATAAGCACCGATAACATAGAAGATATAGTATCTTCAGCTAAAGCAGGTAAAAATCTTGAAGATATTTTCATGCTGGATACAGGTGAATCAACTGTAAATCAGTCTGATTTTGAACTTCCTAAGGGTGTCGCTGTTGATGATCCTGTAAGATTGTACTTAAGAGAAATAGGAAGAATTAAGCTTCTTTCAGCAAATGAAGAGATTGAATTGGCAAGAAAAATTATTCAAGGCGGAACTCCGGGTGCTATTGCAAAAAGAAAGCTTGTTCAGGCGAATTTAAGACTTGTTGTAAGTATTGCTAAAAAATATGTTGGACGCGGCATGCTTTTTCTAGATTTAATACAAGAAGGAAATTTGGGCTTAATAAGAGCTGCAGAAAAATTTGACCATGAAAGAGGATTCAAATTTTCAACTTACGCAACATGGTGGATTAGGCAAGCTATTACAAGAGCAATTGCAGATCAGGCGCGTACAATAAGAATACCTGTGCATATGGTTGAAACAATCAATAAGCTTAAAAAAATTACAAGAAGACTTGCTCAAGAACTTTCAAGAAAACCGACCGAAGATGAATTGGCAGTTGAAATGAATGTAAGTATTCCGAAACTCAGAGAAATTATTAAGATTGCTCAAGAGCCTCTTTCTCTTGAAACCCCTATAGGAAAAGAAGAAGATTCACGCTTGGGTGATTTTATCGAAGATAAAGAAGCTGATGCTCCCGTAAAAACTGTTGCTTCGGAACTTTTAAGAGAGGATCTTGCAGATGTTTTATCCACTCTTTCTCCTCGTGAACGTGATGTTTTAAGATTACGTTTTGGCATGGATGACGGGCGCCAAAGAACATTAGAAGAAGTCGGTCAATTGTTTGGTGTAACTCGTGAACGTATCAGACAAATAGAAGCAAAAGCTTTAAGAAAATTAAGACACCCTAATCGCAGTAAAAGGCTCAGAGAATACGTAGAAAGCTAAACCAAGTAAAAAGCAAAAAATAAAAAGTGTAGTGAAAATTAGAATGGAAGTATAAAGATGAATTGTGTAAACTTAATTTATAAAAGAGTCCCCGAAAATCTTATATCTTTTAAATCCGCTAGATTTTTTGGGGATGTCGAGGATTCTCTTAAAATATACATGAAAGAGATTAACAAAACCCCGCTTCTTTCTGCTGAAAAAGAAGCTGAATTAGCACGTAAAGGCGATATTAAAACGCTTATAGAGGCGAATTTAAGACTTGTTGTAAATATTGCTAAAAAATATGTCAAACCCGACATACCCCTCTCGGACTTGATTCAAGAAGGTAATTTGGGTTTAATCAAAGCAGTAGAAAAATTTGACCCTAAAAGAGGTTACAGATTTTCAACTTACGCAACATGGTGGATTAAGCAAGCTATTACAATGGCGATTCCGAGTAAGGCGCGTATAATAAGAATACCTATGTACATGTTTGAAAAAATCAAGAAGCTTAAAAAAATTACAAAAGGACTTATTAAAGAACTTTCAAGAAAACCGACCGAAGATGAATTAGCAGCTGAAATGGGTGTAAGTATTCCAAAACTCAGAAAAATTATTATTACGATGATTCAAGAGCCCATTTCTCTTGAAACCCCTGTAAAAAAAGATGGGGATTCAGGTACCCTCCGTCTGGTTGATTTAATTGAAGATAAAGAATCTGATGCTCCTATGAAACAAATTTTTTTAGAACTTTTAAGAAAAGATCTTACGGGTATTTTACCCGATCTTACTCCCCGTGAACAGGCTGTTTTGATAATGCATTATGGATTGAATGGTGAACCTCCGCTTACATTTAAAAAAATTGCGGAGAAATTCGGTTCGACTAAGCAAAATATGAGTATTATAGAACAAGACGCTCTGAAAAAATTGAAGAAGCCCAAGCGCAAAAGAATGCTTGAAGGCTACAACGTAAGGTAAAATCAATTATCTAATGATTTTAAGTTTACCCCTACTTTTTTTGAAAAATTCTTTTTAATTGAATTAACAAGTTCATTAGAAGAATTCACCCAAAACAGTGACGAAGTAATAATTTTTGTATTATTGTCATCGGATGAAATCTTTATTATGACAGGATCAGAGCCATTATAAGCTACGAGCAAGTCTTTTAGCGCAACAAGTTCTTCATAAGTAATTTCTTCCAATATCTCTAGTGTAAGGATATTTGAGTTTTCGACAGGTTTAACTGTTTCAAGTATAAGGCTGACATTTTCTTCGTCTCTGCGTGAAACTTTTCCTGAAATAATTACTTTTTGTTCAGATTGCAGGAATGAGTCGTATTCTACAAGTTTTTTATTGAAGCATACAACCTCAATTTTTCCGCTTAAATCCTCAATCGTAATAAATTTTATAAACTTTGTAGGGTCTTTTTTTGTAGGAATTTGTTTTAAGGATGTAATTAAACCGCAAATAGTTACCATTTTACCGTCAGGAATTTCTTTTATGTCGGAGGTTTTATGTGTCATTAAAAATGGTAATTTATCGCGAATACTTGATAAAGGATGGCTTGTTACATAAAATCCAAGAAATTCTTTTTCAAAAGACTGAACTTGTTTGTCTTCAAACTCTTCATCACTTCCTGCAAGTGTAAATTTAGGAGCTTCACATTCTGCTCCGTCAAATAGACTGCATTGACCTAATTCTCTTGCCTGAGATTCTTTATTAGCTGTAGAAACAATATATTCAATATTTTCAAGAAGCTGCTTTCTGCTTTTTTCAATGTTTGAAAACGCTCCTGCCTTAATTAATCCCTCTAAAACTCTTTTATTGGAACACTTTGAATCAACTCTTTTGCAAAAATCATAAATTGATTCAAAATCGCCGTTTTCTTCACGTTCTTTTATAACAGCTTCAACTACAATTTCTCCAACTTGTTTGATTGAAGCAAGACCGAATCGAATATTGTTTTCATCAGGCGTAAATTCCGCATAAGACTTATTGATGTCAGGCGGAAGAACTTTTATTCCGTATTTTAATGCTTCTTCAATATAAGCTTGAGTTTTATCCTGGTCTCCTGCAACGCTTGAAAGTAATGCTGATAAATATTCAACTGTATAATGAGCTTTTAAATAAGCTGTTTGGTACGCAACAAAAGCATATGCCGCAGAGTGCGAACGATTAAAACAATATTCTGCAAATTTTTCAATTTGTTCAAAAAGTTCTGTTGCGCCTTTTGCAAGCATGCCATTTTTACCAGCACCTTCAATAAATTTTTCTTTCTGCTTGGCCATTTCTTCAATTTTCTTTTTACCCATCATACGGCGTACCATATCCGCTTGGCCAAGCGAATATCCTGCAAGTGTTTGGAAAATTTGCATAATTTGTTCTTGATAAACAATTGTTCCGTATGTATCTTTTAAAATAGACTCGAGTAAAGGATGTGCGTAAGTAATTTTCTGCCGCCCGTGTTTTCTTTCCACAAAATCAGTTACCATACCGGATTCTAACGGACCCGGTCTGAATAAGGCCACTAATGCGCCTAAATCTTCAAACACACTTGGTTTTAAATCTCTTACAAGTTTCTTCATCCCCGATGATTCAAGCTGAAAAACTCCGGCAGTCTCTCCTTTTGTAAGCATTTTATAGGCTTTTTTGTCGTCAAGAGAAATATTATTTATATCAATATCAATCCCATGACGCTTTTTTATCAGTTTAATTGTTTTGCTTATAATTGTAAGGTTACGCAACCCTAAAAAGTCCATTTTTAAAAGTCCGAGCTTTTCTAAATCAGTCATAGGATATTCTGTAATTATAATTCCTTCCTTTGACGGCTGAACAGGAACTATTTCATTCAAAGGTTTATGCGAAATTATAACTCCTGCAGCATGCATACCAATATTATTCTTAATTCCTTCAATTGACTTTGCCATATCAACAAGTTTTTTTATTTCTTCATCTGTATTATAAAGCTGTTTCAATTCCATGCCTTCTTGAAGCGCATCATCAATTCTTGCTCCCGGATTTGAAGGAATTAAAGCGGAAAGCTTGTTACTTTCGGCAAACGGGATATTAAAAACCCTTGCAACACCTTTTAGAGCAGCTTTAGCGGCAAACGTTCCAAAAGTTATTATTTGGCAAACTTTGTCCGCACCATATTTTTTTGCAACATAATCAATTACCTCTGAACGTCTTTCAATACAAAAATCTATATCGACATCGGGCATACTTATTCGTTCAGGGTTTAAAAATCTTTCGAATAAAAGATTGTGTCTTATAGGGTCTAAATCTGTAATTTCAAGCGCATATGCTACGATACTTCCGGCTGCCGAACCTCTGCCCGGCCCGACAGGAATACCGTTTTCTTTTGCAAAATTTATAAAGTCCCATGTGATTAAAAAATAAGCAGAAAATCCCATTTGTTCAATGATACCTAATTCATATTTTAAACGGGCTTCAATTTCTGGTGTAATTTCTTTATATCTTTTTTCAAGCCCTTCTTTAACTTTAAATTCAAGATAACTTTCTACTGTATGAGTCTTGGGTACTTCATAATGCGGAAGCGGGCTATTACCCATTTCTATTATGAGGTGACATTTTTCTTCAATTTCAACAGTGTTTTTAATTGCTTGTTCAAAAGTTTCGCCATCCATCCATTTGAAAGCATCCCTAAGTTCGGAAACGGTTTTTACATAAAATTCATTATTAGGAAAATGAAAACGGTTTTCTTCAGTTTTAAGAGCATTTGTCTGCAAGCATAAAAGGGTGTCATGCCAATCAGCATCTTCTTTTTTTAGATAATGAGAATCATTTGTTATAACGAGTTTAATATCAAGTTCTTTCGCAATGTTTATTAACTCGGGATTAGAACGTTTTTGTTTATCAAGCCCATGGTCTTGAAGCTCAATATAATAATCGTCTTTAAATAACTCTTTATATTTTTGTGCTCTTTCTCTGGCTTTTTTAAATTCTTTTTGCAAAATCAAATCAGCTAATTCACCTTGAATACAAGCTGAAAGGCAAATTAAGCCTTGAGAATATTCTTTAATAAGTTCAAAATTCACCCTGGGTTTATAATAAAATCCGTCACAATGTGCTATTGAAACCAGTTTTACAAGATTCGAATAGCCTTCTTTATTTTTAGCTATTAAAACAAGGTGGTTTAAATGTGTTTTTGATGAATTTTTTTCGGATAAATCTCCTTCATAAACATAAAATTCGCAGCCGATTAAAGGTTTTATTCCTGCCTCTTTCGCTGTTTTATAAAAATCAATAGCGCCGTACATTACGCCATGGTCAGTTACGGCAACGGCGGGCATATCATTTTGCTTTGCAAAAGCACAAAGATCTTTAAGCCTGATTGCTCCGTCAAGCAGAGAATATTCACTATGAAGATGTAGCGGTACATATTTTATGTTCATACTTCTTATCTTTAAAAAAGATTACTCCCAAAATCATTTCAATGTCTTTTCGAAAGACCACTCGGTAAGATTTTTTACTTTTAATTTATTATGTTATTATTTTCATCTACAAGTACAATGGCAGGCTCAAATCCTTTTTTTTCTTCTTGTGTAAGCTGAACATAAGAAACAATAATAACTTTATCCCCTTTTTGTACTTTTCTTGCCGCAGCACCGTTTATACAAATTTCTCCGGAGTCTGCTTCACCTTTGATTACGTAAGTTTGAAACCTTTCACCGTTGTTAATATTTAAGATTTCAACTTTTTGCCATTCTTGTAATTTTGCGGCTTTCATTAAAGTTTTATCAATAGTAATTGAACCTACATACTCAAGATTCGAATCAGTAACCGTAGCCCTGTGTATCTTTGAAAATAAAAATTCTAGTAACATTCTTTACCTCACCCAAGCTTATTTTATCAGAAAAAAACTTTAAAATAAACTATTCTAAAAAAGATTAATTTTCGTAGAGTTTTAAGTCAAATATTACAATTTGTTAAGAAAATAAGTAGAAAAACTAAAGATTATCATTAAAGGTGACGATACATAATAATGTAAGGAAACTAATAAAAAATTTACGAAATAATTCGGAGGCACGAAAATTATGGGTATGTCAGCGTCACAAATGAGATTTTGCATGATTGCAGGAAAGAAAAGCGATGTTGAGTTTCAAGGTCAACAAATCAACCAGCAAAGAACGACCTTAGCAACACAATCATCTGCTTGTAATACTCAATTATTAGAAATGCAGGTTCCAACACCTCCAAGCTCAAGTGATTTTTCAACAACAACATATTCATTTACTGCAAATGGAGAGGAATGTACTATTTCAGGAGTTCAATACAATCCTGCCGGTACATATACAATCAACTACACAAGAGAAACTGTTGGTGATGTAGGTAAAACTTCAGGCACTAAGAATATTTTGAACATAGGCGGAATTTATACAGTAGGTACTTCGGGAGCAGGAGCTAATCAGCTTCAACCCATTGATATTGCTAACTATTTAAATGATCCGGATCAAGCGGAAGATTTTAACAATCTATTGAAAATTTGTCAAGATTGTCACCTTGTAATTGGTGGTGTGGCTATTGATGAAGCGGCAGAATTAGCTGCTTTACCGCCAGAAACATTTTATTCATATGAATCAGACGGTGTAACAAAGTATCTTTTAGCACAAGATTTACCTGCTGATGGGCAGAATGGAGCTGTAAGCACTTATTATGTTGATGAGGATGCATCTATAACAGATCCGGGGCAAATAGAAGATGCTCAAGTAAAATGGAGTGAATCAGGCAGAATGTCATCTTTTACTGTAACGGATCAATTTGGTAACGAAATTACTTATACGCTAAGCGTTACAACTGACAATGATGAAAGAGCTTATAATGATGCATACAATGAGTATGAATATCAAAAAGGTTTATACAATCAGGAAATGGAAAAAATTAACTCTAAAATAGATATTATTGAATCGCAAGATAAAAAGCTTGAACTCAAATTACAGGATTTAGACACTCAACAAAAAGCACTTTCAACTGAAATGGATTCAGTTAAGAAAGTTATCGATAAAAACATTGAGACAAGTTTTAAAACATTCGCTTAAGGAAGCAAATAGTAAGAAGCGGTTTTGCAATGCAAAACCGCTTCTTTATTTATTTTTAAATTTTACAAAAATCCTACTCTTCCGTCATCCTGAACTTGTTTCAGGCTCTATCTGCTTCCTGAGCTGGTAAGATGCTGAAATAAATTCAGGATGACATGATATGCTATTATTTTATGTATATACAATCTAAAAATAAATTTTAGATTGTATATCAGCCTTTTACCTTTTATCCTTGCATAAATTGCATTTTTTTTATAAAATAAAAGAGGAAGCAGGGAGAAGATTTCATGACAAAAAGACAAAAATTAAAAGAACAAGATCCTAATATAAGAAGGAAAAATTTTGAGGCTGTAGAAAACAATTTGACAGAGGAGCAGGTTAAACTTGAAGCAGACAGATGTTTGCAGTGCAAAAATGCACGTTGTATTCAAGGGTGTCCTGTTAATATTAACATACCGGGATTTATTGCAGCACTAAAAGAAGGTGATATACAAAAAGCAGGTGATGTTATAAGAGAGACAAGTTTGCTTCCTTCTGTTTGCGGCAGAATTTGTCCGCAAGAACGTCAATGTGAATATAAATGTGTCTTAGGAATTAAAGGAGAGCCAATTGCAATAGGTGCTTTGGAAAGATATGTCGGGGATAAATCATCCGCCAAAATTCCTCCAATAAAACCGTCAGGGAAAAAAGTTGCTGTTGTAGGTTCAGGTTGTGCGGGGATTACTGCCGCCGCAGATTTGAGAAAAGAAGGACATGAAGTTGTTGTTTTTGAGGCTTTACATAAACTTGGCGGTGTTTTAAGGTATGGAATACCACCTTTCAGACTTCCAAGAAAACTTTTAGACAGAGAAATTAATTCTCTTAAAGAAATAGGTGTAAAATTTAAGACTAATGTAATAGTAGGCAAATCGATTACTTTAAAACAGCTTAAAGAAGATGGTTTTGATGCTATATTTATATCTTCGGGAGCAGGTTTGCCTAAAATGTTAAACATTCCGAGGAGAAAATTTAAACGGTGTTTATTCTGCCAACGAATTTTTAACCACGAGTTAATTTAATGCAAGCCCACGAACCTCATACCCCGACGCCTTTAAAAATAGGAGAAAAGGTTGCTGTAATAGGCGGTGGCAATGTTGCAATGGATTCGGCCAGAACTGCTGTCAGGGTTGGTGCAAAAGAAGTTTATATTGTTTATAGAAGAACAGAAGCTGAATTGCCTGCCAGAGTTGAAGAAGTACGTCATGCAAAAGAAGAAGGTGTTATTTTTAAACTTCTTCATTCTCCTGTTGAGATTTTGGGAGAAGAAGGACATGTTAATGCTATTAAACTTGAAGTAATGGAACTGGGCGAGCCTGATGAGAGCGGACGAAGAAGACCTGTTTCTACAGGTAAAAAAGTTGAGATGCCTGTTGATACTGTAATTGTGGCACTTGGAACAGGTCCAAATCCGATTATCCAAAAATCGGCACATGCAGAGGGACTTGAAATAAAAACAGATAAAAAAGGCTATATTATAGTTGATTCTGAAACAGGAGAAACTTCTATACCGATGATCTTTGCGGGCGGAGATGTTGCTCCAACAGGTGAATCAAATGCAATTAATGCTATGGGGGCAGGTAAAAAAGCAGCAAAAGCTATTAATGAAATGTTAAAATAAATATATCATTTTGAGTATATATCTCTTAAAATGATAAAATATTAACAGGGAAAAATGGAGGAAGAGGATTGAGACGTTTTTTAAGTTTAATTCTGGTTATTAATTTTTTATGTATGCCGGCTTTTGCTATTGGTTTTGATACATCCGTTGATGATGAAGTCAGAAGAAATTACAATCCTTCTAATCTTGAAAACGGTTCAGAATTGCCTAATTTACCAAAGATTTTAAACTATTGTGACGAAGAGATTTTAGGTCCCAGGCTCAGACCACGGAGTTTGATGGTAACAAAATCCCGCATAAGAGATTTAAGTGAAATGGAACAAAGTTATGCAGCTTTAAAAAAGGGTACTACAATAAAAGTGAAACTCTTAAGCAGTATTTCCGGTAAAACAAGAAAAGGAACTAAGATTTCTTTTGTATCTCTCTACCCTGTCAGTACAACATGTTATACTCTGCCAATGGGTACTGTATTTAAAGGTGAAATTTTGGAGTCACATAGTCCTCAATTTACCGGAAATGGCGGGTTAATTGTAATTAAGGTTAATTCTGTAATCTTAAACGGAGGTGTTCAGCCTGTTAATGCTTATATAACAAAAGTTAATTCCAAAAATATTTTTTTGAATAATATAAAAGGAAGAAGAAAATATATTTCCAGTGTTTTTAAGTCTATGAAACCCGGTTGCAGCTTTTTTAAAAAGATGTTAGGTGTTTCGGGAACTCTGGCACGAGATGGTTCAAGTATATTAATAGCACCTTTTTCTTTGGCTTTAGGAGCTTTAGCTTTTAGCGGAAATGCTGTAGCGGCTCCTGCTCTGGCACTATTTTATAAAGGAGAATCGATATATATCCCTAAAGGAAGCAGTTTTGAAATAAGGCTTGCTCAGGATATGTTTGTTTATTAATTATTTAAACATTTAAACTGATTCTTTAAAATATTGAATGAATTTGTAACAGATAAAAATAACGAAGGTACAAGCTAAGCTTGCACCCTCGTTAAAAAAGTAGCTTCAAAAACTATTTTCCGTTAACGATAGTTTTGAATTTTTTACCAGCAGAGAAAGCAGGTACTGTTTTAGCAGCGATTTTGATTTCTTTACCTGTTTGAGGGTTTCTGCCGTTTCTAGCAGCTCTCTTGCGAGGTTCGAAAGTTCCAAAACCAACTAAAGTAACTTTTTTACCTTTAGCTACAGTTTTTTGGATCGTATCAACTAACGCACCTAAAACTTCACTAGCGTCTTTTTGAGTAACTTTAGCTTTTTTAGCTATCTCTTGTACTAATTCTTCTTTGTTCATAATAATAAACCCCTTTCTTAATGTGTACATGCTTTATTATATTTGAACTTCGGCAAAACGCAAGTACTTTTACGAAAATTAATATAAATTTACTTAAAAAAAACATATATTTAGACTATAATATTGAATATAAGGGAGTTTTAAAGCATGGACTTAAAAGAAAAGATTATTAAAATTAAAAATTTGTTTCAGAAAAGAGAACAGCTATTCAATAAAATATATTTTTCAATAAGCTCAGAAGGTTACGGTCATTCATCAAGAGCAATCGCAATAGCGACTCAACTGGAGAAGAAGGATTATCTTATAGGAACGTATGATTATGCATTTGAGCGAATTAAAGAAAAAGGTCTTCCATGCCATAAAGTTTCACAAGAATTAAAATTTGTAGGGAATGACGGAGCTTTTGATGTTGCTAAAACTATTATTAAGAACCAAAGTTGGGTTGTAAAATTTAATAAAATGATTGATGAAGAAATTGATATAATAAAAAAATCCGGGGCGTCGTGTGTTGTTGCAGATGGAAGAATGAACCCTGTAATAGCTGCTGAAAAATTAAAACTACCCTGCATTACCATTACAAATCAAAGTGCTTTTTACCCATTTTTCCAGCAGGATAACTGGCTTATAAAGCTTTTAGGTGTGTCGTTTGATTCTTGGATGAGAATGTATTTAAGTTCTACTGAAGAGATTCTCATACCGGATTTTGAACCCCCTTATACCATATGTTTACCTAATTTAAGCCGGAACCGAAAAATAATGAAGCGAACACGTTTTGTAGGTCCGCTTGTTACTTTTAATTATGATGAAGTTAAAACAATAAAACGAAAAAGTAAAAATCCTTATATTGTCGTTTCTTTGGGGGGACATGCTTATAGAAAACCTCTTTTTGATTGTATTTTAGAAGTTGCAAAGAAGTTACCGGACATAGATTTTGATATATTTACTTTTTTTAACGCGGAAGATATTACCGGAAAATGTTAATTTAATCGGAATGATTCCTGATATTTCACCTTATTTAAAAACTGCAGACTTAGTTATTGCCCAAGCCGGTCATTCAACGGCAATGGAGATTCTCTCGCTTGGAAAACCTTCTGTTATTGTTCCCGATTTAAACCAAATAGAACAAGAAAACAATGCGGTAAGAATGTCGGAATTACAGGTTGCAGAAGTTGTTAGTCATAAAAAATTAACCGTGCAGGAAATGTTTAATTGTATACAAAAAGTAATGAAAGATGAAAAATATAAGAAAAATGCTCAATTTTTTGCTAAAATGTCAAAGGAGATGAATGCAAAAAAGAGAGTCGCTGATATTCTTAGTGAATATGCAATGAGGTTACACAAATACTAGTTATGAAAGAAAGAATCATTTTATTTTCAATAATTTTAGGATTAGGGGTGTTTTTATACGTATTCCAAAATTATTTTAATACATTGTGGGGATTGGTCTTTTTATGTATTGCAATGATTACTTATGCTTTTTATATGCATCTTGCAACACTTCACAAAAAACGTAAATTAAGGAAAAATCCTCAAGTTGTTAATGAAAAATTTAAACCTTTTATAACTGTCATGGTTCCTGCGCATAATGAAGAAAATGTTATAACTGAAACTGTTGAAAATATTTTAGAATTAGATTATGAAAATTTTGAGTTAATTGTTATTGATGATAGAAGTGAAGACAATACAGCAAATGTGATTAAAGGTTTAGAAAAAGATTATGAAAAAGTGACCGCACTAATAAGAAATAAAGATGCGTTTCCCGGTAAGTCAGCTGTTTTAAATGATGCACTAAAATTTGCAAAAGGAGAAGCAATTTTAATTTTGGATGCAGATGCAAGAATTGAACATGATTTTCTATCTAAGTTAGTTCCAAATCTTGAACCTGAAGATGTCGGTGCAGTTCAAGCAAGAAAAGTTATAGCAAATAAGAATTATAATTTTCTGACCAGATGCCAGAATAATGAATATACTCTCGATACAAATTTTCAAGTTGGAAGAGATGCTGTTAAAGGGGCGGTAGAGCTTAGCGGTAATGGTGAATTAGTAAAAAGAAAAGCAATTGAAGATATTGGAGGATGGAACGAGCAAACTATCACGGATGACTTAGACATGTCAACTCAATTGCATACAAAGGGCTGGGATGTAAGATTTTGCCCTGATACTATTGTTTATGAAGAAGGTATAATTTATCTTATTCCTTTATACAGACAGCGCAGAAGATGGCTGGAGGGAAGTATAAGACGTTATTTAGAGCATTTTGGAGATGCTTTCTTGTCAAAAGAAATTTCTCTAAGGTCCAGATTAGATATGACGGCGTATATTTCAGAATTTATAATGCCGATTTGGCTTATTATGGAAGTATGTTTCCAATTAATTCGAGTATTTACGGGGGCAGCACCAAAAAATTGTATTTTGTCATCACTAATATTAGGTATTGCAATCGCAATTTGTTTTACACTGGCAACAAGGTACAGCCTGCGACGTTACGATAATTTAGGCAGATTTCAATCATTGAAACAGTCAATCGAGACTTCTCTTTATATTTTTGCTATCTGGTTTCCGATAGTAATGTTTATATGCTTTAAAATTCTTTTCTGCAAAAAAGATCTTAATTGGGGGAAAACTGCACATGGTTTGGTTTTAGAAGAATTGACATTGAAAGAACAACAAGAATTGCAAGGAACATAATAAGAGGAGATATAAAATGCCACAACAAGTAATAAATCAAGTTAAAGATAAAATAAGAAGTATTCCTGATTTTCCAAAACCGGGGGTTTTATTCAGAGATATTACGACCGCGCTTAAAGATCCGGAGACACTGAAAAAGATGGTTGATTTTCTTAATGATAATTTTAAGGATGAAGAAATTGATTATGTTATAGGTTTGGAATCCAGAGGATTTATTTTCGGTATGCCTGTTGCGTATAAATTGAGTTCTGGTTTTATTCCGATTAGAAAACCTAATAAATTGCCTGCAAAAACATTAAAGGAGTCATATGCGCTTGAATACGGCTCAGATACACTTGAAATGCACGAAGATGCTCTTAAAACAGGTGACAGAGTATTAATTGTGGATGATTTGCTTGCAACAGGAGGGACCTGTGCCGCTGCATGTAATTTGGTTGCAAAAGCAGGAGCCGAAATAGTCGGCTGCGCGTTTGTAATTGAATTAAATGATTTAAACGGCAGAAAAAAGCTTCCTAAAGAGGTTAAAATCTTATCTATGGTTGTGTACTAGATTATCTTCACCTTTTTTTGGCAGCCAGAAGATTCTTTAAAATATTGTTCTGAATTAGACCTGCTATATCAGGGAAATCCTCCTTAAGACAATTAAGATTAATTTTAGCAAGATTTTCCTGAAAACATGTTTTAGTTTGAGCAAACATAAGCCGAAAAGGCTCTGTTAAATATTTAGAAGTTATTTCAATGATAAAACTATCTTTAGCTCTTGGATTGTTTAAAAAATTTAACGAAAGACCTACTGATTTCCCATTAGGATAAGATTCTTCTAAGGGCCTGTTATGGGCGTTTATATTATATATAATAGCTTGAAGGTTATTTCTTATTTGGTATTTCAGATAATATTGTTTTGGATCCGAAATAAACTTTCCATATGCAGTTTTTACTTTGTCTCCGTTCAAGAAAAATCTTATTCCACCCGGAGTTTTCTTCGATTTTGATTGAATATTAGTTGTATTAGTGTGACTTACTCCCTGATTGGTTGAACTGACATTTTTCACCATTCTCTTTTTTGTTTTTAATAGTACTCAATTATACAAAAGACATAAAAGTATTTAATTGTCTAAATGGTATGAAATGTTAAAAAACATTTACACTTAAACAGACACTTTCAAAGTATTATAATCAAATATTCGCAATTTTTATATAAAAATCGTTTGCCTGTTCAAATTTATATGAGGCGTTAAACAATTTTGCTTCTTGAAGTGCGGGTGCAAGTATCTGCAAGCCTATAGGCATTCCTGAAGAATCAAATCCTGCGGGAATACTTATCCCCGGAATCCCTGCTAAATTTGCACTTATAGTTGCAATATCCGTTAAATACATAGCGAGCGGATCCTCTGTTTTTGAACCCAATTCAAAAGCTGTATTAGGGCAAGTCGGAGAAATAAGCAAATCAACTTCCTTAAACACTCTGTCAAAATCTTCTTTTACCAGTGCTCTGAGTTGTTGAGCTTTTTTATAATAAGCATCGTAATAACCGGAGCTTAAAGCGTAAGTTCCGAGCATAATACGGCGTTTAACTTCAGGTCCAAAGCCTTCCGCACGTGTTCTAGTGTACATTTCCATAAGACTTTTTGCATCTTTTGTTCTGTATCCGTATTTTACTCCATCAAAACGCGCCAAATTAGAACTAGCTTCCGCTGTTGCAATTATATAGTAAATTCCTATTGAATATTTTAAGTAAGGAAGTGAAACTTCGACGATTTCAGCACCCAACGATTTATAAGTGTCAATCGCGTTATGAATAGATTTTTTGACATCCTCTGTAACACCTTCTCCTAAAAGTTCTTTAATAACACCTATTTTCATTCCTTTAATATCATTATTTAAGTTAGAAGAATATTTTTCAACGGGGACATTTAAAGATGTTGAATCTTTTGGATCAACTCCTGAAATAACTTCTAAAAGTGTTGCTGCATCTTCAACACAGCGAGCAAAAGGTCCGATTTGATCCAAAGAAGAGGCGAAGGCTATGAGTCCGTACCTTGAAACTCTTCCATAAGTGGGCTTCATCCCAATAATGCCACAAAAGCTTCCGGGTAAACGAATACTTCCGCCTGTGTCAGAACCTAATGATAAAGTTGCTTCGCATGCGGCAACACTTGCAGCAGAGCCGCCTGAAGATCCGCCCGGAACTTTGTTTAAATCCCAGGGATTTTTTGTTTTTTTGAAAGCTGAGTTTTCAGTTGAGCTTCCCATTGCAAATTCATCCAAATTTGCTTTTCCAACAATTGGAACTAGATTATTTAATAATTTTTCCGTAACTGTAGCATTAAAAGGAGAAACAAAATTTTCCAGAATTTTGCTCGATGCAGTTGTCGGGTAGCCGGTTAGATTCATATTATCTTTTAAAACTGTAGGAACTCCGGCTAAAAGAGGTAATTCTTCATTTTTTGAAATCTTCTCATCAACTTTTTTAGCTGTTTCAAGAGCAATTTCTTTTGTTAAACAATTAAATGCTTCTACTTTACTTTCAACTTTTTCAATTCTTTCATACGTCGCCTGTAATAATTCTACAGCTGAAATTTCTTTATTCAATAATGCTTTTCTTTGCTCAACGGCTGTTTTTTTTAAAATCTCTTTCATTGGTTTCTCCTTAGTACCTTAAAATAATTATAAAACAAACAAAGAAAAGATAATAATTATTTTTGCTCTCAATTTTTTTTATAATGAATGAAAAAGCCAAAAAAACAACAGCAGAAGAGAGGAAAGTTTTGGCTCAACATTACTTGAAATTAAAAGCAGCAAAAAATCAAACTCCTGATTTTATTCAATCGAGTAATAAGAAATGATAAAAAGTCATCCTGAAGTTATTTCAAGGATTGTTCGATATAGAAAGCGGGTAAGAGGCTTAAATAAATTCAACATGATTATAAGTGGGATTTATGCCCCGATTTTATTTTTTGATTTTTCAATACATTTAATTAAAGTATCAGCAACTTTTTTTTGCTCTTCCCACGTCAATTCAGGAAACATAGGCAAAGAAATAACAAGTTTTGTGTTTTCTTCTGTCACAGGCAAGGAGCCTTCACCTACACCTAAATATTCATGAACTTTTTGCAGATGCAAAGGCACAGGGTAATAAAGCATCGCCCCGATACCGGCATCTTGAAGCATTTTGTGAACCTCATCTCTATTTGGAATTTTCACTGTATATTGATGATAAACACAGTATGTATCATCAGACTCTACGGGTGTCTGAATATCAGGACAATCTGCAAACAATTCATTGTATCTGTAAGCATTTTCACGTCTTTTTTGGTTCCATTCATCAATGTGTTTAAATTTAACTCTCAAAATAGCGGCTTGTATTTCATCAAGACGGCTATTAACACCTATCTCGTCATGGTAATATCTTACCGCTCCGCCATGATTTCTTAAAGCAATAACTCTGTCTTTAATCAGTTGTGAGTTTGTGGTTAAAAGCCCGCCGTCACCCATTGCTCCAAGGTTTTTTGTAGGAAAGAAACTGAAACATCCTGCATCTCCAAATGAACCTACCATTTTATCACCTATTTTAGCGCCAATTGCCTGACAACAATCTTCAATTACAAATAAATCATGTTTTTTTGCAATATCCATTATAACGTCCATATTGCAAGGCTGTCCGTACAAATGAACCGGAATAATTGCTTTTGTCTTTGGTGTAATAGCATTTTCAATTTTTTCAACATCAATATTAAAAGTATCAGAATCAATATCGACAAAAACAGGTTTTGCTCCCACAATTCCTATAGCTTCCGTAGTTGCTACAAAAGTAAAAGAAACAGTTATAACCTCATCTCCAGCTCCTATATCTAAAGCTCTGAGAGCTAAGTGAAGTGCATCTGTTCCGGAATTAAGAGCAACGGAATGTTTAACCCCTACATATTCTGAAAGTTCCGTCTCTAACTTCTTGTTATGTGCTCCCAAAATATAAGAACCTGAGCGTAAAACATCAATAACTTCTTTTTCAATCTCTTTTCCAATTTGTTTGTATTGTCTTTTTAAATCTAAAATGGGTATCATAAATATTTCCTCTTTTTAACTATCCTCTTATTTTAGTTTATCATAGTAATACTATGCCTTTACATAAATTTAATAAAAAACAAGAATACTAAAAAAGCTGAGCAAATTTCTTTACTCAGCTTTTTTAGTATTCTTAAAATCTTTACTATCTTAATTTTACTTTTAAAGAATTTCCACTTTTTGCAAGTTCAATTTTATCTTCTCTTGCTAACCATCCTAGACTTAATTCAGCAAAGTTTCCTTTTAAATCTAAATCTTTTTTCAATTTTGTAAATGTTGCCTGACCTTCATTTTCTGACAAATAATTGTAAATTTGCCCAGCCGAGAAGCCAATAGCTGTTTCCAAAGTTTCTTGCATACTTTATCTCCTTTTGTATAAAATGTACTAAGTTGTTGAAGCAACTTAACTTGTTCGCATTTTAAATCAAAGTAAATAATTTTTCAAGAGTTTTTTGTTATAATTTATTATCCAGCTTTTCTATTTTATTTTGAATTTTATTTGTGTACTTAGAACCCGGCTCTAAGCTCAAATAAGCTTTATAGTTTGAAACGGCATTTTGGTAATCTTTTTGCTTTTCATATATTTTAGCTAAAAGTAAATGAGCTTCCGCGTTGTTTGCTTCAATTGAAAGAGAACGCAATAAATATTCTTTAGCCGCAGTTAAATTTCTTGATTTCATAAAAGATTTAGCAGATTTGAAACAATCATTTGCATATTTTTTACATTTTTGAATGTAATTTAAACTATTTAATGCATCCTGATTTTGAGCGTCATTTTTTAATATCTTCAATATAACTTTTTGAGCAGAATTATATTGTTTATGATACATGAAAATTTCTGACAAATAGAAATCGTCATCAGTGTTTTTAGATAATTTTATCGCGGAATCAAAACATTTTTGAGCATTTAAATAATCACTAAGAATAATATAAGCTTCGCCTTTTATTACATTACTCATTAAGTCATTTGAAGGTGATTGAACGATTTTATTAAGAACAATTTTAGATTGCTCGGGTTGATTTGTAATTTTTGTAAGTTTTAATTTTGCCAGATGAAGCTCCAAATTTTTAGGATTAGCGCTTATTGCATTATTTATACATTCTAAAGCTTTAAATAAATCTTTATTTGAACCTAATAAAGATTTATTTGAAAGGACTTGAGCTTGACCGAAGTAAGAATCCGCAAGACCTTTCAATGCACTTTCGTTGTATCCGTCAATTCCTACAAGTTCAGAATAAACATTAATAGCTTCTCTGTATTTTTCACTTCTTAAAGAAATGTCCGCTAATTTTAATTTTGCGTCATAATAATTCGGCTCAATATTAAGCGCTGTTTTTAATTGCTCAATAGCAAACTCATTGTCTCCCCGCTTTTCATATATATTTGCCAAATCCAGGTAGGATAATGTGAATTCTGGCTTTACTTCAATTGATTGTTTGAAGGCATTAATTGCTGCAGCTTCGTTTCTTTGTTCAAGATAAGCTTTTCCCATCAAATTGTATATAGCAGGAGAGTTTGAATTTAGGTATAGAGCATTATTTAAATAAATCAAGGCTTTTGCATAATCTTGTTTCTGCATTGCAATTTGTGCCAAGTGATACATTGCAGTAGTATTTTGAGTATTATAAGTCAGAGATTTTTTAAATTTTTTCTCCGCATCGTCTAATTTTCCGTTATATAAATCAATTGTACCCAAATTATCAATTGCAAGAGAATATGTCTTATCTACTTCAAGAGCTTTTTTAAAATAAGATGCAGCTTCCTTAGCTTTTCCTGATTTAATAGAAATAACGCCTGCAGCGTTATATGCTTTTGCATTTTTTTTATCGAGGGAAATGGCTTTTTTGAATTCTGCCATAGCGTCATTAATTAATTTTTGAGCTTTATTTCTATAAAGCATATTAGAAGAGGAGGTTCTTTGATAATAGACAACTCCTTGAGCGTAATACAAATCAGCATTATTAGGGTATTTTTTTAAAAGATTATTTAACTCTTTTTGAGCAGGGGCAAGTTTTGATTGTTTTGCTAACGAAATTACCCACAGAGCTTTAGCTTTAATATTTTTTGGATTTCCAGAAATAACATTCTCGAGAATTTTATCAGCATCATCATAATATCCGTACTCAATCATTTTTGAAATTTTGTCGTAATTAACCTTGGTTTTAGGGTATTTTTTGCGAACATATTTTCGGGTTTTTTTAGACGTTTTTTTAACAGTTTTAGATGTTTGAAGAGTTTTTTTATTAACTTGTACGGAGCCCCCGTCTTCTATAATTTTAGGTGCTTGGCGTGGTGCTGCCAACTCAACAATCGGCTCGGCAAAAACTATATTTAAAGAACCTAAAATGACAATTAATAAAAATAAAATCTTTTTCATATTATAAAGTTTACCTCTTCCTCAATCCTATAAAGTATTGTATACTATTTAAGTATAAATGTAAAATTGTTAAGTTAGAGAGAGGGATTTTTGATAAACTCTCAAAACAATATTTCTTGTCATTGCGAGGAGCGAATGTATTGAGCGACGAGGCAATCCAAGAAAATTATATCTAACGGTCATATTTTTGAATTGCTTCGGCGTTCTGTTACACAGAACTTCTCGCAATGACATAAAAGAGGATTAAATATTTTGAATAAGACATCAAAACAATATCTGGAAGATTTTAAATCATATTTGCTGGTGGAAAAAAATTTTTCAAAACACACAGCAAAGGCTTATTATTCAGATATTTTAGGGTATTTGCTTTGGCTTGGAGAAAAATCCTGCTTGGAAGTGACTTTTTCAAACGTAAGAGAATATTTGCATTTTATCCAAAAATTTGATTATAAAAAAACAACTATTGCGAGAAAAATTGCTTCTATCAGGACTTTCTATAAATATTTATACAGAGAAAGACTTATTGAATCAAATCCTGCAATAAATTTAAATACACCGAAACGTCCGAAATCTTTGCCAAAATTTTTGACAACCGACGAAATTGAAAAAATTTTAAACGGGATAAGAATTGATAGTCCTGCGGGATATAGAAACAGAGCTATTTTAGAATTGCTCTGGGCAACGGGTATGCGGGTTTCGGAACTCAGCGGTCTTAATTTTGGGAACCTAAATCTTGAAAATAATGAAATAACTGTCTTTGGAAAAGGTGCAAAAGAACGGATTGTTCTTGTTTCCGAAAGAGCCAAAACTTATCTCCAAAGGTATTTAGATACAGCCCGTTCCCTTGTTGCAAAAGGTTTCAGATTAGAACCCGTAACAGAAACCGCACCTGTTTTTATTAATAACACGGGATACAGACTTCAAGACAAAACTATAAGGAACGTAATAAATGATGTGGTAAATTCCATTGAGCTTCCTAAGAAAGTTACACCGCATATGTTCAGGCATTCTTTTGCAACAAAATTAATAGAAAGCGGTGCAGATTTAAGAATTGTCCAAGAACTTTTAGGTCATGCAAGTATTTCAAACACTCAAATTTACACCCATGTCTCAACACAGCATTTAAAAGAAGTTTATAAAGAAACTCATCCAAGAGCATAAGATTTTATGTTAAAATTAATTTATAAATAAATGGGGTAAAGAAATGTTTGATGTAATTACAATAGGAAGTGCAACAATGGATGTTTTTGTTGAATGTGATGATGCTAATATTGTTTCGGCATCAACAAAATATGCAAAAACAGACTTTATGTGCTATCCCTACGGAGCTAAAATTGAAGTAACTGATTTTGCTTCAAATGTAGGAGGAGGAGGCGTTAACACCGCTTTAAATTTTGCTAATCTCGGGTTTAAAACAAGCGCAATTTGTAAAATAGGCGATGACATTTATTCAAAAGGAATTATCAATGCTCTTGAAAAAAGCTCTTTAGATCTTTCAAATATAATTCAGGATAAAACTGTTTCAACAGGTTTTTCAATAATTTTATTAAGTTTTCAAAGAGACAGAACCGTACTTGCTCAACGCGGTGCAAACTCAACTTTAAAAAAATCAGAAATGAATTTTGAAGCAATAAAGCAGGCAAAATTTCTTTATATTGCACCTTTAAGCGGGGAATCAAACAGGGTTTTGACTTCAATTGTAGAGTTTGCAGAGGAAAACGGAGTTAAAACTTGTTTTAATGCTAGTACAGCAAGCATTAAGCGTGGTTTCGAGTACATTAAAAAAATTATTGACACAGCAGAAGTTGTTGTTATGAATAAAGAAGAAGCTTCAATGTGTACGAAAATTGAAGTAAGACCGGATTCAAGAAAAGAAATTTTTTCCAAAGAATTAATTCATCCTGACATAATTAAAATGTTAAAAAAATTAAAAGTAGGAAAAGAGCAAATTATTGTAATTACTGACGGTAACAACGGTGCTTATGCGTATGACGGGAAAAATTTCTATCAATGTCCGCCTTTTCCTGCTAAAGTTGTATCTACTCTAGGTGCGGGAGATGCTTTTTCATCAACTTTTTGTGCGGAATTTAACCGAAATAATAGTTCTGACATAGGAAGATCTTTGATGTATGCTTCAGTAAATTCAGCTTCTGTTGTATCAAATTTTGGCGCAAGCGAAGGTTTTTTAACTTTTGAAGAAATTGAGCTAAGATTAAAAGAAAATAAAGATTTTAATTATAAAATTCTTTAAAATAAAAAGGTCGCCTTTTTGGCGACCAAAAACCCTATTTAAAACCCTATCCTATTCTATAAGCTTTATTTATTGACCGAAGCTAGGTGCAGCATCTTTTGCTGCTTGTTGTTCAGCCTTTTTAACGTTATTATATTCTTCATTTAAGAATGTTAATTCAGTTTCAAGACTTCCTTGTCTGTTCTCATATTGTTGATCTTCTGCTTGTAATGCTTTTATCTGGGCTTCTTCTGATGCTGTGAAAACACTGTTTACAATTTGATTTAATCCTGCAAATCCCGTAAAAGCTGCTTGATAATTTGTGAATGCTGTATTATAAACACTATTTGCTTTATCTTGAGCGATTTTAAGCTGATCTTGCAATGCTGCTCTTTGGCTATCAGATGTTGCATTAGATAACTCTGATGTAAGACGACTTACTTCAGATTGAGGAGCGTTGATTGAAGCACTGAAAATGTTTTGTGCTGATCCGGTCATAAGTCCAAAAATTGAACCCCAAGCATTTTGCATGGAATCTTTTGCTTGTTGTAATTGAGCAATTTGATCTTGAATTTTTAAATGATGACGAGACATAGCCATTAATTCATTATTTTTACGTCTAATTCGACTTTTAAGATCAAGTTTGCGAAAAGCAAATACTAAGAAACTCATTTTTTTGTCCTCGTGTGTTATTCTCTTAAATATATAAAGTATATACTTTATGTAAAATTGCTTTTTTTTCTTAAAAAAAAGGTTTTTATGTTACAATTCTTAATACTTGTATTCTAAGAAATAAAAAATACTTAGCTATAACCGAGTTTTAGTAGTCGCTTTATAATAGATAAAAAATATATATTATATTCCTCGTTTTAAATCTTCCGGATGAGAAGAACGGGAAATAGCGTCTTCCAATGTTATTAATTTTTTTTGATATAAATCCCTAAGAGCCGTTTCAAGTGTCTGCATTCCAAGACCTTGGTTCATTTGAATTGTAGAATATATCTGAGCAGCTTTGGATTCGCGGATAAGGTTTGATATTGCAGGAGTAACAAGCATTATTTCCTGAGCCATTACACGACCTTTTTTAGACCCGTCGGGTTGAAGTTTTGGCAGTAAAGTTTGAGCAAAAACAGCAATCAGTGAATTTGATAATTGAATTCTAATTTGTTGTTGCTGGCCATCAGGAAAAACATCTATAATACGGTCAATAGTTTGGCTGGCAGAAGAAGTGTGAAGTGTGCCAAAAACCAAATGACCTGTTTCGGCGGCTGTAAGTGCCAAGCTTATAGTTTCTAAATCTCTCATTTCACCTACAAGAATAATATCAGGGTCTTCACGCAAAGCTGATCGCAATGCATTTGCAAATGAACGGGTATCTTGTCCTAATTCCCGTTGGTGGACTATGCTCTTTTTAGATACGTGTACAAATTCTATAGGATCTTCAATAGTTAAAATATGTTCGGAACGGGTATTATTTATATAATCAATCATTGCTGCTAATGTTGTAGATTTTCCGCTGCCAGTAGGTCCTGTTACAAGAACTAATCCTCTGGGCTTCTCAGCTGTTTTTCTTATCACATCAGGAAGTCCTAATTTTTCAAAAGACGGAACGATTGCTTCAATTACACGGAAGGCTGCTGCATAATTACCCTTATCCTTGTAGAAATTAACTCTGAAACGACCTAACCCTTGAATTCCATATGAAAAGTCTAATTCCCATTCCTGTTCAAGTTTTCTTCTTTGCTCATTTGAAAGCATTGGAAATAGTAATGTTTCAACATCATCAGGGCTTAAAGGAGGTGCGTCTGTTCTTTGTAATACTCCATCTACACGTATAACAGGAGGCAACCCGGAAGATATATGCAAATCACTTCCTTTTGACGCTACTACTTGCTCTAAAATTTCTTCAATTAACATATATGCTTCCTATTGATAACCTACACAGGCATAGTATAATACAAATTTTGCTGATTTGCCATATTGTAACAAAGTGTTGCATTTGATTTGAATTTTTAAATAAAATCATGACTTTTATTTTTTTATATCATATTATTAGTCTGTGGAGATATCTAATAAATATGAAAGAAAAAACGACATTTAATAATAAAAAAACTATTTCATCTATTATTACGCAAAGTGCTTTTTCAAATGAAAATGATACTTTTACTTCACTTTCTACATCTGCATTACTGGCAAAAAATTCTGTTCCTTATTCACATAAAAGAGCAGCGGATAATTATGTTATTATTAAGCGTATTTATAAATTTCAAGTAATTCATAGCCGTATAACAAATCAGGAAACAGCGTTACTTAAAAAATATGATTTCAATACGCTTGAATTTTCTACAATTAAGCAAATCAATGAAGAATTGGCTCATTTAAAAAAATGGTCTTTCTCGTCTAATGATGTTTTACGTCGGGAGGCTGATGAAATAATTCAAATTAGAACAAAAGAATTAAAATTTATTGTTGCAAGTAAATATTCCGCACTTACAGAAGAGATATATGACGGGTACAAAGCACTCGAACGTTATTTTGAAGAAATTACAAAATTTTATAAGCGCTAATATTATTAAAATTTGTTAACTTTTTTCATAAAAAGTTTTAATGATAGCAATTTTTTTTATTTAGTTACATTAATAATGTCGTGCATTAGTGTTTTATGGTCTAGTTGATTATGTTGTTAAAAATTAATCCGAAATTCAGCTTTTATGCTAATTCGGATAAAAAATCTTTAGAAAAAGAAAGCAAAAGGAAGAATTCTCCTAAGCCGATTAAAGAAAAGCAGCCTAATGCTTCTAGAAATATAAAAGCAGGAGTATTTTTAACCACTGTTGGGGGTGTCCTTGCAGGGTTAGCGATAGCACATAAGAAGGCCGGATTTTCTATTAATCCCGTAAAATTAATTAAAACGAAAACACCGCTTAAAGACTGGGGAATTTTCAAAATAAAATATAATCCTCTAGATGTTATAATATTATCTTCCGGCTCAATATTAGGCGGACTTGCCGGGGGAGCTATTTTTGACAAAAAAGAGAATATGAAAGCAAAATACAGAGAAGGAATAATTCAGATGTTCGGAAATATCTTAACACCTTTGATTTGTGTGGCAGGAGGTATGAAGATATTTGAGAAATTTGAAAATAATATTATTAAAGCAACAAAGTTAAAGGGAAGAATGGCAAAATTACCAAATGTAGCTGCTTCTGCTTTATGTTTACTTACAGGTATTATATTAGGAAACAAAGTCTGCAATTTAATAAATGAAAAAATTTACCACATAAAAGACGACAGGCACGTCAAAGTTGCTGATATGTCAGGGCACGTAGATGATACTTGTCTGGCAGTATCATTAGCAAACCCGAATAGTAAAGTAGGTCATACGGTAAGCAGATTTATACCAATAGCTCTTTTAGTTTGCGGTTATTCAACAGGCATTATACAAGAATGGCCCGATGATATTAAAGAAAAAAGAAAAATTGTTCCTAAACAGAATTGTAAAAAATCATAATTTTATGTATAATTTCGACTATGGATAGAGAAAAAATCAAGCAATCCGATCGAATTGTAATAAAATTCGGGACAAATATTTTAACTAATGATGAAGGCGAAGTATCGCTTTCCCGCATTTATTCTTTTATTGAAGATGTATCAACTTTAAAAAAAAGCGGAAAAGAGGTTATTTTAGTGACTTCCGGTGCAGTTGGTCTGGGTAAAAAGAAACTGGGAATTACCTCTACAGAGGCAACTGCAATGAAGCAAGCTTGTGCTGCCATAGGTCAAAGCAAGTTAATGTCCATTTATGAAAGTGCTTTTGACCAGTATAATTTAGCCGTAGCGCAAATTCTTCTGACAGAAGACGATTTTTCGCAGCGTAAAAAATACTTAAGCTTAAGAACAACTTTAAACAAACTCTTAGAACTCAATGTCATTCCGATAATCAATCAAAATGATACGGTTTCAACAATTGAGCTTGACGAGATTTATTCTGAAATGCAAATTTGTTTTTCTGATAATGATAAGCTTTCCGCACTTGTTGCAAGCGAACTAGATGCAGATTTGCTTGTAATTTTATCAGATGTAGACGGTTTATTTGATTCTAATCCTAAAACTAATCCTGATGCAAAAATAATTCCGATTGTTAAGAATCTTACGACGGAAATTATAGCTTGTGGTGAGGCCGCGTCCGTAGGTGGGCGTGGCGGAATGAAAACAAAACTTGAAGCGGCAAGACTTGTAACCCGCTCGGGTGGAACGGTAATTGTCGCAAATGGTAAAATTCCTTCTGTAATAAGCCAAATATTTTCAGGAAAAGAAATCGGAACAATATTTTTGCCAAAAGAAGAAATGCTTTCGGGTAAAAAACGATGGATTGGTTATGCAACTAATGTTTTAGGGAAAATAGTTGTTAATTACGGCGCAAAAAAAGCCATTCTGGAAAAAGAAACAAGTCTTTTGCCAATCGGTATCGTTGATGTGATAAACGAATTTAAAAAAGGTGAAGTTGTTTCAATCATTGATGAAAATGAAAATGAAATTGCACGCGGAATTGTAAATTATAATTCCGAAGATTGCAAAAAAATAGCAGGTTCTCATTCCGATGAAATAACTAAGATTTTAGGTTACAAAAATTACGATGAGATTATAAATCGTGATAATATAACTATTTTAGACGGATGGGACACCTCTTCCCGTTAAGATAAAGGATAATTAAATATGGATTTTTCACAAATAGCAAAGAACGCAAAAGAAGCTTCGTTAAAATTAGCGAATATGCCGACTGAATTGAAAAATTCAGCACTTGAAGCTGTTGCTGATTCACTTGAAAGAAATAAACAAAAAATATTTGATGCAAATGCTATTGATTTAGCGGATTCTAAAAAAATGGTTGAATCAGGAGAGATATCACAAGCTGTTTTTAATAGGCTAAAGCTTAATGATAACAAAATGGACTCTATGATTGCAGGGGTAAGAGATTTAATTAAGCTTGAAGATCCGATAAATAAATATTTGTTAGCCAGAGAGCTGGATTCAGGTTTAAATTTATATAAAATTTCCTGCCCTATCGGGGTTTTAGGTATAATTTTTGAAGCACGACCTGATGTTATAACCCAAATTTCGGCTCTTGCTATAAAATCGTCAAATGCAGTAATTTTAAAGGGCGGAAAAGAAGCAATGAATACAAATAAGGCTATTTTTGAAATAATTACACAAGCTCTTGAGCGAATTGAAGGTTTTCCTAAAAACGCAATAAATCAAGTTTTTTCCCGCGAAGACGTTTCAAAAATGCTCAAAATGAATGATTATATCGATTTGATAATCCCAAGGGGTGGAAATTCGCTTGTAAAATTCATTCAGGAAAATACTAAAATTCCGGTTTTAGGACATGCAGACGGAATTTGTCATATTTTTATCGATGAAACTGCTGATTTAAAGATGTTAACAGATATTGTAATTGATGCTAAAACTCAATATCCGAGCGCTTGTAATTCTGTTGAAACGCTTTTAATCCATAAAAATTTTAAATATAAAGAAGAATTGCTTGAACAACTTAAAAAAGCTGGAATTAAATTAGTTGATAAACCTGAAAGATGGGATTTTGAGTATTCCGATAAGATTTTAGCTTATAAATCAGTTAACAATTTGGAAGAAGCAATTGAGCACATTAATAAATATGGCTCAGGACATACCGATGCGATAGTTACCGATAATATACAAAATGCGGAGAAGTTTTTAAATGAAGTTGACTCAGCAGGAGTTTATCATAATGTTTCAACAAGATTTTCTGATGGTTATAGATACGGTTTTGGTGCAGAAGTAGGAATTTCAACCAATAAAACTCACGCAAGAGGACCTGTAGGACTTGACGGTTTAACAATATATAAATATAAATTATATGGACAGGGTCAAATTGTAAAAGATTACGCTGAAGGTAAAAAAAGCTTTACGCACAAAAATTTAAAAAATTCTTGAAATTTGAACTATAAACCCGGCTGTTCCATTTCGAGGACTGTTTGGCATTTGATAACCGGCATAAATTTTGGTGTTTTTTGTTAAATCATAACTGCCGCCTACAACAAGAAAGCCCAAGAAATGTTCGCTTCCTGAATACCAGTCAAGAAGTAATGTTATTTTTTTACTTACTGGTTGTTCAATTGCGCTCAAAAAAGCAAAGGAATCAACATCAGAAACTTGCCTGCCTATATAAGTTACACCGCCTGTAAGTCTTGTATTAAGTTTGGGAACCCTTCCGCTAAGGTGAGCATAAGTCCAATTACCAATACCATTACCTTCTAATCCTGTTAGAACTTCACTCCCCACAGTAAGCTTAAATTCTCTTTTAGGAAATTTTTCTTTTAATACAGGTATTGGCATTACTTTTTTAAAACCTATACCGAGCGAAATATTTTCAGTAGCAGGAGCTCCTACATTAAATAAAGTCGCATCAATTTCGGTATTGTGTCCTATGCCTAAAGCACTATAAGTCGTAAACTCTGCTGAAGCATCAGGGTTCCAGGGTGTAAATTGAACTTCTTGAAGTAAAAAAACTTTACCCTTTTCTGTAATATCGGCATTTGGAACGTTAAAAACTGTTTCTTGAGCGTAAATTTGTGCACAATTTAAAAAATAAATTATTGTAAGTATTAAAATTTTTTTTAACACTGGTTATTGCCCTTGTGAAATATATTTATTTACATCAAATTTCTTTTTGCATCCTGCCAGACTCATATATCTTATTTTCCCCGTAACTTGTCGATTTAAAAACGGTCTGTCATGCAAGCCGCCTATTGACCAAAGTATGCCAACGTAACCGTTCGGGTCATTGCCGTCTAAAGCGTACTCATCATTTAGATAAATTGCTATCTTTAAAGCTTCTTCCGGGCTTTTTGACCATTCTAAAATTTTTTTCGCCCAATACATGCGCAAATATCCATGTATTTTTCCGGTTATTAACAAATCCTTTTGTATTTTATTCCAGAAATCATCATGTGTCTTAGCTTCTTCAAATTCTTTTAAAGAATATAAATATAAACGAATATCATTTTTATGAGCTGTTAAACTCTCTTGTGCCCAAGCCGGAAAAGCTTTTACAGATTTAAAGTTTTTATTGTACAGACAGAAATTGTCTGACAATTCTTTTCTTACAATTACTTCTTCAAGGAAAGCTTCTTTATTCTCTCTTGAAGCTTTTGACTTAAGTATTTCAATGACAATTCGCTGTGAAGAAATAAAGCCAAAGTGCAAATAAGGGGATAAATTAGATGTTACGGCTTTATTTGGATTATTTTTGAACTCAGCATAATTTCCTAATTTATTTGCGATGAAATAATCAAGTATATTTTTAGCTTCACCTTTGGAAGGCTTAAATATTTTAGGTGACTCTTTCAGAAAATCAAAAATATTAGCATAAACCTTTCTTCTTAAAGTTGCAGCGGAAAATTCTTGTTTTTTAGATATAAATCTTGCAGGAATTATATTATGTGAATCAATTTCAAAAATTGTACATTTTAAGTCCTTAATAAATTTTGTTTGAATATTAATTGGGTTAAAATCAATAATTAATGCACCAATTTGTTTAGGTAATTCTTGCATAAATTCAAAATCAATATTGTTTTGGGCTGAATTTTTTTTCAAAAAATTCAGCCCTTCGTCTAAAAATTTTCGTTGGCGTTTTGAATGTGAAATTTTATCTAAAATAATCGCAATTTTAAATCTTTTACTGTATTTTTTAGCTAATTTTAGACCAAAAAGTACTGCCCAATTATCTTCAAGTCTAAGTTCACGTGAGGCTGCATAAATAATATCTCCATCAATTATAGGGTAATTATTTAGTTTATAAATTCGATTTTGATTAATTTCAGCAGGACAAATTATTTCATCAGGGATGAAATCCAACATTAAGCCTCTTTTAACAGTTGCTTTAAGCATTTTAGAATTATACATCAATTATTTATTAATTAAATCGGCTATGTGTTTAGCAACGCCTTCACCCATTGAAAAACAGCTTGGTTGGATACGAAGAGCTGCCTGTGACGGAAAATCGGCAGATAAACATCTTCCCGCAACAAAAAGATTTTCATAGTCCGCGGATATTAAAGCTTCAATGGGTAATTGATAGTCTTGTTCTACATGTTCTAAAGTACTTTTTCCAATGTTTGAATGAATATCAATCGGGTAATTTCCGATTAAAACTGGTTGATTAAATTGTTTACCTGATTTTAAATCTTCTTCCGTATAAATATATTTACCTTTAATTCTACGTGAAACTCTTACTCCCAGTGCATCTGCAATATTTGAAATATAAGCGTTTTCAAATCCCGGAAGATAAGTTATGCAAAAATTTGAAAGCCGGATTATACTCTCTCTTCCTTTTATTAAAGATTCAGTTAGTTGAGTATTATCTAAAGGGTTTATTTCTTTGTGAAAATAAATTCTCGGACAATTGAAAGATACTGAGTTTAACATGTTTGGAATTGTAAAAAGCTGAAAGTATTGTAAATCTTCATTTTCAAGCATATTTTCCTTTACAGCATCTTTAAATAGAGGCTCTAACGCCCATTTTTTATTTTTGTCATTTGTATAAGCAGTGGAAAGATGTATTTGACCATCTATAAGCTCGCAAGTAGTAACATTCCTGTCTTTGTCATAATCAAGAAGCCATTTGCCAAAAGTTTTTAAATCGACTCCAGCCATTTCGAATCGAAGAGAAACAGGTTGAAACTTTTTAAATTTCATCTCTAAGAATTTGCATCCGGCAAGTGCTCCGACTTCGCAATTTCCTGTTGCGTCTACAATATAACTCGCCCCGATATATTCCGATAACATATTTGATGCAATAGCAAGCCCATTAATTTTTTTATCTACTATATTTACACCTATAACTCTGGTATCAAAAAGCACTTCTACATTAACTTTTATCATCAAACGGTCTAAAGCAATTTTACAAAGTTCAGAATTGAACCATCCGGGATTATCTAAATAAGTAACTTGCCCTCCTAATTTTTGTAATTCTAAAATTAAATCTTTAAAAAAATCAGTGTTTATTTGATTTTTTGAACTACTCATTGCAGGAATTACAAGTCCTGAAGTTATAGAGCCTCCCAGATGTATATTTTTTTCAACTAATAGGGTTTTTAGTCCTGATTTTCCTGCATTATAAGCGGCGGCACAGCCTGCTGTGCCGCCGCCTGCTACTATTACATCATAATGATTTAATTTCGCCATTTTTATGCTCCTTTAATATTTTTGAACTGGAAGTTAAATTACTTTGTTTAATTTCATTTTCTCGATTTAAAATTATTGATTTATTATCTAAATTCAATTTTTCATCACGAAAACAAATTCCTGCTTTAGAATTTATTAAATCCAAATCTAGTTCATTTAATTTATGTTTAATTAACGCAGGATTTTTTGCAGCAATTGTTCCAATGAATTTTTTTAACTGGTGGTCATAAATTTTACCCACGCAAAAACCGTTTTGTAAAAAAGCGTTTCTAACGGCAGCGGAATTTGAGTAAGTTAAAATCATTCCATCATCTTCCAGCTTAGAATAAAGTTCTTTGAAAAACTCTATAGACCAGAGAGCAGGACATTTAGCAGGAGTAAATGCGTCTAAAAATATAAAATTATATAAATTTTCTGTTGACTGAATAAAACTTCGAGCATCTTCACTATGAAAATTTAATTCAATTTCAGTATTTTTTAGTAGTTTTTCGGCATTTTTATAACTTCTCGATAGGTATCGATAATATATATTATGTAAAAAAGCCGATTTATTTTTGTTTTTATTATAATTACACCTCTGATTATGGTAAAATTTAGCTAAATTTATCATAAAATTGTCAACAAATGGACTATATTTTTTTTCTTTTAAAATTGATTGCAAAATTTCATCGTTAAAAAAATTTGAATTGCTTTCAAACATTTTTTTTAAAAGAATTATAGAAACTTCTTTATTTAATTTAAACTTTTTTGGAAGCTTGATATTTTTTGTTTTTTTTAGTTTTTTAATTTTGGATATTTTATTATCGCTGATTGAATTTGTAAAATATCTTTGAGCTTTATTTTGCTTAATTGAAAAAGTTGATTTGGCTTCTATGGAAATAAAAGGGGATAAATTCATCAATGTTTTATCAACATCTACAGCATCCATTAGAATTTTACTGCAAAATTTATTTTTAGATTCATTTAATGTTCTCGACTGTTGAGATGCTGAAACAAGTTCCGCATGGCAAAATGAAGTACTCATACCCTGTTGAATATTATCGGAATATATCGCTCCGGCATTAGTTATGGATGAGTGTTTTTTAGATTCTAAAAAAATCTTTTTATCAAAATTTTTTCTTCTGAATATGTTATCGGTATATCTCGCCACGATATTATAAGTTGTAGATAAATTATTTTTTTTATATTTTTTTTTAGTTTTAAAAACATTTTTTATAAAAGTTTGCAAAGCTGTTTTAGTATTATACCCTATTCCATAGCAAATATCGAGAATTTTAACTTGATCATGATTTAATAAATATTCTTCCAAATCGCTTGGTATAATAAATTTTTGCCAGCTTTCGCTAAGCGCTCCGTAAGTAGAGTGGTAAATATCATCATCAGCAGGGCTAAAAAACCCTACAGTGCCGTCATTAGTTAAGTATGAGCATAATTCGTACATATCGTTTTATTATAGATCTTTTAACTAAAAAAAACAAACATGTTACGCTATTTTTATATATGCCTAAACTCAGGATGGATAAGGATTTTAGCTAATTTATCAGCGTCTTGAAATACTCTTTTAGCAAGTATTTCACTTGCTTTTCGCTTGTCATAGTCAAGGAACTTATGCATTACCTCAAATTTTCCATTAAAAAAATTCACTACAACATAACAAGCTTGCGGATTTGTTGTAAAAGGACGCCCGACACTTCCGTCATTGACGATTGTTTGTTTTTTAGTCGTTTGATAACCGCAGGGAATGTGTGTATGACCGCAGAAAATTATATCTGCATCAGTTCCGTCAATCATTTCTTCAACTTTTTCAATCGGCAGATCCGGGGAAATATTCTCGTCATTTCTGCGTGGAGAACCGTGTACTAAAAGAATTTTTATCCCTTCAATTTCAAGTTCTTTTTGTTTTGGTAAATCGCTTAAAAAAAATTTTAAGCTCTCTGGAATAATTTTTACATCATTTTCAAGCGCATTACCCATTATGGGGAATTTTTCTTTTACAAGTTCACCGAATTTTTCATAGTTTCCAATCATTTCATCAGTATTGCCTTGAATAAGCTCTACTTTACCTGCATCATAAAGTTTTTTAATTTCTTGAATTGCTTTAATCGGTTCAGGGCCTGCCATTGCTAAATCTCCAAGACAGAAAATCGTTTCACAATTTTCTTTTTCAATGTCTTTCAAAACCATTTCAAGAGCCTGCATATTACCGTGAATATCTGAAATAACTGCAATTTTCATATAATAATTACCTCATTTATGATATAATTATTATATGATAAATAGAAGAAAATCGAAACAAATATCAATCGGGGATGTAAAAATCGGCGGAGATGCACCAATTTCTGTACAATCAATGTGCAATACAGATACACGGGACATTAAAAGTACCTTAGAGCAAATAAATCAATTAACTGATGCTGGCTGTGAACTTGTAAGACTCGCTGTTCTAAATAAAGATGCATCAAGAGCGATAAAAGAATTAGTAAAGCACTCAAAAGTTCCCTTAATTGCAGATATTCATTTTGATTATCGTTTGGCAATTGATTGTATAAATAACGGCATAAATGCTCTTCGCTTAAACCCCGGTAATATTGGCAATATTGAAAATATTAAGAAGGTTGTGTCTCTTGCTAAACAACAAAAAATTCCCATAAGAATAGGAATTAATTCCGGTTCTTTAGAAAAAGAGTTTGAAAATGAAAATATACCTTTACCCCAAAAAATGGTAAAAAGTGCGATGAAGCATATTAGAATTTTGGAGGATTTAGATTTCAGCCTTATTAAAGTTTCATTGAAATCTTCTGATGTTTTAACAACTATCGAGGCTTATAAACTAATAGCTGAAAAAAATGAATATCCTTTGCATCTAGGTATTACTGAAGCCGGGACTTTGAAATCAGGACTTATAAAATCTTCTGTAGGATTAGGAAGCCTTCTATCTCAAGGAATTGGTGATACAATTAGAGTTTCATTAACCGAAAATCCTGTAGAAGAAGTTTATGCGGGATTTGAAATCCTTAAGTCATTAGGTTTACGTCAGAAAGGGGTTAATTTTATTTCTTGTCCTACTTGCGGCAGATGCCAAATTGATTTGATAAATTTGGCAAAAAAAGTTGAAGAAAAGTTTAAGAATTTAGATAAACCTGTTACAATTGCTGTAATGGGATGCCCCGTAAATGGTCCTGGAGAAGCAAAACATGCTGATTTTGGCATTGCAGGAGCTATTAAAGAAGGATATATTTTTAAAAAAGGTGAAATTATTGCTAAAGTTCCGGAAGACGAAATTATTCAAAAACTTGATGAAATTATAAAAAAATCGTTTGTATAGTTTATATAAATTGTTAAGAATATATAATATAATTGATTATCATTAAAAAACAGTGTATTATGGCTCCAGAGGTATGTATGAAAAAAATTCTTGTTATATTAATTATAATGTTTTCAGCTCATTTACCGGGTCTTGCTGTTATTACTCCTGAAGAAAGTTTATCGAAAGAATATATTCGCAACCATGGATATTCAGATGAAATGACAAGATTGATTGATTTAAACCATGCGCAAATTAATGGTAACAGACCTAAATATAAAAGCAAAGATCCTGATTGGTATAAAGCGAATAAAAAAGTTAATTTTTTGCGTAAAGTTTTTATTTATCTTGACTGTGGTCTTGATGACGGCAAGTTTGGAAAAAATGATATTGAATACACAAATCGATATGATGAGTTATAATTTATACATTGTATGCCATTAATTGACATAACTCAATTATTTTAGCAGGAAATATTCCCAATATTACTGTTATTGCAGCACAAAAATAAAGAACAATTATTGGTGAACTTGTTTTATGCGGAATTATTCCTTTTTCTACATTATCTGATTTCTCAAACATAATTTTTACAACTGTCACATAATAATACACAGAAATTGCTATTGTAATCATCATGATTATTAAAAATGGTAAAAATATCAGTCCTGAACGTACAATCGCTGAAAAAAGATAAATTTTTGAAATAAAACCTGCTGTAATAGGGAATCCTGCAAGTCCTAAAACACATATAGCAAAACAAAGCGTGAAAACAGGATTTGTATAAGCAAAATTCTTAAATTCGTATAATTTATTTGAAAACTCTGAACTTTCAAGAATAATTATGGCTGCAAAAACGCCAATATTCATAAAGATATACGCAAAAAGATAAAATAATACAGTGGATAAATTAAAAACAGAAACAAGACTTGCAGCGAACAATACATAAGCCGCATTTGCACTTGAACTGCAAGCTAAGAGCCTCTTAATATTTTTTTGCCTGATTGCAAGACAATTTGCCCAAATAGCCGTTAAAACAGCTATTAATACAAGAATAAAAGTTAACTCAAAACTGTAACTTAAAGGGAAGACCAATAATCTTGCCAAAATTCCAAACATTGCTATTTTGGGAACAATTGATAAAAAAGTTACAACAGATGTACTTGCACCTTCATAAACGTCTAAAATCCAATTTGCAAAAGGAATTACCCCCAATTTGAAAGCTGCACCGCAGGTGATAAATATTGCAGCCATTGAATATAATAAAGTAGAATCTTTCTGTAAAAAATATTCATAAATTGTAGAAAAATTTATAGACCCCGTTATTCCGTATAAATATGAAACACCGAACAGGAATACAGCACTTGCAACAGCACTTATGATTAAATACTTTAGAGTTGCTTCTTTTGATTTGAAGCCCTTATCAAAGGCTATTAGGAAAAACATTCCAAAACCTAACGTTTCCATTGCAATAAACATTGTTAAAAAATCATTTGCCGATACAAGAATTAATCCTCCTAAGACAACAGTGAAAAAAATAGCACTAAATTGAAAAGCATTTTCTCTATGGCGTGCAATCGTTCTTTTGGTTAAAAATGCTATTAAAGTAGAAGAAAAAAGAATTAAAAATTTAAAAAATAACGTATAATTATCAGATATAATAGAATTTTTAAAGCCATAATAAATCGGTTCTATTTTGACATCTATTAGGAAACTGGTCGCTAAAAATAAACCTAAAACGGTTATCCATTTTGAAAGTTTATAAAATTTTACATCTAAAATAATTGACAAAATTATTTGTAAAAAAATAAAGGCAATAATTCCTATTTCAGGAAGCATTATGTCAATTGTATTTTTTAAAAATTCCATTTTATTCCTCCTAAACCTGCAACAGCTGCAATATATTAGCTAAGACAGGCTGAATTATGTCTAATATCCCCATTGGAAAAAATCCGAAAAAACCAACCACTAGTACTATTGAAAAAAGGACTATAAATTCATGATTTGTAATATCTTTAACCTTACTCCATCGTTCAAATATATTAGCAAAGAAAGTTTTATGCAAAAGTCTTAAAACGTATGCAGCACTTAATATAAGAATAAATATTGCAAGAAGTGAATAAATTTTTACAGGAATATTTAATTCGTCTAAAGGAGAATTAAAACTGCCTGCAAAAATCAAAAATTCTCCAACAAAACCTATTAAAAGAGGTAAGCCTACAGCAGCCATAGCTAAAATCAAGCCAAAACCCATCAATCTGGGCATAACATGCCCTAACCCTCCAAGATCAATAATTTCACGGGTTTTAGTCCGTATATAAATTATTCCTACCAGCATAAATAGACCTGCGGAGATAACTCCATGCGCAAACATTTGAAATATAGCACCCGAAAATCCTATCGAATTAAGACAGCAAAGACCTAAAAGAACAATCCCCATATTTGAAATACTGGAATAGGCAACAATTTTTTTCAAGTCGGTTTGCGCATAAGCAACAAAAGCTGTGTAAATAATGTTTATTAGCGCAAAGATCATTAAAACAGGAGCCATTAATTTGAACGCCTCGGGTAATAGCTGCATATTAAAACGAATTATACCAAATGCTCCCATTTTAAGTAGAATTGCAGCTAAAATCATACTAACAGGAGTCGGAGCATCTACGTGAGCATCTGGAAGCCAGGTATGAAATGGAACTATAGGTATTTTTACCGCAAAACCGATGAAAAGCAAAATAGAAATCAGCATTTGCATGAACATCGGAAATTCAGGAGCACTTACAGATATCGCTGAAAAATCGGTAGTCATGTTTCCATAAGTTGCAAAGTTATAAAAATATAAAAATAAAATCCCAAGAATCATAAATAAACTTCCTAAAAAAGTATAAAGAACAAATTTCATTGCAGAAGCTTTAGCGTTTTTATCCCCCCACTGCCCTATTAAAAAATACATAGGAATAAGCTCTAATTCCCAAAACATAAAAAATAAAAACATATCTCTGGCACAAAATACACCTAAAATGGCTGTTTGTAAAAGAAAAATCATTGCATAATAAAACTTATGATTTTTTCTTATGTTGCTTTTGCTTGCAATCAATGCCAGAAGAACAATAAAGGATGTTAAAATCACCATTATTAAGGAAATTCCATCCAAACCGAATGCCATTTTAAATCCAAGAGGCTCAATCCAGCTTGTTCCCCAAAAGGTAATTTCTTTATAATATGATATGCCCTTATCTAAGGGATTAAAAAAAACTAAGAATAAGAGAGTATATAAGAAATGCAAACTTGCAAATCCTTTAGAAAAGCGTCTTATTATAACTTCATTTCCTTTAAAAGGATAGGAAAATAATAAACCAGATACAACAAGCGGTGAAAATATTAAAGCTATGATTGATAAATATTCCATTTTTTCTCCTACTTACCTCACACTTATTAAACCCAAATTTATTATTGCAGTATAAGCAAACATTAAACCAGCAAATATTATTGCTAAAAATATCATAGAATATGCAAGGTAACTTTGAAAATTTCCTGTCTGCATTTTTGAAAATATCCATGAAAAAACTCTGGTATTAAACCCTGCAAGAATTACAAAGCCATCAACTATGTATTTGTCAAAAAAGGCAGAAATTTTTGAGATTACATAATATAGCCTTTTTGAAATAAGGTTATCATAAAAATTATCAATATAAAATTTATTATAAGAAAGCTGATATAAAAAAGGTATTTTTATAGGTTTAACTTTTGTATTATAAAAAATAAAGGCAAACAAAGCTCCTATTAAAGCAATACTAATTGAAATAAATAAAGGATTAACAACTTTTGGAACCTGTGAAATCTCATTTCCAAAATTAATAAATTTCTTAAAATTGCTATGAGTTAAGGTTCCTAATAAAACAGTGAAAATTGTTAAAATCAAAATTGACAGATTAAGAATAAAGCCGGGTTTTTCAGGAGTACTTTTGCTTCTAAAATCACCTTCAAATACGACAAAATACGAACGAAACATGTAAAAAGCAGTCATTAAAGCAACCAAAAGAAACCCTATCGTGTATAAATAATGATTATTTTCAAGCATTGATTTTAAAATCATTTCTTTTGAATAAAACCCGCTGAATAAAAGTCCTGAGATTGAAAAACAAGCAATTAAGTAGCAAACAGCTGTTAGCGGAATATGTTTTCTCAAACCGCCCATAAATCTTATATCTTGCTGATTAAGTACAGCATGGATTACAATTCCTGAACAAAGGAATAACATTGACTTAAAGTAAGCATGGGTAACAAGGTGGAAAAGTCCGCCGGTATAAGCTCCTGTACCTAATGCCAGAAACATTAGACCTAGCTGAGAATTTGTTGAATATGCTAAAATTCTTTTTAAATCGTTTTGGGTAATAGCAAAATAAGCACAAATTAAAGCTGTAAAAAGCCCTATAATTGCAATAAAATTCATTATGCCATCACTTAAGCTATAAATCGGATAAAGCCTTGCTATTAAGTAGACACCTGCTGCAACCATTGTCGCAGAGTGGATTAATGCGCTAACAGGAGTAGGACCTTCCATTGCATCCGCTAACCAGGTATGCAGGGGAAATTGTGCTGATTTTGCAAAAGAACCGAATAACAGTGCAACACAAATAATATTAAAAACCGGTTCACTTGTAAAAGAATACAAATAACTTGCTATATCATTAATGTTCAAAAAAGGAACTGTGGCTAAAGATGTTACACTTGAATACTGAAACATAAAATAAGAAATAGTAATAGTACCTGCTAAAAGACCGATATCACCGATTCTATTCATTAGAAAAGCTTTTTTAGCCGCGTTTGAAGCAGAAGGTTTCTTATACCAAAAACCAATTAACAAATAACTTGAAACACCTACAAGTTCCCAAAAAACATATGTTTGAAAAAGGTTAGAACTTAAAACAAGTCCAATCATCGAAAAATTAAATAAATTTAGGTAAGCAAAAAATCTTGGAAAACTTTTATCTTTCCACATATAACTTGATGAATAAAGCTGAACAACAAAGCTTATAACCGTAACTACCAAAAGCATTATTACGGATAAATTATCAATAAAAACCCCAAAATTTAGTGCATAATCCTCAGTTCTTAGAAATGTATAAGAATTTTCATATATAAAATCAGGAACTTTAAGTAAATACAAAAAGCTTCCGATAGAAAAAACCAGTCCGTATAAGGTCGAAACCAAAGTTATCAATGTGATTATTCTTCTGGATTGAACAACGTTCAAAAATCTTCCTAAAGCAATCAACAAGAAAACCCACAAAGGAAATAAAATTACCGTATGAATATTGGTTGTAAAAAATTCGCCCATTTATTCCTCTTTACCTCCGACATAATCTTCTGTATTTACACTTTGTTTTTCTCTAAACATTAAATAGAAAATAGCAAGCGCAATTGCAATTTCTACAGCTCCTACAGCGATGTAAAACAACGAAAATATAAATCCGTTAAGTTTTATATTATCAAAGAAACTTGCAAAAGCAATGAAATTTATATTTACGGCTGTTAACATAAATTCAATACAGATAAGGACTTTTAACATGTTTTTTGCAACTATTGCTCCAAAAAATCCTATTAAAAACAAAATTAAAGCCAAAAATAAATAATGATAAAGCCCTATGTCAAATATTAATGTTAAAATCTCATTCACCGGTTTTCTCCTTTATCAAATTTAAAGTCGAAATACCGACTACTACAATCAACAACAATATAGAAAAGAGTTCAAAAGCTAATACATAATTAACAAAAAAACCTTTTGCCAATGCATCAAACATTTGATATTTATTAATAAACATAGTTTGTTTTTGCAAAATCCATGCGGAGTTTGAATTTAAGCTTAATGAAGTTGCTATTAGATAAACTAAAGACAAAAATAAAAGACCGATTCCTAAAAAAGAAAAGAAAAATCTGTATTTAAGCGTAATATAAGTTTTCTTATCTACTTTATCGGATGTAAACATAATCGCTAAAACAAATAAAATTGGAATAGTAATTCCATAAATTGCGATTTGTACAACTGCATTGTAGTCTGCACCAAGCAAAAAATAAATCCCTGCTGTTAAGAAAAATACACATATAGCGGCTAAAAGCGAATACAAAATTCTAAGTGAAAAAACACTTATAACGGCAAAAAGAATTGATGCCCCTGCAAAACCATAAAATAATACTGTTTTTAAGATGTCTATTTCCACTTTTATATCCTCATATTGGTGATTAAATTGAAGTTAATTCTGCTCTTTTTCTTTCTTATTTTTCTTTTTATCTATTATATCTTTTAAATCATTTATGTCTAATTTTAAAGATGATTTTTTTTCGTTTGCCAATTCATAATTTTTTGTCATTTTTATTGCTTCAAACGGGCAATACTCAACACAATTACCGCAAAAAATACATTTATTTAAATCAATTGTATATTTTGCGGGATGAAATTTACCCTCCTCATCTTTTTCTTTTTCTATTTCTATTGTGCCGAAAGAAGGGCAAACTCTTTGACACATTCCACAGGCAGTACACTTTTCAACATCAAGAACATGTAAGCCTCTGAAATAATCATTTAACTCGGCTTTTTTTTCTGGGTATTCAAGAGTTACAGGACTTTTAAAAAGGTGTTTAAAAACAGTTAAATGTCCTAAAATAAGTGCAACTAAATATTTAAAAATTTTAACCATTTAATCCCACCCCCTTAATTAAACATACAATAAGTAAGTTTAAAAACGAAAGAGGAAGTAAAAACTTCCACGCAAAAGCTGTAAGTTGATGAGTTTTTAATCTTGGAAGAGTTGCTCTAACCCACATCATACAAAATATCAAGAAAAATGTTTTTAAGAAAAGCCAGAATGCTTGTTCAAAATATACTAAAATATTAGCGAGAAATTCATTTGAAATGAATTTCTCGCTAATATAATAACCTAAAGGAGATAAAAATCCGCCTAGAAATAAAGTTGCAATAAAAGCACACATAATAAACATCATGGCGTATTCTGCCAAGAAAAAGAAGGCAAATTTCATACCTGAGTATTCTGTATTATAACCGCTTACAAGTTCACTTTCCGCTTCGGGTAAATCAAAAGGGCAACGGTTTAATTCTGCAATGCCGCAAATGAAAAATATTAAAAAGCCTAAAAAAGAGGGAAAAATAAACCACCCGAAAAACGGATAAACATTAATTTGAGCAAAAACTATTTGTTTTAAATTAAGTGATGAGGCTAAAATAGCAATGCTTATTAATACGAATACCAACGGAAGTTCATAACTTATTGCCTGTGCAACGGAACGAATTGAGCCAATAAGTGAATACTTATTGTTACTCGCATAACCTGCCAAAAGTATTCCTAAAATAGGGATTGAAGCAATTACCGCAAAAAGTAAAGCATTAATTGAAAAAGATATTGTATCAAATTCAGAACTAAACGGAATTAATCCCCAAACAATCATTACAGGAACAAACGCAAGCAATGGAGCAAGATTAAACATAAATTTTTCTGCACATTCAGGAGTAATATTTTCTTTACACAAAAGTTTTATTGCATCTGCGATAGTTTGAAATAACCCCCAGGGGCCAACTCTGTTAGGACCTTTCCTTTGAGTAAAAAATGCCAAAACTTTTCTCTCTGCTAAAACTAAAAAAATTACAATAACAATCAAAGCTGCAGCCACAACACAAAAAGGAATCAATGGAAATGTAATTATACCTAAGAATTCAGGTAAATTATATTTATGCAATAAATCAATGTATAAAAAATATAAATAATTCATTACCTGTCTACCTCCGGCAAAATTACATCTAAAGAACCAAAAATTGCCATTAAATCCGGATAAAAGCTGCCTTCAAGTAATCTTGGCAGGATTTGAACTGCATAATAAGATCCTGTACGCCATTTAACACGATAAGGATTTCCTGTTCCATCTGATTTAACATAGCAAGAACATATACCGCGAGGTGCTTCTACGTTTGAAATGAATTCTCCTTCGGGAACTTTCAGCGTTGGTTGTTTTACGGATGAAATAACCTCGCCTGAATTCGTTTTAAGCCAATCAATACATTGAGAAATAATTTTTAAGCATTCTCGCATTTCTTCAATTCTAACTTTATATCTGCAATAACTGTCACCTGCCTCAGCAGTAATGACATTGAAATCAAGCTCAGGATAAACTAAATATCCCTCATTTCCCTGTGTATTTCCTGTTTTCTTTCTGTAATCAATATTTATACCACTTGCTCTCAAGTTAGGACCGGTCATTGAGTACTGTAAAGCATTATTTTTTGAAATTATTCCTAAATTTTCTGTTCTTGTGGCAAAAATAGGATTATTTGTGATTATATCTTCATAATCCTGGATTTTTCGAGGCATTTTTTTAATAAATTCTGTAACTTTTTCAAGCCAATCATTTGCAATATCATGTCTAACCCCTCCAAAAGTATAATAGTTATACATCATGCGCTGCCCTGAAAGTTGTTCAAACAAAGTTAAAATTTCTTCTCTGTCTCTGAAGGTATAAAATAAAGGAGAACTTGCCCCCAAATCAAGCAAATAAGTTCCCAGCCAAAGTAAATGAGAAGAAAGCCTATTCATTTCCATTGTCAAAACTCTAATGTATTGAGAACGTTTAGAAATTTCTATTTTAGCTAAATTTTCAACTGCATCGCAAAAAGCATAAGAATTAAAAAACCCGCCTAAATAATCAACCCTGTCAACTGTTGGCAAATATTGAATATATGTACGGTTTTCCGCCATTTTTTCCATGCCTCTGTGCAAATAACCGATAACCGGCTCGCAAGATTTAATTATTTCGCCCTCTAATTCAAGCACAAGCCTTAATACACCATGCGTTGCAGGGTGTTGCGGACCGATATTTATTTTTAGTTTATTTTTTACTGTCATAGTCTTTTATTTGTGTAGAGATTATTTTACTATTTACTCCAAGCTAACCTTTCATCGTCTTGTTTGTAATCCTTACGTAGCGGATACCCCTTCCAACCCTTAGGCATTAAAAGCCTTTTTAAATTAGGATTGTTATCAAAAGTTATTCCAAATAAATCGTAAATTTCACACTCATCAAAATAAGCGCTTTTATAAATATCTACAATTGAGGCAACATGGGGCATGTTTCTGTCGACAATGACAGAAACATGCCCCATGTTGCCTGTATTAACCGAATGTAAATCATAAATTAATTCAAAACTATCGCCTAAATCAATTGCAATAATTGTATTTAATCTGTTAAAATTAAATTCGGCATTATTTTTCAAAAAACTTAGTGTGTCATAAAGATTCGAACTTTCCACACGAATTTTATCAAAAGAATTTTCATTTTTTATGATATCAAAATTCATAAGCAAGATCTCCTGATAATCCCCATTGTTGAATGACTATTCCACTATCCTCGATTAAAATCTCATTGTCTTCGTCAATTTTTAAATTAGAAGTGTGACCTGCAATATACTTTTGTCTATCCAAAATAGTCTCTTTTCTAATTTTCTTTTGAAGCTTAATAATAGAATCTAAAAGTGCTTCAGGTTTTGGCGGACACATTGGAAGATAAATATCGACCGGAATAATCTTATCAATTCCGTTTACAACCGAATAGCTATCAGTAAACATCCCGCCACCGCAAGTACATGCTCCCATAGCTATAACATATTTTGGTTCGGGCATTTGTTGATATAATTTTAATAGTGCAGGAGCCATTTTATGGGTAATTGTTCCGGCACAAATTAATAAATCTGCTTGTCTTGGCGTAGCTCTAAAAACTTCAGAGCCAAATCTCGCAATATCAAAATTAGCAGCAGATGTTTGCATCATTTCAATTCCGCAGCAGGAGGTTGCAAAAGTCATTGGCCATATTGAATTTGACCTCGCCCAGTTATAAATAAAATCTATGCTTGAAATTATAATGTTCATTGCCACCTCAGCACATCTTTTTTTATTGCGTAAATAAGAGCAATTAGCAAAAGTGCAATAAATATAAAGACTTCTACAATTGCAAATAGCTTCAACTGCATAAAATTAACTGCAAAAGGAAATAAAAATATAGTTTCAATATCAAAAATTAAAAACATAACAACAAAATTAAAAAATTTAATATCAAATTGGATTCTGGCATCAGAAAAAAGTCTCATACCGCATTCGTAAGTTTTGCTTTTTTCATCACTTTCGGCATGCGGAGAACAAATAAAGCTTGCGATAAGTGCGGCAAGGGCAAAAGCTGTCGATAAAGCAACAAACACCAATAAAAAAACTAATTCTTTCAATTTGCCCCCGATAACTCTCGCTTATTACTCTGATATTAAGACCTTTATAACTATATATTTTACATGAAATTTTCCTGATATAATAGTATTTGTTGTGATATATTAAGATATTTATTTTTATGGTTAAAAAAATAATTCTCATTTTAATATTAATTATATTCAGTATAAATTCTGTATTTGCTGATACAAAAGATGCATATTTGGAATATAAAGGTTATCAATATATATTCAAACCCGAAGATGAAGCAAAATTTCTTGAAAATGCTAACAAAAACATGCTTTTATTTGAAAAGACCTCTAAAATTACAGGTAAGATTTTTTATTTACAAGAAGCTATGCGGTATTATTTTTTGCTTTCAAAAATAAATCCTGATTCAATTGATGCACAAATCGGGCTTGGCAGGATATATGACGAATTAAAATTAGACAAACTTGCTAAAAAATGTTTTTTCAATGCTTATAATTACAATAATAAAGATCCCGGAACAAACCTTTATATTGCAAATTTTTATTATAAACGCAATGATTTATTGAATTCTCTTTATTATTACAACAGGTCTTACAATTACGGTTATGCTAATAATTATTACCTTAATTGCCGATTAGGAGCTCTTTATGAAAAATTGGCAGATATTGAACAAGCAAAGAAATATTATTCTAATGCCCTCAGACTTAATCCCCAAAATCCTGAATTAAGAACTAAATCAAAAATATTGAAGGAATTAAATTATAGTAATTCAGATTATTACCTTTTTCATAAGTAAGTTTATGAAAATTTATAATTCTGGAAATACAGTCTTATATTAAATTTTTAAATGAGCTTAAAGGAATAAACACAAATAAAATAACAAAAATTACAAGTGTAGATAATGCGGGTAAAAAAATGAGGGTGCATCAATTTGGAACACAAAATATAACTTTTGGAAAAAAATTTGTACAGATAATTAAATTTTTTTTTAATTAGGAAGAAAGAATTGCTGGTAGCTTTTGGTAAATAAAATGAGTTTTAACATTCTTTCTTACCCTAAAAATCAGCCCGTTGGATGAATTAAATTATACAAAATCACTGTATTATTTATTTTGTATATCAGGGAAGAGAAAAAAAGGGGATAAATGAATACGGTTAAACTAAAGTCATTTTTGTTGATCTTAAGCTTAATTGCAGGTCAATTTTTTGCCAGTGTTAACGCATGGGAATATAATCCATGTAGAAAAGAAATCATATTCAGTGAAAAAACTCATTCAATAAATGCCATAGATCCTACTGTTTTAACAAATGCTTCGGCAAGTTATTACCCCGGACTCCGCGGTTCAAATCAATTAGTTATTTACACTCATGCTTTCGGACTTAGAACAAATACAAATGAATTTGGTTCTGAAGCAATTGTTAACGGAAATATTGTAACAGCTTTAAGCGGTGCTGATTCAATAATTCCTTATGAAGGCCTTGTTATAAGCGGTCATGGTTCTGCTAAAAAATGGATTAATGAAAATATTATTGTAGGTTCAAAAATCTATGTTAATAAAGGGGATAAAAAACTTACAGTTTATATAACTTCTGATAGTTTTTTATATGGGGCAAAACAAAAAATAAAAGAAGCACAGGAGATTGTTTCTTACTATAGGAGCAGGTCATACATGTATGACTGCAAAAAACCATATGCCTATATAGACAAAGCTGAAGAGTATTTAAAAAAAGCTAAAAAAGATCCGAGAAATGTTCAAAAATATTCTTCTATGGCTGTAAATGCCGCAAATTCTGCTTTATCCAACTCAATTCCTTTTGACAAAACAGAACTAAAAGGAATATGGGTAAGACCGACTGAAACAAACCCTGAAGCTATTGTAGATTCTATTGAAAAAATAAAAGCTACGGGAATTGACAATATATTTTTAGAAACATATTTTCATGGTAAAACCATTTTTCCAAGTAGAACAATGGAGAATTACCAGTTTATAGCTCAAAATGAAACTTTCTTAGGATTTGATCCGTTAAAAATTTGGATTGAAGAAGCACATAAAAGAAACATGAAAGTACATATCTGGTTTGAAACTTTTTATGTAGGCAATAAAAACCCTAAAGACAATCCTAAGAGTATAATTGCCGTAAAGCCAAGCTGGACTAATAAAACAAAAAGAGACTTTGATTCCAACAGCCCCGTTCCTTCTTTATCTGAACATAGAGGCTATTTTATAGACCCTGCCAATCCTAATGTTCAAAAATTTTTAGAAGATTTAATTGCTGAAATAATTCAATGTTATCGCCCTGACGGCATAAATCTTGACTATATTCGTTACCCTCAATCAATAGCGGCAAAATTTCCAAACTATGACCTTTCTAACTGGGGATATACAGAATATGCCAGAAATGAATTTAAAACTTTGTACGGCAAGGATCCTATAGAAATAAGCTATAAAGATCCCTTGTGGAAATGTTGGGATAAATATAGACAAGATAAAATTACCGCTTTTGTATTGCGTATAAATAGGTTGACAAGGCAAAATAAAATATCACTTACAACTGTAATTTTTCCCGACAGGCAAAAAGCATTGGAAACTAAACAGCAAGATTGGAGAACATGGTCAATGTTAGGTTATGTAGATGGCTTTACACCGCTGTTATTAACCTGTGATGCAAAAACAGCTTCTACGATGATGAGAGATGTTGTATGCAATAAAAGTCAAAATACTGAATTATATGCGGGACTTTTTATAACTTTTATGAACGGAGCGAGTGAAGACCTTTTAAGACAGATTCATGAATCACGAAAACTTTGTGCAAAAGGGGTTATTATGTTTGATTATGCACACTTAAATGACAAATATGCTGCAACGCTTACTTCAAGCGTATTTAATCCTAATCAACTTGAAGAAGCTTCTTCTCGTTGCAATAAAAAGAGAAGATTCTTTAGACGTAGAGGTTACTAATGCCTGAGCAAGAAGAAAAAAAATATCTTGGAATAATGTTTAATTGTTGCAATGTTTATGCAAGAATTTATAAAAATAAGGAAGGTACAGCGTATGTAGGTCGTTGCCCTAAATGTATGCGTTTGATAAAAGTGCCTATAGGTAAAGGTGGTATAAATAAGAGGTTTTTTAATGCTCAATGAATTAAAAAAACACAAATTATTAGAAATTTTTACAACTTTGCTTCAAATTCCCTCGCCATCTCTTTCAGAGGATAAAATTATTAAGTGGATTGAAGATCTTTGTAAAAAAAATGGAATTTTTTATGAATTAGATGATTATGAAAATATTTTTATTAAAGTCAAGGCGAAAAATCCTGATAAAAAACCGATTTTATTATCTGCACATATGGATGTAGTAGGAGATTTTTCGCCTGTAAACCTTAAAATTAACGGAGATTTTATTCAAACTGACGGTACAAGAACTCTTGGGGCTGATGATAAAGCAGGAGTGGCTTGTGCTTTATTTTTAGCATTGGAACTATCCCAAAATTCAAATACATTTGTCGATCATGGCGGATTGGAAATTATTCTTACGAGAGATGAAGAGCATAAGATGAGTGGGATTAAACATGTTGATTTTAAGAAAATTCAATCAAAATATGTTTTAGTATTAGACACTGATAAACTCGGACATCTTTTAGTTTCCGGTGCGAGCTATACTTTGGGAAATCTTAAAGTTACCACTCCGTTTGGGGGACATTCCGGGATTGATATTCATGAAAAACATAGACTTAATGCTGCTAAATTAATAGCAGATTTAATTTCTCAAATCCCTCAGGGAGTTGTTTATGCTGATGAAACAGGAACTATAACTTCAATAAATCTTGGAACAATAATTGCAGGAAATATTCAAAATACAGTTACAAAAATTCTTTCCGATAAAATCGAATCAGATAATTACCCGGATTATTTTATTAAAAATTCTATTACTAATATTATAAATACACAGGCACAAGCAAGTTATTCTATCAGAAGTGCCTGTATTGAAAAAGAAAATGAATTAAAAAGATTAATCCAAAATAAAATTAATGAATTTAATGAAACTTACAAAGATTTTGCCAAGGCTGAAATTGAATTTTTTCCGCATTTACCTTTATTCGAAAGAACACAAGATGATTTAATGGAAAAAATACATTTGATAGCCTGCCAAAAAATGAGTTTAAATCAAAAAATAGCCTCTTTTCATGCAGGAGCAGAAACTCATATTTACGCTCAAAACACAAACTCAAAAGGCGAAAAATTTTTACCTTTTCTTGTTGGTGTAGCAGATATTTTTAATATGCATTCTTCATCTGAAAAAGTCAATTATAAAACTTTATTAAAAGGTTATGAGCTGCTTAAACAATTGTTTATTGAATTTAATGAATCTATGTTTCAATAAATTCTGATAAAATTTCGTTGCTAATTAAAATCCCTTCAAGGTTTAGTGACCACCCCTTTTTTGTTTTATCGAAATAACTTGAATATTTTTTCAAAATTTTTTCATATTTTTTATTAAAATCGATTTTAAATTTTTTATTAATTTCTTGAACATTAATTCCGGCGATTTTTCTGAATCCCAGAAAAATCGCTTCTTCTAAAATTTCCTGTTGTGATAATTTTTGTTCAGAAATTTTCTCAAGCGGATTTTTAATATATTTTTCTAAATTTGCCTGGTTTGAATATCTGGTATCGTTAATATAACCGCTGGCAGAACACCCAAATCCATAATAAGTATTATTACTCCAATAATTTAAATTATGTTTTGATTCAAAGGGGTAAATGTTCTCCCCGCTCAATGAAAGATTAATTCTATCCATTTGTAATTCCGATTTTGCAAAATTACTTATTTCATAATGTTTAAAACCGGAATTTTTAAGTAATTGAATAGCTTTCAAATACATATCTGCCTGAAGGTCAATATCAGGAATTTCATTAGGTTGATGTTTATAAAAATAGCAACCTTTTTCAATCTTTAACCCGTACAGAGATATATGCTGAACATCTGATTCAACGGCTTTTTTTAAATCTGATTCAAAACCAAACAAAGTCTGGGTAGGCAATCCATAAATTAAATCTAAGCTGATATTATCAAATCCTGCTATTTGAGCACGATTCAGAGCAAATTGAATTTGCTCTGAATTGTGCTCTCTTCCTATTAATCTTAAAATTTTATCATCAAAGGTCTGCGCACCAATACTCAAGCGATTTACACCAAGTTTCTTTAGTCCTTTTAAATTTTTTAAATTAATACTTTCAGGATTAGCTTCGACTGTAATCTCTGCTCCATTTTCAAAATTAAATAAATCAATTAAAACTCTAAAATCCTTAATATCAAGCAAAGAGGGCGTTCCTCCTCCAAAGTAAAGCGTATTAAGTTTTTCATTTTTATATTCCGTCTTAATTTGATATATTAAAGCTCTAAGATATTGCTCTTTCAAATTTAAATTATCAAAAGAAACAAAAGAACAATAATTGCATTTGTTTTTACAAAATGGTATGTGAATGTAAACGCTTTTAGCCATCATTCTTTAAAATAACTGTTTGTTCCCTATCCGGACCGACACTTATAATCGAAATCGGAATTTCAAAAAGTTCCTCAAGCCGTTTTAAATATTTTTTTGTATTTTCAGGCAATTCTTTCCAGGTTTTCGCTTTTGAAATATCACATTTCCAGCCCTTATGAGATTCGTAAACCGGCTCCAAATACTTATGAATAAAAACATTTGTCGGATAGTTTTTATAGATTTTACCATCTCTTGAATCTTTATATGCTGTACAGATTTTTATTTCATCAAAATTATCAAAAACATCAATTTTAGTAATAGCCATTGATGTAAGTCCGCTTACAAGTACTCCGTAACGGGCAATAACTGCATCAAACCAACCGCAACGGCGTGGTCTTCCTGTTGTTGTTCCAAATTCAAAACCTACATCTCTTATTTTTGCTCCTGTCTCATCTTTCAATTCTGTTATAAATGGACCTTCTCCAACTCTTGTTATATAAGCTTTGGAAACACCAATAACTTCATCAATAACATTGGGACCTAAACCGCTTCCTATGCAAGCACCGCCGGCTATCGGACTGGAACTTGTTACAAAAGGATAAGTCCCATAATCAACGTCAAGCATAATTCCCTGTGCGCCTTCAAATAATATAGTTTTATTCTGGTTTTTTGCATTATTTAACAAATCTTGCCAGTCAAATGCAACATAAGGCTTAAAAATTTCCGCATATTCTTCACAAAAACCTACTATTTCTTCTTTTGTATAGGTCTTAAGACCATAAACGTTTTTTAAAATTTTATTTTTAAAAGGCAGGATAATGTCTAATTTTTCACTGAGAGCTTCTTTAGAGTATAAATCTTCTATTTTTAAACCTACCCTTCCCGCTTTATCGGTATATGTCGGGCCGATACCTTTTTTTGTTGTTCCTATTTTGCCTTTTTTAGCAGTATTCTCTGAATAACCATCAACCTCAATGTGATAAGGCATAGTAATTGAAGCCAGAGGGCTGATTTTTAAGCCTTCTGTACTAATTCCCTGACGGATTAATTCCTGAACTTCTTTTTGAAACGTTTCGGGATGAATTACTGTTCCTGCTCCTATAAAGCAAGTTTTTCCCCCGTATAAAATTCCTGAAGGGATTAAATGAAATTTATAAGTTTTATTATCAGTAACAACTGTATGCCCTGCGTTACAACCTCCCTGATATCTTATTATCAAGTCAGCTTCTATGGCCAGTAAATCGGTAATTTTTGCTTTTCCTTCATCTCCCCACTGAGCTCCAACAACAACAATATTTTTCAATTTTAACTTCCTTCTCTTCAATTTTGCCGGACAAATATTATGTACGGTCTGTTTTCCACGTTTTAATTATTACTTATCTATGCTGTTAATTTAGCATATTTAGAATCTGCTACTCCGTTAATTTTTGAGATTTCTTCCAAAACATCTTTTTCAACAGCACAGTCCGTATTTATTACCATAAGTGAGTTTTCACCTGTTTTTTGAACAACATGCATATGGTTTATGTTAATCCCTGCTTCACCTATCACCGTTGCTACTTTTGCAATCATAGCCGGTTTATTTTCATGCGGTATTAAAAGCATATGCTTTTCAGGCTCAATACTTGTATTATATTGATTTATTTTTACAATTCTTCTTATATTTTCAGCGATCAGGGCACCTGAAACCATTGCTTCAGAGGTATTTGTAACTAATTTTACAGTTATTAATCCTATATAATCACCTGATGTTTCGGATTTTGAAGTTGTAACAGAAATTCCTTTTTGCTTTGCCAAAAGAGGGGCATTAACATAATTTACATCGTCCATGAAAGATGAAAATATTCCCTTTATAATAGCTGTTTCAAGCGGAGAAATATCCAAAGCCGCCAGTTTCCCCTTAGCAATTATTTCTATTGATTTTAAGTTGCCTTCAATAATTTGTTCGGCAAGTTCCCCGATATTTTCAGCTAATTGCATATAATCTTTAACCGGTTCAAGTTTTTCCGGTTTTAATGATGGAATATTAACTGCACTTGTAGCGGAGCCTCCTGATAAAACATCTTTAATTTGGTTTGCAACGTCAATTGCAACATTAAGCTGTGCCTCGGAGGTACTGGCTCCTAAATGAGGGGTTAAAACAATATTTCCTTCAACTCTTAGTAAAGGAGAACTTTTAATATCAGGTTCTGCCTCATAAACATCAATAGCTGCAGCGCTTACCTGCCCTGATTCAATAGCTTCTTTAAGAGCGTTTTCATCTACAATTCCTCCTCTTGCACAGTTTATAAGTTTAACACCTTTTTTCATTCTGTTTATTGAATTTTTGTTTATTAAATGGGTAGTTTCACGGGTTTTAGGAGTATGAACTGAGATAAAATCACATTTCCCCCAAAAATCGTCAAGATGGGAAACATACTCACATCCCAGTGCTTCCACTGTTTCCTGAGAAGTATAGGGGTCACAAACGATTACTTTCATACCTAAAGAAAGTGCTACTTTTGCTACATGAGAGCCAATTTTGCCCAGTCCTATTATTCCGAGAGTTTTTCCAAAAACCTCTGTACCTGTGAATTTTGAACGTTCCCAAAGCCCTGCTTTTGTTGATAAATCAGCAGCAGGAATGTTTCTAGCCATAGAAAGCATCAATGCAATTGTATGTTCGGCAGCTGCTGTTGTATTTCCAAAAGGTGAATTAACAACGATAACACCTTTTTGAGTTGCAGCTTCTACATCAATATTATCTACTCCAACACCGGCACGACCTACTATTTTTAAATTTTTCCCCGATTCTAAAATCTTTTTTGTGACTTGAGTTTCACTTCTTACCATCAAAGCATCATAATCTTTAATTTTTTTGCACAAATCCTCCTCGCTCATTGTTGGAAGAACATCAACTTCGATATTTTCACTTTTAAGTAAAATGTTTTTTGCAATTTCATTGATTTTATCTGTAATCAATACTTTCATATCATTATCCCCTTAAAAACTTAGCCCATAAAATTATAACAAAAACAAATGATAAGAAATGTTAAAAAAAACCGCCTTAAAAATTTTAAGGCGGTTTTTTTAAAACGGTTTTGTTTGGTTCAACTTCATTCTTAAATCTCTGAATCTTGCAATGTCTTCCTGAGCTTTACCTGATTCTTTAAATACTGCCTGAGTCGAAGGATGAACCATTAAAACATAATCCATATGAATTTCTAAAAAATTATATCTGCGCGGTGTTTGAGATGAATTTCTCGGATAAATTTCAGCATTAGTTACGGCAAGAAATCGTCTTTCCTTATCATTCAATAAGTCTGTTAACTCACGATTAGTACTTGTGTATTTAGAAACGTGCACTGTTCCTTTTATGTCATGATCAACTGTTAAAATACTTACTTCTATTGGGATTGTATCAACATGCTTAGCCATTGCTCACCTTTACTTAAATTCTCTCGTATAAATAATAATATAATTAAAGCAAAAAGTCCAGTTGTTAAGATTTTTTTCTTTTTTTAAAAATATAATAAAACATACTTTTTGTAAAATTTTTCTTTGCGTTTTTTTCTTTAATTCTTACACCTTCAACTTCATGGACATTCTCAACTGCTAAGAAAGCAGCCTGATCTATTGATTTTATAAGCTCTTTTAATTTTGCCATTTCTAATCTTGAAACCACACAATAGATAATATCTCTTTCTTTTCCGGTATAGCCGCCGCGACCTTTAATATAAGTGACTCCAATGTCAAGTTGCCTAATTATGGCATCACCAATCTCTTGTGCTTTATCAGAGATTATATTAACCGATTTTGATTCGTTAAGACCTTCCAATACAATATCTATAACTTTATAAGTGATAAAATAAACCAAAACAGAGTACATTGCTTTGTCCCATCCATACAAAAATCCAGCACCCGTATAAATGAAAATATTAAAAAACATAATTATTTCACCAATTGAAAAACCCGATTTTTTTGCCAGTCTTATCGAAAGAATTTCTGTTCCATCCATCGCTGCATTATTTCTCAGCACAAGACCAACGCCTATTCCTAAAACAACACCGCCAAAAACCGTTGCCAGCAAAATATCATCCGTTGCAATATGACCATGAAAGACATTTACACCTATACCCAACATAGTTACGGCATATAAAGTCTGAGCCACAAAAAGTTTACCCAGTTTTTTAAGTGCTAAAAAAACAAACGGAGCATTAGTGCATAAAAGAACTATGCCCAAATTCCATTTTGTTATATAACTCAACATCATTGAAATACCTACAATTCCACCATCAATCATATCATTGGGAATTAAAAAGCCCTCAAGAGCAAAACCCGCTATAAAGGCACCAAATGCTAAAAAAAATAATCTTGGAATTAAGTTCTTCATAAACTAATATTACTAGAGCAGAACTTAAAAGTCCAGTAGTTATTTTAACCTATTTTCTTCTTTGTTATCTTTATTTGTTTTTGTTTTTTCATCAGTTTTTTTGAAAATCATCAAATTATTAAGATTTAAAAATCCACCCTTATTTTCTTCTTCTTTAACACTATAATCAAGTATTTTTTCCAAGTCAGCTTTCAAGCTTGTTAAATCTTCATATTTTTTAATTACTCCATCCAAAGACATTGAAACATCACCTGTTTCCTCTGAAACAACAAGGCACGCTGAATCGCTTACTTCACTCATTCCAATAGCTGCTCTGTGTCTTGTTCCGTATTTCCAGCTTAGCTTAGGATCTTCTGTCAAAGGAAGTAAAACCCCCGCCGAAAGAACTTTATTATCTTTTACTACTATTGCTCCGTCATGAAAGAGGAGTATTAGGATGAAATATTGTTAAAATAAGTTCTGTTGAAACATCAGCATTTATTTTTGTTCCAACATCAAAATAAGATGATGCGCTTATTTCTTTTTGAAAAACAATTAAAGCCCCTGTTCTGGATTTAGAAAGATACTTAACAGCCTCTACAATTTCTTTAATAATATCTGTTGTTCCGTGTGTATTATTATAAGAATTTTTCCAAAAAGTTTTACTTAAAAAGCCAGGTTGACCTAAGTACCCTAAAAATCTTCTTAATTCCGGCTGAAATATTACAATCAAACTGAGAGCAATAAGAGTTACCAACGATCTGACAAACATACCAAGAATTCTTAGATCCAAAACTATTAAAATTTCGCTAAAAACCCAAACTAGCAGAAGAAAGAAGATACCTTTTATAAGTCTTTCAGATTGAGTATTTTTAATGAATTTTTTATAAAAAGCAAAGACCATAATTACAATAATCAGTACTTCTGAGATATTTACCCAATTAAAAGACCAGTTTAAATCCTTAATCTGTAATTGAAAAAAATTCATTAAATTATGCAACATTCTGCTAATCCAATCTGTTTGGTATCACATCATGAGAAATTAAGTCATCAAGAGTCTCTCTATTTATTATAATATCAGATTGAGAATTATTTACAAGTACTGCCGCAGGTTTTTGAACACGATTATAATTGCTTGCCATTGAGTAATTGTAAGCACCTGTATTGAAAACACACAATATATCGCCTTCTTCAAGTTCCGGCAAATTTATATCCTTAATTAAAATATCTCCAGATTCACAAAATTTTCCCGCAATTGTAACTTTTTGTGAATTTTCTTCTTTAGGTTTGTTAACAATTTGAGCTGAATATTCAGCTTGATACATGCTTGGTCTGGCATTATCGGCCATACCGCCATCTACAGCCCAGTATTTTGTACCGTTAGGAACCTGTTTTGAACTTCCAATGGTATATAAAGTTACTCCTGAAGTAGAAACTATGCCTCTGCCGGGCTCTAAATATAAAGTCGGTGCAGGAATTGAATGTTTTTCAATATTTTCTTTAAGTGTGTCTGTAACTAATTTTCCTACATCATAAATTGATGGTGGATCATCAGCTTCTGTGTACTTAACACCAATTCCGCCTCCGATATTTATTTCATCAAAAATTATTCCATATTTTTCTTTTACACTTGCCATTTCTTTTATTAAAAGTTCAACTTCATCTTTATATATTTTTGTTTCGAAAATTTGAGAACCTATATGAGCATGAAATCCTCTTGGATTAAGATTTTTATATTGTTCCCGAATAAGTTCAATCGCTTCGGGAATTTGGGTTAAATCAAAGCCGAATTTTGAATCTAAATGCCCTGTTTGAATATATTCATGCGTATGACATTCAATTCCGGGAGCAATTCTGAGTAAAATATCAACTTTTTTATTGTAACTCTTTGCTATTTCATCTAAAAGTGAAAGTTCAAAAAAATTATCAACCGAAAATCTTCCTACTCCAACCTTTAAAGCTAAAGCTATTTCATCATAAGACTTGTTGTTACCGTTAAACAGTACTTTAGTCATATCAACACCGGATTTGTATATTGTGTAGATTTCACCGCCGGAAGCAGCATCAAATCCGAATTCTTCTGAATCAAGAATTTTAGCTATTGCTTTTGTCATAAGAGCTTTGGAAGCATACATCATTTTAACTTTTTCATACCCGGAATAAGCTTTTTTATAATCATTACAAACCGCTCTTATAGTAGCTTCATCTATAACATAAAGCGGGGTTTCATACTCCTGGACAAGCTCAATTAAGTCACATCCGCCTATTTCAATATTTTCTTTATCGTTTATCCTTGTTGTTATTGGCTTTATTGATTGATTTGTGCTTAAAATCATTTTTAATCCTCGTTTTGTACCTGTTTTAATTGTAACATTAACAGAACAAAAAGCAAAAGGTTTTTACTGTTATATTCCTAAGCTCAATCCCGCGCAAAGATTAATTGATTGCCCCGTAACACCTTTTGCAGAATCTGTTATCAAATATTCAACCAATTTAGCAACTTCTTCGGGTTTTACAAATCGTTTTTGGGGTATTATCGTCAAAGTCTCTTCAATAGAAAAATCACTCTCCTTAATTGAGCTTAATCCTAATTCTGTTTCAACCCAACCTGGATTAATCGTGTTTACGGTAATCCCAAATTCCGCCAATTCAAGTGCGAGAGCTTTTGTTAACCCAATTAAACCGGCTTTAGATGACGAATAAAGACTCGCATAAGCTTCGCCCATAATTCCGCTAATTGAACCTATATTTATTATCCTTCCCCATTTTTTTGATTTCATATTCTCAACAACCACGGATGAAAGATAAGCCGGCGCAAGTAAATTTGTTGAATAAATTTGAGAAATTTTCTCGTAATTCATTTCATCAATTCCGCCATAAACGTACTCTCCGGCATTGTTTATCAAAATATCAATAGAATTCTCTCTAACAAATTGTGCAATTTTGTCTAAATAGTCCTTTTTAGACAAATCACAAATACAAAAACCTTTTGCTCCTGTTTCTTTTACCACTAAAGCCAATTTATTTTCATCTCTTGCTGTTAAAAATAAATTATGCTTACCTGCAAGCTCCAGTGCAATAGCCCTGCCAATTCCTCTTGAAGCGCCTGTGATAAATATATTTTTACTCAATATTTTCCCCTCCAAAGTACATAAGCAAAGCCGATTCAATAATTCTTTTTACAACTTCATTTCTTAATTCATCGGGAAGATTTTTTATTAATTCAAAAGATGAAAACAAATCAATGTTATTGTCATACCATCTTCTACATTCATAATTATAGTTTTTACTTATTTCATTAATTCTTTCATCTAAGTTAAGGTTAAAATCATTCATTAAAATCTGGACTATATCTTTTGCCATTTCATTTTGAACAGGAAGATCAAGGCTCTGGATAAAATCAAAAACAGCCTTTAAATTTGAGTTTTTATCATACCATCTAACGTGCTTCATAGTTTTATTTTAGCACAAATTTAAGATAAAATCTGACACAAAAGTTAACATAAATTTAAAAATCCTAAAGTTTATTAAAAAAAAACCGAAAGTTTATATACGATAAAAATTAATCGGAAATTTTAAAGATAAAGGAGAATATTATGTATAAAAGTTATCCTTGGCCAGGCGCTTGCAGCTTAAGAGGAGAAGTTAAGTTGTTTGCAAAATGGGTTAAAGAATTATTTGACGGATTATTTAAAGAAATTCAACAATATTAAACAAGCTCTGTCGAATACGAAGAGATAAAGGCTCACGAATGCTAAACACTCGCGAACCTTTTTTTATTTACCTTCCAACGGAAATATACTCAATGTTTTTAGATTTTAAATCTTTTTTATCATATTGATTTCTTCCATCAATTATAATCGGCGTTTTTAGTAATAATTTAACTTTATCAAAATCAGGATGCCTAAATTCATTCCATTCTGTTAAAAGGATTAAAGCGTCAGCACCGGCTAAAACATCATAAGCATTTTTGGCAAAAGAAATCTTATTTCCAAAAATTTTTTTTGCGTTTTCCATAGCTTTGGGGTCGAAAGCAATAATTTTAGCGCCATGTTCCAGCAAAGAATTAATGATATAAATAGACGGAGCTTCCCGCATATCATTTGTATTAGGCTTAAAGGATAACCCCCAGATTGCAAAAGTTTTTCCGGTTAAATTATGTTCGAATTTTGTTAAAATTTTTCTGACAAAGGCTTTTCTCTGCGCATCATTTACATCATTAATAGCCTGAAGCATTTTACATTCACAACAAAAATCTTTTGCTGTTTTAATCATAGCCTTGATATCTTTTGGAAAACAGCTCCCGCCATAACCTACACCGGGAAATAAAAATCTTGAACCTATTCTGCTGTCAGAGCAAATTCCCCGTCGAACCATTTCAATGTCAGCGCCTACTTTTTCGCAAATATTTGCTATTTCATTTATATACGAAATTTTAGCTGCCAAAAATGAATTAGCTGCATATTTTGTCATTTCGGCAGACTTGATATCCATTATAATAACAGGGTTTCCCGTCCTTAAAAACGGAGAATAAAGTTCCTGCATAATTTCTACAGCTTTTTTTGAATTTGAACCTATTATAACTCTGTCAGGCTTCAGAAAATCATCAATGGCCGCAGCTTGTTTTAAAAATTCAGGGTTTGAAACTACATCAAAATCAAAAGAAGTATGTTTTTTTATAATTTCAATTAATTTTTCCGCCGTACCAACAGGCACAGTTGATTTATTCACTATAATTTTATATTCATTCATTGACTTGGCGATATTTTCAGCCACCTGAAAAACGGCTGATAAATCAGCAAAACCGTATTCATCCTGAGGTGTTCCTACTGCAATAAAGCAAATAAAAGATTCTTTTACCGCCATATCCAAATCATCTGTAAAAACCAAGCGCCCTTCAGCAATGTTTGATTTTATAAGCTCTTCTAATCTCGGTTCAAAAATAGGTATAATACCTTTTTTTAATTTTGTTAATTTATTTAAATCATTATCTACACAAATAACATCATTGCCCATTTCAGCAAGGCAAGTTCCTGCTGTCAGTCCTACATATCCTGTTCCGATTACACATATTTTCATGCTTTTAATTTTATCAAAAACAAGTTTTTTCTACAATCAATGTTCCAAAGCTTGATTTAAATTTTTAAAATACTTAATAGTTTGCTCTAACCCGATTTTTATATCAATTGTAGGCTGCCAATCCAACTCTCTTTTTGCAAGAGTTAAATCCGGTTGGCGCTGTAGAGGATCATCATGGGGCAAATCTTTATAAATAATTTTTGATTTGGAGTTTGTCATTTCAATAATCAGTTTTGCAAAATCCAAAATAGTCCATTCGCTATTATTTCCTAAATTTACAGGTCCGATAAATCCCTGAGTATTATTCATCATTTTTATAAGACCTTCAATTAAATCCTCAAAATAGCAAAAAGAGCGTGTCTGGCTGCCATCACCATAAACAGTTATATCTTCGCCCTTTAAAGCCTGTATAATAAAATTTGAAACAACTCTGCCGTCTTTTTTATCCATTTTTGGACCGTACGTATTAAAAATGCGCACAATTCTTACATCTACACTATGCTGACAGTAATAATTCATCATAAGAGTCTCTGCACAGCGTTTACCTTCATCATAACAACTTCTAACACCAATAGGATTAACATTTCCCCAATAATCTTCAGTTTGCGGATGAATTTTAGGATCGCCGTAAACTTCACTTGTAGAAGCCTGTAATATTTTAGCATTACAGCGCTTTGCAAGTTCAAGCATATTAATTATGCCTAAAACAGAGGTTTTTGTTGTTTTAATAGCATCAGACTGGTAATGAGGCGGACTGGCAGGACATGCAAGGTTATAAATTTGCTCGATTTCGCAGAAATAAGGTTCGGTAATATCATGTTCAACAAGCTCAAAATTTTTATTTTTAATTAAATTTAGGACATTATTTTTAGAACCTGTAAAAAAATTATCCAGACAAATTACATGGTTGCCTTCATTTAACAATCTTTCGCAAAGATGACTACCAATAAAACCTGCTCCACCTGTTATTAAAATCCGTTTCATAAACACACACTACTTTATTGCTTTGTTTAATTTTTGGACCTTAGACAAATTTTCCATTTTTTTTACTGCAGTTGTAATTAATCCGTAAAACAAAGGATGAGGTGTTTCCGGTCTTGATTTGAATTCAGGATGAAACTGTGAAGCGACAAACCAATCAAGTTCAGGAAGTTCAACTAACTCCGCCAGCATTCCGTCGGGTGAAAGCCCTGAAAATACAAGTCCGGTCTTTTTAAGTCTATCTATATATTCATTATTAACTTCGTATCTGTGTCTATGGCGTTCAAAAATCTTAGCAGTACCATATGCTCCATTTGCCTTGGACCCTTTTTTAAGATGGCATTCATATTTTCCTAAACGCATTGTTCCGCCGTAACCCTGAACATTTTTTTGTTCCAACATCAAGTCAATAACAGGATAATGCGTATTTTCATTAAATTCAGTTGAATTTGCATCTTTTAATCCAACTACATTTCTTGCATATTCAATAACTGCACATTGCATTCCTAAGCATAAACCTAAGAACGGTAAATTGTGTTCTCTGGCATAACGAACAACATTTAATTTACCCTCTATTCCTCGTATCCCGAAACCTCCGGGTACAACTACGGCTTGAACATCTTTCAGCAATTCTTTTGCTGTCGCATAATCCATACACTCTTCCGAATTAACCCATTTTATATCAATTTGAGCATCATTCGCATAACCTGCATGTTTTAAAGATTCAACAACAGAAATATAAGCATCTGAAAGTTTTGTATATTTTCCTGCAATTGCAACTTTTATTGTTGTTTTAGGATTTTTAATTTTTTCAACAAGTTTTGTCCATGAGATTAAATTAGGTTTTTTATCTTCCATATTTAACTTTTGAAGAACAAAAGAAGCCATTTTTTGCTCTTCAAGAGCAAGCGGAACTTCATAAATACTTTTCATATCTTTACATTCAATAACTGCTTCTTTTGGCACTGAACAGAAAAGAGCCAATTTTTCTCGTTCACTTTTCGGAATAGAACGGGGGGTTCTGCAAACCAGAATTTCCGGTTGTAGTCCGTAACTTCTCAAAGTCATTACACTATGTTGCGAAGGTTTTGTTTTTAATTCTCCCGAAGTTGGCAAATAAGGAAGCAATGTACAGTGGATAGAAAGTACATTTCCCCAACCGGCTTCTGTTTTAAATTGTCTTATAGCTTCAATAAAAGGCAAACCTTCAATGTCACCTACAGTTCCTCCAATTTCAATAATCAGGAAATCCGGTTTAAACTGAGCTGCAGCTTTGACAATTCTTGATTTAATTTCATTTGTAATATGAGGTATTGTCTGAACAGTTCCGCCTAAATAATCACCCTGACGTTCTTTATTGATAACTGTTTGATAAACACTCCCTGATGTTACATTATGAATTTGACTTAAACTAGTATTTGTAAATCGCTCATAATGCCCCAAGTCTAAATCTGTTTCAGCACCGTCATCAGTTACAAAGACTTCTCCATGTTGAAAAGGGCTCATTGTACCCGGATCAACATTAATATAAGGGTCAAATTTTTGGATAGAAACCGAATATCCTCTTGCTGTAAGTAATTTACCTAATGATGCTGCTATAATTCCTTTGCCAAGAGAACTTACTACTCCACCTGTTACAAATATGTACTTAGTCCCCATTTTTTATCCCTCACTTTATGTTTTGGTAAACGTTAACCGATAAATGGTGAACGGAAATTTTCTGTTTAACCGTTTACTGTTTACTGCTTACTGTTCACCCTATCTTTGGTACTCTAAAAAAACCGTTTTCCTCCTCAGGAGCATTTTTCATCAATTCTTCTTTTGTTTGCTCATATATAATTTCATCTTCTCTCATAACATTAACAAAGTCAAAAGCATGAGCCATAGGTTTAACCCCCACAGTATCAACTTCATTCATTTGTTCAACATATTTTAAAACATCACCCAGTTGTTTGGTAAATTTTTCTTTTTCTTCTTCGCTAAGCTCTAATCTTGCAAGCTTTGCAACATGCTCAACATCTTTTACAGTAATCATTTTTAAAGTTCCTTTTAATATTTTAATAATTATATCACGAACAATAATTTCATGCTATAATTGTTAAAAAAGTTAAGGAGGTTTATATGGCAAAAGAGTGTAGCTTTGATATTGTTTCAGAATTTGATAAGCAAGAACTGGTTAATGCAGTTGATCAGGTTAAAAGAGATATTACCTCAAGATTTGACTTAAAAAATACTAATTCAGAAATTGAACTTGAAAGTGATAAAACAATTACTATTACTACAAGTGACGATATGAAACTTAGAAATATTTATGATATTTTGCAAACTAAATTAGTCAAAAGAAATTTAAGTATAAAAATTCTTGATTCTCAACCCGTTGAAAACGCTCTTGGGGGAAATGTAAGACAAGTTTACAAATTAAGAAAAGGTTTATCACAGGATTTTGCTAAAAAAATTGTTTCCGATATTAAAGATTCTAAAATCAAAGTCCAACCTTCTATTCAGGGAGATCAGGTTAGAGTCTCAGGAAAAGACAAAGATGATTTACAAGCAGTAATAACACTTCTAAAAGAAAATTCTGATAAGTATGACTATCCTCTTCAATTCCAAAATTACAGGTAACAGACTTATCAAGAAAACTTGAGTCTATAAATAATAATATTAATGGAGACTTTAAATTACCTAAAATGGTCGTAAGTTTAAATAAAACCAAAAATTTAGGATTAATAAAAAATATTTTACAAAAAAATGATCTTCCATATGAGGATATTGAATCTAAAAATATAGATTTCTTCTTAGCATTTGAAGGCTTAATTTTCATTGGGATTATAGGTTTAGAAAACTGTAATAAGGCTGCTCTATTACGCTCAATGGTTGTTAATGAGCCCTTTAGAAATAAAGGTTACGGTAAAGAAATCTGCAAATTACTAATAAATTATGCAGAAAATAAAAAAATAGAAGCACTCTACCTTTTAACGTGTACAGCAAAATCTTTTTTTGAAAAAATCGGATTTGGAGTAATTGATAGAAATTCTGCTCCAATTGAAATAAAAAAAACAAAAGAATTTTCAAGCCTGTGCCCCAGTACAACGGTTTGTATGAAAAAAGCTTTATAATAAAAAGTGCGGCTAAAAAATATTTTTTAGCCGCACTTTTTTATATGCAAATCCTTTTATTTCAAATCTCTATAAGAATCTTTAAATAAATTTTCATAAGTTGTATGTAACAATTCATGAGATTTGTGAGAACCCGGATTTTTCAGGAATTCTTTATATAATTTTTTAATCTCAGGGTTTTCATGAGATTTTCTTATCGAAAGCTCCATATCTTCCTTATACAATCCTTCCGCACGTTTTTGTCTTATAGTTTTATCTCTAAAACTGTAAGGCTGTCCGCCTCCGCTGACACAACCTCCGGGGCATGCCATTACTTCAAGAACTTGGAAGTTAGATGTTCCGTCTTTAATTTCCTTTAATGCTTTTTCGGCTTCTTTTAAAGTAGAAACTACTCTTATAACAACTTTTGTTCCTTTTATATCAAGCTCTATCGATTTACTGCGGTTAGTTGTTCCTCGCATTTCTTTAATGTCAATATCTTTAAGCGCCTCTCCTGTTAGAAGTTCATAAGCTGTTCTTACAGCTGCTTCAGCAACTCCTCCCGACGCACCAAAAATCGTTGCAGCACCTGTATATTCACCAAATGGGCTGTCTTCTTCTTCAGGTTTTAGATTTTTAAAATCAATTCCTGCCTCACTAATCATTCTGCCCAATTCCTGTGTAGTCAAAACATAATCTGTATCTTGAGTACTATTTGTTTGAAGCTGATGGCGTGTACATTCCATTTTCTTTGCAGTACAAGGCATTATTGAAACTACTTTCATATTTTCTTTTGTATACCCCTCAAAATACTTAGGCAATAATTCTTTTAAAAGAGGTGACATCATTGACTGAGGAGATTTACAAGTTGATAAATTGCTAGTAAACTCAGGGTGAGATTGTTCAACATATCTTACCCAAGCAGGACAGCAAGAAGTAAATAAAGGAAGATTTTTACCTGATTTCAATCTTTCTATAATTTCTGAACCTTCTTCCATTATTGTTAAATCCGCAGTAAAATTGGTATCAAAAACTAAATCAAAACCTATTTGCTTCAAAGCAGCAGTTATTAGTCCTATTGTATTTGTACCGGGTTCAAGACCAAAGATTTCACCCAATGCAACCCTTACAGCAGGAGCAATTTGAACAACAACCTTTTTTTCTCTGTTTGTAATTTCTTTCCAAACTTTTTCGATATCAGAAACAATCGTCAAAGCACCTGTAGGACAAACTGCTACACATTGTCCGCATAAAACACATTCTGTCTTCCCTAATTCACGTCCTGCAGCAGGTTGAACAACGGTTTTAGATCCTCTGTTCGCAAATCCCAAAACTGCCTGACCTTGAATCTCTCTACAAGCTTTAACACAAGCACCGCAAAGAATGCATTTATTTGGATCGCGAACTATTGAAGGATTAGAAGTATCTACAGGTAAAAACTCTTCTTGTGTTTTTGAAGGATATCTGATATTTCTAACTCCATACTCCTCGCAATACTTTTGAAGCTCACAATTGCCTGATTTTTCACAAGTTGTACATTCTCTGTAATGATTAGCGATAAGAAGTTCAAGAACTGTTTTTCTTATTCTTCTGGTTTTTTCTGTGTTTAAATGAATTTTCAAACCCGATTCAGGCGGCATCGTGCAAGAAGATTGGATTCCTCTTCCTTCAATTTCTACAACACACATTCTGCAAGAACCGGAAGGAGTCAAATCAGGACGATAGCAAAAAGTGGGCACATTCATTCCAGCTTTTCTGATAACTTCCAGAATATTAGGTTCATTGCTAAATTCAACTTCCTTTCCGTCTATAAACAATGTTTTTTTATCTTCTGTCATTTTTTCATTCCTTTTATCTTGGTCAGATGCTAATCCAACTCTACATTCTTTTGTCATTTTTCTATTCCTTTACTATAGCTTTAAATGGGCACACTGTTAAACAAGCTTCGCATTTAATACATTTTGCTTGATCTATCATATGAGGGTTCTTAACTGTTCCGCTTATTGCTCCAACAGGGCAAACGCTTGAACATTTTGTACAACCTTTACATAATGCTTCGTTTATAATTATGTTTTTCATTGCAGTACAAACACCTGCAGGACATCTCTTATCCTTAATATGTGCTAAATATTCATCTTTAAAATATTTCAATGTTGAAAGCACAGGATTTGGAGCTGTTTTACCTAATCCACATAAAGAACCGTCTTTTACAGCAACTCCAAGTTCTTCAAGAGTATCTAAATCTTCCATCTTTCCTTTACCTGCAACTATTCTTTCAAGAATAGCAAGCATTTGTTTAGTTCCTTCACGGCAAGGAACACATTTTCCGCAAGATTCTCTTTGTGTAAAACTTGCAAAAAAACGTGCTATTTCAACAATACAAGTATCTTCGCTCATTATAACAAGTCCACCTGAACCTACCATAGCACCTGCTTTTGCAAGATTATCGTAATCCAACGGCATATCAAGATGCTCTTCGGTTAAACATCCGCCTGAAGGTCCGCCTATTTGTGCAGCTTTAAATTTTTTCCCCCCACGTATACCACCGCCGATATCAAAAACTATTTCTCTCAATGTTATTCCAAATGGAACTTCAATAAGACCTGTATTATTAATATCTCCTGTTAAAGAGAAAGTTTTAGTCCCTTTGGAAGAGTCCGTTCCGAAGGCATTAAACCAGCTTGCACCATTTAATATAATTGAAGGGACATTAGCATAAGTTTCTACATTATTTATAAGAGTAGGTTTGCCAAAAAGCCCTTTATTTGCAGGGAATGGAGGTTTTGGTCTTGGCATGCCTCTTTCACCTTCTATTGAAGCAATTAAAGCTGTTTCCTCTCCGCAAACAAAAGCACCTGCACCTTCTTTTATTTTTATTTTTAAGCTAAAGCTTGTTCCTAAAATGTTTTTACCTAAAAGATTAGCTTCTTCTGCTTGTTTTATTGCAATCTTAAGTCTTTTTATTGAAAGAGGATATTCTGCTCTTACATAAATATAAGCCTCATCAGAACCTATTGCATAGGCTGCAATTGCCATACCTTCAAGCAATCTGTGAGGATCCCCTTCCATAAGGCTGCCGTCCATAAATGCTCCGGGATCACCTTCATCAGCATTACATACAATATATTTTTTATCTCCCTGTGCTGCCCTTGTAAACATCCACTTGCGACCTGTCGGGAAACCTCCGCCTCCACGTCCTCTAAGTCCTGAATCAATTAGTTCTTTTATTACATTGTCAGGGCTCATTCCTGTCAAAACTTTTTCAAATGCCTCATATCCTCTAAATGCAATCGCATCATTAATTTCTTCTGCGTTTATTTTTCCGACATTAGCAAGAACATTGCGAACCTGCTTTGTATAAAAATTTATATCTTCTCTTTTTTGAATTTTTTTGTTTGTTTTATTATCGCTATATAAAAGCCTTTCGACAGGTGCGCCTGTTTTTAAACTTTCTATTATTTCTTCTACATCTTCAAGTTTTACGCTTACATAATTGATATTTAAATCGGGAATAATTATCATTACGCCCTGTTCACAAAATCCATGACATCCTGTGGGAACTACAACCATTTTATCAGATTGAACTGTTGATACATTAACACTTTTTTTCTTAAATTCTTCAATGATTTCAAGAGCTCCGCATGCTACACAACCTGTTCCGGCACATACCAAAACCCTTGTTCCCTGTAATTGAATATTCTTTTTCGTTTCTTCTTGTTTTGTTTTTATTACCGTCATAACTATTCCCCTCTTTCTTGCTTCAATAAAACATCTATAACTGTGTTCAGAGCATCAGACGTCATTTTAGGATAAACTTTGCCATTGATTACAATAACAGGAGATAAACCGCAAGCACCCAGACAGCTTACAATTTCAACAGAAAATAACATATCATCTGTTGTAAATTTACCGTCTGTAAGATTAAGCTTAGCTTTTAATGCCTTTAAAAGTGGCATTGAACCACGAACATGACATGCCGTTCCATCACAAACTTTTACTTCGTATTTGCCTTTAGGGTTTAAGCTGAACTGGTTATAAAACGTTGCTACACCATAAACAGTAGCGGGCGAAAGTCCTTCTATTTTTGTTCCTATATAAATTAGCACATCTTCAGGTAAATATCTAAAAGTTTCTTGAATTTTTTGCAAAATCGCAATCAAATTTGATTTTTTAGCTTCGTAAGATTGTATAATCTCATCGACTTTTTTAAAATCAATTTTACTCTTACATTGAGTTTCCATTATTAATCCTTTCTTATTTTAGGTGTATAATGCACACCTTGCTCTTCTATAAATCGTATAAAACACAGCCGTGATTTTTTTCACAATTAAATTATCCTACAAAAATGCAGAAAATCAAGTGATTTTTTTCATACAAGAGAAAGAATTAAAATTTTAATTCTTTCTCTTGTTTTATTACATAAAAAACATTAAATACTTAAGCAGCATTAGGATGTACCCTTTTTAGATTATTGAGTACTTCTTCAAGAAAAGCATTAATATTTAAAAAGTCTCCATTAAGCTTTTCAAGTATTTTAGAATTTAACTTTTTTATTTGAAGTTCGCTCATACGTCTAAGAGCAACTTTCTCAATCCTTGCTATCTTAAGCATTAATTTCAACACGTTGTCTGAAGGAAGCCCTGATTGTGTATTCTCAGTCGAAGCTTTAAGTAAGAGACTTTCTAAGCTTTTATTTACTTCAGGAAATAAATATAAATATCTTTTAAATAATTTTCTTTGTTTAGTCTTTAACATGAAGCCAAAAGAAGGGCTTGAGGTTAGCGTATTACAAAATTTATTACGATTAAGTTCAGAATACTTAACATTATTTGCACCAACACCTGAAATCTTCATATTCTGTCCCCCTTTTCAGCTAAAATTAAAATAAGTGTTACCAGTGTAGCACTTAAGTTTGCATTTGTCAATAAGTGGCGTTTGTACACTTATTTTTTGTAAAAAAACTTAACATTTCTGAAGATTGGATAGGAATTTTATTAATTTATTTAATGCTATAGCTCTATGCGAAATTTTATTTTTTTCTTCGCTTGAAAGCTCTGCCATTGTTAAATTTTTGCCGTCTACAATAAAAACAGGATCATACCCAAATCCTTTTGTACCTTTGGTCTCAAATCCAATTTTACCAAAACATTCTCCCACATCAGAGAACAAAACATCACCGTTTTTGTCTAAAAGAACCATCGCACAAACAAACTTTGCACCTCTTTTTTCAACAGGAACACCTTTTAATTCTTTTAAAAGTTTAGTGATTCTGCCTTTAGGAGTGTCAGCATACCTGCAAGAATAAATCCCAGGCTCTCCGTTAAGAGAATAGACACAAAGCCCGGAATCATCTGCTAGAGCAGGTAAGCCGGTTAATTTATTAGCTTCTTTTGCTTTTATAAGAGCATTTTCTTCAAATGTTGTGCCATTTTCAATGGGGTTAAAACGTTTAGGGGGAAGAACAAACTCAACACCTAAACCTTTAGTTATAGCGTTAATTTCTTCTACTTTATGCGGATTTGATGTAGCTAAAACTATTTTATGCATCTATTGTTAAGTTCCATATCGTCTTTGACGGTTATTAAACTCTAAAATTGCTTTTGCCATTGAATTTTCATCAAATTCCGGCCAGTATTCAGGGAGTATTAAAAGCTCTGAATAAGCAATTTGCCAGAGAAGATAATTTGAAACTCTCATTTCGCTGCCTGTCCTTATTAACAAATCAGGGTCAGGTATATCTTTTGTGTAAAGATTTTGAGCAATAGTATCTTCAGAAATTTCTTCCGGAGAAATTTCTTTATTTAAAACTTTTTGTGAAATATTTTTAACAGCATTGACCATCTCGTCTCTTGAACCGTAATTAAAAGCTATTTGTAAATTTACACCTTTATTATTTTTGGTTTTTTCCATGGTATTACTTAATATTTTTTGCAATTTTGAGTTTAACTTCGTTAAATCTCCAATGAAGTTAATTACTACCTGATTCTCATGCAGTTCATTGAATTCATTCTCAATAGTATGCGCTAATAAATCCATTAAAAAATTAACTTCTTCAGGTTTTCTTTTCCAATTTTCGGTTGAAAATGCATATACAGTAAGATATTTAATCCCAAATTTATGACATGCTTTAACAGCAGCTTTAAGTGATTCAACACCTTTTCTATGCCCCATAGCAGACGGCAGGTTATGTTTTTTTGCCCAACGGCGGTTTCCATCCATAATTATAGCAACATGCTGTAATTTTGTTTGTTTAACTATTTCAGCTATATTTTCTTTTTCTGCAATTATCAAATTAGTCCTACTTTTCATTTTTCATGCAATTTAACATGCATGTCCTAAACATTTTTTAAATTTGTAATAGTAAAATTATAAAACAAATAAAAAATATGTAAAATTAAAATTTATGTTATCATATAAAAATGATTGAATTGCTGGTTTTATACGTTTTATCTGAAAAAGAAATGACAATGTATGCAGTATTAAAGCATATTTTGGAATTTTTCGGCACTTTTACAAAGCCAAGCTTCGGAGCCGTAAAACCTGCTCTTACCAGACTTGAAAATACAGGTTTTATACGTTCAAGAAAATCAATGTCTGATGGAGGAAAACTTTCCGGTTTTTATTCAATTACATCGGAAGGAAGAGAAGAACTTAAAAAATTAATTTTAGAAAAAGTTTCGGACAATCCGTTGCAATTTAAATCAGTTGCTAACGTAAAACTTTCTTGTGCTTCTTATCTCGCAAAAGATGAAAGGACCAAGCTTTTTTTCCAGCTTAAAACAAAAGCGCTGGAGCATAAATTTTATGCCGAAAATATCCTTAATAAAGAGAAATCATTGACTTTTTACCAGAGAATCATTTTGGACAACACAATTGTAGAGTATAAAAATTTCATAACTCTTATTGAAAATCTGGAGAAAGACTTAGAAAAAAATTAATAATGTTCAACTCTTTTTTGACTTTATTTTTTTAGGTAAAACTTGCTCTTGAGCATTTGAAAAAGGAATTTTAACAATAAAAGAGGTTCCTTTGCCTACAGAACTTTTTACCGTAACTTCTCCATTGTGCATCTCAAGGAGTTCTTTTGTGATAGTCAGCCCGAGTCCTGTTGAGCTTTCCGTTTTTGTATAAGCATCTTCAAGCTGGACAAATTTTTCGAAAATTATTTTTTGATTTTTGGGCGCAATCCCAATTCCACTATCTTTTACTTCAATAAAAAAATGATTCTTATTAAATTTAAAATTTATATTTATTTTTCCTTTTTCGCTAGTAAATTTTATAGCATTACTCAATAGATTATACAGAATCTGTTTAATTTTTTGAAAATCAGCAAAAATAGTAATATCTTTCGGAATATTTTTTTCTATGGAAATCGATTTTTTTGCTGCTAAAGGATTTACTATATTAACAACTTCATCAATAGCTCTTGATATTAAAAATTCGCTCCTGTACAAAACCATTGCTCTTGCTTCAAGTTTAGAAATATCCAAAAGCTCATTTATCATTCCAAGCAAATTTATTCCTGAAACATAAATATCATTAACATATTCAAACTGTTTTTCATTTAACTCTCCAAAATGCTTAGTCAATAACATTTCTGAAAAGCCTATTATAGCATTTAAAGGAGTTCTTAATTCGTGTGAAATGTTAGCTAAAAATTCATTTTTTACCTTATCTGCTTCTAAAATTTTTACGTTTTGCTCTTTTATTGTCTTATAAGTAGCTTTAATCTGCACAAATCCATCTTTTAGCGCTTTTATTTGATTTTTAAAAATATCTGTAAGTTCAATGTCTTTTATTTTGTAGGAAATAATTGAGCCAACCGCAGATGCAACATTAATATATTCTGGAGAATAGTAAGATTTTTCTTCTTTACATAATAAAACAAAACCATAAATCGTATTTCTTATTATAAGATTTACAATCAAAAATGATTTATTATTCTCAAGTGCTAATAATTTTATAAGTTCATTTTCAGAATCAAAAATTTTATTTGGAACAGAAAACAAGTCATTTTTAATCTTAGTATTTATAGAAAAAACATCTCCTATAGAGTGTTTTCTTTCCTTACTAAAGATATATTTGAGATTAATGCTGTCCGGGTTTAAAAAGAAAATATAAGCTTCATCAAAATCAATAATTTGCCGAAGGGGTTCAAATATTCCTGCTCCAAGAGGATCGAATTCAAGCTGACTGTCTAAAATTACCGGTAAATGTATTACAGTTTTTTCATATAGATTGTTTTTCATAACAAAATTATAGTTATAACCAAACTATTTTGCAAATACCTGTTTTATAAATAAAAAAATATTGATTTACTAATTTGTTTAAACTAAAATTAATAATAGAAAAGAAATACTTCTGAGAGGGATTTATGAAGATTAAATTATTAATACTAACATTAATTATGGTTGTTTTTACAAATGCATCCATTGCTCAACCTTTTAGAGCAGATGCAAAAACAAAAAGAATACCGGCAGGAACAAAATTAAAATTAAAATTAATGGACCCTGTAAACACTATCGCAGGATATGAAGGAGATGCTTTTAACGCTATGTTGCTGGAGGATCAGACCTCTGGAACAAGTATAATATTACCTGCTGGTTCAGTTGTTAGAGGGTCTGTAAGTAAAATAAAACCAATAAGAAGACTTTCCAGAGGTGCTGTTTTGTATCTGGATTTTGACCATGTCGTTACTCCGAATGGACGCCAACTACCTCTTTCAATGTCTATATATAATCGAGTTGATCTTACTATGGATGGAGGAATCTACGGCTCAAAAGGTTATAGTGAAGCTTTAAAGAAAAACTGGGAACGATCAGCAGAAATCACCAAAAATTCAACTCAATTTGGGCTTGATTTAGGGGAAAATGCTTTCAATGGAGCGGCCTTCATTACAGCTCCCATTTGTGCAATTGGAGGTGCCTTTGGCGGCGGCGCTTATTTTTTGGGTGACAGTATAATTGATTTATTTAGAAAAGGTGATGATGTAATTTTAAATCAAGGAACTATTCTTGATGTTAGATTATCTTATCCTATAGATGTACAGATAAATTAATAAATAAAATATTTGCTATATTTACTATTAAACAATAGCCAAAAATAAATTTTGGCTATTGTTTTGTTAACTTTTGTAACAAAACATTAATGTATTCTCAAGTTCTTAAATAATTCTGACGATAAAGATATTAAGAAAAAGGGATTTTAAATTAAAGGTCGAGAAAATATTTAAAAATTTAGGGAAAGGTCTGCAAAAATGGGATTAGCGGCATCACAATCAAGAATGTTAATGCTTACAGCTCGCAAAAATGATATTGAGAGTGGCATGATGAGTATCTCCAATCAAAAATTGGCATTATCCCGCCAATCAGCAGAAGCATCAAGAGAATATAGCAGTGCTTTAAATGCAACAGCATTAACGTGGGGCAACAATAATCTTACCTACGGTTTATTAATGAACCCTAACGGGATAAATAATTTGGGTCAATATATAATAACAGATGCCTCCAACGGTGCGGTAATTCTGAATGACGGATATATAAACACTTTAGGACTTCCTACGTCAGGTAACCCGGGAGCGCTCTCAAATATAATGTCTCAATCAGAATTTTTACAAACATTGTTGGGCGTGGATGAAGCAACCGCCGATGACTATGTAAACGCCAATGACCATGTAAACACCGAAAACATTACAGTCGAAGATAATGTTTCTAACAGTAATTTCACAATTTGTTATAATGATGCCCAAATTCTTAATGATGCGGGACTTATAGGTCTTTACAACAGCAATACGACTCTTCAAACAACTGATGCTTCATCAGGAGCGTATAACGCAAATCCGGCAATTCACAGTGCTAGAAATAAGGTTAATGCCGGTCATGTTATTGAAGAGTTTACAGACTTACTTAATGACATATCCAGTGCTTTGGGCAATACCTTGGAAAATACACTTTTAGAAGACCTGGGCAGCGAATATTCAGATGAACTGGAAGCGGCATTGGATTATGCTTACAGTGCAACATTTAATAAATTTGTTTATGATTCAACCAATAATACCCCGGGAACAAAGCCTGTATATAGAGAAAATGTAGGTTGTGGAAACAAAAATCAATTATGTTATGATTATAGCATAGCGAAAGACCATGGCTTTTGGGGAGACATGACTTATGTTACAGGAAAAGTAAAAGTTGACAACAGTCAGGTCATAGACACTTTCTTGAATTATTTTGATCAATATTGCGCTTCAGCTTTTGGAGGTGAAACTGCACCCGGCAATACCATAGGCGGCGATGAAACAACCAGAACAGGTATCGGCGGAACAGGGGCAGTAACTGCCGCTCAACCCTCTGATACAGAGGTTGTTGATGACGGTAACGATGTAAATAATAATAATATTGCGGATTCTTACGAGGCAAGTTATTATCTCAATTTATACAATGCAATAGATACTTACGGTTGGCAAAATAATAATAATGTTAATAATGAAGACTATTTACAAAATCAGATATTATACGACAATATTTGTATCAAACAAATGAATTCCAAAGGAAATTGGATTTCTATTTCGACAGGTGATGCTGATTCTCCTTTAACCATGGAAGAAGATAAAAGAGCAATTGCCAAAGCAGAAGCGGATTATGAAGCGTTTAAAGATGAATTGGATTATAAAGAATCTAAATTAGATATAGAAATGAATGATTTAGATACTGAAAGAAGTGCAATAGAAACCGAACTGGATTCAGTACAAAAAATAATTAACAAAAATATTGAAAGAACATTTAAAATGTTTGATGCATAAAAACCTTACATAATAATAAAGACCTACCTATCCCCAAAATTTCGTAATTGTTTAATACGCTGACTTTTTTTTAAGTTAGCGTTTTTTATTACAAAATGTAAAGATAAATTTTATGCTCAAATGCCTTATTATTTAACAACTTTACAAAAATATACATTTTATTTATACCTTTGGGTAGCAATTTTTAATCTTTATAACCATTAACTAAATAGAATGAGTAAGTATTAAAGTTATTTTGAAAGGAAAAAATATGACACAAGCAACCCCAATACAAATCCCGCCATATCAAATTCCCTCTCAACCAAATTATAATGCGGTTAAAATTGACATACATAACCCCCAGGTTAATCCTCCAGGATATACGCAAAGCCCGGTTTTAGCCAATAATTATACATCTCCGGTATATTCATACCCTAAAATTCCGATTTATGAATTACCTAAACAATCCGTCTATGAACAACCCAAAAATATAGAAAAGTCTGACCCTGTACAAGAAGTAGTACCTGTAGTCCCTGTAAAACCTGCAGTGCCGGTACCTCCTCCTGTTATTGTTCAACCAACAGTTACTCCTGTTCCTGCTCCTGTTGTTAAAGCTCCTGAAGCTAAAACTCCTGTAGCTCCTATAGTTCCTGTTCAAACAGTAGAAGTTAAAGCTCCTGTAACCGAAGCTCCTGTTGTTAAAGCTCCTGAAGCTAAAGCGCCTGTAACTCCTATAGTTCCTGTTCAAACAGTGGAAGTTAAAGCTCCTGAAGTTATTACTCCAAAAATTGATGTAAATGACTTTATTACTAAATTAAAAAGTTCTAACTATGATCAACAAGCAGCTGCTATTGGAGAAATTGCTAATATAGTTACTACTTCACCTCAAAATGCAGTAGATTTATTGGATGTCAGAGTAGTGGATACATTACTAAATATTATGAATAAAGATTCCAGTCAGCTTGCGGGTCCAACTCCTCAACAGCTTCAAATCAGAGAAAAAATTGTGAACGGTGAAAAGGTAAGTGAAGCAGAAATGGCAGAAGCAAATAAAGTTACACCTATGGAACTGGCAGAAAGAAATAAACTTTTTGCAGTAGCAACTGTTGTGATGTTACAAAAACTCTATAGTTCTGAAATTGAAAAAATGAATAATACAGTAGAGCCTTTAACACAACTTCCGGGAGCTGCCGGTCTCGTTGAACAAATAAAAAACAATCCTAATCCGGTAATAAGAGCTGCAGGAATAAATGCATTAAGTTCTCTTCAACGCCCAGAGTATAAAAAAGATTTAACTACTTTATTCTCTGTCGCTAAAAATGACCAGGATGCTGGTGTTCAGCAAGCAGCAACAAAAGCATTGGAAAAACTAACACAAATTCCGGATGTAACTAAGCCGGTACCTGTAACTGAAACACAAAAAACTACATAATTAATTTTTTCCTTTCAAAAGATGAGGCTCATTTGGATTTTAACCGAATTTGCCTCGTTTTTATTTCTTAATTCTCTTGACAATGAAGTATGTTAAATATAAAATTAAAGTTATTATCGGGATGTGGCGCAGCTTGGTAGCGCACCTCGCTTGGGACGAGGGGGTCGCACGTTCAAATCGTGTCATCCCGATATTTTTAAAAAGAGAACCAATATTGATCTGAGACCCAAAAACTGGACAAGTAAAAAAAGTCCATTTTGGGTCTTTTGCGTATAATTAAAAAGAAAGGATAAAACAATGAAACGCAAAAATTTTTCAGATCAAGAAAAAATCGTACTTTTAGAATGTCCTCACATACTTAAAGTTTTAGATTGTAATGTCGAATTCACGTCAGAATTTAAAATCTTCGCCGTTGAACAATACTATCTCGGCAAATCTCCTATACAAATCTTCTTAGATTCCAACATTAATTTGAATCTTTTAGGACGTACCAATGCTAAACGATGCCTGCGTCGTTGGCTTAATAAAACCAAAAACTTCGGCAAAGAGTCTTTACTTGAAAATTGGACAGGCAGAACTAAAAGTCACAGACGATCCCGTTCACGATTCAACTCGGTAGAAGATGAAATCAAGTTTTTGAAAGCACAAGTTGAATACCTAAAAGAGGAAAATGATTTTTTAAAAAAGCTCGAAGCTCTCGAAAGAGAGGTGATGTAGCCGTGCGTGAAAAATTTAAAATAATCAGCAGCGCTAAAAAGAAAAATATTTCTGTTTCTCAACTTTGCCAACAAGCAAATGTTTCTAAAAGCGGTTATTATTACTGGTTAAACTCAAAAGAAAACCGAATATTAAATGACAAACAGGATTTAGAAATAATCAGTGAAATCTTTAACGCACACAAGCAAAAGGCAGGTTGGCGAACAATACAAATGGTTTTGGAAAGAAAATATCAAATAAAAATGAACCACAAAAAAATTCGCAGAATAATGTGTGAATATGGCTTGAAAACTAAGGTGCGCAAGCGAAACCCATACAAAATGATGGCTAAAAAGACTCAAGAGCATTCAATTTGTAAAAATTTATTGGTAAGAGACTTTAAAGCAACAAAGCCTTTTAAGAAATGTTCAACAGACATTACATATTTGTATTTTGGCAGAAGTCAAAAAGCATATCTAAGTGCGACACGGGATTTAGCAAGCGGCGAAATAATATCATATGAACCATCACAAAGTTTAACGTTAAATTTTATAGATAAGATGCTGGATAAATTAATTGAAACAATACCTGAAGCAGAATTAAAAGGCATGTTAATGCATTCAGATCAAGGATTTCATTTTACACATCCGGATTATCAAACAAAGCTGGCAAAAAATGAAATATTACAATCAATGTCAAGAAAGGGTAATTGCTTGGACAATGCACCGATAGAGTCATTTTTCGGACATTTAAAAGATGAACTTGAATACAAAGATTGTGAAACATATGAAGAACTCGTTGCAAAAATAGAAGAATACATATATTATTACAATAACGAAAGGTACCAATGGAGTAGAAACAAAATGACTCCGGTAGAATACCGAAGTCATTTGTTAAGTGCTTAGCGCCTTTTTACTTGTCCAGTTTTTTGGGCCCAGATCATATTGGTTCTCTTTTTAATTAATTATTTTAATCATCCAAGTTGTAATTGTTATTTTTTTTCAGCAAATGTCTGAGCAACTTTCGTGATAGCATTTTTAATATAAGTAGGCAATTTTGATCGATCAAAATTAGAAGGCATTACAAAAGCATGTCTAACAGTTTTTTCATCACCCAATTTTGTATATATAGCTAAACTTAGCAAATTTTTTGTTATTTTCGTAAATGTATTCTTTTATGCTCTGTAAATCTTCCGCCGCTAATTCCGTAAACCTTATTTCCACTAACTAAATAGAATTTATATTTTTTGTGCTTTACAAACATTGTTAATGTGATATTATTGTTATAAGGACATTGTAAAAGAAAATTTTTGCGACTGATTAGGAGTAAAAATAATCTAGAAATATAACGCTATTTTAACGACAAAAAAAATTACGCTATTTAAGGATATAGAGTTAATTATATACTAACGTTCGCTCAGACATGCTATCTGAAGTTTTTAATTTTATTAAATTTTATAACTAAAAAGCCGTTAGAAGTAGACGGTTTTTTTATTAGAAAGTACAATGTATTATAAAAGATAAAAAAGAGAGGAATTAAAAATACATGGATTTCACAACATTGACAATAGATGCATTAAAAGCATTATCAAGTATAGTTGGAAATTACGGTTTAGGAATAATTTTACTAACTGTTATAATAAGACTTGCAATGTGGCCTTTAGGGGTTTCACAGCAACGGTCAATGAAGATGATGCAAACTCTTCAGCCTAAATTGAAAGCAATTCAAGACAGGTACAAAAGTGACCCTCAGACAATGCAAAGAAAAATGATGGAGTTCTACAAAGAACATAAATTCAATCCGATGTCCGGATGTTTCCCTCTTTTAATACAAATGCCTATATTTATTTTGTTGTACTCAGCTTTAATGAGTCCTCAATTTATTCAAATAGCAGGCGATACACAATTTTTATTTGTAAAAAGACTTGATGAAACTTTAAAAACAACGGCGGGAATTTCTTATGACGGAGCAATGAATGCTTCAAAATATGATCATTTTGTATTGGGTAAAACCGCGACGGTATATTTGCCGAAAGAAACTATTGAGAATGTAAAAGTTGAAAAACCAAATAAATCACTGGAAGTTCAAGGTGAAATAATTCCCGGTGAACCTGTTGATTTAAAAATAAGCTTAGATAGTTTGGATTTAAAATTCAGTCAACTGGATCAAATTCAAAAAGCAGAGTTTATTGTCTCAAATACGCAAAACAGAGAAAATGAAAAATTGGATTTTGTACGAAAAGGTGGAATTTTCGTTTCTTCAATGCAGACTAATGCCGTTAAAAGTTCTTTCCACTTTGATGTTCTAATTCTTATCGCTATATTCGGTCTAACAATGGTTGCAACGCAGAAAATAATGATGGCAAATACAAAAACTCAACAAAAAGACCCTACCCAAGAAGCACTCCAAAAATCAATGGGAACATTTATGCCTATAATGATTATGGCGACTTTCATATTTATTCCGATACCTGCAGGGGTTCTTTTATACTTGATTTCAAGCAACGTTATTCAAGTAATTCAAACAGTTGTAATAAACAGACAACTTGACTCGGAAGAAGCTCAAAAAAAACAAAAAATAGATGAGGATGTTGTAAATACTGCTAAAAAAGTTGAAATAAAATAGCAAAAGGCAAAGACATGCAGCTTTCAGAATTTGATTATATATTACCGGAAGAATTAATAGCTCAAAAACCTGTAGGAAGAAGAACTCGGTCTAAAATGATGGTTCTTGAAAAAGACATAAAAAAGATTGGGCACAAATACTTTTTTGATATAGTTGATTTGCTTGATGAAAATGATGTTTTAGTTTTAAACAATACAAAAGTAATTCCTGCAAGGCTTTTAGGTCAAAAATTAACCGGAGCAAATGTTGAGGTTTTTTTACTAAAAGAACTCGAAAACAAGCAATGGGAAGCGCTTTTAAAACCTTCAAAAAGAATTAATCAAGGAAACATAATCAAAATAAGCGAGGATTTATTTGTCAAAACCTTAGTCAAGCTTGACGGAGGGAAATGGTTAGTTGAACTTAATTATAAAGGCAATATTCATGAGGTTTTAGAAAAAGCAGGGAACGTTCCTTTACCTCCTTATATTGAGCGTAAAATCAGCAACGAAAAATTAAAAACACTCGATTATAAACGTTATCAAACAGTTTTTGCAAAACATGCAGGCTCGGTTGCCGCTCCTACTGCAGGACTGCATTTTACAAAAGACATTTTAACGAAATTAAGAAAAAAAGGTGTTAAGGTTTGTTATGTGACTCTTAATGTGGGCTTAGGAACCTTCAGACCCGTTAAATGTGAAAAAATTTGCGAACACATAATGGATACTGAATCCTTTGAAATATCCAAAAGAACAGCAAAAACAATTAATGACGCTAAAAAAGCAGGTAAGAAAATTGTTGCGGTAGGAACGACTTCCGTAAGAACACTAGAAACCGCATTTCAAAATCATAATGAGATTAAAGCATGCAAAGATAGTTCTGAGCTATTCATTTACCCGCCTTATGAGTTCAATGTTGTAGACAAGCTCTTGACAAATTTTCACCTTCCAAAATCAACTCTTTTAATGCTTGTAAGTGCTTTTGCGACTGGAACAGAACAAAAAAAACCTCTTAATGGAAGAAATTTTATTTTTGAAGCTTACAAGCAAGCTATTGAAAACAAATACCGGTTTTTCAGTTACGGTGATTGTATGTTTATTCATTAATTATTTTTTTCAGTTCCAAATAAACTCTTTGAAATACTTCATCCCAATTCTGTGGCTCAATCTGCTTAAATAATTTAACACTTTTATACCATGGACTGTAACTAATATCATTGTGCCAGCGCCAATTTTGCACGAAAGGCAATAATACCAAACAAGGTTTACCCATTGCACCTGCAAGATGAGCTACAGATGTATCATTACATATAATTAGGTCTAAATTTTCTACAGCAGCTGCCGTATCAGAAAAATCTCCAAATGTCTCGCCCAAATTTATAAGATTATAACTTTCAGGTACTTTTGCAAGCTCTTCAATACCTTCATCTTTTTGTAGCGAATAAAATTGCAGTCCGGATATATCAAAAAGTTTGTAAAATGATTTTAGTTCAATAACCCTGTGTAAATCATAAAAAGTATTACCTTTCCACTTTATACCGACTTTAAATTTGTTATTTTGAAAATATTTTTCTTTATAGGTCTTAGTTTTTTGTGAATTCGCTTTTAAATACCCTTCTGAAAGGGGTATTTCTTCGGTATGCAGTTTAAGAGCATAAGGAATGCTCATTAATGAAACATGTGTATCAAAATTTAACTCTTGATGTAAAGTTCTGCTGTCTATTACTTCCGCGCCAAAATTATTTTCTTTAAAAAAATCCGTAAGACATAATTGCGGTTCGAACAAAATTTTTGCCCCTTTATCTTTTAATAAAGAAAGATATCTTGAGTACATTAATGTATCACCCAAACCTGACTCATAGTATACAAAAAGTGTTTTTCCTTTTATATCTTCTCCTGACCAAAAGGGTTTCAACATTAAATCTTCGTGCTGACGCGCTTGAGTGATAATAGCAAAATCTTTGCTTTGCCTGTGTTCATAATGGCTTAATCCCTTTTCAAAATCTTTAACTTTTAAATAAGAAATCCCCAATAAATAATGGATATCACTATTCTGGTCTCTGGTGCTGTAATCTAAAGCTTTTTTATAGCATTCGATAGCGGAAAATGTTTCATTTTTGCTGTCATAAGCTCCTGCGAGGTTAAAATAAGCATCAGAACTTTCAGGTTTTATTACCAATGCTGAATTATATGCATTTATTGATTTTTCAAGCTGATTAATTCTTTTATAAGCTAATCCTAAGTTAAAAAAAGCTTCAAAATTCTGAGGTTCAAATTCCAGAGCCTTTTTATAGCAAATAATGGATTCCGTATAATTTTCATTTTCATAATAAGCTCGTCCAAGATTTTCATAAAAATACGCACAAGGTTTAAGTTCAACAGCCTTTTTTATATAAAAAACAGCATTTTCAACTTCCCTTTTTTGAAGCTTCAACAATCCCAATAAATTAAGCGCATCAACATTATTCGGATATTTATTTAATATTTCCGTATATAATTTTTCCGCTTCAATTAATTTAGCTTCTTTTTGAAATTTTAAAGCATTATCTATTTGATTTTTAACATTTACCGGCATAAATATTCCTATCATCCCATATTGCTTTAAGTGCTGTACTTTTTAAAAGATTTGCCATGCTGATACGGAATCTGGTAATTTACATAATATAACATTTCTGCTATTATGCAATGATTTAAGTACTGTATTTTTTAAAAAGTTTCTCTTTTTATACTCGCGGTTAAAGATCCAGCATCAGAATAACGATTTATGCAAACAACTAAAATCCACGCAGTGTGGGATGACAGGAAAAATTGTTTTTTAATCAACTCGCAGTACTATTAATAGATTTAACTAAGGGCAGAATCTTTTCATAACCTAAATTTCTTGGGCAGCGTTGGTTTTTGACAATTCTTTCAATCTTGTTTAAACGTTCTTCAAGCTGTTTGTTTTTATTTTCAAGCGCTTGAATTCTTTTGTTTGTATTTTGTTCAAATTTAACCAAAGCAATTATTTTATCATCAATTTGTTTGATTTTAGTAAAAATAGATTTCACATCTTCCGTAATCTTTTGAACGATTTTATCCAATTGCTTAATAGAATTTATCATAGCGTAGAACATGTCTTCGGTTCTGATATATAGGTACCCGCTATTATCATCTTTTTCTACAGCATCAGGAAAAATCTTTTGCAAATCCTGAGCCATTACACCTACCCGTGGACTTTTATTTTTGTCCTTCTTAAACGTATAATTATAAGGTTGGATTTTAAAGACTTTATCAAGCCCGTATTCATATTTGTCACCTACATTTTTTAACCTACGGTCTGATGGTATAGATGGCAGTTTAGCTAGAATCAATTTCCCCGGGATAAAAACATTAGAGGTGCCATTACCCAAAACAATTTCATTAGTACCTACAGCAATAGCTCCATACCCCAATGCTACAGAATAGGGAGCCCTAGCATTAGCTGAATGTCCTATAGCTATAGCATCATGAGCACCATACTGGCTAACATTGGCGCCAGTCCCCAATGCTATAGAATAGCACTCCCCAAGAACATTAGCCCCACGTCCTATAGCTATACAATCCCAACCTCTAGCATTGGCGTAATTCCCCAATGCTATGGAACAGGCACCGCTAACATTGGCTTCATTCCCCAATGCTATAGAAGAGCGAGCAGTCGCAACAGAAATATTGGCTGAACGTCCTATAGCTATAGCATCATAACTTCTATTATTTGCAGAAGGTCCCAATGCTATAGAACTTACAGAAGAAACATTAGCTAAATATCCTATAGCTATACCATACCAATCGCTAACATTAGCTTCATTCCCCAATGCTATAGAAGAGGGCATACTAACATTAGCTAAACGTCCTATAGCTATAGAATCATAATTGCTAGCATTAGCATTGCCCCAATGCTATAGAATTATAAGCAGAAACACTAGCTTCACTCCCCAATGCTATAGAAGAACCCTCACTAACATGGCATGGTTTCTATAGCTATAATCATGCACCATACTGGCTAACATTGGCGCCAGTCCCCAATGCTATAGAATAGCACTCCCCGAGAACATTAGCCCCACGTCCTATAGCTATACAATCCCAACCGCTAACATTGCATTGTTTCCGAGTGCTATAGACCTTGAAGCAGAAACATTTGCATTGTTTCCGAGTGCTATAGAATAGGAAGCAGAAACATTTGCAAAAGAACCTATAGCTGTAGAATTTACTATTCCTGAACCAAATATTACACTTCCAAGACCTACGTTATTCGAAGAATTAACTACCAATTGTCCATATTCATTACCGGCCTCTTTAAATATAATCTGGGTTTGATTTGCATTAGCTGCATTTAACATTAACCTCGGATTGCTTGACACCGTTCCAAGTTCTTCAGCACCGATTATCGCTCCGTTAACATCTCCTGATCCGTAATAAATATTGTTCATATCGCTTGTATATTGCCAAATTGCACTGGAAGAAGAAATTTTAGACCGTTTTGTTATTATAGGCAAAGAAGCAGCTAAAACAATGCTTAAAATAAGCAATACAACCATCATTTCGGCTAAAGAAAAACCTTTTTTATTCATGCGTATCTAAAATCCTTATTAATTATTTATTTTACCTGTTTAATAAGATATTGTCAAGCAAAACGGTAAATAATAAAAACAAATAAAACCAGTGAACAAAAGGTTAGACTTAACAAAAAAGATAAGAGCTAAATTAAACCAATGATAAATTATTTTTAAACTCTGGATTAACTGCTTTTAACTCTTTTAACCTTGTTTTTATAAAGTCTGAATGATGCGAATTCGGCTTTTTCTTTAGAAATTTTTTGTAATATCTTACTGCATTTGTTATTTTGCCCATTTTGTCAAAACAAATACCTATCCCTAAATACGCACGATAATATTCCGGATTAATTTTTAGTATTTTATTTAAAACAGTGCTTGCCTCAAAATATTCTTCCATATTCATTAAAAGGGAAGCTTTCTGGTTATAAGCTTTTATATAACCCGGTGAAGTTTCAATTATTTTTTGATAAATCATTAACGCCATATCATTTTCTTCCATTATTTCATGGGCAATGGCAAGCTGAATTTGAGCATTAATATTTTTTGGATTAAGCTTTAAAGAATTAACTAAATTTTTCATTGCCGGACAAACATTACCTATTAAGAGGTAACAGACACCCAACTCATAGTAGATTCTGAAATCCATTTGCATAAGCTTTTTTGCTTTTTCAAAAACCGCTATTGCTTTATCAATTTTATTTAAATTCTTGTAACACATCCCCAATCCGTAATAAGAATCAATATTTTTCCTATCAATTAAGATTGAGTTTAAATACTTTTCTATAGCTTCTTTATTAAGATTTGCCAATCTTAAAGCGTCTGCCTTTACATAAAGCTGGTAAGCCAATGAAGGTTTATCCAACTTCGGTTTTATTAAAAAATCCGTAAGGTTTTTGTTATCCTGTTTTACTTTAATTGCCAAAATTCTACTCCCTTGTCTCAATAAGATTGTAGATTTTTTTTTGTTCTTAAGTAATAACCATAGGATTTAAATTCTTATAGTCCATTGGGTTAAGATTTTTGTAAGTTTTTCAGCTTCAAAATTTAAAAAAATTAGCCTAAAAATGTTTTGGACAATTGTATTAATCTATGCTATAAACTTGTTATGAAAAGGATTTTATTGGGGATATTAACATTTTCGTTATTTACATCAAGTGCATTTGCTCTTGATGAAGTTAAGCTTGAAAAAATGCCCAAAAAGCAAATCGAAGAAAGCAAAACTCCCAAAGTAATTAAAGGGTCTTTGTTAATTTCTGAAAGTCAGATTCTTGACGAATTAATAGAATTACAAAAACAAAAAGATTTGGAAGACATCGAAAATCTTTGGAAAGGTACCGTAAATAACAATAAAGTTATAGAATTTGCCCTAAAAAAACTGGCGACTCCTGAAAGCCAAAGAAGAATCCATTCTTCCTTAATGGCTAAAACACTTAATGCCATTATCAGCGGAAGTTCTTTTGTTCCTTCTTTTATGGGATCACACCCGTCAATACAAACGGGCTCTTTTGCCCTTGGCAGGTTAGCCCAGACTCTTTTAAACAAAAAAACCACTCCGCAGGAAATTCCTCTTACGGATACGGAATTAATTGAACTTACCGGTCTGGTAGAAGATTTGCAGGATAAAATTATTGATGCGTATTATAACTATAAGAGCTCTTTAAACCAAATTAAAGAATCCCGTCAAAGACTCTTACTTTATCATAAAAATTATTCAAAAGCTTTGGATAAAGGCGATATTCTTGATATATCAATTTCTTCTTCGCTTTATGACAGTATAGTTATGCAAGAGTACTACTATATGCAAAATGCAAAAAAATATCATCTTGAATTACAACGGTTGGCGGGCAAAAAAACTATGGCTAACTTAAATTTGTATCAATACAATTTTAATTCGGCTTTATTCAAAAACAAAAGGGGAAAAAAATAATGTATAAAAAAATCATACTATTATTAACTCTCTTACTTATTAATCTGCCATCCTTTGCGATGGAGTACGAAGACTTAAACTCAATTAAACCTCCTGCTTATCGTGTCGGAGCTTCAGATGAGATTGAACAAAAAATCGAATTTAATAAGCAAACACTTGAAACTGATACTGTAAAAGAAGAAAATTCATTTCAAGGAATAGAAAAATTAACCTATGCAGATTTAAGTATAAAGAAAATCTCAAGAGAAATCGCTCAAGAATTAGATATTGAATACGATGATATGATGAGGGATTTGTCAATGCTATGGCAAGGTGCTGCTACAAAAAGTGATATTATAAAATTTGCATTGTATAAACTTTCAAACCCTGATAAAGATAAACCTGACGATAAATCAATAAAAAAAGTACTCAAATCAATTGCCAATATGTCAACACTTTTAGGTGCGGGAATCGGCAATCCTATTTTGTCAAGCAGTTCTTTTATAACCGGTAATGTTCTGGGAATTATGTCTAAGGATGATAAAGAAATTAACTATAAATATACTAAAGTTAATGATGCCGATATGATTATTCTTGTGAAAAAAGTTGATGATCTTCAGCAAAATGTTATGAACAGATATTATGACTATATGACCGCTAAAAAATTGCTTGATATGACTACAAAAATGGCAAAACAACGCTATCAAAATTATCAGCTTGCACAAAACGGTTCAAAAGAATTAATCCTAATAACAGACGCTTATTATAGAGACTCTCTGGATATGCAAATGAAAGCCCGTTCAGACTTTTATTCAAAAAGAGCCTCTTTGGAGCAACTTGTAGGAAATGAAACATTCAAGCAGTTTGAAGCCTACCTGGAATGATAATTATTTATCTTCTGTAACTTTTTATAAAATTACCAATAGACCTATCCCAAGTTTTTTCAGCAGCTGGAGGGAAAAAACAGCCGGGAAGTTCATTTCTTTCTCTATGATATCTCACACACTCACAGCAAAGACCTCTATTAGAGCAAGTTGCTGTACAAGAACAATTTATTTTATTCTCTTCTTTTTTGCAATTCATTCAACCTCCTTAAATCTTTTTCTACCCGATACTATACTTGCAACCGCAATAATTTTGTCTGTATAGATTTAATTCTTTAGCAATCTTATTTGATTTTAAAAATCCGTCTCTCTTTTTAAAATCAAGATCTAAGTAATTTATATCGTATTTACTTGAAATTGTCTTTCCTATTTCGGAAATCAATTTATAATTCTTATGCGGACTTATAACAATCGAAGTAGTAAAACTTTCAATTCCAAAATCTTTTGCTTTTTTAGCTGCATACAAAAGCCTTAATTCAAAACACTTTGTACACCTAAGTCCGCGCTCGGGTTCTTTTTCAAATCCGGTCACAGCTTCATCAAATATTTTAGGTTCGTAATCTTCAATAATTATTTCACAATTTAATTCTTCACAAATTTTCTTTTGAGCCGCAAGTCTTTTTAAATATTCATCTTCGGGATAAATATTGGGATTAAAAAAATATACAATCGGTTCATATCCAAAATCCCGTAAAGCCTGAATAGGGTGTCCCGAACAAATCCCACAACAAGCATGCAATAAAATTTTTTTAATGTTTTCTTTCAAACGCCCCGGCCTTCAATAGTATTTCTCTTAATTCATAATATGGTTTAATTCCTGAATAAATCTTTCCTTTAATAACGATTGTGGGTGTTCCTTCAATTTTTAAGTCTAATGCACTTTTAATATCTTTTCTTAATCTCTTGTAAGTTTCTAATGAATTTGCATCTTTTTTTAATTTGACGGTATCAAACCCCATAGATTTAGCCAATTTCAAAACATCTTTTTCATTCTTAAGGTCTTTTTCAAAAAATTCCGAGTTTAATTCCCAAAATCTTCCTTGATTTTCTGCGGCAATAGAATATCTTGAAAGCATGCACGCGCCGTCATGAAAATCACCGTCAATACTGGTGTTACACTCTCTATCAAGAGGCAAATTCTTGTGCGCAATTCTAAATCCGCCTAATTCTTGAGCTGCTCTATGGGTAATTACATTATAGGTTCTACAAAGCGGGCAGCGGTAATCAGTATAAATATAAACAGTCAAATCAGCATTTTTATCCCCTAAAATATTCCCCGCTATTTTAAAAGGGTTATCTTCTTTCATTTTGTCATATTTTTTAAACTCTTTATATTGTTTTATCTGGGGCGCAAAACAATAACTTAAGCTTGTATAAGAAAGAAAACAAGCTGCTATAAATGCTAATCCCAGAAAGCTTATTAAATATTTTCTAACCTTTAAAGCGTCTATAAAATCTTCAAAGCTTGTTTTAAAAGTTTCAAAAAAGTTTAATTTAAAATCATTGGCAATTATTGCTATAACAAAATTTAAAAAATAAGTACAAATACATAAAATACAGATTTTTTCTATTTCAAAAATACTTATTCCCGCTAAAATCATTGAAATCAAGAACGAAATAAATCCTAAAGCAGAAATGTAAGCCATAGGATTTTTAAAGACCTCAAGAAATTTTAAAAATTTAATATCTTTAAGTTTATCTACAAAAACAAGAAAAATTATAAATAAATATAAAAACATCCCCCAATAAGAAAGCGGTATACCAAAAAATTGTGAATGAGTAGTTTTAGCAACACCATCACAATCAATAAACTGGTTTATCGAACAAAAACTTGGCAATGCGTATGGGTTAAAGTTTACATCATAGTATATAATTGCAAGTTTTATGGTAGTTAAAAACCCTATAAAAGAAAGAAAAAATATAACTATCTTTTTTAGTACAATTCTATCCACTTGTTTTCTTTCCATTATTCCTCCATAATTATGAAATATTTATATATATTAACTTTTACATAAAAATTTTTCAACCCAAAAAATAATTTTGTGATTTAATTTTATATATATATAAACAATAAGAGGGATTTATGGACAAAATTAAAATAGGAATAATAGGTCTGGGAACGGTTGGAACAGGTGTTTTAAAAACTTTATCAAGCTTCGAAAGAATTGAAGTTATAAAAATTGCTGTAAAAAATATTAAAAAGCAAAGAAATATTGAAAATTTGGACAAAAATATTTTAACTGATAATCCTTATGAAATTGTAAATAATTCTGAAATTCAAATTGTAGTTGAAGTCATAGGCGGGGTAGAGCCTGCTTTTGATTTAATTAAAACAGCAATAAAAAATGGAAAACATATTGTAACAGCAAATAAAGAACTTATTGCAAAGCATGGCGAAGAATTATTTAGTTTTGCAGAAAAACATAATAAAGTTGTGTTATACGAAGCAGCTATTGCAGGAGGAATTCCAATTATTATGCCTGTCAAAACAATTCTGACAGGCAATAAAATTAATAAAATTGCTGCGATATTGAATGGAACAACGAATTATATTCTTACTAAAATGAATGTTGACGGTGCTTCTTATGAAAGTGTTTTAAAAGAAGCACAAGAACTCGGGTACGCTGAAACTGATCCTACAGGTGATGTGGAAGGATTTGATGCCGCTTATAAAATTGCAACGCTTTCAACAATTGCTTTTAATAAAAGAATTAATTTAAAGAATATTTACAGAGAAGGCATAAGTAAAATTAAGGCTGAAGACATGAAATATGCAAATGAATTCGGATTTAAAATTAAACTTATTGCTCTTGCACAGCTTGATGAAGCAGGTAATGCCGATGTAAGGGTGCATCCTATGCTTGTAAGAAAAACTTCAAATTTAGCACATATTGATTATGTGACAAACTCAATAATGATAGAGGGTACCCCTGTAGGAGAAATTATGTTCTCAGGTCCGGGTGCAGGAACGTTTCCAACAGCAAGTTCTGTTGTAGGTGACATTTTAGCCATTGCAACAGAGCTTAAAACTACTGATTACCCGCTTCCGATGATGCGCTGTCATCATAGTGAAGCAGCAACAATGATTAATATTTCACAAACTTCAAACAAATATTACCTTTCCATGAATACAAAAAACAACGTTGGAGTTATTGCGGCATTGGGCAGTATTTTTGCCCAAAATGAAATCAGTGTTTCAAGTATATTACAAAAAGGTTTAAGAGCTGACAATACAGCCAATATTGTAATAATAACCGAACATTGTATTGAAAAAAACATGCAAAATGCTATTAAAATGCTAAAAAATGATGATTGCACCAATAAAATTAACAGCTTAATAAGAGTAATGGAATGAAGGGTGAAGGGTGAAGGGTAAAAATGGGAGAAAAAATAATGAACTATCAAGGAATAATTAAAAAATACAAAGAATACTTGCCGGTTAACGAAAAAACACCGATAATTACGCTTAATGAAGGAAACACTCCTTTGGTTAAGGCAGACAATCTTGCAAAGAAAATCGGACTGGATGCAGATATTTACTTAAAATTTGAAGGCTCTAACCCTACAGGAAGTTTTAAAGACCGCGGTATGACAATGGCTGTTTCTAAGGCCGCTGAAGCTGGAGCAAACGCCATAATCTGCGCTTCAACGGGAAATACCTCCGCTTCGGCAGCTGCTTACGGAGCAAAAGCGGGTATGAGGACTTTTGTTCTTATCCCTGACGGATACATTGCGCTTGGAAAACTTTCCCAAGCAATGATGTATGGAGCCGAAATTATTGCGATTAAAGGTAATTTTGACGAAGCACTGGAAGTTGTAAGAGAGATTTCAGAAAAATACTCTGTAACTTTGGTAAATTCTGTCAATCCTTATCGTATTGAAGGTCAAAAAACAGGAGCATTTGAAATTTGTGACTCAATAGGTGTTCCTGATTACCATTTCATCCCCGTAGGAAACGCCGGAAACATTACTGCTTACTGGAAAGGTTATAAAGAATACCATTCATTAGGTAAAATCTCCAAGCTGCCTAAAATGATGGGATTTGAAGCAACTGGTTCAGCCGCAATAGTAAAAGGCGAGAGAATTTTAAAGCCTGAAACAATAGCAACAGCTATAAGAATAGGAAATCCTGCAAGCTGGAAGCAAGCTGAAGCAGCAAGAGATGAAAGCAAAGGATGTATTAAATGCGTAAGTGATGAAGAAATTATAGCGGCCTATAAATTAATCGCGTCATGCGAAGGAATTTTGGCAGAACCGGCAAGCGCAGCATCTGTTGCCGGACTTATTAAAGCAAACAATATTGGTCTGCTTGAACCAGGTTCAAAAATAGTTTGTATCTTAACCGGAAATGGGCTTAAAGACCCTGATTCCGCTATTAAATACTCCGGAACAGAAGTTAAAAAGACATCTTCAGAAATAAATGATATACTTAAAGTGATGAATATTTAAAAATCAAAAGAAAAAGATTTGAAAGCATGAATTGAGGTTAAATGTTAAATTTTCTGTTTAAGAAGAAAGAAGAACCAAAAAACACTAAAATCAATGAAATTTATTCAAAATTAAAAGAAATTTATGAATTTGATAAAGTTTCAGACGAAAGAAAAGCTTTCATCAGAAATTTGCTTAAAGAGCATGGATATTTGCCTTATCCTCACATTAAAGTGCTGGAAGAATTATCTCCGGCTGAAGTTTTATTTGGACTTGAATTTAAATGGTTAAATAATGAAGTTTTCGACGGGGAAAAATTTACGTTTTCCAATTCCAGTGTTCTATTCCGGTATGATATTCAAAACTCTGACTGGATTAAAAAAGAAGGACATGACATTAAACTTGTCAATCTTGCAGCACTTGGAAACGGAAATATAAGCAATGATACAGGTAAATTTATAGATTGGCTTCGCCAACTTCTGATTCTTCCCACAGGAAATTTAGAAAGAGATATTTTTGACACTACAATTTATCTTGTACCTTTCCATAAACGTGAATTTGGCTGTGCTTACCTGCCTGCAAGTACAGAAGTAAGCTCCCATTTAGAAGATTCTCAGTTAAAAGAAATTTTAGGACTTGATGCAAAAGCACAGGTTCAAACATTTATTACCTTTGCCCAATTAGCTGGTCATCCGGTAATTTATGACATACTTCCCCAAACGGGAAGATTTGCAAAAATAGTTCTTGCTAACCCTTATATAGCAAGATGGTTTGACACTGAAGCTTTCCTTGTAAAAATTGATAACTGTATAGAGTTGGTCGCAAAAGAATTTAAGCGAAAATACGATCCGGAAGATGTTGAAATAACCAAGGATATTTATAAGCAAAAAAGAAATGGTGAATTAGGCGAGACTTATCAAAAAATCTACGATGAATTTGAAAAGCAATTAAAAGAGCTTAAAAAAACATGCTCCAATGACATGCTAAAAAAAGACAATCAAATAAAACTTCAAAAAAGAGTTAAAGAAATTGTTGCTCAAATTCAAGGAGAAAAGTCTGGTAAGCAGTTTAGCGAAGAAGAAATCACTAAACAGCATGAAATTATCCAAGCTCTTATAAAAGAAGGTTTATGGACTGCTCCCGGTGGTGCATGGTGCTCGGCAGGAGTACCTGTTTTCGACAAGATGAGCGAATGCGGAAGTTTTCCAGTGTTTAAACATTACGATTTTAAAGATGAAGATGTTACGAATTTTGCAAATCTTGATTGTCAAACACCTTTTTATTTTGTATTTCTTGAAAATGGGAAATATAATACTTCCGTGATTGATTTCTTTATTGACTATATTGGAAAACTACAGCATGACTATAATTTTGACGGTTTTAGAATTGACCATGTTGACCATGTTATTGATGAAGTCTCTGAAAAAAAAGGTGTACCGATTAGTTACCGTATTCCAGGAAAAGTTTTAGAAGAATTAAATTCCTTTATTAAAGTTAAAATACCTTATTTTGCCTCATTGGCAGAATATATGCTGGGCGGAGTATTTTTGAAAGAGTACCATGAAAATATGAAATTTGATATTCTCTGGGGAAATGATATTCCGGCTCAATCGGAAAAAACACCTGAAAAAATAGTTGAGGATAATCAAAATTTATCAAACTATAATACAAAAAACTTTAAAATTGATAATTTGTCAATTTTAAAAACTTATAATAATCAAGACGGAGAATTTAGGGTATTTGACCAGTACCCCGGTCAATTGAGTGAAAACGGAGCCTTGTTTAAGTGGTTTAAATATAAATTTTTACCCGGCGGAAAATATGCCCAAAGACCTGTTTTATACATTGATGGGGATGAATCATTTACTAAAACTGGAATTGAAAAGACTATCGGCAATGAAATTTCTATGAAAAGAGAGAAAAATTATGAATTTTTTGCTAAATTCGATGCGATAAACCGTCTTGCCAAATCTCAAGAATTGGCAACAGAAGGTGAAGCTCAAATAATTGAACAGGATGAAGACGGATTTGTAAGCTGGTTAATATCAAAAGAAACTTTAAAATCTGCTCTCCTTATCATTGGTAATTATCAAGCACCCACTGAGAAAATTATCATTGAGGACAATCACGAACATCATACAGAAATGAAAGAAGGAGAAGCTATTTCTAATAAATTCGTAAATTTGCCGGGTGATTATAAATTAAAATCAGAATTTGTGTTTGATGGAGTTGATTTTGCGGAAAAGAGAATTTTTGATAAAGCAGAGACCTTATTTTTCCCAATCCTTCAACCAAGCGAATTTAAAATATTTTTGATTGAAAAAATAAACTAAGAAATAATTTAATTTGTGGTCAAAATTACGACCACAAATAAGGATTGTAAATAATGAAAAAAATTCTTATTGTAGACGATTCAAGAGGCTGGCTTGATTATCATAAGTCCATGCTTAAAGAAATTTACGGGGCGGAATTTGCTCTTGAAACAGCAAATTCCGCTCGCTCGGGTTATGAAACAGTCTATAACAATTTGAAAGAACCTTATTCTTTAATCATTTCTGATTTACAAATGGAGCTTTACTTTGAGCCAAAATACGCAGGCGAATGGTTTATAGAACAGGTTAAAAAACTAAAGGAATACAAGGACGTTCCTATAATAATTATTTCGGCAACTTACAATATAAAAAGTGTTGCAAACAGGCTTGGGGTAAATTGTTTGCCGAAAATTACGGCAGCTAATGATTTAAAAGCTTATAAGCTTGCTGTTGATGAATTGATAAAGAATTTTTAGGCAAAATCTCTTTTAGATTTTCTCCTTCTGTGCTTGACATGACTTTTTTAATAACTATAATGTTTTTATTCACTTGCCGGTGTAGCTCAACGGTAGAGCAACGGTTTTGTAAACCGTAGGTTGTAGGTTCGATTCCTATCACCGGCTTATTCATGCTAAAGAAAAACAGACCCTTGTGGTATACTAAAAAAAGTAAAGTAGGTTGGGCATACCTGCCCGACAATACGGTTATCCTGCCTCTGTGGCAGGGCACCCGCAAAAATGATTAAATATCATTTTTGAAGGGGGGTAGCAGCACTCCCTTGGTATTTAAAAAGCAAAACCTAAAAAGCTGAAGAGACCTGCCTCTGTGGCGCAGGGGTAGCGCACTCCCTTGGTAAGGGAGAGGTCACGAGTTCAAATCTCGTCAGAGGCAAATGCTTTCAGCCTCCTTTAAAAATTACTGGGTAGTTTTTTAGAATTTTATTTTTATTTACACATTTTAAAGTTGTGATATGATAATTAAATACAATAAATTCTTGTGGGTTTCTGCAAGAAACCGTAAAGAAGTTAAAAACCAAATCTAAATGGGTAGGTGACCGAGTGGCTAAAGGTAGCAGACTGTAAATCTGCCGTCGTAAGACTACGGTGGTTCGAATCCACCCCTGCCCACTTACTTTTTTTACAAATAAATCTCACTTGTTTTATTCACTAAAGAAAACAGATTTACGTAGTTTATGAAAATATCCGATAAAATAAATCTATGGCTAACAATAGGACGAAGTTTTACTTTGTCGCTATCAATATTACCTTACATTTTTGCCATTGTTTTGGCTGCAAAAAATTATCGAATTGATTATTTTTTAAGTTTTCTGGGGCTTATCGGCATAATTTTAGTACACTTAAGCGTTAACATGCTGGACGATTATTTTGACTGGAAAAAAGGTACAGTTGCTGCATACAAAAAACTCGCGGAGCAGGGGGCAGTACCGGGAAATAACAAATGTTTTTATTTTTCACAAAACTTAGTCTCTCCTCAAACTGTTTTTACTGTTTCATTGTTAATGGCTGCCATAGCTTTTTTAATCGGTCTTTTTATAGCTTCAAAAGTCGGTATTTTGGTTATAGTAATAGCACTAATAACAGCTCTGCTGGGATTTTTCTATTCTGCAAGTCCGATTAAACTTAGCTACAGAGGGCTTGGAGAACCTGTTATTGCAATAGTTTTCGGACCATTGCTAATGACCGGAGCTTATATAACTGCAGGTGCGCATATTGATAAATTTATTCTTATTATATCTATTGTTACGGGGCTTTTAGTTATGAACATAGGTTATACTCATGCGATAATAGACTTTGATTCTGACATGAAAACAGGTAAAAAATCGTTCCCCGGCTTTTTTAAAACAAAAGATAATGCGATATTTGTATTGGCTTTGATATATGCTCTTGCATATCTAATTTTGTTATACGGAATTTTTATTAAAATGTTTCCGCTTGTCGTACTTTTAACCTTTATAACAATTCCCAAAGCATTTGGACTTGTAAAACTTATGAAAAAACCGGATAAAGAAAAAAAATTCTGGATGGGACCTCTTGAGAATTGGGAGGAGGTAAAAAAACAGGGGACTGAATGGTTTATGCTTAGAATTTGTCTTTCCAGAAACATTGTAACTGATTTTGTTATAATTTTTGGTATTACATATTACCTTTTTGGATAATTATTTTTTTTACTATTTAACCTATCATTTTATAAATAAAGGAGGCTATATGGAAAACAAGTTAGAAGGTACAAGAACTCAACAATGCTTGATAAACGCTTTTACAGGAGAATCTCAAGCGCGAAACCGCTACACCTATTTTGCATCTATTGCAAAAAAAGAAGGTTATGAACAGATTTCAGCGATTTTCCTAGAAACAGCTGACAATGAAAAAGAGCATGCAAAATTATTTTATAAGCACTTGGGTTCCGGTCGAGCAAAAGTTGATGGAGAATACCCCTTTCAATTGGGAAACACCCTAGAAAATTTGAAACATGCTGCAATGGGGGAACATGAAGAATGGACAGATTTATATCTTAATGCTTCAATAATAGCAAAAGAAGAAGGTTTTATGGATGTCTCGAACACCTTTAGACAAGTTTTGGAAGTTGAAAAACACCATGAAGCAAGGTACTTAGCATTAGTGAAAAATATTGAAGACGGGCTTGTTTTCAAAAAATTAACTGAAGTTCAATGGAAATGCAGAAATTGCGGTAGAACTTATACAGGAATTGAAGCTCCTCAGGTTTGCCCGACTTGCTTACATCCCCAAGCTTTCTATGAACTCTTATGTGATAATTTTTAAGTTATAACTCCAAAATAAGAATTGAGAACAATTAATAAAAATTTACATCTGCTTAAAGTGCGGTTGTAAATGATTTATAACCGCATAAAAAAGATACGAAAAAAATCTTGCCGGTAAAAAAAAATTCTCTTTTTTAGAATATTATAAAAAAATGGAAGAACTGGATTATGTTATTAAAAGCAATACCGAAGATACGGAAAATTTAAATTTCACTTTTTTGACATCCAGTATGCCAGTTGAAGCCTTAAAAGCCCATTTGATGATTACTAAAACTATTAAAAGTCTTTTGCAATTTTAGGTTAAGTTAAGTCCTATTTCACTCTGCTTCTTTTCTTTCAAGTATTTGCTATTCGCCAATTACCTCCTTTTCATGCTATAATGAATTGCAATGAAAATCAGACTAAAGGTACTATTATTTATATTATTTTTTGTGGTTTTATATGCTGCCTATTATTGGGGAGTGCCTGCTGTTTTTGATATTAGGAATAAAACTTATATTGTTAAAAACATTATAAAAAAAGAGCTCGGAGCAGAAATTGAGATTAAAGATCCAGAATTAAAAATGGGATTATTGCCGTCTGTTTGGCTTAATGCTTCCTATTTCGAAATTATTGATAAAAAATCCAGTCCTTTTTTTGTTGAAAATCCAAAGTTAAAAATCAAACTTATTCCCCTCCTGTTTGGAAAAGTTCATTTAGGTTATTTTTCTTGCGATAAAATAAATGCTAATCTAAAAATAGATAAAAATTACCGCTTTTATATCGGTAACTATATGATTATAAAAACATCTGATTCTAGGATATCGATTGAAAATTCAAAGATGAATATTGGGGGTTATAATATTAAGTTAAAAGATGAATCACAAAATAAAAATATAATCGCAAAAGGTGATTACTTTACTTTAAAAAAATATGATCCCAAAAAATATATAAAATTTTCTACTAATTCAAAAATAAAAATTAATAATCGCTATTCAGTTATAAATACTGATATTGATTTCAAACTGCCTTTTAAGAAGGGATTTGATACGAACAAAATTGCATTTAACGGAACTATTACAAATTTAAATTTATCTGATCTATCGCCTTATATAAAAAAGCTTTCTAATAACAAAATTAAACAAATAACCGGTATCTTAAACATTGAAGCCGATACTAAAATTTTAAACAGAAAAAAAAGCAGAATCTCTACTCAAATGGCGATTAAAGATTTTTCAATTCTTACAAAGAATCAACAAAAGTCTTTATACTTTAAAAATAAGTTAAATGTAGATACAGTAATTGATGTCTCTAAAAATATTATGACTATAAAGAAATTCAAAATTTTATCAGGAAAGATTAATGCAAATATTGAAGGTAAAATTAATAAAATAAGTTACAAAAACCCGTTAGTGGATTTATCAATTATTATAAATAAGTCAGGAAGAATAGAAGATTTCATCTCTATTCTTCCTGACTTTAATATAAAAAATATTGATATTAATATTCCCGCACTAAAAAAATATGGTTACTATTCAGATATAGAAGGAAAGATCTTTATTAAAGGGCGGGCGGATAAACCTAAAATCACCGGCAAAATCCTGTCTAAAAACGGTTATTTGATGAAACCTCTGAATGCTCCCGGGGCAACTTTAAAAACTAACTTTTTAGGAGAAAATTTTTATCTGGATCTTACTGTTCCGGTTGGTAATGACGAAAAATTTTTTATCAAGGGAAGTATAGGACTTTATGGTAAAAAAAATATAAATTTAAATATAACAAGCACACAAAATATCAATCTGGAAACCACTGAATTTGTATTAAATGCTTTACATGAAATTTTTTATTTTAATCTTGGACCTTTGCCTGTTATGAAACTTAAAGGTCTTGGAAATATTGATTTAAAAATAACAGGACGTAAAAATAATCCTCATATTTGGGGTGCATTTAATTTTAAAAATACAACAGGAAGCTTTAACAATATTAATGCGACTTTGGAAAATATAGAAGGAAGTTTATATTTTAAAGACCAAGATACTCATTTTATTACGAGAAAAGCTTTTTTATACGGAAAACCAATTAAAATTGATGGCAAATGTACATTGTTTGGGACTCTTGATTATGATGTTACTTCAAATGGTCAAGATTTTAATAAAATGCTTAATCTTTTAAGTAATTCTCCTATGTTGTCAGATATTCAAAAATCAGTATCTTCAATAAAAAATGCCGATGGGAAATTAGATATAAAATTAAAGCTTAAAGGACAGGCTAAAGGTATTGAAGAATTTGGCTTAGGAGAAACAATAGCGGTTTCAGGAAATCTTAAACTGCTAGGAAATACTATTTCAATAGGGGGCTTGCAAATACCGATTAAAAATCTTTTCGGCAGTATTAATTTTAAAAATGCTGATGCGGATTTTGATTTATATTCTTTGGTAAACAAATCGAAAATTCATATTGAAGGAAAGGTTAAGGATAAAGTTTTATACTCAAAAGTCAAGTTAGATGATATTGCCTTCTTATACTCAGATATCCCTGTAAAAATTTTTAGCGGCAACATTGAAATAAATGATGATAAGCTTATTTTATACAAAGTTAACGGCGTTTTAGATTCAATGCCCATATTAATAGATGGCTTTGTAACGAACATTTTTAAAACTCCGGCTTTAGACCTCTATATTAATTCAAAACCGACTCAAAAATTTATTGATATATACATAAATAAAAATTCAATTTACCCTCTTAAAATTAAAGGCGATGTGATGTATTCCGCAAGACTTAGCGGGACAAAAGAATCTTTGAACGCAAAAACAGAAATAAATCTACAGAAAGATTCCAGTATTTATTACATGGGAGCAACAATCGGTGATGTAAACTCTCCTGTAAGAATCTTTTTTGATGCTAATATTTCAAAAAATTCTGCAAAAAATTCAATCTATATAAACAGTTTACAATATGACAAATTGATTTCTTCTCAAAACAACAAAGAATTTGTTTCTCAACAATTGAATGCCAAAGGTCAAATTGACATTGATAAAAACAATAATATTTTATTTCACAACTTTAAAGTAAGAACTCAAAATCCTACAGATGCAAAAATATTTAACATCCTATTTAAAAAGCCTCTAATAAAGCAGGGGCAGTTTAGCTCCAATGTTATAATCAACGGATTAGTATCTTATCCAAAACTATTAGGCTCTTTAAATTTTACGGGAATAAATATTCCTCTGCTTGATACTATAATCAAGGATATTTCTCTTGAGTTCAAAGACAAAAACATAAATATAAAATCAAAAGGAGAAGTTTTTTCTAATCCAATTACACTTTTCTCCAATATGGAAAACAAGTTAAAACCGCCTTATGTTTTCAATAAAATTGATATTTATCTCGGAAATTTTGATATAGACGAACTTATAGAAAAATTGAATATTCTTGCATTAGAAACTAACGTGACGATATTAACCGAACAAAAATCAACAATTGATATTAAGGATTTAGTTATTAAAAGCGGTAAAATAAAAGCTGAAAGCGTTTTTGTCAAAAATCTTTTTGCAAAAGACTTTACAGCAGATTTTTCACTAAATGAAAATTTACTATTTTCTCTGGATAATTTTAATTTTAATGTAGCACAAGGTCTAATTACAGGCGATTTTAAATATAATCTTTTGAATTCAAAATCAGACCTAAGCCTTAATGTAAAAGAAGTAAATGCTAATTCAATGGCAGAAGCCTTATTTAATTTAAAAAACCAAATTTTTGGATTATTAACAGGTCAAGTAGATTTTACCTGTAACGGAAGAACTCATAAAACTTGCATGGAAACTTTAAGCGGAAAAGGAGGATTTAGCGTAAAAGACGGAAAAATGCCGAAATTAGGTTCTCTTGAATACTTATTAAAGGCCGGGAATTTAGTTAAAAGTGGAGTTACCGGGTTAACAATTAACAGTATTATTGATTTGGTTACTCCTCTTAAAACAGGGCAATTTGAAAATATTAATGGAATGTTTACTATTAAATCAGGACTCGCAGATCCTATACAAATTTTTTCAAAAGGAAAAGATTTAAGTCTATTTTTAACAGGAACTTACAATTTATCAACTTTTATTGCCGATATGAAAATTTTTGGACGAATTTCTAAAAAGATTTCCAATTTACTCGGTCCAGTCGGAAACGCATCACTTAATACTCTTTTCAATACTATTCCGGGACTTAATTTAGATGAAACAAATAAAAAGGAATTTATAAACAATTTTAACAAAATTCCCGGATTTGAACTAAATGACAAAACCCACAGAAACTTTTCGGTAGACATTTATGGTGATATAAATGGTGATAACTACGTAAAAAGCTTCAAGTGGGTTGACTAAAATTTAAAATGTATTTCTCAATTCCATCCGCAATAGCTTTTGCACAGTTTATTTGAAAATTTTTATCAAGCAGAAGCTCATAATCATAAGGATTTATCATATAAGCAATTTCAATTAGAACACTAACACTTGAAGTGGGGCGAACAAGTGCTAAACTGCTTTGCCTAACTTTATCATTTTTAGTCTTTAGTTGTTCCGTCATTGAATTTAAAATATTTTCTGCAAGTTTTTCTGCTTGATTATGATAATAATAAACACTGGTACCTCTTATTTTCATAGGATCTTTGCCATCAGGAAGGGCATTTGCATGTATGCTTAAAAGCAGCATTGCCTCTTTTTCTTTCGCTATTTTAACTCTTTCACTAAGAGAAATTTGAACATCTTTTTCACGTGTCATAATAACTTTTGCCCCACGATTTTCAAGTTCCTTTTGTAAATTTTTAGCAATTGCAAGGTTAATATCTTTTTCTTTATGGCCACAACATCCAATTGCACCGAATTCACTTCCTCCATGACCTGCATCTACAACAATCAAAATATCTTCAAGTGCTTTTTTAGAACTTATTATCGGATTTTTTTTTATCTTTAAAATAAATTTTTCTTCATTTTTTTCGCTATAAAAGGCTTCATATCCTACTAATTTCTTTACGGGAATATTTAAAGAAAATGTGCCGTCTTCTGCTTCTTCTATATTAAAAATCTGCAAGGTTAAACCATTTTTTTCTTTTAAAACAAAAGGTTTTTTTCCATCTAGTTCAAGTTCATAAAAACAAAATTTTTTATTTTCATACATTCTTATATTTTTAATTGCTGTCTTTTTAGGAATTATTTGACTCTGTTTTACATTAGATTTAGCTACCCAGCCTGATAATTTTGAATTTAGACAAACTCTATAAAAATTCCCTTTTTCACCATTTACTAATAGATTGGTACTATAAGGCAGATGAGACATACGGTTAACGCCCCTATTTACAGGTGTCCAACGAAGCGGGGTATTATCTTTTATTACATAAAAATTTACCGGCGGATACTCAATTAATTTGCACGCGGACATATACACAGCTCGACGGCGTGGTCGTACAATAGTAAAATTAATAACACTCTTGCCGGAAACCAATTTAAAATAATTTTTTCCGAATTTTAAAGGAACTATTTGCGCAAACGCACCAATAGGTGAAACTTCCACTTTTCTATCATTAATTTTTAAAAGACTATCAGGATTTGTTGAACCAATAAAAAACGTTGACTTTGCATTAATTCTAACAGGGTTAGTTTTTGGATAAACAATATCTAGTGCAAATACTCTTGCACAACTACAAAAAAATAAAAGAATCAAAATAAAAAATTTTTTCATAGTGCAATTTTAACATTAAATTTTTAATCTTCATATTCATTAAGCAAGTTTCTTGCTTCTTCTTTTAAAAAACTACAATATTTTTTATCTTCAATAACTTCATCTAAAATCTCTCTGCCACTAATATTATAAAGAGCTATAAGAGCGTTTTTCTTAACTTCTTCATCTAAGTCTTCAAGCATATTTTTTATTAAACCATACGCTCTATCACCACTTGATTCCATTAATGCTTCTATCGCATTAATCCTTATACAGGGAGACTCATCATTCAAGGAATGTTCTAATGCTGTAATAACTCTATCATTGCTAAAGTTAAACTTTCCAAGTACTTCGATAATTCTTTCTTTCAAAAAAGTAAACTTATCAATAAATCCTTTTTTTGACTCTAAAATAGAAACCAACGGATCTATTGCTCTTAAATCACCTAACATTCCTAAAGCAACGGCAGCAGACTCTCTCACGTAAACAGATTTCTCTTCTTCATCCTGAACAATATTAATTAATGGTGCAACCGCATACTTGTCTCCAACTCTGCCAAGTGCATCAGCACAAGCAAGTCTTACTTGGTATTGTTCATTTCTGTCATTTAAGCAATACAAAAGAGAAGTAACTGCGCTTGTATCTTTTAAATTGGCAACAGCTTTTGCACACATTATACGTAAGTTTGTTGAATTATTTTTATTTAATAAATGTTCTACAACAGCATCCAGCGAAGACTTATGGCGATATTTATCTATACATCTTACCAAAAATGCCAGAATATCTTGATTTTTACAAATAATTAAAAAATGATTATAAATAACAACTAAATTTTCTTCTTGATAAAAATTTTCAAGATTTTCAATATTTTTAATAACAATACTCGAATCCATGTCTTTTAAAACACCGCATTCGCCTGTAATCGTGTTTAAATCGAGTATCTTTTTCTCACTCATCTTGAACCTTTTTCTACCGTCAGGATACACTAAATTATTTTTTTTATCAACCTGCCTTATATATGCTTTTCAATTTTTTTATATTAAAATAATCTTATGGAAAATTTAAACAAATACATTGAACATACTCTTTTGAAACAAGATGCAACAAAAGCTGAATTAACTAAACTTTTTGACGAAGCTGCGGATAATAATTTTCTAGGTGTTTGTATTAACCCTGCTAATGTTAAATTTGCAAAAGAATATTTAAAAGCCTCCGATATAAAAATTGTTACAGTAGTCGGATTTCCTCTCGGAATTAATAAATCTGAAATTAAAGCCTTTGAAGCAAAATTAGCGATTGATGAAGGAGCAGACGAAATTGACATGGTTATTAACGTCGGACTTTTAAAAGACAAAGATTTTAATGCTGTACAACAAGATATTGGGGTAGTCAAAGAAGCTTGTAAAAATAAATTGCTTAAAGTTATTCTTGAAACTGATTTATTAACAAAAGAAGAAATCCAAACAGCCTGTGAATTATGTATAAATGCAAAAGCCGATTTTGTAAAAACTTCAACCGGTTTTGTTAAAAACGGAGTCGGAGCAAAAATTGAAGATGTTGAATTTATGCATAAATTAGTTTCTCCCTATGGTCTTCGGGTAAAAGCTTCCAGCGGAATTCGCGATAAACAAAAAGCTCTTGATATGATAAAAGCAGGAGCTTCAAGATTAGGTACAAGTTCCGGAGTGGAAATAGTTAAAAATGAAGGGTAAGAGGTTTTACTTCAATTTAATTCTCTCTTTTCACCTCTCACCTTTCATAAATGCCTAAAATATGGTAACCTGTTAGTAAGGTATAGAACATGGCGGATGAAGATAAACAGTTTGATGCCACACCTCGAAAACTCGAGCAGGCTAAAAAAGAAGGTCAAGTTGTAAAATCAAAAGATTTTTCAACTGCTATATCTTTGCTTATTATTTTCTCTGCTATTTATGCTCTTTCTCCTTTTATTTGGGATCAAATTTCAAGACTTTTTGTACTTTGCTACGAGCAAATTCCCAATAAGCATTTAAGTGAAATAGGACTTCCTTATATCTTTACGATAACAATTGTTGCTGTTGTTTTAATTATAGCTCCTATACTATTTGTAGCCTGGCTGATTGCCATTTTAGCTGATTTTATTCAAGTTGGACCTCTGGTTTCAACCACACCGCTGGTACCAAAACTTGATAAACTTAATCCAACCAAATATTTTAAAAATATAATGTCCGTAAAAACATTGTTTGAATTGTTAAAAAACATCTTGAAAGTAATTATTTTGGGTTGGATTGGCTGGAGTGTTTATTCCGCACACATTGAACGTATTTTAAGCTTAGCGTCTATTGATAATAATTTTGCGGTAATGATTGAATTCGGAAAATTAATCGTAGAATTTATATTCAAGGCATGTATTGCTTTTTTAGCTATCTCAGCCGCCGATTATATGGTTACACGTTGGAAATTTTTGAAAGATCAAAAAATGTCTTTTAAAGAAATTAAAGATGAATATAAAAATACCGAAGGGGATCCTAATGTAAAGGCTGCACTTCGTCAACGAAGAATGCAAATGTTACAAAGAACTATGATGGATGCTGTTGCAACTGCAGATTTTGTTGTACGAAACCCGATTCACGTAGCATGTGCTCTAAAATATGATGCACAAGAAATGGAATCCCCTATGCTTGTAGCAAAAGGGACAGAGCTTATTGCAAAAAAAATAATTCAAATAGCGGTTGAAAATAATATTCCGATAATAGATAATGCTCCTGTAGCGAGGGCCTTGTTTAGAATAGTGGAAGTGAATAAATTAATCCCTCCTGACCTGTATAAAGCCGTAGCTGAAATCTTACTTTTTGTATACAGCTTGAAAAATAATCAAAATCAAGGTAGAATAGTAAACAAAATGGAGAAGAATAAATAAACACGATAATGCAGGAAAAATCAAAGATTAAAGAATATTTAGAGATTGTTCAAAAAGTTGCCAAGGTTGAACACCATCGTATTCCTTCTCATATGATTGAATATGAAGAGCTGGTCAGTATTGGTATTATTGCTGTGCAAGCAATGATTAAAAATAAAACAGCAGAACAATTAGAAAAATATAATGCTGCATACATCGGTACTGCTGTCAGGTGGGCAATCAGAAACGAATTAAGAAACCGCTATAAATGGTATACACTTAAGCACACAAAAACAGAAGAAAGTGCTGAAAATATTGAAGCAGGGGAAGGTTCAGCAGATGAAGGTCTGGAAGTATCTCCCGGGAAGGTAAGAGAAGCAATTTATGAAACCATCCTGTCTATTGACAGTTTAGCTGCCGCGTCTTCCGATAATGATTCTCCATTCGACTTTGTAAGAGATATGTCAGCAATGCCTGACGAAAAAGCCGAAATTTCAGAAATGGGTAGAATGATTAGAGAAGCTATCTCAACTTTACCTCAAAAAGACAGAACGATAGTTGAATATAGATTTTACAGAAATATGCAAGTCAAAGATATTGCAAGACAAGTTGGTCTTTCTTCATCAAGAATAACAAGAATAGTCCAATCTTCTTTGAATATTATTCGGGAGTATTTGCAAGGAAAAGAACAATTTGATTACTAAAGAATATAGTTTTACAGTTCAAAGGACATAGCTTTGTCTAAAATCCTGTCTGTTCGGTAGTAATTACGGTATATTCTAATGTTTTTTACTATCTGATACCATAGGTCATATGTATTTTTATAGTCTTGAATATTTTTATTTATGTAATGCATTGAAACAAGCCCCTCAAATGATTTTGAAACCCTGTAAATTTCACCTTGACTTGGAATTAGGGCATTTTTCTTAATGCATCTTACCGCAATTGAATCCATATCAGAATATTTCTTATATTGATAAAGCTGAGAGAAATTTTTTGCTTCCATTTGCATTGTTGTTCTGTCCATAAATCTTGAAGCACTTGTTTTAGAATTTTTATATGAATGGAATATTAAAGTTTTTTCCCAGCTTTCCTCTGTTTCTCCTGCAGGAACATATTGTAAAATAGTTTCTCCTCTTTGTTTTTGATAATAAACAGCATGCCATCCCTGATTTTCAGGAAAATCAATAAGTACCGTTTCATATGCAAATACGGATTGAATTAAAAATAAATTAATAATTAATAAAAGGACTTTTTTCATCTGCTTCCACAATTTCAAGATTTAAAGGCTTTAGTAAGTTTTTTATTGTTTTTAGAACCGGTTTTTCACTTTCAAAATGCCCAATGTCAAATATTATAACATTACTTTCTAAAGCTGTATGATACTTTACATCACCTGTTACAAACACGTCAATTGCAGGGATTTGTTCTGCTTCATAAAGAAACTCTCCACCGCTTCCTGCACAAAAAACAATATTTTTAATTTTTTTTCTTCCAAAATTGTTTACAACTCTTATATTTTTCAGATTAAACTTTGCTTTTACCTGTTTAATAAAATCATCAAGCAAAATTTCTTCTTCTAATTCAACAAGGCGCAAAAAATCAGAGATTTTTTGCGCCTTAGTAAATCCTAAAACATTAATCAAAGAATCCGTTGTCCCCCCATCGGCTTTATCTAAGTTTGTATGAGAAGAATAAATCGAAATGCCTTTATTAAACTCGAATGGAACAAAGAATAAAGGATGATGAGAAATTATCATATCACAATTTCTTTCGATTGCTTGATTCATAATATCCTTTGTTACACTCAAGCATAAAAGAATTTTCTTTATATTTCTTTCGCCCAAATAAATTTGATGTCCCGAACAGTCCCAAGCTTCTTGTGTATCAGGCGATGCAAAATTTTCTATTAGATTTGTAATTTTTTCTATTTCCATAACCTATCAATTATTTTTAAAGTAGGTCGATTATAAATTTATATGCCGGTTTGAATAAATAAACTTATCAGTTCATTTAATGCCATATATTGTCTTTGATAATTTTGAGCCTGTTTTTCAAGTAACATTATTTGTTTTTTATATTCTTGAACATTTGTTTGACATTCTTTAACCGAATTATTCAATCCTTCTTGAACTTGTTGTGCTTCTTGAAGAACGCTTTTCATCGAAATACCAAGAGCTTCCATTGTTTGTTTAATAATTTGAGCACCGGTATGTCTTGTAACTCCACTTGGAAGTTGAGTAATAAGCTTTTTCAAAACTGCAATATTGCTAGGAATTTCAAAACTATCCAAATCTTTCATAAAAGTATCCTGTGCACTCCCGGTTAAAGGCTGATACCCCCCAAAATTAGAAGCTTCTTCAGTAGAAACTTCCTCTTCGTTTGTTTCTGATTGCTTTTCAGAATAATCCCCGGAAGAAAGTTCATCCAAAAATGAATCGTCTTGAAGATTATCTTTTAATTCTGTATCTTCATAATCAAAAGTTTCCTGTTCTTCACGTTCTTTTTCTGCTGAAACAGGGCTAATTTCTATTTCAGATTGTTTTTTTAATGCCTCAACAATTTTTTTACCAACGCCTTCGGATAATTTTTTAGTCGCCATATTTTCCTACCTATATTTCTTAGTTAATGTAAATTTATTATAATTAAAACAAAAAAAAAATTCAAAAAACGTTAATTTATGTGAATTTTCTTACTACAGACGCAAACTTATGCGCCTGTAGTCCCTCTATTTCTGCTAATTTTGATGCTGTTTCTGAAATTTTTAAATTACCTTTTTTTGATATCATTTGGTAAGTTTGAACCTTAACAAAATCAAAAACACTTAAGCCTCCTGAATATTTAGAAACTTCATTTGTAGGCAAAACGTGATTTGTTCCTGAACAGTAATCTCCATATACTTCTGCAGAGTAGTTTCCAATGAATAAAGAACCATAGTTTTTAAATTTTTCAATAAATTTTCTTGAATCCTTAAAACAAAGTTCCAAATGCTCAGGAGCTTTTTTATTTGCAATATCTACAGCTTCTTCTATAGATTTTACAATAACAGCAAAAGATTTTTCAAAAGATTTTGAAGCAATTTCTTTTGTCGAAAGATTTTCGAGTTGTTTTTGAGCGAAAATTTTAACCAGGTTGGCAAAATTTTCACCTGTGCAAACTAAAAAAGCTCGTGCATCAGCATCGTGCTCGCATTGAGCAAGCATATCTGCAGATACAAACTCAGGATTGGCAGTTTCATCTGCAATAATCATAACCTCAGAAGGACCTGCCAGAAAATCAATTCCTACTTCACCAAATACGTATTTTTTAGCTGCGGTAACATATTTGTTTCCCGGTCCGACAATTTTATTTACTTTAGAAATACTTTGCGTGCCGTATGCCATTGCGGCAATTGCTTGAGCTCCGCCAATCTTGTAAATCTTATCCGCACCTGCTAAATCACAAGCTACTATTGTTTCAGGGCGAATTTTTGGAGAACACGCTATGACTTCTTTTACACCTGCAATTTTCGCAGGAATAATTGTCATAACAGCAGAACTTAAAAGCGGATAATTTCCCCCGGGGATATAACATCCAACGCTTTCTATCGGAATAATTTTATGCCCGAGCTCATTATTATCTATTTTTACTTTAAGTGATTTCAAGCAGTTTAATTGCTTTTTACTAAATTTTTTAACATTTTGAATTGATTTTTTTATAGCTTTAATTGTTTTTTCATCAACTTTTGAGTAGGCGTTTTTGATTTCATAATCCGAAATCAAAAATGCTTCTAAATCTTCACCATCAAACTGCTTTGAATATTTTTTAACAGCTTCGTCACCATTTATTTTAATTTCCCGAATAATTTCCACGACAGAAGAAATCTCCTCAAATTCGATTTTTTCAAAAAAGTTATTTTCAATCTTTTCGTAATTAATTATCTTCATTTAATCTGTCATTCTCCAAGAGCTCTTGCTTTATCTGTTGTTCTTCTTATTAATTCATAAAATAATTCTTTAGTATTCTGCTCTTTCATAAAATTTATACCGACTTCAGTGCAACCGCCTTTTGTAGCAATATTTTGAACTAATTGCTCAGGGTTTAAATCACTTTGAATAATCAATTTAGCCGAACCTAGAGCTGTCTGTGCAGCTAAAATAAGCGCTTTTTCATAATCAAGCCCCAGTTTTTCCCCAGCAAGTGCCATTTCATGTATAATTTCATAGAAAAAAGCAGGACCTGAACCTGAAATAGCTGTCAATATGTCAATTTTACTTTCATCAATTACAATACATTTTCCTATGTTCAGTAAAAGTTTTTCTATGAACTTCAAATGGCTATCTTCGGCAAATTTTCCTTTAGCTATCCCGCTCATTCCTTCTGAAATTAAGGCGGGACCGTTAGGCATTACCCTAATAACCGCTATTTCTTTTTCTATAATATTCTCTATAGTTTTTGTCTTTACCCCTGCTGCTATTGATACGATTATTTTATCCTTTGTTAATTCATCGTTAATTTCTTGTAAAACCTCTTTAATATAATTAGGTTTTGTTGCGAGAAAAATAACATCAGATTTTTTTGCAATAGTTTTATTATCTGTAAAGACTTCAATTCCTAATTCCTTTTTTTTCTTTTTTGCAAATTCTTCACTAACTTCAGAAGCTAAAATATCATTTGAAGCTAAGAAATTTGAATCTAAAATCCCTTTGATTATGGCACTCGCCATTTTTCCACATCCTATAAAACCTATTTTTTTCTCTATTGTGTTCATATTAATTAACCTTATTTATAATTTACCATTGACTATAAGAATTTTTTTAAATATTATATATACTATAATACTACAAAGGAGAAAAATCATGAGACGTACACTAGAAGGAACTAAAATAAAAAGACAAAGAGTCAGCGGATTTAGAGCAAGAATGGCAACTCCGGGCGGACAAAAAGTTTTAAACAAACGCAGAGCAAAAGGTCGTTATAGCCTTGCTGTTACCGGAAGTAAGCGAGCTTAATTTTAATATTAAAAAAGGCGGTCGCGTTTTGACGCGACCGCCTTTTTATGCAATTATTTTAATATGCTAAAAAAACAATTCAGACTAAAAAAGAATTCTGCTTTTAAGGCTACTTATAGAATAAAACATTCTTACTGTATTAGCGGAATTGTTTTATGGGTAGGAAAGAAAAAAGAAAACCCTGAATTTCTAACAAAAGCAGGGTTTGTTGTAAGCAAAAAAACACACAAGCGAGCAGTTAAAAGAAATCGTTTAAAGCGCTTAATGAGAGAAAGCTACAGACTTCTGTTAAAGAATGGGCGAATATCAAAATCTCAAAATTACTTATCTTTAATTTTTGTAGGATACGAAAAGGCTTTAGATAAGGACTTTACCGAAATAAAAAATATTATTTGTCAATTGTTAAATAATATAAAGGAATAAGTATGCCAATATATCTTGCAGAGCTTAAGACTATCGATCAGCTCCTACCTAAACGGGGGCCTAATACCTATAGTTCTGGACTTAAAGATTATGATAAAGGTTTTGTAAAATATGGACCAAAATCGACAGATGAGCCTATTTTAATAATTGCTGATCCTATTTTTGATGAAGATAGAAATGCCATTTTGCCGGGATATTATGAACTGTCTTTATCTAAGGATAGAGCTAATTTGATTTTATCCCAGAGTGAAAAAATTATCGCTGTAATTCCTGTTTTTAAATTAGAAGAAGATAGAACACAGGACGAACCTAAGCCCATGGACAAAAAATCACAAAGGAAATTTGAAAAAGCGCAGAAAAAAAAAGAAAAAGAGAATAAAAAATTAATAAAAGAAGGAAAAATGCCTACAGAACCTGAAATATATAATCATGCAGATATTGAATATGATGTAAAAGGTGACTATTACTTAGTTAAGTATGAACGGGGAAAAATCAGAGCCTGGGGCGCACTTAAATTTAAATATTAAAAAAGGCGAAGCCGGAAAACTTTCCGGCTTCGCCTTTTTTAATATACTTTTTAAGCTTCTGCGGAAGCAGATTCTTCTTCTTTTTTAACTTCTTCAGTTTTAGGCTCTTCAGTCTTAGCTTCTTCTGCTGCAGCTTCAACAGTTTCTTCCGTTTTAGATTCTTCAACAGGATTTTCTTTAGCCTCTTTAGCCGCTGCTTTAGCTGCTTTTGCCTCTTCTGCTGCTTTAGCTTTAGCTTCTTTTTCAGCCTCTAATTTAGCAATCGCTTTCTTAGATAATTTTTTTTCTGTTTTTTGTTTATAATCTAAACCGCCGTCTTTATTACAGTTATCAATCAAATATTTAACTGTATCAGTTGGTTGAGCGCCTTTTTTAATCCATTCCAAAGCTGATTGTTTATCTAATTTCATAATTTTTGTTTTAGGGTTGTAATGACCTAATTCTTGAATAGGTCTACCTTCACGTTTTGTTGTTGAATTTATAACAATAATTCTATACGCAGGAGCTTTTTTAGAGCCTAATCTTTTTAATCTGATTTTTAACATTTTGTTTTCCTTCTCTTTACTTAAATAGCATTATAAATGCATATATTTTGTGTGTAAAACCCAAAGATCTGCCGCTTGATCTTTTCTAATGAGCGTAAGAGGAAAGCTCATTAATCCTATATAAACACAAGAATATTCAATAATCAAGGGGGTAATTTGTAAAAAACTTAATAATTATAAATATATCCAATAAAGAAATATCAATAATGTAAAGGTGCTTAATAAATATATACAAATAGCTTAAATGCAGTAATAATAGGCAATATGGCAAAATATAGCAGAATAGATAAAATTTTCCAATAGCAAAAAATATTTTCATCATTTTTTAAACCTCCGTAATACAAAAATCTTTTGCAGATAGGGAGAGGAATTTAAAAATGAAAATTATACCAATTTTAAAAAATCAAATTCAAACTACCAAATCAGGTACTCCAGCTTATATCCGAAAACCTTTGGGTAAATATAATTTAGTACAAGATACTGTCAATTTTGGAGTTTCTAGTAAAAAACGGTCTAAAGGTATTGTTACAAATAAACCACTCGATATTAAAGGTAATGTCTTCTACGATTTTATTGATACAAATGGGCAATCTGCAACCTTTGAAGGTGAAAAAATTGAAATAAAAGGAAAAGTTAAAACAAGATCGCTTCATGTAAAAAGCGGAGGCTTTAGGGCAGGAAGTGTTGATATAAAGGGCGTCACTATTTTAGGAGGTGAAACAACTAAAATAAAAGGAGAAGTTAAAACAGGATCTCTTTTTGTAAAAGGGGACTTTAGTGCAGCAAGTGTTGATGCAAAGAGCACCACTCTCATCGGTAAAACTATAATACGTGAAAATGCTAAAACAAAAGATCTTCACGTAGGAGAAAATTTTAGTGTAAACAATCTCTCTACAAATGGGGAAAAAGCAGTCTTCAAAGGTGACACAACTGAAATAAAAGGAAAAGCTGAAACAGGACCTCTTGTTGTAGAAGGGGACTTTAGTGCAGGAAGTGTTGATGCAAAGGACACCACGTTCAAGGGTAAAACTATAATACGTGAAAATGCTAACACAGGAAGTCTTCAGGTAGGAAAAAATTTTAGTGTAAAAAATCTCTCTACAAATGGGGAAACAGCAGTTTTCGACGGTAACACAACTGAAATAAAAGGAAAAGTTAAAACAGGACCTCTTGTTGTAGAAGGGGACTTTAGTGCAGCAAGTGTTGATGCAGAGGACACCTATTTCAACGGTAAAACAACTATAAATAAATCCCTTAAAGCCAAAGGGTTAACCACAACAGCTACTTCAGAATTAACGGTAAAAGATATTGAGGTTGTCGAAAATTCTTCAATATTGGGCTCTTTGGGTACAAATAGAATTGAAACAACAGGTAATTTAGAATTGGGTAAAATAAGAAGCTTGCATGAAATTATTATATCTCCTGACATTAAGGATATTAAGGCAGGGATAGCTAAAAAGACGATAAAACTTAACTCAAGCGAAATAGCACAAAAGAAGATAAAAATAAAACTTAAATGTATTGATATAATTAACATACAGGTTCCCGATAAAAGCATTTTCAAAAAACTTGTTTTCTATGTTTTTAATAAAACAAAAGACAGTTGGAAAAAGCTTTCAGAAAAGGAAGTAGAAGTATTCATTGATTCTTTTAAAATCAAAAAAGTCATAAAAAGCATAATTTAATTTGTAAGCCGGGTAAACATGCCCATCTTACTTATTAACCCTAACCCTAAGCGGTTAGGGTTAATTTTATATTAATTATCAAAACCTCTTGTAAATTTCATTAATATTTTTCAGATAATCTTGAATGTTAAAACAACTTTCTATTTCATCGCCAGATAAATATTTTTTAACCTCTGCATCTTTTTCCAGATTTAATCTAAAATTGCCATCATTTTCAAAAGCATCATGGGCGTTTCTCTGCACTATTTTATAAGCATCTTCTCTTGTTAAACCTTTGTCAATAAGAGTTAGAAGAACTTTTTGGGAATAAACAATTCCGCCGAAAAGATTTGCATTTTTAATCATATTTTTTTCATGAACAACTAAATTTTCAATAACATTTTTAAATCTGTTAAGCATATAATCAATTAAAATAGTGCTGTCAGGAAAAATAATTCTTTCCGTCGAACTATGGGAAATATCCCTTTCGTGCCAGAGTGCAACATTTTCCATTGCTGCAAACGAATTTGACTCTGACAACTCTGGCCAATCCGCATAAATTTTCTCCTGAAATGGGATTTTTCTTATGAGGCATTGCAGAAGAACCCTTTTGCCCTTTTTTAAATCCTTCTTCTACTTCAAGAACTTCCGTTCTTTGCAAATGTCTTAATTCAGTTGAAAATTGTTCTATAACGGTAGCAATCATAGCTAAAGATTGCATAAAGTAAGCATGAAAATCACGTGCAATAATTTGGGTTGAAATTCTGGCAGATTTTAGTCCTAAATTCTCACAGGTTATTTTTTCAATTTCCGGTGAAATATTAGAATAAGTTCCTACCGGTCCGGAAATCTGCCCTACTCTTATCTCTTCAAGCGAATATTCAAAATGATTTTTAGCTCTTTCAAAAGCATCGAGCCACGTATAAACTTTCATACCGAAAGTCATAACTTCTGCATGAAATTCCATGTGAACGACCTATACAAATTGTTTTTTTATGCTTTTGAGCCAGATTTTTTAAAGAATTTATAACATTTTCTAAATCTTCTTTGATAATTTTTCCTGCATCCTGAATCTGCAACGCCATTGCCGTATCAAGAACATCAGAACTTGTAAGACCTACATGCATATATTTTGCGAGTTCTTCACCCAAGTTTTCATTAACATTTGTCAAAAATGCAATTACATCATGGTTAACTTCTTGCTCAATTTCATCAATCCTTTTTACGTTAAATCTAGCAAGCCTTTTTATTTCTTCTATGTCTTTTTGCGGGAATTGTCCCAATTTAACATAAGCATCGCAAACCGCCAGCTCAACTCTCAAATAATAATTAAATTTTGAGTCTAAGTCCCAAATTTTCTTCATTTTTTCCAAAGAATAACGTTCAATCATTTTTTTCTGCCTTTTTATTGTCGGGCAAGTATGTCCGACCTGCTTTATTTTCAATTATATTTTTCTTTGCGTCATTGCAAAGAACGAACCTCAGCGAGTAACGCGTCAATCCAAAATTTTTCTTGGATTGCTTCGTTGTTTGGTTTATACCTCACAACTCGCAATGACAAATAGAAATAATGCATTAATATTAACATAAAAAATAGCAAAAAAGGCAATTTTTTAACCTAATTTGTTTTTATATAAATATAGGGGATAATTATGAGGAATTTTTATGGGCGGAGATGTTCAAAAAACTGATTTTCAAACAAATGTTTTAAATGGTATTAATCAAACTGCCGATGAAGCTTATCAAAGTATGCTTGAAAAGAAAGCAGAATATGAAGCTGCGATGAATCGATTAAGTATTTTTCAGCAAAAAAAATATTACTTGGAATGCGAACTTAAAAAACCCGGGACAACAAATCAATTCAGAAATGAATATAATAATATGATTAATCTTTTTAATGATGCAGAAATCAATACTGATATTCTAAGATCCAGTTTACAAAGCCGTATATTTTACTCAGGAAAAATGAACAATTCTGCTGCAATTGCAAGTGCATTCTTAGCTTAATTAATTTTTAAGGGCTTGTAACATTAATATTGCAATTTTTTTTTTATGTTATATCATTATTTTACAGTGATATAAATAGCTAAGGAAAAATAATGAGTATCAATTTAAAAAACAAAAAAGAAATTATTAAAAAATATGGTAAAAATGAGCAAGATACAGGTTCTGTTGAAGTTCAAATAGCGATGATGAGCAAAAAAATTAATGATCTTACCGAACATTTAAAAATTAACGCTAAAGACTTTTCTACAAAACGAGGTCTTTTAATGTTAGTCGGAAGAAGAAAAAGGTTTCTTTCTTATCTTAAAGAAAAAGATCTTAAGCAATATAGAGCTTTAATCAAAAAACTCGGTATAAGAGGTTAATTTATTTTTAAGTTTAAACGGGGCGCAAAGCAAGCTTTGCGCCCCGTTTTTCTAAAATTTAAATTAACTAAATACTATCAAGAGCTTCCTGAACATCTCTCATTAAATTCAAATCCTCTGTTTTTCTTGCGTTAATAAGGGCTTTTTCCATCAACTTTTTTGCTTTTTGAGGATTATTGTAATCTTGCATAAGCTCGGCAGCTCTTTTGTAATTGATTGCAACTTTTAGTGGAGAATTTGCTTCTTGATACTCTTTAACAGCACTGGAATAATATTTCAATGCGTTTTGAGGTTTGTTAAATTTATTATAAGCATTTGCAATATTTCCTGAAACATAAGCTTTTGTTTTATGACTTTTGCTTTCTTTTGCAAACAATTCTGCTTGGGATAGAAAATCAAATGCTTCTTTTTTATATTCATCCGAGTAAATATTTCCTATTTTTACCAAAGACGTTGATTGGGCAGTAAAGTTTTCAAGCTCTCCTGCATAAGAAATAGAACTCATATAATGATTAATAGCCGATTCAAACTGAGTTACATCGTCATAAATTTGCGCCATTGAATAATGAGCTTTTGTTTTTACATTAAAATCCTGAGTAATATTTAAGGATTTATTATAGCTGGTTAAAGCCTGAGCAAGGTAGTCATTTCTATCGTAAATTTTTCCTATTTCATAAAGAATTTTAGATTCTGTTTCTTTATCATTCACTTCAATGGCGCGCTCTAAGGCCTCTTTAAAAAGTTCCATTGATTTTTTAGAGTTGTTTGCATAAGAATATTTCTTAGCTTGAATAAAAAGAGACTTAAGCTTTTCATCTTGAGGAATATTCAATAATTTTTCAGGCTTTGCAGTGACTTCTTTTACTTCTTGCTCAAGGTTTTCATCAATTGAAGCTTCATCTCTTTTTTGCTCCGGAAATTTGACTAAAAATTGAGGATTAATCTCTTCTTGGTTATATTTATAATTTATTTGCTGTAAGAATAAAGCATCTATCCAATTTTCAACCACTTTTGATGGTCTTTGAAGTGTTTCTGTAATAAAATCATCAAGTAAAATAGATGCGTTCTTAAGATTTGAACGGATTAATTTTACATCGGGTACTTCTCTTTGAGCCTGTTTTTCAATCAGAGTCAAATACATATTTACTTCTTCTGCCAACTCTGGAGATGAACCTATTGCTTTAGCAGTACTTTTAAAATCTTTTAAAATTTGGGCAATGTTAACTGTAGCATTTTTTAAATTAGCATCTCGTGATGTTACTGCGCGTTGATGAGACTCTTTTGATTCTATTAACTGCTGCTGAAGGCTCTTTTCATCTTTATCAACGTTAGGAGCTTGCTGCTCTTCTTGAAGTAAAGATGAATGCGAAGGCTTAGAAGAATCAAAAGGTTGTTCATCTTCTTCTTTTTTTCTTTTTATAAAACCTCCGTTATTATTTATTAAATAAGGGGTTTGTCTTATTACAGACATTGAATTATATGACATTTTAGCCCTTCTTTTTTAAACCTTCTCAAGATTTATCATCGGTAAAATCTACTGATTTGCTCAATTCTCAGCGTAAATTTCATACGATTGTATGACATTTATTTAAGCCTTATATAACTATTTTTTAATGAAATAAAAAAACAAGTCAAAAGAAAAAATTTATGCTAAAATTAATTAAGTAAAAAGGTTAAAAATGGCTAAAATTTTAATAATAAGATTAACATCATTGGGAGATGTAATTTTTACGTTGCCCTTGGTCAATACTTTAAAAGAAAATGGAATAGGTTATGTTGTAGCGGAAAAAGGTCTTGAGGTTATCAGAAATAATCCTGATATTTCAAAAATACATTTTGTTCCGCTTAATGAATGGAAAAAACGTCCTTTTTCTCTAAAAACTTTTAAAGAATTTCTTCAAATAATAAAAGACATCAGAAAAGAAAAATACGACATTGCCATTGATTGCCAACAAATGTTCAAAAGTTTGTTTTTGCTTATGTTCTGTGGAGCAAAAAGAAGAATAACACATAAAGATGCACGCGAATTATCTTTTTTAGGAGCAAATGAGTTTGTTAAACCAAAAGCGAAATTCAGGGACTATAACTATCATATAGTTGAAAGGAATCTTGACTTCGCAAGATATTTAGGAATAGAACCGAAAAATATCGGATTTTCATTACCAAAAACTTTTGAAACATCAAAGAATAAAATTAATGATCTTTTAAAATATCTTGATACTTCAAAACCTCTAGTCGTAATTTCACCGGCAACAACGTGGGGCAATAAGCATTGGAATGAAAGAAACTGGGCAGAAGTTATTGATGCTATTTCTTCAAAATGCAATATCATTTTTACAGGTTCTGTTGCAGATGAACAACTTATTGAAAGAATTCTGCACAAAACGAGAGGAGATTTAAATTTCGTAAATCTTGTCGGAAAAACTAATATTAATGAATTAAGAGAATTATTCTCACGTTCAAATTTAGTTATAAGCCCTGATTCAGGTAGTGCACATTTAGCATGGGCTTGTTCAAAGCCCGCCTTAATTACAATTTTTACAAGCACTCCATCTAAAAGATTTGGTCCTTACGGAATTGATGAAAAGTATTTTTCTATCCAAGCCGATTTGCCTTGTCAACCTTGTTTTAAGAAAAAATGCCAGCTAAAGAGAGAGAAAAATACTTGTCAAAATTATCCGGTTGCAATTGAAATTATAAATATTGTAAATAAATTGCTGTAAAAGCCGATTGTTTTTAAATGATGATGTATACTAGAACTATAATTTATTAATCTTTAACTTTATAAGAGGTTTAATGAGTTTCTTTGACAAAATAAGAGAATTTCGAAACCAAATTTCGGAAGTAGAAAATACTCTTCACACAAACAAACGAGATTTCCTGGAAATATATGAAAGAAATATCCAATTAGAAAAAGAAATCTCAGAACGAACTAATGAGCTGAATCTTACAAATCGAAGAATGCTTACATTACATCATATCTTAGATATGATGAATTCTTCTAAGCCTTTATCCAGTGTTTTAGAGGCAATTGTAAAATCTTTTTACGGTGAATTGGGATATTTACATAGTGTAATTCTTCAACTAAAAGAGGATGATAAAGGCAAGTATTTAAAAATAATTGCTCATGCAAAAGATTCATTAGCAACAAAACTTGATTCTGTCCTTGGCAAACCTTTTAATTCCCTCAGATTTGAATTTCAAGAAAAGGAGATATTCTCACAAGCTTTATCCGAAAAAAGCATTAAACAAACAATAGATTTAAGATCCGCACTAAAAACAGTTGCCCCTGATTTATCAGAAGATTTAACCAGAAAGATTTTAAGCAATGCCCAAACTCGTTCTATAATAATCATTCCTTTATGCTCTATGAATGTAGATTTTGGGATTCTTGTTCTTTTTTCATCACGAGATATGGCAGAAGAAGCAGAAATAAATTTTCTTAGGTTATTTTCTCAGCAAATTGAACTTGCTATTACAATAGCGGATTTGTTTCAAGTAATAAAAAATCAGGCAATAACTGACCCTTTAACAACATTATATAATCGGCGGCATTTTGAAGAATTTTTGGAAAAAGAAGTTGTAAGAGCTAAACGTATGAACCAACCTTTTAGTCTTATAGCATTAGATCTGGATTATTTAAAACAAATTAATGATAAATACGGTCATTCCTACGGAGATTTAGCGATAAAAGCAGTAGCCGACATCTTAACAAAGAATGCTCGCTCTATTGATGTTGCGGCACGTATGGGTGGTGAAGAGTTTAACCTTCTTTTACCCGGAGTTGATTCTAAAGGAGGATTTATTGCAGCAGAAAGGATTAGAAGCGCCATTGCAGACTTTAATCTGGAACAGGTAGGGCAAATTACAGCAAGCATAGGTGTTGCAACTTTTCTTGAGCATTCAAATAATATAGATGAAATTCTTGAATTGGTTGATCAAGCCATGTACAAAGCAAAAAGAGAGGGAAGAAACCAAGTACAAATGGCAAAATCAATTACGGAAGTTTCCTGGCAAGAAATTGCAATTAACGCTTTTGAAAAAATTCTTTCCAAGCAAAAAATTACCATTTCCAAGGAAATTTCAAAAAACTTACATAAAAAATTATCTAAATCCAATATTAATGAAAAAACCTCTCTAAAAGAAATGCTTTACTCAGTGGCAGACATGCTTACTAAAGCATACAACCCACAGCATGGTAAAGGAATTACAAAATTAAAAGTACAACTTGCTATAAAGCTGGCTAAATTTTTTGACTTGCCGGAGGAAGACATTGACAAATTACGGATAGCAACTTTAATGTATGATGTCGGTAATTTAATGATTCCAAAAGAGCTTTTACAAAAATCTGCTCCTTTAACAGAAGGAGAAAAAGCAGAAATTAAGAAACATCCTATTATTGCCGCAAGAGAGATTTTAAAACCGATTTCGGAAGTTCAAGATATTATTCCTATAATAGAACATCATCATGAAAACTGGGACGGTTCAGGATATCCTGGGAAATTTTCAGGAGAAGATATACCTATAGCTTCTCAAATTATCCTGATACTTGATTCATATTTTGCTCTTATTGAAACGCGTTCATACCGCGATGCTTTAACTCCTCTTGAAGCATTGGAAAAAATTAAAGAAGACTCAAATAAAAAATGGAACCCGTTACTTGTTAAAAAATTTGTTAAATTAATAGAAAAAAGCTTAAAATAAAACTTAAGAATTATTACCAAGATTCAAAAATTCCTGAATATTTGAATCTTTTACTATTAGCTTTAATTCAACTCTGCGGCTTTTGTTATAATCTTCTTTCCCGTTAATTATTACAGGATTTGTATAACTTTTGCCCTCCACCAGAATAGTTTTTGTCAATTTACCTGTATATTTTTTATCATATTGTGTTTTAAAAAGGTATTCTTCTACTGCATTTGCTCTTTTTAAACTTAATTCCATATTTTTTGTGAATTGCTCCTCTTTTGAAGATATATTTTTAAACATTTGAGAATCTGTATGACCTTGGATTGAAATATTTAAAATTTTATCCGCTAATTTAGGGTTAGAAAAAATAGTATCAACATAAACCGGAATAAATTTGTCAAGGTATTTTTTTCCTTTTTTTGAAAGCTTATAGCTATTAACTTCAAACAGTTCAAGGTCTGAAATTTTAACTTGTCCTGTTATTTTATCAATTGAAGCATTAATGTTTTGTTTTTTCATCTTCGCAATTAACTGTTTTGCAATTTTACTTTGAGTTTGCTGCTGCTGCATTTTTTGTTGGGTAAAGCCAGTCATTGTAAGAACAAATAATGTCATAAATACCATTGTTAAGCCAAGCAAAAGGTCTGTCATAGTAACCCAAAACACATTTTCTTCTTCTGCATTTGACTTTTTAAAATTTTTTCTTAACATTTATTTCCTGATTATTGTTCATTACTTAAAATAAATCGTCTACAATATCTGTATTTTTTTTATTCTTCAAAATAGCTTTTTCCTGCAATTTATTTAATCCAAAAGATAAGTTCTCAAGGTAAGGAACTAAAATTGTCGTTAAACTCTTATCCAGAGCATCTTTAAATTGATTTGGCATAACAGATAAAAGATTTTTTGTATTATTATTTTGAATTTTTGTTTCTTTTAGCAGCTCTATTAAAAATTTTTCTGAAGAAATATTTTCAAAAAGCTTGCTCAAAAGTTCTTGTATATTATGCAAAGGGATTTTGCACATATTATTAAATAAAATTCTTTCTATCATCAGAAAAACTAAAGAGGCGCTTACTGCAAGTACTGAAACGATTGCAGCAACTTGCATGCTAGACATAAGTGAAGAAACAGAATTAATAGTATTTTCTTGGTTAGAAAAATTTACTTTTGAAAAAGCAATGCCTATATTCAAAAAAGTAAATAAGGGACCCAACCCCGTCAGTATTGTCGGAGTTGTCTGAATAAATTTGTAGTTTAATTTTGATGTAACCAGAGTTTCTTCATTGAAAAAGCAAGACGGTTCGATTGTTGATTGAATATTAGTAACAGATTGAGAAATATTTTGAAAAACTAAATCATCCTTTTCATTTTTAAGCGAAACACTTTCTGAAAACATTAACGTATTTTTAAATTCCGCCCAATAATTTTCAACATAAGGAATTGATGTCATACCATCATCGAGTTCTTTAAATCTAAAAATCAGGTCAGATTTTTTAAATCCTTTTAGAAATTTAAGTAAAGTCAGTAATTCTTTATTGATTAATCTGATTTTCTTTACATAATAGAAAGTTATTCCAAAAAAAGTTATTAAAACAATCAAAATAGCAGGATCAAATAAAATATTTAAAAAAGGCATGTAAAAACCTCCGTTTTCTATATCTATGATAGCACAAAAACCTGTCTTTATCTAAAAAATTACATTACACTTGCTATATGATTTGATTTTTTCAAATTTATTATATTATTTTAAAATGAAATGTCCAAAATGCAGTTTTGATATCACCGAAGACATGCTTGCTTGTCCTAATTGCAAAAAAGTACTAAAATTAGTTTGCCCAAAATGTAAAACTATAAACAAAACAAATACCTGTAAAAAATGCGGTTTTATAATTATATCAAAATGTCATAAATGCGGAAAAATAAACCAAACAATCAATGAAAAATGTTCTAAGTGCGGTTTTAGCACTTATACGAGTGCTGCAATAAGTTCTTCAAATTTGGATGACTTTGCTTGTTTAACAATAGAATTTCCAAATTTAGCTGAGATAAAAAATGCTCTGGGTTCTACAAAATTAACTGATAAATTCAAAGGAAATTTGGATAGATTGATATCAAATTATACAGGCTCCATCGGAATAACAAGAGAAATAATTGAAGATATTTATATAATAAGATTCAATAAAGACAATTCTTTCAAAGAATCTGCCAATAATACTATTCGAGCTGCAATAGAAATCCAAAATCTTATTACTGATTTGAACTTTAAATTAGACAAACTTAAAAATGTCGCCTTACATTCTAATATTGCGGTCTTAAAACGCGATATTTATTCAAAACCCGACCAATACAAATCAGGATTCGATATAAAATTAATTTATGCACATAAAAAAAATTTAAAACTCATCAGCTACTTGCAAGTTATAACGGATTCTTCAATCTATGAACAAGTTTGCGAAAATTTTGACTTATCTCCGCTAAATTCAGTATTTGTTAAAAATGAAATGGTAATGTTTTTTGAACTTAATCTTAAAAAATATATAAAAATTCCGAAACAAAAAGAAGATGAAGAAAGTGAAGCTAAAAAGTTTGAAAAACTAAGCTTATTTGAAGAAGAAATATTGAAGAATATGAAACCGAAACAAAATTATATAACATCGATTCAATACATTTTAACGAACTCAAATGTAAATTTGCAAACTCGAAATCAATTGATTTAATTCCTAACATTTTAGAACGGCTAAAAAGGAATCGAAAAGAGATTTTATCCGTAAAAAGTAAAAAAGAATTCTTTCCACAAACATCCGAATTATTAAATCAATTGGAAAATGCAAGCTTGTTCAAGAATATATTTAGGGTAACCTGTTATGATACCATGAAATATAAACCTTACGGCTTTTTCCATGAATTAATTTCAAGCATATACAATTTTTCTCAAAGTCCTAAAAATTTTGCAAATAATAATTTTGAAATTTTTAAAGAAATTGATGAATCAGGATTTCTTAAGGATTTAATAAACTTAACAGAAAGATCCTTTCCTCATCCTGAAGATATGAGGTATTCTCTTTTTGATATTTTTTATAATATTTTTGCTTCAATGTCAAAATCCTTAATTTACATTGAAAACTTCGAAAAGATAGATGAAACGTCTTACGAAGTTTTACAAATGATTTTTGAAAAATTTAATGAATTTGATGTAAGTTATTTAATTTTAGCGGATAAGGATTTTTCATTACATAAAAAATCTCATTTCCTCTTATCTAATCCAAATTATACTGAAATAAACCTAAAACCAACTTCTTTTAGAGAATTTGCAGAGAAAAATATAAAAAAATATGAGAACATTCTGGAAAGTTATTACATTAAAAAAATCGCTCAAAATACTAAGGGAAGCAATTTATATTTTAAAAACGCTCTGGAGTACTTATTAGAAAAGGATATTTTATCTTTAAAAGAAGGTGTTTTTAACATTGAAAGTTCTGAGAATATTTTACTCCCTGTTACACTGGAAGAATTAATCGCAAAAAGACTTGAACATTTATCAAAAAATAAAGCGGCATATGAAATGTTTTGCATGCTCCTGTTAATCGGTCCAATGATAGATTTATTCACAATAAAACTCTTACAAATACCGGAAGAAATAAAAACCCTTAAAGAATTAAGTAGAAAAAATTATATCTATGTTTACAAAAACACTATTTACATACAAAATTATAATTTATACAAAGAAGTTTTACTTTCAAATATTTCTTTAGATGTAAAAAAAATTCTGGCAAAAGAAATTTTACAAAAAGTTTTCTCTGAAAAAATCAGTCATCCTTCAGAAGCCTTCCTATATAAAATTCTTGAACAAGGAAAACAAGAATTTATCATCTGGGAAAATTTGTCACGATTAAACGCATCAATGGGTGATTTTAGTGCATACTTAAATTGCAGTATTGAATTTTTAAAATTACTTGATAATCATATCAATGAAAATTCTCAGAAAACAATTGAAGAATACAAAATGGAAGTTTATGAAAATATTTCTAACCTTCTTTACAAATATACTCCAAACGAAATTCATAATATATCTAAAACTATTTTAACTAATTTAGAAAAAACAACCGATGATAAAAAAATTATAAATCTGTGTAATAAAATGCTTCAAGGTTGTTTAATAGGAGGAAATTATTCTGATGCTCTTGAACTTGTTCATAAAATTCTCTCAAAATTTCCAAATGCATCGATCAATCCAAACTCCGAAAATTTTAATACTGCTTTTTTCTTAATTTCGCTAATTAAAATAGAAATTCTTTTCAGTATCGGAGATCTTAAAAATTGTGTGGAATCAGGAGAAGAAATTTTTCAGGTATTAACACCTGAAAATATTCAAAACTTAAAACCTACAAATTTATCCTTAAAACAATTCAAAGATTCGATACTTGATACAATGAATTTTGTCGCCATTTCTAAAATCCTTTTACTTCAAGGCAATTTACAAGATTTTATTGAAAAAATCAAAATAAAAACAGGGTATTGTCCAAAAGATTTTAGTTTATTCTTAATTTTTGAAAACATTATTAAAGGAACAAAAGCTGAATTACCTTCCAGCATTGAATTTGATAATGATAAATTCTCTAAAATCATTATAAATATTATAAAAGCATTCAGTAACAATTTACACGACTACAAAAAATTTGCAGATAATATTTATCAAGCAAAAATAAATGCAAAATTAAATAAACTATCACAAATTGAACTTATTTGTGATTTACTAATCGGATATTCCTACTTTATGCTTAATAACTATGAAAAAGCAGCATCTATTTATTATAATGTTCTTGAAACAAGTACTAATAACGGATTAAAAATAGTTACGTACCTTGATTGGTATTTTATATCTGTGTTAAAATTTGAACAAGGTGATATTGATATAGCTTTTGGAATCGCAAACAATGCTATTATTCAATTAGAAAAAGATAATAATTCCGGTGATTTTTTATTATTCTTGCTCAGAATAATCATGTCAAAAATATTAATTGCCAAAAATAATAAAAAATCAGCTGAATCATGTTTGAATAATGCTAAATTTATAAAAGAAAAATACGGACTAAATTTTAAAGTAGGAGAAATATTGTGAAAATTTTATTTGCATCAGCCGAAATAAAACCTTTTTCAAAAGTCGGGGGCTTAGCGGACGTAGTAGGAAGTTTACCTAAATATCTGGAGAAAGATGCTGAAGTAGCAATATTTACCCCTCTTTACGGATGCATTGACAAAGCAAAATACGGGTTAAAACTTTTAGAACATTCCCGACTAAAAATTGCTTTCGGTTGGAGCGAAAACTTTTTTGAATTATACATGGCTAAACTTCCCGGAACAAATATAAATGTTTTTTTCATAGATAATCCTAAATATTTCGGTTGCTTTGATATGGTTTACCCTTTCAATATTGATGAAAGGTATAACCATTAACGTTTTATTGCCTTTTCAAGAGCAATTCTAGAATATACTCAACTACTAAATTTTAAACCGGACATAGTTCATGCAAATGACTGGCACACAGGAATGCTGCCGGTATATTTAAAAACAACCTATAAAGATAATGAATTTTTCAAAAATACAAAAACCGTTTTTTCTATTCATAATTTATTCCATCAGGGAATGTTTTATGACGATGTGCTTGATTTTGCACAAATTCCTAAACATGAAGTTATGTATTCCTGTGGCGTAGAACTTTTTGGTCACGTAAATTGGATGAGAGGCGGAATAAATTATTCAGATAAAGTTATAACCGTTTCTCCAACATACGCAAAAGAAATTCAAACTCCCGAAGGAGGTCAAAATATAGACTGTACGCTAAGAGATAACTCACATAAACTTTTGGGGATCCTCAACGGTATTGACATAAAAGAATTTAACCCGAAAACAGATAAACATATCTCCAAAAATTTTGATAAAAAAGATTTATCAGGAAAAATTGAATGTAAAAAAGATTTATATAAAAAGTTCGGATTGAAATACAAAAAAAATCGTCCTCTTATTGGCATGGTTTCAAGATTAACCGATCAAAAAGGGTTTGATCTTTTTTGGGGTATTGATGATAAACTTAAAGCCCTTGATGCAGATTTATTGATTTTAGGAACAGGAAACATGTGGCTTGAAGATCATTTTAACTGGCTTTCAAGAACTACAGATAACATAAGGGCCTATATGAAATTTTCTCACGAACTTGCTAACCAAATTTATGCAGGAAGCGATATGTTTTTAATGCCCAGTAAATTTGAACCATGCGGTCTCAGTCAAATGATAGCAATGCGTTACGGAACTCTGCCTATAGTAAGAGTCACGGGAGGGCTGGAAGATACAGTTATAGGTCATCCTTACCCAAAAGCAAACGGGTTTAAATTCTGGGATTACGATGCTGATAATATGCTGAATGGTATAAAATACGCCTTGCATGTTTATAAAGACAAAAAAGAATGGGAAAAACTTGTAAAAAACGCTATGAATGTAGATAACAGCTGGAAAACCAGCGCAAAACACTATATGGATGTTTATAAAGAACTTATAAATACTTTATGAGGTTTAATTTGAATGCATTACAGATTAAAAGTTTTAAACGGAATATATGCAATTTGTTCTTTTGAAAAAGAAAGCTATATTCCGTTGTGGGTTAATCAGTCAAAATTTCACTCAATTACAAGAACGGATGATGAACTTTCTATCTTATGTATTCAAGAAAATATTCCTTCTGATGTAAAGTGTGAAGGGAATTGGAAAATTATAAAAATTGATGCAATTTTAGGTTTTTCACTTGTAGGAGTTATTTCTGAAATAAGTACGCTTTTAGCAGATAATAACATAAGTATTTTTGTAATATCAACTTTTAATACAGATTACATTTGTATAAAGGAAATAGATTTTGAAAAGGCTATCAAGGTATTTAAAGATGCAGGGAATACTATATTAATGTAAAAGTAGAATTAATTAAAAAATCGTTACATTAATAAAGAATCTTCTTAGTTTTTAAGCGTATTTCATTATCAATTTCAAAAATTTCTTCGATCGAAGGATTTTTAATTAAATTGTGCTCAGAAAGCATTTTTTCAACTATTTCAGGAATCTTAAACAGTTTAATTTCACCTCTTAGGAAGGCAAAAACAGCTTCTTCGTTTGCTGCATTAAGACAAATAGGAGCGCTGCCGCCTTTTTTGCCGGCTTCGTAAGCCAATTTTAAACAAGGGAATTTTTCTAAATCAGGCTCCCCAAAATCAAACCTTTTTGCCTCTAAAAAACTGAAACTTTTTGATTTAATCCCTTCAACTCTTTCAGGGTAAGTCAAAGCGTATTGAATCGGGATGTGCATACTTGGTAATCCGATTTGCGCAATAACACTTCCGTCAATATATTCAATTGCCGAGTGAACAAGACTTTGAGGGTGAATTATAACATCAATATTATCATAAGGGACTCCAAATAAATGATGTGCTTCAATTACTTCAAGCCCTTTATTCATTAAAGTTGCGCTGTCTACTGTAATTTTTTTACCCATATTCCATTTAGGGTGTGCGAGGGTTTGCTCCACTGTTGCATTTTTGATTTGCTCAATGTTTTTATTCAAAAAAGGTCCGCCTGAAGCTGTTATTATAAGCTTTTTTACCCTAGAAACATCTTCAACAACACCTTTTAAGCACTGGAAAATTGCACTGTGTTCGCTATCAACCGGCAAAATACTAACACCATTATCTTTTGCCTCTTTCATTACAATATCACCTGCCATAACAAGAGTCTCTTTGTTAGCAAGGGCAATATTAATTTTATTTTTTATAGCTGTTAATGTAGGCTTTAATCCTATTTTTCCGGAAACAGCAACTACAATTAAATCATTTTTTTTATTAGAACAAATTTCTTCTAAACCTTCATCTCCAAAAAGAAATTTAATGTTAGAAAATTCTTTTTCTAATTCAATTTTTGAACTGTATGATTTTACACAAACAGACTTTGGAGAAAACTTTTTTATTTGTTTTTTTAACAATTCGACGTTGTCGCCGCCGGAAAGCGCTAAAATCTCAAATTTATTTTGTATTCTTTCTATAACTTCAAGAGTCTGAGTCCCTATTGAACCTGTTGAACCGATTATGCTTATTTGTTTCTTTTCCATAAAAGAATTGTACAACAAAAAAATGTGTGTTAGAATCAATAAATGGATCGGAATCTAAAAATAGGCGTCATTGGATTGGGGTTAATAGGAGGCTCTATATTTAAAGGGCTCTGTGCGCTAAAATGCAATGTATATGCAGCTTCAAGTTCAATTAAAACAATTAAAAAAGCTAAAAAATATACTAAAAATGCTTCAAAATCATTACTGCCTTTAAAATGTTGCGATATTATTTTTGTCTGCACTCCAATGAACAAAACTATTGAAATTTTAGATAAATTGGAAAGCATTTTATCTCCAAATACAATAGTGACGGATGTTTGCAGTCTGAAACGTTTTTTGTGCAATAAAAAACGCTCTTATAAATTTATTCCGTCACATCCAATGGCCGGAACTGAATTTACCGGTTTTGATAATTCCTTTGAAGCACTTTTTCAAAATGCAAAATGGGTTTTAACTCCTTTAAAAGGGACAAAGAATAATGATATCAAGCAACTTACAGATGTAATTAAAGTTTTAGGAGCTACTCCTATTTTATCAAAACCGAAAGATCATGATAAAGCTGTAGCATTAATTTCACATATGCCAATGCTAATAGCTCAAGCTCTTTTTAAAACCGCACAAGGCAATTCATTAGCCCTAAAAATCGCAGCTAACGGTTTTAAAGATATGACAAGACTTGCTATGTCAAACGATGAAATGGCAAATGATATGATTAATTTGAACTCAGACAATATTCAGTTTTCTCTTTTAAAACTATATTCTTCAATTGGTGAACTTTTAGATAAAGATTACAGGAGTAAAATAAGAAAGCTCAGAAGACGACGCCAAATGATATACACTGACGGAAAAAAATAAATTATAATTATTAATTTATCTTTTTTTAATTAAGCTGTTTTAATATCTAATTTTCCACCAACACCTGCAGGAGGAGTGCTTTGAGTTAAATTAACCTGTTGCCCTTGTCGTTGCTCTTGTTTAATTTTTTCTTGTATTTCTGTCTCAGCTTCTGCCGCAGCAGTTGCAATTTTTTTAGCTTCTTCCTCATCTTTACATGGAATCCGAACAGCTTTTCCGCCATTTTTTAATTCAACATAAATTTGCGAACCTTGATTTCCTATTGATACTGACATAGGTACTTCCTTTCAAAATAATTACCACACAAAAAATATTAATTATTTATATAAAGTATTTTCAGTTTAAATAATTGCTAAAAAAGGTAAAGTTTAGTTAACTAAGCTTTACCTTTTTAAATATTAATTAAATGTATGCGTAAATTAATTGTCTTGCTGCGCTAGCGTTAAACGGCTCCGTTCAATCAGCCTGCTCGTCTTGCTCACGCAAGCCGGCACCGCTGATTTCAACTCCACAAAATTTTGCTTGCCTAGGCTTGCTTGCGCTACTTCATTAATTCACCAACTGCTTTGTAAACAGCCATTCTTTTAGCTGCATCTTCTTCAGCTTGCTTGTAAAGAGCTTCAGCAGCTTCAGGATTTGTTTTCATAAGCGATTTATAACGTCCTTCACTTCTGATAAAGTCCTGATAGCTTTCTTTAGGGTCTTTAGCATCCCAAGTGAATGGTTGTTCATTCGCAGGATTATATCTGTATAACGGGAAGTATCCGGCTTCAACTGCACGTTTTTCTTCAGTTTGAGTCTTACTCATATCAATACCATGAGCTATACAAGGAGCATAAGCAAAGATAATTGATGGTCCATCATAAGCTTCAGCTTCCTGGAACGCTTTAAGAGTTTGACCTCTATCTGCACCCAATGATACTGATGCAACGTATACATTACCATAAGACATGCTCATTAATCCCATATTTTTCTTGTAAGTCGGTTTACCGCCTGTAGCAAATTTCGCAACAGCTGCTGTCGGAGTTGCTTTAGATGCTTGACCGCCTGTGTTAGAGTAAACTTCCGTATCAAGAACAAGAATGTTTACGTTTTTGCCTTGAGCTAATACGTGGTCAATACCGCCGTATCCGATATCGTTAGCCCAACCGTCACCACCTATAATCCAAACTGATTTATCGGTAAAGTAGTCTTGAAGCTCTTTTACTTTAGTTAATTCAGGAGAATCAACATTTGTTTTTGCCAGAACTTCTTTTACTTTATCTTGAGCTTGAATAGCTTCTTCAGTTTTTGAGTTATCCCAGTGAGAAATAGCAGCTTCTAAAGCTTCTTTAAGCTCTGCAGTAGCACCGGATTCAAGAACTTTATCAACGAATAGTTTTAAAGTATTTCTGTTCTGGTCTACCGCTAATCTCATACCAAAACCGTACTCGGCATTATCTTCAAATAATGAATTACCCCAAGCCGGACCTCTGCCTTCTTTGCTTACTGTATAAGGAATTGTCGGGAATGTACCTGAATAAATTGATGAACATCCTGTAGCATTAGCAACAATCATATTTTCACCAAATAATTGAGATACCAGTTTAACATATGGAGTCTCACCACAACCTGCACAAGCACCTGAGAACTCAAACAATGGTTTTCTCAACATAGCACCTTTAATTGTTTTGGTTGTGTTTTTACCCATTACGTTATCAGGTAAAGCCTCAAAGAATTCTTCATTCTCTTTTTCGCCGGCTTCTTTTTCTGCTTCAATAGAAGACCAAACTAAAGCGGGAGCATCAGGTTTGTTTTGATTAATCGGACATTGATCAACACAAACACCGCAGCCTGTACAATCTTCGCAGTACACTTGTACTTTGAATTTTTCGCCGTCTCCCGGTCTTGCATCTAATGTATTAAATGAAGCAGGTGCACCTGCTAAATCTTCAGGTTTAATCAATTTAGTTCTGATAACGGCATGCGGACATGCAGAAGCACAAATTCCGCACTGAATACAATTTTCAGCATTCCAGTGAGGAACTCTCGGTGCAATACAACGTTTTTCCAAACGAGATGTAGATGTTGGAACAACACCATCAACTGACATTGCTGAAACAGGAACATCATCACCTTTTTGTCTCATTGAAGGTTCAATGATTGTTTTAGCAAATTCACTTGCATCATCAGGAAGCAATACAGCTTCAGAAACACAATCAGCACTTAATGAAGCAGGAACAGTTACTTCTTCACAAGCGTTAATTGCAGCATCGATTAATGCAAGGTTCATATTTACAATATCATCACCTTTTTTCTTAAAGGTTTTGACAGTCATTTCTTTCATACCTTCGTAAGCTTTTTCAAAAGGAATAATCCCCGAAACCTTAAAGTATGCAACCATCATTACTGTGTTAGCACCTTTTCCGCGTAATCCGGGTTGTTGTTTAACCAACTCTTCAGCATTAACATTGTAGAATTTGATTTTTTTGTTAATGATAGTTTCTTGCATATCTTTTGTTAAGTGACAGAATACTTCATCTTTTGAGTAAGGGCTGTTAAGAAGGAATGTTCCGCCTTCGTTAATACCTTTTAACAAGTCATATCTGCCAATGTATGAATGAGTTGAACAAGATACAAAGTCAGGTGCTGTAATTAAGTATGTAGATTTAATTGGTTTATCGCCGAATCTCAAATGTGAAACGGTTACACCGTAAGACTTTTTAGAGTCATAAGAAAAATATGCCTGAGCATCTTTATCAGTATAGTCACCAATAATCTTAATTGAACTTTTATTAGCACCAACAGTACCGTCTGAACCTAACCCCCAGAACATACAGTTTGTAGTACCTTCAGGTTCGGTAACGATTTGTTCTTCAACTTTCAATGAAAGATGGGTTACATCATCTTCGATACCTACCGTAAATCCATGGAAACCGCTATTTTCAGCATGTTTATAAACAGCTAATATCATTGACGGAGTAAATTCTTTAGAAGATAGTCCGTAACGACCGCCGATAATTCTTATATCTTTATTTTCTGTAGCTGCTACAACATCCATATATAAAGGTTCGCCGATTGAACCCGGTTCTTTTGTTCTGTCAAGAACAGTAATACGTTTTACTGATTTTGGAATAGCTTCATTAAATCTCTTAACATCGAACGGTCTGTATAATCTTACTTTAATCAAACCGTATTTAGTCCCACGGTTTGCATTCAAGTATTCAACTGTTTCTTCGATTGCTTCACAACCGGATCCCATAGCAACGATTACATCTGTTGCATCAGCAGCACCGACATAATCGAAAGGTTTATATTGTCTGCCTGTAACAGTCGCAACTTTATCCATGTATTCCTGAACAATATCAGAAGTAGCATCATAGAATTTGTTAACTGTCTCACGTCCCTGGAAATATACATCAGGGTTTTGAGCGCCAACTTTACATATAGGAGCCTCAGGTCTTAAAGCTCTTTTTTTGAATTCCTCAATATACTCAGGTTCAACTAATTTCGCAATATCTTCATAAGAAATTTCTTCGATTTTGTGTATTTCATGAGAAGTTCTGAATCCGTCAAAGAATTGCAAAAACGGAACTTTAGATTTGTATGTTGCTAAGTGAGCTACAAGTGCCAAATCCATTTCTTCTTGAACAGAGTTAGCTGCAAGCATTGCATAACCTGTGTTACGGCAGCTCATAACATCTGAATGATCGCCAAATATTGATAATGACTGTGCTGCCAGTGAACGAGCGGAAACATGCATTACATGCGGAAGCAATTCACCTGCTGCTTTGTGCATAACAGGAATCATTAATAATAATCCCTGCGACGCTGTATATGTAGAAGTTAAGCAACCTGCTGCAAGAGAACCATGAATAGCACCTGCTGCACCTGCTTCCGATTGCATTTCAGAAACGCTTACTTTTTTACCCCATATGTTTTTCTTACCTTGTGATGCCCATTCATCAACCCATTCACCCATTGTAGATGAAGGTGTGATTGGATAAATTGCTGATACTTCGCTTAACGCATATGCAACATGCGCCGCAGCGTAGTTACCATCAACTGTTATAGTCTTTCCTGACATAATTACTCTCCTTATATCTATCCTAGCTACTTACGTATAAACAAATTCATGGTACTACAAACAAATTTCCTTGACAAAAATTTTTATATAATATTAATATTTGAAAGAAATTTTTGATATATAATTATAAGTAAAGGAGATATTTTATTTTGCTACTAGGGGTAAATATAGATCATATAGCAACATTAAGAAATGCACGGGGAGGAATTGAACCTGACTTAATTGAATGTGCACAAATTTGTGAAAAAGTCGGTGTATACGGGATTACAACCCACTTGAGAGAAGACCGGAGGCACATAAAAGATGCTGACGTTAACTCCCTTAAGTCCGTTTTAAAAACAAGACTTAATCTTGAAATGGCAATGACAGATGAAATGCTTGAAATTGCTCTAAAATTAAGACCTTCGGCATGCTGTATTGTCCCTGAAAAAAGACAGGAACTTACGACTGAAGGCGGATTAGACGTTGTTTCCCAGCTTGATAAGGCAATAAAATTTATAAGACCACTTAAAGAGGCAGGGATTATAGTAAGCTTATTTATAGATCCTGATTCTCAACAAGTTGAAGCTGCATATAAAGCAGGCGCGCAGTTTATTGAACTTCATACAGGGGCTTTCGCGGAAGCTTTTGGTTCGAAAGCAGAAAATTCAGAAATTTTTAAACTAAAAAGTGCAGCTATTTTTGCCCATGCTTTAAGATTAAAAGTAAATGCAGGACATGGACTTAATTATAAAAATGTTCATATAATGAAAGAAATTCCTAATCTGGTGGAATTAAATATAGGACATAGCATTATTTCAAGGGCGGTAGTCGTAGGACTTGAAAATGCTGTGAAAGAAATGTTAGGGTTGATAAGATGATTAGGTGATAAGCTTATCACCTAAAAGCAAGGATTGAATTATGAAAAATAAAAATGAAGTAGTCGAAGAAATGCAAAAAGTCGTTGAACAAATGCGGCTTGACGACATTGAAGAAAATCCTGATATTGAAAACGAATTTTTTGATTGTGATTGTTGCGGACAATTTAAATGCTTGGCAGGCTCAATTCAATATAGGGATTACAGACTTTGCAATGATTGTGTTTTATTTGCAGAAATAGGTTTTGAGTTAAAAAAAATTAAAACAATAGATGACTTAATTAATGGAATGGAGGGTAAAAGATTGGAAGAAGTTTGTAATTTTATAAAACAAGATGTAGAGCAGAGCAATAACTGATTATACTATAGATGTACGAGTCACTATTGAAGATTCAAACTAAAGAATGGATTATTATAGTAAACCGTGACTCTATTTTTCACGAAAACAAAGTTTTCGAAAAAAAAAGGTAAATTTCATCTAAATGTATTGTTTTTTGTTTTAAATATATTGTTATAATGGGAACGTATGAAAATAGTCTCTACCGAAGAATTAATTAATCATAAAATTTTGCCTTATAATCTCTATTCGGAATTTGGGGAAAAACTTTTTGCTGCGGGTGAAGTCCTTACTCCTGGGAAATTGCTTCAATTAAAACATATAGAAGTTTTATACAGAGATGAGGTCGAAGATAACTCTATTGACGCTTCTAATACAAAAATTTCTGAACAAAAACAAAATAAAAAGCCGGAACTTCCTGAAACCGATAATAGTCATAAAGAAATAATTGTTGAAACTTTTGATATGAATCCATTAACTATTTTAAGAAATAAACTTTCAGTTGATGATATAGATATTATGAGTTATAGAGGACCTATTAATAAAAAAGCTAAAATCGACCCGCAAACTCAATTAAAAATAAAAGCATTTTATTTTAAAATTCTTGAAATGCTTGATGAAAAACCTCCATTAGAAATGTTAGGTATGTTCGCAAATATTCGAGATAAAATTGTTCAAGATATAATCTTTGACTCTACAGAAGTAATTTTGTCTTCACAGCTAAAATTATTAGGAGAATATAATAGATGTCATGCTTTAAATACAGCTATTTTAAGCGGAATAGTAGCAAAAAAAATGGATTTATCTGAAACAACTATCTATGATATTGTCCTTGCGGGATTGCTGCACGATATAGGTAAAAATAAACTTCCTCAAGAACTTTTAATGAAGAATAATTTAACAAATCAGGAACAAAAAGATTTGTTGAACCATACAAAAATAGGTTATAAAATAATAAAGCACGACATGGAACTGCCTGACAAAATTGCGAAAGTTGCGCTTGACCATCACGAAATTAACGATGGTTCGGAGTATTCGGCGATGAAAGCAGGAAAAAAGATTAATATTGAAACTCAAATAGTCAGTGTATGTAATTATTTTGATAATTTAACGTCAAACAGAACACCTCACCAAATAAAAAATACAAAAGATGCTGTCAGAGTAATGTTAAAATTAGGAACTAAAAGGTTTTCTGCTGAAGCATTATACACATTTATACATATGTTCAGCTATAATGATACTATAAACTTTGAAGAAATGATTTTATAAATTATAGTTTCAAAAGTGTTTTTTTCAAAAAATGATGGTGATATTTTTGCTAAATCAGTCGGTTTTTGAGGTGAATCAGAAAAATCTTCTGCCATTCAGATAATTCTTTAATAGAAAATTTCTTGTTTTTTAAGATTTCCCGGATTTCTTTAATAGAAAGCTCTCCGTCTTTATTTTTCAAGATAGCTAAGTATAGCTCTAGAAAAATATTTTTTCTTCCCCTGAAAGACTTATAATTAAATTTAATAATTAATCTTTATTTGGGATTACATATTTCTTAGCTACTTTTCAGAGTAATTTTAGCCTTTTTGATTATAGCCGAAGCTTCACGACAATCATTATCCGGTGTCATATGAAAGAAAGAGATACACGTAGAATTATTACTATAACCTGTAGTCCATTTTTTTGATGGGTTACTTTCCATTAAATCATTTATTACTTCTCCAAAAACAATACTGTTTCTAAATACAGGGCTTTTACAATTTAAATAATTGAGAGCTCTTTTAGTAATTAATAATGGTGCCGATAATAAATTAATATTTCCATATCTACGTGAAATATCAATAATAGTCGACCTAATACTACCTCCAGAACCTGCGAAATCATCTAAGATAACTATTAAGCTATTTTTTGAAAGATTTGAAATGTTTGCTTTTGTAATAAAATTTTCTGTTTTTATATTATTTGCCACTGAATAAATATGGTTAATTAAGCCATAACTTTTCTCAAGTTTTGGAATTAAATAGTATATTGATTCGTCTTTGTAATCATTCTTTTTTGCAAAATCAATTATTTTTGCATGAATATTTTTTAGATAATTCCATTAATTTTTTGGGGCTATATATTTTTAAATTGTCCTTTAGCGCTTCAAGACTGTCTAATTGAAATCCATTAAATTTAGTTGGCTTCGTTACATCTGAATGGTTTAATCTTTTAAAAATTATATTTATTTCATCAATGTTATGTGAATTTATAACTTTTTGATTTTTTAAAACGTTTAACTTGTTTGTATTTATTCCTATTGACTTTAGTTCTTCTTTAATAGGATAAATTAAAGCTTCGTCAACTGCCTCAGTCATTGATAAGCGTTGATTTTTATTAATTTCTTTTGCTAATTTTATAATTTTTTTTACTTCTTCAAGCATGTTTTCTAAATTGCTATGACAAAACATATTAATATTTTTTATCCAACCTTCGGGCAAAATAAAGTTAAAATCTTTAATTTTTTTTGCAAAAATTATTATCACTTTCTAATTTTTCTAATAATGCCTGATCAACAATTACGCTGTTTGGCTTATTATTTTTTTGTAAATTCAAAAATAATTTTGCTAAGGTACTCTTCTTTTGTTTTTTATTTACATATAATAGCAAATTACTTAAAGAAATTGGTGACTCTGAATAAAGAACTCTTTTATTTAAAATTAATCTAAACACTAAAGTTTTTAGACTATCAAGTTTAAAAAATGAGGTTAGTTTCAAAAGTACCTTTACAGCAAGTTCCTTATCTTGCTTAAATGTTTCTAAGCCTTTTTGTATTTCATCAAAACTATATTCTCCTATTTGAGAATTCAAATTTCGGACTATATCATTATATTTTATCGTTTTTTGTGAGAAAAACACACTGTAGCACCTCGTTCATATATTGGGTTCAATATATCTTTAACTTTATGGACTGAATAATTATCCTTAACAACTATATCACCGGAATTTAAAGTTGGGGCTAGAAAATCTCGGATATATGGTCCGAAAACATCTTGATCCAGGGTCCCTTTAAAGGTCATAGGTGCATTTATACCATCTTCACACAACGTAGCGATAATTGAGGTTCTTTCAAAGCGTACGTCAGGGACATAGTCATTTACCCTCTCTGATTTATTTCCCCACCCATAAAGGCGTGTCATTCCCAAATTAATACTACTTTCATCAAGAAAATATATTTTTGCTTTGCTTATTTCTTCTTGTTTTTCTCGCCAAATTTCACGTTCTTTGACGACATCTTCTCGTTTTTGGTTGTTCGGGTGCAAAGTCTTTTTTTAAAGGATAATCCCATCTTTTCAAGACGACGAGAAAGCCCGGAAACAGTGATATTAAGTTGTAATTCAGATATTATTTTATCTATAGTAATATCAATCCAGTAATTTTAAAAAAATTTAATAATCTGAACTAATTCTTTTGAACTCAAAGTCCCGCATTTAAATTAGCGTTTTCACTTGAAACATTAATACCTAAAACCATATAAAACCTCCGCTACTTATGTAGCTAAGTATAGCTCTAGAAAAATATTTTTTCTTATATATAAGTCATTTTTTCTTTTAAAGCCTTTGCAGAATCTTCATATCCAGCTCTGCCCATTAAGGCATAAGTGTAATTTTTTGCCTGCTCAACTCCCGGCTGATTAAATGTGTTTATATTATAAAGTTCACCGGCAATCGCTGTCTGAACTTCAAGCATATAGAGAAACTGAGCAATGTAATAGCCGTTTAATTTGGGGATTGTTATTGTAATATTAGGTCTTTGGAAATCTACAAGTGCAACTTTTGTTGCGTCAGCTTCTGCGTTAAGTAAAGTATTAATTGTTTTTCCGCCGAGATAACCGATTCCGGTATATTCAAAAATTTTAGGAATTTCAACAACATTTTCAAATTCTTCAACTCTTATAAAATTAATAATTTTATCATTCGGTCCTTCATTATAGAGCTGAATTTGTGAATGCTGGTCGGTTGCTCCCAATGCTTTTATCGGGGTTGGACCGCAATTAACTTTTACTCCTTCATTATTAACTTCTTTCCCTAGCGATTCTGCCCAAAGCTGGACATACCAATCTGCTACGTATTTTAAGCGTGAAGAATAAGGCATCATTACGGAAAGTTTTTTGCCTTTTTGTGTGTCCATCAAATAATGAATTAAAGCATTTTGAGCTGCAATATTTTCCCAAATATCGGTATTTTTAAGAGACAAATCCATATCTTTAATACCGCTTATAATTTCATCAATATCAATTCCTACAAGAGCAAAAGGAAGAAGCCCGACAGCAGAAAATACAGAAAATCTTCCGCCTACATCATCAGGTACAAAAAAAGTTTTATATCCTTCCTGCTCTGCAAGTTGTCTTAAAATCCCTGTTTTTTTATCTGTAGTTGCAACAATATTTTTTCTGTAATCATCACCCAATTCTTTTTCCATAATATTTTTAACTATCATGTACTGAGACATTGTTTCAGCAGTAGATCCAGATTTTGTAATCACATTCACCAGTGTTTTTTTCAAATCCAATAAATCCAGTAACCCATTAATCTGGTCGGGATCAATATTATCTAAAAAGAAAATCTTAGGAAAATTATCTCTTTTTTCTGCCGGCAACAAATTCCAATATGGTTGAAGAAGAGCTTCAGTAACAGCTATTCCGCCCAATGCCGAACCGCCTATTCCAAGAACTAAAATATTTTCAAATCTATTTCTAACCAGAGAGGCATATTCTTTAACCAACCAAACAGTTTCTTCGTTATAACCTAAATTCATCCATTGCAGCCACTGTCCCGGTTTATCTTTTCGCTTGTTTAAATCTGCAATAATTTCAATAACTCTCTCTTTGTAATTTTCAAAATCTTCTTCAATATTAAGACCGTTCTCTTCTCCCAAAATTTGGGATTTTACATTTCTGTAATCTAATTTAAGCATTATAGATTCCTCTTTTTTCTTTCGGCACTAAATCAACAGATTCACTTAAACTTGCTATTTCAAAATTCTCATATCTTGATTGTACTACCTACATGGCAAAAATAAACAGAAACTTTAACTATTGTTAAGAAAAATTAGTATTGAATCTTTTTAACCGATTCGGATTTTTTTATTTTAATCTTGCCTTTTTCCCTATAAAGCTTGCGTACATTAGTTTTTGCCTGCTTGTAATTACTGATTGTAATTTCTGTTGCTTTATTAACAAATAAAAACAGAAGCGGAAAACATATTATAAACGTGATGCAAGCTAATGAAACATGTATTAAAAAACGGTTTCTTGCTTTCTTCTTTTTGTTTTCTATCGAAATACCATATTGCTCTTTTAAAACTTTATTTATAATTTCTCTTCGTTCATTTGCAGAAAGACTTTCCATAAAATCAATATTATAAGGCTCTACATATACTACATATTTTTTAATATTTTTATCTTTTGTATTTGAAGAAACAGAAGGCTTTACTATTTTTTGCACAAAATCTTCTTTATTTTCAGCATCATCTTCATCTTCTTCTTCTAAAGACTCTTTGACTTCATAATTAAGTTCTTTCTGTATTTCATCTACAACTTCTTCAAACTGAATATCTCCTATTTCTTGATTTTGAGCTGTTTGCGAATCTATTTTTTTCTCTTCTTTTTTTTCAGTAAAATTGTCCAAAAATTTTTACCTCTTATTTTTTTCTTTGTGCTAAACTAAAAATTATTATACATTAATATTTTACGATAGGCAAATTACTACAATAAATACAAGAGTATAGATGGGTATAAATAAAGAAAAACTTATAGAATATATAAAAAAAATGAGAGAGCCAAGTATGCTTGTAATAGGAGATTTGGCTCTTGATGAAATGATTTACGGAGACACCGAAAGGATTTCAAGAGAAGCGCCTGTTCTCATTTTGCAGCATACTCATACAAATCTTATTTTAGGTGGGGCTTCAAATGCTGCTCACAATGCTTCTACGCTTAATAATGGTAAAGTTAGTGTAATAGGGGTAATTGGGGAAGATTATCAGGCACAACAGCTGATTTCTACCTTTAAAAAAGCCAGGGTTAACACAAAATATCTGGTCAAAGACAAAACTCGTAAAACTATAACAAAAACAAGAATTTCCGGCTCTTGTTCCCAATCAGTAACACAACAGATTGTTAGAGTAGATCGACAAACAAATGAATTTATATCAAAAGAAACAGAAAAAAAAGTTATCGTAAATTTAGAACAAGCAATCCCTGAGCATGATGCAATTGTTTTATCCGATTATCACATAGGAACTCTTACTCAAAAAATTATTGATAAAGCTATTGAAATTGCTAATAAATATGGAAAAAAAATTGTTATAGATGCTCAAAAAAATTTAGATAAATATAAAAATATTACCTCAATGACTCCAAATTTACCCGATACACAAAAATTTGTCGGATTTTTTATTAAAAATGATGAGCTAATGGAAAAAGCAGGCAGAAAACTACTTGAAGCTACAAATGCAGGTTCCATATTAATAACCTGCGGAGCTGACGGAATGGTAGTTTTTCAAAAAAATGGGAAAATGAGTAAAATCCCTGTTTTCAACAAATCAGAGGTTTTTGACGTAACAGGAGCAGGAGATACTGTTACAGCGGTCTTCACAATGGCATTGGCAAGTGGGGCAGAACCTGAATATGCAGCTATAATAGGAAATATTGCGGCGAGTATTGTGGTAAGGCATTTTGGCTGCGCTACAACTACTATTGAAGAAATACTGAAAATATTGGATGATAGTTCAATCCAGAGCTTTATCAAAACCCCTTATGCTTTTTAATTGCCAACAGGTCAACAGAAAACTCTCTTCTACCATCCCACCGCTACTGTCACCGCTCACCGTCTACCAATTACTGTTTGCCATTTACCATTTGCTTTTTGCGATAATATGATTGCTAACCTGTTATTAACTGCTACAATGTTTTAGGTTTACAATGCTGACTTTCAAAATTTTTAATATTGTACTTTTATTTGTTTTTGGTAACATTGTATTAAAGAATAAATATAATACTGAAATTAAATAAAAGGAGAGTTGCAATGCAGAAAATTAAGTTTATTGATGTAATAATTATTTTAGCAGTTATTTTGGCTCTTGTTATAGGTTATTTAACTTACAAAAACTTTAGGCAAACAGCAAGTCAACAAATTGAAGCTACCTCAAAAGTTGTTTTTCAAGTCTATTTAAGAGGGGTAACAATAACTGGAAGAGAATGCCCTATAATATCTGGAGATGAAACTTTCATAAGTATAAGAAATGTGCCTTACACAAACTTAAAAATAAATGATGTAAAAATCGATACAAAAAAAATAGCTGTTCCTAACCCTAAAGGTAATCCTCCTTTTGTACTTTTGGAAGATTATTCCCAAATGTTCATGTACGATATCCTTGTAACTGTTGAAGATATGGCTAAGTTAACCAAAGACGGTATTGTTATAGGCGGAAACAAAATTAAAATCGGCTTGCCAATAACTCTTGAAGGTAAAGCTTATAAGTTAAACGGAACTGTATCAAATGTACAACTTGTACCTAATGCTGTAGTTCCTCCGCTACAAAAATCTTCAGAAGACAGTGCTCAAAAAGAAGAGCAAAACAAACAAGAACAACCTGTGACTCCACAGGAAAATAATACACAACAATCAGATGTTAAAAGTTCGCAGTCTACTGAACAGAAACCGTCAAACACTCCTGTAAAAATGAAAAAATAATAAAAAATGCTAAATAACAGTTTGATTTTAGATACATTAAATAAAATATTTTTATATTTTCAAAATAAATGCGAATATTTATCAAAAAACAGTATTTTTATAAAAAATATTGATAGCTTGATTTTTATAACAATTATCGGTGTTTTTATATTATCAATTTTTGCATCTTCTACTTTGATCGGCTATGCTGCTTTAATGACTTTGTTTCTGACAATAATAAAATTATTTGTGAAACAAGGCGAAAAAATTGAACTGAATATATTTGAATTTTTCCTCGTATTATATTTGCTAATAGTCCTTATAAGCCTTGCCGGCTCAAGTCTTTTTTACTTAAGCTTTAAAGGCTTTCTTAAAACTTTTACATATCTCGGGTTTTATTTTTCTGCTTTACAGTATTTCAAAAATAATTTGTCAAAAATTCCTATTACAATTTTTATAATAGCATTATGTGCAAGCTCACAAGGAATTATAGGGGTTTTTCAGAATTTTTCTCAAGTTGGGGAAATTTCAACCTGGCAAGATGTTTCAAACATTAATCCTGAGGACGTGATGACAAGAGTATACGGAACTTTAAGACCTTTTAATCCGAATTTATTTGGCGGGTATTTAGTTGCATGCTTACCTTGTTTATTCGGAAGTTTTATTTTAGAACTTTTAGACAAACGGTATAAACTCGCGGGCATATTGTTGATTTTATCTTTTATAACCTCTTTTACTCTTATTTTAAGCGGATGCAGAGGTGCTTATATAGCATTTTTAGCTATAATAGCCTGCTTATTTGGATTTTTGGCTAAATTTATATGGCAAAGCAATAAAGAATGGCTTAAAAAAATATTTTTATCTGTTTTTGGTTTGCTTATAATACTGTTTACGAGCCTTGTATTGTTCATTTCATCTATAAGAACAAGGATTGTTTCAATTTTTGCAATGAGAAATGATTCGTCAACTTCATTTCGTCTTAATGTTTATCAATCTGCAATACAAATGATAAAAGACAATTGGTTATTAGGAATCGGAGTAGGAAACCGAAATTTTCGTGAAATTTACGGGCTTTATATGAAAACAGGTTTTGATGCATTAAGCACTTATAGTGTATTTTTGGAAATTGCTGTTGAAAGCGGAATTTTTGCACTTTTTGCTTTTTTAGCTTTTCTGGGTACTTTAATTTTTAAAGCAATAAATTTTATATTGCATAATAAAAACTTAAAATCAACTGCAATAGTAGCAACGGCAATAATTTCTATAATAGCTGTAATGGTTCATGGTCTGGTCGACACTATTTTTTTCAGACCGCAGGTTCAATTTATTTTCTGGACAATGGTTTCATTTATTTCTGCTACTTTAAATCCAAAAAATTATGACGGCTGTTAAGGTAAAAACAGCAAAAATTAGAATAAAAATTGCGACTACTTTTGCAAATGAATCTGGACCATAAATTTCTTCCTGAATATCGATTCTTTTTAGAATAAATTTTGAATAATCTTCTTTTGATTCATTTTTTGCTTTTTCAAAAGAATTATGTAGCAATTTTTTCATATTATACATATTTTCTAATTCTTGCCTTGCTTTAGGGTTTGAAATTATGTATTTTTTTACTTTAATGTTTTCTTCATCACTTAATTCGCTATCAATATATGCTGACAAATTCATTTTGAACTCATCTCCTTGAGAATCCGCGGCATTCTCATCACTAACTGCTTTTACCGCCGCTAATTTCTCATGAACTTCTCTTAAATTGTTAATCATATTCCTTAACGTTTCCAGCTTAGCTCTGCAAGTAGGACATGTTTCCAGATGAGCTTCGACAAATTGTTTTAACTGGCTGCTTAATTTATCCTCAATGTAAAAAGATAGTAAAGCACTTACTTGTGCACATGTTAAATTTTCTGTCATTGTTTATTCTCCTTTAGTTATATTTTTAATTTATTACTTTAAATATAATGTTTAAGTCCATCCTGTAGTTTTTCTCGTGCTCTTGAAATACGTGATTTCACTGTCCCTACAGTTGTATGGGTTGCATTCGCTATTTCATCATAGCTAAGTCCTTGGAGTTCTCTTAAAATGATTGCTATTCTAAAGTGTTCGGGCAAATTTTGTATTTCATTTTTTATAATCTTATCCAATTCCATGGACATAGCTTTTTCTGAGGGTTTATGTCTGGTATCAGGAATTTGTGTATGATAACTGCTTTCCTCATTTTCAGCATCTATAGAAACTAATTGGGGTTTTCTTGAAACTTTCCTCAATTCATCATAAAAAAGATTTGTGACTATCTGGTTTAACCAGCTTCTAAAAGTTTTCGGATTTTTTAAGTTAATTAGTCCTCTTGCCATTCGCATCAAGGCTTCCTGGGTTAAATCGGCAATATTCTCTCTTTTTTTGGCAAGATAAGAAAAAGTTGCAAAAATATTCTTTTGTTCTCGTCTGATTAATTCTTCCAGTGCTTTATAGTCGCTTTTTTGCGACAAAATTACCAGTTCCTCCAATGGAATTTTCTTGTAGAACAGCTTTGACATTATTTCCCCTTGCAAGACAAATTTATTTATATTCAAATATTAATTAAACCCAGTGGAAATTTGCTCACTCTTTGTTATATAATCAGTTAGGGGATTTATTACATGACAAATTTGAAAAGAATTATTGACGCAAACTTGAATAGAACAGCAGAAGCAGCAAGAGTTTTGGAAGAAATTGCCAGATTTTTACTTAATGACAAAGATTTGGCTGAAAAATTAAAAAACATCCGGCATAAAATAAATTCTTCTCAAGAAGAAGATTATGAAAACTACCTTTGCTCGCGTGATACTATAAATGATGTCGGAGTTAACATAAAAAATGCTACTGAAAGAATGAATATTGAAAATATATTTAAAGCAAATATTAAAAGACTTCAGCAGGCTTTAAGAACTCTTTCGGAATATTCCTTAGAAAATCCTGCAAATAAAATTTTATTTGAAAAATTAAGGTATGAAACTTATACTTTAGAAAAAATTATGTGGCATAAACTAAGAGAAAAAGGAATAAATGGTAAAATTAATGATGATAAAAAACTTTATTTAATCACAAATTCCGATAACTTTGACTCAGAAGACAGTTTTCTGGATGCAATTGCCTCTGCACTTGAAGGTGGAGTAGATATTTTACAGCTAAGAGAAAAAACCATGCCGGCAAGCAAAATTTTAGAATTGGGTAAAAAAATTAAACAACTTTGTTTGCGCTATGACGTGACTTTTATAGTTAACGACAGAGTAGATATTGCAGCTATTTTAGAAGCAGATGGTGTGCATTTGGGGCAAGATGATTTAGATGTAAAATCTGCAAGAACAATTCTAGGAGAAAATTGCATCATAGGTGTATCAACCCATGCGCCTGAACAAGCAATAAAAGCTGTAGCGGATGGTGCTGACTATATTGGTATAGGTCCGGTTTTTGCAACTCCGACAAAACAGGGGCGAATTCCTGTTGGGTTGGAATATGTGAAGTGGGCTTGCGAAAACATTGAGATTCCGGCTTTTTCTATTGGAGGAATTGATCTAAAAAATTGTGAGAAAGTAATAAATGCAGGAGCAAAAAGAATTGCAGTTGTTCGTGCAATAATCAACGCCGATTCACCTAAACAAGCTGCAAAAGAATTTTTGAATAAAATAAGAAAAAAAAATTTATTATATAAATAAAAGAATTAACCCAATGTTGATTTGTGTTCGGCTAAAATTCCGACCTAAAAAACTGAAAGCCCGAATCGCTTTTGTCATTATAAGTTACTAACCAATTCAGGTAATTCTTTTATAGGGTAAAACATTGATGCAGCCTGTTTGAAATTTTCAGGATTTGCACTTACAAAAAATTTCTCAGAACCTGTACCATGCTCTTTTAACAAACCATTCTTTTCCAAGTCTGTTTTAATAAATTCAGCAAAAATTTGAGAAGGATCAATAAACATTCCCCTAGGTGTGAATTTTGCTAAAATATCCATTAAATAAGGATAATGTGTACAGCCTAAAATTATTTTATCGGGACGATTTTCAAGTATTTCGCCTAAATATGATTCAACACAGGCTACGCTTTTAGCTTCTTTTTGTTTTTTCTCTTCAACAATACCAACCCAGGGAGGGCAACACATTTCAAAAACTTCTAAATTTGGATTATATTTTCTTAATTCCTTACCATATGCTCCTGCTCTAACCGTAGCTTCAGTTGCCAAAACACCGATCTTTTTAACCGGCATTTTTGCTATTACACTTGCACATGACTGAATTATAGGATAAATTTTGAATTTATATTTATCTTTTAATTGATGATAAGAGTTAGCTGAAGTCGTATTGCACGCCATAACAACAGCTTTTACATTCTTCGATTCAAAAAAGTTAAAAATCTTATCCGTAATTTTATTTAATTGCTCAATGCTCTTTTCTCCATAAGGGATATTTTTTAAATCCCCAAAGTATATATAATCTTCATTGGGCAAAAGTTTTTTTACTTTTTCAAAAACAGTAAGTCCGCCGATACCGGAATCAAAAAATGCAATTGGTTTGTTTTTCATAATTTTCTCTTTTATTCTAATATCTTCAATAACAACGTCTCACTTAATTTTACCAAGAAAAAACTTTTATTTCTCATTAATATAAAAAATAAAATTTATCTTCTATTTAAATATTTTAAAATTCCATCAGCAATTGCCCTTGCGGTTTGCTGCTTCCGTTGCTCGCTTACCAATTCAGCTCTTTCAAAAGCATTTGAAAGAAATCCCACTTCAACTAAAATGGCAGGAACATCCGTATGGTTAATTACATAAAATTTTGATTTAAATAAACCTCTATCGTTTGCATTTACATAACTAATAAGGTTTGAATGAATAGTTTGAGCTAGTTCTAGGCTTTTTTGATGATAATAATGTGTCTCAATACCTGAAATTTCAGGTTTTGAACAAGAATTAACATGGATACTTATAAAAATATCAGGGCAAATATTTGCTGTAAAAATAGTTCTGTCTTGCAGAAAAAGAGTTTCATCAGAATTCCTAGTCATAGCAACAGCTATTCCCTCTCTCAAAAGAAGAGCCTGGACACGTCTCGCAATGTCTAAGTTTAAATCTTTTTCATTAATTCCGCATCTTATTGCTCCATAATCACTTCCGCCATGCCCTGCATCCAATACAACAGATTTTTTTATTTTGCACTTTGGCAAGAAAATGCTTTTCTCAGAAGAATAAAAAGATTTTTTTGGAAGTGTCCTTTTCAAAGCAACTTTAACGGATCTTCCATCCGCTCCCAAAAAACAATTTACAATATCATTTTCTTCAAGCGGTAAAGTCAATTTTAGTCCGATTTTAGGAAGTAAGTCTATTTCCATGTCAGCTAAATTAGTTTGGTTAATTGCGTCTTTAAATGTCTGTTCGTTAAAGCGAAGCGTATTATAAAAGTTAATAATTAATTTGGAATTATCTCTTGTTATACTGTGTACGACCGGAGAGTTAAAAGCAATAATAAATTCATCTGTCAGAGGGTTTATTTTTTTTACATAATAAGAAACCACATTATTAGTTCTGGTGAAAAGCGCAAGTAAATCAACCGCTTTAGAATCTACAAATAAAATTGATTGACCGTCTGCAGAAAAAATCGGTAAATATTTTTCTAATTCGGTTGAATTTATTACAACTCTGGCTTTATTTTGCTCAAATTGACCTATTCTAACAGTATCTTGACCTATTTTAAATTCCTGATTCCCAACTTCAGGATTAATAACAGCATTCGGAATATCAAAAACTACTCTGTCCGGATTAGTTAAATACATTGGTTTTTCAAGACAGGCTGCTCCAAAACCGCTTATTAAAAAGCCATTTGTCTTTGGAGAAATTAAATTTAAATAATATTTCGATTTTAACTTTAATTCCTTTTTTATTATATTTGTTGTTTTTGAAGGCAAAGAAGGTGTTACTTCAGGTAATGGGCTTGTACGTGGGCTGAATGCTTGCTGGATCTGATCTAGAACTTCATTTTTTTTTGCCAAATTTATCTGTGCTTTTAACTTATCTATCTCTTCATTTGAAATAGAAAGATTTTCATAAAAATCACTACTAAAAGTTTTTTCATCACGGTATGTGTTTTGAAAATATCCCTCTTTATAAATCTCCTCTTTAAATTTAATAACAATATTATTATTAACTCTTAAAAAGCTAATGTTTGATTGATTAAAATCTTCATCAAGATATAAAACTACTCTGACTTTATTAGGATTAGTTGAAAATTGACCTATTTTTACTTGTTTAACACCATCAGAACTAAGAAACCAATTTTGAGATTCGGTAGCTAAAACAGCAGAATCTATATCAAAATAAACTCTCTTCGGATTCTGAAGCTTCATTAATTTGATTTTTTTCATTATAGCTTCAGTTGTATTGTCGGGAGAAGTTATAAATATCAATGAATTTGATGTATCAAAATTCACCGACGTAACCCTGAAAATATCCTCAGAAAATGCGGCCTGTGTAAAAATTGTTATGAAAAATATAGTTAATAAAAGTTTTTTTATCATATTTAAACAATCTACCTACTATATTATACTCTTGATTTTTAACCTTTCCAAAAATGTAAATTTTTTTAATTAAATTGAATTTATTTGAAAAAGAGATATAATATAGTTATAGTTAATCAGACTAAGGGGTTTTTATGAATAAAAGGTGGTATGACAGCCATAAAGAAACATTGGATACGTTAGATATTTTAAAAAAACTCGATAGGGACGCAAAAAAAAATTTATCTAATGATGTAATTACTATAGCTAATCAAATAAAAACAATGCACAGAGAAGAAGATGAACCGCCTTTAAGCATAGGAATAGAAAGAGTTTTGGGATTATATCAAAGTTCAAATTCGAGACGTTGGTATGACAAACAAAAAGATTTAAGCAATGCAATGAAAACAATATCTACTCTCCCTGAAGAAGATTTTCTTAATATAATGGAAGGTCTTTGTGTTTCGCTTCAGGATTAAAATCTTAAACAATTTTTCTAAATACTTCGGTTGATTTTTTAAAGGTTTTTTTCTGTTTTTGCCGATTGCATTTATGTAATCATACAAAAAGGAAAAAAGTGCTTTATGGCTAAAATTATTGAAAACAGGCAAGGTCGCAGAATGGTTAAAATGTCAGTCGATGATATCATAAGTGTGGTTAGAGAATATCAACGCGTTATCAAAAACCCTAAAACTTATGAGGGGATTAGGATGATATTGTCTCAAGCAAGTATTTATTTACCGGAAGAAATATAAAAAATATCTTGCTGCTTGCTATTTTATTGTACAATAATTTAATGAAGTACGTTGAATTGGAAATAAATACAGGTGAAAAAAATATGCAAATTGATAACGATTTGCTTGATTTTGCACTAGAAAATAGAATTAAAGAACCTACATTTCGACTTTATGCATGGTTGCCGGCCTGTATTTCTTTGGGTAGAAATCAAAATGATAGTTTTTTAGACAAAGGATTTTTAAAATCAAAAAATATTGACATTGTGAGAAGATTAACAGGCGGAAGAGCGCTTTTGCACGATAAAGAATTAACCTATTCTTACATTTGTCCTGTTTCAAGCTTAAAAAATGGTGAAAATATTACTGGTTCTTACAAAGAAATTTCTCAATTTTTAATTGACGGGTTTAAAACATTGGGGATAATTCTTGAATTTCCCCAAAATAAACGCCCTAGTACAAAATTCGATTACTGCATGTCAATTTCAACCGGTGCTGATTTATGTTTTGAAGGCAAAAAGCTTATAGGTTCCGCTCAATTCAGAAAAGAAGGCTATATTTTACAGCATGGTTCAATATTATTTGATTACGATAAAAATCTTATTGAAAAAATATTTAACGAAAAAATAAATGAAAGCAGCATCACCTGTTTAAAACATATAAATCCTTTAATTACTTATGAAAAAATTAAAAATGCTTTAAACATTGCCTTTATAAATAACCACTAAATTATTTGACATATACCGTAGAATCTGTGTAGTCTCTACCATAACTTTGATAGTTCTTCCTCCCGTCGGTTTCGACAGCGGATTTTTTAAAGGTATTTGCGGCAATTTTATCCAGGTTTTCATTAAGCACCCCTACCATAATAAATAAAAATACAATTACTGAAAGTAAGCTTACAGCTACTTCAACCGTAATCATCCCTGATTTTACTTTTGAAATAAAGACCACAACAAATTCTCCTGTTTTTAAAACAGATAATATTCATTCATTAGGATTGATAATACTTTTATTATTCCACTTTTAGAAATTTTTAAACCTAAAAATTTATTGACCACCTAGGCTATTTTAAAAAGGGCGCTTTTCTAAAAAAGCGCCCTTTTTAAACTTATTTATATTGGTTTAAATATTGCCGAAAATACTTCAAATAGGTAGATATAACCACCTTAGAATCAGCATATGAAACAACTGCAATTGCCCAATCTCTACTATCGCCTAATTTGTTATTTCCAGGACCGCTTGTAAAGCTGTAATTAAAGCAAATTTGAGTTTTAGCTGAAATTTTTCCATTATCAATATCAGATTCGCCATTATTATAGAATACTACTTCTTGTGTTGAAAGGTCATGCACATCATCAGAAATAAAGTTATATTCTACATTGTAAACAAACTTATTGTAAGTAGCTTTACGAGCATATTTTAAAGCATTATTAACAACCACTAAGCCTAAAGAACTGTCAAAAGTCTTATGAAGGTTGCCGGAAGCTACTGATTCAATTTCATTAAGTAATTTATTGAAACCGTCTAAAGTAATTGTTTTTCCTTCACCTGATATTAAATAGTCTATCGCTACGTTTTCATCTTTATTAACTTGTTTATTGATACAAAGAAAACCACATTTGTTAGTTGAATATCCCACAGGATCTTCAGAATTTCTGTAAACAAAATTTCTAATACCAGAATTATATAAAACTTCCAAATCACCTTTTATAATATCAGAATTTCCTGATGAAGAAAAATCTCTAATATTATTAAAAGCATCAAAATTTCTTATCAAAATAACATCTTTTCTAACATAAGGTGCGGAATCTGAAGAAAGATTTTTTATAAAGTCATATTTTTCTTTCATACTTGAATCTTCAGAAATAGTTGCTCCGCTTAAAATTTTGCCTAAAGTCGTATTAATTGTTAGAACTGCTGTTTCGCTAATAACCGTTCCGGCAGAATTTACTTTTTTTATAGTTAAAGCTGCGCTTCCAAGTGCAAGGTTATAATTATAGCCTCCTATTCCATCTTCCTTACAGAGTTTATCTGAATCTTTTTTCATATAAACGCAAACATGAGGTTCTCCAGTCAGTGCTTTTATTGCTGTTGATAGATACGCTATAGAATCAGCATCTTTTTTGTTGTTAAATGCCTCTTTCATTAATTCAATAGCCTTGTTATTAGCTCTTCTTCTTAGCATTGCCAGACCTTGTTCTCCCATTATTTGTACATTAATTTGAGAAGAAGAATAATCTCTGTTAGAATAAGAAAATTCTGTTTTTGAATCATTTTGGCTAAGAGAAATATTTTTAAAATTAGTACTTGCAACCATCTCTGATAAACTTTCACTAAACAAACCTATTGCAACAAACAATACAACAACAGCTAAAGTTAAGCCTATTGCAACTTCTGTTGAAACCATCCCTGATTTCCTCTTTTTCTGTAGCATAATCTAAATCTCCTATTTATTTCCGGCTAATCTTTTTTATTATTTCTTTAAAGTAAAATCCTTCATCCTAAAGTATTTATTCCACAAAACACTCATTTCAAATCAAAAAACATTAAAAAGTGTTAAGTGTTAAGTTTTAAATTAAAATTGTAAAATCTTATCATAATTCTTATTTATGATAGAATTATTTATAGGAGTTAAAAATGCTTTTTGAAAAAAAATACCAAGAAATAAAGGCAATAGTCAAGGATGATTTAAATTTTTTAGAACAAAAAGTTAAAAACTTATTCAATAATTCTACCCCCTTAGAGAAAGACTTATCAATTTTCTTAACTGTTCCGGCAAAAAGATTACGTCCTTTATTAGGAATTTTATTTTTGAAGTGTGTATTTGGAAAAATAAATAATAAACAATATGACATTTTGCTTGCCGTTGAACTTATCCATAATGCAACATTGATTCATGATGATGTAATAGATAATGCAAAACAAAGACGAAAAAAAGAAACTCTTAATGTCAAATTTGATAATAATTTAGCAGTTATTGCCGGAGATTTTTTACTTGCAACCGCAATGGAAAAAGTGATTAATGTAAATTCTATTGAAGTAGTTAAAATTTGCACATCAGCACTTAAAATAACTTGCTTAGGCGAAATTAACCAATATTTTAATAAATTTAAAATAACATCTATTGAAGAATATATCGAAAAGTCAAGAAAAAAAACAGCTCTTCTTTTTGAAGTAGCAGTTTCCAGCGGTATTCTTTTAAGTGGCAAAACAATTGACGAAAATTTAATGCGAACAGCAATTGATTTTTCTCAAAATTTTGGAATAGCTTTTCAAATTAGAGATGATTTAATTAATATTTTAAATTCGGATTCTTTGAAAAATCATGATATTAAAGAAGGAACTTATACCGCCCCAATAATATTTGCTTATAATGAAAACAGCAACATATTAAATGAAGAAGACATTTTAGAAGCGATAAAAAATACTAAAGGTATTGAAAAAACCAAAAATTTGATGGACAATTATTTTAGGAAGTCAATTTCCGCGATTAAAGATTTAGAAGATAATGAATATAAAACGGCAATCCTAAATTTGGTAGAATTACTTAAAACCAACCTATAGAAGGAGAGGACATGGAATCAAATACAATGAAAGCAAAAATAAAAGCAATTTTAAAAGAAACAATAGAAACGGTTTTATTTGTTGTTGTAATGGTTATATTAATCAAATTCTTTATAGGAGAAACTCGCTGGATTCCTTCAGGTTCAATGAAACCAACATTAGAAGAAGGTGATAGAATTTTTGTTGAAAGAGTCTCAAGATTTTTCACTACTCCTCACAGAGGTGATATAATGGTTTTTTATCCGCCAATGCAAACTTTATCCAAAAAACCGTTAGCTGTATTTGAACGATTAAGCGGATTCTTCTGCAAAGAAATCCCTTATATTAAGCGTGTAATAGGACTCCCAGGGGATAAAATACTAATTAAAGGGGACTCTGAGGGCAAATATGCTGTATATATTAATGGTAAGCAACTTAAAGAAAAATATGTAATGAGTGACTACGATTATATTCCCTGCACCGCTCAAATGTACTGCGGACCTTTTACTGTACCCGAAGATAACTATTTTATGCTTGGGGATAATAGAGGAAACTCTCAAGACAGCCGTTTTTGGGGATTTTTACAGAAAGACAGATTTGTAGGAAAAGCTGTTTTTCTATTCTGGCCATTTACCAGAATGAAAAATTTATAAGAATAGTATTTTAATTTATATTTTTCCCGTTTTAGTACTTAATTTTTACTTGCTATTTATCTTTGTTTGTGTAAAAATTTACCTGAGTAGTAAGATAGCTTTTTTCGGTGAGACTCCGCAAAGCAGAGTTAAATTAAATGCCAATTGAGCACTACAAAAATTGAATAATTTTAACTAAATGGCAAGGTAGCTCAGTTGGTGAGAGCGCACGGCTCATACCCGTGAGGTCGAGAGTTCGAATCTCTCCCTTGCTAGTTTTTTTGTGAAAAACCTTACGGGTGATTTTCACATTTGTTCAAATCTCCATTTGTAACCTGACATTTTGCATGATAAAATACAGTAGGTCAGGCAACGCCTCACAAACAAATAATGAAAGAACTAAAAGATACCGATATCAAAAGTTATAACGAAATAAAAGAAAGCACCAAAGAATTCAAAGAAACACGCGGGGGATTTAGAGCTAATGCATTGACAATCAACACTTTAGCGATTTTATTCAACTGTAACAATGGCTCAATTTCGGGTTCGAGTCCAGGATGGCCCATTTATTAAAAATAAAGCTAGACAGGGTTTCCCAAGTCTAGCTTTTTTATTTTGTGTAATATTTGTGTAATGAATGTCATTCAACGTAGTTATCTAAGGCTTCAATAGCTTTCAACTTTCTCTCAGGTACAGGGTGAGCATATCTGTCATGGTTGTTTTAATATCACTATGTCCTAAGATCTCTTGAACAACTGCTAAATCAATCCCCATTTCGGTCATTCTTGTAGCAGCAGTATGCCGTAAATCATGAAACCTAAAATTAGAAATTTCTGCCTTTTTAAGCAAATTTCTATATCCTTTTTTAACATCAATATATTTGTCATCGGTTGCCGGATTTATGAATACATAATCAAGCTTTGGATGTTTATGCTCTTTTAACTTTATGAATTCATCCATCAATTTCTTAGCAATAGGAATTTTTCTTGCTTTACCTGATTTTGTTTCAAGAAGTTCAATGTGATTTGTATAAAAATCGACATTATGCCATTGTAAGTTTATTATTTCGCCGTATCTCATTCCTGCTAATAATGAACAGAGAATAATTGGTTTTAAGTGCCAATATTGTTTATTTTTCTCAAGAGTTTCAAATAATCTTTTTTCTTCTTCTTTGGTTAAAAACCTTATTTTATAATTTTTTTGTCTAAGTTTTTTAACTTTTGTCATAGGATTTTCTTTTGCCAAATCATTTGCTATTGCAAGATTATAAAGTTTACTTAAAGCTTCTAAGTATCTATTTACAGTAGCATTTGAATTTTTAGCCATCCTATCAGCTTTAAAACGTTCAATTTTTTGAGGTGTAATATCTTTGAGCTTGGTATTTTTTCCAAATACTTCTATAAAGACTCTACAAAACAAAACATCTAATTCGTAGCTTTTTTTGTTTGCTTTTGAATATTCCTTGTATAAATCAACACCTTCTTGCAGGGTTGTATTTTTAATTTTTTCAACGAGTTCATAATTTGACCTCATTAATGCTGTCTTAACAACATTTTCAGCTTTTAGTGCATCTTTGTAGTTTGTACAACCTTTAATCGACTTATGAAACCTTTCGCCGTCAATCATAAAGTTGTAGTACCATCTTCCGTTTTTACAATATACTGTCATTTTCTTATCCTTTCTTTGTATTAAAAAGGCCCTGTCTTTATAGACAGAGCCCTTCTTGGTATTTCTCTGGGTTTTTAATAAAATCAATTAGCCTTTCTTTGAAAAATAGAGGCTTCCCATGCCACTTTGAGCATAATTTTTTTCTCGGAAGTCTTCCATTCATCAAATATAACCTAACTGTTTGTGGCTTAATCCTTAGTAATGCTGCTGCTTCGCTTACCGTTATTAAATCCAAGTTTTCCTCTGAATTTACGATATTCATAATATTTCTCCATTTTTTTTAATAGTGTATTTTTTAATAACTAATAACACCTACCCCAAGATATAACTTTGGATTATATCTTGGGGGGTGTTATCACGTGTTATTAGTTACCCATTTCGGCTGATTTTTTCTTCTGTTTCTTGAATTTTCCATATTCTTCTTCAATTAAATATAGATTCGGGCATTCGGTCATATTCAAGAATGTGGAAGAAGCTACAGCAGGTATTCGCTTACTGCTTGGTTTGTACCTTTTATTCTCCGTTTTTATGTAGTACGGAGAGCCTTTCACTGATAAAGAGAACTCTTTAGGATGGATAAATTTTTCGCTGTAAATCCTACCTATGTAAGAGTTAAATTTATCTAGACAGGTTTGGGTTCTAATTGTTAAAATAGGACACCCGCTCCTATCTTTCTCCAACCATATATGTTCTTCGAATCTAATCATATGTTCTTCGATTAGAACATGTAAATGATTTAAGAAAGCGTCTACAGGCTCTTCAAGTTCTTTGAACTGTCCGAGATACCACTCAAAATACTCAATTACTTTTTGGTCCCTGTTAGGAATTGAATAGTTACCGAGTTGTTCAAGAAGTATCAAACCCGTGTAAGCAATAGCAACATTATGTGATTCCCTGCTCTCGTCAATATCTAAATGTGCTGCAAAATATCTGCTAGCTTCATTAATTGTCTTTAAAATGTCATCAAAGTTATATTTTAATACCTCTGGCAATATTTTTGACAAATAACGAGGTTCGTTATAATATTCTGCCATCTCTTTAGGATTGTACATATTAGGCTCAAAATATACTGGTAAAATGCGGTTTAACATCTTTTCTTTTTGTATAGGCAAATAATTGCTTGAAACAAAAATTGCAGAACATTGAGGAAGATTATTAAACCTGTTTCCATCCTGCATTTTTTCCCTAACAATATTCTCATAGCTTTGAACAATGTTGTTTTCAAATCCATCCGTTCTAGCGGCTTTTGAAGTCATGTCATTAAGGTGTATTAAACAGGAATTGTATGCATTACATTTACGATTTATCGACTTATATGTACTGTTTCCCATAGCAAGAAATGTTTTATCAAAACCGTAAGTATAGTTTATCAAGTTTTGAATGGTCCCTTTTCCTTGCTTTGACTTTCCGTAAAGAAAGCCTGTTGGGAAACCACAGGTATTTTCCCAGAGCTTTTCTGCAAAAACACCCATAACGCCTAGGCCTAAAGCTAACAATGGTCCTATTGTCCCATTAAAAGCCTTGTCCATTGATTCTAACAATTTTGATACACAAGCACTTATATCAATATCTTCTTGATATAGCTTAGGTAAGTTGCTACCTATAGTTTTATCGAGCATTACCTTTTTTCCGTTGGGTAATTCAATTACTCTGTCGCCATCCGCCCAGTAAGTATTAAATCCATCTGTATAGCAGTTTTCATAAATCCGCCCTGATAAATTTTCAAACTCAATACTTCCTGGATTGGAGAGAAGTATAACTGTATCGGTGCACTTTTTGTTAATCAGTTCTCTAAATGCTTTTACAGTTTTATCATCACCGTCAGAAATTAGGTAATTACTTGCCCGACTTAAAGTTTCAGCAAAATCCATAATCCTGCACTTTGCTTTACCTTCAAGCATAAATGGACTTGTTAAGGTCCCTTTATCTGTCCGAGCTTGTATTTCAATTAAGGCCTTACCATGTTTATCGGTCTTATTGTTTGAATAAGTCTTAAACTTGATGACTTTTTCAATGATTGCATTAAGCACTCTTAATATTACAACCTTCTTTTTGTCACCTTTGCCTTCGGTCCTAAATTCAAATGTTGAACTTTTATATTCGATAAGGTCATTATTTATTGAACCCTTGTCTACATCATCAGGAACTATCCTGATAATAGGCCTTTTGAACATTTCAGCTTTGCACTTTTCGAGTTCTTCGAGAGCAAAGTCATTATAAGGCCTTTTAAGCAAATCAAGCGGGTTGTTTATGTCCTCATGATTAACTTTATTTTGTTCGTTGTCATCAGGTGTTTCACCTGAATTATCAAAAACCAGTGTACTCATTGTTTTTCTCCTTTTTGTCTTTTCTTCTACATACCTTGCAATCGTCAAACAGGTGTTTAACTGCTTTACAATTGAAAGGATATTTTTTGGCTCTTTCAAATTTAGATTGAGTCTCTGCATAGCTGTAGGTTGGATAGCCTTCACTATATTTGTGAAATAAATCTTCACCATTAGCCACACCAGAGAGGAATTTTGCTAGTTCAAACCATAAATATTCAGGAAGCACTTCTGCTTCATCAATACAGTGCCTAAAAAAAGCACATTTCTCATGTCAGCAAATTAATGTCAGAACTTACAGGCTACAACGTAAGAATTGATATGGAAAACAAGGATATTTTAACTTTATCTGAACCATGTTGCGGTAGCGGTGGAATGGTTATTGCATTTGCAGAATCAATGAAAGAAGCAGGCTATAACTACCAACATCAACTTTTTGTAGAGGCAATTGATATAGATGAAATATGCTTTAAAATGACCTACATTCAACTATCATTACTCGGTATTCCTGCAAGAGTAATTATGGGTGATAGTCTTTCAATGCGGTATTATGAGGTGCTTTATACGCCGTTTTATTTTCTTGGTAATTTCAGTAAAAAATTGGAATATAGAAAGAAGTTTGAAAAATCAGAGAATTTGCCGCCTGATGAAGAAAAGAAGGAAAATAACGCTGCACAATTAACCTTGTTTAAATTTTTATAGCCTTGATTTTACTTATCCTTGGAATACATATTACAGCTTCGATTTTTTTCATCCCAAATAAGCTTATGATTTAGGCAATATTCTTTTGTTACTATTTCACCAGCCCACTTTAACCCTTCTTTGCAATAACCATCATCGTAACATTGGTCTTTATCCCAAGCTAATCGTGACTTTGGTAAAATAAAAGGCAAATTTATATAACCAAATAAAATTAATATATATGACATTTTAAAATACCATTTTGATTTTATAAAAAATATGGCACAAGTCAGTGAAATCATAACTAGCGAAAATATTGCCAATAATAAAGTTTCTTCATTAAACCCTGCAACCATTGAATCAATAAAAATTGAACTGAAAAAGAATAAGCACAATATAGAACAAACAATTATTTTCATTAGTATTTTTAGTACTTTAAAAGTTTTTTTCATAAATGTATTATAATATGAAAAATTATTTTTTTGGCCTAAAGATTTCTTCTATTTCAGACATTTTTAAATCTTTTTCTGAATTTATTTGCTCTTTAGCCTTTTGAATTCCATACCAATCTGCTCTTAAATCACCCATGCTGTCATCCCATAAATAATATTTGTAAATTGTGTTTTTATGTCATTAAAATCTATCATTATTTCTCCCAAGTTGTTATTTTATAATGATAAACATTTTTCTTAAAAATTTAAAGTCCGCAAAAATACGTACGCAAAATAAACACAGCTAAATTCAGATTAAATTCTAAGAAATTTTTTTGAGGCTTTATATATTAATATAAATAAAAATCAGAATGTTTTACTGCATTAATCCTGTAATCTCTAAATTTAGTAACAAAAAATAACGGACTTATTTAGCTGATTTTATTGATTTTAAAAGATTTGTTACCTGTTATTGAATTTTGCAGGTAATAGTAATTTTTTATAAGGAGGAAAAACAGATGAAAACATACACAGCAGTAATTACACCAACCGTAAGCGGCGGAAATATTGAAATAAGCATTTCAGCTAATAATCCAACACAAGCAAGAGAATTAATTAAAACTTTGCCGTTCTTCAAAAGTTTTGTAAAACAGCCGGTAATGATTAATGAACTAACTAATAATTTAACAAAATTATCATCACTTATAGCACAGGCTCAAGCAAAAGAACAAGAAAAACTGGGAGCTATGGAGTAAGATTACTCTACAAATCCAAGCTCAAATAAACATCATCTAGTGCATCTTGCGTGATTCCGATATATCGCAGGGTTATGCTTGGGGATGAATGATTGAATAATTTTTGGATTAAGGTTATGTCATAGCCATTGTTATGGGCGTGATAGCCAAAGGTTTTTCTTAAAGTATGCGTGCCGATTTTGTCTTTTATTCCGACTGATTTGGCGACATCATTCAAAATTCTATAAGCCTGTTGTCGCAATAAAAAACCTTTGTTCTTGCGTGATTGGAACAAAGGCTCATTTTCGTTTATTATTCTAGTTCTTAGGTATTCTTTTATCGCACTTTTGGCATTGTCTGAGATAGGAAAATCTTTAAACTTGTTTGTTTTACTTTCTCTAAGCCGTATCCTGTCTTTAGGCTTGTCTAAAGACAAATCGCCTTGTGCGTACAATTCAAACGCACGTCGAACAAAAGGAGCTTTTTCTTCATCAATTACAGATGTGCGCGGGTCAAGTTTTTTATATCCGTAAGGTACACGCCCGATAAAATAACCTTCTTTAACTTTTTTAAGCCTGCCTTTGCGGACTTCTTCCGATAGGTTATCAATGTAATTTTTCGCCATCAAAACTTTTATGCCGTGAACAAACTTTTGATGTGAGGTTGCATTTTTACCGATTATTTCATTTTCCTTGACTAGGTGGATTTCAAATTTGTTTTCATCAATTAAAACATAGTCTTTAAAGTTCCGATAAAGCCTGTCGGTTTTTTCAACCAGTATTGTGTTTACGTCCTTGCCGGCATGTAAAAAACTAAGCATTTCATTAAACTTTGCGCGTCCTGCCTGCTTTGCGGTTTGGCTTTCTTCGTAAGTTTTAACGACTTCAATATTATTTTTCTCGGCATAACTTTTAAGCAAATCAATTTGAGCAGGGATTGAAAACCCCTCTTTTTGTTGTTCGTCAGATGAAACTCTTGCGTAAATTACTGCTTTAGTCATTTTTGCCCTCTATTATTATTTTGTCTAATTTATCAAGTTCAGTTTTTAGTGTTATTAGTTTAGTTTCATCAATAACTATACCACTACCTTTACAGATTAAATATGGAAGTAAAATTATTCTTTTAATTGTACTGAAAACTAATATAGTATCATTATTGGAAATCTTTAAACTTTTGCTTGTCCAGTAAAATAGGTTACCATGTGTTATTTGTGAGTATTCATTATATTGTTTAAATAACAATTCTCTTAATTCAAAATTTACTTCATCTGAAAAAATTCCAATTTCTCTATACATTTTTTCTAAATTCATAAAAAAGGGTCTGAATTCACATTTAAAAAAATCATCCAATTTTTTTAAACTTCTCGAATTTAAGGCGTATTCAGAAGTATTTAATTTTTTGAGAATAATAGATTTATTTTCTGGTTGCAAAATTTCAAAAAATTTTTCATTTTCTTCAATCATTTTAGATTCTTCAAATTGCATTAAAGTTTCACGTAACGAAGGATATTTAAAGCTGTTTTTATAATCCTTGTATTCGATAAAATGATTTTTAAATCTTATCATCTCACAATCTAACTTATATTTATCTTGCTTTTCTGGGAATTTAGTTAAATAGCAGAATAATACAAGACTTTCAATCGAACTTCTTAATATAATTTTAGCTTCATTAAAATGTTCATATCCACAAAACAGGATATTAAATGCTTCAAAATTTGAAAGAAGCTTGTTAAAAATTACTTTTTGAGTATGTCAAGCCCCCAATCTTTGGTCCAAAACTAAAGTTAGTTTTTGACAATTTTTTAGCGGCATAACTTTCGCTCTCGGTGCAGGCGGAGCATAGTTTAGAGAACTATGCGGTCTGAATTCATTGTAATATCTTCTGAAATTCTCTAACATCACTTCTGCCTCCTTTATAGTGTAAAACATTTCTCCGTTTAATAATTCATCTCTCAGGATTCCATTAAATCGTTCGTTAAAGCCGTTTTCCCAAGGACTACCCGGAGTGATATATGCAGTGGTAACTTGGAGTTGTTGCAAAAAGTCCTGTACGCTTTTTGCAACAAACTCCGAACCGTTATCACTGCGAATATATTCAGGAATACCTTCTGTAAAAAATAAATCAGCAAGGGATTCAAGAATTGCATCCGATTTTAAGCTATAACCTACTTTTAGTTTCAAGCATTTTCTTGTGTATTCATCAATTACTGTTAGTATCCTGATTTTCTTACCGTTTGCAAGCCTGTCTTGTACAAAATCATAGCTCCAAATGTGATTCTTATGCAAAGGTCTAAGCCTTATACAAGAACCATCGTTAAAATACAATCGTCCACGCTTCTTTTGTTTTTGAGGAACTCTAAGTCCTTCTTCCCGCCAAATTCTTTCAACTCTTTTGTGATTTACTTTCCAGCCCTCAGCTTTCAATAACACTGTAATTCTTCGATAACCATATCTGCCGTATTTTTCAGCTAATCTTACAATATCTTTTCTTAATTCATCTTCATCATCCAATTTTTTTGGAGCGTATCTTTGGGTGTTACGATTTATCCCGAGATATTTGCATACTTTCCTTTCTGAAATATCGAGTTTTTGAACAATATGAATTACAGCTTGTTTTTGACGTTGAGGGCTTAGTAGTTTCCCGAGAGTGCTTCTTTTAAAACAAGTTTTTCCAATGTTAATTCAGCTACGGCTTTTTTTAAACGAGTATTTTCTAATTGAAGATTTTTAAATTCTTTTGCTTGCGGAACCTGCATTCCACCATACTTTTTTCTCCAGCGATAGTATGTTTGCTCTGTAATTCCCGAATCTCTGCACGCCATAGGAACAGTTTTTCCTTGGCTAATCATTACTTCAACTTGGCGAAGAGTCGCAATAATCTCTTCCGGTTTTGTTTTTGTACCTTTTTTCATACTTTTTTGTCCTTTCTAATTCTGTTTTCGACTTAACAAAAACTAACTTTAGTTTTGGACCAATTATACGGGGGCAGGACAAGTACTGTCTAATTCTTTTTCTAAATTCTTATAAAAGTCCCAAGCAGATTCAATTAATGGAACAAACGATAACTTTTCTTTAGTCATTACTTATCCCTTTCATTAAATTTTCAATATCTGATTTTTTATATAAACGATACGTATTAATCGGATGACGATAAGCCCTTAATTTTCCTGCTTTATCCCAACGTCTTAATGTCATAGTAGTAACATTAAGTATCTTAGAAGCTTCATCAATTTGTATAAAATCTTTCATATCCATACCAACATTATACAACTTTATACAAAAATTGCAAGCATTAATAATTAATTTTCACTATTACATTTTCTGAATGATTTTTTTCTAATTCCTTTAATAATTATGAACTTTAGCCGTTCTACTTTAAGTAATTAAGATACATTGGAACGGGCTATGTTAACAAAATATCTTGGGAACATAATAAACAAGTTTAATACAGGAAAAACCACTGAACATAGTTTCAGGGGAGATTTACAAGAACTTATCGAAAGAACGGTTACAGGAGTACAAGCAATTAATGAGCCAAAGCGTATCAGTTGTGGTGCACCTGATTATATTGTTCAAAAGAAAAATATTCCACTTGGTTATATAGAAGCTAAAGATTTGACAAAAGACTTAGACCGCCTTGATGATAGAGAAATTGAGCAAAAGAAAAGATATTTAAAAAGTTTAGACAATCTTATTTATACAAATTACCTTGATTTTAGATTTTTTGTAAACGGGGAAGAAGTTAAACGAATTGAGATAGGGCAAATTGTCGGTAACCAGATTCAGACAAACCCAAAAGAGTTTGATAATTTAATCAACCATATAAGAAACTTTTGCGATTATCAAGGACAAAGTATTAAATCAGCTAAACAACTTGCTGAAATGATGGCTCAAAAAGCAGTAATGATGAAAGATGTTTTAGAAAAAGCAGTCAAGCAAGATGAAGACAATTCTTTAAAAAATCAGCTAAATGCTTTTAAAACAATATTGTTACATGATTTAGACGAACATACTTTTGCGGATATGTACGCACAAACAATTGCATACGGACTTTTCGTTGCCAGATTGAATGACAAAACATTGGAAGATTTTTCAAGACAGGAAGCAAGAGAACTTATTTCAAAAAACAATCCGTTTTTAAGACAACTTTTTGATTATATTTCAGGAGTTAATCTTGATGACAGGGTTTCCCACTTTATATTTATCCTAAAACTGAACAACAATCATTTTTCGAACAAAACAGAACACCAAACTTGAATATAGATATAGTTAAAGAATTGGAACAAAAAACCAGCTTAACCTTTACACCTGAAAAAGAAGAAACGGCAAATACTTTTGCTCCGATAGATATTTTGGATTATATCTATGGTGTGCTTTATTCCCACAAATACAGGGAAAAATTTAAAGAGTTTCTAAAAATTGATTTTCCTAAAATTCCTTATCCTAAAAATGCGGATTATTTCTTTAAAATCAAGGTTTTGGGGAAACAAATACGCGAAATACATTTGCTTGAAGGTCCAAAAGTCAATGAGTTTATAACTTCATACCCAATTACAGGCAATAACGAAGTCGAAAAAACTGAATACAAAGACAACAAAGTTTATATAAACCGCACACAGTATTTTGACAATGTACCACAGAAAGCTTGGGAATTTTATATCGGGGGATATCAGCCTGCACAAAAGTGGTTAAAAGACCGTAAAGGCAGAGTTTTAAGTTGGGAAAATGTTGAACATTACCAAAAAATTATAGTTGCACTTGCAAAAACTTACGAATTAATGCAAAAAATAGATGAAGTTAGTGTTGAGAGCATAGATAAAAATGAAAATAATGTCATAAGCCTTGATGACTTCAAACAAGGGAAACTTTCATTTTTATACTCCTGTCTTTAATAAATTCTAACTAAACATTCTATATGCTTAAAAACTCTAAAAATAAAATTTGCTACCATTATTAAATTATATTACGAAAATTTTACAAGAAATTTTAATACTTCAAATTTTATTAAATTACACTCCTCCAGCAAAAAGGATTTATGAAATGATAATTTTACAATGCAGGTTATACCAAATTAAAATCCTGCGTTGACTGGCATGGAAGTAACAAGTTATCTTTTGTTTAACAAAGTGTAGCAAAAGATATTGAAAAATAACACAAAATAATGTATAATAATATTAGGTAACCTAGAGTTTCTTCCTGCTTTGCATAGTGCTCTAGGTTTTTTGATGTTTAATAATAGAATTGTAAACATTTTTAAAATTACAAGAATTATTAAGAATATTCGTATCATCTATCGGCAAATAACTTAATATTTCAAGTATTTCATTATACTTCCCTAAAATTTTATCTTTTTGTTTTAAAATTGGTTTATAGTGAAAAATTTTATTCCGCAGTTTTTTTATAGAAGTTAATTTTTTTGATATTTCATCAATTTGCTCTTGTTTTGTATTCGGATAATTAACAAAAACACCTTTAAAACAACCTTGTTTGGTCCATATTGAAACATTATATTTTTTGGAACATAAACTTACCCAAAACCCGAGAGTTAAATTTGAGATAATTTTTCCACTTAAAAAATATTCATTTTTATATTTGAGGTGTATTTTTTCTGCGGTTTCTTTAAGAGATTTATAATCATAATCTTGTAAAATAGTTTGATTAGCAAGTTCTTTTTCAATCCAGTTTTCGCCGAATTTTGTTTTTAGCATTGTATCAATAGAGTTACGCAAAGTTATTTCCAAAACCGATAAAACAGGATAAAAAGCCTGTGAAATCAAAATATTTTCTTCATAGCGTTTTATAAGAACTTCCGGCGGAACATTTTCAATATTTTCTTCCGGTAAAACAAAAGACATAAGTCTTTCAATGCTTATTGTACTCTGATATTTATTTAATTCTGCTAAATCCGCCATTTTAGCTTAATCCCTTATTGTTTCTACAATACAGCAATTATAACACACTAATACTGTCTTGGCTGGCATGGGGAGAATGGTTTTTATATGTTAGATATTACAAAACCTAATTCTTTTAATCTTATTTCAGCTGTTATTAGTGAAATATTAAAAGTATTAGAAAATTCACGAACAAATGTTTTTTTCAGGTATTTTGTATTTATAAAACCTTTTTCTTCTATATATTCTAATACGATTTCTTCTGGCAAAAGAATTTCTCTACCACGACTTTCTGCTTGTTCTTCTATTTTAGCAACTGGATGAGATGTGTCACCTTTTCTAGCTACTTTGTCTACTATAGGATGTAATGTTTTATGACCAAATTCGTGGCATATTGTCATATTATCAGTGTTATCTTTGACCTCAATTACATCTCTATAAATTTCTCTGTCAAAATCAATATTACCTTTACCATCGGTATTAGTTCGTTTAAGAACTAATATTCCAAACTTTTTTGCAATTTCAATTGCATTAAAATTTCGTCGCCCATATGCTCTATAATAGTTAATAGATTCTTCTGAATTGGGTGCATACAGTAATGATAAATTAGAAAAAATAGTACAAAAAGCCTTTGATAATTATATTTCAGAGCCTGAAAAACCATTTAAGACCCATTTAAGTTTTGTATTTCATGGTACAAAACAGATGTGAACCTGAGAGATATAACAATTTTGTTAAAATCTATAAAATGATAGCCCCGCTCCAATTATCAGAATTTGAAAAGCTAAAAGAAGCTGAGGAAATGGGTTGTTTAGACAAAGCAGGATTAGAAAGATTGAAGTATTTTCAGAAAATATTTGATGCAGAAAAAGTAACAAAAACAGTTGTAAATTCGGTTATAGATTCAGCAAAGAAAATATTGTAATATAAGGATAATTTAAAATGCAAATTACAACATGTAAAATATCCCACGGGGATAAAGTTATGTTCAACAAAAAAATTCAATATCAGACATTTACCGGTAAAAGGTTTAAAAATTTTGGTGATGAGGCTAAAAAAATAACTGAAGAAATTGCATATGAAGCTGAAAGAGCATTTAAAGAATTTTCGGAAGAGACAGAAAAAGTAAAAAAAGGATTTTTTGCTAAAATATCTGATTTTTTCTCAAGTTCTTCTAAAAAACCTTCTAAAAAGACCTCATTAGAACCACAGTTGAAAAACACATTTGTTAAAAATGAACCGCCTATAGTGCCGCCAAAACCGAAATTTGAATTACCAAAACCTAACTTTAAATATGATAAAACAAATCCCGTAGAATTTGCTAAAGAAAAAGATGCTTATATGAGAAATGCGATTAATTATATTTTTGCAGATGAAAAATCAGCTCAAGTAGCTGCAAAATATTTTAAGAACGATAAATTTTTAAAAGAAGGTTATGCATATGATCCGGAAAAAATAGCACTAAATGTTATGGAACAATTTGATCAATACGGGTCTAATGAATTGCTTATGGAATTATTAACTTCTATTTGTTGTATAACAAACAAAACAGAAAAAATAGCCAATAAGTATTTGCAATTATATGATAAATTTGCAAAAAAGGAACCTGATATTGAAAAAATTCTAACTAGTCCTTTATCTGCAATACTTGAAGATTATGGAAATGTTTTATCAACAGATTCTATCAAATTAATAATTCAAGGCTTTAAAAAGGCTGGTGAACATCCAGGGGACTTGCTTGATGTTAGAGGGTTCATTAAAGGTGACAGACACTATCACTCTTTTTTTATCAAAATTTAGCCAAGAAGATTTAGATAAAATTGATAAACTCGCCCAAGATGCGGAAGAAATCGTCAGAAAAAGAGTTTATAAAGACTAACTTTTATACAACTGGATAATATTTATTATAACTAGGCAATTTTATACGACTTTATGTTTTAATATAAATAATAGGGTGTGTGATGAAAGTTCAACAAGTTTCTTTTAAGAATAATTCTATTACTCCTGAACAAAGAACAAGTTCAGAGCAGAGTACTGTTATTACAACATCCTCTGATAAGTTTGAAGCCTCTAGCAAAAAGGATAACACGGGTAAATATATTTTAGCAGGTTTAGGAGTAGTTACTTTAATTGTTGCAATTGTAAAGCATAAACAAATAGGTGAATTTTTAAACAAATTATTTAAAGGAAAAAAAACAGTTGGAGATGTAGATCATCCAAAACAAACTCCTCAATCAAAGCCAACTATTAAAGATGGGCCATCTATAGTTCCGACAAAACCGAAACTTGAATTACCAAAACCTAAATTCAAATATGATGAAACAAATCCAGTTGAGTTTGCTAAAGAAAAAGCAAAGTACATTGATAGTATAATTGGGTCTGCTTGTTTGGATGAACAAAAAGCTCTTGCTATTATGGGGCAATTTGATAAATACGGCTCTAAAGACCAGCTTCTTGATTTACTTGCAGGAATTTCAAATTTAAAACCCGAGCACAAAACCGAAAAAGTAGGAAATAAATTTGTAAGGTTATATGATAAATTTACAAAAGGTGAACCTGTAGAAGAAGTTCTTACCAGTCCTCTAAGTGCAATTATTGAAGAATATGGACAAGTTTTATCCAAAGATTCTATTTTGTTAATACTTAAAGGCTTTAAAAAGGCTGGTGAACATCCAGGGGACTTGCTTGATGTTAGAGGGTTCATTAAAGGTGACAGACACTATCACTCTTTTTTATCAAAATTTAGCCAAGAAGACATAAATAAAATTGATAAATTTGCCCAAGATGCAGAAGAAATTGTTAGAAAAAGAGCTTATAAAGACTCTAAATAATTAAATAACTTAATAAAAGAAATAGGTTATATATGACACAAGTTCAAAAAATATCATCAAATAAACAAAATAATAGCAAAAACTATCTTTTAGCAGCAGGGCTGGGTGGTTCTTTAGTCCTTGGTTCTTTGCATGGTATAGCAAAAGAATTTGATATAGATTTTGATACTTATGCTGCCAGTCGTGAATATAGAGAAAAACTTAAGTTTCTTAAAGATAGTGGAAGAACTGAGGAATATTTTGAATTACTTAATGCTCCTAAAAGAGTCGCTATTAAAATTAAAGGGTTGAAAAAAATATTACATCCTGTCGACCAATGGATATTTAATGCTATTGATAAAATATCTAAAGGATATAAATTGGTAGATTATCTAAACAAACCTAAATTTTCGTCAAAACCTTTATTTGGAAAATTACATTATACTCCTAAGTTAATTGCAAAAGGAGCATTGTTTACGGGTTCAATTTATGCTGCTATAGTTGGTATTTGTAAAATAATTAATAAAATTCGTAAAAAAAATAATTAAACTTACTTTAATAATTTTTTGAAATTTTTAACAATTTCATCAGTAAGTTCAGGAACAGTTTCCTTAATAGCATCAACTAATTTTTGTTGAGTTACCTTGCTATTAATATCTACTTTTTTTGCAATTTCTTTGAAAACTTTTTGTTGTATATCCATAATAATTTTATTAATCTGTGCAGCTGTAAAATTGTGTGTTAAATCTGCTAATACTTTAAAATCAACACCTTCTTCTAAATACTCATAATTCCTAAAATTAATCCTAAATAATTCTTCTCTTGCTTCTTTGTCAAGTGGAGGGATAAAAGTTTTCTTATCAAATCTTCCTGTTCTTTTTACTGCATCATCTATTAATTCTGGATGATTTGTAGCAGCAATAACATATACATCATCCTTTCCACAGTCATTAAGTTGTCTAAGGAACTCAGATGTAATTTTATTTTCGCTAACAGTAGTAACACCAGCACCTCTTGGAGGAACAAATGCTTCTATTTCATCAATAAATAAAATTGATGGAGAATTATATTTTGCTGTTTCAAATACTTTTTTAATCAGTAATACAGATTCACTAGCTAAAGAATCCATTTCAAAGAAACTTCTTCCGGATTCTCCAGCCAAAGCTCTTGCAATCCAAGTTTTACCACATCCAGGAGGTCCGTAAAAAAGATGACCATTTGGAGACTTACCAACGACTTTTTTGTATAGTTCAGGGTTACTTAGAGGCAATATTATATCATCCTCCAATTTCATTTTTATATCTTTCATTCCTGCAACATCTGTAAATGTAATTATTTGTGAACTATTTGCAGTCCCACCTGTTTCTGTGGTCGGAATATTTAATCTATATTCTTCCAGTTCACTTTGAGAAATCGGGGCTTTTATTTTCTTAAGAGCATCCATTAGATTAGTCATTGTAACTACATCTTGATTATTATTAATTGAAGCAATATTTGCTTCGTTTACTACAATTTCAATTTTTTCAGCAGTATAATTCTTAGTTTTTTGTGATAATTCTTTTATATCAATTTTATCATCTGTAGGAATTTTACTTAATTCATGTCTAAAAAGACCTATTCTAGCTTGTAAATCAGGTGGCGAAACAAAAAATGACCTAGAAAACCTATCCTTTACAGCTTTGTCTATTTTTTGAGGATTATTAGCTGTCGCAATAACAAAAATACCCCTTTTACGACATTCTATAAGTTCTTCTAGTAAAACATTTACTTGTTCTGTTATATCAACAGCAGATGCACAACCATCCAAAGCTTCTCTTGACGGTGCGATAGCTTCTATATCATCCAAAATCAGAACGCCATAATTTGATCCTGATTGAAACCGTTCTCTCAATAATTGTGCTGTTTTATGTTGATATTCGTTTCCAAAATCTGTACATTTAATTTTATAGTAATTTCTACCCAGCTCTTCTGCTAAAGCCTCAGCCATATATGATTTACCTACTCTTGATAAGCCATGAAGAACAATACCATTTAAAGGTTTAATACCTCTTTCTTGGAACTTAGGATTAGTTAATGGGGAGATAACACCATTTCTTAATTCTGTCTTTAGATCAGCCATTCCAATTATTTTGGAAAAACCTTTTGTGCCTACATCAAAAAGCTTTGAAACATCATTATGTCCATTTCGAGTTGCTAAATCTAGTGGGGTAACTCCTTTATTATCTTTAACCATATGATTTACACCATTTTCTGATAATAATTTAACAATTTCAATATTTCCAATTTCACAATATCTATGCATTGGTGTTTGACCATTAAAATCTTTATGAAAAATATCAGCACCTTTTTTAATTAAATTTTCGACCTGTAATTCATCTGTGCAATAAAATAAAGGTGTTCTACCTTCTGTATCAATATGATTTGCATTAAAAAATAGTGCATTAATTAACTCGTTTGTTAATTTACCATGCAATCTAATGTATAAGTCTTGCTCTTCTTCTATTAATTCTTTTACCGGTGTATTTCTTATTTCAGCTTTTAATCTGGGAAATCTTCCTTCTTTTATATCCCAAATTGTTTTACTCCAATGTTCGCGTTTTGATGCGACTGCGATGCGTGCTTTTTCTTTTGGAAGTCTTAAAAATTCAACTTCGGTCATATTGATTTTGCTTTTGTAACCGGGTTGAAATGAAAGCCATTTGAAAAAGTCTTTAAGGCTTCTTAAGTAGTGATAACAAGTTGTAACCGAAATTTGTTTTTTTGTGCGAGGGTCTTTTTTAGCTTCAAGCCACGCTTTGAACTCTACCGCTTTTTTCTTTGAGAATTTTGAAAAGTCCTCAAAGTCGGAAAATTCCTCATAACGGTAAATTGATTTTTTGATTGCCGTAATTGTGTTAAGTGAAAATCCTTGATTTTCTTGCAAATACTCATAATATTTGTTTTTAATTTTTTCGTTTTTTGCGTTAATTTTTGTCATTTTTTTATCTCCATTTTTTTAACTTTTGTACTACGTTTTTAACCTCGTAAATTTCATGCCTTGATTGTCAGTGTTCACGAGGCTGTTTAAGACCTCATATAATACCTTATTGAGGGTGAAACTTATGCTTTCCGTTCTCATCAAACATTGATGAAAAAAGATTGTTTTCTTGAGTGTTCTTAGGTAAGGGAACGAGGTCATTTTTTGATATTTTTGCAAGCTGTTCTTCCAGTTCCTGATTTTTTGCCAAAAGTTTTTGATAATCCGCCTCAAGATTTTTATACTTTTCAAGCGGGATTGTCTTTTGAACACTCGGCGCGGGCGTCGGAAGCGATTGACGATTTTTAACCGCTTCCACTGCTTCGCTAGGTGTTTTCTGATTGTCGGAAATGAGTTTGACCGCCTGCTTTGTCTGTTTAACCGTGAACACGTCGTCTTCGATAATTTCAATAAACTGGTGTCGAGTATCATTATCCTTGATAATTGTTATCAAATAAGACTTTTCGACCCCTTCTTTGTTGAAAAAATTTGTTAGTCGACTATCACTTTTTGCAACCTCATAAATGGTTATCAATTTCTTTGCCTGCAAGCGTTTGAGGTTCACTAACGGGTCATTCAAAAATTTCTTAAATGTTTTAGGCTTCATTTTTGACTTTGCCCGCGCGATAGTTTCTGCCATTTTCAAGAAATACCCGCCTGCTTGATTTCGGAAATTAATATATTCCGAAACGAAATTGTCAAATTCAATTTTTTCAAGGGCTGATTTACTCATCTTTATTCACCCCCTTTGATAGTAAAGGTTTGCTTGATTTCATCAAGTTTGCCGACATGAGAAAAGCGGTTTAATTTGCATCCGCAAAATTCGCACTCACCTCTTAAAATCAATTCAGCCAAAAGGTCTTTGCCGATAAGTTTTTGTGTTCTGATAATTTCAATTCCGTTTTCTTTACTCATAACGGCTTTTTTGCACTTTACACAATAGAATTGATTTTTTGTGAGTTTGATTTTTTTGTCTTTTTGCCGTTGTTGAATAAAGTCTTTGACTTCAAAGCCCATAAACAAAAGCGGTACAGTGTTTTCAATCGGCTTTAAGCCTTCACTTTTCCACATTTGCACAGTTCGAATGTGAACATCTAACACTTGTGCGAGTTGTCTTGTAGTGTAAGACTGCCGACTTTTCAGGTTTTTTAATTTGATTTTTTTTGACATGTTTTTGTCTCCTATTTTATGTAATATCAACCTTGCAAGGTTTTTTGTTTTTTTTCGTTGTTATCCCATTTAATAAGCAAGCCGATAACGCCAAAAAGATTTTTTTGTATTTCAATAGCCTCGTCATCACTTATCGGGGTTGGTGAATATTTTTGAAATTCAGCCTTTGTTTTTTCTATGAAATTTCGTTTTCTAAAATTTTTCATGATTTTTAGGTCGCCTTTGTGTGTTTCCTTTTGTTCCGTTCTGTATATCCACACTTTAAAAGGAATTTCCAAAACCCGCTTCCCTAAAAAAATACGATTTTTTACGAAATTTTGCCGAAAAAATACGAAAAAAATCCCCCGTCTAAAAAACGAGGGATTTTAAAAAATAAATCTATATAGTGTAAATCTTTGTTTTATCTAACTTAAAGGTTATTTGTTTGTTTTTAGCTTCAATATAATTTTCGGTTGTAACCTTTTTTATTGCTGAGCGAATAAAGGCAATGTTATCCGCAAGCATTTTATCGCCATTTGGATAATCCGCCGACCATATATTTGATATACAAATATCTCTTGGAATTGGTATATTTGGATTTTTTGCAAAATACAGTAAAACTTTAAATGGCTGACTAGAAAGTTTGAGTTTTTGACCTTGCAGAAAACTCTCTTTTTCACTTATAATAACAAGTTCAAATTGACTTTTGAGATTATCAATATTTTTTTGATTAAATTCAAAAATGGATTTTATACAAAAATTATTTTCAATTAAATTATCAAACTGTAAAACTTCAACGCACTCCCCATGCAAACGGGTTTCTTCCGCATTATCGTTTATAAATCGGTCGGGCGTTATAACAACAAGCCTTAATTGAGAAGTTTTTAATGCCCGCATCCGTTGAATTGTAATGTTTTTAACTTTCCCCTGCCTGTCGGTTACATTGAG